>CAWBUC010000016.1:0-208500 GCA_963791865.1 uncultured Actinomycetota bacterium
ATGGAGATCGATGAGCAACTCGCAGAACGAGACCTGGTGGCCGCGCAAGACGTCCGCGGCACCCACCGCGGCGAGTTGTGGGACCTCCCCCCACGGGCAACCGGGTCGAATGGGAATTCATCGACATCCTCCGGATCCAAAATGGGAAGCTCATCGAACACGGGACCAGCATGGACATGGAAGCCCTCCGGATACAGATGCGGCCACCTCAGGGCTGACTCCCCTGTGTGACTCTGATCCCACCGTCCTCCCAGTCCGCCGATTGGCCGATGTCACCCTGTGATGCGCTCATCGGACCGCTTACGGTTCCAGCAGGACGGAGCCGAGCCAGAGACCATCAGGAGCATCACGAACGGCCGCGTCGAGGTGTTCGCGGCGGGCCGGACCGGCAGCTGCTGGGCTGCCAGGTCTGCGGGTTAGGACAATGCCCCTCCGCCGCAAAGGCGTGACTTCCAAATAGCTGGATGTATCTCGGGCCTTCTGCCGGGTTCTTACCAGCCGGGGGAATGGATCTCAGTTGGGGTGGATCTGAATTCAGTTCTAGGGTACGAGCACTCGCGTAAACAAGGCGGCTTCTCGATCCAAACCACTCCTTTGCATAGCTCCGCGACGCGCACCGTGGTGGGAAGGAATGAACTCATGGTCAAAGCAGCTTCGCCAATGGTCTTCGATCGGGCGCAGGCACTGCAACGGTTGGCCACCGAGACGTTTGATGTTCTCGTCGTTGGAGGGGGCATCACGGGCGCTGGGGTGGCCCTGGATGCTGCGTCACGGGGGCTGCGCACTGCTCTAGTGGAGCGAGACGATTTCGCTTCTGGTACCTCCTCGAAGTCGTCCAAGATGGTGCACGGCGGCATCCGCTACCTTCAGCACGGCGACGTCAAGATTGTGTGGCAGGCGCTTCGGGAGCGAAGGCGGCTGCTGGAGAACGCTCCTCACTTGGTGCGTCCGTTGGGTTTCATGATCCCGATCTACACTCGGGGCGGTCTGATTCCGAGGTTCGTCGCCCATGCCTTCCGGATCGTTTTGTTTCTCTATGACCTGGTGGGCGGCTCCGCGATTGTTGGGCGCCACCGGCGGCTTACGCGAGCTGAGGCGCTTCACCTCATGCCCAACCTGAAGCCGGACCGACTCCACAGCGCGCTTCTCTACTACGACGCTCGGACCGACGACGCCCGGCTGACCCTGATGATCGCCCGGACGGCGGCCGACCACGGGGCGGTCGTGGCGAACTACCTGCCGCTGGTGGAGATCATCAAGGACAGCGACGGTAAGGCCATCGGTGCTCGGGTCGAGACCGGCCAAGGTCGAATCGACGTGTCAGCTCGATGCGTCGTCAACGCGGCCGGAGTGTGGATGGATGAGGTGACGGCCGCCGACGTCGGTCCGGGCCACGAGATGATGCGGCCGGCGCGCGGCGTGCACATGGCGGTTCCGGCGTCAGCGGTCGAGGTTCAAGACGTGGCCGTCATCCTCGCCGCCGGCGGTGGATCTGGCAGCGTGTTCGCCGTCCCGTGGGGTGACTTCGTCTACATCGGCACCACCGACACCGACTTCTCCGGTCCGCTCGACGATCTGTACGTGTCCGGAACTGAGGTGGACATCCTCCTGGCGAACCTCAACCCCTCGCTTCAGCGACCCTTGGGCATCGATGAGGTCCGCGGGAGTTGGGCCGGCCTGCGTCCGCTGATGAAGACCGGCGGCGGCGAAAAGACCGCCGATCTGTCCCGGCGCCACCGAGTGACTCGTTCGGCGAGCGATCTGGTCAGCATCGCCGGGGGCGAAACTGACGACGTATCGGCAGATGGCCGAAGACACCGTCGACCAGGTGATGCAGGTCCTAGACCAGAGAGGGAGTGCCGCACCAAGTCGCTGGCCATCCGCGGCGCGGCCGGTCAGGGCGTGGTGGAGGACGAGCACCTCAAGAACCGATACGGCGGCGACGCGACGGCGGTCCTGGCTCTCATCGCCGCCGACCCCGCCCTGGGCCAGCCGCTCGTGCCCGGCCTGCCCTACCGAAGGGCCGAAGCCGTCTACGCCGCACAGCACGAGATGGTCGTCACTCTCGACGACATCTTCGCCCGCCGGACCCGGGCCCGCCTGTTCGCCCGCGACGCCACGTCACAGGCTGCTGAGGAGGTCGCCGATCTAGTGGCCGGGCCGCTGGGATGGTCTCGTGACGAAAAGGCCCGTCAAGTGGAGCGCTACCGGGCGTCGGTCGCCGCCGAACAGAAATCCATCGAGTCCTCGCCCACCCTGTCGGAGCGGCGGCGGGCATCGGAAGGGTGGGCACCCGCGGTTACGGTGCCCAAGTCACTCGCCTAGTGCCCGGTGGTGAACTGGGTCTGACGGGACGGTGCGTTTCAGGAGGTCATCGGCGGCTCTTGGGGGTCGGGCTGACGGTGACTGACGATCCGAGCCCTAGCTTTCGCCGGACGAGACGACGTTGATGATGTTGCCGTCTGGGTCGCTGAACCAGACGGCTCGCATCGACGAACCCATCGACGCGACGCCATTGTCCCAATCCAAGTCTGGTGCGTCGAAGGTTACGAACTCGATCCCCTGAGCGCGAAGCGCGTCGACCTCGCCCTGAAACAACGAGATAGGCACCTCGAAGCTGGCGGCTGTGGCCTTGTTGGTGCCGGCGTACTGAGACTCGTAGACAAACAGTCCCGCATCGCCGCACGCGAAGAGAACCCCACCCGTCTCATCACGGAGGGCGGTGAGGCCGAGCGTGCCTTCATAGAAGTTACGAGCTTTGGACATGTCGGCGGTCGGCAACGTGGCGGCCGGCGTGTACTGCGACAGCATGTAACGGCTCCCTCTCCCTTGACAGATCTGACGCGACGCCCGGATCACCGAGCCTGCGGAGCTACCCTTGCGGCTCGCGCCCCACGCAAGCAACAGACACGGACATGACCACAACAGCTAAGAGCGCCAACTTGACGAAGCGCTGACTGTCCTGGGGCGCGGGGCAAACATGTAGCTGCCGGCGCACCTTGGGGTCTGCCGTGGCGGCCGCGCACGTTGAACAAAGATGCACCCTCACCCGCCCGTCGGCCGTATTTGTCTCCAGGCTCTCCGCTCTGACGTGTAGCAACGATCGTGACGCAACCTAGAAACCGATGAGCGGGAGCCCAGCATGACCCCGAGTGATTGGCAACAAAGGCATCCACGTCCGTTCCGGCCGGTTGGGGCAAGATTTCCGCGCCATTGGCCAGCCGATGTTGGCCCGCTCGGGCAGATGCCAGCCCAGCTTGAGCGCCGCGTTCCGATCTTTCCGGTGGGATGTAGATGTTGGCGGCCAACCATTGCCGAAGAGGTCGAGTACTTCCTCGCCTCGGTTACCGCCGCCGTGACTCCGGGACCTGGCCCGACACCACCGATCGGAGCTCGATTCCCGCGACGAACTCGTTGACCACAGACCGCCATAAATCGGCTCTGCTACGCCGTCACGGGTTTGCGCTCTTTGGTGAGTGAATGAGCGGCTTCTCGAGGTCAAAGAAGTCGGGCTGGCCGACCGCAAGCTTGTTCAGTTCCTCCATGTTGGCCCGCAACTCCGCCGGTATCTCCCTGCGTTCGCCCTCACGGGCGTCGGCCTCGGAGGTGAAGTACATCATCATGGTGTACGCACCGCCGTCATGCCCGACGGTGACGCTGCCGATCATCTCGGGTCGCACTGCCGCCCACTTGTCGGAGTCCTCCGCCATCAGCTGCTTGGCCCGCTCCGGGTCCCTGCCCCGGCCCTGCATGATCTGCACGAACCCCGCCTCGTCGGGGACGCCCCGCAGGTCCTCAGTCACGTCGGCGCTTTCCAGGAAGCTGGCTCCACCTTTGAACAGCTTCTCCGTCTCGGCCCACCAGTGGTCTTGTTCGGGCCGCTCGCTGTTGCGGCGGGCCGCCTCCTCGGACTCGAAGCGGGCAACAGCGATGAATCGGCCGTCCGCGGTCGTTCCGCCCGTCGTGCCCAACCATCCGGTCGCATCCGGCGCCTGCTCCTGCCTCCACCGATCTATGGCGGCGGCCAACTTTTGCGGGTCCGACGTCTTACCTTGAATCACCTGAGCGAACATGCGAACCCCCCGTACGAACCGTCATTCAACGATCCTCATCGCCTCTACTGCGGACGGTACGACCATCGGATGGACGCGTCAATCGCCGGCAGCGAGAGAGCTTGGTCAGCTCAGCACCGCCCCAAAGCCCGCTTGTCCGATGACCCAGCCATGCCAAGATTCGCGGAATTCAGCCGACTTCGATGTCGAAACGAGGCACGCCAACTTCGACAACCTCGCCTGTGCAACGCGGTCATGGGCCACCAGCTCGGTGGTGGTCAGCTCAGGAAGTCCGGTGACTCGCTCAGCGCTCAATCGGGTTACTCCGTGCAGCAGTTCGATGCGCGAGTGCGGCTTGGCTCAGGCGCAAGATTCTGATGAAGCGCGCAGGCAGCCTTACAAACTCTGCGCAGCACAGACGAACACGAACCGTTACTCGGTACCGCGACCGCGCCGTCGCAATTGACGGTCCGCTTACGAAATAAGGGGGTCGGGTTGGGGGCGCCTCTACCGCGGCCGGTTGGTTCCCGAGCGGCCTGCCGCTTGCGACACTCCCGGCCTGCAGGACGGACGTCCGCGCGACCCAGTGGGCGTTCCTACTGGGCGCGCCAGCTGTAGCTGGGGGTCCAACCGAACTGCGCCTTCATCTTGGGAGTTCGGCGAAGCTGACGTTGCCGAGCAGGTCCTCGGCGAGATCGTGCCCGAGCAATTGGATCGATGTTTCGTCGGAGGTGCCGATGCGGGTCGGGTAGCTGATCATCGCGCATTCTTGGGGTCGAGTTCGGAAACGTCGGGCTGGGCGTCGTACTCGTCGCTGGAGTGGCCCACCGGGAGCCGGTACTTGGCCACCCGGGCCGTCGGCGTGCGGGGGAGCGCATCCAGGGCCTGCCAGAACCGTGGGACCTTGAATCCGGAGAGCCGTGCCGCCGTCCACACCCTCAGCTGTTCGAAGTCGAGGCTGCGGCCCGGTGCCGCGACGACGAAGGCCTTGACCTCGTCCTCGGTCAGCTCCGAGGGCACCGCGACGACGGCTACCTCGAGCACGTCGGAATGCGCCGCGATCGCATCCTCGACCTCGGTCGGCGAGAGGTTCAGGCCGCGCCGCCGCAACACCTCCTTCAGCCGCGAGACGTATGTGTAGTTGCCATCCGAGTCCGCGGTGACGAGGTCGCCAGTGTGCAGCCAGCCGCCGACCACCGTCGCATCGGTCTGCTCCGGCATCCGCCAGTAGCCCCGCATGACGGTCGGGTTGCGCAGCAAGAGCTCGCCGACCTCTCCCGTCGCGACGTCCCGACCCTCCTCATCGACCACCCGAGCCTCGTTCACGGTGCCCAACCTAGGGTGCTGGCGGGTCGAGCCGAGGGTACCGAACGGCCGCTCGGCATGTCGCCAGATCAGGCCGTACGGCGACTCCGACAGGGCATAGCCACAGACGACCCGCAGGCCGAACCGCTCCTCGAACGCCTCCTGCCAAGCCCGACCCGGGGAGGGGCCGGTGTAGCAGAGCCTCAGGTCGGTCTCGGCGTCGTCGGGTCGGACCGGCTGACGCATCACGATCTCCAACATCGCGCCGATCGCGTTGAACTCGGTCGCGCGATGACGGCGGGCCGATTCGAGGAACCCACTGGCCGAGAAGCGGGGCACCAAGACCAGACCCGCGCCCACGGCGAGTGAGCCCAACACGGAGTACGCCGGTGCATTGATGTGGAAAAGGGGCAGGGAGGTCATCAGCCGGTCCTCGGCCGTCAGCTGCATCCAGTACGGGAAACCGACCGCTGCCATCGCGTAGGCTCGGTGCGTCTGCATGACGAGTTTTGACTTGCCGGTGGTTCCCGAAGTGGGGATCAGGACAGCCAGGTCATCGGGAGTGACCGAACCATTCCACGGGAACGTGGCGACGGCGCTCTCGTTGGTCCAGTCGCCGAGCTCAGCATCAAGATCGACTACCTCGACAGCGAGCTGTCCGCATGCCGCCACGACAAGCGTCCGGACGGCCGCATCGGTGACGATCACCCGGGGGAGCACTTGGCGGATCAGACCTCCTATTTCGTCGGCGGTGCCGGCGGGGTCGGTGGCCACGGCGACTGCGCCCATCGAGGTGAGCGCCAGCCAGCAGAGAACGTACGACGGCGTGGTGCGAGCAGTCATGATCACGAGGTCGCCACGCCGTACGCCGCGGTCGCGGAGTCGCTCCGCAACCCGGACCACGTGAGCAGCTGCGCCGCCGTAGGACAGCGTCCCATCGTCCGCATGAAGCCACGCTGCGCCGGCGTCCCTCTCGAGCGCGGCAGTCAACAGACCGGGAATGGTCTCGGGATCCGGCACCCTCATCCCCCGAGTCTGTCTGACCCGCCCTGACCGGAGCAACCAGACGAAACGACGCGGCGCGCTCGAGGCAACGACCGCTCCGAGGCGACCTGGCCTGACGATGTGACCCCCCGTTCCTCGCCCATGGGCCCGATCGGCTGTAGGTCGCCGACATCACTCAACACCGCTCGAGCGAGGGCGGGTCTTCTGTGCCACGGTCCTCACATGTTCTCCGCAGGGGTGGGCTGGTCGATCGTGGACCACCCCCACCGAGCTGGTCGTCGATGCCTTGGAGATGGCAGCCACGCGTCCCGTCAGTGCACGTCCAAGCGGGTCCTCATCCACTAGGGCTTACCTGTGTGCCACCTGCGGACTACGGCAGATATAGTTGAACGCGATATCAGGTACCGGGGAATGGGGGCGGGGCGATGCCCACTGACGTCGAACTGGCCGGGCTCGAGGAGCGGCGCGCGGAGCTTCGGGGGAAGTATCTCAAGCCTTCGAAAGACCGTCCCTCGACACCGGGGCGCGGCATTCACCATGCTGCATTCATCTGCTCCGACGTCGGGCGGACGATCCAGTTCTACCAGGATCTGCTCGGATTCCCCTTGGTGGAGCTGGTGGAAAACCGTGACTACGCCGGGTCTTCGCACTTCTTCTTCGACCTGGGCAACAAGACCCTGCTGGGCTTCTTCGACTTCCCGGGGCTGGGCCTCGAGCCGGGGGTCGAGTCGATCGGCAGCGTGCAGCACATCGCCATCTCCTGCCCAAGGGACCGGTGGGAGGAGGTCCGCGCACGTCTCGACGAGGCCGGCCTGCCGTACGCCGGACCGGATCGCGGCATCGAGGAGTCGATGTACTTCAAGGACCCCGACGGCATCCAGATCGAGCTGCTGAGCGATCCGCTGATGTACTTCGGTGGCCTCCAGCTCGACGAGTAGCCACACGCTCGCGAGCACCCTGACTCACCACAGGAGAGGTGTGGGACATGAGTGAGTGGAACGCGATGACCTTCGAGGGCAAGGACACCATCCTCCGGGTGGTGCGCGAGCAGGCCGCCTCGATGTTCGCGATGATCGAGGATCCCGCGACCTGGGAGGCGCCGACCCCGTGCGCGGGCTGGACGACGCGTGATGTCGTCGGCCACATCGTCGACACCACCGAGGGCTATTTCCGTGCGTTCGCCGCGGCTCGTGGAGAGGGCACGGTCCCTCCGGCACACGGGCTGACGGTCATGGCGGAGCTCGCCAACCAGGGGGCCACCGCGTTCCGGTCGATGTCCCAGCAGGAGATGGTCCAGCGGCTGCACGACGACTTCGACACGATGCAGGGGATCCTCACACCGCTCAATGCCGAGGACTGGACCGGGATGATGGTGACCCACGCCTACATGGGTCCGGTCCCGGCCTTCTTCTTCGCGGGCGGCCAGTTGATGGACTATGGAGTGCACACCTGGGACCTGCGGGAGGGGCGGGGCATGGTGCACGCCCTCAGCGGCGACGTTGCAGACCTGTTGGTGCCGTTCATGTTCGCCCTGTGGCAGGGCACCTGTCGCACCGATACCGTGACCCAGCCGTTCGACGTCGGCATCCGTGTCAGTGGGCGCAACGGGGGCGACTACAAGGTCTCGGTCAGCAACCAGGGCATGGCCTACGGGCTCGGCGAGATCGATGACCTGCCGGCGGTGATCGAGTTCGACGCGGCGAGCCTCGTGCTGCGCACCTACAACCGGATGAACTCCGGCACGGTCCGCGGCGACCAGGGGCTGGCGGAGCGGTACCTGAACCTGTTCTTCGCCATCTAAGCCCTAGGTGTACGACCGGTGAGTTTGATCAAGCGGGCTCTTGGGCGCCTCCGGCCGATTCGCGGTGTGTGGCCGTTGGAGATTGTAGTGGTGGACCCATGCTGGCAGAGCGGCGCTGCGAGCTGATTCGGAGTTGTAGAACTTCTGGAACGCCCAGCCGTCGGGCGGGGTGCTGTGAATGCGTTCGATCTTGCCATTGGTCTGCGGTCGGCGGGTCGGGGTGCGCTTTCGGGTCGTCGCGAGCTCGGCGCAGGTGTCGCGCCCGAGGTGTGCTACGAAGCTATCCGTTGTCGAAGAGGACTCGCTCCACGACCACCCCTCAGTCGCGAACCACGCCACAGCCCCGGTTAGAGGACGGCGACGTCGGCGCCCTCTCGTCGTCGTGGATCTCGGCGTAAGCGACCCTGGAGTTGTCAACGATGACGGGTTCACAAACGCGGTGCCGACCTTTGGGCCGGGAGTATGTGTCCGCTGTTCCGCTCCGGTCTTGGTTGCGATCCTGTCCTGCCGCATGATCAGCACGGGTGGGCACCTCCCGGCGCTTGACCCAAACTTGACTCACCCTGAAAAAGGAGGGACATAACTCAAGCTGGCTAGCGGAACTGACCAGCGACCGAGGGAGCGAGATAGCGGTTGCCGGACGGCACGGCCCGATCAGAAGCGACAAGCCTGTCGAGATGTTCGCGTGCCTCCACGGCCGGCCATCGGAAGGTCCGCGCCAGGTCGCGGGCCGAGGCGTCGAGCACCACGCCGATGAATCGGTCCGCAGCGGTCAGGTGGTCTCGCCCTCCACCGACGTCGAACCTTCGACACGTCAGATCAAGCACAGTCGAAGGCCATCCGGAGACCTGTTCCTGGACCCCGGCGGTGGTGACCAGCAATTGGCGCTGCAGCTCGACCGCGGCACGCTGATACCGGCTGCGGTCGCCGATCAAAGCGCGAAGCGTCGCACTCGGCAGCGGTCCTTCGGCGAGAGCGGCGGCGATCTCGTGGGCCGCCGGCGACAGGTCAAAGTCCGCGTGATCATCCGTCCCGCCGTACCCCGGGTAGAGGCACCGCAGGAGTGAAGGCGATAGAAACGAGCCGCGGCCGGCGACGAAGTTGCCGTACCAGGCAAGGCCGCGGCGCGGTAACTCATCCTTCCACGCCCACACTCGCTGCTCGTCTACGCCCATCCCCGTCGCGAACGGCTCGGCGTCCTCACCGGCCACTGCCTCCCACAATGACGGGACGAGCACACCCTCGGAAGGGAAGAGCAGAGCGAAGCCCACGTCGTCGACGAACGCCGCTGCACGGGTGATCGACCGGACCCGCCGCCCAGTCAGCAACCAACGCCGCCCCCGCGCCCTGCCGAGCGCCGTCTCACCGCATGGCTCACGCGGCCTCGTCGACATCGACCCAGTCAAGCACCGACCCGGGACTGCTTCGAAAGTTCACGATGTCGAGACACATCTGATGTCGGGACCATCAACCGAAGGGTCTCGCTGAGGTTCCCAAGCGGGACCGCCTGATCACCACGATGTGGTTTCGCAAGCGAAGTAATCCCAACGGGGTGCGGCGTGCTGGCAACCATCACCGCACGCTGAGCACCTACCTGAACGAACTCATCCGCGCGGGCTTCGTCTTGGACGCCGTCGCATTCGAGACAGATAGCGAACCCCCTTCGCCATGCCCGCTGCCCGGCGGTGTCTCACTGAGCGGTCGTCTTGTGACGGCCTGCCACCTTCAGACGGCCGCACCGACTGACTCGCGAAGCGAGGGTCATGGTTGCCTGTCTGGGCGAGGGCTCGAACACCCACCCCTCGCCCCTCATGCCTTTTCGGCTACCGACAGCCGCCGTGGGGGGCCGACGCCCGACAGGTGGTATCAGGCGGCGACCCATTTCATGTTGTCGATGAGGTGGTCCAACTCGTCCCGGTCGCCGGTGACCCGGCATGTTGTGTTCTCGCCCAGCGGCCGCCGCCGGCTGACAAGGTGCAGCAGGTCGACGGCCGGACCTTGCACCGCGACGTCGGTGGCGGCCACGGTTGCCCGACCTTCGCGGGTCAGGGTCAACGGAGCGTCACCTCGGTGCAGGATCCAGGCGCGGTCGATGTCGTCGGCTACCAGGGCGATGGTCTGGCCGTCGCCGCGCATCGCGTCGGCGAAGCCGGGGACGTTTGCCGCCCATCCGGCCGAGGAGATCGTGTCGAGCCAGTCGTCGATGGCGACCCCGGCCAGCGGAGCGGCGAGCTGATACCGACGCCCGACCGTGAGTGCCGCGTCGATCCGATGAACCGAAATTTCACCGAAAAGGCGACGCTGCCAGAAGGTGAGGCCGTCGTTGCTGCCGGACGGATCGAAGATGTCAGCGCCCGACGAGGCGCCGGCGAACGCCGCCGCAGCCCGTCCGGCACCTCTGTGTAGCCAGTCCGGCCAGCCGGTTGGCTGCGCCGGAGCCGCCTCCCACGCCACGGCGAAGGCTGCCTGCGGATCGACGATTCGTCCCTCGGTGAGGGTGGCAACCCATTGCTGGGTCGCCCCGACATGCTCGACAAGGTCGGCCAACGTCCAGTCCGGACAACTCGGTACCGGTAGGGTCGGGTCGGCGTCGCGAACCCACGATGCGAGCAGCCGCGTCTGCTCCAGTACTGAATTGATCAACGTCTCGTCAGTCATGTCGTGCATCCCTCCGGATCTCGCCGCACCCTGGTCGGTGCCGCCAAAGGGGGTGACCACGCGAGACCGCCGGATTCATCTCACCAGAGCCGGTGGACGTCACCATCGCTGAGGTGGCTCTAGCCCAGGTCGGCTGAGGAAAAGCACTGCGTTGATCAGCGGCAACGACGACCGTGACGGTCACCTGTCGTGCATCTCGGCATCCTGGCGCTGACGTGCCACATAGGACCTGACACCGCTTGTCCGAGTTCCCAGCGTTCTCCGCGGTTCGTGCTCAGATCCGGTCAGGTGTCATCGGAGTACTTCGACAAGCACCTGTTCGAAGGCCAACCAGCTCTCCTTCGCCAAGTAGCCGAGGCGATGGTGCCGATGGTGCCGCTGCTACCGAGCGGCACTGAAGTGATTGCCGGACTCGAACTCGGCGGGATCCCGCTCCCCACCATGTCAGCTCACTCCCTGGGCTACCGACACGCTTCGTCCGGAAGCAGAGCTAAGACCTACGGCACCCGTCGCCTCGCGGAGGGCGGCGAGGTCACCGACAGGGCGGTGACGCTCATCGAGGACGTGATCACCACCGGCGGCGCTGTGCGAAACGCCACCGTCGCGCTGCGAGCGCAGGGCGCCACGGTCGACGTCGTCGTCTGCGCTATCAACCGAGGTGCCGCTGACCAGCTACTTGGCGATGCCGCGATCAAAGTGCGTCCCCGTACTCACCCGCCAAGATTTCGACGCCGCCCGGCATCGAGCAGATCACCGGTAGCGAGGTCCGCTTGCGGCACGCTCCCCGCAGCAGCAGGGCCGACGTCCTTCAGCACACGTGAAAACCGCCTGGCCCAGGACTTGTCGCTGGTGCAGTTTCGGGCTGGGGTGCTGTCGGCTCCTCACATGGTGATGACAACTTTTCCCTGCGCGTTTCCTTCGCCCAGATACCGGACGGCTTCGGCGACCTGACTCAGCGGGTAGCGCTTGTCAATGACCGGTGCGATCTGGCCGGTTTGGACGAGTTCGCTCACCGTGACCAAGTCCTTGTTCGGCGTGTGCATCAACAGACTCATCCGCTTGTTCCTGGCGATCGCCATCACGGGTCCGATCAGCCACACCTGCACCAGCGCGGCCGTGGAGCCTCCGACGAGAACGTAGCTGCACCCGGGGTTGAGTGCGCGTTCGTAGGCGAAGAGCGAATGATGTGCAGCAACGTCCAAGATCAGGTCATAACGCCGCCCGGTCTGGGTGAAGTCCTCTTCGGTGTAGTCGATGACGTGCACCGCGCCGATGGAGCGCACCATCTCCAGCTTCGCTGGGCTGTCCACCCCGGTCACGTCCGCGCCGAACGATCTGGCCATCTGGACGGCAAAGCTCCCCACCCCGCCACCGGCCCCGTTGATCAACACCTGAAGGCCCGGCCGCACGTGACCCTTCCGGAGACCCTGTAGGGCAAGAACCGCCGCTTGAGGGAGAGCAGCAGCCTCCTCAAACGACAGGCCCGCGGGCTTCAACGCCAACGCGTTCTCGCCGGCCACAGCGTATTCGGCGAAACCTCCCCAACCATGACCCGAGATGTCTCCGAAGACCTCCTCGCCGGGCCGCAGGTGGGTGACGTTCCCGCCGACCGCTTCGACAACTCCCGCGATGTCGGCACCCAAGATGTTGTACTGCGGTTTCCGCCACCCGCCGAGCCGGACCAACAGGGGTTTACCTCTGACGAAATCCCAGTCCCACTGATTGACCGATGCCGCGTGCACCCGGACCAACACCTCATCGTCCTGCGCGACCGGCATGTCGACTTCTCGAAGCTTCAAGACCTCGGGCGGGCCGTAGTCTTCGTAGACAACCGCCTTCATCGCATGCCCTCAGCAATCATCCGGTAGGCCTGGACTGGAGTTCAGACTCTCGCATAGCCAGCCGCCGGACCCGCATCGGGCGGGGGTGCCCGGCCAACCTGCCACGCCTGTCACGGGTCCTGGCCCGCTACCCGGGGGAAGCGGACGGTCAATCCCCCCGCTCGCAACTAGCTGCTGGCTGTCGCCCAGAACGATCCCATGGGCGTGTCCTCCCGTCGCCGGTCGCCGCTCTGGGACTGTCCGACGGACGGCCAGTGGCGGTTTTCATGATCGTCTTTGGCGGCCGGCTGAGCCGTCTCCGGTCCGCTAATGGCGACGACCGTTTGTCGCGGGGCCCGACCGCTTGCGACGCGGCAACGCGTTGACCACGATGTGCGGCATGGTGATAGGAAGTCTTGCCGAATGGGTCGCCGGTCTGGCAACAGCCGCCACCCTCATGTACCTCGTCGTCGATTCCCGCAAGACCAAGCACGAGCAGCGCGATGCCGAGAAGAGCCGGTACGCGAGGCTCGTCAGTTCGTGGGTCGTTGGAGGCGAGCAGGCGCCGATTGCGAGAGCGGGAGGCACGAGCGAGGAACCGACTTCATCGGTGCCTCAGGACTTCGTGTACGTCGAGAACGCCTCGGCCACGGCGATCTGCGATGTCGTTGTTGCCGTCTGCAATGCATCGGAAGAGCTGACGGCGAGCGGTATGGCGACGGCCTTCACGAGCTTCGTACCTGTCATCCCTCCCGGGCGGTACCGGCTCGAGACGCGCTGGAGCTACGAGGCAACCAGGTACCCACCGAGCGCCGCGCTCATCTTCCGTGATGCTCAAGGACTCAACTGGATGAAGACCAACTACGGACGCCTCCGACTTCTCGGAGGCTTCGACGAAATCCTTGGTGGCGTGAAAGCGCCCGAAGGCAGCACCCCGATTGAGCGCATTGCCTAGCTCGTTAAGGACAGCGGCGGTGGCCTCCGACTCTGGATGCCGTTGCTGTGCGGTGAGATCCGCCGACCTTACGACACGCTGGAGGTCCGGCCTAGGACGGCAATCTCACCCCCGGCGAGGCTGGTGTTCGCAGACCGCCTGCTTCGCCGGTAGGGCGTGATTGTGCCCGCCGTCACGGGTCGGCTTACGCAGCATGCGAGGGGCGCTTCCAGCTGGTACCTGCTTACGGGGCACGAAGCGACGAACTTCACCACGACGAGCGCGAATTCGAAGCAGTTCGCTGCCGGACTCGGGCCGAGCTCGCGGCCGCCGATCGACAGATCCTCGAACCGCACCTCATCCGATTCTTGGCCAAGGTCGATAGCGCCCCGATGACGGCCGCTTGCCGCGCCACTCCCGTCCCGCAGAGCCGTCCCCTTAAGACGCGCGGCAGGTCAGAACGCCTGCCGCGCATCGTGGACTGCTCGCGAGGGGTGGGGTCAACCTTGCTTCGACCTGATGTGCGCGAAAGGTCGTTCGGGCTCCGTCGGTGCCGGCCGTACCCGATGGATGGTTCGGTAGATCGTGGATCGGCTGACTCTGAACAGTTCGGCGATCTCGGCTGTGCTGTAGTTCCCGGTGTCTGTCAGTTCCAGCAGGTGTCTGGCTTGGGCTGTTGAGAGTTTCGGCTGTTTGCCGCGCAGGTGCCCTTTTGCTCTCGCTACCTTCATGCCCTCGCGGGTACGCATGCTGATTAGATCCGCCTCGAACTCCGCCACCATCGCCAACACGTTGAACAGCAACCGACCCACCGGGTCGGTCGGATCATGGATCGATCCGCCCAGGCTCAGCCGGACGTGGCTCCGGGTCAGCTCGTCGAGGATGTCGCGGGCGTCGGGTAGCGACCGGGCCAACCGGTCCAGCTTGGTCACCACCAGCGTGTCGCCGCCGTGGCAAGCCGCGAGAGCGAGCCGAAGGCCAGGCCGGTCCCGGTTGGTGCCGGTCAGGCCGTGGTCGACGTAGATCCGGTCATCGCCAACGCCGAGAGCGGCGAGGCTGTTGCGCTGCGCGGTCAGATCCTGATGTTCGGTGGACACCCGCGCGTAACCCACCAGAAGATGATTCATCCTTCCGGCCTGACAGACCCGAAACCATGACGTCAGCTCCACCGGCCGCCGCGCAGGGTGCCCAGCACGGTGCGCCGCAGGAGGGACGTCATGCGGGCAGTTGATGTGGCCTAGCGGCGGCGCCGCTGGCGCTGGCTGGTGGTCCGGCTGATCTGAATCTGATTGTGCGTGAGGCCGCGTGTCTGGAACCGTTGTCACCCGTGAGGCTGCTTCTGATCATCGGCCCGCCAGCCGTCGGCAAGATGACTGTAGGTCGAGCGATCTCTGCACGCAGCGACTTCAGCTTGTTCCACAACCACCACACCATCGAGCCGTTGGTCGAAGTCTTCGGCCACGGCACTGCTCCATTCAACGTCTTGAACATCGAGTTTCGGCGGCGAGTCATCGAGGAGGCTGCACGGCACAGTGTGGACTTGATCTTCACATTCGTGTGGGACCTGGACGACCCAGCCGATACCGCCTACGTTGAGCAACTGGTCGCGCCGTTTGATGCGGCCGAGAGCGAGATCTGGGTACTCGAGCTCGACGCCCCTCTCGAAACGCGGCTGGTGCGCAACAGGGGTGAGAGCCGGTTAGCCGCCAAACCGACCAAGCGGGACATGGAGTGGTCGGATGCCAACGTCCGCCGCATGGAGACTCATCGACTGAACACGGATCCGACTGGATCCACACCGACTCCGGCCGACGACTTCCTCTCCCGACATCCACTTCTCCGCCTGGACACCCGAAGTCTCACCGCCGCCGAGGTCGCCGACATCACGCTTGAGTGGCTCAATAGTGACGCGTCTACTTGAGGGATTTGAGAAGTGCCCGGTGAAGGGTCGCCTTCCGGGCACAGATTCGTGGCACAAGCCGAGGTTCTTCCCGCTGTTGGAATCCGCCGACGGCTGCGGTGAGGCGGTCCGGCAGGCTGATGACCATGGAATGTGCGGATTCTGCGATGCCGGGTCGATGATTGCTGTCGATCAGTTTCGTTCCCATCTGGTTGCCGAGATTGACGACTTCGTGGCGCTGCTCGGCGCGGCAGACTTCGACGCCTGCGTGCCCGGTTGTCCGGGTTGGAGGGTCCGCGACCTGGTCGCCCACCTCGGCGACGTGCATCGCTGGGTGATCCAGACCATGACGACCGGCCAGGCCGATACCCCGCCACCTGAGGCGCCCATGGGCGACGACTTGGCGCTGATTCGTTGGTACCGCAGGACCGCAGACGATCTGCTTCAGCAGTTTGCCGTCACCGACGCCGACACGCCCGTCTGGACGTTCGGCCAGCCGCGCACAGCAGTGTTCTGGTTCCGCCGCCAGGCTCATGAGGTCGGGGTTCACCGTTGGGATCTCGGTGCCGCCGCAGGGATCGATGTGGGATACGACTCGATCTTGGCCGAAGACGGCATTGACGAGGTGGTCACGATGTTCTTCCCCCGCCAGGTCCGGCTGGGCAGGATCGAGCCGTTGACCGCCGGCCTCGGCCTCCAGCCGGAGGGCTCACGGCAGCGCTGGGTTCTCGCCGGCGACGGTACGGCGCCCACGACCCAGACCGACGCCACAGTCTCGGGTCCGGCGTCGGTTCTTCTGCTGTTGCTTTGGCGACGGATTGATCTCACCGACCAACGGCTGCGGGTCACCGGGGCGCCCACGGTCGCGACATCCGTGCTCGGCACCAAGATCGTTCCCTGAGCGCGGCGACGTTCGAGTCGGTCGCGACTGAGTACTTCCTCGCGGGCGTCTTGGTTTGAAATCCGATGTACCAGTCAGGGGTCGACTAACGACACTCTGGATGGAGGGGGCGGTGCCCTCGGCCGCAGGTGGCAGCTTGCGGCTATGGCAACTGGGCGCCCTGCTGTCGAGCGACGGCATCCTCCGGATGCGCTCATGCGCGTCGTCAATCCGATCGTGCGGTACCTGGTTGCTCGCAATCGGTTGGCAGATCAGATGCTCCTCCTGCATTACCTGGGCCGCCGGAGTGGACGACGGTTCGACGTGCCGGCGGGCTACCACCTGGTCGACGGGGTGGTATCGGTGCTCACCAACAGTGGTTGGCGACACAACTTCGCCGGTGGAGGAGACATCGAGGTCACGCTCCGCGGAGTCCGCCAACCGGCTCGCGCGGTGCTGTGTGACGATCCGGACGAAGTGGTCGCGACCCACCAACGGCTATCACCGATCTCGGCGTGAATCGAGCCCGGCGTCGCCTCGGACTGCAGTTCAACGTGGATCGAGCGCCGACCCGGGAGGAGCTCCGGGATGCCATCGGGCGATCTGGTCTCTCGATCGTGCGGATCTACCCTCAGCAGCCGTCCGAGGGCTCCTGAGCGTTACGTAGCTCAACCGGGACGGGACAACGTGCCGAGCGGCACCTGCGATGCATGCCCACCACCCCGCGCAGTCCTGCATGCCGGGCTCGGCCAACGGCGAGGTTGTCGTGCCGATGATCGGGCCACTTGCGGCGCACCGGCGTCGTGTAGCGGTAGTTTCCGGCGATGTCACCGCGATCGTCCTTGCTCGACGACGTCCGCGCGCTGGTGTTCGAAGTCATCGGCCGCAGCGATGCGGTGCGCCGTCTGGAGGCGCTGCAGGTCCGCGATGACGGGGCTGTGTTGCTGGTCACCACCGCAGCTGGCGTTCGGTTGGTCGTGAAGGTCGCCGCTGCCCGGACCGACGACCCGGTGAACTTCGAGCGGACGGCGGTGCTCACCGCGCTGGCCCGCTCGACTGGGGCGCCAGTGCCGAAGGTCCTGGCGGCCGCTAACTCGTTGTTCCGCGGTCGATGGCGCTATCTCGTCGCCGAGCACATCGACGGCGTCCGATGGCGAGAGCTACGCCCGAGATTGACTCAGGCTCAGGTCGCCGCTGCGCACCGGGCGCTGGCCGAGACGCTGCAGGGCGTGCAGTCGGTTCGCTTTGCCGCGTTCGGAGAACTTGACCGGCACGGTCAGCCTGCCGTTGGGCAGGACGTCGTGTCCGCCCTTCATCAGCGCGCCGAACTGCGAGTCCATGACCCGCGCGCTCGAGCGGCTTTCCACGAGCTGCTCAACCGCGACGTTGCGCTGTTCTCCTCCCAACAGGCGGCGACGTTGTGTCACGACGACCTGCATCACGACAACGTCTTGTTCGGCATGAGCCCCGACGGATGGCGGCTGGTTGCGCTGTTGGACTGGGACAAGGCGTGGGCCGGCCCGGCCGAATCCGACGTCGCCCGCTTGGCCTTTTGGGACGACATGACTGGTCCGGGATTCTGGGAGGTGTACCCGGCCCTCAGCGAAACCGACGACGACGCGGCTCAGCGGGCGCTGATCTACCAGCTGCTGTGGTGCCTCGAGTACGACGACGGCTCGGCTCGCCACGCCGCCGACACCACCCGCCTCCGCCGACTCCTAGCAGTTCCGTAGGTCGGTCCACCATCGGGACACCGGCGACCTCAGGTAGAGGAACTCTTGCACAGTCCAGTCCTCCATCACCAGGTTCTCGAAGGTTCCCCGCCGTGGTGTTGCTCGATCTTCAGCGGATCTCGGCAGGGGCCTCAGCAATAGAATGTACAAACTGTCTGTCGGCGGCCGTGAAAAAGTGCCGGTAGGCGGCCACGAAACTGCCGGCTGGTGGCCATGAAAACTGCCGGCTGGTGGCCACCAGATCTGCCCACGTCTTCTTATTGGTTCCGGCCTGGTTGAGCCAGGTTGGGGCTCCTCCTCGGTTCGATGTCGGTGTCGAATCGCATCGTTCCCGAGGAGGGGCCAGTTGAAGTCTGACGGAGAGATCATGGAAATTCTTGCTGCCTTTGACCTGACCGGGTCGTTCACGGCCGCGGCGGAGTTGTGTGGGTGTTCCCATCACACGGTGGCGGCGCATGTGGCGGCCCGGGACGCGGGCCGGCCGGTGGGGACACCGGTGCGCCGCCCGCAGGTCACCGGTCCGTTTGTGGACAAGATCGAGGAGTGGGTGGATTCCTCCCACGGCAAGGTCCGCGCCGACAAGGTGCACGAGAAGCTGGTGGCGCTTGGGTATCGGGGTTCGGACCGGTCGACCCGGCGGGCGGTCGAGGGGGTGAAGAGGGCCTACCGGTTGGGCCATGCCCGGGTGCATCGGCCGTGGGTCACCGAGCCGGGGCTGTGGCTGCAGTACGACTTCGGCGACGGCCCGGTCGTCGATGGGGTCAAGATGGTGTTGTTCGTGGCCTGGTTGGCGTGGTCGCGGTTCCGGGTGGTGATCGCGTTACGGGACAAGACGCAGCCGTCGGTGATCGCCGCGTTGGACCGGACGTTTCGGCTGCTGGGTGGGGTGCCGACGTATCTGTTGACCGACAACGAGAAGACCGTCACCGTCGACCACATCGCGGGGGTGCCGGTGCGGAACCGGGAGGCGGTCACCTTCGGCCGGCACTACGGGATCACGGTGTTGACCTGTGAGCCGGCCGATCCGGCCTCCAAGGGCGGGGTGGAGGCGAGTGTCAAGATCAGCAAGGCCGACCTGGTGCCGACCGAGACCAACCTGCGCGCCGGCTACGGCTGCTTTACCGAGCTCGAGCAGGCGTGCACGGAGTTCATGACCCAGGTGAACAGCCGGGTGCATCGGGTGACCCGGCGGGCGCCGGGAGAGATGTTGGCCGAGGAACGGGCCCGGCTGCACCGGGTGCCGGACGTGCCGCACACGGTGGTGTTCGGGTTGGCCCGCCGGGTGCCGATCAACACCCCGATGGTGGCCTTCGAACACGGCCAGTACTCCGTGCCCCGGGAGCTCCGCGGTGAGCAGGTGTGGGTCCGCGCCACCGGGGTCGGGGCGGCCGAGCAGATCATCATCGTGCATTCCAGCGGGTCCGGTCCGGTGGAGGTCGCCCGGCATGCCCGCGCCACCCCCGGCAGCCCCCGGATCAACGATGATCATTTCGGCGGGCCGCCCAGCAAACGGCCCGGCCAGTACACGATCCGGCCCCGGACCCCGGCGGAGAAGGCGTTCCTCGCCATCGGCGACGGCGCCCGGGTCTGGCTGGCTGAGGCGGCCGCGGTCGGGACGTCGCGGATGCGGGCCAAGATGGAGGCCGCGGTGACGATGGCCAAGGTCGCCGGCAACACCCGGGTCGACTGGGCGTTGGGCCACGCCGCGGTGAACGGCCGGTTCGGCTACCAAGACCTCGCCTCCATCCTCAACGCCCACCCGCCGACCCGCACCCGGCGGGCCACCGAGTCCCGGACGCTGTCCCAAGGCACCAGCGGCTGGGCCAAGATCAACGAGACCAGAATCAAGCAGACCGGTGACCGCGATGCGGGCGAGGCCGGCGAGGAACGTTGATGAGCCCGACGTCGGCGAGTGTCGGGGTGCCGGTGCTGCCGATCGAGGTGGAGCAGTTGATGCGGCAGCTGAAGATGCCCTATGCGCGGGCGTTGGCGCCGGAGCTGCTGGCGACCGCGAAGGCGCAACGCTGGGAGCCGGTCGAGGTCGTCAAAGCGCTGCTGGTGGAGGAGATCGCCGGCCGGGGCCGCTCCATGCTGGCCACCCGCCGCAAAGCCGCCGGGTTCCCCACCGGCAAAACCTTCGCCGCCTGGGACCCGGCCGTCTCCTCCATCCCACCCCCGACCCAGCAGGCGCTGCAAACCCTGGAATGGGTGCAGCGACGGGAGAACCTGGTCGTCTGCGGACCCTCAGGGACCGGCAAGACGTTCTTCCTGGAAGCCCTCGGCCAAGCCGTCGTCGAAACCGGCCGACGGGTCGCCTGGTTCACCCTGGAACACCTCGGCGCCCTGGTCCACGCCCACCGCGCCGACGACACCGTCACCAAAGCCGTCGCCCGCATCCTGCGGGCCGAGCTGGTCGTGGTCGACGACATTGGCCTGCTACCGGTATCCCACGACGCCGCCGAAGGGCTCTACCGGATCGTCGACGCCGCCTACGAGAAACGCTCCATCGCGTTGTCGTCGAACCTGCACCCGGCCGGCTTCGACGAACTGATGCCCAAGACGCTGGCCACCGCCACCGTCGACCGGCTGCTGCACCACGCCCACGTCTGCCAAACCAGCGGCGACTCGGTCCGGCTCACCCAAGCCCTCGACGGGAAAGGAGTCCAACCCCTGCACTAACCTCCCGATGGCCAGCCCCGCCAACCGTGGGCAGATCTGCTGGCCATCACCGGGCACTTCTCATGGCCACCAGCAGGCAGTTTCCCTGGCCACCGGTGGGCAGAATCTCCTGGCCGTTGACACTGTCGGGACAGCCTGAGGCTCTACTCGCCGGCGAGGTTCGACCGGTTGCCCGGCCTGAAGTTCCCCGCCCTCTCGTGGTCCTTTCCGACCAAGGACGGCGGGGCGGATGGTCGTGAGCAGCGGGGCTTCCTCGGTGCCCGACCCCAGAAGGGGCAAGCCCACCAATGGTGTGATGCGAAAGTTGGCAGGTGATCGTCGTGGTGTTGAGCTCGCCTCCTCACGTGGCTGGACACCAAGGCGCATCGTCGCAAGGAAGGGGCATCGTCATAAGGAAGGAGCCGAAGATGCGTGGATCAAAGGACGATCTGCCGCTCGCCGAAGACTACGGCGAGAACTTTAGGAGCTGGCAGACGGAGTGGGGAGGCATGATCGTTGAGATTTCCCTGTTTCCCGCAGGAGTTGATGCGGCCCTGCTGTTCAAAGGACTGCCTAACGACATGTGCCAGGCCGAGCACTGGGGATACGTGCTCAAGGGCCGCATGCGCGTGAAGTCCACCGAGGGCGAGGAACTCATCGGGGCGGGCGACGCCTACTATCTCGAGCCAGGACACATCCCGTCCTTCGAGGAAGACACCGAGGTCGTCGAGTTCAGCTCCAAAGCGGCCTACGAGGCCACCCTCGAGGTGGCGGCACGCAACATAACCGCCACGACGAGCTGACGATCGCCTTCAGGACGTGGGGTGGCGGCGTCCCGGAAGCCGCCGGTCGGCTTCCGGGACTGCTCTCGCCTCGGCCGGACAGCGCGTCGAGGGCTGAGCGCAGGAGCTTGCCAACCAGTCGGCCTTCACCCTTGTTCCACACCGACTGCGCCGCTCGGCAAACCAGCGCCGGCGTTGCGATGCCGGCCGAGTCGCGCCGGCGTTGCAGCGCGCCCTCGACGGCGGGGTGCCGCCCGCCCGAATCGTCTCGCTGAGTCTTCCCTGCGGCGATGCACGCCTTCTCGTTTGGGGGTTCCTCTTGTGGGCACGACTCCCCCGTCCGGCAGAGCCGTGGTTGAGTGCAGCATGTGACACAGCAACCGCCCGTCACCCGGTGCCCGCACACCGGTCCTTCAGCGAACTCATGCCGACGCCCGAGGGAGGCTCGTGACTCGTTCATCGGGCCATGCCTGATGGCCTGCTGAGCGCGACAAGCTCGTAGCGCGCCGCGGCCCAAGACCACTCCGTCCCCAACGCCGAGCAGCGCCACGCGGATCGGGCGGAGCAATGATCCCACGGCGGTTGAGCCACAGCACGATCAGAACGATCAAGATCAGCGTTGGGCCCAAGCTGTTCACACTCAGCCAGTACGCGCTCATGGCGGGGCTCATGCTGCGAGCTCCTCCCCCCACACCGCCATGCTGAACCACGCTTGAGCGTGAAGCGGCACCCTCCGCCGTCAGCGCACCTGGTGTGTGCTCCGGCCGTACAGCACGATCACCAGCCGGCCCAGCTGATCATCTGAGTTCTTCTCTCCAGTGCTAGAACCGCAGGCGGGCATTTCGGCACCCGGGCTTTCCGCAGTCAAAGGCGCAAATCGGCCGCACGCGTGGTCTAGAAGCCGGAAAGCCCGAGGCCAAGGAATGCGAGCGCCGAGGGCCGGCGCCTGTCGAAGCCTCGTGCCGGTCGAGCCGGCGTTTGCGGGTCAACCCCAACTGTGCCCATCCGTGCCGGATGAGACAGCGGGCGCCGTCCAGCTCGAGCCGTCATCAGCAACAGCCGCGGTCACGCCCGCCACCGCCAGCAGCACAGCCGCCAGGGCAGCAAGAAGGATCCGGCGGGGTGTGAAATGGTTCATGGCTTTCCGTTCTTTCGGGCCGGGTGACCGGCGACTATGAGGGATACTCAATGGACGCTTGTCGCTCGACTATCTGTGACATCGCCTGGCTCTTGGGGCCCGATCGTCCAAGGCGGGTCATCCCATCGGATCCGGCGAAATCGCGGTCTCCTGCTGTGACGTCGCAGGCGCCACCTTCTGCGCGACGCTGAGACTGCCGGGGTCGACCAAAGGGGTGACCAGCTGGCACACGTCGCCGTCAACCTACGATTCGAAAGACAAGGTCGGTGCCGTCGCCGGAGAGACGCTGAGGCACCAAACGCCCTGTCGCCGCCCGGTAGGCGATATCACCGCGCGAACGCAGTCCAACTGGTCCCGGTCGCCGGTGACCCGGCATGTTGTGTTCTCGCCCAGCGGCCGCCGCCGGCTGACAAGGTGCAGCAGGTCGACGGCCGGACCTTGCACCGCGACGTCGGTGGCGGCCACGGTTGCCCGACCTTCGCGGGTCAGGGTCAACGGAGCGTCACCTCGGTGCAGGATCCAGGCGCGGTCGATGTCGTCGGCTCCCAGGGCGATGGTCTGGCCGTCCGCTCGGAGGCAGGCTTCAGTCTCGGGCGACGTCGGCGGAGGACCAAAAAAAGCTGGGATCTGCGATTTCCCGGACAACGGCGGGCGGGAACTCTAGAGTTTTGCGGTGACTTTCGCCCATCGGGTCGGCATCTCGACCTTCTCCCTTGCCCTTGTCCTCTCCTTCGCCGGCTGTGTCGGCGGCTCGGCCGGATCGGCGCAGCCGCCCGCAAGCACGAGCGCACCGCCGAGCTCCGAGACGCTCGACTTCGCCACGGTGCAGTCGGTGACCGCGCCGATCTTCCAAAAGGATCCCAACTGCACGTACGGTCAGTGGAGCGAGAACTCCACCGGCATCAAGGAGGAGTTCCGGAAGTCGGCCAAGACCATCCAGCAGTTCGACTGCTACCTCAGCAAGGACGATGTCGGCAACATTCCGAAACGGGTACAGCAGTCCATCTTCGTGGAGTTCTCCGACGACGCGACGGCGAAGTCCTTCGCCGAAGGCGAGTCGTCGTTGTATCCGAGCCTGGTCGCCGGCCCCCGGGTGGTCGTCGCCGGATCCGGTCTTGAGACCGTGAACATGCCGGCCTACCTCGACCAGCTGAAGTCGACCTGCGGCTGCGGCGAGATCATCTCGTCGGGTAGCTGAAACGGCGGCTACGCAACCCCCGGGCGGCTACCCATGGATCCGCTATGAACCACCGGCTGCTTTTCCGCGAGCTCGACGAAACCGATTGGGGCGCTGCACGCGGTCGAGTTCTGACCGCAGTTCGCCCGGTACCAGGACGGCACGCTCCTGGATGCATCGCCCTCGTAACCGACATCCGGTCTCGTGGACGCGCACGCGTGAGGAACACGGCACAGTCAAGGCAAGTCGGCGGCGGGCCGGGAGGGCGTCGCGGGCATCCAACTGCCGTTCCACTTGTCGAGCTCCGCCTCCCGGTCGGCGACGGTCCGACGAGACCGACACCGGCTGGCCCTGCGCCGGCGACGAACCGATCGCCGAGACGCATTCGTCACATCCGCACTCCGAGGACTTCCCTGATCGAATTGCGCCCTCCGGCCAGAGCGCGATCCCGAGCGGCCCAGGGCCGCGTTTCCCAGGACGGTTGGTATCGGCTACGACCGAGTGCCGTCGGGATCTTCGGAGAGGCAGAACGGCCGTTCTAAATGGACGGTCCGCTTGCGGGCTGCCAGTACCTCTCCTTTCCGTCGCGAGTGCGGCCCTCGCTCCCGCCTGAGCCTTCGTCATGGACACGTCGGATTTGGGGTTGGTTACTGAGTGAGGCATCCGGGCGCTCTCGGCGAGGACCTCGTCGCCGTCGGGCTCGGCCCGAAATGTGGTGATCGGCCCAGTCCACCTCGGAACCGTTGTCTGGACGGGTTGCACGGGGGTGCTGATCATCGTTGCGGCTGTACCGGACGGCCAGCACCGGATAATCGTTTGCCCCCTACGGGCGGCTTTCCCTACCCTGTAGTGGGTTCGGCAGGGAGCCGGACCGAACAACGAAGGGAGGTGTCCAACTACATGATCTTGAATCCGGCCAGCGATACGGGTGGAAGCACCACGCGTCCGGCGCAGCTCGCCGTGGGCACTTCCCGCTGCGCGCTCTGATCTGACCAGCGCGCACTCCACTTTCCTTGGCTGACGGCTGTCCGCCGTCGTCGCGCATCCACTCGAACACGGGTGTCGGTACGCGCGGACTTGGGCTGGCGTCGTCCGTGACGATCATGCCCTCTTTCACCCAACCCAGAACGAACGAACAGGAAACGACCATGTACGCATCCGAACGTGAGGTCTACGGAATGTACTTCCTGGCCGACGCGCGCGAGGCGAGCCGAAAGGCCGCCGAGCAATTCGCACAGTTCAAGGCCGCGGCTGGCCGCCGGCGCGAGCGCGCCAGCGGGAAGCGCCAGGCCCGTCGCGTGCGCCGGAGTGCCGCTGTCGCCGCCAGCGCGTGAGGTGATGACCGGCACCGGACCACGCCGACGCAGGCCAGTCCGAAGCCCCCAACCGACATCCTCGAGACCCACAAGGTCCCGGGGATGTCGCGTTCTCGCCTCTCGCGTGCGTAATCCGGAGGCGACGCACCCTGTCAAGCGGGGCAGCCAGTCAACTCGACGTTCAAGCTAGGGCGGCGGGGCAGCCGGTCGATGAGCTCGATTCAGATGCGATCCACAGCGGTGTCGAAACCGGTGTCGCTCAGCCGGTCGAGCGGCAGCTCAGCCGCCACGGGGAGCTGATGGCGGAGGAGAAACACGCGCATTCATCGGCCGACGAACGTCAGGATGCGACGTCGTGACTGTCGAGGTGCTCGGCGCGCCGCGGTCGATGCTGTACTGCGGGACGACATCGATGGCACCCAGTGCACTTTCGTGACGTGAGTCGCGAAGCCAGACGCCGCCTCGCGTCAGCGCACTGCCCGTCCTCACGCAGCATCTAAGAAGTACGTTTCGTAGGACGGTGGGCTTGGCGGGCACGGTCAGGTCGGCCCCTTCGGTTAGATCGGAAGTTGTCGTGACCGGCGAGGGGGTTGGCTAGCGTTCGAGGTCCTGGCTGGGCGTCACCGGTTCTGTGGTCGTGAGGCGCGTGAAGCAGCGGTTTGGATGGCGGTCCTGGCTCGCTTGAGCATCTCTGGGTCGCGGTACAGCACGAAGTAGTAGTTGGCGAGTTGGATCGCCGCGGTGAGCTCGAAGGCGAGTTGGGCGGGATCAGCGGCATGATCGAGTTCTCCGTTCGTCTGGGCTTGGACCACCTGCGATTCGAGCAGGTCGGTCCAGTCGCGTTGGTCTTCGGTGATGGCTTGGTGCGGCGGTCCGGTCTGGGCATCGAACTCGGCGAGCATGCCGGCGAAGAAGCAGCCTCCGGGAAAGACCCAGTTCTCGATGTAGGCGAGGTAGGCCTCGCACAGCGCCTCGAGCCGCGGTCGGCCCTCGGCCACGGCGAGCGCCGGCTCGATGACCTCCCGCTCGAAGATCACCCGTGCCGCGTGGATGATGTCGAGCTGGAGTTGCTGTTTGGAGCCGAAGTGGGCGTAGAGGCCGCTTTTGCTCACGCCAACGTTCTCGGCGAGGCGGCCGACGCTGAGCCCGCTCAGGCCCTCGACAGAGGCCAGCCGGACGGCCGCGGCCAAGATCGAGGCGTGTGTTTCTTCGCCATCGGAGCGTCGCGGCCTGCGGACCGGGGAGTTCGCCACCCTTGACAAGTTAGCACGCTCGTGCGATCTTCAGAGTTGGCACGAGCGTGCGATCTAGGGCGGAGTGGGCGCATGGTGACGCAATTTGACGTCGTGATCGTCGGGGCGAGCATCGCCGGGTCGACCGCCGCGATCTTGTTGGGCAGGGCCGGTCTACGGGTGGCCCTGGTCGAGCGGCATGGCAAGCTCGACGCGTTCAAGGCGCTGTGTACCCATCACGTGATGGCCTGCGCCACCGCGACCATCCACCGGCTCGGCGTCGACACCACGATCGAGGCCGCCGGCGGAATCCGCAACGGGCTCAACCTCTACACGCCGTGGGGCTGGGTCGTCACACCGCCCGACACGCCTCACGGTTACAGCATCCGTCGCGAGATCCTCGACCCGATGCTGCGGCGGACCGCGGCAACGACATGCGGTGTCGACCTGCGACTCGGGCAGAAGGTGGTTGCCCTACTGGCGGAGCCGGCCGGCGTCCGAATACGCGACGCCCACGGAGCCGAGCACGACATCCGCGCAACTTTGGTCGTCGGAGCGGACGGCGTGCACTCATCGGTCGCCGCCCTGGCCGGCGGCACGACGCGGGTCGTACCCAACAACCGATTCATGTACTTCGCCGAATTCACCGGGGTGCGGCTCCACGGCACAGCGCGGACCGAGCTGTGGATGCACGAGTCCGCCATCTCCTACGCGATACCCAACGACGGCGGCGTCACCGTCCTCGCGACGATGCCGACCAAGGCCGAGCTCCCATCGTTCCGCTCGAATCCCGAGGCCGCGTTACTGGCGGCGCTGCGGAAGCTGCCCGACGCGCCACGCTTCGACCCGGGCGGTCGGGTGTCGAAGATCATCGGCGCCCCCGACTGCCCGCTGATCACCCGCACCGCTATGCCGACGAGCACCGTCGCCTTGATCGGCGACGCCGCCCTCACCTCCGACCCGTCGCAAGGCGTCGGATGCGGCTGGGCGTTCCAAAGCGCCGAATGGCTCGCCGACGAGGTCGCACCCGCGCTGCTCGATGGCCGCCCGGTGGCAACGGCGCTCCGTAGATACCAGCGCCGACGAACCGCACTGCGAGGACACCAGACGATCATCGAGCAGGAGGCGAAGGCCGAACCACCCACCGCCATTGACCGTCTGATCGTGCAGGCGGCGGTCCGTGACACCAAGACAGCCGCACACCTCCTCTCCTACATCAACCGCCGCATCACACCCATCCGCTTTCTCATTTCCCCAGCCTTGGCCCGCGCCGCCTACGTCAACGCCCGAAGCAGCACATCCAACCTGCGACAACGCTCAGCAGTTCCAATCCGCACTGACTGAGGAAGGCTGGCTGCCGCGGCAGCCACGGTGTCGGCCCTCGCGACGCACTGCAAATCGACTCCAGTCACGCCCGGCCAGTGATCCGCAACGCCCAACGGGATTTCCGAGACGTCTTGGGTGGGATGGCCCAACTTCGGGTTCGCGGGTCGGCTGGGATGAGGGCATCATGGAAGCGTCGGGGAAGGTCCGCTGGAGGGGTTGGAGCTGAGCGATCAGTTAGAGCTGCTGCGTCAGGCTCACCGGGCCTGCGGCAGCTACCAGTTTGGTGCTGCCTTTGACGTCTTCTGCCGGGCTGACCAGCTCGGCGAGCTGTCGACCACAGACGTGCTGGCGTGGTCCGACGCAGCGTGGTGGCTCGGTCGTGCGACGAAGTCCCTCGAGCTGGCTGAGCTCGGTCACCGGCGACTCGTTGACGAGGGTGAGTCAACTCGCGCGGCTAAGGAGGCGATCGGCCTCGGGTTCCTGCTGATGTTGCGTGGCGACCTGGCCGCCGGCTCGGGCTGGCTGCAGCGCGGCCGCTCCCTGCTCGAACGCTCCTCCGGCGTTGGATCTCGCGGATATGTGGCCCAACTCGATGCACAGAATGCACTCCACGACGGAGATCTCGCGCATGCCGTCGACCTTGCCCGGGTGGCAAGAGACGCAGCCCAGGCTGCGGGTGATCCGGCGCTGCTGTCGCTTGCCTTGATGACGGAGGGGACCGCGCGCCTTCAAGGTGGAGCGGTCGCAGAGGCGATGGCGATGCTCGACGAGGCCATGCTGCCCGTGCAGGCTGGGCGAGTTCCGCCGGACATCGCCGGGAACCTGTACTGCCAGATGATCGCGATCTGCTGGGAACTGGCGGACCTGCGGCGGGCTCGGGAGTGGACCGCGGCCACCGAGCGGTGGTGCGCGAACTTCGACAGCTCGGTGATGTTCTCCGGGATTTGCCGGATGCACCGGGTGCAGCTGCATCAGATCGCGGGTGAGTGGGACGTGGCAGAGGAAGAGGCGCGGACCGTCTGCACCGAGCTGATCGGCATGAACACCGCTGTGGTCGCGGAAGGGCATTATCTGCTCGGCGACCTGTTCCGGCTGCGCGGCCAGGTCAGGGACGCCAAGGCTGCCTACCTGCGCGCTCATGAACTGGGGCGCGACCCCCACCCCGGTCTCGCCCTGCTGAAGGCCCAGGAAGGACAGGCGAAACCTGCGACCACTTTGCTGCGGTCATCGTTGGCCGGACACCATGGCGGCGAGTACGGGCGCGCTCCCCTGCTCCGGGCCCTCGTCGAGGTTGCCATCGACGCCCAGGACCTGGACACCGCACACGCGGCCGCCGACGAGTTGGACGCGATCGCACAGCGGTGGCGATCCGACGGGCTGCGCGCCACGGCGGCCCATGCTCGGGGCACCGTCGAGCTTGCGTCCAACGGGCTGGCACGGGCGGTCGCGTCGCTCCGCCAGGCCATCACCAGCTGGCGGGCGTTGGACGCACCGTATGAGTGTGCGCGGGCGCGAATGGTGCTCGCCGAGGCGCTCGCGGCGCTCGGTGACAGTTCCGCGGCCCGGCTGGAGCTCGATGCCGCGGCAACCACGCTGACCGGACTCGACGCTGTCGTCGACCTCAACCGACTCGCCCGGATCCGACTGGGACCTGACCTGCCCGAAGGTCTGACCCCGCGGGAGGCAGAGATCCTCATGCTGGTCGCCGCCGGGAACACGAACCGACAGATAGCCGATGAGCTGGTGATCAGCGAGAAAACCGTGGCCCGCCATCTGGCGAACCTCTACCTGAAGGTCGATGTCTCAACCCGGACGGCCGCCGTCGCCTGGGCGCGACGCAACGGCCTGCACCCACCTGCATAGAAACGTGTACACGGCCCCGGGCCGTTACACATTCTGGTGGAAGCCAGACGAGCCCGGACTCCCTAGATTCGAAGACAGCCGGACGCACCGGCCACCCAATCACCCGGGAGCCCTGATGACCGCAAGCACTCAGCCCACTGCAACACTCACCCCCACCAGCGATACCAGCACCGAGCAGGCACCACTTTTGGACTTCCGGGAGGCAGAGGTGTTCGCCGGATGCGTACTGGACGTCATCTCCAACGCCGCAACCGCCCTGACCCTCAGCATCGGCCACCGCACCGGGCTCTTCGACACGATGGCTGAGCTGCCGCCGTCGACGTCGGCAGAGATCGCAGCGGCCGCCGATTTGCAGGAACGATACGTTCGAGAATGGCTCGCCGCCATGCTCGTCGGCGGTGTCGTGCAACACGACCCAGCCGCGGGAACCTGGTTCCTCCCGCCCGAGCACAGTGCGGTACTCACTCGCCGCGCAGGCAAGGACAACCTCGCCAAATTGGCGCAGTTTATCGGCCTGCTCGCCAGCGTCGAGCACGCGGTCGTCAGCTGCTTCCACCACGGCGGCGGCGTGCCCTACAGCGCCTACGCCGAGTTCCACGCCCTGATGTCCGAAGACAGCAAAGACCTGGCAGAAGCCCTCCTGGTCGACCAGATCGTGCCCCTCGTTACGGGGCTCTCCGACCGGCTGCAAGCCGGGATCTGTGTCGCCGATGTCGGCTGCGGAAGCGGTCATCACCTCAGCGTGCTCGCGACCAGCTACCCGGCGAGCACCTTCGTCGGCTACGACTTCTCCACCGCAGCGATCGCAGACGCCCGGTCGAACGCCGCGGCGAGAAGCCTCACGAATGTCCGGTTCGAAGTGCGTGACGTCTCGAACCTGTCCGGCACCGGCCCGTTCGATCTCGTCACGTCCTTCGACGCGATCCACGACCAGGCTCACCCGGCCACCGTGCTGCGCGGCATCGCCAACTCCCTCGCACCGGACGGTGCGTTCCTGATGGTGGACATTCGCGCATCCAGCCATGCCCACGAGAACGTCGGCATGCCCGGCGCCCCGCTCATGTATGGATTCTCACTTCTGCACTGCATGACCGTCTCACTGGCTCAAGGCGGCGCCGGGCTGGGCGCCGTTTGGGGCGAACAGACTGCGGTCCGCATGCTCCACGAGGCCGGATTCAACGACATTGACATGCGACACCTGGAAGACGACTTCATCAACACCTACTACATCGCCCGCCGAACCGAGCCCTCCGAAATAGGTTGCTCGCCGGCCCCGCTGAACAGGTCCGCTGCGGCACGAGCCCGGCAGAGCTGACGGGACCGTTGAGTTGAGTCGGCGAGCAGCGACCTCGTGCCGCACACCGGACCGTACCTGGCGTCAGCTGCTCCCAACGCCCGCCAGGTGATGAAACCGAGGCCGATCACCAGCCTGCGCGATCTCCTCCGGAGTGTTGCTCCCAGACGCTGCCCCAGCCATCAAGCGCGTACCGTCAACGCTCCCGTGCGGAACCGCCAACTGTGCCAGTAACCCGTCGGCTTGCGCACCGTCACAATGGAGCGACTCTGGCTGCGGTCTGACAATGGATCGCGGCCGTGCCTGGACGCGTTCGCCGCCGCAGAGGTGCACCGGGGGGAGCGATCCTTCGCGAAGCGTGCGCAGCCGGAGAATCTGCGTGACCTGTCAGCCGAACCGCGCTGTGGAGGGGGTCGTCAGCGGGCGGTAATCGCCGGACCGGTCTTACGGTATCGAGCGGAAGCTCCTCAAGGTGTCAATTCTTCGTTCCTGAGGAGGAGCAATGTCAACGTTTCGGTCAATTCGTACCCTCTCGGTCGGTCTCGGTGTCGCAGTCGCGGCCGGGATCCTCGGTGCGGCCAACCCGGCCGTCGCGGTGCCGGGCCTGGTCACCCCCCAAGGCAGTAGCGTGAGCGATTCGACCGCCGAGAAGGTGGTGGCGGTTGCGTGTCCCACGGGGACGCGAGCGATCGGCGGCAGCGCGGTCGTCGGCGGTAGCACGCGAGTCAGAATCAACAGCGCAGTCCCCGATCCGAGCCGCTACACCGTCCTCGCGCGGGAGCCTCGGGGTGGCGAGCCGGGGAACTGGTTCGTCGTCGTGACGGCTCACTGCGCCCCCGTCAGCGCCTTGCCGGGCCTGGAGTATCGCCGAACCGCGTCCGTGTTCGACTCGACGTTCAACCACGCCGTCACCGCGACCTGTAGCCCTGGCAAGAAGCTGATCGGCGTCGGTGGGCTGATCGACAGCAACGGGCCAGGACAGGACAAGCTGGTCCTGACCGCGGTCCGTCCCAGTTCCGACCTCGCCAGCGTTCGGGTCGACGGATCCGAGGATGAGGGCGGATACACCGGCGGCTGGCGCACCACAGCCGTCGGGGTCTGCATCAACCCCGCCGCCGGCCTGCGACTTGCAACCTCTCCGTCGTCCGTAAGCTCCGTCAGCTTCAAATCCGTGGTGGCCGTCTGCCCACCAGGAACCCGGATCCACAGCGGCGGCTTCGATGCGGGTCTCGGTCGAGGTCAGGTGAATCTGACCTCATCATTCCTCGACTACGACGTGGCCAGTGATTCAACTCGGCAGGGCTTCGAGGCTCAGGCTCGGGAGGATCAGTCCGGCTTCCCGAGCACCTGGCGGCTGTCTGCGTACGCGATCTGCGCCAGCTGATCGATTGCAGACGTGGTGCTCCTGCTGCGTTTCAGGGGCACCCCGTCTGCCTCGGATCCCGCCTCGTCTGGGGGTCGGCGCTCAGCTGGATGGCAGCCTGGGGAGTGTCGAGGTCGAGATCGCAGTATCTGGAGTAGGCGACGGGTGCGCCAGCTGGTGATCGACCCCCATGGAGGCAAGCGCCTCGTAGGTGTTGCCCGGCCCACCGCCGCCGTAGCCGACGCTTGACTTGAGGAGTCCAAGCCAGCGGCCGTCGCGGAGCTGGATCACGACGTTAGGCCGGCCCTGTACCGCGCGGACCAAGTTGAGGTAGTCCGGGACAGGGATGCCTGATGTGTAGCGCAAGTCGTCTCTTCGTAGGCAGCGAGGATTCGCTGGATCAGCGGACCCCGAGCCCACTCGGCAAGGTCCGAGCGCTCGACGTCGAACACGGTGATCCCATGCCTTGTTACCGGCAGGTCCACGCGATCTCCGTTTCGATGAGGGATGACCGAAGTGCTGCCCGACCTCGGCGCGAGTAGCGTTCGATGCTCACGATGGGTGACGAGAACGGCGCAACCCGCAACCGAGATGAGCCGACCTTCCAGCACAAAGCGCTTGCCATCGGCCCTGGAATCGCCGAGCGCGGGACCGTCCAGTGATCCGGAGTAGCCGGATCGCTCGGTACGTCGTTGCGAGCTCTGTGGCCTGGGTGGTCTTCCCGGCTGCGGGGAGCCCGACTTCAGGATCAAAGTGGCGGAGACGAACGGGTTCTGCGCGGCGGGCGGGGACCGCGATGGACGGGTATGGGATTGGTTCTGCGTACTGTCAAGGAATCGGTGCGACTGAGTCACGGCAGCCCTGATCACGCGGAATGACCCAGCAGCGCACAGACAGTATGCGAGTGGCCGCCGGCAGGACACTGATCCGGCGGACGCCCAGCACGGCCCGGCAGGGGCCGAAGAGGCCGCCACGATAGCCGACACGGAGTTGACCGGGACAACCTGTCAGGACGGACCTGGCGTCGAACCTGGTTGAACCCATCCTGAAATGCGGTTCGTCGTCGATTTTGGATCTTGCAGAATTGTCGAGTGCTACTCATTCGAATTCAAATGCCGAATCGGCCGGGAACTCTGGGCGCCGTGGCCTCAGCACTGGGTGCGATTGGCGCCGACATCAACCTGGTTGAGATCGTCGAGAAGCGCGGCGAGATCGAGGTGGAGGAGTTCATCTTGGATCTGCCGCCGACCCAGACGGTAGAAGCGCTGGTGGCGGCCTGCGACCGTCTGGAGTCGGTGCAGGTCGAATGGGTGCGCAACTATCCCCGTGGCGGCGGCATCGAGTACGACGTCGACCTGCACCGACGCATGTCTGCCGACATCTCCCGAGCGGGTGAGATCTTGGTGTCAGCGGCTCCACTGGTTTTCCGGGCGCAGTGGAGCGTGTTGCTTGACGTGTCGGCAGCACCGCAGGTCATCTTCGGCACGCCGGCTGCACCCGAGCTCCACGCCGACCACCTGCGGAGATTCCATCCCTTCGACATCATCCACCGCGTCGCCCTCGAACCCGATTGGATTCCCGGCTCAGACGCCCATCATGCCGTCGTCTCGCCCATGGCCGACCAACGAGCGGTGATCGTCGCCCGCCGTGGCGAGCCCCCGTTCTTCGGCTCCGAGCTGGCGCGACTCGCCCACGTCACCGGGGCAACAGCCACCACCGACATGTTCGACCAACCGCAATCCACGACGGATCCGCAGGCGGCCCATCGCACACCAGTGGCAACCCCGCTCTATGAGCGCAGACGCCCCTGATCTTCGTAAGTCAGACGGCTTTCCAGAACCCGAGGGCACCGTCACCGACCGCCAGCACCGTGGCCTGCATGCCGCGCCGGCGGCAGTCCCGCAGCAGGTCGGCCCACGAGTCGGCCGACTCCCGGAAGCCGTCGGCCAGGGCGACCAGTTCCTTGCGGCCGTCGGCGCGGACGCCGATGATGACCAGCAGGCACACCTTGTCTGCCTCCAGCCGCACCTTGAGGTGGATGCCGTCGACCCAGACGTAGATGTAGTCAGTTCCGGCCAGCGACCGGTTGTTGAACGTCCGCGCCTCGTCTTGCCACTGCGTCGTCAACCGCGTGATCGTGGTGGCGGACAGGCCGGCGTCGGAGCCGAGGAACTGCTTCAACGCTGGGGCAAAATCGGAGCTGGACAGGCCGTGCAGATAAGCAACGGCAACACCTCGGCCAGCTGGGGGGACTTCCGCGACCAGGCCGGCAAGATCGCCGACGAGAACCGCTTGCGGTCACCGGTCACCTCATCGATGCGCCGGTCGTCGACCCGCGGCTGCCGGACCGGCACCGCCCCGACGCCGTGCTCACCTCCCGCGGTGCGTGGAAGCCGTTGCGGACCACCAGCCGGTGACCATCGGCGTCCACCAGATCCTGGTGCGCCTCGATATGAGCGGCCACCTCGGCCAGCAACGCCGCCGTCAACATCTGCCGGGCGCCGTCGCGGCAGACCTCATCCAGCAACGACCCGCCGACAGACTTGGGGTCCGACGGGTCCTGAACTACCTTGAGCATGGACGTACCTTTCCGAACCAGCGCGACAACGCCGGTCCTGATCAGAGCAACTTGGACTTCAGATCATCCTCGGGAAGGTGCGTCCGATCACGTCACCCGGCCGAGGGCCATCCACGCTTCTGATCATTGCTCACGACGGCAAGGCCCGGGGCTAATCGCAGTCAGTGCACAGATGGCCGACGACGGTTATCACGGTGCTGATCTTGGAGGTGCTCTCGGCGAAGATCTCGGTCTTCTTGCCACAGCTGTCACACTCGTTTGGCCGGGCTGCCATATCGTCCATCTGGGCAAGGATCAGGCACTGCGCGCAGTACACGAGACCCCGCCTGGACAACAGGCCGAACAACGGCATGACGCCGTCGGCGTGCTGACAGCCGGGCCGGATGTACAAGTCACGAGCCGCGACTATCCAGGCTGCCATGGGCGCGCCACCGGGGACTCCTCCGGCGAGACACACTCTGCCGTCAACGACCGCACACTGAAGGACAGCGGCGTCAAATGTCCGCTGAGCTTCCCATTGAGTGGCACGGAACTGATTGAGCAGCGGGGTTGCCGAAAGGTCAGAGGCATGACGCTGTCTGACCATCGGTACACCCCCGTACAGCGCTCTTGGCCGCCCATCGGATTGTCTAGTTGGTCTCGCCCGGAATCCACCGGTAAGCGCGGCCAGATACCCACCTCAGTGGAACTGAAACCGATAGGTGGAGACATCGAAGACTGACAGGCCAGTGCTCCGGAGTCCTCGGCGCCCGCGAACCGCCACCGCTCACACCTTGATCGGCTACCGATTTGGCACGGCCACGATGTAGGACTGGGCTGGGAGAGTTCCGGTGGTGGGATTGCGAGACCGTCAACGCTAGCCCGTGACCGCACGAGCGCTCGGCGGACAGCTACGATCGGGCGGTGACACCGGGCGGCCGTTGGCGGCGGCGTTGACCACCTGACAGTGCAGCCAGCCGTCGGATTTGGAACGTGAACGGGACCGGTCATGGGATTAGGCAGAGGCCGACAACCCCACCTCGCCCTATGAAGGGCCTTGTCAGGGTCCCGTTGAGGGCACCTTGAGCGTGTACTAACGGGCAGCCGGCCCGCAGCAACCGGTGACCGTAGGCGGGTCGGTATTTGCAACGTCGGCTACGACTTCTTCACCGACGAGAGCAGCCACAGGTTCGCCGCGAACGCCAGCGTGTCCACCTGGTCAGTCAGGGCGCAGCGGTGTCGCGGGCATCACCTTTGGCCGTCGACCCTTGTCGGTGCTTGTGATCTCAGTGATTATTAGGAGCCGTGCTGCGCTCTTGGCTAGTCGGCTGGGTGGCCGCGGTCATGCTGTCGGCCGGTCTGTACGGCTGCAGCATGCCCGAATCGGAATCGGCACCGGACCCGACGCCGCCAGCCACACCAATCTTGCCCACCTTCGCTGGGAGAAGCGGCGACTTCGCCGGCGTCGTCGACATCGGTGCAGGCCGCGGACTGTACCTGGAGTGCCACGGCAGCGGAGCCCCGACGATCATCTTCCAATCCGGCTTCAGCAACGCTGGCGACATCTGGTACCAGACCCACACCAAACCCCCGGCGGTGGCGGTGGCAGTTTCTGACTTCGCCCGCGTCTGTAGCTATGACCGCCCCGGCTCATACCTCACGTCGAAGCTCGTCGGCGACGACGTCGTGCCGGCCGACTCGCCGGCGGACTATGGCCGGGCCCGAGGCACGGCCGTCGCCGAACGGCCCTCGACCGCCGGAGCCGTGGTGGAGGACCTGCACGCGCTGCTGACCGCCGCGCGCGTCCCGCCGCCGTACTTTCTGGTCGGGCACAGCCTCGGTGGGTTGTTTACCCAGCTGTACGCCCGAACCTTCCCCGACGAGGTGACCGGCGTCGTGTTGGTTGACTCGTCGAACCGGTACAACCTCGCCGCCATGCCGCCGAGCCTGGCTGCGGCGGGCCGGCAAAGCCTGGCGGGCGCCCCCAGCGTCATCCCCGGATACGTCAACGAGGGCTACGACCTCGAACGAAGTCTTGATGAGCTCAGCCGCGCGAAACCGTTTCCGTCGATCCCGGTTGTCGTGTTGTCCGCCGGTCAAAGCTGGCCGCAGCCCGACCCTCTCCCACCAGGCGTGACGGCCAAGGACTGGGCTGCCTACACCCCCGCCTGGCAACGCGGCCAGCGAGAGCTCGCCGCCAGCATTCCCGGCGCAAAGCACACCACCGTCGACTGCACCCACTACATCAACACCCTCCGACCAGATGCTGTCATTCGCGCCATTCAACAGATTCGGCGCTGAACTCGCTCACCGGCATCGACATCGACTCCCGCGCACTTTCACGACAGGTCAACCACACCGACTGCCTGCTGCGGTTCGGTGACTCCCTCGACCGTCAAGCCTTCTCACCGGAGTGGCCGGTGTCCGAGCCGCCGTCTCGCGCCCGAAGCCGGATGGCCGCCCTGAGCCGTAAATCGCCAACGCTAGCCACCGGCACACGGCCTCGTTCTCGTACGCCAGTCCGCTAGTGGCACTGCTTCCTTGTGCCGCAGGACGGTCGGCTTTACGGTGCACCGGAAGCGGCGGCATATCGACGTCGCTGCTGGCCGTAGGGCGTGGGGATTGGACGTGGTGATCGCTGCGAGATGCCAAAGGACTCAACTCATGGCCGATCCTGCCCTCCGACGTGATCCTTGCGCTGCGGCGAGAACGTGACGGACGGGGCCTACCGGCTGCTAGGTGCTTGGCACAAGCTGCGGCATAGGAGAGGTCGGAGAAGCTCGCGGTGGCGAGTCTGGGTCGCTGGAGCAGCTGTTGCGCGAGCGTGGTGAGGAGCCACGCCTTGTATTCGGGGACACTCCAGGTGGCCTCGCTGACCAGACTGCGGAATACGTCGTGTCCGAAGAGTGTGACGACGATGTCGGTGGCTCGGTCGGCGAGTGAGCCGGTCGCGCAACGCGCCCAGGTCGGCCAGCCGGGCCACCATCCGGGCCTGGCCTTCACGCCGGCCGGCGGCCACACCTCTCCAGTACCGGTCGACGTACGGGTCCGAGGTAGCCGCGGCGACTGCTGGCCACAGCGGAGCGGCGCGGACGAAGATGTCGGCGCCGTGTTCCACGGTGAGCGCCAGGACGCGGGGACCTGAGGTGGCTCCCAGCATCTCCTGCATCCAAGGGCGCTGTGTCACGGGGACGGCGTCGTCCTCGCCGGCCGCGGTCGCCTCGACGACCTCACACAGCAGTTGGCCCTTGGTCCGGAACGAGTAGTAGAGGGTCTGGACGGCGACCCCCGCGTCGTCAGCGATCCGTTCCATGGTGGTCGCCGCGTACCCCTGGGTGACAAACAGCTCTCGCGCACTGTCGAGCATCCGACGTCTGGTCTGCAGAGCGCGGTCGGACCGGGAGAGCTTTCCGCTCTTGACTCCTGCCATGGGAAGAACTTTACTAGAGCTATCACTAATGGTCACTCCAGTGAGTGGCCTCGAGTCTAGGTCGCGAGGTGAGTCTGGTGCCGGTCATCAGGAACTCGGTGATCCTTCCCTGTACGCCGGAGGAGGCGTTCGACTACCTCGCCGACCTCCGTGCGGAGCTGGAGTGGAACCCCAGGTGCGAAGTCATGGAGAAGCTGACCGAGGGTCCGGTCGGTCTGGGCACGACGTACCGGGCGAAGTGGAAGAGCAGTCCCTGGGTCGAGCTGGAGACCGTGGCCTTCGACCGGCCACGCGGGTGGACGATGCACAACGGTGGCCTGATCGAGGTGACGTTCACGTGCACGCTCGAGCCAGCGCCGGAAGGGACATGGCTGCACGCCATGTTCGAGCCGACTCCGCACGGTTGGTTTCGGCTGGTCTTCCCGATCTTCCTGGTGATGATCGGACGCGAGGAGAAGGCCAACATGGCCCACCTTCGCGCCGCCGTCGAGCGTCGCGCGCGGGCCAGCCGATGAGGCGGCTGCCGCGAGAGCGACGCCTCGAGGTCGACCGTCCTGGCCGCTGCTGGAAGCGCACTGCCCGTTACGGGGAAGTCGGCGGGGATCTCCACTTCCCACGGGGCTGCGTCGAGACAAGGGTGTCGACGATGGCCACGGGTTGCGGTCGGCGGCCGAGGTATTTTCGGTGCGGTTGGCGTCGCTCGCGCCCGCCCCGATGGGTCAGCTTGCTCGTCAGTGTCTCGGACGTCTGCGTCAACTTCTCGAACTTCAGGTGCTGCTGCTGCCAGGTGAAGATGGGTGTCGGTGTTGGGGATGTGGAGTGACGTTGCCTGACGGCTTATCGGCGGCGTCTGGGGTAGGTGCTGTGGTGGGTCCAGGCCACATAGGGCATTTCAGGTCCGCGGGTTGTTGAGACGGTCCGATCTGCGACGGTCCGCTTCGCGACGGACCGAAGCATGTTGCGTAGGTTCGCAATGAGGTGTGTGGTGGCGAAGCGCGGTTTGGGTGCTCGTCTCACGGTTGTTGGGGTGGGCGTGTCGATCAAGGCCTGGAGCAGGCCCCCGGATGGGCCGTCGGTCGCAGCCGCCGCCCGGGCTGAAGTCCGCACCGCTGCCCGGGCTGGTGTACGTCCTGGTGTCCGTCCTGGTGTCCGTCCTGGTGTCCGTACCGCCGTTCCGGTCGGCGCCTGCGTGTCTGCCATCGCTGTGTCCGCTTCCTGTGTTTGTCGGGCTGTTGTGTCGGTGTGGTCTGCCATTGACCAGTGTTGGCCTCGACGTCGGTTGGTGCTGTCGTCTGAGCGGGGGATCTAGCGGGGGACCCGTTCCTCCACCAATCGGTGGACGCCCCGTCACGCTGGTCCGATCCTGTGTCGACGCACCTGCCGGTCGCGTCCTACCGTTCCTGTAAATGAGGGTGGCCTGCTCGATCATGTCGGGTGTTGAGGACCGACGATCGAAGGAGCAGGCCGATGAGAAGGGTATCCCCGTCCGTGATCGCTCGCGAGCAGCTGCGCCAGCTGCTGGTCGGTGGCGCCGATCGCGAGTCCAACATCGTCTCCGCGTTGGTGGAGACGGTGACCCGGCAGGTTGTGCAGGAGCTGCTGGAAGGTGAGCAGCAAGACTTCCTCGGCGGCCGCGGCCGCTACGACCGCCGCGGCGAGGGCCAGGCCGGCTCCCGGAACGGCTATGAGCGGGGCCGGCTGCGCACCGCCGAGGGCTTCATCGACGTGGCGGTGCCGCAGGTCCGCGGCACCGCCGATCCGTTTAGGTCTTCGCTGATGGGGTTTCTTGGACGGCAACAGCGAGGTGTTGGAGTCGTTGGTCAACGAGATGTATGCCCGCGGCCTGTCCACCCGCGACGTCGAGGACGCCTTCCGGGACGCCACCGGTGAGTTGTTGATCTCCAAGTCCGCTGTCTCGGAGATCACCGACCGGCTATGGGAGGACTACCAGACCTTCATCTCCCGGGACCTGTCCGAGGTGGAGGTCGAGTACCTGTTCGTCGACGCGGTATTTGAGTCGCTGCGCCGGCACGGGGCGAAGGAGGCGCTGCTGGTCGGCTGGGCGATCGCCGCCGACGGCGGGAAACACCTGCTGCACCTGGCGGTCGGCAACAAGGAGTCCGAGGCCTGCTGGACCGAGTTCTTCCGCTCCCTGCTGGGCCGCGGGCTGCGGCTGCCGACCACCATCACCTCCGACGGCGCACCCGGCCTGGTCAAAGCCATTCAGGTGTGTTTCCCGGCCAGCATCCGGATCCGGTGTTGGTTCCACCGGCTCGCGAACATCCGCGCCAAACTGCCCGATGAGGCGGCGGCGGAGGTGATGGCGCACGTCTACGCCGTCCGGGATGCGCCCACCCTGGACGCCGCCCGGGCCGCCGCGGACCGGCTGATCGCGGGTTACGAGCGCACCTTCCCGGCCGCGGTGGCCTGCTTCGCCGACGACCTCGACGCGCTGTTGGCGATCCACCGGGTGCCGGTCCGGCACCGGATCCGGGTCCGCACCACCAACCTGGCCGAACGGTCGTTCGTCGAGGAACGCCGGCGGACCAAGGTGATCGGTCGATTCCCCGACGAGAAGGCGGCGATGAAGCTGGTGTTCGCCACCATGATCCGGGCCGCCGACCGCTGGTGCCGGGTGTCCATCACCGACCTGGAACGCCACCAGCTGAAACTGCTGCGCACTGAACTCGGACTCGACCCGCCACCAGCAGACAACGACACTCGCCGAACCGACCGACGCAAACGAGTCGCCGCATGATCAACAGGCCACCCCATTTACAGGACGCTCAGGACTTGACCGCCGCTATCGGCGGCGCTGATCGGGTTCCTGTTGCTTGTGGGCGAAACTGACGTGGTGGCAGCCATAACGCGCCAGACCGCCCGGGTCCTGCCAATCAACCAAAGCGGCCAAGTGCTGCTTCTCCTCGGCTACGACCCCGCCAGACCCGACGCGCCGTACTGGTTCACCATCGGCGGCGCCGTCGAGCCCAGCCTCGGTGCCGGCTCCGGACGAGCCGCTTCCGCCGCCGAGCCCGGAGGGCCATGATGAGAAACCAGGTATGCCCGGCTCCGGGTGCTCGCTGCCCTGCATACCGGAGATTTGCGGGCCTGGGTGGCTGGCGGCTGGGGTGTCGATGCTCTCGCCGGGCGACAAACACGGGTTCATCGTGACCTCGACTTGGCGCTCGACGTCACCTCTGCCTCAGCCGAGCGAGCCCTCTGCGTCCTCCAAGGTATCGGCTACGACGTGGAGACCGACTGGCGGCCGGCTCGAGTTGAGTTGACTGCATCGTCCAAGCGCTGGGTGGACCTTCACCCGGTTGTCTTCGACAGGCAGGACACGGGCTGGCAGGCCAACGTCGAAGACCTGCCACCGTTCCGCTACCCACCGGAAGCGTTCGCGCGAGGCATTATCAGCGGTCTCGGGATCGGGTGCCTCTCGGTCGAGCAGCAGCTGCTCCTCCACACCGGGTACCCCGCACGGCCACACGACCTTTCCGACATCGAACTGCTACGGCACTTGCAGGCCACGACCTCACACTGAACCCCGGTGCGCCGCCCTTAGGGCGGACCGTCTCAATGTTCGTACTCATTGGACGGTGGTTGAGCGCAGCATCTGACACTCCGGCCGCAGGCCAGTGCCCGTATGCGGGTCGGCTTGTGACAGCGGCGCGAGACGGCCCGCTGCTAGGCTTTCGTCGACGATCCGTACCCTCAACTGAGTCGCGCCCAAAAGGCCAGCACAGGTGAGGCGCAAGATCCCTCCCGATCGGTCGAAGGGGTGCTTGCCGTGCATGGAGTTCGAGAGATCACTTCGTCGGATGGCGCATCGGAGACGTTGCACCTGCTGACGGTCGTTGCGGCCAGCAAGCGTGAAGGCAGTAGCCCGACCGGGGTCGTCGGTCGATCCCTTGCCCGGCAGCTGCTCGCGGCTGGCGATCGCGTACGCGTCCTGGCCGAGCCGGACCAGTGCCAGGACTGGCCGGCTTCGGTCGAAGTCGTCGAAGGCTCGGTCGACTCTCCGCCCGGCCGCGCCGGTGTCTGGGCAGGGGTTGAGACCTTCTTCCTGGCGGGCGCCCACCCAGCCACGGTGCCGGAGGTGCTGCGCATCGCTCGGGAGGCACGGATCCGACGCATCGTGTTGCTGTCCTCCCACGGTCCTGAGTACGAAGCGGCCTATCCACCCCAGACCTGGTTCTGGTTGGCGATCGAGAAGGCCGTGCTGCACTCCGGCATCCCGGCCACCATCATCCGACCGTCGGCGGTGATGGGCTCGATGCTCGAAGGGACCTACCCGGCCACGGGATCGGGTTGGCCGGAGATGATCATGACCGCCAGTGTCATTCAGGAGCCTTTTGCCATCAACGGCCACTACCCCTTCATCCATGAGGACGACCTCGCCGCGGTCGCTGCGACCGCCCTCCGGGACGGCGTCGGTGAAGGGGCGCGTGCTGGAGGCGGTCGGACCGCCGGTGAGCACCCGCGCCAGGGTCGCCAGCATCGAGGAAGCTCTCGGCAAGGCCATTCGTCTCCGCGGGCTGACCGCCGAGCAGGCACGAGCGAGGTGGCGCCAGCACGGTTGGCCCGATGGCGCGATCGATGTCACTCTCTACGCTCTCGAGGAGTACGGCGACCGACTCGAGGAACTCACACAGTGGACCCGAGACCAGCGGCCAACCGTCGCTGAGCTCATCGGACGCGTCCCGCTCACCTACGCCGACTGGGCCAAGGAGAACGTCCGCGTCTTCCGCTGAAGGGTGATACTGCAAAAGGTGGGTTCGATCAGTTTGGGGCGCCCAACCAGTCATAGTTGCATCCCCCAACGAGATCGATGAGGCGAGGAGGAAGACGTGAGCACCGACTGGACGGCCGAGGCCAACGGAATCGGCAAGTACGCCGACGTCAACGGGATCAACCTCTACTACGAGACCCGTGGGGACGGGCGGCCAATGATCCTGCTGCACGGCGGGCTCATGTCGGGGGAGATGTTCGGGCCGATACTCCCCGCACTGACGGAGCGCCACCAGGTCGTCGCGGTCGACCTCCAAGGGCACGGACGCACGGCGGACACCGATCGTCCGATCGACATCCGACTCATGGCCGACGACATCGCTGCCCTCATCGACCACCTCGGACTCGAGAAGCCCGATGTCGTCGGCTACTCGCTCGGCGGCGGTGTCGCGCTGTTCACTGCGATGAAGTACCCAGAGAAGGTCGGCAAACTCGTCTGCGCGTCAGCGCATGTCCGGCGGAGCGCGATCCCGGTTGAGATGCTCGACCAGCAGGCCCAGGTGAACGCGGCGGCGGCCGAGTACATGAAGGACACGCCGATGTACCAGCTCTATCAGCGCGTCGCGCCTCGCCCTGAAGCCTTCCCGCGACTACTAGACAAGATCGGTGAGTCGATGAGCAAGGACTTCGACTTCAGCGAACAAGTCCGAACCCTGCAAGTACCCACGCTCATCGTCGCCGCCGATGCCGACATGGCGCCGCCAAGCCACTACGTCGAGATCTTCAAGCTGCTTGACGGGGGCCTCCGCGACGGCGGCTGGATGGGCGAGGGCCGGCCAAAGGGCGGACACGCCCTTGCGATCCTGCCCGGCCTCACCCACTACAACCTCGGCACCTCCCAGCTCTTCGCAGCGGTCACCCTCGACTTCCTCAACGGCCCTCGGAGTCAGACCTGAGACGGCCAGAGCGGCCGCAAGCCTGCGCAGGATCTGGGACAGCTGCTGTGCCGGTCAGCCGTCCTATTGAAAGGGCATCTTGGGGTTGAGCCCGGCGGACATGGTCGCAGGGCACGATGAAGCCTCAGCCTTTCTCGAGGTCGTCGATGCGCTCGCCTACAGCGCGAGCGGCGTCAGCATGCATGAAGCGCACGTCGGCGTTTGGCTGGCCCACTGCGGGGTCGTACTGAAGTTTCGGCGCCGCCCCGTTTGCCAGAAGGCTTAATCTTTGCCGCTGCGCTGATGATGTTGGCGGCTGCACGATCGGTGTCCAGCTGGCCGACATCCTCAGATGACTCCTCGGAGCCGGGCATAGGTGACTCAGGGCTTTCCAACTCGTTGTCATGAAGCAGCGTAGGTGTCGGTTCACGTGCATCGTGCCGCTCAGCCGCTTGAACGATGCCGACGGCACTGTCGCGAACGTACTTCTCAACGGGGTCCGTTAGTGCGGCCATTGCGTACCGATCCTCTGCTATCTCGCGCTTCAGACGCTGCCTTCGAGCCTTAACGGTGAGATCCAGCGACGCGGCCTTCGGGATGGCGTCAAGAATCCACTTCACTACCGGGAGGCTGGCGAAAATGACCGCACCTGCCTGGAACAGGGGTACCTGAGGAACTTCCCACCAAGGATTGCTGAATCCGCTCGCGACTAGCCGGAGTCCAGCATCAGCATCGCGCCTGATCCGTGTTCGTACTCCGACAGCGCTAGGACCATCGTGATACCACCCCGGGGGCAGGGCAGGAGTTGGCGGCACCGCCAGAGCCAGGCTGTACAGAACGACGGCTCGCACAAGGTCGTTGATCCGAGCATCAGCGGCTCGCACCTCCCGCAGTGTCCGGGGTCCTGGGCCAAGATCCCAGTACAACAGGAAGCCGCCCTGAAAGACTGCCGAGAAATCTTGCGGTTCGAAGTTCGCGTATCCCAGCTCCTGTCCGACCGAGAGGGCCGAGCGGAAGTTCTCGTGTTGTTCGAAGCGGCTGCCCGTCATGTCAGGCATTTTTCCCACGCCGCTACCCAGCCTGAGCAAGCCCAGGGCGGTCTAGCGCATCAAGGGCACCGTCTCGCTCGACGGTCGGCTTGCAGCACGCCTAGCAGCCACTCGGCGGAGCTCATCGTGTGGAGCAGTGATGCTCAATCTCTCAAAGCTGAGCGAGGGCGGTGCTGAGGAGGTCGTCTCGCCGTGCCGCGTCAGCCGGGCCGGTGGAACCGGTAGGCGTGTTCAAAGCTGCCGTCGCATCCCAGAACGGTACGTCGCGCGCTCGAGCGCCGGTGGCTCCTTCCCAGCCTTCCAGCACAAGTTCTGGGGCTCCGTCACCGTACGCAATTGCCACCTGCTTCCGCAGCTCACCGAGATCCACCCGAGGGTGGCCGACGCCCGCGGTCTTCCAGTCGATCAAGGCGAGCCCTGTGTCACCGGCCATCACAGTGTTTCCGGGCCAGACATCACCGTGAACGAAGACCGTCGGGCCGGCCGGAACGGCTACCTCGAGGACTCGTTCATCGGCGCGGCGGAGCAGGTCGGTAGTCGGCATCCGTCCGAGCCGCCGCTCACTAGCGAAGTCATCGACCGCGATCGGTCGGGGCCGGGACGGAAGTGCTGGCCGTGATTCGAGGACGACCGCGTGAACTCGGGCGATCGCGGCTCCCGCGGCTCGAAGGAGATCCGGCACACACTCGACGGGCCAAGCGCTCGTGCCCGGAACAACCGACTCCACACTCACCGGCGTGCCCGCGTCGAGCCCGTCGAGATCTACTCCCAGCAGCCGAGGCGCCGGCAAGCCGTGCTGCTCTGCGACGGCAAGCGCGGCGGCGTTTGTCGTGATCATCTTGGGGTCGATCCGACTACTGGGCGACCGGAAAACAACGCGAACGGTGATCCTCCGGCCGTTCTCAGATCGATCCACCATGGGCTCTCACCGCCGTGGAGGGAATGCGCAGCCTCTACGGCGACGCCATCACCCACCTGCGCAACGACCCAAGACAGTGCCTGGGCAGACAGGCCGGACATGTCATCATCAGGATTCCCGCACCGCACGACTGTGAGCCATTGACGGGTAGACGTCAAACCCGTCGGACGGTGCACAGAGCGGTCCTCCCACGGCGACGGCATGTCTCGCAAGTCCGACGGCTTGCGGACCGTGCTTCTGGCGGCTTGGGCCGTGGTGTGCTTCACCGAAACCCTTGTTCTTGGTGAGGCGGCGAGGTGTCACCAGTCTTGTTGCCGCTTACCGTGGGGCGGTGGCCGAGCCCGAGTTGTCGATGCTGTGGGAACGGGCTGACGCCGTAACAGCCTTGCGCGAGCGGTTCGGGCTCGCGGACGCCACTAGCGCGGCGATACGCGTGTCGGACACGCTGGCGAAACACTGGGGAATCCGGGTCACGGCGTGCGAGCGGATCGTGCTGAGTGACCAGAATCTTCTTGCCTGGGTGCACACACAGATCGGCCCGTTCGTCGCGAAGGCTTGCGCCTGGCAGCTGTGATCGCTCGCCTCGGTGCCCTTGCAGAGGTCGTCGCACAGCTCGGCGCGCAGGGACTACCTGTCGCGGCACCGCGCCGCACGCTCGGTGGCGCCGCCCGGGCGGTCACCGAGGACCCGGCTCTGTCGGTGATCGTGCTACCAGAGGTCATGGGCGACTTCCTCGATGCCGGTGACCCCGCGGCCGTCCGCGCAACAGGCGAGACCCTAGCCCGAGTCCACCTGGCGCTCGCTCAACTGCAGATCCACCTACCCGAGCTGCCAGAGTCGGCACCAGTACCCGCCGCAGACCCTCGACTGCTGGTCGCAGAAGGCACAGCCGGGCGCAAGCGGGCACCCCGTGCGGCCGCCCGTCTCGACGCTCTTTGGCCGACCTCCCTGACCTGGACGTCGCCGCTGCACTCGTGCACGGAGACGTACGAGGCGCCAACGTGCTTGTCGACAGCGGAGAGGTGACCGCATTGCTGGACTACGACAGCGTGATGCTCGGGCACCGGGTGCTCGACCTCGCAGCAGGTGCGGTGAAGCTCGCCACGCGCTTCCGAAGTTGATGTCCGCCACCTCCCGGTGCGCGCGACGACCTGCTAGCGGGCTACCGCTCAGTGGCTCTGCTGACACCCGCCGAGGAGCAGTGGTTCGAAGCCGGAGTCCTTGCCGGGGGGCTCGGCCAGATCCCGGAAGGCGCTGACCCCGCAGGCTGGGCAGCTGCCGTTGACCGCCGGCTCTGACCCGAAACTTAGACTGCCGTTCGAGCAGTGCCCCCGCAGGACGGTCCTCCTACGGGGACGCGCTGGTCCTCGCCGGAGGCCAAGGCGACACAGAGCGCTGACAGAACGCCGCCATGAAGCGCTGAAGTTCACAGCCGAGCGTCGGGGCGGCCGGCTCACCAGAAACGACCGTTTGCGGTGAGCTGAGTTGACTAGGGTGAAACGGTGGGTAGGTGGCAGGCACTGGAGGGCGGCCCGCTGATGATCGTGATCGGTGAGGTGCTGCTCGTCGTCTGCAGCCTGAGCTACCTCGTCTGGTGGACGATTAGGTTTAGACCGTCGGTGCGGACTCCACCCGGCGGCGGGCTCTTCCTCGCGGGAGCGGTGCTCGGTGGCCTCGGCGGCCTGGTTCTGCTGGCCGTCGGCATCGCGGCCCTTCTCCCGAAGGCGTCATCGCCGGCGCTGGGGGCGACGATCGTCGGCGGAGTGTTGGTCGGTGCGCTGTTGCTTTACGTCACCTCTAGCGTCGCCCACCGGCCCGTCACCACCGAGCTCCCGCTGATCGTTGTCTGGGCCACCGTGCAACTCGCTGCCGGCATCACGTTGTGGACGGCCGGGGTGCTGAGGGCGCCGGCGGCGTCCGCCTGGATCGTCGCGACAGCGATCGCGACGCTGGTCGGGCTGGCCTGCTACCTAATTTTCTATCGGCTCGATCCGATCCCCGCGTACTGGATCGGCATGGTGCCCCTCGCCGTCGACGGCGTGGTGGCGGCGATCTTGGCCGCAATCGTGACGCTGACGCGAGTCCCGTGAGTGACCGCCTGTCGGTCGGCTTGCGGGCCGGGTGTGAGGCACACTGGCCGGCATGGTGTGGCCGCCGCCGCTGCGTGGGGTGATGGCAACCTTCGATGCGCGAGCGAACAGTTACGACCGCAGCCAGATGCATCGCTGGGTTGCGGCTGCCGCCGCCGACCTGCTGCCTGTGCGACCGGCCGATCTCGTCCTCGACGCAGCTGCTGGAACAGGATTGGCGGGCGCCGACTGCTGCAGCGGGAGCCCTCGACTCGCGTTGTCGCCGTCGACGTATCCGCCGGGTTGCTGGTTGCTACCACCGGCTGCTGCCGGTGGTAGCCGATCTGACAGCTCTTCCGCTGCCCGCTGCGGTGATCGACGCCGCCGTCTGCGTTTTCGCATTTGCCTATCTGAGCGCGCCAGCATTCGGCCTTGCAGAACTTGCTCGCGTCGTGCGCCCGTCGGGGTCGATCGCCGTGCAGGTTTTGGGCCACCGGCGGCCTTCTCGTGCCACGCCTGTTCCGCGAAGCTGCCGCCACGGTTGGCGTCCGAATGGTCGACCCAAACGCTGCCCTTGGCCAAGCTGACCTGCTCATCACCGCTCTCGAGACGGCCGGTCTTACCCAGAAAACCCTCAACGAGGCGACCTGGCGGCAACCCCTGCCAGCCGCCGACGACGCATGGGCGGGAACCCTCGCGAGCGCAGTCGGCGGTCCGGTCCGTGCCCTCGACGAGGAACGTCGGCGATCAGCGCGACGGCGATTCATCATGGCGATGACTAAGGAGCTGAAGACCAACAGCGTGGACGTTCAGCCACTACTCATCGCAGTCGGGGCTCGATCCTGATCCTCCCGCCACACCAGCAACATCCGGCCGATCGACGGTCCCGCTCGGCACCTTGAGCGTCGGTCGCCGGGAAGCCAATCCTCAGCGGGCACTGACCGCAGGCGGGTCGTCTTGCGGGCGCCATTCGCGGATGGTGTGCCGTGAAGCCTGGTCACCACTTCGCAACGATCGGCTGCGCGGAGACTCGGTGGACTAGACACCCGTCCCCAGACCGCGCTGTGACTTCAGGCCTCGCTGGCGAACGGTTCTCGATGCCGATCAGCCCTGCGATCTCGGAGGGTCAACCCCGGCAAGCCTGGCCATGAGGTCGGACTCGGCCGGCCACACACCGTGGGGGTGATGAGAACAGTTCCAGACGGCTGTCAACGACCCAGCAGGAACGAGATGACATCTCGTCGCACCTCCCACCTGGTCGTGTGGCCATGAAGACGTATCTGGTCTCGCCGGGAGGAAGCCGTCTGGTCGCACAGCTGGCGATCGGTGGCCCTACGCAAGACTGGCCCTGTGGTATGTGCCACCGTCCCCCACCCTCACCATCACTTCTGCATGGACAGGACACGAAACCCATGAACAGTCTGAAAGACGGAGCCTTGGCCGAGGTTCTCAACCAGCTGCTCACCGACGCGGCTGTCGAACGTGAGCAAGGCCGTAGGCGTCACGGCGCCGGCCGGCCAGGCCCGCAGGATCGCACGCCAGGTGATTTCCGAGCCGAGTTCACTGGGGCCGAGCACCGATACATGGCGGTGTCTCCCGCGACAGGAAAGCTGCTGTACACCCTCGGCCGGTCGAGCCGAGCCCGAGCAGTCGTGGAGTTCGGAACCTCGTTCGGTGTGTCCACACTCTTCCTCGCGGCGGCGATCAAGGACAACGGCGGCGGTCAGTTGATCGGTACCGAGTTTGAACCCAGGAAGGTCAGCGCGACACGCCGCTCCGTGGACCGGGCAGGCGTTGGTGACATCGTCGAGATCCGAGAAGGTGACGCCTTGGCGACTCTCAGCATGAACGTCCCGCCTGAGATCCACCTCGTTCTACTCGACGGCGCCAAAGACATGTACGCCGACATCATCCGCCTGCTCGAACCCCGCCTCATCGACGGTGCACTTGTGGTTGCCGACAACGCCGGCCGGGCGGAAAGCTTCAGAGACTACGTGCTCAGCAGCGACGTCTACGTCTCCACAGGCTTGGAGGAACTCGACCTCGAGATTTCCTGCAAGGTCAGTTGAGGATCGATCAACAGATGCCGCAGGAGAGTCCCGTTGGCGGCACCCTAAGCGTGGTTCATCGGTCAGGCAGACAACTACGCACACTGCCCGCACGCGGGACCGCCTACGGACATCTCTTCATGGCTGCCGACACGGCTGCCGTGAAGGGCCCAACAGTGAGCACGGCCAGGTTGTCTTTACAGCATCCTTGTAGCTGTGCCTTTTAGGCCGTGCCGCTGGTAGGAGGATCGCATGTACGACGCCATCGCGCCGCCGGCCACCGCCCGCGAAGCATGTCGAAGCGTACTTGTACTTGCAACGGCCGGGCCCCGCGCTCGGAGTCGGTCAGTCAGCGCCCGGCTCGACCCTCAACCGCAGGGGTGGGGCAGCCAGCAGCAAGAACTCCGGATCGCTCGGCCCCGGAGCCAGCAGTTCCTCCGTCGGCTCCTTCAGCAGAAAGGCGTGAAAGGTCACCAACCCGGGCTCGGTGAAGGCAAAGGTCCGCTCGCGTCCGTACAGGCACCCGGGGTTGAGCGTCACTAGGTTCTGTTCCTCGTGGTCGAAGGCCGGTTCCACGTTCACCGGCGATGGTCGACCACGCTGCGCGCGCTCCAGGTTGGGACCGATCAGCAGTCGCCGATCAAGAACGCGCGGCTCGTAGTCGCTGTTAATCACTAGCAGCCGGACCGCGATCGGTTCATTGACGGGCCACGTCGCCGTGGCGGCCTCCAGCCGGAGCTTCATAATCACCCCTTCAAGATCACGGGGGGGCCGTCGGACCGGCCGGTGGCCCGGGCGGGGTGTCGAAGTAGTTCGCGTAGTTCACCCCGTTGACCCGTCGCGGCCCGTAGTCGCGAGGAAAGGTCGGAGACGCCACATCGGCCGCGTCGACCGTCCCGCCGACGATGTTCGCGGCCTGGTCGGCGGCGCGGAATGCGTTTACGGTGGCGTTCCAGTTGACGAAGGCGATGAGAGCGATGACGGCCTCCGCCGGACTGGCGCCCGTGGCCAGCGCGGCCGCCTCGGTGTGGTGCTGGGCGATGCGCGCCTCCAGCGGCGTGATGTGGGTGTTGTGCAGCGCGCTCGAGCTCTGCACGTGCAGCACCTCGTGGGCATCGGTCCGGGCGACCGCCCGAGCGGTCATCCACAGAGTCGGCCCGTTCGCTCCGGTCAACGATCCGTGGTAGGAGCGGGTCACCGTTGCGGTGCCAGTGCCGGGTCGGATCCAGGCCCGAGCGGGTGCACCGCCGGTCGCGGCCCGGCTCTCATACGCAGGTGCAACAAGCGTGATGTCACCGGCGCCCTGATCGCCAGACCCCCCGGCGCCCCCGACTGTGTTGTCGAGCGCACTGCCGGTCTTGCCGTTGTTGACGAAGACGTGCGGGAAGCCCGCCGAGCGGAGTGCGCCAGTCTGCTCGCCAAATTCGTTGCGCTCTCCTTCGGCGAGCGCAGACGTGCCACCCTCGCTTCCTTCCCACGCCATCGCGAGGGGAGCCTGTTCGACACTGGTGGTCTCGGCTTCGATCTGGCGCTGCACGCTGGCTCTGGATGCCGAGGGTGACAACAGCTGAGCGACCGCTCGATTACCGGCGGAGCGCTGCAGGGCGAGCACATTGCCGGACCCTGGCGCCCCGATCGACTCGGAGCCGGCCGCCATGGTCGGGGTGAGCGAACGCTGGTAGGGCGCCCGCTGCTCCCCCTCGCGGTCAGCCGGGCGAGCTCCTTCTTGTCGGTAGCCAGCGCTCACTGCTCACCTTCGGTCCGCATCTCACGTCGAGTGTCTGACAGATGAGTCGGGGGCCGCAAGATCACCGAGGTTCTGCCCGGTGGCCAGTCGTCGCGGCTCGCCCCCGATGGTCCGTTGGGGCACCAAAGACTACCCGGAAGGCCCGGCGCAACAACTGTCGTTTGCTGAGTCGGCTCAGCCAACGGCGGTGGCGGAAGCGGGCACCGCGGTGTCGGCCGGATCACTTTTGAGCCTGGTCGACGTCCGCCGCGCAGGGACCGCAGTCGACGGCACCGGTAGGCGGTCCCCGACTGACCGAACTCGTGCTCGGGGCGGGCCGACCGCGAACGTCGACACGATCGAGACGGGTGTGTTCCGCAGCCCGGTCCTCCTGCGGCACAGGGTGCCGTGCCGCAGCGGTGACGGCTTCTTGAGACGTTGTAGTCGTCGTCGGTCCCCGGGTTCGCCATCGCGGCTTGCAACTCAAGGCTCGAGTCGTCGGCAGAGGCCCCTACCAGGAGATGACGAGCTTGTCACAGCCGGATCTGTCGGCCGGTGACGCTTCAGCCGGATAGCATATTGATTGTCAATGTGTGTATTATTGTTTAACGATATCCAGGAGCTGCGTCATGAACCGCCTGAGCACCCACGCCCTCTCGGTCGCCCGGCCGATCATCCAGGTCCTGATCATCGTCAACATCCTCTACGCCGTCGTGATCGCCGGATTGCTGGTCTACAGCTACTTCATCCAAGGCTGGCCGGAGCGCCCGCTCGGTTCCGAAATGGTGAACGCGTACCCGCTGGTGGGGCATGGGCTCCGCGCGATCGTCGCCATCAGCGTGATCGGCGCACTGATCGTGCATACGATCCTGCGGCGGCTGCTGGCCATCGTCGACACCGTACGGGTCGGTGACCCGTTCATCCTCGACAACGCCCGGCGCCTGAACGTGATCGCGTGGTGCGTCCTGGCAATCGAGGGACTGCGCCTGATCGTCGCGGCGATCGTCGGGTTGGTATGGGAGCCGGGACGGGTCGACGCTTTCTCCGTTGCGCCGTGGTTGGCGGTCGTGCTGCTGTTCGTGCTCGCCGGCGTTTTCGCGCACGGTGCTCGGATGCGTGCCGACCTCGAAGGCACGGTATGACATGGCGATCCTGATCCGCCTCGGCGAGAAGCTGCACGATCGCCGCATGACGCTGACCGAACTGGCCGCGCGTGTCGACATCACCGTCGCCAACCTGTCGATCCTGAAAACCGGCAAGGCAAAAGCGATCCGCTTCTCCACGCTCGAGGCGATCTGCATCGCCCTCGACTGCCAGCCAGGTGAACTGATCCAGTTTCGTCGGGACGGGCACGACGATCCCGGGTTCGCGCGGACGCAAAGTGAGGGTGCACGCCGATGACCGGCAAGCTTCCTGAGCTAGCTCCTCCGGCCGAGTAGTGACCGGAGTTTCTGATAATCCAGGTCGTGTGCCGCGTCATGCTGCTGGTACTCGCCGCGATTGACGATCCTCTTCGATCACCGTGCTAGCCCGTCCATGAACCGGTCCCATCGAGAGAAGGCCTAGCTCGGTGCACTGATCGCGGTCCCTCTCGTGGCCAGAGCTGCCGTGACCTGTCTCGCCCAGGCGTTGCAGGTCCGTTCGGTGACCGGTGAGTCGCAGACGGAGCGATCCTCTCCCGATTCGGTCACCGGCCAAAGTCCGAGTCGGCCCGTCCAGAGATCATGGCGGCGAGATCTGCAGCCCTGCCGGTCACCGGTCGACTAACGACACTCTGGATGGAGGGGCGGTGCCCTCGGCCGCAGGTGGCAGCTTGCGGCTAGGGCAACTGGGCGCCCTGCTGTCGAGCGACGGCATCCTCCGGATGCGCTCATGCGCGTCGTCAATCCGATCGTGCGGTACCTGGTTGCTCGCAATCGGTTGGCAGATCAGATGCTCCTCCTGCATTACCTGGGCCGCCGGAGTGGACGACGGTTCGACGTGCCGGCGGGCTACCACCTGGTCGACGGGGTGGTATCGGTGCTCACCAACAGTGGTTGGCGACACAACTTCGCCGGTGGAGGAGACATCGAGGTCACGCTCCGCGGAGTCCGCCAACCGGCTCGCGCGGTGCTGTGTGACGATCCGGACGAAGTGGTCGCGACCCACCAACGGCTATCACCGATCTCGGCGTGAATCGAGCCCGGCGTCGCCTCGGACTGCAGTTCAACGTGGATCGAGCGCCGACCCGGGAGGAGCTCCGGGATGCCATCGGGCGATCTGGTCTCTCGATCGTGCGGATCTACCCTCAGCAGCCGTCCGAGGGCTCCTGAGCGTTACGTAGCTCAACCGGGACGGGACAACGTGCCGAGCGGCACCTGCGATGCATGCCCACCACCCCGCGCAGTCCTGCATGCCGGGCTCGGCCAACGGCGAGGTTGTCGTGCCGATGATCGGGCCACTTGCGGCACAGGCAGGCGTGCCGCAGAGCCGATGCCGTGCAACACCAACAACTCGGGTCGGACTCGACGGCCTGCCGCCGGCCGAGCGGCCCGCGGCCTGGTCTCCACCGAGCCATCGTCGGCATGTTTCCTGCTGATCCGGGAATGACCGCCCGCCGCCTCCTGTTGTGACACAGGTACGCAACGACGCGCGATGGAACCGCGATCTTGACGGCTGACCGCCGTTGTCCCAGGAAGCTCATCACTCATGTCAACCGATACGTTCACCCTGCCCCGGCGCGCCCTTGAGCACGACCGGGCTACCCCTGCCCCTCATCCGACGCCGGCGGAATCCGGCGCTCACCCGGCGCCCGCGCCGCGCCGGCAGAAGCGTGGCGCTGCGCTGTTCCGCCTCTTGCTTCAGACCCGCCATCCGGCTGGCGATCCGGTGCTCCTGCTCGGGCCCAGCGGCGGACCGGTCTGGTCGTTCCGCGCCCAGTAAACCGTCCGTTCCCGGCGCCCGCCCCTGTCCGATCAGGGCGGGCGCCGGGCTGTTTGCACCACCTTGCCACCGTCGCACCTGCTCAATCGGGTGATCGGGCGCGACGGTGCCAGGCCGGTGCGACGGCCTTAGCCGTTCGGGGGCTCGTTCTCGCAGGACGGTCCCCTTGAGGGCACCCCGAGCCTGGTTCATCGGGCAGTTGGTAGACGTCCACAGGTGCCCGCATGCGGGTGGTTGAGCGCCGCGTCTGAGACGCCGGCCCCTCCCTCACGACTGTGCGTAAGCCGGTCCCCTTAGGACGCGCGGCAGGTCAGCTTGCCTGCCGCGCGTCGCGGACTTTTGCGGAGGTTGAGGATCAATCCTGTCTCGACGCGATGTGCGCGAAGGGCCGTGCGGGGTCCGGCGGCGCCGGCCGTACCCGATGGATGGTTCGATAGATCGTCGACCGGCTGACTCTGAACAGCTCTGCGATCTCGGCGGTGCTGTAGTTCCCGCTGTCGGTCAGTTCCAGCAGGTGTCTGGCCTGCGCTGCCGAGAGTTTCGGCTGCTCGCCGCGCAGATGCCCCTTCACTTTCGCCACCGTCATGCCCTCCCGGGTGCGCATGCTGATCAGATCCGCCTCGAACTCCGCCACCATCGCCAACACGTTGAACAGCAATCGCCCCACCGGATCGGTCGAATCGTGTATCGAGCCGCCCAGGCTCAACCGGACATGGCGACGGGTCAATTCGTCGAGGATGTCGCGGGCATCAGGCAGCGACCGGGCCAGCCGGTCAAGCTTGGTCACCACCAACGTGTCGCCGCTATGGCAGGCGGCGATAGCGAGCCGCAGACCGGGCCGGTCCCGGTTGGTGCCGGTCAAGCCGTCGTCGACGCAGATCCGGTCATCGCCCACGCCTAGCGCGGCGAGGCTGTTGCGCTGCGCGGTCAAATCTTGATATTCGGTGGACACCCGCGCGTAGCCCACCAGTAGTGATTCATCCTCCCGGCCTGACAGACCCGGACCCACGACGTCAACTACATCCCGCCGGCCGTGCGCAGCCGCCTCCGGGTGTGCCGCAGAGGGACGGCTTACGCACACCCCTGTACCGCTGGCCCACTGCTCGCCCCACAGCCGCAATGCGGTGTCGACGTGACCATCAGCCTCGCAACTCGGTTGTTGCTGAGCGTGCTGGCGGGTACCGGAAAGGACATCGATCACGACCGGCGTTGCCCGGCTCCGTGCTCGCTGGATCGGCGCCTGGCTCCGTGATCGCGCCCAAGCCCGCACATATGGGAGCGGGTCGCGCCGGGCCATTACCCTTGTCGGGTGACCGAGCGGACGACGCAGGAGTCGGGATTGCGGATCCGATGGGGCTGGATCATCGGGTGCATCGTGCTCGGACTTGCCATGATCGCCACCGGGCTCTGGGTGATCGCGCCGGCGGATCGCACTGCGTATATCGCCAGCGTCCTCGCGGGAGTCGGCACGACGCTGCTGCTGGTCGGGTTTGTCGTGCTGCTTGAGCGGCAGATCGTTGACACCGCAGCGAAAGCGGTGCGGCGAGCGGTGGACGCCGAACGCGAGGCGAGCGACGCGCGAATCGACCGGTTAGTCAACGAGCTCAAGGATCGGGTGTCTGCGGAGTGGGACCGGACGGATGCGCCGGATGTCGATGCCATGAAGCGGCGGACGGCGGAACTCACCGACGAGACGACGAAGCGCATCGTTGATGAAGCGAACACGTTCGCCAAGCAACGCCAACACAGCGGCTGAGTAGCGACGAAGGTCCCGGCTTGAGGCACGGCCTGGGCGTCTCCGTTGACCGACAGCTACCGGGATCGAACCCCGCTCCGAGGCGTACCGCAAGGCGCTACTGGTGGGGCGCGGCTTTTGGGGCCGCGTGAATGGTCCCCGGTTGGATGACGAGGTGGGGTCCAGAGGGCTCCGTTGACGCCCTCTGTCGGAATCGGCGAGAAGAGCTTGGCGCGAAGGCGAAACCGGTTTCCCGAAGGACCAAGTGCCTAACCAGAGGGTTTGGCGACTGCGCGCTGCCGACCGGGATACCCACTACAAGCGGGTGCGCGCGGCTCGTCGCGCTCGGCAACTGCCTGGGTGGGCGCGGGTCGCGTCCACGAAACTCTGTTGTCGCTCACCACTCCGCCAAGCGATCCTGGCAGGAAGACTCGGGGGGTCCTATATTCCGAGCGGCGAAGTGTGAGGATGGCTTTGCAGGTCGACACCGGAGTTGCCGTCGGGCTAAGGGCTGTCCAGGCGCCGCCATGGCGAACCGAGGTCACCTGGGTCGTGCTGCACCCAGTCCGGGATGCCGTCTTGGTGATCGACACCGACAAACCGCTCTTGCCGTCCACCGAGTTGCCCGGCGAAATCTGGCTTGGTGATGCTCCCGTCTTCACCGGCGCTCTGGCCGAGCTCGGCCTCGACGCCGTCTTGCTCGGTTGTCGCGACCTCGTCGATGACCATGACACTCGGGTGCAGCACCTAACCATGATGGTCACTCCTCGAACCGACTCGGTTCTCGCATCACCAGCGACCCGATGGGTCGGGGTCGACGAGGTGGTCAGGCTGGTGCCGGCCGGGGTGCGGGTAGCTCGCACTGGACGTCCGCCGTGGGAAGCGCCCGGCTGGTTCCGTGCCGCCGATCGGTGGTTGCGGGAGCGGATGGCCGGTATTGGCCGGCCGGTCACCGGCCGAGTCGAGCAGCGCCGCAGCTGGGAGCTGTCGAGCCTCCTGCGGGCGCCGACGGCCGCCGGCCCCGTCTGGCTCAAGGCTTCGGCCGGCTCGTCACTGTTCACCGACGAAGGCGCAGTCATGGCCCTCCTGGCCGACTGGTTCCCCGAGCAAGTGCCGGCCCCACTTGCCTGGGATGGTGCGCGTCACCTGGTCGTGCTCGACGAGTTCAGCACCCGACTGGGCCATGATGGATCTGTCGAGACCCAGGAGCAGCTGCTGATCGACTTCGCCAGGCTCCAGGCGGCCACGGCCGAACGACTGAATGCGCTGCAAGCGGTGGGCTTGGCAGACCGGGGACCTGCCCGGCTGGCCGAGCAGGCCGCAGCCTGGCTATCTGACCTGGACGCTACCGCGCAGCTCCCTGGTCTCGATGCGCAGACATGGCTGACGGTGGAGGAATCGGCCACGCTGCAGGCCGCGCTTCCCCGTCTCGTCGCGCTCTGTCAAAAGCTGGCCGCCGGGCCGGTGCCGCCCACCCTCCTGCACGGTGACCTGCACATGAACAACGTTGCGGTAGGGCAAAAGCGGCCGCTGCTGTTCGACTGGACCGACGCCTGCATCGGACACCCGTTCTTCGATCTGATCACCGTGCTGCACGGCCCAATACCGGATGTCGCCACCCACCGAACCCCGCTCGATGAGACCCGCACCCGACTGCGAGACGCCTACCTGTCTGCCTGGGCAGACCACGCATCGCCGGCTCGGCTAACCGACGCCTGGCGGGCAGTGGAGGTCGTTGGCGCCCTCCACCACGCCCTGAGCTACCGGGCCATCGCCGCCGCCTGCGCTCCACCGCTCGATCAGGACATGGGTCCCGCCACGGCCGGCTGGCTGCGCTCAGTGATCACCGCACTGCGGACATCGAGCTAAGTCAGCCTTCCGGTGCGACTCGAGTCAGGGCCGGAACCTAGCCTCTAGTGGACGCCCTGATCGGCCAGCAAACCCGGCCGCACAAGGATCTCGACGTGCTCGTTCTTCGTCAGGATCTGCCGCAGTTCAACCAGGTGATGGCTGAGCACGGTTTCGTCCGAACGCTCTTGTGGCCGAACGAGAACCTCTGGATCGTCAGCGACGGGGCGAGCTTCCCCACTGCTTTCGTAATGACTGATCCGGGTGGGCGGGAGCTAGACGTCCACGTACTCGACCGCGGCGCTGACGACGAGCCCGTACCGCTGTGGAGCACGTCGCGACGCCTTGAAGCGGAGTTTCTGGAGGGGCAGGGATACATCGCCGGAACGCCCGTTGCGTGCATGTCTCGACAAGGGCAGGTGGCGATGCACAACGGCTACGACCTGCCAGCCAGCCATCAAGCCGACGTTGCGCTCCTGCGGACACTCGGCGCAGCTGAACGAAGAGGCACGGGGTGACAAGCGGCGCCATCGGTCCTCGTAGGACGGTCGGTTTCCGGTGACGGTGCGGTGCTCGTGGAGTGCTGAGTGACTACGAGCTTGCAGTAGTTGTTGAGCACCCCGAAGGAGCAATGGATACGGGCAGCACACTGCGGATCGTCGTGCCGATGACCATCCCCTCTATCGGCGCGGGCTGTCGGCGCTGCTCGGCGGCCAAGACGGATGGGAAGTCGTCGCCGAGGTTGCCGACGGTATCGGGGCCGTCACCGCGTCCCGGGCCACCTCTCCCCAGGTGGTGGTCATGGACCTGAACATGCCCGGACTCGACGGCATCGAGGCCACCCGCAGGATCGTGGCCCAACAGCCAGACATAGCCGTTCTCATGCTGACCATGAACGACGACGACCTTCGGTGTTCGCCGCCATGCGAGCCGGTGCCCGCGGATACCTGCTCAAAGGGGCCGACCAGGCCGAAATCGTCCGCGCCGTCACCGCACTGGGAAGCGGTGAGGCGATCTTCGGACCAACCCTGGCCCGCCGCATCATCGACTTCTTCGCCGCACCCCGGCCGTCCAAACCCGACATCATCTTCCCCGAACTGTCCGCCCGCGAACACGAGGTACTCGACCTGATCGCCGCCGGACGCAGCAACACCGACGTCGCTGAAGTCTTGTTCCTCAGCCCCAAGACGGTACGCAACCACGTCACAGCCATCTTCGCGAAACTGCACGTTGCCGACCGCTCCGAAGCCATCGTGCGCGCTCGAAACGCCGGTCTCGGGCGCTGAGCCGCCCGGCAACAGCAAGCCAGCCGGCGGCTGCGCGACACCGATCCAGTAGGCCTCGGATCGCCCTAGTCCATGATCAACTCATAGGGACGGTCGCGCGGAGACGAAGCGTTCCTGCATGTCTGACAAGCCGGCCTCAACAACCTCGGCCGCCCAAACAGATGTTTCCAGCACCTCCAGCTCTGAAGGCGTCATCGAGATGAGGCGGGCCGATCGAGCCGACCGGTGTGGTGGCGAACGCCAGGTCGGCGGAGCCCACGCAGCGGGCGTGTGGCCCCACAAGGTCGATAACGTCTCGCCGATGAGGAAATCGGCGGCGTCGAGCTCGACGGCGCGGTCCACCACCCTCTCAGGCTCCATCACCACCTGATCGCGCCGCTCCCCTATTGGCGACTTCCCTGTCCCGCAGCACCGACCGCTTATGACACGACTCCCGGTCGCTGCAGCACGGCCGCCTTGCGGCACAGATGGCGAGAGCCGTCAGTGGGATGCCCCGCCGGCTCGGGTCCGCTTTCAGGGGCTGTGTCACCGGACCCAGCGACACGCCATCGATTGCATCGGTGCTCTGGCGGTGCATCCGTCGGTGATCTGCGCCGAGGCTCTCGATCTTGAGTGAGCGCCCTCAGTCTCCCCGCTTGTTCTTCGGCGCTTCCGACAAACCATCGAGTTGCCTGGTCATTGTGTCGAGTGTCGGCCATGGGGGGCCCTCGCGCAGCGAGCGCAAGAACTCCTGTCCCCATCGCCTCCTGTTCGGAAACTCGTCGCCAAGCCTCCAACGCCACGCTGCGACCATCGCGAGGACCAGCTGCCGGCAGTCGTCCAAGAGCTCTCGGTTCACCCTCGGGTAGTGCTCGCACACTGCCTCGGGAACGTGGGCGAGGTCGAACTCGACGGGTCCATGGCAGCTGGTCTCGAAGTCAATGAACAACGGGCCGCTGTTCGTGCTGAGCACGTTGCCTGGATGCGGCTCGCCGTGCAGCAGCTGCTCCTCGGCCCCGTGGTCGTCGATCGCTCGGCGCAGGCTTCCGAGCCTGCTGCCGAGCAACACGCGGTCTGCGTCGGCGAGCTCCGGCGAGAGATCCGGGTTGGCAGCGACCTGTTCCGCCTCCGCGATTCGATCCGTGAACCGGGGACTCGCCAGCTCAACCGTGCGCATGCCGGCGTGCAGCCGCTCCAGAGCCTTGGCGTAGTCAACGGGTGAGACCTGAGGTGTCACGGGCTCGTAGTAGGTCCACAGCGTCACGGCGAAGCCGCCGCGCGTGTACACGAGCGGGTCCACGTGAGGCTCCACAGCGCCCACCGGGCACCCGGCCGCGGCGAGCCGTTGAGCGCGATCCACTTCGAGTTGTGCACCCTCTTGCCCCACGTGAGTGACCCGGGCGAGGACGTCGCACGGCGTCAGCCGCAGCGCCAGCTTGTTCGAGTTGTGGAGAACGATTGCGTTGTCGGCCGGCAGGTCGAGCGATGCGGCGACCGCAGTCGCAGCGGCGATCGCACGCGTGACGTCGTACGGCTCCATCCCTGGACCTTAACCAGCAGGCCTTGCGGCGCCTCCGCACCCGACGACGGACGCGTCACACTCAACGGTCCGCTTACGGGCTCCGTTGCTCCGTTCGAGTACTGCGCGTCGATCGCCCGTCAGAGGCGGCTCTTGACTCCGTTGAGTGAGCGCTGTCAGCGTCACGCAAGTTGCGGGTCGGGCCGTTTGACGTCGATGGCGACGACCTGGATGACTTCGTCGCAGGGGAGCTGGGCGGCGCGGGCGTGCTCGCGGACGGCGTCGGGGTTGGTGGCTTCGTACAGGCAGATTGTGCCCAATCGACCGCCGGGCTCATCGAGCACGTAGGTGCGGATTTTGCGGACGTGGGCTGGGCGCCGTGCCAGCTCTTCGTTCGACCGCTGGTCGGCGGCGTCGATCTCGTTGGGGTGGAATCCGTCACGCCTGAAGATGGCGTACAGGGTCATGGCTTGTCCTTTCGGTGCAACTGATGGTTGTGTCCCGTCGTTTCAGCTCGGCAGGTTGATGGGACCGTACGGGGGGCTCTGAGGGCGAGCTCCCGACCTTGGGTTCGGCATCGGCTCTTGCTCGTGGGCCGGGATCTGGCGGCGTCGGATTCGCACACGTTCGCGCGCGTCACGGCCGTAGGCAGGCGATGGCGAGGAGCGCGGCCCTGCGTTGGTTGCGTCGTCGACCTGGGTGGCGTCGTCCGCCGTCGATCCGGCAACTACGCGAGTCGGAGCACGGGAATTCGTCGGTTGGTCCATCGGGCGTAGTGGGTGAATCCGGGGAAGACGTCCTCGCCGATCTGGAAGCTGCGGTTGCGTTCGGAGCCGGCCAACTCGTGGGCGACCACCTGGTGGGTTTCACCGCCGAGCAGCACCGACGCCCGCGGGTTGGCGCACAGATTGTGGTACCACGCCGGGTGGTGTGGGCGTCCGAAGTTGGAGGCGATGGCGATCAGGTCGCCGTCGTCGCGAAGCGCGAGCAGCGGCACCGTACGCGCATGCCCGGTCCGGGCACCTGTCGTGGTCAGCATGACGATCTCGACGCCGGCCAGCCACGACGACGCAGTCGTCCGGCCGCGACTGCGACCGAAGACCCACTCGTCCAAAGGCTGCTGAATGACGCCGTACACCTTGGCCATGGGCCGGGTCGCCGCCAGCCGCCGCATCAACCGGTGCAGCAAGCGTGACTGCCGATAGACCCTCATGGCGAGAGACTACAGTAACGCAACACTCTGTAGCAATAGTTAATGCGAAGAAAGCTAGCGTTATGATCCGTGCGTGGTCACCGACGAGCGGCAGGACGCACCGGTCCGCCCGCCCCGGCAACGCCGGCCGGGCGGTCGCAGCGCACGGGTCCGAGAGGCGGCGATCGCGGCCACCTTGGCCGAGCTGGCCGACCACGGCTACGCCGCCCTCAGCTTGGAGAACGTCGCCCGGCGCTCAGGTGTGCACAAGACGACCCTGTACCGCCGGTGGGGGACACGGGAAGACCTCGTACTCGAGGCCATGCTCGACCGAGCCGACCTGAACATCACCGTGCCCGACACCGGCTCGCTGCGCGACGACCTGTCCGAGTTGGCCCGCACAGCTGCCGCCAACGCGGCCACCCCCGAAGTCGCGGCGATGGCGCGCGCCGTGGTGGCCCAAGCCGACCACGACCCCACCCTCGACGCGGCCAGGCGCCGCTTCTGGACAGCCCGCCTCGCACTCGACGGCACCATCGTCGAACGCGCCATCCAGCGCGGCGACGTTCCACCAGAAATAGACCCCCACACGGTGATCGAATCGATCATCGGCCCAATCCACCTCCGCCTGCTGCTCACCGGCGAACCCGTCGATCAAGCCTTCCTCGACGCCGTTGTCGACACCGTCCTTGGCGGTGTCACCACCACCACAGCCCAACCCGCAAGGTCCCGGAATCATTCGCGATAGAGGGTCGGCATGCGGGACCCGGCTATCGCTCGCAGCGCTCTGGCGTCAGTGGTGCTCACCGAGGGTTCGTTGGTACCAGGCCGGCCACTCATCCCAGTCCACCTCGGCAAGTGGTAGCCGCAAGACGGATCCCGCGGTCTCCAGCGACGCAGCGATCGGTGCAACGTAGGACTGGGGTGCGTGAATCGCAACCACGAGGCCGTCCAGCCCGCCGCAGACTTGGGCAAGCTTGGCGACCACCCACTGTCCCCAAGCTGACCTATAACCCGATGGCATCTGGTCGAGGTCTGTGTCGCCTTCGTCCTGACGAGGAGGGCGTCAACTACTCCGTGCGCACCGCCGAGGGTCCGCCTGCGGCATGTCGCTGGGCGACTCGAGTGAGGCTGTTGGGGTGATTCCGATGATTGCCGAGCCCCGAGCTGGTCTAGGACGATGACGACACAGCCGACCGAAAGGGAAGGACCCATCATGGCCGAGCCCAGCCACCTCGACATCACATTTACCGCGCAGCTGGGCAAGGTCCGGCCCGGAGACACCTGGACTTGCGTCCAGCTGCCAGATTCCGCGCAGGTCTTCGGCACCCGTGGCCTCGTGAAGGTGGCCGGAACAGTGGACGGACATCCGTTCACCGGAGCGTTCATGGCATTGGGAGACGGAACCCACAAACTGCCGGTGGCTGCGCCGATCCGCAAGGTGATTGGCAAGTCAGATGGCGACGAGGTCGAGGTCCGACTCACAACGCGATTGAACTGACGACCACGTTCCCGGCCCGCTCCTAGGTCACGTCGTTCCCTGGCCGTTGCTTTCCCGACCGGGTAACGGTAAACGGTGGTTGAGCGCCGGGTGTTAAGACGCCGGTCCCTCACCTACTGGCTGCCCGCAGCACGGACGATGCTTGCGGAACCGCCGCATGGGGACGTTAACCGCCGACTGATGATGGTGGATACCGCGCGGAGCGGCCCCGCTCTCAGATCCGGCGGCTTCGGCACGGAGTCCGGTTTGGCCGTCCGGTGTGCGCACTGCTCCCGTGTTTGGGAGAGATGTGTCGGTGTGACCGGTGACGCGGATCTTGCGAGAGAGCTGATCGCCTCGGCCGGCCAGTGTTGGGGGCTGGATCTTGGTGACGGGCACGAGCTTTCGCGCTTCGTCAACACCACGGTGCTCCGGCCTGACCTGGGTGTCGTGGTCAGGATCTATCGACCGGGCGTCGGCGTCGAGCGGGTTGCTGCCTTGCAGGCGGCCCGCCGAGCCCTCCTCGACGCCGACCTGCCGGTCGTGCCACTTGTGGCGTCATCATCGGGCCACACCGTCGAGTTCGTTGACGGCCGCGCCATCGAGGTGGAGCAATACGTCGACCATGACGGCAGCATGAACACAACCACGCGGCTGGTCACCGGGGCCGGATTGCTGGCCGGGGTCCAGCGGCCTGACCCGCAGGACCGACGGAATACGGAGAATCCTAGATTGCCCGCTCAGGCGTACTGCAGATCTTCTAGCCACTGATCAACGGAGGATCCGGAGTTCTGACCAGGCGGTTGCCTGCGGTCCTTGTCTTACGCATCTCGCGAAGACGGAGCCTACGAAGCAATCTAGATCTGAGGGAACCTCCGGAGCGGAGCGGTTCGGGGGGAGTAGGTCAAGCCTTCTGGTCTGCAGGAAGGCGTTCGTTCTCATGAAGCCGGTACTTGTCGCTGCCCCTCCAGGCACGTTGCCGCCTCCGTCCCACCGGCGTAGCTCGGTTCCGAACTTATCCACCGCTGCCAGGTGATGCCCGAAGACGACGGGGGCACATCCGCCGCGCGAAACCCTGACTGCGACCGCGAAAGCCTGCATCCTCGTAGCGGCGTGGCATGGCCGCTGGCCATCCTCGCAGCTGTCGGTAGGTGCCGGGGACAGCCAGACAGCGATGATTCCTTCTGAGCACTTACCAGATGTGACCTCGCTCGCTCATCAAGTCAACGATCAAGTCAGGCGGATCAAGGATCGGCATCGCTTCCGACAGAGCGAGCCGGACTCGCTCGGCAGGTCAAGTCCTGAGCCTCGAGGCGAAGCCGCCGGTGATCTCGTGGCAGCCGAATTGGAGCCGGATATCGGACTTCGTACCAACTCCTTTCGGATAGTCCGGCCTCGAATCGTCACCCCGGGGTCAGTCCGGGTTGACACAACCGTGACGCGACCCTGATCAGGCCATGACATCTGTGAGGACGGTGGAGACCACGGCGAAAGACGCCGACTGGACGACAACGATCCAGATTCACTCAAGGAGTGTTTCACCATGTCTGATAGCCACCGATCAATCCGGGACCGACTTGCTCACCTCGCGGTCGCCACGGTGAGCACAGCCGCTGTCGCGACCGCCGCAGGGATGGCCTGCCCCGACACCGCGCAGGCCACCGGATACCGGCTCACCGGAATCGAGTACGTCTCGTATACCTACCCATCCACTGACCGCGACCGGAAGACGGCGACCGTGGACTGTCCCGGGACCACGGTCGTGGTCGGGACCGGCTTCAACATCACCGGTGGCAGCGGCGACGTCTTCATCGAAGACGTGATCCCCGGCCGCGACAGTGTGACCGTGACCGCCGAAGAGGGTGACGTGCCCGCTGCGCAGAACTGGTCCTTGACCGCGCGGGCGGTGTGTGCGGACGCGCCACCGGGCTGGGGGATCGAATCCGCACCATCGACCCTCGGTTCAGACCCGTCGAACATTGCACAGGTTCGATGCCCCGACGACAAGGTCGCCATCGGGGCAGGTTTCGACCTCGACGACACCACCGGACAGCTGGCCCTCACGGACCTGGAGCTTTCGGCGGATCTGGTAACGGTCACCATGTATGAAGACGACACCGGCACCACGCTCAACTGGGCCGGCACCGCCTACGCGGTGTGCTCCTATGAACTCGAGGGCCTGCGCCTCACCTCCCGCAACGTTAGTCCTGGGCTCACCAGCGAGAACTCGGCTTGTCATCCAGCCACCGAGAACTCCATCGGCGCGATCGGCCACATCGACGGCGGCGCCGGCAACGTCCGACTGGCAGGCCTCAAGGCCAGCAACTACCTCGACACCGGGCTCGCGTTCACCACCGCCCAGCTCGACCAGAACGGCACATCGCTGGCCTACGACCTCACCGGCGAGATCATCTGCGTCCGCAAATAGGTCAACCATCAGGGCACCGCCGGCCCCTCCGATGGTGGAGGCGGAGGCTTTGACCTTTAGCAGCTGAGCATTTCGTGGCGGGCTGTGGGTGGCCGGCCAGGGTCCGGACTCTGTTAGCGAGGGACAAGGCACCAAACACCGATCGGCTTTCAGCAATCCTCGGGGCCCAGGATGTGCTCACGCAGGGTGTCCGCTCGCGACGACGTGAACGCCCGCAGCACGGACGTCATATGGGTTGTACCGGCTCGAAGGTTCGGTAGTGACTACGGAGGCGCGTGCGGAGCACGCGTGGTCGGATGGCCGCAGCACTACCTACAGGAGCAAAGATGACCCCACCGCCGCAGAACGGGGACGCCCGCGACGTCGCCGAGCTGATCGACCAGACCGCCGAGGCAGCGAATGCGTGGATGCGCGGCGACATCGACCGCTATCTCGACCTGACGCACCACGCGGCAGGATTCACTTTGACCGCGCCGAACGGCGGTCCCCCCGTACAGTTCGCCGACCGGCGCAGCGAATTCCAGGACTGGCAAAGCCCATTCGCCGACGGCGACGCGGCCCTCGAGATCACCGCGGCACACGCCTGGAATGATACGGCGGTGCTCGTCATGATCGAGCGGCAACACGGCAGGATCGGCGACCTGCCAGATCAGGACTTGTCCATGCGCGTCACCCAGGTCTATCGCCGGACCGCCACCGGATGGGAGCTGGTGCACCGGCACGCCGACCCACTCACCCATACCCTGTCGATCGAGCAACTGAGGTCACTTCGCGAATAGGGCATCGCTGAGGGTTTGGTGGGACTCGGCCCGGCCGCAGACTGACTGGCTATCGAGATGGCGGCAGGAAAGGCAACGAGGGGTCGGCGCACCCACCGGAGTATCGCGGAGTGGGGACGACCCGGTTGACCTCGTTTCGCAAGCGATCGCGCACCTACCCCAGCTCACATGTTCAGCCGGGTACTGCCAGGATGTGCCACGGCCCCGCGACACGGGATCCCGTCCGACAAGCGATTCAGAGGTGGACCATGCCCGATGACCAGCCCGTGATGACCGTCCTCGCCGAGATCACTGCGGTCTCTCTGCTCCACAGCAACCTTCCTGCCCGTGAGCACATGGTCGCTCGACTGGCCGCGCTCGTGGCGGTCGACGCCCCGGCCGCCTCCTACGTGATGAATGCCAACACCGCGGCCCAGACCGGGATCACCGTGGAGGACGTCCAGAGTCTCCTCGTCGCGGTGGCGCCCATCGTGGGCACCGCCCGAATCGTCACCGCTGCCGAGCGGATCACCGAGGCTCTCGGATTCGTCATCGAGCTCGCTGTCGCTGAGCTCGCCGCCGAGCTCGATGCCGAGGAAGCAGCCGCGGAGACGGCCGACGAGCGCTCGTAGCGCCGCGAGACATCGGGACAGGTTCGCCGCTGAACCAGGGCTGACACGCGACCCGACGGCAACCTGGGGCGGATCACTGTCCCGTTTGAGGCACCCTGAGCCAGGATCATCGGGCAGCCCATCGTTGCAGGTACCTGCCCGTACGTGGGTCCACTAATGGCGACGCCTCACATGGCCCAGGTCCTCGTCTGATATCGACATTCAGGAGGCGTCGTTCCGCGTGAACGTGAGATGGGTGACGCCGCTGGGGGCGGTGACCGCCTCGATGTCGAAAGTGTCCTCGAGGGCCTCTAGCCCGTCCCAGATGCGGACGCCGCGGCCGAGCACGATCGGGACCTGGACCAGATGCATGTGGTCGACGAGCCCGGCGGCGACGAAGTCGCGTACGACGGTCGGGCCGCCGCCGATACGGACGTCCAGACCGTCGGCGGCTTTGCGCGCGGTCTCGAGCGCCTGTGCCGGGGCGGCGTCGAGAAAATAGAACGTGGTGCCGCCCTCCATCTCAATCGAGGACCGTGGGCGGTGAGTAAGCACGAACGTCGGTGTGTGGAACGGCGGATTCGTACCCCACCAGCCCTTCCAGTCCGAATCGTCCTGCCAGCCGGGCGGACCGAACTTGCCGGCGCCCATGATCTCGGCGCCAATGCCGTGACTGTGGCGCACAGCGAAGGCGTTGTCGACTCCGGCAGTTCCGCCTGCGCCCCAGAACCGCGTGGCGAACATCCACTCGTGCAGGCGCTCGCCCGCATGGCCGAACGGTCTCTCGGCAGACTGCGGCTCGCCCGTGGCGAAGCCGTCAAGGGAGATGGACAAGTTATGAATCCGGGTTTGTGACATTCGCGTACCCCTCGACTGGTGATTGCGCCCTGCAATTCGTTCCGAGGCAGAGACCGGGCTCACCGATGATTCTCATCGGCCGACGAACGTACGATGCGACATCGTAACTGTCGAGGTGCTCGGCGCGCAGCGGTCGATGCTGTACTGCGGGACGGCATCGAAGGCACCCAGTGCACTTTCGTGACGTGAGTCGCAAAGCCAGACGCCGCCTCGCGTCATCGCACCGCCCGTCCTCACGCAGCAGCTATGAATTCGGGAGAATGGCCCTCGTACGGCGATGACGCGCGTCTCGCGAGCCCGACGTCTTCGGGAGCAGTGGCTGCAAGCATGGTGGGTGCGGGCATGGCGTGGGTTTTGGCCCACGTTGCCGTCCCCGTGGTGGTCAGACGAGACATTCCAACGATGCGCGCGAGGTGTTTCGGGCGGTCCGCTGGTCGCCGCTCGACTTCTAGAGCGGATGAGCGGTCAGCCAGGAGTCGCGGTCGGGATTCTCCTCGCGATCCTTGATCCAGTCGAGAACCCGCTTGATATCCAGGCCGTAAAGCGGCCCGCGGGTGACCGCGTAGGCGTCGAGCCGTGACCGCGCCCGGGTGATCAGCCGTACCGCGCCGACCCGGTTGCCACGTTCGGCGTGCGTGATGCCGACGCAGAGCTGGGCCAATCCCTGCCACAGATCGCGCTCGGTCGTCGGGCCGGCCTTCCACCGGGCCTCATAAACCTCATGCGCGGAGAACGGGCGTCCTTGGTCAAGCAGCCCACGAGCGAAGCGAACGGTCTGTACCGGCGGCAACGCCTCATCAGACACCGGTTCGACGCCGAGGCTGCCGTACGGCAGTGGACGCCCTAGTCGATCGCGCGGACGCGCCTGACGCGCTCGGCCTTTGTCGTCGCGATCCCTCTCGATGAGGGAATCGTCGCTGCGAGTGCGGCCGGCCAGGAACTCAACGACACGGTGATCAGCGGTCACAACCCGATCCACCTCCTCGCCGGCGTCGCAACGGAACAGACCAATCGTGACCGTTGCCGCTCGCCGGTCGAGCACCCGCCACACCCCGCCGGCGGCCTCCCAGCGCCTCACCACGGCCACAAGATCGGGCACAGCCTCCACCCCACCTGTATAACGCACGACTGAACGTGGCGACGGTCGCGAGACGCTCCATGCAGCCGAAGCCCAAAACGCGACAGAAGATCCCCTCCAACGATCCTCCCCCTCGCGGGTCCTCTATTGACCGAGGCCGGCTCTGGCGGCGCAGGCACCGGATGTCGACATAGCGTGCGATGCGAGCGCCCGATCGACGGACATCTTACGGAGCATCGCTCACCGACCCCATCTGATTGGGTTCAAACGGTCGATGATGGAGGCGACCTGTTGGCGCACCCACAGCCCGCGAGGTTCATCCCGATCAGCGAAGGGAGACTTGACTGTGGCTGGTGACTTCGACTTCTCCGAGTTCCCGACGCTCGCCGGCGAGCGCACCGTGCTGCGCGAACTCGACAACGCTGACGCCACTGACCTGTTCGCCTTCCGGAGCGACCCGGAGGTCCAGCGGTACAACTCCGCCCCGATGCAAGACCTGGCGGAGGCCTCCGCGCTGATCGATGACCTGCGAGCAGAGTACGCGGCGCACCATGGCGTCCACTGGGCTGTCACGGTGCGCGGCGACTCCCATGTTCTCGGGCTGATGGGACTTGTCGCATGGGAGAAGCACCACTCCCGAGCAGAGATCGGGTATGACTTGCGACGCGACCACTGGGGACGAGGACTTGCGACCGACGCCGTTCGGGCGATCTTGACCTTCGGCTTCACCAGGCTGAATCTTCAGCGCGTCGAGGCTCAGACCATCGTCGACAACCACGCCTCGGTTCGGCTCTTGCGGCGCTTGGGTTTCCACTTGGAAGGAGTTCGCCGGGAGTATTCCTGGGAAGAGGATGGCACCTTCCACGACGGTGCCATCTACGGCCTACTTCGACACGAGTTCGGCTGACCGGGATGGCGGCAGCCATGATCGCTGAGGGATCGGCATGCGGCATGTGCGTTCTCAGTCAACGGTCGGTCTAAGAAACAGGGGTGACGCGAGATGTTCGGTCAGGACTTGCGCCGCACCCGTTGAGGCGAAGAACCGGGCACGACCTCCAACACTCCTCGGCCCTCAAGGTCGACCTTGATGTAGCCGGTGAAGTTGGTGAGCCGCCCACCGGGAAACGCAGGATGACTTTCCAGGCGAGCCTGCACGGCCGTCACGACCGCCTTCAGCAGGACACCGCGATCGGTGTCGGCATCGTCGACGATTTCAAGAATCACGTCGCGGACGAGCTCCCACTGATTGAGCGGAAGAGTCCAGCTCTCCATGCCCCCTTCTAAAGCGCCGTTCAACATACGCACCCGTCCGCGCAGTCGATCCTGCTGGTCGATGTCCACCGCCGACTGCGGAACCTCCCAACCGCCATCGACGCGCCGTCGAGCCATTTCCCAGCCTCGCTCTCTGCGTACACAGTCGCGGTCGTGGCTTCGCACACGCGCGCGGGGACTCCGGCCCGCGATCGTCGTCACAACACGGTCACGAACCCTAGGAGGGTCGCCCTGCGGAACGGAGCTTACGCTCGGCGGCCGCCTATCTCAGTGCAAGAGGCTCCCTGCGAGTGCGACTTCGTCAGGCCGTGGACCGGATCGCGGGGTCCTGGGCCGTGGCTTCCATCTGGCATCCCTTCTCGTCTTGGTCGCGCACGCGCTGGCATTGTCCGGGCCGGCAGGGCAGCGGTGATCGCACCGGGGCGGGCGGCCGAGGTGGTGAGGTGGGGTGCCGGCGCCTGCGCCGGCACGATCAGATGTCGAGGTCCTCGATGACCGGCTGCTCGGCCGCGGCTTCGACCAGGGTGTACAGCTCGTGCGGCACGTGCTTGCGGAGCGAGTCCAGGTCGTCGAAGATCTGCAGGGAGGCTGTCTTGGGCAACGTCCCCCACTGCTGGTCGCTGGCGAAGTGCTTGCGCCAGCCCGTGGTCTGGCCGTCGGGTCCGGCGGTCCAGACCGACTCCGACGAACGCTTGAGGTGCAGCACGTACTTCCCGCTCCGCGAGCGGTAGACACGGTAGGTCTCCTCCCGTTCGCTGGTCGAGCGGCTCCACTCGACCAGCAGGACTCCGACGAACCGTTGCCGTCGGCCGGCGCCGGTGCCGACCCGCAGGGTGATCTCTTCGAAGCCCTCCGCGCGGCCCTCCTCGATCTCGACCAGCCGACGCAGGGCGCGGACGATGGTCGCGGAGAGGTTGTCGCCGGTGAGTTCTTGGGCCCGCTGGAACAGCGGCAGGTCGGCGTCGGCGACGTAGATCGTCTTGTTCGGCACGTCCTCATCGTAACTCACACTCTCATCATACGTATATGTATATGAGGATGGCAAGGTCCACCGCTGCCGACTTAGTTTCGTTCAGCGGCCGGGCGTGCTTGCTGAACACTGGTTACCGGACTGTGCGTCGATCTCATCCAGCGGTGATCGAGTGCACCGTTGGACACACAAGCGACCAGCAACAGGTGCCCGCTCGACGGTCCCCTACTGACCGCCTCCGGCACAGATGGCGGAGTTGCCGAATGCCGGGACGTGATCATGGTCCGATCAGCGGACGTCGCACGATACCCGCCAGACCCCGTCCGGTTGCATCTATCTGCCGGGTCCGCGCCTGCTCCCCCACCGGCAGAAACCGGATCCCCCCGACTAGTGGTCGCGCGACCACTAGTTCCTTCCAGGACTGAACATCCCACCAGGCTCGTCGGCGGGTCGGTAGACCTTCCCCAAGCTGATGATGACGGCGGTGAACGTTGCAGTTGGAGTACTCAGCAGCGGATACGCCGGCAAGCGAAGGCGACGCGGGGCCCACCGTCACCCTCCTGATTGGCCGGGCCGGCGGTTCAGAACAAGGCTCGACCTTCGTGAGCATCAGGGAAGCAGATGCGACGGCAGTGTGCCGGTGGACGCTGTGGCCAGTGTCTCGGCGCCATGGCATCCTTCGTAGCAAGGAGTTCCGTCACGTCTACCGACATTAGGAGAGCGCGATGCTGTTGGTGCCCAGGCAGCTGCAGCGCGTGGGGTTGACCGGCGACGTCCCCTACTACGGTGGACGGCTGACGCCGGGGCAGGCCTATGCGGCGTCGCATCCGGTTCGGCCACCCGTGTCGCAGCCATCAGCCCCGTCCTACGGGGGACGAATCACACCGGAGCAGGCGTATCCGACTGCTCACGCAGTCCCACCGGATCAGCCTGAGTCGACGCGGAAGGCTTTGCAGCACCTGCTGACCAGCGGGGTGATCACCCGGGGCGAGTTCGATACTTTGCAAGCTCGGGTCACGCGATGATCGGACCGGTGCAAGTGCTGGTCCTGGGCTTCAACGACACGACCTTCTCCGGCGAGGTCCTCGCCGAGCTCCGCGAACTGCGCAGCGCCGGAATCGTCCGGCTGGTCGATCTGCTCCTCGTCGTTCGAGCCGAGGACGGCACTCTTCATGCTGCCGAGCTCCCAGAGGACGCCGAGGCGGAAACTAGTGGCGTCGCCGCGGCACTGCTCAGTCAGTCCGAGGCTGCCGAGTCGGGCGGGGACGGCACGACTGAGCACACGACCGGCTCGACGTGGTCCCTCGCCGACGCTGTCGCCGTCGGGCAAACCGCTGTCGTCGCACTCATCGAGCACCTCTGGGCGGGTCCGCTCCGAGCCGCCGTGAAACGGGCGGGGGGGACGCTACTGGAGGAGGGCTGGCTTGCCGCCGACGATCTGCGGCTCCTCGACGACTTGATCGGCAGTAGGGCTGCACAGCCTGGTAAGCCCTCAGCGATCTAACCTGAACTTCGACACCGTTCCAGCTCCGTGCTCAGCTACGAACACGAGGCTGTCGGCTACTGCAATGGCACATTCTTCCGGTAGCCGCCAGCCGGTCCCAAGGTCGACGGCGCAGACCGATCACTCCCGGTGGCTGCGGCGGAGGAAGGCCGGTTTGATCCGATCGGTGGCATGGCCCTCACGCGAGCGATCATCCGATCGCCGGACTACGCCGCCACCGCGAAATGGGAGGCTGAAGACGATACCGAAGGTCACGGCGGGAGGACTTCGATGATCAATCTCGCCGACTGTGTCGCCTGCCGACGTGTCGCTGAACAGCCCGTCGCAAGCAAGCGCGACGAACCCGGCGGGGCAGCTGACCCTCGGCGGCACCCTCAATCTGCTGTATGCGCGCACCTATCCCGACGAGGTCAGCGCCGAGCACTGGCGGAAGGTGAGGGTCCTGCGCATCGATCCGAGAGCCGCGCCCGGCTACGAGCTCGAGTCCTACGACACCGACCGGCTCTTCGACGAGATCGAATCTGCCCCGCCTCTTCCCGACATCCCCGTCGTCGTCGTTCGTCGGGGAGAGGTCCGGATGAGTGACGACCCGCTGCCGGCGGGTCTCGACCTCACCCCAGCCCAGGTCGACGCTCTCAACGAGGCCCAGCGCAAAAGCCAGGCGCTGTTCGTTGCCAGCGTTCCCGGTGCTGAGCTGATCACCGTCCCCGGCACCACCCACTACGTTCAGACCCAATGCCCCGACGCCGTCGCCGACGCGGTCCGCGAAGCCATCACCCGAATCTGAGCCTGGCCATCGAACGGTCAGCCGCACAACGCTGCGGCGGCGATGATCGCTGGGCATGGCAGCCGCCGGCCGGTGCACGTGGGCCGGACAACTTGCTCTCCACGATCTTCGTTCGTCGTTCCTCCTAGTGGTGGTCTCCCGGCGGCGAGCCGAAGACTCGGTGCCCGCGGTTGAGGCAGTTGACCTGCCGATCAGCGTTCTCGGCGGTGGACGCCCCACAGGAATACATCGACAAGTACCAGGGCGTCTTCGACGACGGTTACGAGGCCTACCGCGAATGGGTGCTGGCCCGGGGTGGAGCGCGGCATGATGCCGGAAGGGACCGAGCTGAACGAGCTGAACCCGATGACGCCGGGAACGTTCGCCGAGGCCGACATCGTCCGGCCGTGGGTGGACCTGTCCGCAGAGGAGCAGCGACTCTTCAGTCGGATGGCGGGGGTCTACGCCGGGTTCTCCGAATACACCGACGCCAAGGTCGGCCGGATCGTGGACTACCTGAAGGAGTCCGGTCAGCTCGACAACACCGAAGGCGTGCTGCGCGTCGCGCCAGACTTCTTGTCGAGCTCTCGAGCGGAGAATCACGTCGAGCTTGAGCTGGCCGCGTTTCTCGATCGTCTCTTGGGACCGAGCCTGTCACGACCGTACTGCACGCCATCAGACCCGCGACTATTCTCGATCCTTCACCCAGGCCGCCGTCGGGTTGCAGAACCAATTAGCGGAGGAGGCGAGATGGGACGTGTGATATCGAAGGATGGCACCGTGATCAGCTACGAACGGAGCGGCAGCGGTCCGGTCGTCGTCCTAGTGGGTGGTGGCCTCGACGACGGGTCGGAGAACGTCCCCTTGGCGGCGGCGCTATCCACACGCTTCACGGTGTACAACTATGCTCGTCGGGGTCGCGGGGAGAGCACCGACACCTCCCCCTATGACGTGGCGCGCGAGATCGAGGACATCGACGCGCTCATCGCCGAAGCAGGCGGAACGGCGCATCTTTACGGCGTCTCCACGGGGGGCGCTCTTGCGCTGGAGGCCGCGGCAGCTGGCAGCCCCATCGGCTGCATCGGCGTCTACGAAGTGCCCTATAACGCGACCGATGACGATTGGCCGCAGCTGTGGCGAAACTACGTCGATGAAGTGAATGCTGCGCTTTCCGATGGTCGTCGCGGTGACGCAGTTGAGCTCTTCATGCGGGCCACCGGCTCTTCCGAGAACGACCTCGCCGGGATGCGTAGCGCGCCGTTCTGGCCGGCGTTGGAAGCACAGGCACACACGCTTCCCTACGACGCGGCGACCCTGGGAGACGGGCAACCACCCTGGGAGCGCCTCGCGACCATCGCGCAGCCAACCCTGGTCATCACCGGAGACGATCGTCCTGCCGGAGCCGCGAAGTGGGTCATGGCCCTGGACGGCTCTGCGGACGCCATGGCGGACTGCCTTCCGCACGCTGAACGTGTGACGCTCGAAGGCCAAGGGCACGTGGCCGACCCGACAGCAGTCGTGCCAGTCCTGGAGCGATTCTTCACGTAGGAGGGTCCGCATACGGGACCCGGCTTATCGCTCGCAGCCCTCTGGCGTCAGTGGTGCTCACCGAGGGTTCGTTGGTACCGGGCCGGCCACTCATCCCAGTCCACCTCGGCAAGTGGTAGCCGCAGGACGGATCCCGCGGTCTCCAGCGACGCAGCGATCGGTGCAACGTAGGACTGGGGTGCGTGAATCGCAACCACGAGGCCGTCCAGCCCGCCGCAGACTTGGGCAAGCTTGGCGACCACCCACTGTCCCCAAGCTGACCTATAACCCGATGGCATCTGGTCGAGGTCTGTGTCGCCTTCGTCCTGACGAGGAGGGCGTCAGCTACTCCGTGCGCACCGCACGAGGGTCCGCCTGCGGCATGTCGCTGGGCGACTCGAGTGAGGCCGTTGGGGTGATTCCGATGATTGCCGAGCCCCGAGCTGGTCTAGGACGATGACGACACAGCCGACCAAAGGGAAGGACCCATGGCCGAGCCCAGCGCCCTCGACATCACATTTACCGCGCAGCTGGGCAAGGTCCGGCCCGGAGACACCTGGACTTGCGTCCAGCTGCCAGATTCCGCGCAGGTCTTCGGCACCCGTGGCCTCGTGAAGGTGGCCGGAACAGTGGACGGACATCCGTTCACCGGAGCGTTCATGGCATTGGGAGACGGAACCCACAAACTGCCGGTGGCTGCGCCGATCCGCAAGGTGATTGGCAACTCAGATCAGATGGCGACGAGGTCGAGGTCCGACTCACAACGCGATTGAACTGACGACCACGTTCCCGGCCCGCTCCTAGGTCACGTCGTTCCCTGGCCGTTGCTTTCCCGACCGGGTAACGGTAAACGGTGGTTGAGCGCCGGGTGTTAAGACGCCGGTCCCTCACCTACTGGCTGCCCGCAGCACGGACGGTCAGCGGGACAGTCGTCGCGGCGCAGCAGGACCGGCAGGAGGCTCAGCGTCTGGGCTGCGTCGGGCCCGGGGTGCGCGATGCGCATTCAGGATGTGGCGATCCTCCGAATTGTGTCGAGATCGCTACGTAGGGCCTCGACTCGTTCGGCGCCGAGAACCGCGGTGATCCGATCCTCGAGTTGCGGCACCAGATCCTGGGCGATGGCGACCACCTCCCGGCCACGCTCGGTGGGCAGGACGAGCTTGGCGCGGCGGTCTCGCGGGTCCGGCTGGCGGGACACGTAGCCGTGGGCTTCGAGGTAGATCACCAGTTCGGCCATCGCCTGCTTGGTGATCTGCGCCCGCTCGGCGAGCGCGCTGACCGTCGTCCCGATCTCGTCGAGGTACTGGAACACCGCAGCGTGCGCGGCGCGGACGTCCCCGTGTCCGCGTTCGGCGAGCCGGACGAGGACGAGGTCGTTGAGCGCGGTGAACGCCTCCCGCATCGACACGGCCAGGTTGGTCGGCCGTGCGCGGCCGGCGGTGATAGGACGAGGCCTTGACATTCGACAAGCCTCCTGTCTAATCTAGGAACATGGACAAGCTACCTGTCGACTATGCCACATGCGAGCGCTTGCGTCTGGGAACCGAAGAGCTCACCGTTCTCATGACCAGCGCGCAGTCCGGCGGCGCCCTGTTCGCCATCGAGAATCGGATGCCGCCCGGCGGCGGCCCGCCGGTGATGCACCGCCACCAGCCCAGCGAGATCTACTACGTGCAGTCCGGCGAGTTCACCATCTACACCGGTGAACTGCTCCCCGACGGCGGCTGGACCGCCGTGCAGCGCGTCACCGCCGCCGCCGGCGACGTCGTCCCGCTGACCGGCGGCACCCCGCACACCATCCGCAACGAGTCGGACACCGTCGCGGTGGCCCGCGTCGTGCACGCCCCGGGAACCGCGTTCGAGCGGTTCGTGAGAGCTGCGGCCGCCCTGGCCGCCGAGGGGGAGCCGAGCATGGACCAGGTCCTCGACATCGCCGCCCGCAACGGCATCGAGCTGCTGGGGCCGATCCCGACCACGGTGCCGGCCGGGCACGCCGCGCCGGTGAGCCGCCGCCCAGGTTGACGTCGACCATCACAAGCCCGGTCCGTTAGCCGTCGGGTGAACGGGCGGCCCTGCACCACAAGAGGACCGTCGGGCGAGAAGGGCTTCGACCTGTGCATGCACGGCATGGCCCGTGTGGGCTCTACTCAGACTTCGGCCCGAAGCGCAGGGAATCGACAGCCGACGGCAATCGTGTTCCGGCGGCGGACGGTCAATGATCAGGGGCGGTGGACAATGGCTACGGTGACATTTTGGTCGATCAGTCCTGCTCTGCGTGCAGCAGTCGATGCCAGCTTGTCGTGGTACGACGCGCTGTGTGCGCTGCACGAGGTGCCGTGCGGCATTGAGGATGACGTGTGGTGCGCCTACACGGCACCCCCGCCCCTGCACTCGAATGCGAAGACTGTCGAACTTTCTGCCCGGCCCGATCGGGCGTTGGCGGCGATCATCGATGGAGGCAGCATCGCCGACTCCTTCGGCGCGTTTGATTTGAACGGCTGAGGGGTATCGACTGCTGTTCGAGGCGCAGTGGATCCACCGACCTGCTTCGCCCTCGGACGTGCGCCATCTGCCGGCCGACTGGGAGAGCGTCCGCACCAAGTCGGACCTGCGCGCCTGGACCTCCCGGCACGACACGGAAGCCGTGTTACTTCCCGCACTGTTGCAGCGGTCGGCGTTCCGGCTGATCGGGAAGAGACACGAGGGTGGCTACAGTGCCGGCGCGGTCCTGCATCTCTGTTCGGGGGTGGTCGATATCTCGAATGTCTGGACGACCTCGGAGGGCCTGGATTGGACCGAACTCGTCAGCGCAGCGGCCGCTTTGTTTCCAGGACGAGCACTCGTCGGCTACGAGTCCGGGGCAAACCTCGAGTGCGCATCGGCAGCCGGATTCGCAAGCCTCGGACCACAGCGCGTCTGGATCCGTTGACACGCTTCGGCGCTCCAGCAGCCTGAGGCCAGCGGGACTGCACGGCGCCCCCAATTCGGCTGGCAGATTGTCGCGAGGATGGCACCATGATCGAGAATGTGAAGCAGGCCGAGCCATCGGCAGAGAAGTTGACAATCGCCGTACTCGGTACCGGCACCATGGGCGCGGCGATGGCCCGCAACCTGTTGACCGCTGGGTATCGCGTCCGAGTGTGGAATCGCAGCAGCGAGCGCGCGGCGCCACTCGCCGCTGACGGAGCATCGGTGTGCGCAACGCCGGCTCAGGCGGCCGATGGCGCGACCTTTCTGCTGACGACGCTGTGGGACTCCGCATCCGTGGCCACGGCGGCCAGCGACGCCTTACCATCCCTCGCCGCCGGCGGGATCTGGCTCCAGGCCAGCACGGTGGGTCTGGCGGGCGCACGGACGTTAGCCGTCCTGGCCGCAGAGCATGGGGTCAACTTCGTCGACATCCCGGTGTTGGGCACGAAGGGGCCGGCCGAGCAGGGGACGCTGGTGGTTCTGGCCAGTGGCGAGGATGCGCTTCGCCCCCGCGTTGCGCCCGTGCTAGATGTCATCGGGGCTCGGACGATCTGGGTTGCTGGAGATCTCGCCGCAAGCAAGCTCAAGTTGGTCGTGAATTCCTGGGTGTTAGCGCTCATCGAGGGCATCGCCGAATCCGTACGGCTGGCTGAGCATGCCGGCATAGATCCGCAGCTGTTTCTCGACGCTATCGCCGGCGGACCAACCGATTCGCAGTATGCCCAAATCAAGGGAAAGGCGATGATCGACCGCCAATTCCCACCGTCGTTCCGCCTCAGCGGAGCGCTCAAGGATGCTGATCTCATTCTCGATGCCGCGCGCGAGGTCGGTCTGCAGATGGTGGGGGCCTCGGTCGCTCGAGACCAGGTGCAGAAGGCCGTTTCCGCCGGTCACGGGAACGCCGACATGGCCGCCATCTACCACGCTGAGGCCAGCCCGGGCCCAGATGAGTTGAGCCAGCGAACATAGCGGTTCGAGTCGACGTATCGATCGACCAGCCGCCGTTCTGGATGCGGCTCCGCCCGGGTGGCTGTCGGTGCGCCGATCGGGGGAGGACCAGTTCAGCTGCCTCGTCGGCCAGTTGAGGGGCCGGACCGGTACCCGGGGGCCCAGGACGTGCTCACGCAGGAGGGTCCTCGTCCGGAGACGGCCGACGCCCGCAGGACGGCTCGCGACACAAGGCGAGCTGCAGAGACAAACAACTGCTTCGCGGCCAACTCGCGCGGCCCGCACCGAGGCTATGTGCAGTAACGCCGGTCAGCCCTAGCGCCCGCGCGACAAGAGTGAGGTGCACGCCGTGTGTCGCGATACGCGGGTCCGACTCCTGCCGACCCCGCGCGCTCCGGACGGACCTGGTTCCGGCCGCTGATCAGCCGAACGTCAGCCCATATCGTTCGATGAGGGGCGCAGTCGCGTCCATGTCGGCCTCGCAGCCGTAGGGCGCCACCAGCGGACCCAGGTCAACGTCTTCTGTGGCGCTGCCGATGATCTTGAACGCCTCCTCGAGCCCGCCAGGTGAAATCAGTTCGAGCATCCGGGCCGGTTTGTCGGCGGCATTCCAGAACGTGTGCCACTCCCCCCGGGGCTTGAACACGAAGTCGCCGACCTCGGCGACATGCTCCTCACCGTCAGCCTGGAACCAGACCCGGCCTTCCAAGATCAGGCTGAACTCGTCCTCGCTGCTGTTGCGCGCCTACGGGCTCACCAACCGCGAGCGCGACCTGGTCCATCTCGTGCTGACCGGCGCCCCAACGACTGTCATCGCACGCCGACTCGCCATCGCCGAGGACACCGTTCAGCAACACCTCAGTAGCGTCTTCGCCAAGACCGGAACCCGCAGCCGCGGAGAACTCGCGGGACTGCTCTTCCGCCGCCACTACGGACCGAGGGTACGTGACAACGAAACCCGCACCACGGCCCTACGACCGGCGCGCCACGGCCCAATGCCCGGGACCGAGTCCGAGCGCACTCATCCACCAGCCGACCCTACCGACCGAGCGTGAACCCGGCGCGTTGCCACGATCACGAACCGGCTCGCCGACCCCGCCGACATGGCAGCCGGGCCAGCGAGCGACGGGAAGCCCCCGCATCCCACGGAGTAGGACGTCTCGCTGGACGGTCCACTTGCGGTCCGGCACTAGACCTACCGCCGAGATCCCGACGAATCGGTGAGTGGCTCCATGCCGCTCGCGCGCAGCATCAGCTCGGCGTCGCGCAGGCCCTTCCAGTTCACATGATCGCCACCGAGGCCGGTGCGGTCCTCCGTCGCGACTCGCATCGAGAAGTAGGCGGCCTGGACGGCGCCCCGGTACCGAATGAAGGCATCGACATGCTCGGCCAACCTGACCCGCCGCGACGTCGAGGTCGAGCCCATCCACCGCTACCACGGCGCCGAATACCTGACGTGGTCGGCCCGCCTGCACGGATGCCGGATGCGGGACGCGCATCGACGAGCCGGAGACCAGATCGACCGGCTCGCCTTGGCGCCGTGGGCGTCGAAGCCGACCCGGACCCTGTCCAGCGGCAACCGGCAGCGGCTCGCGGTGGCGTCGGCGCTGATCCACGACCCGGACCTATTGATCTTGGACGAGCCGACGACTGCGCTCGATCCGGCGGGAGTGATCGAGCTGCGCCGGATCATCGCCGACCGTGCCGAGCAGGGTGCGGCGGTCTTCGTCTCCAGTCACCACCTGGACGAGATGGCCCGGCTCGCCTCCATCATCACCGTGATGCACAACGGCCGGATCGTCGGCACACTGCCGCCCGACGGGATTGATCTGGAACGACAGTTCTTCCGGACCGTGGAGGCTGCCGCCTCAGGGGGCAGCCGGTGAGGACGGCGATTCTGGCGGAACTGGTCAAACTCGGCCGGTCGGCAATCGGACGACTGGTGGCGGTGCTCCTCGGGATGGCCGTGCCGGCGATGGCGGCTGGCTTTGTCGCGGCCGCGGAGTCCGGCGGGTCGAGCCAGGTCGCGGTCAAGGTGCGCCCTCTGGTCCACGGGGTGGGGTGGGACGCGCTGACGGGCACGACCGGGCAGGTGACGTCGATAGCGATGCTGCTCGGGGCCGGGTTCGTCGTGAGCTGGACGTTCGGGCGCGAGTTCAGCGACGGCGCCATCGAGACCCTGCTGATGACACGGCCGTCCCGGGCTGTCCTGGCCTCGGCCAAGATCATCGCCGTGCTCGTGTGGGCTTTGATCGCAGCGGTCGCCTCCGCAGCGGTCATGCTCGGGCTCGGCGCCCTGCTCGGCCTCACGACCGGGACGCCGTGGCCCGGGCTCGGCCGGATGCTCGTCGGGACCGTGCTGACCGCGTTGCTGGCCCTCCCGTTCGCTCTGGTCGCCACGATCGGCCGGAGCGCTCTGGCCGGCGTCGGCGCGGTGATCGGGATCATCATGCTGACCCAGATCCTGACCGTGATCGGCGCCGGGCCATGGTTTCCCTACGCAGCCCCCAGTTTGTGGCTCGGCATGGGCGGACCCGACGTCACCGTGAGCCTGGGACAGCTGCTGTTCGTACTGCCCCTGGCCGCCGTCGGATGGGCCGCAACCGCGCTCTGGTGGCAACACGCCGAGCTGACCAGCGCCTGACCGACGCGGCGGACTCGACACGCAGGACCAATCCGACAGGGCGTGTCAGGGTCGCCCTGCGGAACGGAGCTAACGCTCGGCGGCCGCCTATCCCAGACTCAGTGCAAGACGCCCCCTGCTGGGAGCGAGCAGATCAGTCACGTCGCCGCTTGAACCGGCGGAGCCGTTCCGGCGAACACCCAGAGCGATGATCACCATGACGCCGAGGACCCAGGTACGGGTATCGAGGAAAGTAGCGAGCCTCCGATGACGGGATCCAGTGGCAGGAGGACCTAGGCGCTCGACCAACCTTTGAGGATGCTCGTCGTCAAACTTGAACTAGACCGCGGTGGCAGGGCCGATCTGTGCTCACGCCGCACGAATGACTTGTGCGTTTTACACCGTAAATGTCGGGGTAAGCAGATCCTGAAGGTGTCCGAGAGTTGGCGAAGCTCTTAAGTCATGCGTTAGTGAAGCTGGCCGAGCTACCCGTCCGCTGTCGGCCGCCTCTCCATCCACTCACACGAGGTGTGGGCATTCGTTGCATGGTGTGAGCGGATGGGCCGTCCGGGCAGAGATCGATCTGAAGGAGGAGACATCGTGGTGACCAGAGTCGAGAAGACCGTGGTGGTGGACGTGCCGGTGAGCACGGCCTACAACCAGTGGACCCAGTTCGAGGACTTCCCGCAGTTCATGAGCGGGGTGAAACAGGTCACCCAGCTCAGCGATGACCGGCTGGAGTGGGTCGCCGAGATCGTCGGTGTGCGACGTCAGTGGACGGCCAGGATCGTGGAGCAGATCCCTGACCGCAAGGTGGCCTGGGCGGCGATCGAAGGCGCCACGAACGCCGGCGCGGTGACGTTCCAGGATCTTGGCGAGCGCACCTCGGTGCATCTGTCGTTGGAGTACGAACCGGAAGGCATCCTCGAGCAGCTCGGGGACAAGTTGAACCTGGTGGAGAGCCAGGCCGAGGGCGACCTCGACCGGTTCAAATCGTTCATCGAATCCGAGGGCTCTGCCACCGGGGCCTGGCGGGGAACGGTTGATCAGGGTGCGCAGGCCGGCAAGCCGGGCGTCCAGGATGCGGCCGGCTCCCGCGGCGACAAGGGCAAGGCCGGAATCTCCGGGGCCGCGGTGGCCGCCGGGGTCGGGGCAGCAGCTGCTGCCGTAGCGGGCGGCGTTGCCGCTGCTGCGACGGCGAAGGACAAAGCTGAGGATCGTCCCGCCACCCCGGTATCTGAGCAAGGCAGCGGCGGCGGCATCGCCAGCGACGAGGAGGCCTCGGGATTGGACGTTGGGATGCCGTTGGCGGCCATGCCCGATGAGTCACCAGCCCCGCCCTCTGATCCTGCCGATGCGGGTGAGTACGACGCCGGCATCGCTGGAGTGACTCCACCATCAACGACGACACCGGCGCGGAACGCCGATGAGCAGCTGGATGAATCGGCATCGCGACGGCGAGACGATCCCAGCCTGGGAACATCACCGCCGCCGCCGGACGCTCCCGTGTGACGTCACGCTTTATCGACTCGAGGTTTGCCTCCGGTAACGAGTCGTCTCGCTCAACGGTCGATGCTCCTATGGCCGACTGACCGGGTCAGGCGTCGCGGTCGCCGCCTACGACCTCGTCGAAGCGGCGGCCGATCTGGAGGCCCTGCGCCAGACCCTCGGGATCGAACAGTGGAACGTGACGGCCTACGGCAACGGATCGCACCTCGCGCTCGAGCTGCTGCGCCAAGCCCCCGACAGTCTGCGGACGCTGATCCTCGACTCCCCCGATCCGCCAGGATGGGATCCGCGCCAGATCGCCGGCTCGGCAACCGAGTCGGTTGTGCAGAGGGTGCTGGCCGCCTGCGCTGCCGACCGCTCGTGCCGCCAGCAATACCCGGATCCGGTGGCGTTGCTCGACAAGGCGACCACGACCCTCCAGGACGACCCGCTCACCGTGAGCGTGGATCATCGTGGCGCGCAGACCACTGTGCTCGTCACCCCGGCGCTGATGGCCCGCGCCCTGCGACAACTGGTCTCCGACGGCGGAAGCAGCGGACCGCTGTTCGCGGTGAGCTCGATCCCGTCGATGCTCGACGCCGTAGCCGCCCGGCGAACCGAGGAACTGGGCCCGATCATCACGCAACTGATTCAGTACGAAGATCCGTTGTGCCTCGGCTACCGGCCGCCCTGCCTGCCCGCCGCCACCGGGTCAATCGGGGTGCAGCTGACGATTCTGTGCCGCGACCTCAACCTCGCGCGCGACCCCGACCCGGCCGCGCTGACCACGGCCTTCCGCGCCGCGTACGGCACGGGCTTCTGGCCGAAGGCGTGTGACCACTGGCCGGTCGGTCGAGCGGACGCGGCCTTGGCCGCACCCCCGAAGGGAAGCGGTCCCCGCCCTGGTCACCCTGGGCGAGTTCGGACCGTACAGCCCCGAGGCCACGGTCACAAGCGGCCTCGCCCGCCTCTCCGCAGCCTCCTACGTCATTGCCTCCGCGCGCCCTCACGACGTCTTGCCCACACCCTGCGTCGCCACCGTACGCAACCGGTGGATCGACGAGCCGGCACCATTCACCGACAACCCCTGCCAAGAAACAGTGAGGATCCGATGGGGCTAACACCCAAGCTAATCGTCCTCGCGGCGACCGCCACCTTCGCCCTTGCCGGCTGCTCACGCCACAGAGCGCAGCGCCGACCGCCAGCGCGCCGACACCGGCACCACCGCGGCCGCCGGTACGCCCATCGACGGCAACTGGCTCAGTCGGCTCACCCGCCAACAGGTCACCGACCAGCTCGACAAGGCCGGCCTGAGCAAGTGGACCGAGAAGTTCCTCAAACGCCAAGACATCGTCAAACAAGAGATCGGCGTCTACACCTTCGATGACGGCAGGTTCACCGTCACCTACCAGAACGAACACGACGGGACCTGGAAGGTCGGCGGGAAAGACCCCTACGCGGTGGCCGGCGACCAAGCACGATGACCGACGACTTCACCGGCGTCACCGACGTCTACCGCTGGAAGATCAGCGAGGCCGGCCTCGACCTGGATCGCGTCAGCAGTGACATGGAGATCGTCGACGGATTCCCCTATCAGGTGTACGACGCCGCCTCCATGAACAACGCCTGGGCGCCGACCGACTGCCCCATCGGAAACAGGTCAGCCCTGCTGATGCCGCGGTGAGTAGGGATGACACCGCGGCTTTGTGATATAGCAGAAATCGTTGGGCGACCGGTCCCCATGATGAGCGCCATCAATACTGCTCAGACGTCCAATAGTGCCGTGACGCACGTAGTGCCACTTGGCATCTCCGTCCAGGTCAGTGTTCGTAGCACAGTCCCGATGCGGTGCCCGGGCACCGCATCGGTGTGCGCTGACGTCGGCGACGAAGAATTGGTCTAGCCCGCCGGCGGGTGCGGCCGACGCCGTCGGGCTAGGGAGGAGCCGCAGGAGGAGTTTCGGTGGGTGGTAGCGCCGTATTGATACTGCGTACCAGGAGGTCGGCTGGTGCGGTGAGTGCCGGTGCTTCCCACCGGGTGGCGTAGTGGTCCAGGAAGATCTGTCCGACCAGCTCGCCGCGGCTGCGCACGCCGGTCTTGTCGAAGATCGACTTGAGGTGATCTTGCACCGTGTGCGGCGACATCGCGAGGGCCTGCGCGATCTCCCTCGTGGCATGGCCTTGGATGCACTGCATCGCCACCTGGCATTCGCGGCCGGTAAGGCCGTAGGAGAGGGCGATCACGGGCGCGACGTCCTGCGGGGCTGCCGGATGGATGATCACCGCCGTCCGACCGGACTCCTCGCCGCTGAGGCGGGTGCCGTACATGCAGCAGCCAGATCCCGTTCCGCGTACGAACCCGGGCTCGGGCGGCGAGTTCGAGCGGGTCGGTGCCGGGCGGTATCGACCGGGCGCGCGCGGCGATGGCCTGCACCATCCTCGACTCGCTCGGATGGTCCGGCGGCGGGTCCTCGATCATGACAGCGATCCAGCGGACCGCGGCGTCCGAGATCGAGTCCAGCTGGCCGTTCGCGTCGAAGACGACGACTCCCGGCCCGTAGTCGACCGGGCTGACCGGCTGCCGCCGAGACCACCGGGGCGAGCATCGACCGACGCAATCCGGCGGCGATGGCCGGCGCCAGCACGATCAGCGCCTTGACGTCGGCCTCGGTGAACCAGGGCCGCCCAGTGCGCCGGAGGAAGGCCGCCGCGCCCCAGTAGATCCCGTCGACGACGAGGGAAACCCTCAGTTCGTCGCCGAAGCCGTACGCCGCCTGTGACTGGAACCGGGTGCTGCGGGAGAGCTGGCCGTGGGTGTCGATGCTGGTCGCACCGGCGATCCGGCCACTGTGGGCGAGAAACGACCACTTGTTGACGTCCTCGACGACGTACTCGTGATGGGCCAGCCACGAGCCCGAGCACCCGACGTTGCGGTTGACGCTGCCGGTGAACATGATCGTTCCCGGATCGACCGTGTGCAGGCAGTAGCCGTCGAACGGGATCGCCGACGAGAGCGCCTCGGCGACGCCGGCGGCGAAGTCGACCCAGGTGTAGTCGACCCGACCCGAGACGCTCGATGTCGTTCCGGATCCGCGGCATCAACGCTCCGGCCACACCAGCAGCGTACGGCGCCTCCGTTCCGTCCGGGACCCCCACGAATCTGGGATCCGGTTGGCGCAAAGTGCCCAAGATCTTGGGATGGTCGGGCCTGGACCACTCGTCGCATGCTGCTGGTCATGACGACCACCATCAGCACCCGCCTCGGACGTCGTGCCCGACACCCCGACCCCGGCGCTGATCATGCAGATCGCCCAAGGGTTCATGGCCAGCAAGCACCTCTTCGCGGCCAGCGAGCTCGGCCTGTTCGAGGCCCTCGGCGAGGGGCCGGTCGACCTCGACGGCCTCGCCGCCCGGACCGGCCTCACCCGACGCACGGCCCGGATCAGCGCCGACGCCATGGTGGCGATCGGCCTTCTGAACAAGGACGGCGACCGCTACACCAACTCTCCGAAGCGGCCACCTTCCTGTCCGGGACGACGCCGGCCGACCTGCGACCCCTGCTGAGGTTCTGGGACCGGCTGAGCTATCCGGCCTGGGCCGATCTCGCCGGGGCACTCGGCCGCGGCCGGCCGCACCGGCAGGTCTTCGACATCGACGACGAGCTCGTGCCGATCATGTCCGCCGGCATCGAAGCCGCCACCTCGGGCGCCTGCCACGCCCTCCCGGCCACCGCGGGCCTGCGACCTGGAAGCAGGCTGCTGGATATCGGCGGAGGCACCGGTTCGTGGGCGCTCGCCTTGGCGGCGGCCGACCCAGCCCTCACCGCCACGGTGCTCGAGCTAGCCGACATCGCCCCGATCGCCGAAGACCGCGTCGACACGTCCGGACTCTCCGACCGAGTCGACGTCCGCGTCGGGGACGTCTTAGAAGGAGAGCTGCCGGCAGGCTACGACGCGTTCCTGCTCGCGAACGTCGTGCACTACTTCAACCCGGAGACGAACCGTGCCATCCTCCGACGCATCCGAGCGGCGGCACCTCCCGGAGCCCGGCTGCTGCTCGCCGACTTCTGGACCGACCCGACCCACACCGAACCACTAGCGGCTGCCCTGATGGCCGGCGAGTTCGCGGTTCATCTCGACGAAGGGGACGTCTACAGCGTCGCGGAGGCCACTGCCTGGCTCACCGACACGGGTTGGAGACTCACCGGGCACGTGCCGCTCGCTGGACCCATCAGTCTCGTCAAGGCGGAGACAGCTTGAGCGACCTGCCACAAGCCGCAGCAATCGACGGACCATCAGCCGAGTTGGCGGCTGGCTGAACGGGCGGCGGATTCTGGCCCCTATCAGCGGCCCATCGCAAGCACACCTAACTATTCCGGAGCGCATTCCCGGAGCGCGCGACTCATCGGCACGGCCGTCGCTTGGAGAGCGTGACCGCTGAGGGGTCGTCCTACGGCGACGGTCCATCTTGGGCAGGCACACTCATACGCCAGGATCGTCGAAGAGGCAGAACGGATGACCGGCGGGATCAAGGAAACGATCAAGCCGGGATCGTTGGGGTCCTGATGGACGGTCCGCTTGTGAAATCACATTTTCTGCGTCATTGAGCCTGCGGGTTCGTCCGGCTGAACGCCGTTGCCTTCCCAGGCCGGCCCACCGTCTGGTGCGATCACGGCCGCCTCGGGGATGAGGGCGTGAACATCGTGAGTCAACGCCAAGGGGACAACGTGGTCGGCTGCTCCGCGGGTGGGCTTCCCGACAAGTTGTGCTAGGTGTTGTTGTTGGAGCGCCCAGGCCAAGGCCTCCCCTGAGCTATACGTGTCCGGCCCGATCAGCGCCTGCACCGTTCCGGCGGGAGGTGGAGCCGACGACACGCCGGATGTCCACCATTGCCTGGTGCGGTCCCGGTAACGGACGTTGAAGAGGTGCCGAGGCGGCCCGGCAGCGGCCAACCAGTCGACGATCAAGATGGCGGTCGCCGGGTCGCCGCCCCCGTTGTGGCGTAGGTCAAGGACTACTCGGGCAGCAGGCTGCACGAGCGCGAACGCGCCATGAAGCAGGGAGGCGGCCGCCGCCACCGGCGCGAGTTCGATCAGCTCGATCACTGCGGTGCCATCCGGGTGTCGTCGAACTGCGGCCACGCCGGCGCCTGATCGCCGGGCAGCGCCCAAGTCGGCCGGAGGCCAACCGCTGCTTTCCTCTTCAGGCTGCAAGTTCTGGTCCAAGGTGAGCTCGAGGTGACGGAACACCGCTTGCGCCGCCGACTGAAGCTCGGTCAGGTTCTGCGCGTCGACGGCCTCGGATTCAGCCGTGAACGCGCTGCAGGCGGCCCTCAACGCATCCACTCGGCGGTCGGGGCCGTAGTGCCGCTCGACCCGGTCCGGGAGTAGCGCCGCGACCTCGGCCAACAGCGTGGGGTTAGCCATGGCGAGATGCTAAGGCGGAGCGTCGCGACGGTCCCAAGCGTTCCGCTATCAGCGGAACCGAAGATCATCTAAGGGGTTGGGTGATTCACAGTCGACGACGGTTGAGCGCAGTATGTGACACGACGACTGCCTGGCACCTGAGTACGCAAGACGGACGTCAAGCGTCGACCGGCCGGGCCGCCACTTTGGTCGAGACGGTCGAGTAACCTCCGCCGCCCGGATAGTGCCAGGCGCCAGTCAGAACCGTTCCACTCGCATCGAAGGTACCTTCGTAAAAGGCCGGTGAGTCCCGTTCGCCCATCCAGATCGTGAGGGTGTCCTCCCTGATCTCGTAGGTGTAGTCGAGGGTCTCCCCTTCGCCGAAGCCGTAGTAGTGCGATCTGATGTCGGCACTCGGCTCCTCTCCGTACTTGTGGGTGTGGCCGATGATCTCGAGTCCCTTGGTGCCTCCCAGCTCGACATGCTGGAAGAGGAAGAAGCCGCCGTCGGCCCACTCGTAGGTGACTGTCCCTTCGGCATCGCCAGTCACGTCCCACGTACCGACCAACCGATCCAGTGTTGCGAGGTCCGCGTTCGGTTCAGGCGCCGATTGCGGGGTGCGGTCGCTGTCGCCGCTGGAGTCCTGAGTCATCGCCATGCCTTTCGTCGCGTTGTGAGAGTCAGACTGGTGACGACCACCGGACTCATCGGGTGCTCTCCGCCGGCCGAGCCACCTCACCAGACGGTCGGCATCGGCGCTCCCTGTGCCTCGCAGGACGGACGGGCTTGCGGCGCCGGATCGATCGCCACGGTTTCGGCGAGATAGCCCTGCAGTGCCTCCCACGCCCGGAGGTTGCATGCGTCCAGGTAGCTGCGGTATCGACGGACTACTTCTCCTCGGTCGGGCACCCTTAATTGTCCCGGTCGACGTGTGCCGATGAGCCTTCCTCGTCCGAAACGGTTCGGACATGCTTGTGGGCCCAGCTGTGGCGGAGCGGTACGCGCCGGGTGTGGCCCGTGCGCCCAGCAGGCCTCGATTCGCCTGCTGAGCCGCAGCGGACGGGGCCTACAGTCGCTGGATGGCAGATCCAGAAGAATTGCTTGCACGCCTAGCCGCGGACCTTGTAAAGGTCCTAGGAGGCGAGCTGGTGAGTCTGGCTCCCCACGGGTCGTGGGCGCTGGGTGACTTCACCCCGGGCCGCAGCGACCTCGACGTGCTCGCGGTGATGGCTACCGATCCGACGGCCGCCACGCTAGCGGCACTGAACGAGGTGCACGCACGGCTCGCCACGGACTTCCCGGAGTGGGACGGTCACGTTGACGTCGAGTACCTATCGGTTGAGGCCATCAGGGCTGTGGTGGCGGGGACCGATGAATCACATCCGATGATCATCGTCGGGCCCGGTGAGTCGCTCCACGAAGTCGAGGCCTCTCGGCACTACGTGCTCAACTGGGCCGCTGCACTTCAGGCCGATCGACCCATCGCCGGCGCTGCACCCTCAACCGTGCTGCCTGCCATCGACCGGCGACTCATCCACCAGGTGATCCTCGAACATGTCCGGGCGTGGCCCCGGTGGGTGGAGGATATGCGGCATACCGGTGCGCAGGCCTACACCGTACTCACACTCTGCCGCGCTGCGGAGGCGCTGGCGACCGGACGTCAGGTGTCCAAGTTGGCGGCCGCCCATGCCGGGATGTCAAGGTTCCCGGAGTGGTCCGCCCTCATCGACTGGGCCCGAGAGTGGTGGTACGACGGCGGATCCGACCTAGACCACGGGCGGTTCGAGGATGTGCGCCGATTTGTCGACGACGTCAGTGCGCGGTCGCTGCGGCGCTACGACATACTTCCCAATTCCGGCCGCGATTCTGCCGAGCCCACGCTCTGAATCCGTAGCACCATAGACCGTCGACGTTCAGTTTCCCCGTCGTCCCAGTTTCCCCGTCGTCCCGGTCACCGGTCCTCGTGCGGCGAGCGCGCTGTTCGCAGAGCCGACGGCTTGTGGAACGGGTCAGTTGCGGTTCCCTTCCGTACGCAGGATCCGCTCGGCGCGGTGGTCAACGGCCCTCGATCTGGCGCCACACCGGCGCAGATCGAGTTCGCCCGCCGCTGGCGGGACATGCCGAAGGTGGTGTTCTCCTCGACGACCAGCGCGATCGACTGGAACGCCCGCCTGGTCACCGGCGACGCTGTCACCGAGATCACCCGTCAAGACTGAGGATGACGGTCCCATGGACATCAGCGGCGCTACCCTCGCCGCGGCGGCCATGCGGGCCGGGCTGATCGACGAGTACGCGATCGTCACCCACCCGGTCCTGGTGGGCGGCGGCACGCCGTTCTTCACGGCCCTGGACAACTGGGTGAACCTGAACCTGGTGGAGACCCGGAGGTTTCCCGACGGCGTGCTCCTGACCAGGTACGAGACCAGGCGCTGAACACCCGACCTCCTGTCGACGGACTGGCACGGGGCGGCGACGATCGACAACACGAGGCCCGGCGAGAGTACAGCGACGGCTTAGTGATTACGATCGGGGCGGACATTGGCGGTAACCAGGCCACACGCGAGCAATAAGGCCGATGCCGACGCACGCCTGGCTGATCGGGCGCAGTCTTACCCGGCTACCCGTCCGGAGAACCTGGTATGCGGGACCGCACACTCGGTCGGCAATGCGCCGGGAGCAAGGCAGGCCACCAGACCTGTCCTGCCGGCTTTCACCGCGGTCGCGCCCCTAGGGGGCGCCGCGGTTCTGGGGTCGGCGCTGGTGAACGGCTGGTTCTGATACCACGAGGGGCAGATAACGGTCGGAAGGCTCGGGGGCCGCGCAGCGCTTGTTGTCGATCACATAGAACGCGAGATGGAACGGCCCGGGATCATAGGTCCGCAATGACCAGCGGCCGAAGTCGACGCGGATGATGAACGTCCGATTCGTGGCCTTAGACCGCAGCGCGACGCAAGAACGTTTGATCGGCCTACCCGTGCGAGCGTCCCGCAAGAACCCGGCGGTGGTCGTCACCGCGGTCACCGTGAGGGACGCAGTGCCGCTCGCCCCGGCGAAGCGGCCCGTGACCGTGTACGCGCCGGCACGAGAGGCTCCACAGGAGTTCGCGGTGCAGGAAGCGCCCGAGCGCCGACCCGCCGGCGCGATGGTGAAGGAGGTTTCCGAGGTGACATCGGTGTCGGGTTGTCCCGGAGCGGTTGCCCGACGCCGTGATCGTGACCGGAACGCCGGCCCCGGTGGTGGAGGGTCCCGAGACGCCGACCGTGATGGGCGACCGTCAAGGTGTACGTCCGCGTCCCGGGCATTGAGAGGCCCGGCCGTGGCCGGGACCACGGCCACCACCGACCAATCCTGATCATGACGACCGAACCGATCGACCTGTACGCCATCTTGGGGCTGGCCCGCGACGCCACCCAGGCCCAGATCAGCGCCGCCTACCGAGCGCTGCTGCGCCGCTACCATCCCGTCACCCGCACCCCGCCGACACCACCGCGACGCAACCTCCGATGCGGCGCTCCAGTACGTCCGCACCGCCTACGCGGTCCTCCGCGACCCCGCCCGCCGCTTCGTCTATGACCAGCAGACCACCCCGCGATCCTCACCCACCCGCACACAAGCACGTCCGATCCACCTGTCACGGACCCGCCCGTTCGACGATCCACCCCTCCGAGCCGGACCACTCCACTGGACACCCTGAGGTGCTGTTACCAGCAATACGACGTGCCCAACCAGCAGGTGCACGGTGCTGCTCGTCGGGCCCGGCGGTGCGGGCAGCGCGATCGCCTCCGCCCTGCTGGATGCAGGAGTCCGCGACCCCGTCGCCCACGATCCCGACGAAGCCCGGGTCGCCGCACTGGCCGAGCTACTGTCCCACCTGGGCGAGGCCCGGGTTAGTGCCGGTCCACCGGCTCCCACCGGGTGCGGCATGATGTGCAACGCCACCCCCCGGCATGGACACGGGGCACCCTCTCCCGGATGACAGTGCGGCGCTGACTTCGTCGATGTTCGTCGGAGATGTCATCGCCGGACACGGCGCGACCCTGTTCCTCCAAACCGCGGAAGCGGTCGGCTGCAACACAGCGAACGGCGGGTACATGGTTGAAGCCGCCCAGACGTCATGGCCGACTTCACGCTCCCCCCGTAGACCGATCCGCATACGGCGATGATCGGTGCCCGCAGGAGGGACGGGTTGTGAAACGTCCTTCGTTCAGACTCACGGTCGGATCGGCGGCGCGCCACAAAAGGCACCGGCGCGGCAGTGTGGCGATGCCGTGTGCACCGACGCGGTAGAGTGAGGTGTGGAGCTCAAGCGACCGGCTCTGTGAACGCCGAGGTCGCCGCAGGAGTTCCATGTCGTACGACGGTTCGTCACCCTTGTCTCGATCGATGGCGATGATCGCGAGCACCCTGGACGGTCCGGTTGATGTCGAGGAGCTTCTTGGTCTCATTTGCCTGGCGGCGATCGACGCGGTATCAGGCGCCGAGTACGCGGGCATTACTCTCGCCGATCGTCGCGGCAAAATGGAGACATCCGCGGCATCCCACCCAGTCGTGCACCAGGTCGACGCGCTGCAATACCAGTTCAGGCAGGGTCCCTGCGTCGACGCCGTCCAGGGTCGGTGGCAGGCGCGATCGGGCGATCTCAGCGTCGATGTCCGGTGGCCCAAGTACGGCCCGCTGGCCGCCGAGCTAGGCATTGTGTCGCAGATGGGGATCGAACTCTTCGACGAGCCCGGCCTCATCGCCGGACTAAACCTGTACTCCTCGACCCGCGGCGCCTTCAACGACGACACAGTCGAGGCGGCGATGCTGTTCGCCATCCAAGCCACCCACACCCTGGGCCGCGTCATGACACAAAAGCACCTGACCGACGCCATGACGACCAACACCACCATCGGCAGAGCGACCGGTGTAGTCATGGAGCGGTTTCAGATGACAGCGGATCGGGCCTTTGAGCTCCTCACTCGGGTGTCTAGGATCCACGATGTGACGCTTGAGGTGCTGGCCGGCCAGATTCTTGAGGAGGCCGCGCACCCAGACATGCAGGCGGCCGATGAGGCGTCGGCCAGGTCGTCCACTCTGGTCTCGGTCGCGGGCTGAGGCCCGAAGCGGGTTCCCCAATACGGCGAGAGCGGATCGTCGCTTACGGATCCCGTTGCGGCGACCTCGGTGTCGCGCAATGGGGTCGGCTCGCGACGTGTACAAGGTCAGCCTGGTGGTAGACGCCTCGGCCCTAGCCAGGATGCTCCGAGAGGGCCGTCGGTCCTCCTGAGCGCCACCATGGCCTCGCCAGCCAAAGGGACGACCACCATGACCCGACAAGCCATCTCCACCGCTCGAGCACCGATCGAGCCCCGGCCGCCCTCGGCCCCTACAGCCAAGCGGTCATCGCAAATGGTTGGGTCTTCTGCTCCGGGATGGCCGGGATAGACCCGGCCACCGGCGCTGCTCCGGAAGGCATCGAGGCGCAAACCGAGCAGGCGTTGATCAGCCTTGCGGCACTTCTCGAGGCGGCCCGGGGTGTCGATGAGCGACATCGTCAAGCCGACGATCTTCTATGCCGACGTCGACGACTTCAGCCGACTCGACGAGGTCTACGCGCGGTACATGCCTGACCCCGCTCCGGCGCGGTCGGCGCCCGCCAACGTGCGGTTGCTGCCGGGTCTGCTGATCTCTATCGACGCCATCGCCGTGGCGCCCACCACCTGACTGCGCACCATCGGCACTGCGGTGGTCTCGTGCTGTCAATATCCCGCTTGACGGTTCGCTTGCGCGACGTGCAGCTCCACCAACTTCGCGCTGCCCGGTTGTGCCCGTAGTGGCGGTGTTGAGAAGGTGCTGGTATGGCAAGTGGCTCGAGGCGGTGGCCGGATACGCATGGCCGCTGGCCGTGGCTGGCGGCGGCCGCCGTGCTGCCGGCGTCTGGCGCGGTGTTGGCGGCCGGACTCAAGGCGTCCGCGGTGACGTTCGCGGTCATGCGGCGGCGGTCTAGGAGTTGGCCCTTCTGATGCCCCGCGCACTAGAAGCGTGCAGTTCAACCAGCGTCTGGCCCCGGCAGCGTCGGTAACCGGTCGAGCCGCCTTGGCCGCTCAAAGGGTCCGCCTGCGACACGGTCGCCCTTCCGCAGGACAGACGGCTTGCGCCACACCTGCTCTACTGCGCCGTGCCAAGGCGACAACTCTCATTCGAGCCCGCCACCTGCGTCGGGGGTTCAGATCTTGCGCTGACGATGTCTGGATGAGTCAGAATTGCGGCAGAGCTAGGCCGACCCGGCGGTATCGGCCCGAACTGCCCGCAGCCTGCTCGCGACAGGCATGAAACCGTCCAGGCGATGGTCGGGCTAAGGTGATGTCGTCTGACCAGCGATCAGCAGATCGGCTCGAGGCGTCCTGGCGACAGCGGCGCGTGGCGATCGCGGCCCACGGCGGCGATCGTGCTCGACCAATTCAACCCGGCGGTGATGAACCCGACCACCGCGACCCGTACGGCGAGGAAGTCTGCGGCAGCAGATGATGGTCGGGCGACGACGGCTCGCGAGACAACCCTGCCACCGCGGGCAGTGGGGTTCGAGCTAGAAGGAGCGCGACCGTCGGGGGCCGAAACTGAACAGGCACCCGCCCGGTAGGGGCCGGATGTCGAAGGCGTTGTCGAAATCCAGGGGGTCGTCGGAGTCGACGGGGTGGATTTCCTCGGGCGCGGGCAGGGTGCGGAGCTCGCGACGGCTCATGCTGGGCGGGACCGGCGGGGGGGCCGCCCACGGGGGAGCCGGCCATGACGACGGTGGTGTGGGCGGCGGTGGTGTGGGCGGCGGTGGTGTGGGCGGCGGTGTGGCGGGCTGGAAGGCGCTGGGGGTGATGGTGCGGATGGCGGCTCGCAGCGGTTCACCGCGGGGCACCTCGGCGCCGCAGGTGGTGCAGACGCGGCCGCCGCGGTTCACTCCTTCGCACAGCCGGCAGCGCCACACGGCGCTCACGAGAGGGCACTCATCGGGGGGTTCGCCTGGTCAGCTTGCCGATCAGTTTGCCGACCAGTTGGCTCGGTGGAGACCCGGCTGCGGCCGCCGACCGGGGCGGGGCACTCGAGGGGGTACGAAGCCCTTTGCCGCGCAAGCCGCTGGCCGGACCCGTTGTGACGCTGCTGGCTGGCGTGCCGGTGCGGGCCGACGGGGTGGTGGGTTCGGTCGGCTCCGCTCGATGGCCGGATGCTCATCAAGGCGGCGTGGATCTGCCCGATGGTGGGGCGCTTGGCTGGGTCGGCGATCAGCATGGCGTCGATCAGGTTGGCCAGCTCGGCCAGGACCCCGCGTCGCGGGATCCGGAGCGTCTCGCCGTGGCGGATGGCGACGGCCGGCTCGTGGTAGCGGGCGGCGTCGAACGGCGGCACGGCCCCAGTCAGGAACTCGGTGTAGATCAGTCCGAGGGCGAAGATGTCAGACGCGACGCCGAGTTCGCCGGGCTGCACGCCGGCCTCTTGGATGTAGCCGAGCAACTCGGGTGAGTAGTAGTTGATGGTGCCGACGATCTCGGTGGCCGGCGGCGGGTTGCCGGCGATGTAGGAGCTGTCGAAGTCGATCAACTTGCTGGTGTAGCCCAGCTCAGTCCGCTTGACCAAGATGTTACTGGGCTTGAGGTCGCCGTGCACGATGCGGAGATCGTGGAGGATCTTGAGGCTGTGCGCGACCGACTTCATCAGCACCAACCGCTGACGCAGATCCAGGCTCGCGATCCCGCCTGGCCCGAGGTCCTGGGCGTCGACCTTCTCGGTCACCTTGTAGTACTTGGCGCCGAACCGGAAGAAGTCCAGCGTCACGATCAGGTTCCCACCGTACGCCGACAGCGGTGCCAGCGCGGTCTGCATGCCCCGGTGGTGAGCCTCGAAGACGGCGCACCGGGCCCGCTTCTTGGCCTTGGTCTTGTCACTTCCGGGGGCGGCGTCGTCTGGATAAGTGGGGCTCAAGAACTCTTTGATGAAGAACTGCCGGCCGCCGCGCTCGGCGTAGGTCCATTTGCTGAGTCCGGCCCCCACCACCTTGAAGTCTTCGAGGATCAGGTAGCCATTGATCACGTCACCGGCCTTCACGAGACTTCCCCCTGTCGGTGCTCGGCTTCGTCAGTCGGCCCGGGCCCGTTCTCATCCAGCACCACTTCGCCTTCGGTGCCGGACTCGACGTCGGTCGGGGTGACGTCGCCCGACCCGGCGGGATCCGACTCCTCGGCGTTCGACGCCGACTCGGTCGGCCCGGGGTCGGGTGCATGGTGGTCGCTGAACTCGGCTTCGTTGTCGATTGACCGAGCGTGCAGGTAGCGCTCGTAGTCGGGCTGGTAGCGGCTCCAGAGACGTTGGGTGTCGTCGAGTTGCCGTTGACGCAGTGCCGCGAGTTCGTGTTCGGCTTGCTGCACGGAGCGGCTCACCTCATCGATCGGGCCGGTGAATTGGTCGTCGAGCTCGGCCAACCGCGGGCCGTAGAGCACCTTCAATTCGTCCATATCCGCGCCAACAGCGATGAGCGCCATCGCGGCGTCGTCGCCGGCGACGGCGGCAACGTCGTCTTGCACGGTCCGGGACCAGCCGTCCACACCCCGCGTGGTGCAGAGTCCGTTGAGCACGAGCCGTTCGAAGTGCATCGGTGAGGGCAGGTAGCCGAAGCAGCCGTCGGTGGCGCACACCAGCAAGAAGGGCGCCCACAGCTCCACGCGGCGGTAGTTGACGGAGAACTCGGTGTCGGCGGATGCGGCGTTGCTGACCACGGAGTCCCGGCGCAGGTTGGTCATGGCGTCGCTCGGGTCCCGCAGGTCGTCGGTGCTGAGCTGGCTCGCCCCGTCGGGCGCAAAGACGTACGCCCGGGAATCACCGGCCCAGAACACGTGGCACAGCCACCTCGACCCGGACCGTTGGCTCCGCTGCAGCGCCAGCACCGCCATCGTCGTCGGCAGGGCTCGCAGCAGGCGGGAACGCAATCCGCTCTTCGGGGCGTGCAGCTCGGCCAGCCGGTCCTGCAGAGCCTGCTGCACCGACCGACGGAGGTCCTCCGCGGCGGCCGCCCCGTTGAGGTTCCAGTCGGGGACGAGCAGGTCGAGCATCCGCTCCTCGACCACGTCTCGGGCGATCCGCGACGCCAGGTAGGCGCCGCTGCGCGGACCATCCGGGGTTTCGTACACGGTGCCGCCCGCCCCGCCCATGCCGTCGAAGACGGCGAGCAGAGCGAGGTCGGGACCGTCCCGCAGGATCGGGTCGGCATCCTCGCCCTGCCCGGGGATCTTGCCCAGGTTGAACCCGAACGAGACGGTCGGGCCAGCGGTGGCCGGGTGCGACGCCACCCGACTTGGCACGGTCGGTTCGCCGGTCTTCGTGGTTGGTTGAGCGTCAGTCACACTGAGTTACCGATGGAGTCGATGATCGTTCCGTAGTCGACCTCCGACAGACCGCCGCCGGCTTGGGACGGGTGGTGCACCACGTTCTCCCAGACGGCGGAGATGTCGCTCCAGCCCGGTCCGTCCGGGGCGAAGAGGATGAGCCGCTTCGAGCTGGAACCCATCAGACCCTGCTCGTCCTCCCAGAGGTCGGTCAGGGCGCTGAAGTCGGCCGGCACCCGCGACGACAGATCGGCGGGCACCACCGACGGATCCAGCGGCTGCGCCGGCTGGTCGGTCCAGACCACGATCACCTGACGCCGCCGGTCACCGGTCGAAGTCCACGGGGAGTTGACCGCCAAAGCGACCGCCTCCAACCCCGATTCGGGCGCGTCGCCGCCGCCCTGGGCGATCAGGCCGTTGACGAACTCCGAGAACCCGCTCCGCTCGGCCGGCAGGGTGAAGAACGGCGACTCCTCGAGCGCGGCGTCCCCGTCGGCCACGATGTCCCGGAACGCGATCAGCCGGACGCGGAGCTGTTCGACGTTCTTGCCCTTCTCGGTCAGGTTCGCTTGGACGTCGTCGTAGAAGCCGAGCGCGTTCGCCTTGACCGCGTCGATGATCGGGTTCATGCTGCCGGTCACGTCGATGCAGAAGACGATGTCGACGGCGTAGCTCAAGCCGCGGGGCGCCGCCAGGCTCGATTGCGCGGCTGGAGGCGCGGCCGCCGGCGGTCCCGTTGTGGTGTCGTCGGGAGTGGTGTTGTCGGGCTCGGCCGGCGCAGCGTCGTCGGCCGCGTTGGCGGGTTGATCACCAGCCGCCGGCACCTCGTACGGCTTGAACTCCGGCTCGGTCGACGTTGTAGTGGCGGGTGCAACGGTGGGTTCAGTCATGGAGCTCCTTTGGTAGTGCCGGGGGCCGAATGGCCGCCGGCGGTCAATCGCTATCGGTTATGCCGAACAACACGAGCCTCGCAGAAGTCAGTGCCCGATCCGGTCCTGGGTGCATACGCAGTGCGTGCCGCTTGATGCGGTGCTGATTCGAGGTGTCGGCCTTGGGTTGCTTCAACGGAGCCTCAGCGGAGTTGCGAGCTGTCGACCAGGGCCGGTTCCCACTGGCCGCCGCAGACGGTGCACTGCACTTCTTCTTGGGCTTGCCCGAGGGGCACGATCGGGATCCAAAACAGGTGGAACCAGGTGCGCGTGGCCAGTCGCTGGTAGGTGCGCGGTGCGAGGCAGTATGGGCACGGGAACGAGCCCGTGCCGAGGACGCGCACCCGGGTCCGAGTACCGAAGAACAGAATCACAGGCTGGCCTCTCTCAAGGTGGTGTGTTCAGAGTCGAAGCGCCGCGGTTCGACCGGAAAGCAGGCGCTGAGCCGGACGGCGGTGTCTCGCGTCAAGTGTTCACTCCCGGAATGGTGACGTCTGGTGACGCCGAGATGGCTCGGCGTTGGGCGACGAGGGGGCAGAGGAAGGGGTCTTTGCCGCGGAGTCCGACGGTGTTGAGGTAGCGGATCACGGTGCCGTACGCCGACCAGAGGCTGGTGCGGGTGTAGGGGACGCCCTCCGCGGCGCAGTATGCGGCGACCAGGGGTTGGACCTTGCGGAGATGGGGTCGGGCCATGGACGGGAACAGATGGTGTTCGATTTGATGGTTCAGCCCGCCCATGAAGGTCGACATCCATCGGCCGCCGCTGATGTTGCGGCTCATCAAGACCTGGCGGCGGAGGAAGTCCAGCTTCAACCTCGGCGACACCAGCGGCATGCCGATGTGGTTCGGCGCGAAGCTGGCGCCCATGTAGAGCCCGAAGAAAGCCAGCTGCACAGCGAAGAAGGCGACCGCCTTCTCCGGCGGCAACACCAAAAACACCAAAGCGGCGAGTCCACCGAGCCGGACGGTCAAGAGGGTCACTTCTACCCAGCGACGCTCGATCTTGTGGCGGCCGAGAACGCGGCGAATACCGTCGGCGTGCAGCGAGAGGCCCTCGAGGAGAAGGATCGGGAAGAAGTACCAGCCCTGGTGGCCGACCAGCCACCGCATCACCCGGCTGCGGTGCCGGGTGGCCCGCTCCGGGGTGAAGGCGATCGCCGGGAGGGCGATGTCGGGGTCGGCGCCGTCCTTGTTGGGGTTGGCGTGATGGCGGCTGTGCTTACTCTGCCACCAGCCGTAGCTGATGCCGACGAACAGGTTGGCCAGGATAAGGCTCACCCATTCGTTCCAGACGCCGGACTTGAACATTTGACGGTGCGCCGCATCGTGACCCAGAAACGCGATCTGGGTCATCACGATCGCGAGCAGCGCGGCGGAGACAAGTTGCCACCAGCTGTCCCCGATCCAGATGAAGGCCAGCACCCAGGCGGCAAGCAGCACCACCGCGGCGATCAGTTTCGTCCAGTAGTAGCCGTACCGGCGACGCATCAGCCCGAGGTCTTGGACGGTGCGGGCCAGCGCTGTGAAGCTGCTGCCGGGCCGACCGGACGGCACACGAGGCGAATTCGTGGTCGATGTGCCGGGTGGGCTTGGATCCAGCGGCACGGACGACGCGGAAGTGAGCACGGACAAAGGGAGCCAATCATCAGGCGGATACAGGAGCTTCCTGGGCGGCAGCATGGTTGCTCGGCAGGTTCGCGGCGTGCTTTGCGGCGTCCCCGACCCCAGGCCGACTGCGATCGGCAGTGACCCCAGTTTACAACATAAACCTGGTCGCCGACCGGCTCGCGACCTCAGGGGAGCCAATGCTTACTGATTTGGCGGTCCAGTGGTCCTACGACCATCGGGGTGTGACACCCGCTCGCCGTCAGCGTGATGATGGGCGTGGATCCTTTGCGCATGGCTCGATCGGTCGGTTGGTCGGTTGGTGGTTCTGTTCATGCTTGCGGGTCTGGGCGCCTTCGTACTCTGCGGAGTGGGCCTGACGTTGGCTCAGCGGCACGCCGCCCTCCGGGAGGCTGTGCGTGACGCCGAGGTAACCACCGCACTGCTGGCCACCCGGGTGGTGCAGCCCGCTCTTCCCCCCCATTGGTGCGCGTCGACACCGATCGGGGGTTCGACCGTGTCGTCCGCGAGCGGGTGCTCGTCGCTCCGATCACCCAGGTGCTGATCGCCGACGAGGCCGGATGGGTGGTCTAAGCCACGGAGGCCGGGCTGGTCGGGGAGCGGGTGGAGCTGTCGGCCGAGGAGCTGGACGCCCTGCGGACCGGTGTCGCCGTGGCCCGCGGTGAGGATGGCACCGATCCCACCCGTTTGGGCAGTGGTCGCGCGGCCAGTTCTTGGATGTCAGCGTGGGGTTGCGGACGTCGTCGGGCCAGCCGCTGCTGCTGCAGACGCGTCAGCCGTACGAGGTCGTCTGGCTGACGAGCCGGGCCGTGTGGCTGACCACGTTGCCCAGCCTGGTCGTGGCCCTGGCGCTGCTGTATCTGGTGAAGTCTGGTTTCGCCTTCCGCCTGGCCCGCGACCTTCGAAGCGGTCAGGATGCAGATCGTCCCCGGTGGCCGACAGCTGGCCGCGGGGCTCACCCTCGTGGTGGCGTCTTCGGCCTTTGGTCCAACGACCCACCCGACCAGGACGTCGAAGTACTCCTGCACGGAGTTGACCGCCGAGTCGTCGGCTTCCCCGACCCGCTGCAGCAACGGCAGGCGACGAACACCGCGTCTACCTGGGCCAGCGGCACCGGGACCGCACGATGGCGCGCTATGCCGACCCGCCCGAGCCGGTGACGCCACCGGAACGGCGACACCGCTCGTTCGCAGACGTTTCTGGTGAACAGTTGGACCGTTCCGCTCGAACGGGGTCGGCTGGGGCGCGGGACGGCCAGCCAGCTCATCGCGACGACGCCGAGGTGAGGGTGGCCGTAATCAGTTCCGTGGCCTGGGCGATGTTCGTACCTAGATAGTGCCCGGGCACACCGTGTCGGGCTCGGGGTGACCCGAAGGCGCCGCCGGCGTAGAACAGGTGCCGCTGGCGCAGCTTGGGAGAGCTCAGGGTCTCGATTGCCGCCGGGCGTGCGGCGGCGACGTGACAGACCAGAACGACCGCAACGGCGTCAGTCTCGGCAACGGCGCGGGCCAGGGACTCCGTCGGGGTGCGCGCGCCCAACATGCGGCAGTCCCAGTGGCGCTGGCGAAGGAGGGCGCCGATCGCCTCCAGTCCGAGCGTGTGGTGGTCAAGCGGTCCGCAGCTGAGGATGATCGGTGACTGCGGCCGCGGGGGTCCCGTCGGGCGGAGGGCGGCCAGCCAGGCTTGGGTCGCGTTGGTCGCGAGGTGCTCGTGGGAGACGTCGATCCGGCCCGCGTGCCACCCTTCACCGATCTCGCGCATGGCCGGCAACAGCACCTCATCGACGGTGCGGTCGAGTCCGAGCGTCTCGCGGGCGGCGTCCAGAGTCCGAGCGATGCTGCCCGGGGCCAGCTCGCGAGCGGCCTGCAGGAACGCCTCGACCAGTGGTCCGGGTGAGGTCGGGTGGCCGGCCTTGACGAGCGCGGCCGCCTCGACTGGGCGCCGACCTCGGGCGATCAGATCGCGCATCCGACGGAGCTGGTCGAGCTGGACGCGGGCGTAGCGACGGTGCCCGCCGCTGCTGCGGCCGGCGAGCGGCACCCCGTAGCGCCGTTCCCACGAACGAAGGGTTGGTGCCGGCACTTCCAAAAGCTCGGAGGCCTGCTGAATCGTTAGCTCCTCGCCGTCGGCCTCGTGCGTAGCCGCGCCGCCCTCTCGGGGCGCGTCCTCGCTCGCGCTGTCCAGGTCGGTCATGTTCTCGAGCCTGCGCTGCAATGGCGGGGAACGGCGAGCCGGTCCGCCGCACCGCGAAGACCTGAAGTACCAAACTTATGCACCAAGTTGCGAAACTGCATAGGTTTGACCCTATACTGCGAGTGTTCAGCAGTCATCCACCCCTGAGTCAGGGAGCACCCATGACGACCGAAGCTATGGTCCGTTCCGACATCGAATCCGGTCCGGTTGACGTTCCCCCCCGCCCCGCCGCGCCATGGGCCGCCGGCCCCGTCCGCTGGGCGCGGGACCCGTTAGCCCCGACGAGCGTCGCCAGAACCCTCGACATCGTCGTGAGCCTCGCGCGGCGGAGGTTCGGCGCGGACGGGGCCGGTATTTTGTTGGCCACTGATGGCGGTGCCGCCTCGACTGCCGCGCCGACTGCCGCGTCCGGGGCTCAGGCGAGACGGGCGGACGCCCTGCAGGTCGATCATCACCAAGGGCCCGGTTTCCACGCCATCACAGGGCGGCAGCCGGTCATCTCAGCCGAACTCCGGTTCGACAGCCGGTGGCGATTCTGGGCTCCGCAAGCCGCTGACTTGGGCTTTCGCTCGGTTCTGTCGCTGGCGTTAGCCGACGGTGACCCGTTCGGTGCCGTGACCCTCTACTCCCAGCGCCCGTCCTTCTTCCGGACGGACTCGCTGGCCCCAGGTCTCGAGTTCGCTCAGCAGGCCTCCATCACGATCACCGCGGCCGTGGAACGTGAGCAGCTTCTCAGGGCCGCTGACTCTCGGGGAATCATCGGTCAAGCCCAGGGCATCCTTATGGAGCGGTACCGCATCAGCGCCGACCAGGCCTTCGCCATCATCAGGCTCTCCTCCTCCGCCCTCAACCAGAAGCTGCGCTTGATCGCCGAACGCATCATCGGCGGCCGCGGCCTGCCCGACGTCGACCTCGTCGCGCTTCCCCACCTCGTTGGTGCCACCAGCATCGGCAGCGGGTTCGATCATGACCGCTAGCGTCGCGGCCACCTCATCGGCTGGCCAGGTCGAGGCCGAGGGTTGCCGGGAAGGCGCATTCGGCAGCAGCAGGCTGCTCAGTGAGCTGTTGGTCGCGTCCGGGCGTCATGACGAGGCGGCCTTCGCCCGGCTCTACCAGCTGACGAGCCCCTGGATCTATCACCTCCTCCGTCGCCGGACGAGGTCGACCGCCCACGCCGAGGATGCCATGTGTCTCGTCTACACCACCATCTGGCAGCGAGCCGTCAGCTTCTCGCCGCCGAACCAGTCGGCCCTCGCCTGGATGACCACCGTCGCCTACAACGTGGTGGAGTCATGACCGTCACCGCAGTTCGCTCACCGCGCATTGCCAACGAGCTCGGCGACCTGGCCGGACGCATGTCCGCTGTGCTGCTGGGTGACCACACGGGCGGCGCGGCGATTCAAATCCTGACGTCGCTCTCGTTGCACGCCGTTCCCAACGCCACCGGGGCGGGCCTCACCCTAGTCGGCAGCGGCATCAAGACCTCGGCCGCAGCCACCTCCGAAGCCGTTCTCGAGGCCGACGCCCTGCGATACCACCTGAACCAAGGACCCTGTCTCGAAGCCTGCCTGCAGGCAGCCACCGTCCACGTCGCCGACCTGCGTCTCGACCGTCGCTGGCCCACCTGGACCAAGGCCGTCCGACCACTCAACCTCGCCTCGCTCATCAGCTCCCGCTCGTCCACTCCGGACCCGTCCAGGGCACAATCAAGACCTACTGCGACCCTCCGGCGGCCATCGACGAGCAGGCAAGAGCTGTCCGCCGGCGTCGGCGCGGCCGAGTCCGGTCAGGATCGGCGCTTGAGCCGACGCGCTGTCCAGCCAAGGTAGATGCCGAGTGCGCCGGACATCCCGAGCCCGATGCCCATCAATGGCCCTTCCCAGCGGCCCCAGCGTTCCTTGTCTGCGGAAGCCAGCTCGCCGACGGCCCGGATGAAGGCGGCCACGACGATGCCGGCCACGAGCCGGTCACCGACGCGCTCCAGCCTGCCAACGAGGGGCTCGAGGTCCTTGCCCTGCAGTTGCACGACGACGCCCGAGGCGTCGAGCAGGTCGAGCAGCCGGCGCAGCTTGTCCGGCAGGTCGACCGCCAGAGAGGCGGCGTCTTGACCGGAAGCCAGCAGCTGCTTGACCAGCGCCTCGGGCGAGTACCGGTCCACCATCAGCCGCTGCGCGTACGGCCCCAGGAACGCTCCCAGGTTGAAGTCGGGGTCCAGCCGAACGCCCATGCCTTCGACCATCAAGAAGACCTTGAGGACGGCGGCCATCTCTGATGGCAGTTGCAGGCGGTGCTTACGCAGGAGTGCTAGCAGTTGTGACACCAGGGCAGCGACATTCACCTCGCCGAGCCGGCGGCCGCGGTAGAGGCCGACGAAGGCCACCAGGTCTACTCGAAGCTGCTCACGGTCGGTGGGGTGTTTGACGACCGACAGCTCATGTAGAGCGGTGGCCAACCGCTCGACATCGTGGCTGGTCAGGGCGGCCAGCAGGGTGCCCAGTTGGCGCCGGAGCGCGTCGTCGACCTCGCCTACCATCCCGAAGTCGATGAGCCCGATGCGCGAGTCCGGCTCAATAAACAGGTTGCCGGGGTGCGGGTCGGCGTGAAAGAACCCGTGCTCGAAGACCATGCTCACCGCCACACCGGCGGCCTTGGTCGCTAGGGCCCCCCGATCAACTCGGGCTCGATCGAGCTCCTCGACATCGTCGACCTTGATGCCGGTGATGCGTTCCAGGGTCAAAATTTTCGACGTGGAGGTGGGCCAGAACACTTGAGGAATGTGGACCTCGCTGTTGGCCGCGAAGTTGGCAGCGAATCGTTCGGCGTTCCGCCCTTCCAAAACGTAATCAAGTTCTCGGCGCAGTGACACCGCGAACTCCGACACCAGCCCCCGCAGGTTGTAGTTCGCGGCCGCCAACCATCGCCGGCTCGCCCGGTTGGCAAGATCCTGCAATATGTCGAGGTCGGTCTCGATCACGGCGTGAATGTTGGGCCGGCGAACCTTGACCACTACCGACGTGCCGTCGTGCAGGGTCGCGCGATGGGTCTGCCCGATGGAGGCGCTGGCCAGCGGTTCGGTGTCGAAACTCGCGAAGATTTCGTCCGGGCCGGCGCCCAGCTCCTCCTCCACCAATGCGCGGATGGTCGCGGCCGGCACCGGTGGAGCCGCGTCTTGCAGCTTGGCCAGTTCGTGCAAATAGTCAGGGGGCAAGATGTCAGATCGGGTCGAGAAAAGCTGTCCGAGTTTGATGAACGTCGGGCCGAGCTCTTCAAGCGCCATCCGGAGGCGTTCGGGCGTCGTATACGGTGAGCGGCGCCCCCGGACGCCGCCCACTGCCTGCGATGATCGGATCCAACGGCCGAGGCCCGTGACGCCGATCAGAAAGTCCAAGCCGTGCCGGGTCAAGACATCGCCGATCTGGCGATACCGCTCAAGACGCCTTCTCACCGCGAGTCCCGCGACAGCCGACGGACTGGCCGCCACACGCAGCCCCGGCACGCGAGTTCGGTCAATTTTCTCCTTGTGCGGTCCGATCCAGTCGGCAGTCCAGGTTCCACCTGTGCGATCAAAATCAGAGTCTGCCATCGCATGCTCCTCAACGGGCCGAGGCTCAACGCTTTACGGCGGTCGCTCCATGCGGTTCGGGCTCGAGTGCAGAGGCAACCTGACACCTCGCGGTCGGCACGTCGCGATTCGCCGTCCGTCTCACGCGCACACGCGAGGGGCTCAACTCGGTTTGCTCAGGGTCTCTCGTGGAGTGCTCAACTACATGCGCCAGCGGACGACAGCGCTTACGGCGCGGCTCGGTGCCGCAGAGCCGACGTCATGTGACCTTCACGATCCACTGCCGACCGGCTATCCGGATCGCGGGTGCGGTCGGCCGCTGTCGTCCTCGCTGTCCTCGCTGCGGCGTTGGCCGCCGCGGCAACGGTGTCAATCTTGGTTGCGCTGATCCCGTCAGCACAGCCGCTGGCGCTGACGCTGATGACCAACCTGTTGAACGCTGCGACGGTCATCTTGGCGGCAAGCCTGATTCTCTCCGCTGTGGTGAGCTGGCGAGCGAGGCACTCGGCCCGTCGATCCGTCGCAGCCCCCGTTGCTCTGGCCGCTGCCACTTTCGGGGGTCGGCTCGAGGTCCCAGTGGCCCTGCAGTAGTCCGTACAGGCGGTGATGACGACCCTGCTCGACATCGACGATGAGGCCTCAGCGCCCCTCGGCAGGCATGTTCGTGAGCCAGGATTGGTGGGACCATCAGCGCGTCGCATTGCCCAGCCGCGATCCGGTCCGCTTGTGACCTGTCGTGCATGGGAGAGATTGTGTCAGCAAGCAGCTGGCAGAGAATCGGATCGTGACCACGCTCGCCGACGCTGTCCTCCCGCTGATCCGGACTGGGGCGGACCTGTCCCGGTGGAGCGCGTCGAACGCGCACGGTCGGCAGATGCACCAGCCCGTCGACGACTTGGAGGCGGCGATTCCGACGACGGATCCGGCTGCGGTGTACGCCGTCACCCACAAGGCGCTCTCCAGCGCGATCAAGGTTATCGCCAGGGCCGACGACTCCAGCGGCATAATCGGTGATGCCTGCCGTCGCCTGCTCGAACTCCATCCCGGGGACGCTGCGGCAGCGCAGGTGCCGGCGGGCAAGCTGGTCGACTGGATGATCAGGTTCCAGTTCGACGGCGACGTCGACTACTTCGAGCTCGAGCCAGTCGCCTATGCGCCGGTCCTGGGCAAGTCCGGGTTGGCGACCTATCGAGCACGGCTCTCCGCTGTCGAGGCCGGCCTCGCGCTGTCGGTTGCTGCCGTGTAGCCAGCCTTTTCCGCTGGCAGGTCACAATCCAACCTCCGAGGCCGCCGAGCGCGGTCAGTCACGTGTCAACGCGTCGATGCAGACCGTGATCGCCAAAATCAACGCGTTGTCTTGACCTGGTTCAATCTCGACACCATAGGTGTCTCGGACCCGGAACCATTTCTTCGACACCTCTGCGACCTGGTCCCCATTGCGCTCGATCTCGTACTCGTGGTCCACCAGGTTGCCGTGCGCACTCATGTCGTCGCCGCCGTCGACGTCGATCTTGAAGCGGTCCCGGATGCCGATCAATGCCTTGTGAACCATCACGTCTCCGCCGGGACGATCGATCTTCATCGAATCACGCACCCGGAGCTTGCGTTCCTGGATCTTTGCGACTTCAGCACCGGACGCGTCGCGCAGCACAAACGTGTCGCGCACCCGGACCGCCTTGCCGTCAACCTTGAACGCGCGTGCCCCGGACTGGTCTTCGATCCAGTAGTCATCCCCGATCGACATCAACTTTTCGCGCATCTGATAGCGGGTCCGCGCTGCGGCTTCCTCTCGCCGACGACCTCGAAACACCACAGTCAAACCTTTCACTGTTCTCCGCCCGCACCTGCCTGGAGATACCTCAAGAACTCAGCGGCCACCGTACGGCGACCACGGGCCGAGTGACCAAACACGAGCTGCCGGGGACCGACGGACCCACGTTCAGCATGTCGCGAATCAGCAGAGGAGGGAACCCCTCAGGGTCGAGTTCAACGTCTGTTGACGGGATCGTCACCGATCAACGGTCGGACTCAACCATATCGGCACGGTCGACAAGCTCGGCACTGCCCGCTCGTTCTCATGTCCGCCGGGTCGAACCACAGTCGCTCCTTCCACCTGGTCTGCGGTCAAGCGGACGGCCCAAGTCGGTGGTGGCGAGGCGGCCCGATGGGCGGGAGTGGCACGTGGGGTGGACCAGGCGCGGGCTAGGCTTCCTCGTCGGCCAGTTCGGCCGCCAGTTCGGCTTCGGCTATCTCGATCACGAGACCGAGCGCCGTCGTGATCCTTCCGGCCGCCGACACGACCCGGGGCGTCCCGACGATGGGGGCCACCGCGACCAGCACTCCCTGGACGTCTTCCAAGGTCATCCCCATCTCAACCGCTGTACCGAGGTTCAACAGGTACGACGCCGCCGGCGCATCAACAGCAACGAGCGCGGCCAAGCGGGAAAGCATGTGCTCGCGGGCCTCCAAGCTGCCGCGATTCACTGACACGGCGGTGATTTCGGCGAGCGTGTCGAGCACGGGAGTATCCGGCATCGCGGAAGCTACCTTCCTGTAGAGAGTCTTGGTACCGGCCCCGATACTTAAGTCGCAGCTCCGGCCTGGCAGCGCCAGTCTGGCACGGACCTCCCCCCGGGCGCATCACCGGAGCCTCGGCTGGGACCCTCCCGGGCACCCCTCGCCCGTGAGCCGGAGCCGCCACAGCCTGCCCCGACAGGTCGCCAAGCCGGGTGCAAGCTCGCCCAAATCTACGGCCAGGGCGAAATCCTCGGATTCCCGTCCGACACGACACCCAGAGCTGATTGAGAGGTGCCGAGTCGTGGGAGCGTAGGGGCCATGGCCACAAGTGATCATCAGATGTCGCCCTCGTTGGCGTCGACTACCAGTTTCGTCGCCGGTGTGCTGTTGATCGTCGGTGGCGGGTTCCAATCGATCGAGGCACTCGCCGCCATCGTGCGGGACCAGTACCTAGTGGTGGCACCGAACTACATCTACACCTTCGACCTGACGGCGTGGGGTTGGATCCATCTGCTGATCGGGCTGGCGTTGGTGGCGATCGGCATCTGCCTGCTCCTCGGTCAAGGGTGGGCGCAGGTCGCCGGCATCGTCGTCGCCGCGATATCGGCTCTGATCAACTTCACCTGGCTGCCCTACTCACCGTTCTGGGCCATCCTGGTGATCGCTGTCGACCTTCTCATCATCTGGGCCCTGACCTCGGCCCGGGCACAAGCCAAAGCTGCCAACGAACCCCAGCGGGCGGGTTCCCCAACGCTCAGCTAACTCGTCGCCGCCCGCCGCACCGGCCCACCGCGTGCCGTCCCGAAACCTGGCCTGATGGGGATCGAATTTGGTTCATCCGCCTGCCTGGTCGTGCATCGTGCCGTGTACCGCCTCACCGGTGGCCGGGTCAGGCTGGGCCGGCGATGCCCCAGCGCTGGGGGCATCCCGCGCCTGACCAGGGGTCCCCGAAGCAGCGGCGCGAATCTGGCCCCGTCCTCGTCAGTTGTCTCTGCTCAGGCGGCCAGTGAGTGGAGTGGGCGGTGCCCTTCGCGGCGGAGTTCGGTCTCGACATCGAAAGCGTAGCTGCCTTTCTACTCCAGCAGAATCGCGCCACACCGGGGCCCCTGTCGACGCTTCGCGACTCGTAACCGAGCCGGCGCTCGGAACTGCCTCTGCCTGGCGTCCTGTCGGAATGCCGGCCGGCGAGTCAGCAGAGATCGCTGCGGCTCGTGCCTCCGGTGAGCCGGCGACCCGACAAGAATCGCTCTCCGGTCGCTGCTTCAGTGCGGCATGTCGCGTTCTCCCAGTGCTCGCCTGCCTTCGCCGTCAGATCGCCATGCCAAGCGGGTCGAGTTCGAAGGTCAGCATGCCTCTCTGCACCGCAGACAGTTCGGTCACGATTCTGGAGGCCTCGTCTGCAGAGTGCGTGTGTCAAGTTCATTTGCCCCGCGGGACGGGGGGGTTCTAGATCAGTCGATTTCGGCTGATCGTCAGCCGGTTCTGGACTTGCACCTCTCCGCATCACGACATGGCGATTTGACAATCTGATTTGGCCCCGGTGACAGCTTGTTCTGGCCCACCCCGCGGCGGCCGATCTTGAGGGCTGGCCTGCCCTCCGACACGCCGAGGCAGTGGTGAGCTTCTTGATCTGCCCCACCTGACGGGGTTGATCACTTTCATGTTGATCACCGAAGGGGCCGCGGTGCAATCGAGGGTGGAATGGTTCGCAGCGATCCGCAACGATGTCAACCGCGGCGCGGCCGACCCGGCTTCCGACTTCCGAGATGCGCACGGCACGGTGGTGGCATGAGACACGACTGCGACTTCGACGGGCACGGCGCGCGGGCCTACGGGCCGGCGCCGTGCCTGGACGGTCAGGGTGCCGACCTTCCGACGGGTGTCTGGCTCATGCCCGCTGCTCGGGCCACGCAGTGAACCGGGCGGTGCCGGGGCCGCAGGGTTCACTGCGGTTGATCGGGCGCCTGAGCCGGGACCAGCTCGGGACCTACGAGCAGCTGGTGGCCGAGTACGGCGACGTCGTACGTCTCACCTTGGGGATCCCAGGACTGCGCCGGGTGGTCTATCTCGTGAGCCATCCCGACGGCGTCGAGCAGGTGCTCGCCGGCGATCCGGACGGCTATTCCAAGAACACCCCCTTCTACGACGAGATCGCCGCGTATCTCGGCAACGGTCTGCTCACCAGCGGTGGCCGACACTGGCGCCAGCAGCGCCGCACGGTCGCACCGTTGTTCAGCCATCGGCGAATCGCCGGCTACGTCGACGTGATGGCCGAAGAAGCGCGGCGTCTGGCCGACCGGTGGGACGCGGCCGCCGCCTCAGAAGCGCCCATCGACGTCGGCGCGGGGATGGTCGACTACGCCCTGCGCACGGTCGGCCGGGTGCTCTTCGGTGCCGACGTCGACGCCGCCGTCCCCGTGATCCGCGCAACGTTCCCGGTTCTCAACGAGCACGTGCGTCGCCGCGGGATAACCCCACTACGGCTGCCACGGAGTTGGCCGGTCCCCGCCCAGCGCCGCGCCGCCGCAGCTCAGCGGACCCTGTACGAGGTGGTCGACGCCGTCATCGACCGCCGCACTCGCGCGACGGCGCCTGGGCAGGACCTGATCTCACTGCTGCTCGCCGCCCGCGACCCCGAGACCGGCGCACGCCTGAGCCTGCAGGAGATCCGTGACCAGGTGCTGATCTTCCTGCTTGCGGGCCACGAGACGACCTCCACCGCGCTCACATTCACGATCGACCTGCTGGGACGGCATCACGACGCGCAGGCAGCGGTGCAGCGCGAGATCGCCGATGTGCTGGCCGACCGGTCGCCGCACGCCGGCGATATCGGCGCACTCGCGGTGACCAGCATGGCGGTGAAGGAAGCGATGCGGCTTTATCCGCCGGCGTACGCGCTCGGTCGGGTCGCCGAGACTGAGGTCACCATCGGCGGACACCGCATCCCGTCGGGCTCGCTCCTGCTGCTGTGTCCGTGGGTGACGCATCGGCGTACGGATCTCTGGCCGGATCCCCAGCGGTTCGATCTAGGCCGTTTCGAGCCCAGCGTGGAGGCCGGCCGGCCACGGTACGCCTACTTCCCTTTCGCGGGCGGGCTTCGTGGTTGCATCGGCGCACACTTCGCAATGACGGAGGCGGTCGTCGCGGTGACAACGCTGCTCGCCCGCTTCACGGTCACCTCGGAGCCGGTCGACATCCCGTTATCCACCGACATCACCCTGCGACCCGGCGCTCCCGTGCGTTGCCGAGTGCGCCGGCGGCCAGCCATCACGGCGCTGCGCTAGGGCACGCGCGAGGCGCAAGATCAGCCCGTCCCGACGCCCTGCTGTCTACCACGGTGGGCCATCATGCTTCGGGTTCGCGTGCTCGGACGGCTACATGTGGACGTCGCCGGGGTGCCGCCGGATCTCCGGCGGCACCCTCAGCAGCCAACGCGGGCGCCGCACGATGCCACCTTCGAGGCGGAGATCCAAACATTCCAGGTGCACCGCGGGACGGTCCGCCTCGGAACATGTCACGGCCAGAGGACCGAAAGACGGTCTCGACTGCTGGACGGCTACTGGGGCGAGACGTCCAAAGCGGTCGCCTCGCGGACCCGTTGAACCTCAGCGGTTTGGGATGTCTCGGTGAATCACGCAGGCCGAGTTGACTAGGGGCCTCGTCTGCGGTGCCGGCTCCCGTCCGTAATAGACCAGCAGCCGGCCGCGGCGGGGTCAGGCGGCCGGCGCCGGCGCTGCGACCGGTGTTGGGTCCGATCGTGGGGTCCCACCGCCCACGACGGGCGGGCGAGTCGACGGCAGGTGGCAGGCGCGCCGCGGCGATGCGACGATTGCTGTGACGCTGCCCGTCCCGGGCAGCGACCGGTCCTAGAAGGAGCGATCATGAGCAACTCCACCCCTCCGCGCACCCTCGAACTCAACCGATCCCTGCTGGGCGCAGGGGTGGTCCTGTTGGGTGTTGGCGGGGTCGTGTGGCTTAGCGGGGCGGCAATGTCGGCGATCGCGCTCGCTCAAGCGGCAAAGAACTGGATCGATCAACGAGACGAGTCTCCGTCCGAGACGGCACGCAGACGGATGCAGCAGCTGAAGGTTGCCGCGTCGGCGGGCTCGAAGGCGTGGCGAGAACAAAACCGGTAGCTGTTCGACGGGTCTGGTCCAACACCCTCCGGCACACCGGTGCATCAACACTGCCACGCAGGGGAAGTTTGACCACCTGCGCGGCTGCAGAGCGGAACTGTCCCCCAACTCGGCGTCTCCGCAAGACGGTCCCGATACGGTGCATCAAAGGCATGCCTCACGGAGCGGCTTCGGCGATCATGTTTGCCCGGACTGGGATTCCCGCCTCGGTTGCCGAGGGTGGCTCGGCGATCTAATTTTGTCGGGTGCTGACGAACCGTTCTGCACCGCACGCCCGGGTTACTCCGGTGTTGACCGTCTTTGACGTCCGCGCGGCGGTCGCCTGGTACAGCGATGTCTTCGGTTTCGTGGAGCATGTCCGTATCGGTGAGGGGCATCGGTCGCAGCTTGGACTCCCGGGCGAACCGGCTGCCGAGCTCGTCGTCGCCGAGGTGCGGCCGGGCCGGCGCGTCCCCGGCGAAGGCCGTTCGCATCAGGTAATGCTCAAGCTGAGCGACGCTGCCGCCGTTGTCGAGGTGGCCCAGGCTCGCGGCGCCACCCTGGTCGAACCGCTGCACGACTGGGAGTACGGCGAGCGGCAGGCCACGGTGATCGATCCATTCGGTCATCAGTGGGTGCTCAATCAGACGCTGACCGATACCGCTCCCGAGCAGTGGGGTGGTCACACGGTCGTACCGCGTCCTCCTTCGGGTTGAGTAGCAGGCGTGGTTCTGGGCCGTCGATAGTCGGCAAATCCGCCGCGGGCGCTACCGTGAGCCCGTTGCCGCTCGGGTCACCAGCACCACGACTCAAACACCGCTGGACGGTCGTTTGCGGGCACCGCTTCCTGCCTCGTAGAGCAGGCCCCTTTGACTGAGCCGGGCCTCGGCAGGCAGCCAGCGGATGTTGACCTCAGCGATCAGTTGAGCGCCCGCTCGACGGACGGCTATTGGGACGAGGCACCGCTCGTCCTTCGCCTCGTGGAGCGAGTCGAGCCCACGAGCCGTTCGCACCGAGGGCCGATCCTGGATAGGCGTCTTCGGATGACCGAGGTGGTGGTCCCGCATCGTGTGCTTCGGCCGCGCGTGCCGGGAGAGCCAGCCCGGGGTCTCGGTCGCGCCGTCCTCGCCGTTGCGTTTCCACGCCTTGTTCGCCCGGATCGTGCCGCGGTTTAGGTCGATGTCGCTGACCCGTAGCGCGCCGAGCTCGCCGAACCGCAACCCGGTCCCGGCCGCCAAGGCCAGCACGTCACCGTGGCGGTTGGCCAGCCGAATGGCCGTCGCCAGTTCCTGCTCGGTCAGGAACCGCAGCTCGGGCCGCGACTGCTTCACATGCGACTGTTTCGGCGCCGTCCGGATCGCCGGATTTGCCGCGAGGTAGCCGCGTTTCACCGCGTACGCCAGGACCCCATGGATCAGTCCGTGGTAGTTCGCCTTGGTCTTCAGCGACCGATCCCAGTCGATCAGCCAAGCTCTCAGCTGCGCCTCGTCGAGCGCGGTGACCGGGCTCGCGAACACCCTGGCACCTCGAACGGGAGTGCGCGCGAGCACGTTCAGCGCCCCGAGGTCGCGCTTGCGCTGCCCCGGCGAGAGGTCGACGATCTGCCGGACGTACTCCTCGCCGATCTCGTCAAAGCCGGGCGGCGGGGTCATCGGGTCGGCCACATCCAAGGGCCGGACGAACCCCTGGCCCTTCACCCAGCCGTCCGGCCACCGCTGACCGGCGGCGCCGACCATCCGCTTGAAGCCGTCGGCGCGATCGAGGTTCTGCGCGTCCGAGCCGGCGCCGAACGTCTCCCAGATCCGCTTCGTGCCCCGAGCGCCGCCGGGCCGCCAGATCACCCGCACGGTCAGGCCACCATCCGACCTCCGCTGCTGCTCAATCCACGCCATGACAGGGCCTCCGAACTGAGTCGGTGCCACAGCGGTGCCACAATGAGCCCTCTGAATCTAAGTCGCATCTCACATCTCCCCATAGTCAGAAGGAGGGTGCTGAGGGTGCGCGAGGGGGGATTTGAACCCCCACGTCCTTGCGGACACTGGCACCTGAAGCCAGCGCGTCTGCCGTTCCGCCACTCGCGCGTACAAGCCCGCGGGGGACCGCGAACCAGCCGAGAAAGGCTAGCACGAGCGCGAGGCGCTGAGACGAGACTTCGTGCGGGATGACGGATGCCCAGCGCGCTGGCCGATGCCTTCGAGGACCTGGTGCACGGCGACTACGTTTGCCGTCATACGACGGGAAACGCGACGGATCTAGGAGTCCTGCCAGCCGCCGTACGAAGGCAAACGTGGGACGAGGGTTACGCGAGTGTGACGGAGGAGCGGGAGCGCGTCGCGGGGCCGCTCGAGCGTCACAGTCGCGCAACAGGTTCCGCCCGTGGCCACGCTCCAACGTCCGATCAGGCCAGCCGTTGGCGGATACGATCTAGGCTGACCGGCGGAGGAGGTGGACATGAGTATCTTCGGGCGATTCGAGCGCAAGGTGGAGGGCGCAGTGAACGGCGTCTTCGCGCGCGCCTTCAAGGGTGACGTGCAGCCGGTCGAGATCGCTGCCCGGCTGCAGCGCGAGCTCGACACCGAGGCGAAGCTCATGTCCCGCGACAAGCGACTGGTGCCCAACGAGTTCGTCGTGGGCCTGTCCGAGCATGACTACGACAAGCTCACCCCGTACAGCAAGACCCTGGTCGCCGAGCTGGCCGGCGAGCTCAAGACGCATGCCCGGGACATGGGGTACGTGTTCAACGGACCGATCCGCATCCACTTCGAACGCAACGGGGAACTGCCCACCGGCCGCCTCACGGTGGACTCCGAGGCCGTGGCCGGACTGAACGAGCAGCCCCAACACGACCTGGTCGCCGCCGGCCGGACCACCCTGGTGCTGGAGGTGAACGGTCTCCGCCACGCACTGAAGCCGCCCGGCTTCATCATCGGACGCGGCACCGACGCCGACCTGCGGATCAATGATCCGGGCATCTCCCGGCTGCACGCCGAGATCAAGGTCCGCGGTGCCGGTGACCAGGTGTCGGCGGAGATCGTCGACCTCGGCTCGACCAACGGCATCCTCGTCAACGGCCACCGAGTGCCGCGAGCCGAGCTGGCCGAGGGCACCCGGATCGAGATCGGATCGACGCGGATGCTGGTGCACACGCCTGCTGGGCGCTGAACGCCGATGTCCGAGATCGCGGTCACCGTCATCAAGGTGCTCTACCTGGCCTTGCTGTGGCTGTTCATCTTGTCCGTGGTCTCGGTGATCCGGAGCGACCTCTTCGGCCGTACGGTGCCTGCGCCGGACTCGTCCGATCAACCGCAGCCGCTCGAGGAGCCGCCACCCCCGCCCAAGAAGTCTCGCCGCCCGCGGGGTCACCCGCACCGGCTGACCATCACGCAGGGACCGCAGACCGGACAGTCGGCGGACCTGGCCTCCGGGGTGATCATGATCGGGCGCGGCTCGGACTGCCAGTTGATCTTGGACGACGACTACGTCTCCACCCGGCACGCACGGGTGGTCCCCGCCGAGCAGGGCCTGTACGTCGAGGATCTCGGCTCCACCAACGGCACGTACGTGAACGGGCAACGCATCACCGCGCCCACCTCCTTCTCGATGCAGGACACCCTGCGGATCGGCAAGACCGTACTGAAGTTGGAGACCTGAGCCGATGAGCTTGCAGCTCCGGTTCGTCAGCCACTCCGAGATCGGCCCCGTCCGCAAGAACAACCAGGACTCCGGATACGCGAGCCCGTACCTGTTGGTGGTGGCCGACGGGATGGGTGGGGCGGCCGCTGGTGATCTGGCCTCCGCCGTCGCCGTCGACACGATCAAGGGCTTGGACTCGGTCCCGTCCCCTGAGCTTGTCGAAGGGTCAGGGCACGAGCCTGCGAAAGACTCAGGGAACGAGGCGCTTGAACGACTTGCGGACGCCATCCGACGGGCCAACGGGCGGATTGCCGAACTCATCGCCGACGACTACAGCCTCGAAGGGATGGGCACCACCGTTACCGGGGCACTCTTCGACGGGCAGCAGTTGAGTCTGGCGCACATCGGCGACAGCCGGGCGTACCTCCTCCGCGACGGCCGCCTTGAGCGACTCACCCACGATCACAGCTGGGTGCAGTCCCTCGTCGACGACGGCCGGATCAGCGAGGCCGAGGCGGCCGTGCATCCGCACCGATCGCTGCTCCTCAAGGTGCTCAACGGCCAGCCGGCCAACGACCCGGATCTGACCACCGTACGGGTACACGCCGGCGATCGGGTGCTGTTCTGCAGCGACGGGATCTGCGGGCTGGTCGACGACCCCGAGATCGAGGTGGCCCTGCGCTCGCCCGACCTGGACCAGGCGCTCCGGCCAACTCGTCGGCGAGGCCCTCGCCGAGGGTGGCATCGACAACATCACCGCCATCGTGGCCGACGTCGTCGAGGGCGACGGGAGCGGCGTGACGGCGGTGCTCGGCGCGGCAGCCGAGCGGGCGATCCCAGCGGTCGGCGCCGCCAAGGCCCGGCCGGCCGCGGACGCCGGCGAGGACACCCTGATCCGCACGCGCTCCGCCGTGCCGGCCGCGGTGCCTGGCGGAGAGGAAACGATGCCGAGGACGAGGCGCGCTACAACCCGCAGCCCCCGCACAAGCGTCGCCTCCCCCGCGCGCTGGTCGGCGTGCTGGCCCTCGTGCTGATCGTCGGGGCGGGACTGGGCGCCGGGTACGCCTGGACCCGCAACCAGTACTTCGTCGGGGCGGCCAACGATCGGGTAGCGATCTTCCAGGGTCTCCCCGAGAGCCTCCCGGGCGTCCAGCTCTCCTCGGTCTATGAGGTCCAACCACTCTTGCTGAACACCTTGCCGCCCTACTACCAGAACATGATCACCGCCGGGATCGAGGTCAACAGCCTCGACGCGGCCCGGCGTACGGTTGCCGAGCTGACCGAGACCGCCCGGCGGTGCGCACGGCCGACCCCGGCACCCACTCCCACTCCCACCGCAACGCCCCGTCCGAGCGTTCCCGCGCCCAGTCCGGCACCGCGACCCAGTACGCCCGCGCCGCGACCCACTCCGACGCCCACGGTGATCGGCCCGACGGTGCCCAGCGCGTCAGGTACCCCCACTACCGGCCCCACGCCCAGTCCCTCGGTCTCGCCCCGGCCGGAGTGTTGATCATGAGCAACTCCTCTCCGGTCACGGTCGTCCCCCGCAAACGGCGCGGCGCCGAACTCGTGCTGCTGATCTTCGCGGTGGTGGTGACGCTCGCGGCCTACGCCCAGGTCGACTTCAACGCCACCGGCGCGCTGTCGCCGCTGTTTCCCTTCGTGGCCGGAGGGGTCGCCCTGGGCGCGCTGCTCGCCCATCTGGCCGTTCGCTGGCGGCTCCCGTACGCCGATCCGGTGCTGCTGCCCTGCGTGGTCGTCCTCAACGGGCTCGGCCTGGCCATGATCCACCGCATCGACCTGATCAATACCCCGCCGACGCTCGGGGCCCGTCAGCAGCTGATCTGGACCGCCATCGGAGTGGTCTTCTTCATCCTGATCGCCGTCCTGCTCCGTGATCACCGGCCGCTGCACGGCTACACCTACACGTTCGGCCTCATCGGCTTGATCCTCATGCTGCTCCCGCTCGTACCGGGGTTGGGCACCGACAAGTTCGGGGCCCAGATCTGGATCCAGGTCGGCCCGTACAGCTTCCAACCCGCGGAGGCGGCGAAGGTGCTGCTGGCCATCGCCTTCGCCTCGTACCTGGTGGAGAAGCGCGACGTACTCGCGCTGGCCGGTTTCCGCGTGATCGGCATCGACCTTCCCCGGGCACGCGATCTCGGGCCCATCCTCATCGTCTGGGTGGTCAGCCTGCTGGTATTGATCTACCAGCGGGACCTCGGGCACCTCGCTGCTGTTCTTCGGCATGTTCGTGATGATGCTGTACGTCTCGACCGAACGAGCCGGCTGGGCGATCCTGGGCACATTGTTGTTCGCCGCCGGGGCGTGGTTCGCGTTCGTCATGTTCGACCACGTGAAGATTCGGGTGTGGGCGTGGCTGGATCCCTTCTCCGACTTCGATCGTTACTACCAGGTGATCGTCGCCCAGTTCGGTCTGGCCTGGGGCGGACTGCTCGGGACCGGTCTCGGCCTCGGACGCCCCGGCCTGACCCCGCTGGCGCGAAGTGACTTCATCGCCGCCGCGATCGGGGAGGAGCTGGGGATGACCGGTCTGTTCGCGGTCATCCTCGTCTATGCCCTGATCGTGGCCCGCGGCCTGCGCGCCGCCCTCCAGTCCCGGGAGTCCTTCGGCAAGCTGCTGGCCGCCGGCCTCGCGTTCGGGTTGGCCCTGCAGGTGTTCACGATCATTGGTGGCGTCACCCGGTTGCTGCCACTGACGGGTCTGACCACCCCGTTCATGTCCCAGGGCGGTTCGTCGCTGGTCTGCAACTGGGTCGTCGTCGGATTGCTGATGGTGATCTCCCACCACGCTCGCAGACCGGTGGCCACCGCTGTCGAGCTCGACTCCGACACCGAAACAACCCAACTCATGCGAGCGACCCCGTGACGGCGCCGTACTTCACGTGGCAAACCGCTACGTCACTCGGCATGCATGCCACAAGAAGTAGTGGTTCACCAGGTAAACCCGGTAAACCACGACCCCGGGTCGCCCCGTGAACCGGCCCATCCGGCGAGTCGCGTTCGTCGCGATGCTCATGTTCGCGCTGCTGTTCGCCAACGGCACGTACGTGGTGTTGTTCCAGCAGGCCGCTCTCGACGCGAACGGGCTCAACCGCCGCACGCGGGACGCGGAGTTCGCCCAGGATCGGGGCGCCATCCTGGCGGCGGGACAGGAACCGATGGCGGTCACCCAGGCGTCGAAGGATCGCTTCAAATTCCAGCGGGTCTACCCCAAGGCCGACCTCTACGCCGCGGTGACCGGCTTCTACTCCTACGACCACGGTCGGACCGGCTTGGAGAGCACGTACAACAGCCAGCTCGCCGGCACCGACGACGCCCTCTTCGTCCGCCGGCTGGTCGACCTGGTCACCAATCGGGCGCCGCAGGGTGCCGCAGTGCAGACCACGATGGAGCCGCGCGTGCAGCAGGCAGCGACCGCGGCCCTCGGGCGCCGCAAGGGTGCCGTGGTGGCGCTCGATCCGACGACGGGCGCGGTGCTAGCCATGGTGACCAGCCCCACCTACGACCCGAACCAGGTCGCCAGTCACGACATCGAAGCGGCGAACAAGGCCTACAACCGGCTGGCCAAGGACCCGACTCGCCCCCTGTCGAACCGTGCGGCCCGGGAGATCTACCCGCCGGGGTCGGTGTTCAAGCTGGTCACCGCCGCCGCCGCGCTCGAGAACGGGTCCAACGCCAACACCAAGGTCGCCTCACCGGACCGACTCAAGCTGCCGGGCAGCACGGTCTTCCTGCCGAACCAGGGCAGTTGCGGCGGCGCCACCGTCACCATCACCCAGGCGCTCCGCGTCTCCTGCAACACCGCCTTCGCCAACCTGGGCCTGAAGCTCGGCCAGGACAAGCTGCGGATCCAGGCGCAGAAGTTCGGGTACAACGCCCGGCATCTGGCCGATCTGAACGGGGTGGCCAGCCAGTTCCCCGACAACCTGGACGGCGCGCAGCTCGCCTTGAGCTCGATCGGCCAGTTCGACGTCGCCGCCAGTCCGCTGCAGATCGCGATGGTGAGCGCCGGGATCGCCAACGACGGGGTGGTCATGGAGCCGTACGTGGTCGCTCGGGTGCAGAGCCCGGACCTGAACGCTCTGCAAACCACCCAGCCCAAACAGTTCGGTCAGGCCATGAGTCCGGGCAACGCCGAGCAGCTGCAGAAGATGATGGTCGAGGTCGTCGAGAACGGCACCGGTCAGAATGCGCAGATCTCCGGCGTCGAGGTCGGCGGCAAGACCGGAACGGCCCAGTCCGATCCGAAACGGAAGCCTTTCGCCTGGTTCACCGCGTTCGCATCGGTGGACAACGAACCGAAGGTGGCGGTCGCCGTGATCGTGGAAGACGCCGACATTCCGCGCGAGGACATCGCCGGCGGGCGGCTCGCGGCACCCATCGCTCGTGCCGTCATGGAGGCGGCCCTGTGAGCCCAGAAGGAGCGGTGCCGGTCCGCGGTTTCGCGACCGGCTGCCCGATAACCGAGAATGGCCCCGGGCGGAGAAGGGAAACGAGCCAATGACGAGCGACCCGACCGTGGTCGGAGGTCGATACGAACTAGGGGAACTGCTCGGCCGGGGAGGCATGGCCGAAGTTCGCCGAGCCGTCGACACTCGTTTGGGCCGGCAGGTTGCCGTCAAGCAGCTGCGGACCGATCTGGCCACCGATTCCACCTTCCAGGCCCGCTTCCGCCGGGAGGCGCAGTCCGCCGCCGGCCTCAACCACCCGACCATCGTGGCCGTCTACGACACCGGCGAGGAGACCGACGCGGTGACCGGGGTGTCGATCCCGTACATCGTGATGGAGCTCGTTGAGGGCCAGACGCTGCGCGACGTGCTGCGCGACGGGCGCAAGATCCTGCCCGAGCGGGCCCTGGAGCTCACCCAAGGGGTGCTCGACGCCTTGAGCTACAGCCACAAGGCCGGCATCGTCCACCGCGACATCAAGCCCGCCAACGTGATGCTGACCGGCAACGGCTCGGTCAAAGTGATGGACTTCGGCATCGCCCGCGCGGTCGCGGACACCTCAGCCACGATGACCCAGACCGCCGCCGTCATCGGCACGGCGCAGTACCTCTCCCCGGAGCAGGCGCGCGGGGAAACGGTCGACGCCCGCTCCGATGTCTACTCGGCCGGGTGCCTGCTGTACGAGCTGCTGGTCGGACGTCCCCCGTTCGTGGGTGAATCGCCGGTGAGCGTGGCCTACCAGCACGTACGCGAGGCGCCGGTGCCGCCGAGCCAGTTGGACCCGATGGTCACTCCCGAGGTCGACGCCATCGTGCTCAAGGCCTTGGCGAAGGACGCCGACGATCGCTACCAGTCCGCCCGCGAGATGAAGGCCGACATCGGCCGCGTCCTCGCCGGCGAGCAAGCCACGGCAATGGTGTCCCGCGCGGCGGAGGAGAACATGCCCACCCGGGTGGCGGCCCCGGTCCCGGCCCCGTTGCCCGAGCCCGAGCCGGAGGAGGAGCCGAAACGAAGAGTCGGGCTGGCCGTCCTCCTCGCCGTACTGATCTTGGCCCTGTTGGCGGGCGGCGGCTACGCGATCTATCGGGTGCTGCAGCCAGCTCCGACACCGCCCCCGGCCTTGGTCGCCGTGCCTAATGTGGTCACCTACACCGAAGCGCAGGCCAAGGATCAGCTGACCACGGCAGGTCTGGTGGCCAAGGTCGTCGCCCAGAACGGGGCGGCGAACACCAAGAACCAGGTCACCAAGCAGAACCCCGTCGTCGGTACCGAGGTCGAGGCCAACAGCGTCGTGACCATCACGGTAAACAAGGGACCACGAACCGCCACCGTCCCCGACGGCTTGGTCGGCAGCAAACGGAACGCGGTGACGGACCGACTGGAGAAGGCCGGCTTCAGCAACATCACCGAGGCTCCGGCGCAATCCGAGCCGGTCGACTCCGAGAAGGACGAGGTCCTCAGTGTGAATCCGGCCGAAGGTGCCACCGTCGCGCTGGACGACCAGATCACCATCACCTACGCCACCGGGAAGTCGCCGGTCCCGAATCTCGTCAACCGTACGGAGGGTCAGGCCGAGGAGGACGCCGAGGCGGCCGGGTTCAACACCGACACCGAGACCCGGGTCAGTGACGAGCCGGCGGGAATCGTCATCAGCCAGGAGCCCACCGCGGGCACCAGGCTGAACCGAGGGAACTCCATCACGATCATCGTCGCCAAGGCCAAGCCGACACCCCCACCGACCACGGCACCGCCCGTCACTCCACCGCCGGACCCCCCGACCCCGACGCCGACGCCGAGCATCAGCACCCCCGACGGAGGGGGCGGTGAAGGCGAGAACCCCGGCGAGAACGCCGGCGGCAACCCCAGCGGAAACCCCAGCGGAAACCCCAGCGGCAACCCCAGCGGCAACTCCGGGCCCGGCGGCGGAGACGACGACGAGGACGACGGGACGGCTAATAGAACAAGAGTACGAATGATGCTAAGCTGCCGACATGACGTCGGCGGTGCTGCAGAGTTCCCTCTTCGAGCTCGACACGACCTCGGGTCCAGGCCCGCTGGCCGGATCGCAGCCATTCACGGGCGATCAGTTCACCGGAATCGTGCGTCACGAGCTGCCGCGCGGAGCCTGGGTTGATCTGCTGCCGGGCTGGCTGGGTGGCGCCGATCAGCTGTTCGACCGCCTGCTGACCGAGGTCGGCTGGCAGGCCGAGCGGCGGCAGATGTATGACCGGATCGTCGACGTGCCGCGGCTGCTCTGCTTCTACGGCGCGGAGGACCGCTTACCGGATCCGCTTCTGGACACGGCGAAGCAGGCGTTGTCGACCCACTACGCGGCCGAGCTCGGCGAGCCGTTCGCCACCGCGGGGCTCTGCCTGTATCGAGGCGGCCGCGACTCGGTCGCCTGGCACGGCGACACCATCGGACGCGGTCGTGCCGAGGACACGATGGTGGCGATCGTCTCGCTCGGGTCCCCGCGCTACTTCCTGCTCCGTCCCCGTGGCGGTGGCGCCGTCATCAAGCACCGACTCGGGCACGGCGACCTCATCGTGATGGGCGGGTCTTGCCAGCGCACCTGGGAGCACGCCGTCCCCAAGACCAACAAGGCGGTCGGACCCCGGATCAGCGTCCAGTTCCGCCCCCAGGGCGTCCGGTAGTTCCTTGAGCCCTTCGACAAGCTCAGGAGAGCCCGTATCGAAGAGGCCCTGAGCTTGTCGAAGGGCCAAGTGCCTCGTGCCCTTTAGCCCTGTTGGATCGCCACGATTCGTGGGAGTTTTTCTCCATGGTGCAATATGTGGTCGCTCCCCGATCCGTCGAGATGTCAACCGCCGCGGCACGCGGTCCCGGGACCAGCGATCTGGCCTGGTGCGGCTTCGGCGACGAGGCGGTGTGGTGGCGAACCGGTGGAGCGGATCGGCTGCCCGCGTCACTCCTCGAGGGGGCCGAGAGCTCGGAGCGAACCGACGAGGGCGACCTCTATCTCGTCGGGCAAGCCGGAAACGCGTTCATCGACCACTTTCCGAACGCCCGGGTCGCGCTGAACAGGGGTCGATACCTCGCCGTCGTCCTGACTACGGCGGAGGTCCGGGAGGCGGAGCGCGAGAGCGGCGCCTGCTTCGGTCTGATCCCGTTGCCGGCCAACACCCATGCGGTGCTCCGCGCTACACCTCCCCAGCGGGTGGAACCGAGTCCGGAGATCGCGGCCCTCGTCGCGGACGTGTCACCGGACGAACTGCTTGCCTCGATCACCTACCTGGCCGACCTCGGCACCCGGCACTCGTTGTCCGGCGAGTTCACGTCGGCGGCGGACTGGGCGCGAGTGAAGCTCGAGTCGTACGGGTTCGCAGTGTCGATCAGCGACGTCTCGGTCGGTGGCGGGACGAGTCTCAACGTGGTGGCGGACAAGCCGGGAACGTCGGACTCCTCCCGACTCGTCGTCGCGACGGCCCACCTGGATTCGGTGAACGCCCGCGGTGGTCCGGCCGCGCCGGCACCGGGCGCGGACGACAACGGCAGCGGAGCCGCCGGCGTGCTCGAGATCGGTCGACTGCTCCGCGGCGAGAGTTCGCCGAACGATCTGCGGCTCATCTTGTTCGGCGGTGAGGAACAGGGGCTGCACGGCAGTCTGCAGTACGTCGACGCCCTCGGACAGTCCGACCGGGCCCGGCTCGACGCCGTGATCAACATGGACATGGTCGCCACCCTGAACGTGCCCCAGCCCACCGTCCTGTTGGAAGGCGCTCCCGTATCGCAGCAGCTGATGAACGACCTGGCCGCTGCCGCCGACACCTACACCGATCTCGTCGTAGAGACCTCGCTCAACCCGTTCGCCAGTGACCATGTCCCGTTCATCGACGCCGGGCTACCGGCACTGCTCACGATCGAGGGCGGCGACACCGCGAACGTCAACATCCACACGGCAAACGACTCGGTGGACAAGATTCATCCTCCGCTCGGCGCCGAGATCCTCAGGATGAACGTGGCTGTGCTGGCGGATCGGCTGGGTTCCCGGACTTAGCTCCGGCGTTTCTCTCGTAGTCGAGAGTTTCGCCGGAGCTAAGCCAGGTTGCAGGTGGGTCTACCTCCGGTAGGCGTTGATCCGGGTCACCCAGTAGTCGGCGGTGGACGGGTCTGGCGTTGCCGAACCGGGCGTTGGGCAGGAAGAGACTCCTCTTGTAGGCCGCGACGGTGGTCGGCACATCGAAGAGCGTGGTCGGTGGGGTTGGCCAGTGGCGGAAGTCCACAGCCGACCCTGCGGCCGGACTCGCTCAGCTTGATCACCGCGACCTGTTTCAGGCGGTTCCGCACCACGTACAGGATCCGACCCTGGACCAGCAGGCCGTCGCCGTTGGTGAGCGACGCGCCGCCGAGATCGACCCGCGTGCGAGCCGGTCCACGGGTTGACCCGGAACAGGTAGCCGGTGTTCGTCTTCACCACGAGCAGCGCTCGGCGGTCCGGAGTGAGGGCGATTCCGTTCGCGTTGAGCCTGCCGGTTGCACCCAATCGCCGGTCAGGGGAATGGTGTCGACCGCGGATCGGCGGCTGGGCGACCATGGCGAGCTCGGGGCACCCGGTACAGCTGAGCCTGCTGCGAGTCGGTGAACCACGCGAACCTGCGGGAAAGAACCACATCATTCACGAAGGTCGGCAGTCTCGGTCGTGAGGGTGTAGCGGGCTACGATCCGGCCGGTCCTGAAATCGACGATCCGCGCTGTTCCCGACCCGCCGCCAGCCACGTAAAGGAATCGGCGCTGGTCAGACTTCAAGCCCGATCGCCGGATCGTCCGGACCAGCGATCACTCGGCGCTGACCGGTCTTGAGGTTGGCGGCGATGATGTGCCCGCTCGCGCGGGATCCGAAGTAGGCCACGGGCCCGGGGCCGATGGTGATTCCCTCGGGCTGGAACCCGTCCGGCAACTCGAATTCGGTCCGGTAGAGATCTGGGGCGGGCGTCCGCTAGGCCCGCGGTCGGCACGACGAGGGTAAGTCCAAGGAGGCCCGCCGTGACCAGCCGTGCAATTGAGCGCTTCTTCATTGAATGCTGCCCTTTCCTCGAGACCGGCGACGCCGGCAGGGTGCCTGATTGACCGCTCAACCATAAGCACAGAATCGGGGTGGCGTCCCTGTGCAAGTACTGTGAGTTCTCCGCCGTCAGCCGGTCGACATCAGCGGCGCCAGGCCGACTGCTCGAGCCGGAGCCTCCTCGTCGCCACAGATCGCCAGCCAGTTCGCGAGCATCTGGTAGCCGTGCTCGGTCAGCACCGACTCGGGATGGAACTGCACCGCCTCGACCGGAATGCTGCGATGCCGCACCGCCATGATCACACCGCTCGGCGTGGTGGCGGTCACCTCCAGCTCCGCGGGCAGCGTCGGCAGGCTCGATCGCCAGGGAGTGATACCGGGTGGCGGTGAACGGCGACGGCAGCCCGGCCAGCACCCCGGCACCCTCGTGGGCGATCAGCGACGTCTTGCCGTGGAGGAGCTCGGGAGCCCGATCGACCACGCCCCCGTACGCCACCCCGATCGCCTGCAGACCGAGACAGACTCCGAAGATCGGAAGCTCGCCGCCGTGGTTCTTGACCAGGTCGACGCACACCCCTGCCGCTTCGGGGACACCCGGGCCGGGCGAGAGGAGGATCCCGTCGAAGTCCTCGACGAAGCTGGGATCGGCGAACCGCTCGTCGTCGTTGCGCCAGACCTCTACCTCGGCGCCGATCTGGGCCAGATATTGCACCAGGTTGTAGACGAACGAGTCGTAGTTGTCCACGACGAGGATCCGCACGCGAGCCATGGAGGTATTGTCCCCGAGATTCCGGAGGGCTCTGCTTGGTTGGCAGCTAACGGTTGTCCCAGCGGCCGAAACACAGCCGCACGCTGCCACGCTGCGAACACATTGACCCAACGACCGCGCTCAGGGAGCGCTAGCCCGTGATCTCGTCTTCGTAGTCGCTGATCTCGTCGACGTTGGCCTTGGAGTGACTGGTGGGGTCGAAGACGTAGCCGAGCCATTCCTTGGCCAGCCGCCGGGCCAACTGAAGGCCGATCACCCGCTGCCCCAGCGTGAGGATCTGGCAGTCGTTGGACAGCACGGATCGCTCGACGCTGAACGAGTCGTGGGCCACGGTGGCACGGATGCCCTTCACCTTGTTGGCGGCGATGGCCACCCCGATGCCCGTACCGCAGAGCAGGATGGCCCGGTCGGCCTCACCGGCGACGATCTTCTCGGCGGCGGCGATGGCCACCGAGGGGTAGGTTCCGTCCTCGAGGGCACCGGAGTAGACGCCGAGATCCTCCACGCTCTGCACCCGGTCATCGGACAACATGTCGGCAAGGATGGCGTCCTTGTAGTCGAAGCCGGCACTGTCACTACCGACCAGCAGCCGTACGGCGTGGCTCACGCCTCGCTCCTCTCCGCGGGGGCATCGGCGTCCGCATCCGCCAGCACCTGGCCCACCGCCGTGACGATCAGGCCCATCGAGATCGCCCCAGGGTCCGGCGTGCCGACACTGCGCTCGGCCAACGGCCGGGCCCGGCCGATCTTGGGTGTCATGGACGCCGTGGCCTCCGCAGCAGAGACGCAGGTGTCGGCCGCCGCCCGCCAGGCCTGGCTCAGCTCCGTGCCTTTGCCGACCTCGTCCTTGAGGGTGTCGACGAAGGGGAAGAGGGCGTCCAGCATGGTCTTGTCACCAAGCTCGGCTTTGCTGAAGCTCTGGAGATTCGTGGCGGCGGAGTCCACGGCCTGCACGAGCCGCTCGGCGGACACCTTGTCGGTGTTGCCCAGACCCTTGCCGACTCCGTCGAGCAGCAGTCCCCAGAGGATGCCGCTGGTTCCGCCCGCCTTGTCGCCGAACGCGGACCCGGCGGCGGCGAGCACCGTCTGCACGCCGCCCTGCGTCGCCTCGGCGGCCTCGGCGGCCGCCTTCGACCCACGAGACATGCCGGTGCCGTGATCGCCGTCCCCGGCGATGGCGTCGATCCGTCCCAGATACTCCTTGTGCTCCTCGACTACTGCGTAGAGCGCCGAGACGGCGCGGCGCGCGACGGCCGCCGCAGCGATCGACTCCTCCGAAGCCTCGGCCGCAACCGTTTCCTCCACGGTGTCATCCGCGGTACGCCGGGTCGTGAAGCGTTCACTGACTTTCGTGTTGCCACGGCGAAACGCCGGAGTGTCGGCGGGCGCCAGCCAGAGTCGCTCCAGCTCCTCGTCGAGCCACGTGACCGAAAGCGAACAGCCGGCCATGTCGAGGCTGGTCACCAACTCGCCGACCTCCGGGCCCACCAACTCCACGTCCGCCTTGTCGAGCAAGTCGGCGACGTCGCCGAAGAGAGCGAACAGCTCCTCGTATTTGGTGGCCCCCAGGCCGTTGACCAGGACGGCAGCCCGCCCGGAGGCCTCGGGCGGCCGCTCGGCCAGCACCGTGTCGACCAGCTTGGCCGCGAGCTCGCGGGCCGAGATCCACGGCGCCGAGCTGATCCCGGGCTCGCCGTGGATGCCCAACCCGAAGTCCATCTTTCCGCTCTCGACGGTGAACAACGGCTGAGCGGCGCCCGGCATCGTGCAGCCGTCGAAGGCAACCCCGAACGAGTATGTCGCCTGGTTCGCGGCAGCCATGATCCGCTCCACCTCGTCCAGCTCGGCACCCTCCTCCGCGGCCGCTCCGGCGATCTTGTAGACCGTGAAGGTGCCGGCGATGCCGCGGCGCTTTCCGTGTTCGGCCGGCTCCGCCGAGGCGATGTCGTCGGTCACGTAGACGATCCGGGCGTCGATGCCCTCGGCGATCAGCCGGTCGGCGGCGACCCGGAAGTTGAGCCGGTCCCCGGCGTAGTTGCCGAAGCCGAGAATGACGCCGGCCCCGCCGTTCGCGGCCCGGCAGATCCGGTAGACCTGCTCGGCCGACGGGGAGGCGAACAGGTCACCGAGCACAGCTCCGTCGGCGAACCCGGTGCCGACCACGCCGTTGTAGGACGGGTAATGACCCGAGCCGCCGCCGATGACCAGGCTGACCTTGCCGTCCAACGGGCCACCGGCGCGGACGAATCCGGAGGCGCCTTCGACGCGGTCGACGTGGGAACGGTAGGCCGCCGCGAAGCCGCGCAGCACATCGTTCTTGAACTCAGCGGGGTCGTTGTAGACGAAGGTCATGCGGGCGCCTCCGGGGCATGAGGAGAGTCAGCGGGGATCAGCGAGACCTTGACCGACTTGTCACCGGCGGCGACCAGATCCAGGCCCTCCTGGAACTGCTCGAGCGGCAGCTGGTGGGTGACGATCTTGTCCATCGGCAGCACCCCTGACTCGAGCATCTTGACTGCCGCTGGCCAGCAGTACGGGCCGAGGTGGGCGCCGAGGACGTCGAGCTCCTTGTCGTCGCTGATGATCGACCAGTCGACGCTGACGTCGCTGCCGAACACGCTGTACTCGACGTAGCGGCCGAGCTTGCGCAAGATGTTAAGACCCTGCGGAACGGCCGAGGGGTGCCCGGTGCCCTCGAGGTAGACGTCGGCGCCGTAGCCGTCGGTCAAGTCTTTGACGATGCCGATTGCGTCCTCGGAGGCGATGTTGATCGTCAGGTCGGCGCCACACTCCTGGGCCAGCTGCAGTTTGGCCGGGGAGACGTCGAGCGCGATGACCTGGGCCGGGCTCTTGGCCCGCGAGCCGGCCACCATGCCCAAACCGATTGGGCCGCAGCCGGCGATCACCACCGTGTCGGCGAAGGTCAACTGGGCGCGTTCGACGGCATGCAGCGCGCACGACAGCGGCTCGACGAAGGCGGCGTGCGCCGGGGCCAGATCCGGTGAGATCTTGTGCACCAGCGCGTCCGCGGAATAGATCATGTAGCTCGCCATCGCGCCAGGGGTGCGGCGTTTGAAGCCGTACAGATCGTGCGGGGCACACATGTGGTAGTCACCGTGCAGGCAGTAGCGGCACTTCCAGCAGGGCACGATCTGCTCGCTGGTCACCCGGTCGCCGACCTCGATGCCCCACCGGCCGGCCGCCTGGTCGTCCAGCTGCACAACGGTCCCCACGAACTCATGCCCCGGAATGACCTCGGTTTCGGCCCAGGCCGGCCGGTTCGCGTCGCCCCAGAACTTGGCGGCACCGTGGTAGCACTTCAGATCGCTGGCGCAGATGCCCACCGCATCCACCTTGATCAGCGCCTCGCCGGGCCCCGGTCGCGGCACGGCCACCTCTTCCAGCGCATACTTCTCCGGACCGTGACAGATCACGGCCTGCATCGTGTCGGGGATCGTGTCGGGGATGACACCGTTCGCGACGGTCATGTGGCTGTTCCTCCAACGCCGGGGGCGGGTCTTTTCAGGACCATAGTGCGCCCCGCCGGCACGTCAGCGCGGGGTGGGCGTGTCGCTGGGCGAGGCGCTCTCCGGGGCGCGGGCATGTTGCAGATCGAGCGAGCCTCGGTAGTCGGGGAGTTCCGCGGAGCCCCGGGTGGACTCGCGATAAACCAGCGCGTACGCGTCGACGTACTGGCGATAGGTCTGGAGCGCCGGGGAGCTGGCCAGGGCGGCGCGCAAACGGGCCGGTTCACCGATAGCACTGATCGCGTACGGCGGGGCGTACGGCACGCCGTGGAGCACGACGGTGTTGCCGACGCATTTGATCCCCGTCGTCGCGATGACCCGTTGTCCCTGGATCGTCATCGCCTCGGCACCGCCGGCCCACAATGCGTTGACGACCGCCTGGATGTCCTGCTGGTGGACGACGAGCAGGTCGGCGTCCACTCCGTCGGCCCGGACCGAATCGGGGGCGTCGTCCAAGGTGACGGTGACCGCCGGCCCGGTGACCGCAGTCACCCCCGCGGCGCGACGTTGCCGGAGCTCCGCTGCGTCCAGACCGGAGTTGTTCGCCTGGCCGATGCTGAGGTCCTCGACCTCCGTCCGCGTCTCGGTGAGACGGGCGGTCAGTTCAGCGTTTCGCTTGGCCTGCGCCTGCACAATGCTGACCAGATCGGTATTGCGGGCCGGGCGGAGATCGATCCCGCGCGCATTGGCGGCACCAATGACCATCAACAGGCCGGCGCACAGACACACAGCGACGGTGGCGATCCGGCCGCGGCCGTTCGTCGAGCGCTTCCGTTGGTCGGTCCGGTCCGCGCGGCGCAGTGCTGCCGCCGCGCGACGAAGCCTCGCACCGATCGGAATGGCTCACCCCGTCGCTTGTAGGACCTTCTGGGAAACTGTGACTACGCTACCTACTCGAGCAGTCAGGAGAAGGTGTGCCCGAATCGAGAGTCCGCAAGTCTGCCGACGACAAGAAGAGGAAGCGGAGCGCCGCCGAGGCGAAGCCGAAGAAGATCAAGGCCCCCGGCAGCCGCCGCTGGGTGCCCCCGACCTTCATCACGGTCGGCCTGCTGGGCGTGGCGTGGCTGATCACCTACTACGTGGCCGGCACGTACATCCCGTTCATGAGCGACCTCGGAAACTGGAACATCCTGATCGGGATGGGTGGCATGGCCGCCGCGTTCGGCATCGCCACGCTCTGGAAGTAGCGAGCGGATTAGTTCGCAACCCGAAATCACAGCTGTGTGATTCGTCCACACTGTGGAGAACTGCTGTGGATAACTTGGGCGGCAGCACCTGGCCGGGGAGAACCCGAGGCCAAAGGCGGCCCCAACCACCCGACGGTGATGGGTTCAGCGGGTGGTGGGACTCAGCGGGGCTGAGGAGTCTCCTGCCGTCACGACCGGTCGGCTGAAAGGGAAGAGTCCGACTCGGCCGGACGGGCAGGAGCTCCTGCATCATCATGAGGCTGAGGAGCGACAATCGCTCGCGAGCCGCCAGGCGTGTCTCCTGTGAATCTGCCGGGTCCCGAAGGTTACTGCAGCTCGGGCCGGGTCATGAACCAGTCACTGTCCACCCGATCGCGCGACCGTCGGCAGAAGATGATCACGGCCAGCCCGGCGGCCAGAGTCGGCAGCCACGCCCAGCCAAGCACGGCCGGAGCGCCGGCGATGAGCATCATGATCCAGCCGTTGAGGACCAGCGGCACGCTGACCGCCAGCATCCAACCGAGGACGATCACGATGCGGAAGAGCCACTTGTTCATGTCGTTGGTGGCCATGGTCCACAGCGTCAACACGGCCAGGAAGACGCCGCCCTCGTTCAGCGCGAGTCCCAGATAGGTGATGTTGAGGGCCAGATCGACGAGGCCGGGGTCGTTCGCCGGCACGTACGGCGCCTGGACGCCGAGGAAGAACTGAGCTGTCGGGACCAACCAACGGCCGTTGTCCGCACCGAGCAGCGTGATGCCCGGCAGAGTAGCGCTCAACACGACGAGCAGCCCGATCCCGATCGTCACCCACACCCGAGCAGGCATCAGAAGATCAGGACTGGGCCGTCACCGCAAGCTGGATGTGCGCGGTCACCGCGTCATTCAGCTTGATGCCGACGGTGTGCGAACCGAGCGTCTTGATCGGCTTGCCGATCTCGACGGCGCGCTTGTCGACGGCGGGGCCACCGGACCGCTTGATGGCCATGGCCACGTCGGCGGCGGTCACCGCTCCGAACAGCTTGCCGGTCCCGCCGGCCCGGACGGGGAGCGAGACCTCGAGGCCCTCGAGTTGGCTCCGCACCTCCTGAGCGTGATCCAGGTTGCGGATCTCCCGGGCGTCGCGGCTGCGCTTGATGCCGTCGATCTGCTTCTCGCCACCCTTGGTCCACCGGATGGCGAACCCGCGCGGCACCAAGAAGTTGCGGCCGTAGCCGTCCTTGACCTCGACGATGTCCCCGGCCAGGCCGAGGTTGTCGACGGTCGCAGTCAAAATGAGCTTCATTTCGTCGCCCGCTCCCGCTCAGCGCGCCGTCGAGGCGTACGGCAATAGGGCCACCTCGCGGGCGTTCTTGATGGCGATCGCGACCTTGCGCTGCTCCTGGACGGACAGTCCCGTGACTCGGCGCGCCCGGATCTTGCCACGCTCGGAGATGAACTTCCGGAGCGTCGCCGTGTCCTTGTAGTCGATGTGCTGTCCGGCGCGGAGTGGGTTGGACTTCTTCTTCACCTTGCGCTGAACGGGTGGGGTGGTGGCCATTGCGGTGCTCTCCTTCTCGAGCCCGACGTCGTTCGTCGGAATGTGCCGTGGTGGTTGCTGTCTCTAGTATTCGACGCTCATCAAGCCGCGTCCTGAGCTTGATCGTTGGATCAGGGCGCGTTGTGTGTCAGAACGGCGGTTCGTCACTCTGCGGGGTGCTCCAGGGATCGGAACTCTGCGGCCGGCCGCCGCCCGATCCGCCGCCGGTGGCCCAGGGGTCGTCGCCTCCGCCGCCCTGATTGCCCGTCGGTCGCGGGGCGCTCTGGCCCTCCGCCGCCACCGCCGCCACCGCCGCCACCGCCGGAGGTCCGGGTCACCCTGGCTGTGGCGTAGCGGAGGGCTGGGCCGATCTCGTCGACGTCGATCTCGAAGACCGTGCGCCGCTCACCCTCGCGGGTCTCGTAGCTGCGCGACTTCAGCCGACCCTGGACGATGACCCGCATGCCCTTCTGGAGCGACTCGGCGACGTTCTCCGCCGCCTGCCGCCAGACCGCGCAACTGATGAACATGGCGTCGCCGTCGCGCCACTCGTTGCTCTGCCGGTCGAACGTACGGGGGGTCGAGGCCACCGTGAAGTTGGCCACCGCTGCTCCGGACGGGGTGAAGCGCAGCTCCGGATCGGCGGTCAGATTGCCGATAAGGGTGATGACGGTTTCGCCTGCCATGTTCTCTCCGTGTTATGCGTGTGCCGATGGATGCTGATCAGCGTGCCAGCCGGCGGCGACATCCGGCAGCCGTTGAGCGCACATCTGTGGATAACTGCCGTATCGATCTCAGTTCTGATGTCAGTTCTGATCTCAGTTCTGATCTCAGTGCGCGTCGGGGCGGATGACCTTGACCCGCATGATCGACTCGTTGATCTTGAACTGCCGATCCAGCTCTTTGACGTCGGCCGGCTGCGCGGTGACGTTGATGACCGCGTAGATGCCCTCGGACTTCTTCTGGATCTCGTACGCCAACCGGCGCCGGCCCCAGATGTCCAGGTTGTCGACGGAGCCACCACCCTTGGTGATGACCTTCAGGTACTGCTCGAGCGTCGGCTGAACCGACCGCTCCTCGGTATCGGGGTCGAAGATGACCATGACCTCGTAGGGACGCATGCGCGAACTCCACCTCCTCTGGTCTCGGCGGCCACGGGACGTCCCCGGGGCAGGAGGGCTCATGCTTGCTGGTTGCCGGCCGGGCCGGCGCCAACGGAGAAGACTACCCGGCCAGATCGGCGCCTGGCGAATCTGCGCCTGTGCTTGGGCGCCGGGCTGCTGGAACACCACGTAAACCTGGTAAGCCACTACCTCACCCGGCAGGCACGCCACGTGAAGCAGTGGTTTGCCGCGTGAGGCGGAGCAACCAACTACGGCTTGACGGCCAGGACCGGGCGGCGGACGGTGAGCAGGATCCGGCTGGCGGCGCTGCCGAGGATGAGCTTGCCAACAGGCGTACGACGGCGGAGGCCGATCACAATAAGAGCGGCGTCTTCCTCGTCGGCGATGGAGTCGAGCTGCTCGGCCACGTCGCCGCCGGAGTCGGTCTGTCGGAGCTCGGCGGGCACGTCGAGGGCGGCGAGCTCGGCCCGCAGCTCGTCGGCGGCCGAGCCTTGGACGTACCGGTCGTCCACGAGCGCGTCACCGCGACTGGTGTTGACGACCACGAGCTTCATCCCGCGGACCCGGGCTTCTGTGAGACCGCGCTCCAGCGCCGCTCGACCCTGCGGTCCGGGCACGTAGCCAACCACAATCGCGCTCATTCTGATCCGGACGCTACACCCGCTCACCCGCCCGTGCCCCCACCCACACCGCAACCCACCTCCACAGCTGCTCGGGTTCCTCGTTCCTGCTCTAGCTGCATCTAGAGCAGGAGCTACAAACCCGAGCAGCTGGAAACGCGAGCCCCCTACTCGTAGACGTACAGCTGATCACCGGGGAAGAGCCAGCTGAGCGCGTCGCGGAGGCGGTCTCGCCAGGACTCCCAGTTGTGTCCGTCGCGGGACTCGGCGTAATTGACCCGCATCCCGGTTTCGGTGAACACCGGCACCATGGAGCGGTTGTAGACGATCAGCGGCTCGTAGACTCCGCAGGACAAGAACATCCGGTCAGCGACCCGCAACGGGCGCCGCCGGTAGCGGTTCATGAACCGCACCACCGGGTCGAAGTCCGGCGCCTCGGGATGGCTCTCGCCGATGTCGGTGAACACGAACGAGCCCGACTGCAGCAGCAAGGACCCGTACGTCTCGGGATACCGGACCGCGGTGCTCAACGACGCGATCGCCCCGAAGCTCGACCCCATCAGGCAGCGTCCGGACGGGTGCGCGATGAGCGGGAACTGCTCCTCGAGCTGCGGCACCAGTTCCTTGGTGATCCAGCGGGCGTGCGGGCTGCTGTTCGGGATATTCGGTCAGCCGCTCGCCCGGGTAGGTGAAGGCCACCACCGTCGCCGCCATGTCCATCCGGTGGATCAGGTTGTCCAGCACGGTCTTCATCGACGCGTACTCCAGGAAGTCGCCGCCGTCGTGGACAACGAGCAACGGGTACGAGGTGGCGGTGCCGAACCGTGCCGGCAGGTAGAGCGTCACGCGGTTGTCCCGCCGCTGGGCCTGACTGCGGATCATCAGCTCGACGAGTTCCCCTGGTCGCGCGTCGGGATCGAACAGCGCCCAGTCCGGCACCGCGTAACCCTGCCCGTAGCAGACCGACGAGTCCCCCACCGGGCTGCGCGCGATCCTCGGGTTGTGCGGGTCGTTGAACCGCTCCCAGTGATCACCGTTCGCCGCAGCTCGAACTGGTACTCGATGCGCGAGTCGGCCGGGATCTCCACCACGACGTACCAGAGATCGGTGCCCTCGATCCGACGCATCGCCAGATCGCTGTCCAGACCCACCACCCGGTGCCGCACGTACACCGCATCGGCGCGCGTCCAGGCCACGAAGGTGCAGCGCTGGCCCTCCATGATCGGGAACTCGTATCGATCGAAGAACCGGTGCAGCGTCTCGTCGTCGAGCGTCGCACTTTCCCGTAGCCGGTTGATGGCCAGCTTGCGCGTCGTTCACCCGCTGACGATCTAGCCATCGGAGCCCTCGACGATCACGTGGCCTTTGCGTCGATCCGTCGCGCGCCCGCCGGCAGCGGTTGGCCGTCACCAAGATCAACCCGTACGCCGTCGGGCAGCAACAGGCAGATACGCGGCGCGAACCGACGAGCGAGCAAGGACATCTGCGCCGGCTCACGCAGCCGCAACCGACGCCGTGGATGCGGGAACGGAAGGACACCGGAGAAGGCCCCCAGTCCTTCGGCGTAGACCTCCGGATGCTGCCGCCCCGGCGGACCTTGATCATGGAACAGCACCACCCGCTCGGAGAGCGCCATCGCCCCGGCCGACCAGGTGATCAACGGTTCCTTGATCATCGCGGCCAGGCCGAAGATGTGCAGCAGGTGCAAGCAGGACGCCGACGTGTCCGCCGGTGACGACCATGCCGGAACAGGCGTCGACCAGCTCCGCGAGCTCGGCCCGCTGCTCCGCCACACTGCTGCGGTCGCCGATCCCGGTCTCGGCGTAGAAGGCGAGCCGCGCCTCGCCGACTCTCCGCAGGTGCCAGCGATCCAGCTCCTGAATGGCCCGGACGGCATCGACCTCCGCCTCCGCCCGTACCGCGGACATCTTGTTCCGCCGCGCCACGCCCTCCGCGGCCGCCAGGGCGTGGCCCAGCCGGAGTGCGTAGACCTCCTGCCGTTCCGTCAGCAGCTCAGTACAGCCGGCGCTCGGCGGCCGCGTACTCCGGGTCGGCGGTGATCATCTCCTGCCACCGCGCGTAGAGGGCCAGATTGCGCATCCGGCCGCCGAGCACCTCATTGAGCTCGGCGGTCTCCGACTCGCGCTCCTGCCAGCCGGCGCTGATGGTTGCGATGGGTCCGTCGGGCAGCAGCTCGCGCACCGCCGATCGGGCCGCCGACGTCCGGCGTTGCGGACCGAGCACGGTCACGTTCATCACGTTGACGTCAGAATCGGAATCGACCGGATCAGCCGGCGTGTACGGTGATCGACTCGCCGACGTCGTTGAGCATGCCCCGCAGGACGTCGTAGTCCGGGTGCTTCAGCCGTACGTACGCGTTGGCCATGTAGCCGGCCTCGACCGGCTGGGTCGGCGTGCCCGGGTCGGGCAGATGGGCGTCGAAGACCCATTCGCCGTACCGGGCCTGCATCTCCTCCACCCCGTCGTAGCCCCGGATCGTCCCGTCCGCTGTGGGCCGGAGAGCGATCATGCCGGCGGCGTACCGGCGGCTCGGCCGCGATGTCGTCGAGCCGTGCACGACGGCGTGTGCCCACTCGCGATAGATGTCGATCTCGTTGCCCTCTGCGTAGAGATCCCAGGCGCCGACCCCGGACGGACGGCAGCCGATCTCGGAGAACCGCAGACCCTTAGGGCCGAAGAACCATTCCATGTGGGTCGCCGAGGTGCCGATGCCCAGCGCCTCGTTGACCCGTCGGCCCAGCTCCTTCAATTCGCGGTAGTCCGCTGCGGTGTCCACCCGATTGGTCGAGACGAACTGCGGGGAGATCCAGCGGGTCCGCATCGCCTCCAAGCACGCCGGGGTAGTAGTGCGAGACGAACTCGAAGTCGGGCGCACCGTTGATCGACAAGGTGTCGTAGAAGCCCTCGTGACCCTCGACGAACTCCTCGATGGCCACCGACGTCGCGCCGGTCGCGCCGAAGGTCGCCAAGGCCGCCGCCAGTTCGGTGTCGGAGTCGACCCGGGTGGTGCCGGCCGCCCCCGCCCCCGAGCGCGGCTTCAGGATCAGCGGATAACCGACCGCAGCGGCGAACGCACGCGCCTCGTCGGCGGAATCGATGCCGGCCGAGGCGGCGGTGGGGATGCCGGCCTCCCGCAGGACCTCCTTCATCGACGGCTTGTCGCGGCACAGCCAGGCGGTCCGCAGGCTGGTGCCGGGGATGTGGCAGGCCTCGCGCACCTCGGCGGTGGGCAGGATGTGCGCCTCGACGGTCGCCTCCAGCCGGTCGACCCACACCTTGTCCTGGATCCACTCGACCGCGTGCCGGAGCGCACCGGTGTCGGTCACCGAGCCGATCTGGTGATAGTGCTGCATCCAGCCGCGCAACTCGTCGTCGAGCCAGTCGCCAGGCCGCTCGCCGATGCCGATCACCGTCGCGCCCACCGAGACCAGCCCGCGTACGAACTGCCGCTGGTTCGCCGGAAAGGCCGGCTCGACGAAGATCACGTTCATGCCTTCAGACCCTATCCCCGCGCGACCCGACGAAACGTCGCCCGGATGAGGAGGATGGCGTAGGCGCTGGACCCTCCCGACGATAGGCTGCAGGCTCCTCGATCAGCGACCGCAGAAGGAGACACGTCATGGCCACCTATCAGGCCCCGCCGCCCGGCGCCACCGGGGAGGATCCCGGGCGCACGATGGGGATCGTGGGATTGATCCTGGCGATCTTCTGCAACCTGATCGGGCTCGTCGTCAGCATCATCGCCTACAACCGCTCGAAGAACGCTGGCTACAAGAACAACATCGCCCTGGCCGGCATCATCGTGGGCGCGGTGCTCTTCGTCATCGGCGTGATCGTCAACTTCACCGTGCTGCCCACGTTCCGCACACGCTGATCGACCCTCCGAGTACGTTCGGACCATCGACCCTCTTTCCTGAAGAGGATGCCGGTCCGCCGCAGGATCCGGCCCGCAGCCTGGGCATCATCGGACTCATCTTCTCCGTCTCCGGCATCTTCTGCGGGCTGATCGGACTGGTCGGGGTCATCATCGGTGCGGTGGCCTTCGTCGATCCCGGAAGGCCGGGTTCCAGAACCGGTGGGCGCTGGCCGGCATCATCGTCGGGCTGGTCTTCTTCGTCCTGGGCGCGGTGCTGTTCTTGTTCTTCCCGCCCACGGGCCCTCTGCCGCCGCAGTGAGTCGGCGGCCCGAGACCTTCGTCACCGTCTGGTGGCTACAGTCGCCGGATGGACATATCTCTGATCGGTGCCCACGGGGACCAGGCCGATCCGATCGCCGAGGCCGAGGCGCGCTCGGCCACCTTGGCGCAGTTCTTCCTCGGCGATCCGCAGGGCTGGAAGGGTCCTAAGGTCGCCTATCCCGGTGGGGCGGAGGCGCTCCGAGCGGCGGCCGAGGCCGCCGAGATCCGGTTGTACGTGCACGCGCCGTACGTCTTGAACGTCGCGACCAGCAACAACCGCATCCGGATCCCCAGTCGCAAGCTCCTGCAGCAGACCCTCGACCTGGCGGCAGAGGTCGGGGCGGCCGGCGTGATCGTGCACGGCGGACACGTGCTCGCCGGCGACGACATGGCCCTCGGCTTCGACAACTGGCGCAAGTGCGTCGAGCGTACCGACTTGAAGGTGCCGATGCTGATCGAGAACACCGCCGGTGGTGATCAGGCCATCGCCCGCCGGCTCGACCGGATCGCCCAGCTGTGGGAGGCCATCGCCGACGTCAGCAAGGATCAGGTCGGGTTCTGCCTGGACACCTGCCACGCCCACGCCGGCGGCGAACAGCTGATCGGGCTCGTCGAGCGGGTCAAGTCGATCACCGGCCGGATCGACCTCGTCCACGCCAACGACTCGCGGGACGGGTTCAACTCCGGCGCCGACCGGCACGCCAACCTGGGCGAGGGCGAGCTCGATCCCGACGAGCTGATCGAGGTCGTGCGCCAGGCCGGCGCGCCTGTCGTGGTCGAGACCCCCGGCGGCCGCGAGGGGCAGGCTGCCGACATCGCCTGGCTCCGCGAGCGGTTGTAGCGGACACCTACTTCACGCGGCAAACCGCTACTTAACGCGGCGTGTATGCCACGTTAAGTAGCGGATTACCACGTTAACGTGGTGTTCTGCGGTCCCTACGTCGTGCTGCGGCGAACCTGACGGATGCCGACCCAGAGGCCGGCGGCGCAGGTTCCGACGGCGGCGAGGACGGCCAGCGGGATGGCCGGATCGGTGAACGAGCCGGCGAACAGAGCCCGTTCGGCGTTGACGATGTAGGTCAGCGGGTTGAAGGCGCCGACCACCTGGATCCACCGCGGACCCGCCTCGAGCGGCAGCATCATGCCGGACAAGATCAGCAGCGGGAACAACAGCGACTGCTGGACCGCCCAGAACATCCACTCCCGTTTCCGCGAGGCGATCGCCAGCGCGTACGAGAACGCGCCCACGCCGACCCCGAAGACCCCGAGCAGCAGCAGACCCGCGATCACGTGCAGCGGATAGAGCCGGAAGCCGAACGGGATCGCCACCAGCGTGATCAGCGCGGCCTGGACGACCAGGGGCGCCAACTCCTTGAGCGCCCGCCCGATCAGGATCGAGGACCGGCGCAGCGGGGTGGCCAGCACCCGCTCGTACGATCCGAGACTGATCTCGAACAGCAGATTGGAGCCGGTGATCCCGGTGCCGAACAGGCAGATCATCACGATCACGCCGGGCAGGAACCACTGCAGCGGCGACTGCCCGTTGAGGACGGCCGGATCGATCGACCCAGCGAGCAGCGGCCCGAACAGCCCCAGAAAGACCAGCGGCTGCACCAGCGAGAAGATCACCGAGAACGGATCACGGAGCACCAGCGACATCTCCCGGACGAAGACGGCGTAGATGTCGGCGACAAGTGAGTTCCGCGGCACGTCATTGATCGGCCGGGTCGCGATATCGGTAACGGTGCTCATGCCGCCACCTCGCTTTCCTCGCGCAGGCTTCGTCCGGTCAGCGACAAGAAGACGTCGTCCAAGGTCGGGACCTTGACGTCGGCCGCCTGGGCCAGCACGCCCTCGGCCTCCAGCGCCCGTAGCACCGGCGGCAGGGCATAGCGTCCGTGGTCGAATCGCGCGCTCACCGAGACCTCGTTCCCGCGATCGATGCGCTCCAGGTCGGACCCGCGCCCACCGAGGACGACCGCCGCCCGCTCCGCGTCGACCGGATCCACCACAACGGTGACCCGGTCGCCGGCCAGGGTGGCCTTGAGATGCGCAGCGGTGTCGTCGGCGATGATCTGACCGTGGTCGATGACGATCACCCGCTCGGCCTCGGCGTCGGCCTCCTCCAGATAGTGGGTGGTGAGCACGATCGTGGTGCCGAGCTCGGCCCGGAGCTTGCGGATGTGCTCCCACAGATTGGCCCGGTTGTGCGGGTCCATCCCGGTCGACGGCTCGTCCAGGAACAGCAGGCGCGGCGAGTTCATCAGGCCGAGGGCCACGTCGAGCCGGCGCCGCTGCCCACCCGAAAGCGAAACGATCTGCCGCTTCTCCATCCCGCCGAGATCCAGACTCGCGATCAACTCCGCCGCCCGGGCGTGTGCGTCGGCGGAGTTCAGGCCGTAGAACCGTCCCTGACCCACCAACTCGTCGATGACGCGGAAACTGTGCCCGCCCCCGCTGCCCTGGCCGATGTAGCCGATCCGGGATCGCACGGTGGCCGGCTCGTTGACGATGTCGGCTCCGGCCACCTGGGCCCGGCCCGAGGTCGGCGGCAGCAAGGTCGTCAGCATCCTCAAGGTGGTGGACTTGCCCGCCCCGTTCGGTCCCAGAAACGCCACCAACTCCCCCGCGGCGACATCGATGTCGACTCCGCGTACTGCCTCGACCGTCTCCTTCTTCGAGACGAAATGCCTGGTCAGCTGATCGGTATGGATCATCCGGCCGTCCTCTCCATGTTGACACCAAATTCTTCGTACGGTGTACTGGGTTACGATTAGCATACACTGTACGGAGACCCACTGACAGTCCTTTCGACGCATTCCTGCGAGAGGAGATGACGATGGGCGATCCCGCCCTCGGACCCCTCACCGACGCGGTCGCGGGCGTCGAGCCGTCGATCTCCGCCGACGTCGACGACGAGCGGCGGTACCCCCGAGGGGCGCCGCATCATCGAACTGCTGTGGACCGGCGCCGCTCCGGCCAGTCGAGGGCCGAAGCCGAAGTTCAGCCTGGACGACATCGTGCGCGCCGGGGTCTCGGTCGCCGACCAGGAGGGCCTCGCGTCGCTGTCCATGCGGCGGGTCGCGAACCGGCTCGGGGTCGGGTGTCATGTCGCTATACACGCACGTCCCCGGCCGCTCCGAGCTGCTCGAGCTGATGATCGACACGGTCTATGGCGACATCGTGATCCCGGATCCCGCGGCGCCTTGGCGGTACTCGGGTCGAGTTTCTCATTCGGGAGCGTTGGCAGCTGTTCAACCGGCATCCGTGGCTACTGGACTACAACATGAACCGGCTGCCCCTGGGCCCGCACGTACTCGACGTCGAGGAGGCGGTCTACGCCGCGGTCGCCGCGGCCGGGCTCACCGGGACCGACATCGTCGCGGTCACCAACCTGATCAACTGGCAACTCGTGGGGGCCGCACGCGCCCAGATCGGCGACGCCGCCGAGGAACGACACACCGGCACCTCCACCGAGGCGTACTGGATGTCACGGGTCAGCTTCTGGACCACCCACTTCGACTACGAACGGTTCCCGACCATGGCCCAGATCTGGGAGCTGGGCGGTTTCGACGACGAGGCCGGCTACGACGCCGATCGGGGCATCGCGCGGCTGCTGGACGCCATCGAGGTCATGATCAGTGCCGAGCTGCTGCCTTCCCAGGGTGACGTCACGCAGCGGTAACCCTGCCGGTCTGTCCTAATCGGCGTCGGTGGGGTGCAAGAGTCGACCAAGGGGACGAAGCTTCGGAGAACTGATGCGCGACCACTCCGGAATGATGACGCCCGCCGGTCAGGTGGAGCCGTGTACGCGGCGGATCTGGCCCTCGGTCTTCCTCGCTCACTCGCAGACGAATCCGTCTGCCGGCGCGCTCCGTTCGCGGGCTGTCAGCTCCCTCGCTCGTCCAGACCGAGCCGGCGCTGCGTTAACGACGCTCGGCGGTTACGAATCGCCGAAACGGACGACCGGATCGGTGGCCTCTGCCCAAAGGGCGCCGTCGTTCTGCGCCTTCTGCACCTTGCGGCGCGCGGCCCAGATCACTGTGCCGACGACCGCGCCCACCGCCAGGACGACCTTCCAGTTCATGGCTCCAGCGTAATGCCCGTGCCTCGGATCCCAGGTTTTCCGGCTACTTTGCTCCCATGAAGGCCCGTCGGTTTCCCGCGGCCGCGCTCCGCATGCTGCTGGTCGGCTTGCTCGTCGGCTCGCTGGCCGGCTGCGGCAACGCCGGCGTGAACACGGCAGACGAAGAGGCGCCGGTCGACAGTGCCACCCCGGGGGCGGTCAGGACTCCGGGCGCGGTGACAGCGGATCAGCGCTTCACCTTCGACGACATCGCCGAGTATCCCGACGGGTTGGAAATCGAGCTGGCTGGCGCGGTGGCCACCCGCGCCGAGGCCAAGGATCGCGGCGCCGAGAGCACCCGCGGTGAGATGGTCTCCGCCTCGATCCGGGTCGGCAACAACACCGAGCTGGTCTATGACCCAACCTCCGTGCGAGTCTTCGCCACCTACGGCAACAACACGGTCGCGCCTCTGGTGCTGGACGCGTCGGGCGAGCTCCAGCGCGGTTTCAGCGCGCCCATCCCGGCCGGGGGCGAGGCGACGACGCCGATGGGGTTCGCGATCCCCATCACGGGCTTGGGCAAGGTCACCTTCACCGTGGACCCGGCCGACCAGCAGCACGAACCGGTCAGCTTCACCGGCAAGGTCGAGCGGCGATAGGCCGCGCCCTGAGCGCGGTCGTTGGCCGATCAGCAGGACTCGTGCACGTTATCCATCCCGGGCTTGATGACACGCCAGAATCAGCTGGATGCTCCGGGCGTGTCTCCCGGCTCGGGCTGGATAACGTACGCCCCTTGACCCGTTGGCCCAACGACGGCGCTCACGGCGCTCGCGGCGCGAACTCGACAGGGTTAGGTACGCGCGTCAGTGGGCAGTGCGCAGCCGACGTTGACGTAGCTGCCGATGGTCGCTCGCCCACGCTGCCGTCCGCTGGGACACCCGCTGCCACCAGGTCTCGCGGCCGGCGGCGAATTCTCGGGCGAGGCGATTGTCCCGCGCCTCGGCCAGCAGGGTGCTGCGGTGCTCTTCACCCAGCAGGGTGTTGAGGTATTCGTTCATGATGTCCTCCGGTGTTCCTCGTTCGTTGACAACACCAGACTCGTGCTAAGCCGAGCGGAGGACATGGTGCAGATGCCTGATCTTCTGGCCACTCCCGGGTTCTGAGGTACCTAAGGTGCCTTAGGCTCAAGCCTCCGCCGTTTCTCGCATCGAGGCACTCGTCCGGTATCAGAGTCAGCGTCCTGGACTCCGTCTCACCGAGGCAAGTAGGGGGCGGGAATGGTGAACCGGCCGCGACGGGTACGGGAATGGCTGAGGCGCTACCTCATCGCCGAACTGGCCGGAATGGCGGGTGCGTTCGCGGCCGCCGTCTTCGCCGCGCCGTGGTCGGAGGACCGGTTGGCCCTCATCGTTTACGCCGCCTCCATCGGGGAGAGCGTCGGGTTCTACGTCGGCTTCTTGATCACCCGTTACATCCGTGAAGACATCGCCGGATCTCCGCGACAGCGAATGGCGATCATCGTTGCGGCCGCGGTCGTGGAGTTCGGACCGGCTGATCTTGCCGACACCTTTGTCGTCCGTCCCGCCGCCATGTTCGGTGGAACGTTGACCACCGGCAGCGTCGTATTCGGCGTGATCATCGGCAAGGTGGCCGCCGACCTCGTCTTCTACGGTTTAGCCATCACCAGCTACGAAGTCCTGGTCCGGCGCCTCCTCCGACGCCTGCGGCGTCCAGGCCCAGCCGACGTCGAAACCGACGCAGTGGTCTTGGCCGGCCCGCCGAGCGATCCCCAGATCTGCGAGCCGCCGAGGGGGCCATCGTTGATCATGGACCTTGCCGTGGTCACCGACCAGTACCGACGCTTCACGGAGGCGCTGCCGGGCGTCGCCGTCCACTTCGCGGTGAAGTGCAATCCTGATCCGCCGCTACTGCGCCATCTGCGAGACCAGGGCGCACACTTCGAGGTGGCGTCCTACCCCGAGCTCGCCACCTTGCTGGAGTTGGGGGTCCGGCCGGCCGACGTGATTTTCAGCAACCCGGTCAAGCCCTGGTGGCACATCCGAGACGCCCACGCCGCCGGTGTCTTCCGGTTCGGCTTCGACAGCGCCGCCGAGTTGGCGAAGCTGGCCCGGTTCGCTCCCGGTTCCGCAGCCTGCGTCCGGCTGGCCGCACCGCCGGCGGCCAGCGAGGTGCCCAGCGAAGGGAAGTTCGGCGTTGACGCCGAAGCCGCTCGTCGGTTGCTGCAGGCTGCCGCCGGTGCCGGTCTCCGGCCCTGGGGGATCGCGTTCCACGTCGGATCCCAGATGAGGAATCCGCAGGCCTGGGTAGCGCCCATTCAAACGGCCGCGCACATCATGCGCGATCTCGAGCCGGTGGGTATCCGGCTGGCCGCGCTGGACATCGGTGGCGGCTTTCCCGCCAGTTATCTTCAGCCGGTCCCCTCGATCACGGACTACGGCGACTGCATTATGGCCGCCCTCATGTCGCTGCCGTACCCGGTCGACCTGGTGGCCGAGCCGGGCCGCGGATTGGTGGCGGACGCCGGCCAACTGGAGACCACCGTGATCGGCCTGGCCCAACGCGGCGGACAACGGTGGGTCCATCTCGACGTGGGTGCGTTCAACGGGGGGATGGAAGCACTCGAGACCGGCCATCGCCTGGTGCTGCCCATGACGGATTCGCGCGGTGGTCCCACCCAAGACTGGAACGTCACGGGACCGAGCTGTGACAGTCAGGACACGCTACGGTTCCACGTCCCGCTGTCGGCGGACCTCCAGGTCGGCGACCGCGTCTTCCTGCACACCGCGGGCGCCTACACGACCGCGTACGCCTCTACGTTCAACGGATTCGACGTGCCGGCCGTTCGATACCGCCGCTCGAATTCGACGTCGGCCGCGCCCAACGGCGGGCCGGATGAGCGATTCAGAAACCCGTGGGTTCGAGAAACGGCGCTAAGCTGGCCGTGATGACACGAGTGGTGGAGGCGCGTGAAGATCCGCGACTGGGTCGAACGCGGGCCAAGGCGCTGACCGCCGCCCGCCAGGCGCTGTTCGATCTCGGCTTTGCCGAGGTGACGATCGAGGACATCAGCGTGAGATCCGGGGTGTCGCGGAGCACGCTCTACCGCCACTGGCGGACCAAGGAGGAGATCCTGCGGGACGCCTTCTCCGACGTGGCCGTGTCCGCGCCGAGCCCTGGCCGCGACCTCACCGAAGAGCTCCGCCACTACGCTCAGGCCGTCGTGAACGGGATGGAGGGGTCATGGGGCCGGGCGGCGGCGACGCTCGCGACGACCGCCCTCGAGGATCCCGAGCAGCGCCGAGTCCTGAGGACCTTCATCGACGGATATTCCCGGGACATCGACGTCCTGCTGCGGCGCGCCATCGAGCGAGGTGAGCCCGTCGCCGAGCCGTACGACGCCGAGCGGATCGCCGACGAGATCTTCGCACCGCTCTACTACCGCTATCTGTTCCGGCAGGAGCCGCTAGACGCAGGCTTCGTCTCCAACCAGATCGATCGGGTGGTCGCCTCCCTGTTGCCCCAGCCCGTCGTCGGTTGATCAGGAAGCGTCCGAGCGGTCGAGAAGCGAACGGAATAGCACCAGGACCCACGTCCGGAATGGGTGCCAAGTCTCCGCGAGCCGATGGAACTCCTGCTCGTCCACGCTCTCCAACCCGTACGCCTGGCCCACGGCTCGGCTGGCGTGTTCGTTGAAGGTGAGCGCCAAATCGGCGTGCCCGCAGGCTCGCTCCACGATCAGCGAACCGTAGAACGCGCCGATGCCGGGGATCCGTCGGAGTTCGGTCACCGCGTCCGCCGAGGGAAGGCCGCGCAGCCGGTCGGCGTCGAGCTCACCTCGGCGGGCGGCCTCGGCCACCGCGTGCAGGCGGGGGATGCGATCCGCCGGGATCCCCGGCGACGAGTCCACCTTCAGCAGCTGGCTCGGCGTAGGCAGGGCGGTGGTCGGCTGACCGGCCAGGTCGATGCTCACCCCCGACTGCTCGGCGAGGCGGGCGACCAGCGCGAGGCCCTGGCGTCGGCTCCGACGCGCACTGACGATCGAGGTCACCGCCGCTTCGTACGGGGAGGAGAACAGCCCCGGCCGGAACCCGGGTGCGCGTTGGTAGGCCGCGGCCAGCGCTGGATCGGCCTTGCAGAGCCGGGCGAAGGCCGTGCCGTTGTGCTCCACCGAAAGAATCCGGGCGACCTGAGCACGTGCTCGTTCGGTTTCGGCGTCGGTGAGCGGCGGAGACTCCGACGGCACGTGCAGGTCCAACTCGAGCGAGCGGCCCGCCTGGCGGACCTCGACGCCGACCTGGCGCTCGTAGTCGCCGTCCAGGCAGAAGGCGCGACGCAACACGCCGTCGAAGGCCGACTCGTCGCGATTGCCGAAGCCCTGGCGAGCCAGTTGAGCCAGGTCGAGCGGCCCGCGCACGGCGAGTCGGAGATGGGTGGGGGACTGAAGAAGAGTTGTCATATTCAGAACTATGCAGTTCGGCACTGACGGTCCACATCGAGAGCGAATTTCGCCCGGTGGCGGCACCCCTACGTCGCCAGTTGCACCCTCACGTGAGGGTGCAACTGGCGACGAAACGGTGCGCCTCTTGAGCCGGGGGCGAAGTGGATGCGGTCCGGGCTCAGGCGGCCGCAGCGCGCAGCTTCTCCAGCAGCGGACCGGCCGCCTCGTCGAGGAACCGCTGCTGACCCTCGTCGCCGACCTGGACGACGGCGATGTCGGTGAAACCCGCCTCCCAGTACGGCTTCACGGCCTCGACGATCGCATCGAGGTCCGGGCCGCACGGAATCGTCTCGGCGACGTCCTCCGGGCGTACGAACTGGCTGGCACCCTCGAAGCCGGCCGGCGTCGGCAGATCGGCGTTCACGGCCCAGCCGCCGGCGAACCAGCGGAACTGGTCGTGGGCGCGCTTCACCGCCGCGTCGCGAGTCCGGATCCCAGCAGATCGGAATCTGACCGATCTTGCGTCGAACCCTGTGCCGGCGTGCTCCTGCTCCCACATCTGCCACCAGCTCGGCGTCGGGTTCGACGGCGATCAGGTGCTCGGCCAGATCGGCGAAGCGCTTGATCGACTTCTCGCCGGACACCGCGACGCCGATCGGCACCCCGCCCTCCGGGCGCATCCCAGATCCGGGCCGAGTCGACGCGGAAGTAGTCGCCCTCCCAGGTGACCAGCTCACCCGGACTGCAGCTCGCGGATGATCGTGGCGGCCTCGACCAGCATGTCCTGCCGCTGGTCGATCGGCGGCCAGCCCTCGCCGGTGACGTGCTCGTTGAGGTTCTCCCCGGAACCGAGGCCGAGGATGAATCGGCCCCTCCGACAGCAGTTGCAGCGTGGCCGCCTTCTGCGCCACCACGGCCGGGTGGTAGCGCTGGATCGGGCAGGTCACGTACGTCGCCAGCTCGACCGCGCGAGGTGGCCTGCGCCACCGCGCCCAGCACCGTCCAGGCGTACGGGGCGTGGCCCTGGACTGGTCAGCCACGGCGAGTAGTGGTCGCTGGACACCTCGAAGTCGAAACCGACCCGCTCGGCGTCGACCGCGTAGCTCACGAGCTCGCGCGGCCCGCTCTGCTCCGTCATCAGGGTGTAGCCGAACCGGACTGGTCGTCTGTCGGCTCATGCTTTACAGCGTAAGGAGCCGGTCCGCCCTCACGGACGGGTGGGGTAGGTCGACCGTGGGCGGCGTCACCGACACCGTGCCGCCCGCGCCGAACGTGCACCTCGCTCAGCCACATCGTCCGGCCGGGGATCTCCGAGCCGATCGCGTCCGGGGCCCAGGCGTGGTAGACCATCCAGACTTTGCCGTCCTTCTCGAACAACGCGCAGTGGCCGGGTCCGGCGGCCACGTCGTTGGAGACCAGGATCGGCTCCGGCTGCTTGGTGAACGGGCCCGTCGGGCCGGTCCGCGGTGGCGATCCCCACGGCGTAGTCGGCCGAGGCGAAGGCGTTCGCGGAGTAGAACATCACGAACCTGCCGCCGGTCTCCCAGACGAACGGCCCCTCGACCAGCTCACCCTCCCAGGGCAGGTCCTGCGAGAACAGGCGCTGTGGCCGGCCGACCAGCTTGGTGCCGGTGCGGTCCAGCCGCTGCACCGAGATCCAGGTGTCGACGCCGACCCGGTTGCCGTCGTTCTTCCAGTACAGGTAGCGCTCACCCGCCGCCGTGCGTGAACGGGTGCGCGTCGATGGAGCCGCCCGCTCTCTCCTCGCAGACCAGCGGCGCGGTGCTGCGAGTCGACGTACGGGCCCTCCGGCTGCTTGGCCACCGCCACCGAGATGCACTGGATGTCGGCGCTCGGGCGCTGGCGTCGTGTAGTACAGCACGAAGCGGTCGGCCGAGTGCACCGCCACCTCCGGCGCCCACACGTCCCCCGGCGTCGTCCACCTCGCCAGCTCAGGCAGGGCGTCCGGGCCCTGCTCCCAGTCGACCAGATCGGAACTGCGCAGGGTCTGGACGTTGGCCCCGTTGCCGTTGGTGGCGAAGGCCCAAGGTACGTCGCGCGTGCCGTCCCCGCCGTCGATGATCATCGGGTCGGGGAAGTTGCTGTCCCACACGGGGTTGGTGAACCCGGCCGGAGTCGGAGTGGCCGGGGTGGTGGCCGTCGGGAGTGGCCCGCCGGACGCGCATCCGGCCAGGACCACTCCCGTCAGCCAGGCAACAGGCAGCCAGCCACGCGTCACCCGGTCGGCCCGGTCCAACTGGACCGGTAGAACCGCAGGTAGTCGAACCGCGCGGTGACCGGCGGGTTCTCCCCACCGTGGGCGATCAGACCGATCTCCGGGTCGGAATCGGCGTCGAAGGTCCACACCGCACCCCAGGTCCAGTTCGCGGCCGTCGCGGCTGGTGGCCGCCCGGTACAGGTGCTCCCCGGCCCGGTTGCGCGTGTGGGCCAGCCGCAGCCAGACCGTCGCGTCGGGGGTGCCGATGATCGCGCCGCCGAAGATGGTCCGGTCGTCCGCCGGGTCGGCCGGAGTCGCGTCCAGCTCACGACCGAACTCGGTCTGCCGGGTGTTCCAGATCGCCACCGATGACAGCCGGGCGAAGTCGTCGTCGTTCTCGTACGCGATGATCCCGGCCTGCTGGAAGTTGCGGACCTCGTTCTCGCCCAGGTCCAGGTGCAGCTTGGTCTCGGCGATCCAGTTGCCGCCCGGCGTCGCGTCGTTGAGCAGTACCCCGGCGTCGTTGCCGGGGCCGACCAGGTCAGCTGACTGCAGCGGCCAGTTCAGGCTGCCGCCCGACACGGTGGCGTCCGGGTCAGGGCGGACCCAGCGCCAGTCGTCGGACAGCCGGCGGCGGTTGAACTCTTCCGCATAGATCAGCCGGCGGGTCTGCGGCACGGCAACCAGCTCGGTGGCGTCCTTGGCCAGTCGGCGGACCGAGATGTTGTCGACCAGGGCGTCGCGGCTGCGCAACCGCAGGGGGGCACTCGAGACGTCCAAGCCGGGGTGCCGCAGTCGCACCTCGGCGAACGGGTCGTTGAGGTCGTCCTCGCTGAGCTGGGCCAGCACCCGACCCCGGTCGACCTCGACCACCAGGGTGTGCCAGCCGTCGCTGTCAAGCCGGATCACGTCGGTACCAGACCGAGAGCCGCGGCCGGCCCCGGCGGTCACGGACAGCTCGCCGGCCCGGGGGCGCACCGTCACGACCACTCGATCGCGACCCGCCCCCAGCTGCACCTGCAGAGGCCGGTCGGCATCGAAATCGAGCCGAACCCGCACGGCGTCGGCCTTGACCTCGACGCGGGTCCGAGCCGATCCGTCGAGCTCGGCGGTCCGTCGGGCCTGCGGGTCGATCGGTCCGGCGGTCAGGCCCACGAATCCGGCGGCCGCCGGGTTGGCGGAGTTGATGCCGAGGTCGGTGCCGGTCACCGGCGCCGCGCTGCGGAGAGTCGCTGGGTCCGGCGCCCGCGCGGGCCCGCGGCCAGCCGTCGATCCAGTCGATCCGGTCGATCAGCATCGGGCGTCGGTTGATGGAATCGCCGGCGCGGGCTCGGGCTCGGTGAGCCAGGGGTTGTTCCGGTCGATGGCGTGGTAGACCAGCCAGTCCCGACCGGCATGGTCGGTGGCGATGGCGTGGTGCCCGGCGCCGATCCAACGGTTCCCGTTCTGGGTGACCAGGATGGTGCCGCCGGCCTTGGACGCCATCAGCGGGATGCCGTCCGCGTCGACGAACGGACCCATGGGCGACTTCGACCGTCCGGAGAAGACCGAGTAGCCGGTGGCCGGACCGGCGCAGCAGTTCGCCGAGGAGGCCATGAAGTAGTACCAGTCGCCGTGGCGAACCACGTAGCTGCCCTCGAACTTGTTGTCGATGGCCACCATGGTGGGCTCAGTGGTGGCGGTCAGGCCGTCCTGGCTCACCCGGGTGACCCAGACGCCGCCGTTGTAGCTGCCGAAGTAGAGGTAGCGCCGGCCATCGACGTCGGTGAAACCGCTGGGGTCGAAGGTCCACAGGAAGTCACCGCTGCCCGGCGGGGATCCGGGCCGGAGCCGGGGACCAATCACCGGCGCGCCGGCCGGCGTCCAGGGCCCGATCGGCGTGGGGGAGGTCGCCACTCCGATCGCGGAGTCGTCGCCGGGATTCAGGGTGGTGTCGGTGACGGTGAAGTAGATGACGTACTGGCCGTCGATGTAGCGGACGTCGGGAGCCCAGAGACCCGACGTCGCGGTCGCCCAGGTCGGTCGGTTATTCGCGTTGAACACCGTGCCCCGGTACTGCCAGTTCACGAAATCGCGCGTCCGGGCGATGTGCATGATGCCCGGCTCGTCGCCGGCCCGCAGCGGGTCGGCGGTGGAGTAGGCGTACCACCAGCCGTCCTTGGCCTCGATGATCGACGGGTCGGCGAACGTGTCGGCAAAGCTGCGACTGATCGGGTTGCGGTATGTCTGCTGCGGTGCCGCAGAGCTGGGACTGACGAGGGCCCCGGCAAGAACGATCGCAAGCAGCAGGGCAGCCAGGCGGCGGAACGTGTGAGGTCATCCTCGACCTCTCCTCGGTGGTGGTCACAACTTGTCGACGGGCTCGGCCGGTCAGCCGCCCATCATCAGTCCCTCGATGTCGTGGCGCTGCTCGATGGGCTCGAGTTCATCCACGACGGTGCAGCGGAGATGCGCGCGCACGGCGGCGGGTAGGCCCTCGTGATAGTTCCGGGTCAGCACCAAGTCGTGGACCTCGATGTCGGCCGGGTCGGTGTCCCCGGTCACCACGCCGAGGATGAGCACCGGGCGGGCCCGGTCCCCGTGGTGCTCGGTCCCCCGGTGCAGGGTCAGGCCCGTACGAGCCGCCACGTCGCCGCGCCGAGGGAAGCGCCGGCTGGCCAGGGCGTCGTAGCGCGCGTAGTCCTCCGGACGCGGGAACATGCCGTGCTCGAACGCCGAACCGTCGTCGAAGTGCGTCCCGGGCGCGATCTCGAACGGTGCGAGGTCCGGGGTCACGTCGACCGTGGTGAGGTTGAAGGCCAGGGAGGTCAACACGCCTTGCTTCGTTTCCGGCGGCGTGGCGAAGTCCCGGTGCCAAGGCTGGGTGGTGGCGCCCGGCAGCGGTACGTCGAAGCCCAGCTCGATGATCAGGTAATCCGGGCCGAGCATCTCCGCGCAGAGTTGCGCCACCGCCGGATGGGCGACCAGATCGACGAATCCGCGGATCCGCTCGGGGTGCACCGCGAAGTAGTAACGGTTCGGTCCGCGACCGATCAGTCCCTTGGTTTGCTTCCGGGCGTCGGCGAAGAGGGACTCGAAGTCGGCGTGCAGCTGGTCGGCCCACTCGATCGAGAAACAGCCGGGCAGTCCGACGATTCCGTCGCGATAGATGGCGGCGGCGTGCTCGGCAGCCAGTTGATTGGTGTCAGTGCCGGACAGCGCAGGAGCTTGCGTCAAGAGTGGGTCTCCTAGTCGGGAAGAAGCTGCTTAGTCCAGCTCGGGCCAGGGGTATGAGGGCCATCGGCGTCCCAGAGCAGCGGGTCGATACACATCTGCCGCCGGGTGCCGGCGGCGTTCCAGGCGTGGTAGACCAGCATGTCGGTACCGCCGTTCGTGCTGACGACGCTGTTGTGGCCGGGCCCTCGGACCCGGCCTGGCACCGTGGCCAGCAGCTGGCTCCGGTCGGCCGGCGGCTCCGTCCACGGTCCCAGCGGATGGGGAGCCGAGGCCCAGGCGGCGTGGTAGCCCTCGCCCAGGTAGGAGCCCCCCGAGTAGATGCAGTAGTAGATGCCGTCGTGCCGCCGGACGTTCGGGCCTTCGAGGGTGTGCCAGTCGTGGGTGCCGTCGTAGATCGACCGGGCGCGCTCGAAGATCTGCCAGTCGGCCGTTGGGGCCAAGACCGGCTGACCTCGAGCTGACAACTCCGCCATGGTCACCATCTCGGCCACGGCGAGGTGGGTACCGACCCGGTCGCCGGTCAAGACGTCGCGGGCGTAGTAGAGGTACCAGCGGCCGTCGACGTCGCGGAACGGATGGGGATCGATCGCGAACAGCTCGTCCGGGGTCAGGTTGACGCCGAGGTCGCGGAACGGGCCCAGCGGCGAGCTCGCCGTCGCCACCCGCAGGTGGTGCCGTCGGTCGCCGAACCCGACGGAGTAGTACAGCCAGAACTGTCCGTCGGCCTGCCACCACCTCTGGAGCCCAGCAGTCGTTGCCGAGCTCGGCCGGGATCGGCCTCCATGGCGCCCCCGACGCGCGTCCATTGCGCCAGGTCGACCGAATGCAGGACCTCGAACATTCGCCCGTCGACGACTCCGCCGGTCCCGTACGCCAGGTAGCCGCCGTCCCACGGCATGCACGAACGGATCGGCGAAGTAGCCGTCGTAGACCGGGTTGCGGTAGGTCGCCTGCTGATTGCTGGACGGTCGTGGCCCTGCCAGGTGATCAGAGTGCTCCTGAATGCTCATCCCTTGATACCGCTGCTGGCCACACCCTCGATAACGTAGCGCTGCACGAAGATGAACAAGATCAACACCGGGATGGCGGCGATCGCCGCCCCGGCCATGATCACCGGGTAGTCGACCGTGTAGGCGCCCTGCAGCTTGCTCAATCCGACCGGGAGGGTGAGCCGTTCGGGGGAGAACAGCACGTAGATGGGGAACACGAAGTCGTTCCAGTTGGCCAGGAACGACAGCACCGTCAAGGTGACCAGGGCCGCCCGTGAGTTGGGCAGCACGATGGAGGTGAAGGTCTTCCACGGACCGGCTCCGTCGATCCGGGCGCTCTCCTCCAGCGCCACCGGGAAGGTGCTGAAGAACTGCCGCATGAAGAACACCCCGAAGGCGCCGGCGGCGCCGGGCAGGACGATCGCCAGCATCGTGTCCAGCCAGCCGAAGGCGTTGAGGATCTCGAAGTTCGGCATCATGAAGATGAAGCCGGGCAGGAACAGCGTGGCGATGATGATCCCGAACAGGACCCGCTTGAAGGGGAACTCCATCCGGGCCAGGGCATAGCCGGCCATCGAGCAGATAACCACGACCAGGGCCGCGTGCAGGGTGGCGGCGATGAGGGAGTTGGCGAACCACAGCAGCACCGGGGAGTCCGCGTCGGCGAAGAAGAGGACCTGGAAGGCCCGCAGCGACGGCTCCGCCGGCCAGAAGGTGGGCGGGACCGACCGGGACTCCGGGATCGACTTGAACGCCGTCAACAGCATGTAGAGCAGCGGCAGGATGAAGACCAGCGACAGCAGGCCCAGCACGACCCAGAAGACCGGGTTGGTGCGCTCGCGCTTGCCTCGGCGACGCTTCGAGGTCGGGGTGGCCTGGCCGGTGGCTGTCGTGCTGCCGGTGGCGTTCGTGGTCGGTGTGGTCGTCATTTCTTCTCCCGCAGCAGGTAGAAGTTGAGGATCGCGATCAGCGCCGAGGAAGATCGCCAGCAGGTAGCTCATGGCGGCGGCCTCGCCCATCCGGTACTGGCTGAGCCCGCGTTCGGTGATCTCGATGATCGCCGTCCGGGTGGAGTCACCGGGGGCACCCTGGGTGATCAGGTAGCTCTGACCGAACATGTTGGCGCTGGCCAGGATGGTGGTGGTGATCACGAAGATCATCACCGGTCGCAGGCCCGGCACGGTGACGTTCCAGAACTGCTGCCACTTCGAGGCGCCGTCCAACTCCGCCGCCTCGTACTGCTCGGCGGAGATGTCGCCCAGCCCGGCCAAGTAGATGATCGCGTTGAAGCCCAGCGTCCACCAGATCGTGACCCCGACCAGGGAGACCCACGCCCAGGGCTGGGCGGTGATCCACGCACCGACGGCAGCCCGACGAGGTTGAGCAATCCGTTGACCACCCCGAAGGAGGGATCCAGGAAGTAGCGCCACATCAGGCCGATCACCGCGATGCCGAGCACGTACGGGGCGAAGAAGGTGGCGCGGAAGAACGTCCTGCCCGGGAAGCGGCGGTTCAACAACACGGCCAGGCCGAGCGGGACCACGATCAGGAACGGCACGCTGGCCACCGTGAAGATGGCCGTGGCGCGCATGCCGTGCCAGAAGGGCTCGAACTGCACCGAGGAAGGATCGAACAGCGCGGTGTAGTTCTCCAGCCCGACGAACGGCTTGCCGGGCAGCAGGAAGTCCCAGTTGTGCAGGCTGATCCAGATCCCGAACACCGCGGGGATGACCACGAAGGTGACGAACAGGATCAGATAGGGCAGCAGGAACAGGTACGGGGTGGCCTTCGAGCCGTGCACTCCGCCGAAGCGGGACTCCTTCCTTCGGACCAGCGTGCCGGGTCCGCTGCGGACGACCGGCTCCGACGTCGTGGTTCCGCTCACGGTGGACTAGCCTCCGTACTTCTTCTTGTTGGCCTCCAGGATCTGGTTCGCCCGTCCGGCGGCGTCGGACAGCGCGGCCTGCGGGGCCTTGGTGCCCAGGACGGACTCGTTGAGGGCCTTTTCCCACTCAAGCATGGCGTCGCCGATGCCCGGCACCGGCGGCGGGAAGTGCAGGTAGTTGATCTGCGCGCCGATGACCGCCTGGTCCTTCAGCGCCTTGAACTCCGCCGACTCGCGGACCGAGTTGCGGGCCGGGACCTGACCGGCCTTGGCCCACTCCAGCGACTGCTGGCTGATCCAGTTGACGAACACCCGGGAGGCGATGGCCTTGTTCTCGTCGGCGCTCTTCTGCGTCGGCAGCACGAACTGGTGCGACCCGGCCCACGCGGCCGGCTTGCCGCCGATGTTGGGCAGCGCCGCGACCCCCCACTCGAGGTTCTTCTGCTCGCCCAGGGTGTTGATGGTCCAGATGCCGTTCCAGTTGAACGCGTTCTTGCCGTTCTGCAGCGCGATGATGTCGGCGTCCTGGGCGATCTTGGCCGGCGAGTGACCGTTCTTCACCAGGTCGGTGAACCAGGTCATCGCCTTGACGCCGGGTTCGTCGGCCCAGGTCGCGGTGCTGGCGTCCGGCGAGAACAACTCGCCGCCGTACTGCCACAGCAGCGACTGCACGGTCATTGACCCGGTAAATGGGAACGGGGTGGCCCAGTCGCCCTGCAGTCCCTTGCTCTTCATGGTGTCCAGCGTCTGGCCGTACTCCTCGGCGTTGGTCGGCGGCTTCTCCGGATCCAGACCCGCCTTCTCCATTACCGTCTTGTTGTAGAAGAACGCGAGGGGGTGCACGTCGAGGGGGATGGCGTAACGCTTGTCCTGGTAGATGCCAGCCTGCCAGGGAACCGTCGCGAAGTCGGCCTCAGTCAGTTTCAGGGCGCTGGCCACGTCGTCGAGGGGCTGGATCACCCGCCGGGCGGCGTTGGTGGCCACCGAGTCGACGTGCATGATCGCGATGTCGGGGCCCTTGCCCGCGGTCACGGCACTCGGCAGCTTGGCGTAGTAGTCCTGCCACTGCAGGGTGTTCATGGTGACCTTGATGTTCTCGTGCTCGGTCGAGAACTGTTCCACCAGCTGTTTCATGATCGGCCCGTCACCGCCGGTGAAGCCGTTCCAGAAGGTCAGGGTGACGGCCGGACCGTCGTAGCCCGCGGCCCCACCCTCGCCGGCGGGGGCCTGGTTGCCTCCCGGTACGCCTGCCGAGCCGGAGCCACAGGCGGTCAGCCCGACGGTGGCGGCGACGCCCAGCGACGTCGTCAGAAACCCTCGTCGGGTCAGGAAGAGTGGATCGGGTGTGGTCATGCGGGGTTCCCTTCGGTTAGGCGGATGCAGTGCCACGAGATGGGCGGCAGCTGGGCGGTGAGGATCGAGTCGCTGACTGTGGACGTGCCGGGCCGCGGAGCGACCCGGTCGGGGTCGGTGACGGAGTTGGTGGCGAACGGGTCGTCGTCGAAGATGCACAAGTGCTCGGTGAGGGTCAAGCCGTCGACCAGCCGAAGATCCACCGAGAGCTCGAGAGGTTCGGTCAGCGATCGGTTGACCGCGAAGACGGCGATCTCACCGCTGGCCTGGTCGTGCGTGGCCACGGCAATCACCTGATCGACCTCGCCGAACTGCGCCGTGCTGATCGTCGGTGTGGACCTCGGCGTTTGCAGCACGGTGCCGCGTGCGTATCTGGAGGTCAGGGCGAAAGGGTGAAAGATCGTCTGCCGCCAGGCCGGGCCACCGGGCTCGGTCATGATCGGGGCGATCACGTTGACCAACTGGGCCAGACAGGCCACACCGACCCGGTCGGCGTGCCGGAGCAAGGTGATCAACAAGCTTCCGACCACCACGGCGTCGTGTACGTCGTACACATCCTCGATCAACGGCGGGGCAGCCTGAATGGGTGAGGTCTTCTCGCCTTTGAAGCGGGTCTCGAACCAGACGTTCCACTCGTCGAAGCTGATCATGATCTGCTTGTCCGAACGACGGACCGCCGCTACATGATCGGCGGTGGCCACCACCGCGCCAATGAAGCGGTCCATGTCGTCGGCGCAGGCCAGGAACGAATCCAGGTCATCGTTGATCGGCTCGTAGTAGGCGTGCGCGGAGATGTAGTCGACGACGTCGAAGCACCGCTCGAGCACCGAGCGCTCCCACGTGCCGAAGGTGGGCATCCGGGAGTGGCTGGAGCCGCAGGCGACCAGTTGTAGGCCGGCGTCGAAGCGCTTCAGGACCTTGCCGGTCTCCTCGGCCAGCCGGGCGTACTCCTCGGCGGTCTTGTGACCGATCTGCCAGGGCCCGTCCATTTCGTTCCCGAGACACCACAGGCGAACGTCGTACGGCTCGAGCCGCCCGTTCTTGACCCGCCGATCGGCGAGCTGGGTCCCGGGCTCGGCGTTGCAGTACTCCAGCAGCTCGACCGCCTCGACGAGTCCCCGGGTGCCCAGATTGACGGTGATCATCGGCTGGAGACCGAGCCGCTCGCACCACTGCAGGAAGTCATCCGTGCCGACCTGGTTGGTCTCGACACTGCGCCAGGCCAGATCGAGGGTGGTGGGGCGTTCGTCCTTCGGCCCGACACCGTTCTCCCAAACGTAGTTGGACACGAAGTTTCCACCCGGGTAGCGGACGACGCTCACCCCGAGCTCCCGCGTCAGCTCCGCCACATCCCCGCGGAACCCGGCCTCGTCGGCTGAGGGGTGGTCCGGCTCGTAGATGCCGGTGTACACGCACCGGCCCATGTGCTCGACGAAGGAACCGAAGAGTTTGCGGCGCACGGGAGCAACCACGAAGGCAGGATCAAGACTGATCCGGGCCGTCGACGCCAACGCCGCTCCTCTCTGAGCACCGCTTTACAACGGTTAACAATCTGCTCCGCATTTCTACAACGGTTAACTTTGAGTGTCAAGATCGCTAAGGTAACGACTGGGAACGAGCTGTCTGATCAAGCTGAGGGCGGTGCGCAGTGGCGGTGCGGTTGCGGGACGTGGCCGAGCTCGCAGGCGTCAGCGTGAAGACCGCCTCAAACGTGATCAACAACTACCCGCATATCAAGCCCTCCACCCGCGAGCGGGTCGAAGCCGCTATCCGGGAGCTGCACTACCGGCCCAACGAGAGCGCGCGGCAGCTCAAGCACGGCCGGTCCGGCTTCTTGGCCCTGGCCGTGCCGCAGATGGACGCGCCGTACTTCGCCGAACTGGCCTCCCGGCTGAGCGCCGAGGCCGCGCGGCTGGGCTACATCCTGCTGATCGACACGACCGGTGCGGACCCGAACGCCGAACGAACGGTCCTCGACGGAGTCCGCTCTCACGTCATCGACGGACTGATCTTCTCCCCCTTGGCGCTGTCGGCGGACGAGATCGCGGCCCGGGCCGACGACCTACCTATGGTGTTGCTCGGTGAGCGAGCCGTTCCTCGCGGCTACGATCACGTCGCGGTCGACTCCGTTGCCGCGGCACGGGCGATGACCACTCACCTGCTCGATCTGGGTCGCCGACGGGTGGCGGCCATCGGGCGGGAATCGGGACGCGGCACGGCGTCGGTCAGGCTGCGCGGTTATAAACGAGCGTTGGCCGACGCGGGTGTCACCTACGACAGCTCCCTGGTCAAAGGCGTCGCCAACTACCAGCGCGCGGACGGCAAGGCGGCCATGGCGGAGTTGCTCACGCTCGACAATCCGCCGGACGCGGTGTTCTGCTTCAACGACCTGATGGCGATCGGAGCCTTGCGGGCCTGTACCGAGGCCGGCGTCGACGTACCTGGCGAGGTCGCCATCGCCGGCTTCGACGACATTCTCGAGGGCCAGTTCTCGACCCCGACGTTGACCAGCGTCTCCGCCGACCTGGACGTCCTCAGCCGCGAAGCCATCCGGCTGCTGCTGCGCCGCGTTGAGGGCAGGGCCGACACCATTGAGAGGCCGCAGGTGCCTTGGCGGCTCCAGCGGCGCGAGAGCACCCTGGGCCGTCAGAGCCGGTAGACCCGGCGGGCGTTGTCCCTCGCCACCAGGGCGCCGAGCCGCTCGGCGTCGGCGGCGGTCATCTCGTCGGCGTCGACCAGAGTCGGTCAACTCGGCCGAGAGGCCGCGGCGGAAGAGCAGGGCACCGAGGTAGTAGAGCTCGGCCAGCCCGTACGCGTCGGTGGAGAACAGCAGCTTGCCGAACGGCACCACCTCGAGCGTCTCGGCGATCACCGGTCGGCTCAGCGCGCCGGAGTTGTGGACGGCCAGGCCGACGTCGACGTAGACGTGGCTGAAGACCTGCGCCAGATAGGCCGCCTGGCGGTGGTACGGGTAGTTGTGCAGCAGCAGCACCGGCACTCCGCGCTCCTCGGTCGCCCGCAGGAATGCCGTCAGCAGCAGCGGATCGGCTCGGTGGAGATCGAGGTCGGCATCGCCGAACCCGACGTGGAACTGCAGCGGCAGACCGCTCTCGATCGCCGTCCAGGCGAGCCAGGCGTGGACCACCGGATGGGCGATGCGACGCCGGATCGGCCTCCGCGAGCGCGTCGCCGAGCGCAACGCATCCATCGAGGGCTGCGCGGACGGGCAGATCCAGACCGACCCGGTAGGCGGCGACGCTCTTCAGCCCGACCGCGCGTGGTATCGCGCAGTCGCCTGCTCGACCCGCTCGGCGAAGTCGGCAGCCGGCAGCCGGTGCGCAGCAGATCCTCGGCCAACGTCTCCAGCCGCACGATCTCGTACGCGGTCCCGCCGGCCACAGCTCGATCGGCGACGTACAGAGCCGACCGTCGCGCAAGCCGGTGTCGACCAGGAACGTGTCGATGCCGGCGGCCGCGACCAGCCGCCGACTGGCCTCCGACGCCGAGCTCGGCCCGACGGGCCAGGTAGTCCTCCGGCGACGGCGTGCGGCTCCAGGTCGAGCACGGGTGCGCACCAGCGGCGGATCGCCAACCCCAGCAGGGAATCGAAGAACGTCGTGCCCGGCGGCGAGGGACGGGCCGCCTCGTTCATCAGCGACTCGAAGGCGTCCCGGTCCAGCTCGTCGAGCACCAGTCCATGGCAATGATGATCGACGAGGGCGTGCTCGATCAGCGCACCGAGCTCGGTGGATCATCGGTGCCCTATTCTGCTCTCGTGGACGCTGTCGAGCGTGAATCCCGCAAGGCCAAGGCGGAGAGCCTGCTGCCCGGCCTCGCCGAGGCCGGCGTCGTGGCCGTGGCCACCACCTTCGTCGACAACTCGGGCATCACCCGGGTCAAGTCGGTGCCGTTGGACCGGCTGCCGCAGCTCGCGGCGTGGGGCGTTGGCGCCTCGACCAGCTTCGACTACTTCCGGTTCGACGACTGGCTGGCCGCGCCACCCGACGGTCGGGCACCCGTCGGTGATCTTCGGGTCATTCCGGATCTGGCGCGGGTCGTCCCCCTGGCGGCGCAGCCGGGTTGGGCCTGGGCGCCGGGCGACCGCTACCGGCAGGACGGGGAGCCGCACCCGCTCTGCAGCCGCTTGTTGCTGGCTCGCCAGACCGACACCCTGGCCGCCCAGGGCCTGCAGGTGCTGGCAGCCTTCGAGATCGAGTGGGTGATCTCGACGGGCGGCGAGGACTTCACGCCCGGCGGTGGCGGGCCCCGGGTACGGGATGACGCGGCTCATCGAAGCCTCGGACTACGCTCGCGATCTGCTCGAGGCGCTGGCCCGGCAAGGCGTGGCGGTGGAGCAGTTCCATCCGGAGTACGCGACGGGCCAGCTCGAGCTCTCGGTGGCGGCCGGGACGCCGATCGAGGCGGCGGACACGTCGGTGCTGGTCCGGAGCACCATCCGCGCCGTCGGCGCAGCGGCACGGCTTCCGGACCTCGTTCTCGCCGAAGGTCGAGGTGGAGGGGGTCGGCAACGGCGGGCACGTCCACCTCAGTCTGTGGCGTGACGGCAACAACCTGATGGCGGGCGGAGGAGGGCCCTTCGGGCTCACCGAGACCGGTGCGGCCTTCGCCGCCGGCATCCTCGACCAGCTTGCCCGCCCTGCTGGCGATCGGGGCGCCCTCGGTGGCGTCCTATCTCCGGTTGATTCCGTCCCACTGGGCCGGGGTCTACGCCTGCTGGGGACTGGAGAACCGCGAGGCAGCCCTGCGGATGGTGACCGGCTCGGACGGCAGCAGCGCGTGGGCGGCCAACCTGGAGATCAAGTGCTTCGACCTCACCGCCAATCCGTACCTGGTGCTCGCGGCGGTGCTGGCCGCCGGCGCCGCCGGGGTGGAGGCCGACGCCCGGCTGCCCGAGCCGATCGACGTCGATCCGGCGGTCCTGCCGCCCGAGGTACTCGACCGAACGCGGGATTCGCCGGCTGCCGAGTTCGCTGGCCGAGGCCGCCGACGCCCTGGCCGCTGACGATCCGCTGCGGGAGCGGCTCGGATCCGACCTGGTGGACTGCGTTGTTGGCGGTGCGACGCTCCGAGATCGAGCGGTTCGTCGACAGTCCCGCGGAGGAGGTCGTACGCGCATTCCGTTGGGTGCACTAGATCCGCGGCACTGAGATCCGGCGGCGCACGATCGGCCGCGATGGGCGAGGACTTGTTCTGCCGCCGCATCGCCGACGACCTCGAACCCCGCGCCCTCGAACAGGCTGAGCGTCCCGCGCCACAGGTCCGCGCCGGGCCGCCGGTCGCCGGAGGTGTCGACCGGGTAGCCCTCGAGGATCGCCACGCCGTGCTCGGCCGCCCAGCCGATCGTCGCCTCGAGCAGAGCACCGGCGACGCCGCGACGCCGGGCTCGAGCGGCGACCACGAAGCAGACCACCGACCAGACCGGCTCGTCGTCCAGCGGGGCCAGCAGCCGGGAGGCGCTCGAGCCGGTCGAAGTCCGTACGCGGTCCGAAGCTGACCCAGCCGACCGCGCCGTCCTCGTCGTACGCGACCAACCCGGCGGCTCGGCCCGCTCGGGCGGCCCGGCGGACCGCGCGGTGGTGGATCTCCCGGTTGGCGTCCGTGGGTCGAGGAGTTCCAGTCCTCGTTGGTCGACACGCATGAAGGCGCACTGACACCAGCGCGGATCACCCGTGGCGAACAGGGCGTCGAGGTCGTCGAGGTGGCGCGCCCGTACGGGCTCGATCGCGCAGCGTCCCGGCGGCGCAGTTGACGTTGTAAACAGGCCGGGCCGCGGGCATGCACAATAAGGTATGCCGCGCCTGCGTACCGTCTCGCCGAAGGATCCGGGTTGGACCCGGCGAAGGGCCGGAAAGGGCTTCATCTACCTCGACGACGAGGGCACGCGGCTGCCGAGCGAACAGCATCGAACGCTGCAAGATGTTGGTGATCCCGCCGGCCTGGGAGCAGGTGTGGATCTGCCCGGCGCCGAACGGCCACATCCAGGCGGTCGGCACCGACGACGCCGGCCGCCGGCAGTACATCTACCACGAGTACTGGCGGCTGAAGCGCGACAAGTCCAAGCACGATCGGGTGCTGCAGGTCGCGTCGCGGTTGCCGCGGGCGCGGCGCAAGGTGGCGGTTGATCTGCGCCTGCCCGGGATGCCGTACGAGCGGGCGCTGGCCACCGCGTTCCGGCTGCTGGATCTCGGCTTCTTCCGCATCGGCGGCGAGGCCTACGCCGAAGCGAACAACAGCTACGGACTGGCCACGATCCGCAAGGAGCACGTGTAGCATCGAGGGCAAGAAGGTCGATCTTCGACTTCGTCGCCAAGTCCGGCCAGGAGCGCTACGTCGCTCTGGCCGACGATCTGGTGCGGTCCGCGGTCGGCCACCTGCTGGCCCAGCAGAACGAGGGCCCGGAACTCTTGGCGTACGAGGACGGTGACGGTTGGCGCGACGTCACCTCGACCGAGATCAACGACTACATCAAGGGCAAGGTCGGCGGCGAGGTGTCGGCCAAGGACTTCCGCACCTGGCACGGCACGGTGATCGCCGCCGTCGACGCTGGCCAGGGCGAACGAGACCGCGACCACGGTCGCCAAGCGGAAACGAGCCGTGAGCCAGGCGATGAAGGAGGTGGCCGACGTACCTCGGCAACACCCCCGCGGTGGCGCGGAAGTCGTACGTGGACCCGCGGATCGTCGACCTGTTCAACGACGGAGCCACCATCTCGCCCAAGCTGGCCTCGCTCGACCAGGACCTGTACGACGGAGCCACGCACGGCAAGATCGAGAAGGCGGTGCTGAATCTGCTGGAGGTCCCGAAGGGCAAGCTGGTCTGAGCAAGCAGCTCGACCGATCCGCGGCTGATAGCTCGGTTGGCCGTCGAAACCCGGGGTGTCGGTGAGAGCCCGGCTCTCGCCGGTGGCGACGTCGACGGTGTAGACGTCCCAGGAGCCGGCGGCGTCGGAGTAGTACGCGAGCTGGCGGCCGTCCGGGGACCATCTCGGCCGCTCCTCGGAGGCCTCGCCGGCGATGACCGATCGCCGGCTTTCGCCGGCCGCGGTCATGACGTCGATGTCGAAACCCTGCGAGGTCACGACGTTGAAGGCCAGCTGTTCTCCGTCGTGCGACCAGGAGGGATTGATGCCGCGGATCGAGTTGCGCCGAACAGCGGACCCTCCTTCCGGTTCGCCGGGTCGACGGCGAAGAGTTCGGGATACCCGTTCCGGGTGGTGGTAAACGCCGACGCGGGACCCGTCCGGCGTCCACTGGGGTTTGTCGTCCAGTCCGGGTGCGTCGACGAGTTGGCGGACCTGCGACCCGTCCTCCTGCCATGACGTAGATGTCCCAGTCGCCGTCCCGGTTCGAACTGAACGCCAGCCGGGACCCGTCCGGGGACCAGCTGGGATAGAAGTTGCCCGCGGCCTGGCTCGTCAGCCTGGTCAGCGAGGATCCATCGAGGTTGATCACGTAGATGTCGCTGGCCGAGGGTGTGCCGGCGTTGAACGCGATGCGCTGGCCGTCGGGCGACCAGGACGGATGGGACGTGGGCGGCAGATCTCCCGGTCAGCCGCCGGACCTCCGAGCCGTCGGGACGCATCAAGAAGATCGCGTCGCTTCCCTCGCGGTCGGAGACGAACGCGAGAAGCCCAGCTGGGCGGGGCTGTGAGCTTCACCGCCGGCGTCTCGCTCGGCCGCACATCCTGATCAGTGGATGGCGTGCATCCGAAGGTCAACGAGGCCACGACCGCCGCTCCCAGGAGTCCGTATCAGCGCGGGATCCGATTCGAGCTGGGGCGTGATCTTGGCTGCGATCCGGGCACCATCAGCACACTCGACTACCTTGCCCGAGCGCTCAGGTAGCGATCTAGGTTCTCCAGCGAGGACGCCAGGCCGGCATCATGATCGGCTTTGCTGATCCCGGCGGGAACGTTCTCCGCGGTGACGGTCACCTCGGTCCGACCGTCCGAGGTCTCCTCGAACGACCACGTCATGATCATCTCGCCGGCGAACGACAGCATCGTCGGACTCGAACTCGACCGACTGCACGATCCGGCGATCGGGCTCGAGCTCAAGGAAGCGGCCGCTGCTGATGTCCGTGCCGGCCGACGTCTTGCCGGCGCCCGGGGCTTGATAGGCGAGCTCCAAGCGGTAGCGGCCGCCCGTGCGTACGTCGAATTCGAGCACCCGGCCGGTCATGCCCTCGGGCGGAAGCCACGTCATCAGAGCCGCCCGGTCGAGCAGGGCCCGGTACGCCGCCGACGGAGGGGCGTCGACGAGGCGCGACGCGGAATCGGTTCGCCTGTTCACCAGTGCCGCCACCGACGGCGGCGCCAAGGCCCGGTGATGGCGAAGGTGTAGCCGGGATCGTAGATGTTGACGAACAGCGTCCGGCCGTCGGCGCTGAAGGCGGGTCCGCAGAACTCGCTGTCGTCCGGTGGGTCCTTGATCTCGTTGCGGGCGATCGGATAGGCCTCGCCATCCTCGGAGACACCGATCAGATGCTGGATGCCGAGACCGTCCTCGGCCAGGATCAAACCGCCGTGCGGTGAGACGGTGATGTTGTCCGGGCCGTCGAAGAATCCGGTCCGGTCCGGTTGGGGGTTGATGCCGAAACGAGTCTTCAGCGTCACGGTTCGTCGCTCGGGGTCGTAGAACCAGACCTGACCGTCGTGGGGTGTGACGGTGCCGACTTCGTCTGCGGGCGAAGCTGGCCACGAAGTAGGCGCCGTCGTTGCCCCACCACTGACCCTCGAGTTTGCGGGACCGGGTGATCTGATCGTTGGCGAACTGATTCCGAACGGAGGTGGTCTTCGCGTCCCGGTCCGGCACGTCGACCCAGCGGACGCCGTAGGCGGTGCCGACCTCGGTCGCGATCGACAGGTCCGGGATGTGCTGGTTGCCCAGGTAGCACGACATCGCCTGCAGCCGGCCGGCGGTCTCGCCGCCACGTTCCCGGGCCAGTCGGTGGAGGGCGCCCTTTTCGCCGACGAAGCCGCGGGGCGGTAGCCAGCGGAAGTAGAGACCGTTCGGGGTCGGTCGCGTCCTCGGTGAGGTAGACGACGTTCCGGTCCGGGTCGACCGCCACGGCCTCGTGCGCGTACCGGCCCAGGAACTTGAGCGGGATCGGACTCTTGCCCCGATTGGCCTGCTTACTGCGCGGGTCGACCTCGAACACGTAGCCGTGGTCCTTGTCCAGGGTGGCGTCGTCCGCGCGCGCCTCGACCTCCTCGCAGGTCAGCCACGTCTTCCACGGCGTGATTCCGCCGGCGCAGTTGGTGCTGGTGCCGGCCAGGCTGGTGTAGGCGTCCAGCCGGTCGCCGTCTCGGTCCACGACGATGGTCGACGTGCCGCCCGGCGCCAAGGCGTCGTAGGTCAGTCCGGGCTCGGTCTCTGCCGGGACCCGGAACGGCTCGTCGCCGTTGTTCTCGTGGTTGGAGATGAGGATCGACCCGCCACGCTGGTGGCGGAAGACACCCATGCCGTCCGGATTGCTCGGGTATACGCGCGATCCGACCTACCCGAGCCCCGGAGTTGGCCACGATTTTGTACGAGAACCCCGCGGGCAGGGCGAGCAGTCCGTTTCGGATCGGCCACCAGCGGGCCGTACCCGGTCGGGCCCGGATCTCCGCCGTGGCGTCGGGCGAAGACCTCCAGACTGCCGGCGCCGGCGAAAGCGAAACCGAGACCGGCGGCCGTGCCGCCCAGGAACGTGCGCCGAGAAACCGACAGGTCCATGGCTGCTCCCTCTGCGGCAGAAACCCTCGAACGACCCGGTAGCCTTGCCCGGCCGAACGTGTGCAACACGCCAGTGTTGCGCCGCGGAGATACCCGCGGCAAGAGAGTGCTGCTGTCGATCAAGCCTCAGGTCCGCCGATCTGCTCACGCTCGTGCTCAGGTGTCGGTTGTGAGCTGTGCGTAGACCGTTTGGGTTCGTTCGCGTTGTCGTTGGCGGTAGGCGGCGGCTTTGGCCCGGTCGCCGCAGCCTTTCATGCCGCACCAGCGGCGTCGTCGGCCGTGGGATCGGTCGATGAAGGGGCGGGTGCAGCGGTGGTCGTCGCACCAGTGCAGTTGAGTTCGATCCGGGCTGTCTATCAAGTCCAGGCAGTCGGTGGCCAACGCGGCGAGCATGGCCTCCAGGCCTCCTGTGCGGTGGAGTGTGCCGCGGCTGTCGAGGTGGAAGACGGGTTTCGGCTTGGCTGCAGCCGAGTTGACCGTTGCTCGGTCGGCGTCGCGGGGTGGGGTGTGGTCGATGGCTGATGCGATGAGTCCGAAGATGGCGTCCCTGACCCGCTGAGCGTGTCTGAGCTGCTCCTCGCTGAGGGTTCGTACGTCGTGGACGATTCCGGCTTCGGTTGCCCAGGCGATGAGGTCCGCGGGGGTTGCGAGCTTCTCTTCGTTTGTCGTGCCGCGTTCGGCCAGGGTCGCCACGAAGTCTAAGACGGGCCGGTCGGCGATGAACTCGAAGACCACGATCACCATCTTGACGGGTGACGCTGGAGGCAGCAAGGATTGCGTCACCTGTCAGTACAGTGACGATTGGTCGAGGAGACGGATTGGTGCACACCGGGGAAGCAGAAAGGGTGATCGGTACCGCCCGCTCGAGGCGAGGTCGGGTCGACGGCTTGGACCCTGGGGGGCAGTCTCATCGTCGTGGTTTGCGCCGTTACCTGGCCGCAGCGGTGCTCGTGCGGCTGGCCGATGAGGGGGCCCGCGTCGGACTGGTGTTGTTGGCGTTGGATCGCACCGGCAGCGCCGGGGTTGGCGGCTTGCTGGTGGCGGCGTTGTTGATCCCGCACGTGGTGGCGGCCCCCGCGGTGGGTTGGCTGACCGACCGGGCACACCGGCCTCGCGTGGTTCTGGCCGTTGCAGCCCTCGGGTTCTCTGCTGGGCTTGCGGCGGCCGCCATGTTGTTGGGCCGAACCCCGTTGTGGCTGGTGGTAGTCACCCTGCTGGTTGCCGGCTGCTGCGGACCGGCCCTGACCGGCGCTCTCACCAGCCAGCTTGCCCAGCTGGTTCCAGTCGATCAGCTGCCGCGCACCTACGGTGCTGACTCCCTCACCTACAACGTGTCCGGGATCGCCGGGCCTGCAATCGCTGGCACGATCGCCGGGATCTGGAGTCCTGCTGCCGCCACTCTCGTCCTGGCCGCCGCAGCTGCCGCCGGTGGGCTCGTCTTGACGTTCATGCCGCTGGCGTCCCGCCGGCGCGAAACGAGTACGACGGAAACGCCGGCTCCGTCGTTATCTACCGGCTTTCGAGCCATCATCACCGACCGAGTTCTGCGTACGGTCACCGTGGCCAGCAGCCTGGGCCAGCTCGGACCCGGCGCACTGGCTGTCGTCGCCGCCGTTCTCGCCGAACAGCAAGGCCAGACCGCGGCGACGGGATGGCTGCTGACCGCCGTGGCCGTTGGAGGCTTAGTCGGATCCCTGTGGTGGACCTGGCGTCCCGCAGCGCCAGCTCATGCGGCACGAACCGTCATGTTCGCCCTGATCGGAGTCGGCGCGCCCCTCGCCGTAGCGGCGGCTACGACCCATTCGCTTGTCTGCACCGCTGTACTGTTCGCCGTCTCCGGCGTCTTTCTCGGTCCGTTCACGGGCGCCTTGTTCACTACTCGACAAGACCATGCCCCGGCCGAGGCGCAGGCTCAGGTCTTCACGATCAGCGCCGGCCTCAAGACCACGACTGCCGCTGCCGGAGCCGCCATCGGCGGGGCGATCGCCGGTATCGCGGTCCCTACCCAACTACTTCTGGTCGGCGCCACCCCGGTCATCGCCGGGATCCTCGGCGGACTGGCATTCACCCTGCAAAGGAGACCAAACGGCAACAGGTGAGCCGACCGGCCTTCCGCCGTTCCCCGCTCAGGAGCTGACCAACGGAGCGTGAGTCTTGACAGGGCCGCTGAGCCGTGTACAGACTCGGCTGGAAGCTTTCCGCAACCGGTTGCGGACCCTCATGTTTCACCGGGACCAGGTCAGCCACGTGGTAGCCCACATAGCCCAGGAACCCAGGAGAACACGTTGACATTGAATGGGACTTCGGGCCAGCGGCACATCGTTGGGCCGGTTGCCCGAACCCAGCAACACCTCGATGGGCACAGTCGACGCGTGGAGGGTTGGACGGCGGTGAGGTGTTGCGATGAGGTTCCGGCTGAGGACCGCTTACGTCTGTCTCGCCACCGTCTTCGGTTCGAGGCGGTCGAGATCAACGATCCCGACGTCGAAGCCGTCGTGACCGCGTTGGACGCATTGCTGGCCACCGGCGGTGTCGTCGCCGCCAAGTTCATCGTGGGCGGTGATGACGACACCGCTCACTGGTTCCTGAGCCGAAATCGTTTCGAGGAGTACGGCTTCATCCACTGTCTGCTCAGTGCGCCCGCGTTGACTGAGGCACTACCTGAGCTGAGGGATATGCGGCTGAGCGAGCTTGGGCTTCGGGAATCGAGCCCGCTGATGCTCGACGGGGAGGTCGCGTGTGCCCTCACCTGGGGTGGTGCGTGCCGCGATTTCGACGGTAGCGCCGCGCAGGCCAAGAGACTCGGATTGCGATTCAGCAAGGCCGTGGTTGGGGACCGATACGAAGACTTTCACGTGGATCGCACGTCGTCGGCCTGGTCGTCGTGGTTTCGCGGTCTCCTCTGGGATCAGACCTTGATCATCACCGACCTGCGGTACAAGACAGTCCTCGTGGTTTGTGCCACCGACGCCGACTGACGTCGTGCGTCACTGTGTTGGCAGTCAGTTCGAGGACCTTGGGATCAGGGTCGGGCGGGTTTGCCGGCGGTGTACAGCCAGGTGTCGAAGAGGTCGTCCAGCTGCTCGCCGGAGATGCGCTCGGACAGCCTGACCAGATCGGCGGTCGAGACGACCCCGTAGCGGTTGCGCTGCGCCCAGGCTCGCAGCACGCGGAAGAAGTCACGATCACCGATCTCCAACCGAAGCGCGTGGAGGGTCATCGCCCCTCGGTCGTAGACGGCACCGTTGAACAGCTCGCTCGCTCCCGGGTCGCCAATCCTCAGCTGCCAGAAGGCGGCCGAGGCCGGCCGAGCGTACGCGGTGTCGAACTGCTGCTGCACCGTGGCCTGTCCACGCTGAGCACTCCACAGCCACTCCGCGTAGGCGGCGAAGCCCTCGTTGAGCCAGATGTCCCGCCACCGTTTCGGCGTCACGCTGTTCCCGTACCACTGGTGGGCCAGCTCGTGCGCCACGGTGCCTTCGGACGGAGCTCCGGAATAGATCGGCCGGGTCTGGTTCTCCAAGGCGTAGCCGGCGTCCTCGTCGTCGTCCACCACGGCCCCGAACGAGCTGAACGGGTACGGCCCGAACACCCGCGAGAAGTATGCGATCATCTGCGGCTGCAGCGCGAGACTGGCCTTCGTGGTGGCCTGGTCGGCCGCTGACAGGTCCCGGTCGACCGCGTTGATGATCGGCAGCCCACCGACCGCCCGTTGGGTGGTGAGCCGGTAGTCGCCGCTCGCGGCCATGGACAAGTAGCTGGCCATCGGCTCTCGGGACGACCACCGGAACGTGGTCCAGCCGCTACGGGAGCGGGAGCCAAGAAAGTCCCCGTTGGCCACGGCCGTCGTGCCGCGCGGCACCGTGATCCGGAAATCGTAAGTCGCCTTGTCATAGGGCGAGTCGTTGACCGGATACCACGTCGACGCCCCCTCCGGCTCGTTCGCCACGAACGCGCCGTCGGCGTAGGACACCCAGCCGTACAGGGCGCCGGTGTTGTCCTCCGGCTGGCCGGTGGTCCCGCCGTACCGCACGTCGACCGTGAAGCGCTGGTGGGCTTTCAGGACGCGCCGGGGCGTGACGATAAGCTCACCGTCCTGCTGGAGGTAACGAGCGGGCCGGCCGTCGACCCGGACCGCCGAAGCCGCCAAGCCCCGCAGGTCGAGGCTGAAGCTCCGGAGTGCCCGGTGCTTGGTCGTGGCCGAGATCCGAGCCCGAGCGTTCAGCGCCTTGGTCGCGGGCGTGTAGCGAAGGTCCAGGTCGTAGTGCCGGACCTGGTATCCGCGGTTGCCGGCCGCCGGGAAGTACGGGTCGCCACCGGAGGTGCCCCCGGCCACTGCAACCGGCGGACCGGCGGCCGCTGAGGAGGCGGGTCCCAGAAGACCGACGACCGCGAGGGCGGTCGCGAGCAGTAGCAGGAGACGATGGCGGCGCATGGCTCCGGACTCTAGGGCATGCCGGCGCCCGGCCGGCTGTGTGGGTAGACGGTCCCAAGTGAGAAGGTGACGAAGCCGCATGTGAATGATGGGTGAGTGGCTGCCCTGCACGACTCATCAGATAGTGACAATGACGTCTTGCTCCGTGCAGCCCGCCGGCGAAATCGGGCCCAAGGAATCGCCGGCGCCCTCGACCTGATCGCTCGATGGTCGACGGTCGGCGAGGTTGTACCCGTGGGCGCGGTCGCCTACGACCTAGTCGTGTCGCGTGACCTGGACTACGAGGTCTTCACCGCCGAACCGCCAACGATGCGTCCTGGGTTCCGCGTTTTGGCTGATCTGGCCGAGTTGCCCTCGGTGACCGCAGTCCGCTTCTCCAACGCCCTCGACACTCCCGACCAGGGTCTCTACTGGCAGGTTCGCTGCCGTGACGACGCCGGCGAGGAGTGGAAGATTGATGTCTGGACTCTTGCTCACGACCACGCCGGACCCTGTGCAGCATGGATTGTGGAACCGATGCGGCGCGCGTTGAACGACGAACTGCGGGCCGCGATCCTCAGGCTCAAGGAAGCCCGCGCCGACGACCAGATCCCGCATCTCGCCTCCATCGACATCTACCGCGCGGTAATCGATGACGGCGTGCGCACCGCCGACGACCTGCGTGGATGGATCGGACCACACCACAAGCCCGGCCTGACCCCCTGGCGGCCAAGAGCCCGCTAAGCGACACGAGCGGGGACGCATTTGGAAGGTCCGCCAGCGGCATCCGCAGGCTGAGTCCAGCACCGCTAGAGCTGCACGCCTCGGGTCAGCGCGCCGTCGACGACGAGATTGGTACCGCTTACCCGGCTGGCCGCGGGACTGGCGAGGAAGACGACCGGTGCGGCAGCCTCCTCCGGGGTGCCCATCTGGCCGGTTGGGTTCAGGCTCATCGCGGTCTGGAAGAGGGCCGGGTTGCCGGTCTCGATGCTCTGCCAGACGCCGCCCTCGAAGTAGGTGTTTCCGGGCGAGACGGTGTTGGCGCGAATGCCTTTGTCCGCCAGCTGGAAGGCCAGGCCGTGGATGTAGCCGACGATTGCGGTCTTCGCGGTGCCGTACGGACCCGAGGCAAAATCAGATTCGCGTCCGGAGACACTCGAGATCGCGACGATCGAAGCCACCCCACTGCGCTCGAGATGTGGCAGAGCGGCCCGGACGAGACGAACGGTGTGCATGAGGTCGACGTTGATGCTGGCCGCCCAATTCTCCTCCGTGTCCGGGATCGCCAGAGCGCTGACGTTGGCCACCACGACGTCGAGGCCGCCGAAGGCCTCGGCCGACCTTTCCACCCAGGCCGTGAGAGCGGCGCCGTCACCCACGTCGACGACCGACCCGGTGACCTCGCCGCGGCTGCTCAGGTCGTCATTCGTCGCCACCACTTCGCCAGAGTCTCGCGCGCAGAAGCCGACGACGGCCCCTTCGTCGAGGAAGCCGGACACGATCGCGCGCCCGATGCCGCGCGTCCCTCCCGTCACCAGAACTCGCTTGCCGGTGAGCTGAAGATCCATGGTGCGGGCCTTTCGTTTGAATGAGGTTTGCGCTGCATCGCCGGGGACTTCAGGTCACAGTAAGCGGGCTCGCGCGCGAAGTTCGGCGTGCATCCCGCCGAAGGCTTCCGCCGCGGGGAGGAGCGCCTTCGCGGCCTTGACGACGACGCTGTAGTTGGCGTCGACGACGTTGGCGACAGGCACTTCGGCAACTTGCGAGCAGAGCTGGTAGGCGTCCATCAGGTGCAGTCCCTGGAGTTGGGCGACCCAGCGCACGAGCTCGGCGTTGGCGATCCGCCACGAGTCCTCCATCGGGCGGCTCGAGCCGACGGTCATCCAGTGGGTGTCGTCTTCGATCCGCGGCCAGCCGGGCGCGCCGCCCTTGACGAGCTCAACGATGAGGGTCGTGGTCATCGCGCCCTCAACGGCCGTGCCGCACGCCTCACCTTCGCCCTGCCGGTAGTGCCCGTCGCCGATCGAGAACATCGCCCCCTCGACGTTGACGCCGAGAAAGACGGTCGAACCGGCCCGCATCTGCGGAGTGTCCATGTTGCCGCCGAACCGGTCGGGCACTAGGGACGAACGCACCTCTCCCCCGGCGGGAGCGACGCCAACGGTGCCGAGCATCGGGGCGATCGGGAGCTCTATCCGGTGGTCGGTGTGCCGGGCCACGAACGCGACCGTCCCGCGGTCGCGGTCGAGCTCGTAGATCCAGGTGGTGTCAGGAAGCGGTTCTTGCAGGGTGACGACGCGGTCGGTGCTCGTCATGCCGCCGAAGAAGGGGATGGCCGCCGAGGCGCCCCAGTCGCGCGCCGGTTCCAGCGCGACCAGGTGCAGCACGAGCGTGTCACCGGGTTCCGCGCCCTCGACGTAGAACGGGCCGGTCTGCGGGTTGACGAAACGCAGGTCGACCTTGGCGCTCGACAGGTCATCGATACTGCGCAGCACGCCGTTGAACGCGTCCTCTGACCAGAGCCGGAGCGCGGTTCCGGGCCTCACCCGCATGGCCGCGGCGACTCCGCCGAAGGTGTAGGCGTACCGGTCGGGGGTGGGCGTGTACTCGATGACGTCCATGTTCGAAACTACTGCGGACCCGGACGCAGCCGCACGTGGTCGGTGCGAAGATCGGACACCCGCGCGACACCGAGGAGCGCGAGCGTCGACGCGACCTCTTGGACCAAGATGTCGGCCGCCCGCCCCACCCCACGCTCGCCGCCGGCCATCAGCCCGTAGAGGTATGCGCGTCCAACCAGAACAGCCCTCGCCCCGAGCGCCACCGCGGCGACCACGTCGCTGCCCGACATCACGCCCCCATCGACATATACCTCGGCCCGCTCGCCCACCGCGTCGACCACAGCGGGCAGCGCTTCCAACGGGATTGAGGCTCGGTCGAGCTGTCGTCCCCCATGGTTGGACACGACGACGGCATCCGCTCCGGCGTCGACGACGGCATTGGCGTCGGCCGCGTCGAGGACGCCCTTGACCACGAGCGGCCCGTCCCAGACGGAGCGGAGCCAGGCGAGGTCGGCGATCGTCGCAGCCGGGTCGAAGAGGCGGGCGGCGAGCTCGGCGACGGTGCCCTCGAAGCGCGTGAGCGACGCGAACTCGAGCGGCTCGGTGGTGAACAGGTCGAACCACCACGCGGGATGCAGCGCACCCTCTGCGAAGGTCTTCAAGGAGAGGGACGGCGGGATGGTCAGGCCGTTGCGCACATCCCGCAGCCGTGGCCCGGCGATCGGGGTGTCGACGGTGAGCACGAGCGCCTCGTAGCCGGCGGCGGCGGCCCGGGCCACGAAGTCGCGGCTCGCCTCGCGGTCGCGCCACAGGTAGAGCTGGAACCACCGCCGACCGTCCGGGGCAGCCGCGGCCAAGCCTTCGATCGACGTGGTGCCCATCGTCGATAGCCCATACGGGATGCCGACCCGTTCGGCGACGCGGGCGACGGCCGACTCACCTTCGGTGTGCATCATCCGGGTGAAACCAGTCGGCGCGAATCCGATCGGGACAGCCGAGGGCCGCCCGAGGATGACCGTCGAGGTATCCACCACAGACACGTCCTGAAGCACGCGCGGGATGAATTCGATTCTCTGGAACACTTCTCGCGACCGGCGCAGAGCGAGCTCGTCACCGGCGGCACCATCGGCGTAGTCGAAGACGGCGCGAGGAGCTCTGCGACGGGCCAGCACGCGCAGATCGGCGATGGACACCACACGAGCCAGCCGCCGATCAGTGGAGTTGAGCACCATCCGCCGCGGCCGGAGCAGAGGTCTCACCTCGGACCATCGCGGCACGCGTCGAGCGGTCATGATCGAGTTCTACACGACGGTCCTCATCGCCGGGACCCGCCCTGTCGTCCCCTCCTCGCCCGGGTTCGGCCGATCGAAGCCCCGCACGATGGCGCCGATGACGATTGCTGGGATCGGGACCGGCTCGCGATTCGATGCCACGCCCAGACCTACGTTGACCTAGGCCACGACGACGTAGTCCGACGCCTCCTCGCTGGAGTCGAATCCGCTCAGCTTCTCCCATACGGCGGCGGCCTCTGGATGCTCAGCGTTGAACTTCGCGAGTTCTGCCGATGCTTCACTCGGTCTCGGATAGAACCGGTCGCGGGCCTCGACGCTTTCCATCTCGAAGAGCACGAGGAACGTTTCGGCGCGGGCAGCCCGATCCGCTACCCGGTTCCGACCCGTTCGGCAGTCGTCGATTGAGAGATGGCTGGCACGCTGGGGTGATGCCGCCGAGGACCAGCCAGCGTGGTCGTCTGCTGAGGACGATCGGTTCGATGATCCCCCGCGGCGCCGGCCCCGATGCCGTTCTGGTCGCCATCGACGGCGGCGACGGAGCAGGCAAGACCTGCTTCGCCACGGAGCTGGCGGCCATCCTGAAGGCGGACGGACGCCAGGTCCTGAGGGCATCGGTGGACGACTTCCATCACGCTCGCGCCGTGCGCTATCGCCGCGGCGTCGACTCAGCGGAGGGCTACTGGCTGGACGCCTTCGACTACGCCGCGTTGCGCGTTAACCTGCTGGACCCGCTCAGCCCAGGTCGCACGAGAAGGTATCGACCGGCTGTACACCAGCTGAAGAGCGATCGCTCGCTCGACCCGGACTGGCTGACCGCACCAGACGGGGCCGTCCTGCTGCTCGACGGGGTCTTCCTGCATCGCGACGAGCTCGATAACTGTTGGTCGTATTCGGTGTTTCTCGACGTCGACCCGTCGGTTCGGGTTGCACGGATGACTGAACGCGACGGCCACCAGCCACGAATGCACCGTTACCTCGACGCCCACCGCCACTACGTATCAACCTGCACTCCGACGTCCCGGGCGAGCGTCGTCATCGACAACAACGACTTGTTCCAGCCCGTGATCTCGATGTCGCGCTGATCGTGAATCGGTAGCGCGTCAGCCGATGCGCTCGGCCAGAGACACGATGATCCCCTCCGGTCCGCGCACGTAGGCCATGCGCCAGACGTCCTCGTATTGGCCGATGCCGCCGACCAGCCCGTAGCCGTCCGCGGCCAACCGATCGACGGCGGCCTGAAGGTCGTCGACCTCAAACGCCACGTTGCGCAGCCCCAGCTCGTTCGCCATCGCGGCCGGTGACCCCGGGTCGTGGTCGGGCCGGACGAAGCGCGACAACTCCAGCCGGGTACCTCCATCGGGCGGCCGCAGCATGACGATCTCGGTGCGAGAGTCGGGGATGCCGATGACGGTGTCCAAGAACTCGCCCTCCACGAACATCCGCGGGCCCTCGACCTCAAGACCGAGCCCGACGAAGAACTCCGTCACCAGGTCGAGGTCCGCGACGGTGATGCCGACATGGTCGAAGCGTCGTACGTGTGACATGGAATTGATCCTCCAGTCATTCGTCTTGACGGTCCACTCCCAGGGGCTGTCGACCAGATTGTGAGATCTCACGCTGGCGACGCCCGTCCATGGACAGGCGGGCTTCCCGGCCGGATGCGGGCGTTTCGCCGCCCAAGCTGGATGACACGCCGGTCATCGCAGGAAACCGGGCGTGTCTCCCAACTCGGGCGGGGAAACGTACTCCGGCGCGCCCCGATCCCACGCAAGAAGGCGCTTCCGACCGCTCGCCGGCCCGGTGTTGCTGCCGCCCTACCGGACTCGGCGGCGCAGGTTTTCTCCCACCCTTCGGCCTGGCTGCGGTTTGGGCGAAGTCCCCCACGGATGGGTCGGGCTGGGCGCGACCGGTTCAGGTGCGGATGCTGTCGGAGGCGTCCGGTTCGTTCGCGCCGCGGATGCCGTCGGACTGCATGAGGAGGCGGCCCGCCTGCTCGGCCGAGCGGCGCCGGACGAGGACGACGATAAGGTTGAGCGCCAGCCAGGTCACCGCCAAGACCGGTCCCCACACGGCTGCTCCCTCCGGCAACGGGACGAGGTTGCGGAAGAGGGTGTAGCCGAGGACCGCCAGGGCGGCGACCGGCACCGCGATCTCCCACCGCCGGACCGTGACCACGCCGTCCTTCGGGAAGAACAGCAGCCGGATGGCGCCGATCGTGGCCAGTGTGTAGGCGACGAGCAGGATCAAGGTGCCGGTGGTGCCCGAGATGGCGAACAGCTCGCTCGGTTCGATGCGCACGGCCAAGGCGGCGATCGCGATGATGACGAGGACGACAGCCACGCCGGCGAAGGCGGCTCGCCGCGGGATGCCCGTCCGCGATTCGACCTGCCCGAGGGCGGTCGGTCCGAGGCCGTCCCGGCTGAGGGCGAAGATGAGGCGTGAGCCGCCCACGATGCAGGCCAGTGCACATCCGAAGGCGCTGACGGCTGCGCCCGCGGTGATCAAGGTGCCGACGACCGGCGACAGATAGCTGGCCGCGAGGTCGCCGGTGAGGGAGCCGGAGTTGATGAAGGCCTCGACGCCGGTGGCGTCGGCGCCGAACCCCATCACCTGGATCGAGGTCACGCCGACGAAGAAGACGCCGCCGAACACGGCCGTGCCGACAATGGCCCGTGGAATGTCCTTGCGGGGGTTGCGCGCCTCCTCGCCGAGCGTGGCGGCCGCTTCGAACCCGGCGAACGACAGCAGAGCAAATACCACCCCGAGGAACAGCGCGGACGGGTCGGTGCCTGGCTCGACCGCGAAGACGCTCAGGTCGAAGCCCCGGCCGGCAGGTGCGCTGCCGTTGACGAGTCGTACGAGCACGACGACGATCACGATGACGATGAACCCGACGGTGACGGTCTCGACAAACAGCAGCAGCCGGGTGCCACCGCGGGCGGGCCGCGACGCGATGGCGGCGACGATCAGCGCGTAGACGATGGCGAAGACGAACGCCAGCCAGCTCGGCTCCTCGGCCCAGCCTCCGACGGTCCGCACGAGAGTGGTGGTGAAAATGCCCGCGGCCATGCTGGTCACGACCCCGAAAAAGAGGTAGGTGCCGGCGAGAGCCCAGCCGGCGAAGGCGCCGGCTCGCGGCCCGAGCGTGGCGCCCACGAACCCGTACACCGAACCGGAATGGCTGAACCGTTGGGACAGCCGGACGAAGGTGTAGGCAATCAGGAGCACCGCTGCCGTACCGAGCAGGAACGTCAAGGGGACGGCGCGCCCGACCAGCGCTGCGCTGCCCTGCGGATTGATGTTGACCGCCATCGACGGGGCCATCAGGGCCACCGAGACGCCGATGGCCTCCCAGACGCTGAGCTCGCGTCGCAGGCCGCCCATGGTGGTCGGGTCGGCGGGTTTAGCGGTGTCCATGGGAGGGCGCGTCCATTCTGAGCATCTTCTCCGACATTGGGCGGGTGGACTAGAGGCTCCTGCTGAGCGCCAGTGTCGTCTGAGGATCTGACGGTTGACGGGACCGGCCGGGCAGTCGATCGACGATTTCTCTGTCGTGCGGAGGTCACAGCATGCAGGACCGCTGGCAGACTGACGCGCTCGGACCCGAAGGAGACGCATGGCACAGCTCATCTACTCGATGATCACCTCGCTCGACGGCTACGCCGAGGCGGCGGAGGGCGACCTCGGCACCGGGGCCGAGGACCCGGAGGTGCATACCTTTGTCAACGACCTCTTCCGCCCCGTCGGCACGTACCTCTACGGCCGACGGATGTACGAGACGATGGTCTACTGGGAGACCGCGCACACCGACACCGACCAGCCGACGCACATCCTGCAGTACGCCCGCGACTGGCAGGCCGCGGAGAAGATCGTGTACTCCACGACGCTGAAGTCGGTGTCCAGCGCCAAGACCAGGCTCGAGCGGACCTTCGACCCGGACGCGGTGCGCCAGCTCAAGGCCGAGGCTGATCACGACCTCACCGTCGACGGCCCGAACCTCGCGGCCCAGGCGATCGCGGCGGGCCTGGTGGACGAGTACCACCTATTCATCACCACGAGCGTGGTCGGCGGCGGCAAGCGGTTCTTCCCCGACGGTGTACGCCTCGATCTCGAGCTGGTCGAGGAGCGTGCCTTCGACAGCGGACTGATCTACGCGCGCTACCGGACCCGCTGAGCCGCACCGGTTGGCGATGCTGCCGGCTCGGCGTAGCCCGCCATCATGCGGTCTTGGTGCCGCTGGCCAGGTAGACGGTGTTCGTCGCCTGCCGTTGCTGCAGCGGATTCGGGAAGGCGACGACCTCGGCGGCGACCTCGGTGAACACTGCGCTCAAGACGTCGAGGTAGTCCTCGTCGGGCGGATCGTTGGACCAGAGGCCGAAGACGCCACCGAAGGCCAGCCGCGCGGCCAGCCGACGGACACCGGCGACGGCGTAGAAGTCGGCGTTGCCGGCCCCGAGCTGGTGACGCGGCGAGTGGTCGATGTCGACCAGCACCGCGTCGAACCGGCGGTCGGGGGTCTCCGGGTCGAAGCCGACCCCCTGAGACATCGTGAAGAAGTCGCCGAGCTCCAACCGGCACCGAGGGTCGGTCGTCAGCCTGCGACTCAACGGGAGCAGCTCGCGCCGGTGCCAGCTGATCACCGGTGCGAGCGCGTCCACCACGATCAGCTGGCGGACCCGGTCGTCGGCCAGCACCGCGTCGGCCGTGTAGCCCAGGCCGAGACCGCCGACCACGACCTCCCACCCGGTCCTCGGTGTCCCGCGACGTTCCAGCCAGCCGAGCCCCAACTCCGCCAGGGCGATCTCCGCGACGGTGAACTGACTGGACATCAGGTATTCGTCGCCAAGTTTGACCTCGAAGATATCGACGTCGGTGACCGGGTCCTGGCGGCGGCGCAGGCTCACTTCACCGATCGGGGTCGGCTCCCACGCGAGCTCCTCGAACCGTCTGCTCACCCGCCACCGACCCTCTCCTGGGATCTCCGGATCCTACGGCGGGTCCGCCGCCCGGCGATCAGTCCGCCAGGTCCCGATGGCCCAAGCGCGAGCCGGAGGTCGATCAATCTTCGGCAAGAAAGCCGAACCCAACCTGACTAGCCGTCACCACTGCGCCGAGAAGCGGTCAGGACCACGCTGGTTATCGACGATCGCGAGGTGCGCGATCGAAGGAGATCCCGGCGGAGGTCGACATGCCCGAAACGACAAGCACACCGCAGTCCGGATTCGGTCGGCACGGCCGGCTCGGCGCCACGTGCGCCGGCCTGTTGCTGGTGGTCTCGGCGTGTGCCGTCGTGACCGGCTCCGGACAGGCTGGCAGCGAGGTACGCCCGGTCACCGGCTTCAACAAGATCGAGCTCGTGGAGACCGGTGAGGTAACGATCGCCCAAGGAACCACGGAGTCCGTCACCGTTGAAGCCGACAACAACGTGTTGCCCGCGCTGACCAGCGACGTGGTCGACGGCACCCTGAAACTGGGACACAAGCCGGGAACCACCGTGGTCACGCGAAACCCGGTCCGCTACCGGGTCACCGTGGCCGAACTGACCGGCATCAACCTGTCCGGGGCGGGCAGCGTGACCGGAGGTGACCTCCGGGTCGACGAACTCGAGGTCGACATCAGCGGCTCCGGGATCATCAACCTCGACGGATCCGTCGACACTCAACACATTCGGCTGTCAGGATCCGGCCGCTACCAAGCCACTGACCTGGCGAGCCAGGTAGCCACCGCCGAATTGTCCGGAAGTGGGGACGTAATCCTCACCGTCGACCGTGAACTCACGGTAAATATCAGCGGCGTCGGAACCGTCAGCTACGCGGGGAACGCCAGCGTCGACAAGTCCATCAGTGGCGTTGGACGGCTGATTAAGAGGTAGCCGCCGCCGACCTCGGCGTTGGCCGCGGAGGCAAGGCGAGGAGCCGCCGTGCCGGTGGTGCTGTCCCCGCCCGTCAAGGTCGACGGGGCCTAGGTCCCGTCTACGGGGCGGATCCAGGTCCCGTCGCAGCGACGCCGTAGCCAGACCGTCACCGAGGCGGTTGGCGAACGCCGCCAGGTGGTCCATTCTGAGCCACATGGGGACCTGGCGGCGGCGGGCCCGGCGACCGCTGGCGATCGCGCTGGCTCAGCTAGCCGCAGCCGCCGTCGCTCTGGCGTTCACGGAGCTGGCACTGCTGGCCGCCGTCCCCGACGCTCCGGCCGCCGTCCTGCTCTTGCCCGGCCTCGGCTTCGCGTACGTGGCCGCCGGCGTCGTCGCCTGGGCGCGGCGACCCGGTAGCGGGACCGGCCCCCTGCTCACCGCCGGTGGGCTTGTCTGGTTGCTCGTCTCGCTCGGCAACCTGGATTCGCCCGCCCTGATCGCGATCGGCCAGGTGCTCGCGACCGTGCCGCTGGCGATCGTGGTGCATCTCCTGCTCGCGTTTCCCAGCGGTCGACTCGTCACCGTGCCGAGCCGGGCGATCGCCGTCACAGGCTACGCGGTGTGCCTGCTGCTGCAAGCACCGAGCTACCTGTTCACCGCGCAGCCCGCGCCGCACGACGTGCTGTTCGTGGCCGACCGGCCCGACCTGGCCGCCGTTGGCGCCGACCTCCAGTCCGCGGTCGGCGCGGCGGTCATGGTGGCGACCACGGTGGTCCTCGTCAGCCGGCTGCGGCGCGCGACGGCAGTGCAACGCCGGGTGCTGGCACCGCTCTACACGTACGCCGTTCTGGCGGTGCTCTGGGTCCCGCTCAGCATCAACATCCTCGTCGCGGTCGGCGTCGAGCCGCTGATCGCCATCCTGACCCAGGTCGTCGTGCTCGCCGGCCTGCCCGTGGCGTTCCTGCTCGGCGTGCTGCGCGGCGGCTTCGCCCGAACCGGGGAGCTCGAGGAGCTCGCGGCTGCCCTCGGCAGCGGCACGAGGGGGCACCCGGGGATCACCCAGGCGGTCGCCGGCGTCCTGGGCGATCCGTCGCTCGAGGTGTCGTACACGATGCCGGACGCGAGCCAGGTCGACGCCGACGGCCGCCCGGTGCAGGCCGCTTGCCCGGGACCCGGCCGGGCCGTCGTCGAGGTCGACCGGGGCGGCCGACCAGTCGCCCGCATCGCGTACGACACGGCGCTCGTGCCGGACCCCGACCACGTCGTTGCCGTCGGCCGGGTCGTCGCCATCGAGCTCGACCGCGAGCGGCTCACCGCCGAACTCCGCGGCCGGACCCGCGACCTCGAACACTCGCGCGCCCGGCTCGTAGGAGCAGCCGACGACGAGCGGCGCCGCATCGCCCAGGACCTGCACGACGGCCTGCAGGCGCAGCTGGTGCTGCTGGGTCTCGAGGCCGGCCGGCTCGGTGATTTGGGCCGGGACGTGCCGGATGTGCTGCACCGGGCGGATCACCTGCGCCGCGGCCTGGACGCGGCGGCGGCGGAGCTGCGCCGGCTCGTCCACGGGCTGATGCCCGCGGTGCTCGTCGAGCGCGGGCTCGTGGCGGCGATCGAGGACCTCGTCGACCTCATGCCGCTGTCGACCACGCTCCACGTCACCGGCTCGGACGGTGAGCTCTCGCCGATGGTGGAGACGACGGCGTACTTCGTCGTCGCCGAGGCGTTGACCAACGCCGCCAAGCACTCGCGAGCCAACCAGGTCACCGTGGTCCTGAACCAGTCCCAAGACCTGCTGCGCCTCGAGATCGCCGACGACGGTAAGGGAACCGCAACCGTGGGTGGCGGCGCGGGGCTGCGCGGCCTCGCCGACCGCCTGGATGTCGCGGGCGGGACTCTCCGCGTCGACAGTGACCCAGCCCACGGCACCGTCGTCGCTGGGGAGGTCCCATGCGGGCGGTGATCGGGGAGGATCAGGCACTGATGCGGGAGGGCCTTGCTCACGTGGTCGGCTCGGCGGGCTTCGAGGTCGTCGCCGCCGAGGCCGACGCCGAGGCGATGCTCGAGGCCGTGCAACGTGACCGACCCGACCTCGTCGTCACCGACATCCGGATGCCGCCGACCTACAGTGATGAGGGCCTGCGCGCGGCGCTGGAGATCCGCCGGCTCCTGCCGGGGGCGGCCGTGCTCGTCTTGTCGCAGTTCGTGCAGCGTCGCTACGCGGTCGAGCTCGTCCGCAGCCGCCCCGCGGGCGTCGGCTACCTGCTCAAGCAGCGCATCACCGATGTCGCCACGTTCCGCGCCGACCTGCACCGGCTCTGCCGCGGCGGCACTGTCCTCGACCCGGAGGTCGTGACGAGCCTGCTGTCCCACGCCGAAGCGGGCAAGAACGGCCTCGATCGGCTCACCCCGCGCCAGCGCGACGTCCTTGCGCTCATGGCGGCCGGCCGCAGCAACGCCTCCATCGCCCGCGCGCTGTCGCTCACCGAAAAGGCGGTCGTCCAGCACGCGTCCCACATCTACGAGAGCCTCGGGCTACCACCGAGCGGGGACGACCACCGCCGCGTACTCGCGGTGCTGCGCTACCTGACCGACTGACAACCCGGCTGACGACCCGCCAACGACCCGATTGAGGACCTAGGTCACCCGCGAAGACGCGACCTGGACCCGTCGCGCGCTCCGCCACATTCGCGCGACGCTCGTGAAATTAGCCACGTCGTCGACGAGACCGAGGGAGATGGGCCGATGGGCGCGCTATTCCTGCTCAGCTATGTCGTACCGGGAGACCCCGGTGCGGCACGCACCCAGGTCAAGGAGGCCGGGAGCGACTCGCTGTCCGGCGCAGCGGGGGCGGCCGTGACCAACCGCATGGTGCGCGTGCCCGACGGATCGGCGCTGTTCCTCTACGGTGACTCGTCGGAGCTGCACTCGGCTCTCCGCGCGGCGACGGGCGACGGAGTCTCCGGCGTGTGCAGCGCCAGCGGTCAGCCGATGGACAAGCACTTCGTCCGGTTCGACTTCGGCGTCACCAACGCGACGCTGATCGTGTTGGCTGCGCCCCAGTTCTGGGGCGGGCAGCCTGCAGCACCGTGGGTGGACGCCGGCGGAGCGGTCGCCGACACATTCTTCACCCAGATCATGCCGGGTGCCATGCCGGCGGTCCTCAACGTGACGCTGCCCGACATCGTCGACTACGCGAAGGCCAACCACGCCAACGCACTCGCCAGCGTGTGGTGACGCGATGACCGACATCAGCACCAACCCGCAGCAGACTGACCAGGAAGCCCCGGGCACGGAGGTGTCCCAGGTGTCCGCAGAGGTGTTCAACTCGACGCCACTCCCCCTGATGCTTACCTGGCGGCGGTTGAACGTCGGCCAGCTCGGCTCCCTCGACCGCTCGAGCCGCGCCTGGCCCGCGGGCAACCTCGAGCTACGCGCCCAGGGTGCCCCTCGGAACAGTGCGCCGCTCGGCGTCCTCGGAATTACCGAGGGCCAGACCGAATTCACGATCCGTCCGGACGACCTGCGGAGCGTTCCCGCCGACGGCACTGGTCCGGTGACCGTGGTCTTCGAGAACGATTCGGCCTCCTACATCGACATCTCGAAACTCGAGCCCGACGGCACGGCCCATCTTGTTGCCCCATCTGTCGCACCCGGCGCCCGATCCGAGTTCCAGGGCCATCCTCGACAGCTGTGGGCGGTGCGGTCGACGTTCGCGGGCGAGCTGCTCGACCTGGTGTCGCTCGACGACTCACCGACGCAGATCCGCACCATCAACCAGGAATACCTAAAGCGGTCCGCCGAGCGCGTTCCGTTGCCATCCCCGCTTCCGGCGGTACCGTCGGTCTCCCTGATCGGCGGCGTGCGCGAGCGTCCCCGCCCCGAGTCGCGCGAGTACATCCTCATCTCCCAACAGGAGAACCTAGAGCGCCCGCGGTTCAACACCCGCAAGCGGGTCGTCACGCGCTCGGTGCAGGTCGCCGGCGTCAAGCTCGTCTGGAGCAGCCTCGACAAGGATTCCCTGGTGATGCCCCTCCAGGGTGCCGGCGTGCTGGACCTCGACGCGATCGACATGTACGCCGACACCGTCGTCATCTCCTCGCCGCTGCGCTTCCCCGGCACCAAGGTCACGATCCACGCCCGGCGATTGGAGTTCACCGGCGACGGCTCGATCGACACCACGCCGATCGGGCACGCCGGTGCGGCCCGGTCCAGCCGGCACGACGACAAGGGCCGTGCGGTGGACGCGAAGAACAACCCCACGTACCGCGCGGAGAACGGCCTGCCTGGTGAACCGGCCGGTGACATCCGCGTCCTCGTGTCGAGCGTGAAGGTCCCGCCCGGCTCGACCCAGGCCCGGTTCATTGCGCGCGGCAGCGCCGGCCAGCGTGCCGAGGAGGGCGGGGTCAAGGACTACGCGCCGCGGCTGGGCACACAACCGGCGGCCAAGAAGGGCAAGAACCTCGATGCCGTCACGGAAAAGGCGGTCGCCGACCAGATCCGCGACGCGTTCTACGTGGCGAAGGAGCTCTCGGACTGGCGCTGGCCGGGTGAGGTGGGAGCGGGAGACGTCAGCTACCAGGGCATGAAGCTGCTCAGCAGCGGCAAGGTCGTCGACCTCGTCATCGTGGCGCACGACGACACCGCGGGCGACACGAACGTCTTCTACTTCCCGCGAGGGGCCGACGGCAACATCCGGCGGCACTCCGCGTTGCGCTGGGACAACGCCCGGATCAGCAAGGTCGGCGGAGTCGACGTCGGTAGTGCCGTGCTGGCCGTCCCCGGCGACGGGGAGGACGCCTACGAAGGTGGACAGCCCGGGGACGGCGGAGCCGGCGGTCACATCACCGCCAGCGTGGCCCTGGACGTCCTCGCGCCGCTCTGCGACGCGGCCGGCGGGGCCGCCGGACCGGAGACCCCGGCCGTCGGCGGCTTGGAGGCAGGCACGCCCTCGCCCGCTTTGCACGTCCAGATGGACATCGTCAAGCACGCCTGGTGGGAATCGTCGCGTGGACCCCAGCTGACGTACGTGGAGTACGCCGAAGCCCGCCACGGGGCGACGGCACTGGCGCGCCAGGGCAAGTCCGGCCCGACGTTCGCGCCGACGCAGGAGGACGTCAGCTGGCTGCGCGCCGAGATCGTCGACGCCGTCCTGGTCTGTGCTCGGGACGCCTACCGCAACGGCCACCGCGACCTCGCACGGTCGCTGCTGGAGCCGTACTACGCGATGCTGCGCGACGGGGTCACCCGCCCGGAACTGCCGCTGGAGGTGGAGTCCCGCGCGGTCACCGTGAACGCGCTCGCGGCGAACCTGCGCACCAACCTCGACTATTTCGGCAACCCGTCGGGATGGGTCCCGCGGCTGCGCCTGTCCGCGAACTTCGAGGCGTTCGGCACCATGCGGCAGGCCGCGCTGAAGGCCCTGTACTGGGGCATGACGATGGAGCAGAAGTACGACGATCTCCAGCACAAGGAGGACGTCGCCGAGCAGGCCGGCAAGGCGCTCGAGTCCGAGCTCACCGAAACGGTCGCCGTCATGGCGCGCGCGACTGAGGACCTGGCGCGGGCTCGGAATGACGTCCTGGCGGTGAAGCAGAAGGTGCTGGACAAGCAGAACGACATCGACCTGCTGAAGCACTACGCGGAGCAGGAGTCGCTGGGCGCGATGGAGCGGCAGCGCATCTTCCGCGGCGTGGCCAAGCTCGTCGGTGGCGTGATGAAGGCCTGCCCGGTCGGGCAGCCGTACGTCGGCCTCGGCGGTGACATCGCTTCCGCGGTGGGCGACATCGACATCACCGATCCGAAGAACCTCGGGAAGTCGATCGGCGACGCCCTCAGCAAGGTGGGTGGGGCGACGGACACGTTCCTGGCGTCCAACCAGGAAATGATCGTCGACGACGCGCTGAAGAGCGACCGGGCCCAGGCCCGAGCCGATACGGCCGAGATCGACAGCCTCACGGACCAGCTCGCCCGCGCGAAGGGTGCCTCGGCGAACCTCGAGAAGTCGATCACTGCGCGGACCAAGCCCATCGAGTCGGCCTGGACCGACGAGCACAAGGCCGAGGTCGAGTCCCTGAAGGCGTCGATCAAGGATACCGAATCGACGATCACGACGTACTCGGCGCTGAAGGACCCCGCGGAGGAGGAGAAGAAGCGGCTGGCGGCGGCCAGGGAGGCCCACAACCGCCTCAAGGCGCGGCTCGGGGCGACCGAGGCGGCGACCCTGACGCGTCAGCGCGCCGCACTGGGGAACGACCTGGAGGCCCTGGAGGCGTCGATCGCGGAGGAGAAGGAAGCGGCCGCCGCCGAGGCGAAGACCGCCAATGCGGAGCGCCTCAAGGTCCTCGAGCAGGAGCGGACCGATCTGCTGAAGACGAAGGAGCGCGTCGACGGGCTGGAGGAGGACCAGCGCTCGGCGAAGTCGCTGGAGAAGGGGCACAAGGACGCGCTCGCGCAGCAGGAGAAGGAGGTGAGGCAGACCATCAACCGGCTCAAGAAGATGGGCACCGGGATCACGATGGTCGGCGGCGCGGTGACGACGCTGATGACGCCGGCCACCACGGCCGACGCCGACGTGCAGGCCTTCACGGCGAAGCTGCTGACCTCGAAGCACGCTGGCGACTACCAGAAGGTGGTGAAGGAGTTCGAGGTTCTCGGCGCGCAGCTGAACGGCGCGATGGAGCGCCTGCAGACGGCGCAGCAGACGATCACGGGCGGCATCGGCGGTGTCGCGGACAACCTGTCGGCGCAGCTGGCGCTGAGCCGTCAGCGCGCCGTGCTGGGCGGCGGCCTCGACATCCGCGCCAAGCGCTATCTGCAAGGGATGCAGGACCGCGCCCGCGACGTCCTGCTGTGGTCGAAGTACCACCTGGTGATGTCGTACCGCTACGAGTTCCTCAAGGATGTATCCGACTCGTTCTACAACCACGAGAAGGTCGTCAGGTACCTCCAGGACCTGGAGGCGGCCGCCGCGGTCACGGATCCCGGCGCCAAGGCGGCCCTGAAGCCGACCCTGCTCGCTGAGCCGAAATGGCTGGAGATCGACAACACGGTCCTGCGCAACGAGTTCCTCGGCGAGGCGGCTGAGCTGCTGAAGGAGCGGCAGTCCAGGGCCGTCGCGGCCAAGGAGAACGTGATCGGACCCGTGCAGCTCTCGGAGCAACAGCTGGAGCGCCTCCGCCTCACTGGGCGGCTGACGTTCAACCTCGTGCGCGACATGGACGTCGCCACGCTCAATTGGGTGAACGCCCGCATTGTCGGCATCTCGTTGGACAACGTCGCCGTCGAGACCACGAAGCCGCGGCTCAGCCTGCGACTGACGTTCAAGCACTCGGGAGAGTCCGTCCTGCTCGGCCGAGACAAGCGGACCGGCGTGTGGACGTACTACTACTTCCGCTGCGCCCCCGGCGACGACCCCATCGAGTGGGGCTACAGCTACAACCACGCCGCGGCGACGCGCCTCAAGGCCGACGAGAAAAAGCCGGAGGCTGACGACATGATCAAGAAGGTTCTCGAGCAAGCGTCCGGGACCATGCCGCAGATCACCTTCAAGGAGTACGCACCGGCGCTGTTCTCCGACGTGACGCTGCACCTGACCGGCAGCCAGCAGACGACCACCGCGGAGAGCGTCTCGAAGATCACCAACCTGCAGTTCACCGTGAACTACTCGCTCAGCGGTGAGCGGCTCGACTGACCAGATCGCCCCTACAATTGGAGGTTTCACCATGGGCGGTGCCAGGTACCTGATCACCCGGGACTCACAGATCCGGGACAGCCCGGATGCTGCCCGAAACGCCTGCGTGCCGACGGGTTCGACACGTTCGAGCAAGCCGTGAAGGCCGCCGAGGGCGCAGGGCCTCGTCACGGTCAGCCGGGACGATGACGCTGGGGACCGACGCCGTCTGCGCCATGATCGGCAACACGCCCGAGCTCGTGCCCGATACCCAGGATGCCTGGAACGCGGGCTATTCCGAGCTCGTCGCGGCCGACGGCAGCACGCTGTCTCTCTATTACAGCCGCTACAAGGTCAGGTCCTTTAAGCAGACCGACACGATCCTGATGATCGGGTCCATTGCGGGCTACTGGAGTGGCGTCAACGCCATCACCAACGGCTGGTGGCAGCCGGGCCCCCCCTTCAACCCGGAAACCGTCGCGCGGTTCTTCGACGAGAACTCGGGCGGCACCAGTAACTACAAGAACATCCCGGAGGTCCTCCGCTGGATCAAGCAGCAGCACGGCTGATCATGACCGCGTACTTCTACATCACCACGAAGACCAATGCCCTGATGCCGCGTGAGGCCGCGCAGTTGGTCACGAAGGACGAGTTCCGCAGCAAGAGCATCCAGGAGGCGGCGGCCACCATCAGCGCCACCCGCGACGCCGCGATGAGCCGGATCGACATCCCGGACAGCTCCGTGCTCCTCATGTACGGCATGACCGACGAGCTGCTGGCAGGCTGCACCCAGGCCATCAGCGACGGCATCGAGCTCATGGCGGTCCAGGGCTCGGACTGGCACGGCTTCGGGCGCTACTTCGCCCGCATCGACGATTCGTGGCACACCATGACGCTGCTCGCCATCGGGCCCATGTCGTTCTGGAACCAAGGACCGGATCCGACCCAAGCCGGGTGGCGGGTGCCCAAAGGCCGCAACGAACCGTCAGTCATCCACTTCACGGACGGCACCGGCAGCAGCCTGTCGGCCGACGAGGCGGCCCGCGTCCCGGACATGCTGCTCGACTGCCGAGCCCAGTCCAAGAAGGGGTTCCTTTGATCCGACCGTCGGGATAGCCCTCTCGCCCGCGGAGCGACCAGCACCGCCTCACCGGAGCGTCATCACGGCCGTTCCAAGCGCCAGTGGCTCGTCGCCCTCGGGGCGGAAGGTCCGCCCAGTGGTGGTAACGGCGGTATTGGTGGCCTCGCAGTAGGAGGACGCGCGCGATCAGGTGCCCGACAACGCCGCATTCGGGAATGATGTCGGACATGGCGGGCACTGAGCCGAGGGCTGTTGCCTCTGCGGGGCGAGAGACCGGTGCTGGGTTGGCGCCGTTGCTCGCCGTCTGCTGCGGCTACTTCATGGTCATTCTCGACGTGACCATCGTCAACGTCGCCGCGCCCGCGATCGGACGTGATCTCAACGAGTCCCTGACGGCACTGCAATGGATTGTTGACGGATACACCGTCGCCTTTGCCGGGCTCCTCCTCCTCGGTGGCGCGCTCGGCGACCGGTGGGGGCACCGCCGGGTGTTCTGCCTTGGGGTGGCGGTGTTCACGGTGGCGTCTCTCGGTTGTGCCATCGCGGGAGACGCCCTTGCTTTGACGGTGTTCCGTCTCGTCGAGGGCTGCGGGGCGGCCCTGCTGGTGCCGAGCTCGCTGGCGTTGCTCCAGCAGGTCTACGTGACGTCGGAGGGCAGGGCGCGAGCCTTCGGGATCTGGGGTGCGATCGCTGGCGTGGCGGCTACGGCCGGCCCGCTCGTGGGCGGTCTCCTGACGTCCACGGTGGGGTGGCGCTGGGTCTTCGTCATCAATCTGCCCGTCGGGTTGCTGTGCCTGCTGTGGACGTTGAGAACGGTTGGGCCCTCGACCCGGGATCGTGATCGCGTCATCGACTGGCTCGGGCAGGCGGCCGTCGTCGTCGCCGTGGCCGCGCTGATTGCCGCCCTCAACGAGGTGGGCCGCCAGGGCATCGGCGGTCCGGTGGTCATCGGCGGCGTTCTCGTCGCAGCTGCAGCGGGAGCGGTCCTTGTTCTTCGTGAACGACTCGCCGCGCAGCCGCCGATACCTCGGGCGATGGTCAGTTCCCGACCGTTCAGCGGCGGGACCGCCATCGGCCTCCTCTTCAACTTCGGGTTCTACGGCATGATCTTCGCCGCGAGCATCTACTTCCAGCAACACCAGAACCTCAGCCCCGCCCTGGCCGGCCTTGCTCTGCTGCCCGCCATGGCGGTCACGATGGTGGCGTCCGCGCTGTCGGGGCGGCTGTCCGCCCGCTTCACCCACCGGCGCCTCATGCTCATCGGGCTGCTGACCGCGGGCGCCGGCCTGGCGCTCTGGGCGCTGGCTGGTGAGAACCCGAGCTATGCGGTGCTCGTGGTCGCCATGGTGGCCTGTGGCTTCGGCACGTCCTTCACGCTCACGGGCGCGACGTCTACCGTCATGGACGCCGCCCCGACCGGGTACGCCGGAACCGCGTCGGCGGCGCTCAACACCGCCCGACAGACCGGATCCGCAGCGGGCGTTGCGATCAGTGGTTCGCTGATCGCAGCGATTGGCACGACGGCCGGCGTCTCGACGTTCATGGCCGTCGGGGCGGCCGGGTACTTCCTCGGCGCGCTCCTCACGTGGGCGTGCGTCCCCCGGACCCGGCGGTCAGCGTGATGATCGAGTCGCCCGGTGGGTTGGCCGCCGTACCGACCCTGGAGAGCCGAAGCTGTTCCAGGCCTGTCGAAGGCCTGATCCCGCCGACGGTGTCGCGGACTCCCTCGGGAACGGAAATGCGGCCTATGGCCAGTTGGATTCGTAGCCGAACGAGGGGTGGCTAGTCACGAGCATGCCTCGGATTCACGGGAGCGGGCTCCCGACAGGTCGGACATCTGACCAACCACGATACGAGCGTTCTCTGGTGTACTGTCCGCAGCTATGGGAATGATCTTCCCGCACATGGACAGAGGCACTCGTCGGGACTGCGGTTGGGGCACCCTTCAAGGGGTTCTGTTGGGCTGAACGGCGGGTCTACAGTGGCTGCTCGCGGAGGGGGCGAAGTGAGAACAGAAAGCAATTCGCGAATACTGGTCACCGGCGCCGGTGGCTTCATCGGTCACCACCTCGTCACCTCGTTGAAGCAGCGCGGCTGTTGGGTGCGAGGCGTTGACATACACCCGCCCGAGTACACCGCGGTGGATGCGGACGAGTTCGAGCTGCGCGACCTTCGTCGCTTCGACGAATGCCTGCTGGCCACGCGCGGCATCGATCACGTTTATGCGCTGGCCGCCGATATGGGGGGCATGGGATTTATCTCGGCGAATCACGCCACCATACTTCGTAACAACGCCTTGATAAATATTCATACGCTCGAAGCGGCCCGGATGAATGGGGCCTCTCGTTACCTATTCAGTTCGTCGGCCTGCGTCTACCCTGAACATCTGCAAAACGAGGCGAACGTCGTGCCGCTCAGGGAGCACGACGCCTACCCGGCGAATCCGCAGGATGCCTACGGGTGGGAGAAGCTCATCGCCGAGCGTCTGTGCCTGGAATACTCCGGTGAATATGGGCTCGACACACGCATCGTGCGCTTTCACAACATCTACGGGCCCTATGGGACCTACGACGGCGGGCGCGAGAAGGTGCCTGCGGCGTTGTGCCGCAAGGTCGCGATGGCCGAGCCTGGCGGGGAGATCGATATCTGGGGCGACGGCGAACAGACCCGGTCGTTCTGCTACGTGGACGACTGCGTCGAGGGAATCTACCGGCTCATGCAGTCGGACTACTCGGAGCCGCTCAATCTCGGGACTGAAGACATGGTGACAGTGAATACGCTCGCCGAGATGATCATCGCTCTGTCCGGCAAGGATGGCCTCACGCTGCGACACGTCGACGGTCCCCAGGGTGTCCGCGGTCGAAATTCCGATAACCGCCAGCTGCGGATGGTGCTGGACTGGGAGCCATCGGTCACCCTCAGCCAGGGACTTGAGCCCACCTATCGCTGGATAGAGAAGCAGGTCGAGTCCGGTCGGCCGCCCGAAAGCTGAAGCGTGACGAGGCTGGACACATGAGTGACGGATCCGCGCGGCTTCACATCATCACCGAGCGGGACGTCGGTTTGTTCTCGCTCATTCAACAGGTGATCTCGAACATTCCCTGGGCCATTGCCGAGGATCGCGTCCCGGTGGTTCATTTCGCCGACGGCACGTGTTACTGGACGCCCAACGGCTATCAGGGCAGGGATACGGTGTGGGAGTACTACTTCGAGCCGTTGGATGCGACTTATCCGACGACAAGGATTCCTGTTCACGTCAAGAGAATCATATCCGTGGATCGGCCCTCCCCCTTCGAGGTGGGCTACGACGTGGACGATCACGTCTTCGTGTCGTGTAACTTCGGCGACCACCCGGAGCTGAGGGGTGCGACGTTGCCGATTCCCTACCAATGGGATGATCCGAGCGATTGGCTGAGAAAAGAAGCGAAGGGTGTCCTGGACAGATTCGTCCGCCCCCGCGGGTACATCGTGCACAAGGTGAGTGACTTCTTCGCAAGGTATATGGCCGGCCACTACGTTGTCGGAGTACACGCCCGGGGAACCGATGCGACGTCCGAAGAGGAGATTCGGGAATTCCGCCGCGGCTCCCTCGTGCTGTCACGATATTGCGCGGAGATCGGACGGATACTGGAACTGCAGCCGAATGCGAAGATCTTCGTGGCGTCGGACGAGCAGTCTTCGGTGAGGCACCTGGAGGCGGCGTTCCCGGACCGCGTGATCGCGTACGACAGCGTTCGGCACGAAAGCGGTTCGGCGGCCGGACAGGGTCCAACCGGATGGATCATGCCGGCCTACATCTCCGGCGATCGTGACGTGGCCGCGAGGAACGGAGAGGACGCCGTTGTCGAGTATCTGTTGCTGAGCCGATGCAACTACCTCGTTCACAACGGATCAAGCCTGGCGAGGACAGTCCTGCTGAACGCTCCTGAACTGCTGCATACCAATACCCACCGCAGACGTCCGGAGCGGGTGGCGGCACCCGGCTCGGGGAATCATGGCGACGGACAGCTGGGAAGTGATCATGATGGCTCTTGAGCGACAGATGATCGAGCGCGTCAAGGCCGACAAGAGACGGCGCAGGTCATCAGCCGCCAGGTACCAGGATCGGCCCGAACTTGCCTTCATCGTCCAGTCATTCAACCGAGTTTCCAACATAGACCAGCTCATCGACGGCCTCAGGGACATGGGTGATCATGAGCTGATCGTCTGCGAAGACGGCTCGCTGGACGGATCCCGGGAGAGGTGGATGTCCTACCTGGACCGACCGAACGACTTCTTGATCCACTCGAACGACCTGCACGAAATCAGGATCCTTGACCGAGCGATCAGATTCGCCCGCGCGGAGATCGTCTGTCTGGTCCAAGACGATGACCTCATCCCACGTGAGACCGCCTGGCTGGAGCGTGCACTCCGACAGTTCAGCAACAATCCCAGGCTGGCAATTCTGGGTGGCTTCATGGGGTTCGAGAGCTTCGATCCTGATCCCGTCAAGGCCAGACGCATCTGGGGAGGAGACGAGTTCCGGTTCGTCCACCACGTCAATATCGGGCCTTACTTCATTCGTCGGCAATGCTACGAGGCGCTCGGTGGCTGGGAGTACTCGTTCTCCGATGTCGGCGAGCCGGGCATCGGTGTCGACAGCGAGCTGTGTCTGCGAGCCTGGATGAGTGACTACCAGGTCGGCTACAGCTTCGTCCCGTTCAAGGGCCTCCCGGGGCACTATGCGGCCGACGGCGGGACCGTACTGTTCTCGAACGACGTCAGGGTCAGGAACTCCGTCCGCAACTCCGACACGATCGTCGAGACGTACGGACCACACGCCGCACGAATCGATGCCTTGGTCGCTGCGGCCAATGCAACCCTGAACCCGCCGCCGGCCAAGGCTACGTACTGGTTTACGCAAGCTGAGGCTGCCGCGCAAAAAGAGGGCTCTTGACGCCATCCGGGCCCATGCGTCGGAGGCATACGCATTCTTCGCTGATTTCCGAGCGTGCGCGCCCATCTTGCGTCAAAAGCCCTTCGTAGAGACTCCGCACACTCACCCCGGTGGATGGTGCCAGTCTCGGCGTGGCGCTCCTGGAGCTGCCCGCCGACCTCGTCGCCCGGTGGGCCCCAGGGGGATCGGTGATCGATTACGTCAGTCCCATCCAGACCCGCATTACCCTCGGCGCGTGGTCCTGGGCCGGGATCGCCGGTCTGCTCGCCACCTTCGACGCCGACGTCACGGTCATCGAGCCGCAAGAGCTGAAAGACGCATTCCGTACGATCGTCCCAGCGCTGCCAACGGGCCGGCTGCGGGGTGCCCTGATCCTTGCGAGGGGCCAGTGGCATCCGAGCCCGGACTCCGGAGCCGGTGTGTCAGCTTGCCATTCTCGGCTATGACTAGAGCATGTCTCCCGAGACACCTCAGCCGCGCAGACGCGGCTCCACCGCCGCCCCAGTTCCTTGGAGGAACCAGTCATGACTTCTGTTCCGTCGCTGACCATGAACGACGGCTCGACCATCCCGCAGCTAGGTTTCGGGGTCTTCCAGATCCCGGAAGACGAAACCGAGTCGGCGGTTACGACGGCCCTACAGACGGGCTACCGGCTGATCGACACCGCACAGGGTTACCAGAACGAGGAGGGTGTCGGCGCGGCCATCGCGAGGTCGGACATCCCACGCGACGAGCTGTACATCACCACGAAGCTGACGAACAGCGAGCAGGGCTACGACCGTACCCTCAAGGCGTTCGACGACAGCATGGCCAAGCTCGGTGTCGACGTGCTGGACCTGTTCTTGATCCACTGGCCGCAGCCGATGTTCGACCAGTACGTCGAGACGTGGAAGGCCTTCGAAAAGCTGCAGGGGGAGGGCCGGATCCGCTCCATCGGGGTGTCCAACTTCAACATCGACCACCTCGAGCGGCTCGCCCAGGAGAGCAGCGTCGTACCGGCGGTCAACCAGATCGAGCTGCACCCGGAGTTCCCGCAGAAGGAGTTGCGCGCCTATCACGTCGAGCACGGGATCCTGACCGAGGCGTGGGGCCCGCTGGGTCAGGGCAAGGGGCTGCTGGAGAAGTCGCAGATCGCCGAGCTCGCTGACAACTTGGGCCGCACTCCGGCCCAGGTCGTCCTCCGCTGGCATCTGCAGATTGGCAACGTGGTCATTCCGAAGTCCGTGACCCCGGAGCGCATCCGGGAGAATTTCCAGATCGTCGACTTCGAGCTCGACGACGACCAGATGAAGCGCCTCGAGGAATTGGACACCGGACGCCGCCTCGGCTCTGACCCGCGCACCATGGACATGCGCTGACTGAGTGGTCTTCCGCCGTCGCGTCGGGCTGATACAGCATGGCGCCGCGTGCCGGCGCGATGAGTTCTTCCCGAGCGACTGGTCCATACGATCGCGAGTTCAGTGACCGGGAGGAGCGGGGCGATGTCCAAGACCGTGCTGAACATGTCGATGTCTCTCGACGGCTTTATCGCGGGCCCGAATGAGAGCGTTGACAACGGGCTCGGTGACGGCGGGGGCCGTCTGCACGAGTGGGTCTTTCCCGACGCTGAAGGCGGCGACTTCGAGGCAGCCGCTGCGCGCCTGACGGGCGTGAACCGCCAGCTCTACGACGAGTTCATGTCGACGGGGGCCGTGGTCGCCGGGCGGGGCACCTTTGAACCGGCGGGAGGCTGGGGCGGCGACCACCACGACGGCGTACCGATCTTCATCCTGAGCCGCCATCCTGCACCGGCATGGACGGCCAACTGGGCAGGAGTGCGCTACATGAGTGATCTCGGCGCCGCGATGCGCGAGGCGAAGCTCGCCGCCGGCAACAAGGACGTATTGGTCCACGGGGCCGGCATCGCGCAGCGCGCCCTCACCGAGGAGATCCTCGACGAGCTCGAGATCCACCTGGTGCCGTGCTGATGGGAGGGGGTCGGAGGCTGTTCGAGCACCTCGGGATACAGCAGCGCCAGCTGCAGCGAGTCAGAGTGCTCGATGGGGAGGCTGGCGTCGTGCACCTCCGCTACCGCGTCTTGCACTAAAACATGAACGAGGCAGGGCAGGGGAGCCGATCATGAGCGCAACGATTCTGTCCGCCGACGCCCTCGACGGGCAGATGCTGCTGCCGGGTGAGCCCGGCTACGAGGATGCCCGCCGGGTCTGGAACGCCATGGTGGACCGCCGACCGGCGGTGATCGTTCGGTGCGCGAGCGTCGACGACGTCCGAGCCGCTCTCCGGGCCGCCCGTGAGCACGACCTCGAGGTCGGCGTCCGGTGCGGCGGACACAGCGTCTCTCGGTCTGTGCGTGCCCGACGACGGGATGATGATCGACCTGACGCCGCTGGCGGCCGTCCGGGTCGATCCCGAACGTCGTCGGGCCTGGGTCCAGGGCGGTGCGCTGCTCGGTGCCCTCGACCGGCCGCGCAGGAGCACGGGCTCGCCACCACCGCGGGCAATGTCTCCCACACCGGCGTCGGCGGGCTCACCCTCGGCGGCGGGATGGGCTGGCTGGCGCGGCAGTACGGCCTGAGCTGCGACAACGTCTGCGTCCTTCCGAGATGGTCACCGCCGACGGCGAGGTGGTCCGCGCGGCCGAGGACGAGAACCCCGAGCTCTACTGGGGGCTGCGAGGCGGCGGCGGGAACTTCGGGATCGTGACCGAGTTCGAGTTCCGCCTGCACCCCGTCGCACCGTGGGCGCTCAGTGTGGAGCTCGACTTCCCGGCCGACCGGGCCGCCGGCGTGCTGGCCCGATGGCGAGACCTCAGCGCCACCGCGCCGCGGCAGGCCACCTTCGCCGCCACCCTGCTCGACGGCGTCGTGACCGTCGGCTTCGTCTGGGTCGGCGACCCCGAGGCGGGTCGGCGGTACGCGCGCGAACTGCAGGGCCTCGGCGCACCGGCCGAGGAGCGCATCGTCGAGCTCACCTACATCGGGCTGCAGTCGCGCGAGGACAGCGTCAAGGGCCACGCGCTGCGCCGCTACTGGAAGGGGCACTACTTCCGTGAGCTGCCCGACGCGGCGTTCGAGGCGCTGCTCGAGCCACCACCCGGCCGTCGGCGCGAGCCTGCAGGCCTACGGCGGCGCGATCGCCGAGGTGCCCGACGAGGCCACCGCGTTCAGCCAGCGCGACACCGCCTTCGAGTACGTCGCCGCCGCGCGCTGGACCGATCCCGCCGAGGACGCCGACCGGATGGCGCAGGCTCGGGAGTCCGCGGCTCGGTTGGCGCCGTTCGCCAGCGGGGCGTACGTCAACGTCCTCACCGACGAGGGTGCGGCCGGGGTCAGCCGGGCGTACCCGCCGGCCAAGCTCGCCCGGCTGACCGCCCTCAAGAACACCTGGGATCCCGGCAACGTCTTCCACCTCAACCAGAACATCCCACCCAGGCTCCTGATGGTGCTCAGAGCGGAACGGCCGCCTCGACCGGCTCGAGGCTGGGCAAGATCACCGCGTGCCCGAAGCGCATCATGTTGTCCGGATCGTAGCGGCGCTTGGCCTTGGTGATCATCTCGTAGATCTCCGGCGGCCAGGCGCGGGCCCGGTCGGTCGCGTCGCCAGCGTGGCCGTGGAAGTTGACCATGGTGAATCCGGTGGACCACGGTCGCATCGCGTCCAGCAGCGCCGCGATGCCGCCCGGCACGAGCTCGGCGACCGGTGGGGCCAGCACGCCGATCCCCAGTAGCGAACACGCCGCGTCCCGGCCACCGACTGCGTCGACCCCGGCGGAGGGACGGGCCAAAGCGCCGCCCAGCGGTCGCACCTCGACCATGATCAGCGGGGTCTGGGCGTCCGGACCGGCCACCTGCAGCAGCGCGGCCTGCGCCGCCTCGTCGAACTCCGCGAGCAGCGCACCACCCTCCTGGTAGGGCAACGGCTCCGGCGGATCCATGTTCACCAGGTCGATGTGCTCGTAGCTCATCGGCGCTGCCGTGTCCATCACCACCTGGGACACACCCCGCATCGGCTCCAGCAGCCGGTCGCCCTCCTCCTTCGATCCGGCCACTGCGAAACGAAGGTGCACCACGAACTGTCCGCGGAGCGGCTCGGGCACGAACGGCACGTCGGGGAGACGCAGCAGCGCGATCGACGGGCAGGCGTGGTCAGGCAGGCCGGGCAGCCACTCGCGGAAGGCGGTCAGCACCGCCTCGGCGTCGGCCCCGGGGTACATCAGCCCGCCGCCGTAGAACTCGGGCAGCTCCACCAGTTCGAACTCCAGGGCGGTGACGACGCCGAAGTTGCCCTTGCCGCCGCGCAGCACCTCGAACAACTCCGGTTCGTGATCGGCGTCGACGGTCCGCAGCTGGGCGTCCGGCGTCACGACGTCGATCGAGCGGACGCGATCGGCGGCGAAACCGTACGCCCGGCCGAGGATCGGCAGTCCGCCGCCGAGGGTGAAGCCGACGACCCCCACGTCGGAGCTCGAGCCGCACAACCCGGCCAGGCCGTGCGGCACGGACTGGGCGAGGACCGCCTTCCACCGCACCCCGGCGCCCGACGCGGGCGGTCCGCCTGTCCGGATCGATCTGGACGTCCTGCATGCGGCTCGGTGTTGAGAAGCACCCCGTCGGCCATCCGCTCGGTCACCCCGTGACCGGTGGCCTGGACCGCGACCGGCAGCCCGTGCTCGGCGGCCCAGCCGACGGTGGCCACGACATCGGCGGCGGAGGTGGCCGCGACGATCACTTCGGGTCGGTGGCTGACGGCGAGGTTGTAGCCGCTGCCCGCAGCCTCGAAATCGGCGTCGTCTGCGGTCAACACAGGACCGGTGACGGCGGAGCGGAGGGTGTCCAGGTCGGTTTCGGCGATCATGGCGAGACTCCTCGATGGCGTACTGAGATGACCGCCAATCTAGTCCGAAAGTAGGTGCTGATGAGACTGGAGTGACGCACGAGACCGCACCGCACCTACTTTGAGCCAGGAACGGGCGGGGCGACAGACCCACATTGGCTAGTAGCCTGTCGCCCCCATCTGAGATTTGGCGGCGTCCAGGTGCGTGCATCGCAAGGCCGACGAGGAAGGGCTACCGGGTCGTGACACGACCTCTGGAGTTCGCAGCGATGTGCGTGCCTGGGCGTCGCGAAACTCAAGAGATAGGGGCGACAGGCTACTAGCCAGATTGCACCTGTCGGCGCGCCCGTTCCGGGCTGAAAATGGTGCTGCGGCCGTCCGGTAACGCCGTGGTTCTATGGTTCTGCGAGGCCGTCCATTAGCCGGGCGGGAGCTGCGTGAAGGGCCCTTCAATGTCGCCCCGCATTGCGGGAGCACGAGGACTAGATTCGCTGGTCTGCCCGGCAGCTCCCCGGACGGTTCGCTGTCGGAACGGTCCGCCGTCAGACGGCGGGACAGCGAAGCGGGGTGAGCAGGGGTGTTCGTCGAATCAACGACGACGAGCAGATCATCGAGCGGGTCGCGGCGTTGGACATCGGCAAGGCCGAGATCGTGTGCTGTATCCGGCTGCCAGCGCCGGTGGCGGCAAGCGCCGGGTGCAGGAGGTGTCGACGCACTCCACGATGGTGCCGTCGTTGTGTGAGCTGGCGAACCGGCTGGTCGAGCTGGGGGTGCCCGGGTGGTGATGGAGGCGACCAGTGACTACTGGCGGCCGCCGTTCTACCTGTTCGAGGCCCACGGGCTGGATCCGTGGCTGGTCAACGCCAAGGACGTCAAGCACCTGCCCGGCCGACCGAAGACCGACAAGCTGGACGCGGTCTGGTTGTGCAAGGTCGCCGAGCGGGGCATGCTGCGGCCCAGCTTCGTGCCACCGGCCGACATCCGCCGGCTGCGGGACCTGACCCGGTACCGGGCCGATCTGGTCGGGGTCCGCACCGCGGAGAAGAACCGGGTCGAGAAGCTGCTCGAGGACGCCTGCATCAAGTTGTCGGTCGTCGCCTCCGACATCTTCGGCGTCTCCGGCCGGGCGATGATGGCCGCGCTGATCGGCGGGGAACGTGACCCCAAGGTGCTGGCCGAGATGGCCCGGTCCAGCATGCGGACGCAAGATTCCGCGGTTGGAGGAGGCGTTCGCCGGGCTTCCCCTCGGGACGTTCGACGACCATCACCGGTTCCTGCTGGCCCGGATGCTGACCCGGATCGACGCCGTGACCGCCGACATCGCCGCGGTGGAGACCGAGATCGGGGACCACCTGGCCCCTTTCGCTGACGCGGTCGCCCGGCTCGATGAGATCCCCGGGATCGGACCGACCGCGGCCGCCGTCATCATCGCCGAGATCGGCCTCGACATGAGCCGGTTCCCCACCCCGCCCATCTGGCCTCGTGGGCGAAGTTCGCGCCCGGGGTGAACTCCTCCGCCGGCAAGACCAAAGGCAACGGCTCGACCGGGCACGGTGACCGCTACCTCGCCCGCGTGCTGGGCGAGGCCGCCGTGATCGCCGGCCGGACCGACACCTTCCTCGGTGCCCGCTACCGACGGATCGCCCGACGACGCGGCAAGAAGAAGGCGATCGTCGCGGTCGGCCGCTCGATCCTGGTGATCATCTGGCACCTGCTCGCCGACCCCGACACCTGCTTCCACGAACTCGGCGCCGACCACTACGACCGCCACGTCAACACCGCCACCAAGCGCCGCAACCACATCCGCCAACTCGAAGCCCTCGGCTACAAAGTCACCCTCGAACCCGCAGCCTGAGCGCCCCTCAGCAGCCCAGGTCCCTGCCTGGTCGGGTCCATTTTCGGACTAGGGCTGAAGGGCGATGCTCGCTGAGATTTGTCAGATTCTCTCCGATAGACGCGGTGGAGGTCACAAGACGTCTGTCAACGCCACGTTGTGGGCCTAAGTCATTGCCGGCTGGAACACCGCTGAACATTCGTCCATCTGGAGCAGGACCGCGGGCCGACATCCGCGTCGAAATCAACGCACAACCGCCCTTGCACCTCGCCGTTAGCCGAGTCATCCGTCGGACGGGTTTCGCTACGATCGCCTGCAGAACCTGTTGATCAGGGGCGTAAAGCGTGTTCAACCAGCAGCGTACGACCGAAGAAGTCCGGAGGGCGCGACGCCACCTCGTCGGTCGTCCACGCTCGCCGTTCGTCGGCAACCTCGCCATGTACCCGACGCTGTTCGGCGTGCCGGGTCTTCTGTCGGCGAGTCAGGTGGCGACCATTGATGCCGCCGGAAGGTGGTCAATTCTCCCTGATCGCCGCGCTGGTGCGGCCGTCGCCGGATTGCCAACCGGTGGCGGGCGCGTTCTCGGACCGGCGCGCCCTCGCTTCGGTCGCCGCCCGTTTCTGATCAGTGGGGCTGCGATCGCCGCTGTGCTGTTGTGGCTTCTCGGTCTGGCGTCGACGATCCCCGCGGTCTTGCTCCTGTGGTCGGCGGCCATGCTGGCCCTGAACGTTTACCAGGCAGCCCTCGTGGCCCTCGTCCCGGACCACATCGCGCCGGAGCGGCGCGGAACGGCTTCGTCGATGATCGCGGTAACCGTGCCCATCGGATTGGTGATCGGGCTCACGGTAGGAGCCGGGAGCGCACCGTCGCTGGCGTACGGAATACTCGGCGGGACTGCTGCTGGTGGCCGCGGTCATCATCTTCATCTGGCTGCCCGCTGAGACCTCGCGGCTGAGCCTCGGCCGGCGGACCGCCGGTTGGGAGGCACCGCGACTTCCGGCTGGCGTTGGCCGGCCGATTCGGCCTTTTCTTGGGTTTTCTGTTCGTCGACAACTTCCTGCTCTTCGTCCTTCAGGACTATTCGGGCGTGCCGGCCGGCTGGACCGCGGAGGTCGGCGTACTGACCGTCGGCGTCATCTCCGCGGCTGGGTTGCTCGCCACCTCAGCGGCCTGCGGCATCCTCTCGGACCGTATCGGCCGGCGGAAGCTGTTCGTGCTCGTTGGAATTGCGTTGCATGCGGTGGCGGTGGTGCCGGTTCTGCTGGTGCCCACATGGACCACGATGGTGATCTTCGCGCTAGTGGGCGGCCTCGGCTTCGGCTGCTTCTACGCGCTCGACACCGCGATCGGCTCGCTCGTCCTACCCAGCCGGCACGACCACGCGCGCGATCTCGGGATCTTCAACCTCGGCTACGTCGCCGCGACCATAGTGGGCCCGATCCTCGGAGGGCGCGCTCATCGGAGCCTGGGGGGCGACATCCTCGGCGACACTACGGTCGCCGCCGCCATGCTCGACCGGCTCCTCCACCGCAGCGTCGTGATCAATCTCGACGGCGATTCCTACCGGCTACGCGACCACCACGCCCGCAACGACAAGCTCCGCCGAACTACCACCGGCACCCGCCAACCACTACGCTGACCAACGCCACCAGGTGGGGAATTTCGATGAGCACAACTGGGGAATTTCGGTGAGCGCCAGCACTTCGCGATGTCAACGCCCAGGCCACAGCCGGCGCCGGTGACTAACCAAACCTTCTTGTCGCTCATGCTGCCGCACGTCCTCTGCTAAAACCGGTCGATCCGGCCATGACGGTCCTCGCCAGAGTGGGCCCTCGTCTCTGTACCACCTAGATAACCACTAGGCGCGCGGACAGTCCGACGAGAGTCAGCTTGCACGTCCCGTTGACCCCTTGCTTGCAAAGGGGCGGCATCACCGGCTACGAGGTTCGGTCGGCGCTCGTCGATCCTCGTTGGGACTGTCCTGGACGCGTCGGGTGGTGGCACCGTTGCTGTACTTCGCTGCTGTACGTCACGTCCTAACGGGTTCCTGGCGATCAGCTCGGGGTCGGTGCCGCTGGGAGGCCGGGAACGGTGCCGTGACGGACGAGTTCGGTGGCGATGTCGTGGAGTTTCCGGTTGCTGTTCTGGCTGACTCGGGTTAGCACCAGGAACGCGCGTTCGGGGCTGATCTTGTACCGCTCCATCAGGATGCCCGTGGCCTGCCCGATCAGGGTGCGGCTGCCGACGGCCTGGACGAGCTGGGCCTCCTTCCGGACGCCGGCGTAGGCGACGGCGGCATGGGACGCGAAGAGCAGCCCGACCTGTTCGGACTCGTCATCGAATGCGTTGGGTGTGCGGGAGTAGAGGTTCAGCGCGCCGAGGTTGTCGCCTTCGACATACAGCTGCAACGACAGCATGCTCGCCGCCCCGGCCTGACTGGCACGCCGGGCGAACTCCGGCCACCGAGTCTCGCTCGCCATGTCAGTGACCCGGACGGTCAGGTGCTCGTAGGCCGCGTCCAGACACGGCCCCTGCTGCGTCTCCTCCTGGAGGGCGTCGACCTGCATCGGAAGGTCGCCGGTGGGTGCCTGGGAGCCGATGTTCCGGCGGCCGGTGACCACGCTGACCGATCCTTCGTCGACGCCGGGCACCATGGCCACGGCGGCGGCGATGATCTCGGCCAGCATGACGTCAGGGTCGTCATGCTCTTCGAGGCTACGGGCGAGCTCACCGAAGTCTTCGGCGAGCTGGTTCAGATCGGCGGTTCCCGTGTTGGCAGTGGAGGGCTGGCCCTTGCCGCCGGCGCTGGCTCGGGTGTCGGTCACGGTTTCATCTGCTTCCGGGGTAGCGACGCTCGCTGCCGAGCGCGGGTGTGGTGCAGCCTCAAGCCCCAACCTAGGTCCAACCGGTGGACCACCACTAGTTTCTTGCGATCCGTTTCGCGAGTGCCGCGCCGTTAGATGGGTACCCAGTTCGATAAGGATCACTTGTTGCCCGGGTCAATCGGTGGTGTGAGGTTCCGCCGGTTCAAACCCGAGACGCCCTATCCGAGCAACTTCCAGGCGGCCATTGTGACGTCGGTCGTGTGGTGCGCGGCAGAGCCGGGAGGACGGCGCCTCTAATCGGTCATGACATGTTGGATCTCGTCGGGCCGCCAGGTTTCTCGAACCAGGGTTCCAGGGCGCCGTAGAGGCGGAGGATGACGAACCAGCCTTTGCCGGGCACGGTCTCCAGCCAGTTGTCGGCGTCGGCGGGCCGTTCGGGTGAGAAGTGGATGATGGTGTCGCCGTTGTCGTCGGTGGTGACGTCGCCGTGCAGGCTGTTGACGCTCGGCCACGGGTTCGAGGTTTGCAGCAGCGAGCGGGTTTGGGGGTCGTAGATGTCGATCGACCAGAACGTTTTCACGGGGATGTCGGCGGGCAGGCGCAAGATGTAGTGGTTTCCGCCGTCTAGCCATTCCCCGGTGGAGTCTTCGGCGGTGTAGGCGTATTGGGAGCCGACTCCGACGCGGGCGATCGTCATGGCGGGGGTGATGCCGGTGCCGATGTATTGCATCAGGGCGCGCGCGTCGAGCAACCGTGCCCCGTCGTGCAGGAACTCGTAGCTGCCGCCGACGAACGCGGTCTTCCAAGAGCCGTCGGGATAGATGTAGACGCTGCGGTCGCGGGGTTTGTAGGCGAGGCTGCGGGCGATCGCGCCGCCGATGCGGGCGCCAGCATCCAGGATGCCGCGCATCCGCGCATCCGGGCTGGCGGCGCCCTTGACGATCCCGAGCGCCAGGATCTGTCCCGCCCGCTCTGGGTCGAGGCATCCGATCGGCTCCTCCTGCACGATCATGTTGACCTCTTCAAAGAACGAGAAGTCGTTGGCGTGCACGCCCAGCAAACTCGCTCCCGCCATGTTGATGAACTCCGTCTCCGGCGGTGCGGCGGCGTCGGCGAGGGAATAGATGCATGCCTCAATCGCGCGGTTCGGCGGGCGATGGCCAGAGACCTGGGTGAAGCGCAACGTCGTCGACTTGGCCGAGGTCCCGGTAGGGCGCGTCGGCCGGGCGTCGAAATCCCTCACACCGGAGCAGGTCGACGCCGTGCTGACCCAGACGGCGCCGGACCGAATGCACAACTACATCGTCGTTGTCGCTATTGACCGGGGCCGCACTGAGGAGCTCCGCGCGCTGCGGTGGGAGCACGTGCATATGGAGGGGAATCCTGATCGCGTGCCGCCGGTGCCCCCGTATCTAGAGGTCTGGCGATCGGTCCGCGCTGGCGGTGACACGAAAACCCGAAGATCGCGTCGGACCTTGGCGCTGCCGGCTCGATGCGTCGAGTCGCTGCGGAATCAACGGGCGCGGCAGGCGGCCGATCGGTTGGCGGCTGGGGACCGCTGGCAGGACTCCGGCATGGTGTTCACGACCGCGCTGGGCACGGAGATGGATGCCGGCAACGTCCGGCGGGCTTCCGAAGTGCGCTCGCACTGGTCCCCGGCTTCGACCCGGCGGAGTGGACGCCGCGTGAGCTGCGGCACTCGTTCGTCTCGGTGTTGTCCGATGCCGGGGTGCCGTTGGAGGAGATCTCGCGGCTGGTTGGTCACGGCGGCACCACCGTCACGGAGCTGGTGTACCGGCACCAGCTCAAGCCGGTGATTCAGACCGGAGCAACGGTAATGGATCGGCTGTACGGCCGGACGGCTGAGTGCTTAGTCACACAATTGGTCACTCAGGCCGCGATTGCCGGTCGCCGTGGATGACGAAAGGCCTGGTCAAACGGGTGGGCCTAAGTGGACTTGAACCACTGACCTCTGCCTTATCAGGGCAGCGCTCTAACCGACTGAGCTATAGGCCCGAAACACTGCCGGAGGCGGCAGGCACGATCTATGAGGCTATCCGATGCTCCGCAGGCGTCTCAACTCGGTTGGGCGGGGGCCTCATCGAAGCAACTGATGGGTTGGCGCATGATTCTTGGCTCGAAGACCTGCCCCAACCCAACACTTACCGAGTCCGGGGGGTCTCGATCGGGTCAGCTACGCCGCCGACGCCGGCGGCTCAGCAGATAGCCGGCGAGGACGCCGATGGCGAAGACGATCGCCAGGATGAGCCACAGCGCCATGGCGATGTTGAAGGTGAAGAGCGAGACGCTGGCCTGGCTCCGATTCTGCAGGATGAAGATGATCGCGACGACGATGACCACGATGGCGATCCAGCGCCTGCGGAGGAACTCACGCACTCCCGCCCGCTCGCGCTTGGCCGGCTGCTCCGTCGTCGCCATCGACCTGCTCCTGGTCAGTCCTCCGCGAGGGTGACTCCAGACCGCCCAGCATGGTGGCGGCCAGGTTGTAGAGGAACGAGCCGAGGGTGGCCAGCGAGGTGAAGATCACCACATCGACGCAGGCGATCAGGGCGCTGACGCCCATGACCTTCTGGGTGTTGACGTAGTCCTCGACGCGGAACGGCGTGGTGTCACCCGGCGTCGAGACGACGCTGCCGACAATCTCGTTGATCGAGGTGAAAAGGCCAGATGAGGCGAGCACCGTCCAGACGACATACACCGCGACCACGAGCATGATGCCGGCGGCGATCGAGAACAGGAACGAGGTCTTCATCACCGACCACGGATCGAGGCGGGAGAGCCGCAACCGAGCCTTCCGGGTCCGCCGTGGCGCGCCGACCCGCGCTGCCGGACCGGTGGCCAACGTCTCCTTGGCCGGCTGGGTCGCCGTCGGGGACAGGGCCACCGCCGGCATGATCACCGTGCTGGGTCCGCGCTCGTCCGTCGTTGCCGGAGCTCCGGGGTCAGTGGGCGCAGGATGCGACTCGCGGGCGACGACATCCGGTGCGAGCGCACGGGACGGCGAGGCCTTGGGAGTGCTCGTCGGAACCACTCCGGGAGCCGGGGCGCCGGCGGCTCGAGCTGCCGGCCGTGGGGCACCCTGGGGAGCCGCGGCGGGCGGCACGGTGTGTCGAGCCCGAGCCGGACGGGCGGAGTCCGGTGGCGCAGCCCTGCCGCTGGTGTCGGCGCGGGCTGGGCCGGTCGACCTCGGCGGCACCGTGCTCGCAGGGACCGGGGCACTCGAAGGAACCGCCCGAGCGGAAGCAGCCTGCGCGGAAGCAGCCTGCGCGGATGCAGCCTGTGCGGATGCAGCCTGTGCGGAAGCAGCCGGCCCGACCTGCGGCGTAGTGACCGGTGGAGTGATCGGCGGGGTCCGGGGCGCGGTGATCGGCTGAGTGGGCTCGGTCGCCTCGGCCCGCCCCGTGGGGGCCGGCTTCACCAGGCCGAGCCGCTCCCGCAGCGACATCTTCGGCTTGGCCGGGGCCGCGGGCGCCCAGTTCTGCGGTGCCGACGAGGGCACGGGTGCAGACGGCGCGAGATCGAGAACGCGGCGGAGCGGGACCCCGAGGACCTCGCGGTCGCCGGGGGCAAGCTGATGATCGAGCGGATCAAGGCGACGCTCGAGCGCTTCGGCGTCATGTTCGACACCTGGTTCTCGGAGCGCCAGCCTGCACGACGGCGCGATCGAGCGGGCGTTCGAGCTGGTGTCCGCCCATTCGTACCGGTCGGAGGGCGCGCTCTGGCTGCGAACCTCGAGCTTCGGCGACGACCAGGACCGCGTGATCCTCAAGTCGGACGGCGCTCCCACCTACTTCGCCGCCGACGTGGCGTACCTCGAGAACAAGCTCGAGCGTGGCTTCGAGCGCCAGATCACCCCGCTCGGCGCCGACCACCACGGTTACGTGCCGCGCTTCAAGGCGGGGCTGGCGGTGCTCGGCGGCGACCCCGACAAGCTCGAGATCCCGCTGCTCCAGTTCGTTCATGTCGTCGAGCGCGGTGAGCGCGCCTCGATGTCGAAGCGGCGCGGCGAGTTCATCACGCTCGACGAC
>CAWBUC010000017.1:0-38096 GCA_963791865.1 uncultured Actinomycetota bacterium
AACGGCGGGATCGGGCTGATCGTTGCGGTGTCGCTGGCGATGGGGTTGGTGCTTGCCGTCGTCGTGGTGGCCGCCCCGTTCGTCCCGGCGACGGAGCACGCCCTCCTCGGTGCGGTCTTGTTGGCCTTTGCGGTGGGCTGGGCTTTGCTGGCCGTGCTGTCGGATCGGCTCAGCGACCAGCCGCAGCTCTGGGCCGCCGCGCCGGCCGTCTTCTTCTTCGTGGTCGGTCTCGGGGTGCTCAGCGGCTCTACCGGAGTGCTCGGTGTGCTGAGTTGGGTCTGGCCACCTGTCCTGCTGGGGTTGGTCGTCTGGATGGTCTGGCGGTCGCGTCGGCAGTTGCGCAGCCGCAGCCGGCAGTGGCTGCTGTATCCGGTGCTGGCGGTGTTGGTGCTGGCGTCGATCGGCGGGGGCTTCGAGACCGTACGGGAGTCGCTCGACGCCGCGGCCTATCCGCCGCCGGGTCAGCTGGTGGACGTCGGTGGGCACAAGTTGCATGTGCACTGCACCGGCTCGGGAAGCCCTACGGTTGTCCTGGAGCCGGGTCAGGGCGGCTCCTCCTCTGACCTCGGGTGGATCGCCCCAGCCCTGGCGGGCGATAGCCGCGTCTGCGTGTACGACCGCGCTGGTCGCGGCTGGAGCGATCCCGCCGATGGCCCGCAAAACGCCGACCGCATCGCGGCGGACCTGCACACTCTGCTGGATCGGGCGCAGGTGCCCGGGCCGTACGTGCTGGCTGGTCACTCGTTCGGCGGTCTCTACACGTTGGCTTTCGCCGCCCGCTATCCCGATCAGGTCGCCGGCATGGTGCTGCTGGACTCTACGGCTCCGAAGCCTGGTTCGGCGGCGCCGACCACGGTGGAATCCGCTGGCGTGCTTGGTCGGTTCTTGGCGGTCCTGCCGGCGGTCGCCCACCTGGGAGTCGGGCGCCTGATCGCGCAGTTCAGCTATGACAGTCTCCCGCCTCGTTTCCTGGCCGAGGCCCGCGCCAACTCCTCGACCGACCGTCACCTCCGCAGCCTCGTCGAAGAGTCTTTCGCGGGTGGGGCGTCGGTGCATCAGGCGGCGGCGTTGAGCGACTTCGGCGGCAAGCCGCTGATCGTCCTCACCGCCGATACCGGGCACGACGCGGAGTGGCGTTCGGCCCAAGACCGGTTGGCCAGGTTGTCGACCAACAGTGTGCACCGCGTCGCCGAGGCCACGACCCACATGTCGATGATCGACGACGAGGTCGACTCCGCCGCCGCCACGAGGGCCACCCGTGATGTTGTCGCGTCGGTGCGCACGGCCAAGCCGCTCGCCCAGCGCTGATCGCGCTCGGCCCACGGAGGGCGGGGCGTGCCGAGGCGCTGGGCCTGACTTCGAAGGATCGCGCGGCCGTGCTCGGGCTTCGGCGGGGTCCTGGACAGGACAAGTACCTCGACTCGAGGACCGAGATCTTCGCTGCGGCCGACGACGAATCGCGGGCCATGCCGCACCCCTGGGCGGTTCACGATGCTGCAACCGGTGCTCTCGTCGGGTTTGCGATGATCAGCGACAACATCCCGGAGCCGATCGACGAGGACCTCGTCGGCTCGTACTTCCTCTGGAAGCTGCTCATTGGCGAGTCGCTCCAGGGCGGAGGCTATGGCAGAGCAACCCTCGACGCGGTGGTGCGGTACCTGGAATCCCGGCCGGGCGCCGACGTGCTGTACACGAGTTGCTCCGACGGCACCGGCTCACCGCGCGGGTTCTACCTGCGGTACGGCTTTACGGACACCGGCCGCGTCATGTGGGGTGAGAATGTCCTCGCGCTCGACCTCGAGCCGTCTACCGCGCGGCGCGCCGCCAGACGGTCGTCGTAAGCATCCTCAGTGCTGCCGGCCGGGGAGCCGTGCCTGCCTCTACCCTTTCACGACGTCGCGGCGCTTGCCGTCTCAGGTTCGCCCGACTCGCCCCCCACGCGCTCGCGGACGACCCGTGGTTCACGCGCTGCCAGCGGCCGCCCGAGAGCGGCGGTGTTAACGGACGCGTGAGCTGTCGGCATGAGCGGTTCTACTCGATCTCCCTCGCATTGTTTCCGATGGCCGCAACAGGGTCGTCAATCATCACGTCCACCACCTGGCTACCCGAGACAGTCAGGATGAGATGAACCGGACGGGGGGTGTTCTGCTGAATGTCGGCCAGCGCGGACACGATCAGGTGCCGCGCAAAGACCGTAGCGCCCAGGCCCTGCGCCTCGGCGGTCCGCTTCAACAGGGCGATCACCGGAACAGGCAGCCGTACTGACAGCACTGCTGACCGGCCGCTGTTCTCCGTCTCGACCACCACTGCTTGCTCGGTCTCATCCACCCGTACGTCGCCACTGTCGAACTCGTCGCGAGACCGCTCTAGGTCCTCGTTGAGATGAGTTGTGTGCTGTGTCATTGCTTAGCCCTTCCTCCCTCGGCGGCGATAGGTTCTCCGTTCGCTGGTGTCCATTTCGCGGGCCGTGATGAGCTTCTCGGCGTTTCTCGTGTTGTCGAGACGGACAAATACCCCTAGGTGACGCCCTGCGAACGTCACCCCTAAGACGCGGTGCGCGTCGCCCTGCACCTTCTCAATGACGATCGGCGGCATGAGCGCCTCCTCGACCTCGTGCCACTGCAGGCCGTGACGCCGGCTGATGTGCTCCTCGCTCGCCGCGTCCCATCGAACCTCCACATAACGAGATCCTAGCGCGTGTGTACAGCTGTATACAGGCCCTGGCGGCGCCGAGTGATCGCAGTGTGTCGGCGTTCCAAAGCCGCCCGTGCGTTGTTGCGCCAAAGATCGTCGATCTGAGGCATCTCGAGGCAGAGGTCCGATCGCAGCCTTTCTGGACCGGCGCCGGTCAGCCCCCGGCGATCCTGGTGTTGGTCGCCACGGATGGCGTACTCGGCCTGATGTAGCGGGCCCGAGTGCCGTGGCTCGTGAAGCCCAGCCGCCGATAGAGGTTTTCCGCTGGGTTGTTCACGTTGACGCAGAGCCACATCTCCTCCGCCTGCTCGGCCGCCAGCGCCTGCAGGCTGGCGGCCACCAGGAACGCGCCGAGCCGGCGGCCGCGCCAGGTGGGTACGACGCCGACCTGGTCGAGCCAATTGCCGAGCACGTTGACGAACCCGATCGGCGTGTCCTGCTCGTCTCGGGCCAGCAGCGACAGGTCCCGGCGCCACTGGTCGTCGTCACGGAGCTCGGCCAACCACTCTCCGGCCTCGGGTTCGACGAAGCCGGGACGATCCACGAAGGAGCGGCAGTAGGCGTCGAACAGGTCATTCTCGGTCGCGCTCGACACCGGTGCGACCTGAACTCCATTCGGGAGCGCCGCGACCGGTACGTCCCGCAGGTCATGACGCATGACGGTCTCGGCAAAGGTCCTGACCAGGCCATGCCGGGCGTACAGCGCATCGGCGTCGCCGGAGCAGGATTCGGTCTCCACCAGGAGTGCGGCGTCACCGGCGTGTTCGATGGCCCACCGCAGGAGCTGGTCGCCGATCCCGCGGCGCCGCATCGTCGGGTGGACCATCCCGCTGGTGGTCGCTGTCTCCTTCTGGAGACCGATTCCTGCGGCCGCGGCCAGCGTGCCGTCGGATAATCGAAGGCCGATGGTCCGGTCGCGGAGCAGCCGGGAACCCAGCATCGCGTCGTCGGCGAACATCGGAAGCCCTCCGTCGCGGCCCAGACACGCCTCGGCGAGCCGTCGGAGATCAGACAGATCAGAACGGCTCAGTTCGACAGCGACCGGAGACGTCACCCGCCAAGTCTCACCCAGCTGGACTCCCCCCGTAGTGGTCGGGTTTGCGCCACTCGTACGCCTGTCGCTGTGTTCTGGAACGCCGTCGGTCCGGCTCGGGAGTCGGCGCGTCAGCATCGCCGATAACTCGCGGGAGGCTGCCGCGGATCTGGGTGCCGTGTGCGCCTGAGGTTACGGCGACGGTGCCGCCGAGTGAGGTCAGGCGGTCTCGCATGCCCGTGAGCCCGCCGACCGTCGGAAGGTCTGCGGCATTGAAGCCGGGCTGGCGGCCAGATCGTGGAGATCTGGATCTTCGAAGGCGACCAGTACGCCGTGGACGCCTTCTTCGGCGTCACCGCGGATAGTGGACCCTAGCCGACGTCGTGAACCGGCGGCGCGTTCGCACGAGGACGGCGGCAGCGGGGGAGGGGCGCTCCGGGATGCGGCTCGAGGTGTTCGGTTCGACGTCGGATCGTGGGGCGCGCCGGTCAGGCGAGCAGATCTTCCAGCGTGGGAATCGTGACGCGCACGGGTGCTGACCGGGGTGGTTGCCCGCACGAACCCGTCCCCAGCTGGTGCTCGGTGTCCACCACCGCGCGAACAGCGGAGCTGAGGAAGCGACTCGGCTTGGCGAGGACGTGCCGTGCGCCGAAGCTGGTCGGGTGGGTCGGCATCCGCGCCGGCGTGTAGATCCGGAGGGTGTCCCGCGCGCGGGTGAGGGCGACGTAAAACAGCCGCTGCTCCTCCTCCAAGCCGTTGTCGCCGGCCAGCGCCATGTCGGAAGGAAGCGCACCGTCGACGGCGTGCAGGAGGTGCACCGCACTCCACTCCAACCCCTTGGCCGAGTGGATGGTCGACAGGGTCAGGTAGTCCTCGTCCAGGTGCGGTCGGTCGGCGTAGTCGGCGCTGGACGACGGTGGGTCGATGGTCAGCTCGGCGACGAAGGTCCGCAGGTCGCGCTGCGCCGCCGCGGTCGCCGCGAGCCGCTCGACGTCCTCCAGCCGACGCGGCCAGTCCGGATACGCCGCCTTGATCAGCGGCCGCACCGTCGTCAGGCAGTGCTCGGCCACCCGTACGGGCGCAGCGTCGGCCTGCGCCAGGCCCAGGCCGGCGAACGTGGCTTGCAGGGCGGATCGGGCCTTGGGCGGAGCCGCAGCCACCACCTCGGCGTAACGCTCACCAGGCTCTCTCATCAGCAGGGTCGTCAGCTGCCGGGCGGTCGCCTTGCCGACCGCCCGGTGTCGGGTGAGCAGCCGATACCAGGCGAGCTCGTCGGCCGGGTTGAGCGCCAGTCGCAGCGCGGCGAGCAGGTCACGGACGTGTGCGGTGTTCGTGTACGCGATCCCACCGAACTTGTGGAACGGGATCTTGCGCACGTTCAGCTCGATCTCGAGCTGATGGCTGTGGCTGGCGGCTCGCATCAGCACCGCCTGGTCGCGCAGGGAGTGACCGTCGCGGTGGGCGGCCAGGACCGCGTCGGCCACCAGTCGGGCCTCGGCGTCGGAACTGTCACAGGCCACCAGCACCGGCCGGCCGACTTGGTCTTCCCGATCCGCCACCAGCGTCAGCTTCAGCTCGCCCGGTCGCACCAGGTTGGCGACGTCGAGGATCTCCTGGGTGGAGCGGTAGTTGCGGTCGAGCCGCACCAGCCGTGAGTCTGATAGCTCCGTGTGCAGATCGAGAAGATGCGCGGCGTCGGCGCCGCGGAAGCCGTAGATCGCCTGCGCGTCGTCGCCCACGACCGTGAGACCCTCGCCGTCCGGCCGCAGCAGTCGAACGATATCGACCTGGATCCGGTTCACGTCCTGGTATTCATCGACCAGCACCCAGTCCCACCGAGCCCGGAGACGGTCACCGGTGGCGGCATCGGCCAGCAGAGCCCGCCAGTAGATCAGCAGGTCATCGAAGTCGAGCAGACCGCGCTGTCGCTTGCGGGCCACGAAGTCGCGGAGCAGGCCGTTGATCGCCTCGGCGTGGTCGCTGCACCAGGGGAACTCCGCCGCCATCACCTCCCGGGTCGGGCGCCCCGTGTTAATCGCTCGCGAATAGACGTCGGCCAGCGCACGGGTGCTGGGCAACCGCACCGACGTACCGGCGAGCCCATGCTCTTCTCGCAGCAGGTCGAGCAGATCGACCACATCGCTGGCGTCGAGCACCGACACGTCAGCCAGTCCCACACACGGAGCAAGCTCGGCGATCAGTCCGTACGCGACCGCGTGGAAGGTGCCGCCGCAGATCCGCCGGCCAAGTGCCGGATCACCACACAGCGCCGCCGCTCGGCTCGTCATCGCGGCGGCCGCCCGCCGAGTGAAGGTCAGCAGGAGGATTCGCTCGGGTGGGACCCCCGCGTCGAGGAGCCGCGCCACCCGAGCGGTCAGCGTCTGGGTCTTGCCCGTGCCCGCGCCGGCCACGATGACCAGCGGTCCGGAACCGTACTCCACCGCGGCGAGTTGGTGCTCGTCCAGATCGTCCACCGTGGAGTTTTCGCTCATGCGTTCGACTGTAGACGAGACCGACTTGCGTGACGTGCCACGACACTCTCGCGATGGGTAGGCTCCTAGCTCGTCGCTGGCGGGCCGAGCACCTCGCGGGCGACCCGCTGCGGAACGACCATCCGCCACGCGTCGAGCACCAACTCCTGCATCTCGTCCTCGTCGAGCGCATCGAGCCACGCCTCAACCCAATGGAAGCGCAGCTCCGACTCGCGCGGGAGGAAGAACACGTCGGGCCGCGCGGCCACCAGGGCAGCGCGCTCCTCCTTCGGGAAGGCGAACCCGATCTCGGTCTCGTCCTCGCTGAACGCCACGTACACGATCTGACCTACGCGGAATTTCACACGATCGCGCACCACCACCTCGCTGCTGCGTGGCAACCCCACAAGCACCGCCCGGACGTCGTCGACCGTGACCACGTCACCATCCTGGCCTGGTGCACCGACATCACTCGAGACCAGGGACAGCACAGAGAACGGGCGCAACCCCTGTATTCGATTCGGCGAAGCGTGTGTCGCGAGTGACCGCTAGAGGATCGACACTCGTCCGGTTCGGCGAGGATGGCCGGCGTGGATGTGAAAGTCACTCAAGCGATCAGGTCGGAACGCGACGTAGTTGGCCGGCTGTTGGAGCTGAATGCCTACGAGTTCTCTCGCATCGACGGCCGATCGATCGGCCAGGACGGCGTCTACGGGTACCGGCACCTTGACGCCTACTGGTTGGAACCGGGGACTGGCTTGCGGACTGGCTGGGCGCTCCGACCAACTATCCGCCTGTCCGCTTTGACCGTCAGCGTGGCCCGGTGGGACAGATGGCGGTGCCGTGAGGGGACCGTCTACCGGTCAGCGAGTAGTTCCTGTATTGCGGCGGCGATGTCGTCCGCGCCCAGTGCGGATGTGTCGAACGTGGCATCGGCCGGGATGTCTCCTGCGACTTCTCGGAACCGGCGATGCGCGGCATGATGGAACTCGCCGTTCCGCGAGAGGCCCCGAGCGGGATCGTTCTGGGCCCGCGGCAAGGTCACCGACACGGGAGCATCGACCACAATCCATAACGGGGACGCGCCACCGGGCAGCGCACGCGTCAACGCATCCTGCTCTTCAGGGGTGTAAATCGGGCCGACCGCGACGATGTATTTGACTGCGGAGCGCATCCATTGACCGATCAGGGCGCCGTGCGCTTCGTGCGCCGCGAACCACAAGCCAACCGTGCCGGCCCCAGGTGGAGCGACCATCGCAGCAACGTCGTCGACGTCCGCGACGACCACCGTGTGGCCGGCGCCGGTGAGTCGCCGCGAAAGCTCGTTGGCGACGGAGTTCTTACCGGCCGCGATGGGCCCCGTGAGAACCACTAGCTGCGTCGTCTCGCTCACCGGCTCGACGCTATCGTTCACAACACAATGTGCTGCCCGCCGTCGGCAAGTTCTCGAGCCACATCGAGCTGCCCAGCGTGAGTGCTGGTCTCGACGATGTTATGCAGCAGTATCGATCGCAGGTCGCCGAAAGCGCCGGTCTCGGACCACTGCGGCTCAGGGCGTAAAGGTTCAGCGTCCAGTGCTGTTGCGGCAATTATGCGGTTGGAGTTGGCGATTGCGCGTCGATAGTCATCGATGATCTGCTCGGGACCGGTGCCTTCAACGACGATCCAATCGCCGTTGTCTTCTGGCGGCCAGAAGTCGAGCGGCCCGCCGGCGACGACCACCTCGAACCAGTACCGCTCGTCGGACAGCGTGAGGTGGCGAATGAGACCAAGCGGAGACCAGCCTGATGGGACCTGGCTTCGGTAGAGATCACCCAGGCTCATGGTGCCGACTTGGTCAAGCACGTGATGTCGCGCCACGTCGAGCGCGTGCATGAGCCGGTCACGTTCAATGTCCGGACTCATGCGAAGACCCTAACGGCCCTACTGACAGGGAGATGCAGACTGTGGCACGAACACAGATCGAGTGGCGCGGATCACGAGCCATCATGACAGGTCTCAAGTGAAGCCGGCACGAGCCGGATCGTTGATCAATCCATTCGCGCGCGATCTGGGGCTGCGGTTTGATCTCGTGGCGAAAATCCCCTTGCCGTCAGCCATCCGCCGATCAGAAGATAACTGACGGCAATTCCGTAGGCGAGCGGTAGAACAGTTGGATAACCAATAAACATCGCGAGTGGTATCCCGATCAGATGTAGTGCGACGGTCAGCAGCCCAAGGCCTGACAGCAGTCGCGGAACAAGCCGAAACGCAAAGAGCGCGCCGAAGAACAGCGCGAACCACACGTCGATCACGAGCAGCTGCGTATAGTGCATCCAAACGCGTGTCGACCGGATCTGGGTGGCCAGCAGTTGGTAAACATCCGCACTGGCTTCGGCCGCCTGCGAATGTCCTTTACTCAGTGACAGCATCGACAGAATGTGCGCATTGTCGATCGACTGTATCACTATCCACACCGCGCTCAATACCAATAAAGCAATTGCCGTTCGAACGCTATACTCGCGCAATACAGGAAACGCTGCTATGGCGATACCCAATGTGATCGCCGAATTTGCGAACAGTAGGAAAACGGCCGTCCGCATCGTGGTTTCCATGCCCGCCGCCACGTTGAGATAGTCCGTTCCGACGGCCTGCATCAACGTATAAAAGGCTACGAACTGGCCCACGAAGTGCACCAACAGCAAAATGCCGATTAGCCGGCCCATGTTCTTTTGGGCGTTCATCAGTATCTCCCGGGTGGACAGCGGGCCGCCAAATGTCGTCTCCCGATCGGTGAGTGAGGATGGCTTTTAGTCTACCCAAAATCCGGCTCTGATAGATCGGATAGCAACGGACAACAGCGTGGAGTGGGGGCGTCGGAGATCATTTCTGGCTCGTCGGCGTGACGGTCGTCGTCGGCTTTGGTGGCAGCGGTGACTCCACGTAGATTTGATCCAGCACCTTCAGCATGAGGACTTGTGCCGTGAATTGGTTGTTGAGCGCCAAGCAGAGGTTGCCCCAGATGACGAGGGTCATGTCGTTGGTGGGATCGTATAGGGCTTCGGTGTTGTAACCGGTGGTCTGGCCGCCGTGGAGATCGACGACGTGCTGGCCCCAACGCAGCTGGTCGATGCCGTACCCGTACCAGTTGTAGGAGTTCTTGGGGTCGATGATCTTCGCACTGTCATGCCAGATGCGCTGGTACTCGGCGTTGAACACCTTGCCACTCCCCAACGCCTTCATCCAGGTGGCGAGGTCTGCCGAGGTGGAGATGACTGCCCCGGCGGCGAAGGAGAAGGAGTGGTTCACGTCGGTGTAGTCCTTCGGCTGCAGTGTCCCGGCTCGTGCCTCGGCTTCCATGGCCGGGGTGTACGGGGGAGTGCCGTACATCATGGTGGAGGAGCCGCCGTACAGATAGCCGTGCGAGAACGGCTCGGGTATGGCGTTCGAGCTGGCGGGGGGAAACATCGTGTTGGTCAGGCCCAGTGGTTCGAACAGCCGGTCCTCGAACACCGTGGCCAGCGGCTTGCCGTCCAGCTTCTCGACGATCAGGCCGAGGAGTACGTAGTTGGTGTTGCTGTACTCGTACTCGGCGCCGGGTGCGAAGTTGGGCGGCTGGGCGAACGCGATGTCCAGCAGCTCCTGCGGCTTCCACTCCCGGGTTGGGTCGTTGTCGAGGCTTGTGGTGATCTTGGGGGAGTCGGTGAAGCTGTAGAGACCGCTGCGCATCTCCAGCAGCAGGGCGATCGTGATGTTGTCGCCGTTGGGGACTCCGGAGATGTACTTCGACACCGGGTCCTGCAAGCTCAGTTTCCCCTCCTGAGCCAGCAGGAGGGTCGCCGCAGAGGTCATCGTCTTGGTCACCGACGCGATCCGGAAGTGGGTGTCCGCGGTGGGAGGCTTGTCCTCGCCGAGCTTCGTCGTGCCGGAGGCGGCCGCGAATTCGCCCTGCGGCGTGCGCAGCAGCACCATGTACCCCGGCACGAGCAGCTCCTTGGCCGTCTCGTCCACCATGGACTGCAAGGCGTTCTTGTCGATCGTCTTCAGCCCCGACCCCGGTGCGGTCGTCGGGTCCGCGGACGCAGCCGTGGTCGTGCCCGCCGATGGTGTGTCGGCCGGTGCATTGCTGCACGCCGCCCCGATCAGAGCCAGGACCGTTGCCGTGGCCACGACGGCCGCGCGTCGGCCCGCTGCACGACCGAGGTGGTGTCGTGGACGATTAGAGTTCGGGGTGGGTCGCATCAGCTGTTCCTTTCGCTGGTCACCCGTGGTGGTAGTGCTGCGTTCGGGCGACGCATTCGTCGTGGTCATCGGGTGTCCTTCTCGTCAAGTGGTGCGTGCAGTACGGCCGCCATGCGCGCGAACCAGAGCGGATCGACGACGTTGTCCTCATCGCGCAGCGTCGACGGGTCGTAGGTCGGATCGAGGCAGTTGACCTCGCCCTCGAACTCGTCGGGATCTTGGAACCGGACCGAGAGCATCGGGCCCAGGCGGCGGATGGCGCCGCTGGAGGCGTCGACGGCGACCAGCCGATCGCGGAGAGTGGCCAGCGCCGCCTCGTTCGGGACGGTGAAGCCGAGGTGGTCGAGGCGTCCCCGTTCGAACATCGTCGAGCGGTGGCCGTGGGCCGCGGGGTCGTAGCCGGGAACCTCGAAGACATGGAGCATGACCTCGCCGGCGGCGAGTATCGCCTGGCGTCCGTGGCCCGGCCCAGGGCCGAGGACCAGCGTCGTTTCTAGGCCGATGACGTCCTCGTAGAACGCACGGTAGGCGTCCAGATCACCCGTCACCACGGCGACGTGGCTGACCCCGCACGGCATACTCGCCGAGGTCCTGTCCGTTCGGCTTCCCACACCCAGGAGGCGTTCACCCAACCGGAACGAATTGTTCCCTGCCGTCCTCGCCGAGGGGCTCGGGCGGCGATTGTCGAGTCTCACAAGGTCGGCGAGTTCGACCGCAAACAGGTCATTGGCGAACTGGGTGCGGAAGGCGACCGTCAGGCCGGGCTTGCCATGGCGATACTGGAGATCGTCGAGATCCAGGGTCGCGCCGCGCCACGACCCCTTCGAGATCATCGAAACCGAAACTGAACGCAGACGACGCAAGACGACCGTCTACCGCGAACGCACGAACCGTTCGAGGGTCCGGTCCCGGAACCGCGCTATCCGCGCCGGATGGCCGCGCGGGCAGAGGCTGCTACGGCGGAGTCGGTTCCTGTGACGCGCCAGCCGGTGCGTGTTGCGCCGGCCAGCTGGTGTAGTACGTCGAGTGTCGGGCTGTGGGCGGGCGCGGGCGAGTAGCGATCCCTGCCGCTGCGCCAGCCGAGAGCGAAGAGCAAGTTGCTGATCTCGCCGCGCCACTCCTGCGCTGGTACGCCGCTGCCGGCGACGGCGAGTGCCATCCATCCGGCGTGGCGATCAGTCTCTTTGGTGCCCACGGGAAGTCGTCGCACGATGTGCTGCCACAGTGCCTGGGGATCGTGGCGGGAGCGGTCGCCGGCCGCCGTTGGTGTGAGACGGCCCTTGCGCGCGGTGACCAATCCGAGTGCGCGAGCCGTATCGCGGACATCGGCCACCGGCGGGGTCAGATCCTCGCGGTTGGCCTTGCCGATCCACCATCCGGTGATGCCGCTGCGTTCGGCGAACTGCTCGACCACCGTGGGCGGCAGGTAGCCTGCTTGTGTCAATGAGACCCCGTCACCGATGAGGTCGAGGAAGATCCGGTAGCTCTCGGTCAGCCGGGCGGCCTCGGCAGAGGTGACCTCGGTCGGTTCGTGGGAGTGCGGGCGGCCCAACACCTCCCGCAACAGGCGGATGCCGCGACGCTCCAGTTGCTCGGAGAGCTCGGCCAACTCGCCGGTTACCTCCACGGGCTCGGCTACCGCGACGGCGAGGGCGGCGTTGATTTGCTCGACGTCGAGGTGGTCGGGGTGCCAGTCGAGGGGCAGCCAGTCACGAGCATGCGCGGCGTTGTCGAAGACGGCGGGGAGGAGTGCGTCGTCGTATCCGCTGCGCACCCAGGCAGCCAGCTCCTGGTAGCCGCCGAGCCCGCCGCAGTCCTCGGGCGGGCAGGCCCTCCGACCGCCGGTGCAGCGCACTGTCGCCGGCAGCTCGTCCAAGACCGCCTCGACGCTGAGGGCGTGGTCCCAGCCGTCTCCGAAGTCGTACTCGTACCAGAGTTGATCGCCCTCGGCTGCCACCGTCTGGTCTAGCCGAATGTCGTCTTCAAGCACGCCGTCCTCGCCCTCGTCGACGTCGAATTGCGTGATGAAGCACGGTGAGCGATGGTCGTTACCGGTACGGAACCGGTGCAGGTGACTGTCGGACCAGCCCATCGCCGCCTGGAACACGTCGTGCAACCGCGGCAGCGTAAGGTCGCCGGGAAGTTCGAGCCGCCGCCACACCGGCGGCCTGGCACCGTGCAAGTCGAGGCGAACGCGGTATCCGCGGACTTCGGTCGGGACCGGGCGCAGCGTCGGCTTCTGGTCGACCTGCAACTTCTCGAAGATGCTCGTGACCTGCCCGCTGAGAAGTGCGTCAAGCAGTGCCTGATTGTTTCGAGGGTCGGTTCCGGCGATCAACTGATTCACCAGATCCTGAACTTTGGTCGGGTCGGACACGGCGGATAGTCAACCACCGTCGCCCCAGCGTTCCACCGCTCCTATCACGTGGCGACGGGCTTTCTTGCGTCGCCTCAGCTCTCGAGCTCGAGCCGGATGGTCCCGACCGCCGCGTCACCGGCGCGCCGCTGCGGATGCGATCTTGCTGATCGCATTGCTGCGCTTGCCTCGCAGGCGGACCGTCTTGCGACAGCGGACGTCGCGCGGGTCGAGATCGCCCAGAACACGTCCCGTCAGCTAGCGAGGCTAACGTTCAGCCACATAGGGGAAGGCCTACCGAGACGCCTTTGTTGCACTCGGCGCGCCCACCCTCATTTCCCGGTCAGGGCGTAGCGCAGCACGAGCGCCCCAGACCTGAAGCGCTGGACGTCGGTCAGCTTGAGCTCGCGTCGCGCGTAGTCGCCGGCGAACATCGGCGTTCCACCTCCGAGCAGCGCGGGGTTGACGATGAGCTGCAGTTCGTCCACGACGTCCATGCCGAGGGCGGCGCTCGCCGCTCGGCCCCCGGCGAACAGCGCGATGTCGCCGCCGTCCTGCTGCTTGAGCTGCGCGAGGGCCGTCGCCGGGTCACCGCTGAGCACGTGCGAGTTGTGCCAGTCGGTCGGCGGCGCGGTGCGAGTGAGGACGTACTTCGGCAGCTCGTGCATCAGCCGTACCTGCACGGCGGAGACCTCGTCGCCGGCACCGGGCCAATAGTCAGCGAGCTGCTCGAACGCCACTCGGCCGAAGATCATCGCGCCGATAGACGACAGCGTGTCGTCGATGAAGCCGCTGAACTCTTCATCGGCGAAGTGCCAGTCGATCTCGCCGTCGCGGTCGGTGATGTAGCCGTCGAGGCTCATGTTGGTTTGCACGAACAAGCGTCTCATGTGGCCGTCTCTCTTTTTGGTCGCTTGGTCAATAAGTCAAACCTAGCAACTTCCTGGTCGGCCGTGCAAGAAGTTATACATTGGGGCAGTGGCACGCACCGGTCGACCTCGCTCGTTCGACCTCGACGAGGTCGTCGATGCGGCCAAGAACGTCTTCTGGCGGCACGGCAAGGCCGTCCCCATGCGCGACCTCGGCAACGAGCTCGGTGTCTTGCCCGGCAGCCTGCACGCGGCGTTCGGCGACAAGCGCACGCTCTTTCTCCAAGCTCTCCGCCGCTACTCCGATGACGCACGTCAGGCCGCGGCGACGCTGGACGGCACCGACCCGGTCCTGCCGCGCCTACGTGCGCTACTGCTGGAACCGCTCGACGGCGCCGTCCTCGCGCCCGGGCGTGGCTGCATGCTGGGCAACACCGCCGTCACGGCACTGCCCGAGGACGCCGAGGCCAAAGAGATCGTTGCCGGCTCACTCGGTGAGCTCGAGCGAGCCATCACGTCGGCTCTTGCCGCCGCCCAGCGCACCGGCGAGGTCCCGGAGAGCATCGACCCCGCCCCACAGGCCCGGCTGCTCGTCGCGCTCATGCAGGGACTGCACGTCGTAGCCCGGGCAGAGCGCAACCCGCAGCGCTTGCGTGACGTCGTCGATGTCGCGCTCGCTCCGCTGACCGAGTCGACCAACGAATCGCGGCTGCAGGCGTAGCGCCGGAACGCAGGTGACTCCGAGAGCAGGCGCAGCCTCGGTCCTTGCGTGTGCCCGAACAAGTACGACTCAGCAGCACACGGAGCGCCAGTTGAGGACCGTCTTCGGAGATCCGTTGGTCACGGCCAGCAAGGAGACGTCTATGTGCTCAGTGACACTCCAATCCCAGCTCAGACACTTCCTGCGGGTGATTCGGGGCGATGAGCACACCGAAAGCGACTGCTGTCCGGAGGTGATGTCGCGTGGCGATCGAGATACGCCCGTTCGAGCGTGCCGGTGAGCATGACTTCGTTACGGGCTTGGGCTGGCTGTTCGAGGCGCCGGGAAGTCAGCCGGCTGGCTGGGATCGGCTTCTGGCCGAGCAGCGAGCCGCTGAGGTGATCGCCTCGCCCGATGCCGCCCTCATCGGCGCCTGGAGTTCCGACGGCCAGCTTGTCGGCGTCGCAAGTGTGTACCTAGACATCCTCTCTGTTCGATTCGGCAAGCGAGCCTCCATTGAGGACCTCGCGGTGGACAGTGCCTGGCGATCGCAGGGCGTCGGGACGATGCTGCTGACGTCCGTCAGGAAGTGGGCCACCGACCGAGGCGCCGATTACGTGTTCTTGGAGTCCGGGCTCGCGAGGACCGAGGCGCATCGCTTCTACATTCGCGAGGGAGCGGTTCAGGCAGCCTCGGCGTTCCGTTGGACCATGCGGCCCTCCGAGTAAGAGAGCGAGCGCAGGACCAGCCGATCGCCTGCTCGACCAGGCCGAACCGGCGCCCACCGGCCGACCGGAGTCGGGACGTACAGTTGGGCCGTGAATCGTCGTCTGAGGTTTGCCGTGTTCACCGGTGTCGTGGCCTTGGTTCTCGCAGCAGGCTTTGCCACACCTGCACGTGCGGGCGGCGCATCAGTTCGCTGCAATGGCGAGGTCGCCACGGTCGTGGGCACCAACAGGTCTGACGTGCTGCGCGGGACGGACGGCGACGACGTGATTGCCGCGCTGGGTGGTCGGGACGTGGTGTTCGGTCTCGACGGCGACGACGTGGTGTGCGGCGGCAAGGGCCGAGACGTACTCCTCGGCAACGGTGGAGTGGACCTGCTCCTGGGCAACGGTGGCCGAGACGTCGCGATCGGCGGCCGCGGGTACGACAACTGCCGCTCCGAGGTCGCCCGGTGCGAGGACGAAGGCGACAGCTCGTCCGCGATCGATCTGGAACTCAATCTGGAGGCCGATCAGTTCGAGTCGCCTAGCGTCACCAACCAGGCCATCTACACGATCATTAACCGCGGCGCACTCCGAACCGGAAACGTCGTGGTGACCGACACGCTGCCCGCCGGGATCACCTACCAGAGCGTCGCAAGTCCCGACGACTCCTGGGATTGCTCAGTGGTTTTGCCGGCTCCGACTCCTGGCCGGCAGACCGTGTCCTGCCGCTACTCTCAGGACCTTGTGCCCGATCAGATCGCGTTCACGCTGACCCTGGCCGCCAACCTCCCGACGCCGACCACGGTAACGAACACGGGGTGCATCACGATGCCCGTCGACGCGAACCCGGCCAACGACTGTTCGACGGTCCAGACGCGTGTCGTCGCGACACCGCCCCCGCCGTAGCCAGCCGGTCCCTGAGTTCGCGATCACCTGGGCGCCCCCCCAGCTCGGGACGGCTAGCGCCACTCGAGTTTCGCCAATGCGCTCGAGGGCGTCGAGACATCTCCGAGCGCCTCCAGGCGTTAGGGACGTTGCTTTCGCGGGTAGCTGATCTCTATGGCGCATCACAGCAGGGTCAGCAAGGTGCTCATCGATGTGGCTCCACTTGACCATGAGCGCGAACTCGCCTTCTGGCAGGCCGTCGTGGGCGGCCGTTGGCCAGAACCTACGGTCCCGGAGTATCACGGAGTCGATCTGCCCGGTCAGGACTTCGAGCTCTCCGTCCAGCGGCTCGGCGAGGGACCGAGCCGGGTTCACCTGGACATTCACACCGACGACCTTGAGTCAGAAGTCGAGCGGCTGGAGCAGGTCGGCGCACGCCGCGTCCGCCAGCGCGGCAACTTGTGGGTCATGCAAGACCCGGCAGGGCTGCTGTTCTGTGTCATCCATGACGCCGAGGTCTCAGGCGAGAACGGGCACCGTTGGGGTTGAACCGTGCAGCCAGAAGGCGCCGCGGCGGAGCAAGAGTCGGGCGCCGGCCTTCACCTGGGCACGCCGGCGAGGTTGAGGTGCTCTTCGGCCATGCGCTTGAGGCCAACGCGGTCGATCTTCCCGGTCGGGTTCAGCAGCATCTTGTCGAGAAAGACGATCTCCTCCGGAGCCTTGTAACCGACCCGCTCGCGGCAGAAGCGGATGAGGTCGGCGACCGCCGGCTGCTCGGCCCCTTCGCGCAGCGTGACGTAGGCGCGGACGTTCTCGCCGTGGACCTCGTCGTGGATGCCGACAACGCCGGCGAGGGCGACGGCCGGATGCTCGACCAGGGCGCCCTCGACCTCGAGCGGGCTCACGTTCGACCCGTCGTGAACGATGACCTGCTTCTTGCGACCGAAGAACCAGAGGTAGCCGTCCTGGTCGGCGTGGGCGAGGTCGCCGGAGTCGAGCCAACCTTCGGAGACGATCGCGGCGGTCGCCTCCGGCGCATCCCAGTAGCCGGCCATCCGGCTGCGGGTCTTGATGAAGATACGGCCGATCTGCCCGACGGCGACCGGGCCGCCCTGCTCTGAGTGCAGCGCGATCGTAAAGCCGCCGATCGGAGTGCCGATCGAACCTTGGCGGGTCTCTCCGGACACCGGATTCAGCGTCGCCAGGCCGACCTCGGTCATCCCGTAACCCTCGACGATGGGAAAGCCGGCAGCGGTGGCGAATTCAGCGAGCAGCTCGGTCGAAACCTTATCGGAGCCGGACCGGACCACCCGCAGAGAGGAGAAGTCGCCAGGTTGCAGATCGTGGTCATGGATCAGCGCCCAGAGCGCCGCCGGAATCATGGCCATCACTGTCGGTTGGTGGTCGCGCAGCAGCGGCAAGATCTCGTGGGCGTCGGTGGTGCGGGCGACGACGACTCGGCCGCCGACCGAGAGGGCTGAGAGCGCCCACAGGAAGGAGCCGAGATGGGACATCGAGGAAGCCGGCAGGAAGACGTCCGTCGAGTTCAGCTCGAAGGCCGCTGCGGCGCTGGCGATCATCCAGCGCAGCGATTCGCGCGTGTGCGTCACTCCCTTCGCCGGCCCGGTCGATCCGGATGTGAAGAAGATGGCGGCGGGGATGTGGGGATCGAAATCGGGTGCTCCGGCGAGCGGCTCGGCGGCCAACAGGTCATCGAAGTGGTGGTTCCAGCCGGCGTCGGTGTCATCGTCGGCGTGCAGTGCGGCCGCGCCCTGCGCCGCCCCCGGCACCTCCTCATCGGGGGCGTCGCGGAACACCACGGTGCCGCGAGGCAGTGAGCCGGCAAGCTCGGAGGTGGCGACGTCGGCGGCGCGCTCGGCATGGGCGACCAGCGCCGCCGCGGTCGACACCGAGAGGGCGTGGTCGATCTCTCGGGCGGTGTAACGGTAGTTGAGCGGCGTCGCCACCAACCCGGCCTTGAAGCAGGCGAGGTAGTGCACGACCAGGGCAACTCGATTCGGCATCAGCGACGCTAGCCGGTCGCCTCGCTCGAGCCCGAGGGAGAGGTAGCCGGCGGCTAGGCGGGCGCTCTCCTCCTCCAATTCGGCCCAGGTCAGGCGCCGGTACGCGGATTCGACCGCGACCGTATCCGGATCAGCGGCCAGGCCGCGCCGCAACAGCTGGTCGAGTGGCCCCGCCGGCTCGGCGAGTGGCAGTCCGTCGATCTCCACGGCGGCATCGTAAGCCGCGGAGGCGATCGAGCCCGAACTGTCGGCCGAAGACCGCGAGCTCTACCCGCACAAGCAGGAATGGCTCGACAAGTACCTCGGAGTCATCCTCTTCGTGCTGAGCGTCCGATGAGCCCATTCGCTTGTGACACGGCTCGTGCGGCGCGGACTCGTGTCAGTCAGCGACTGCCTGACTGACATGGGGCACTACGCAGCGGAAGCCGTGGGCGAGACGGCGGTGTGCATCGCGGGAGAGCGCCCGTGCTGCGTGCGTCGAGGTAAGTCATCATTGCTGCGTGCCTCGGACACTTGAGGACCTGAGCTGGCCCCTGATGACCGCAAGGCTGCAGATCCGGCCGGCCGTGGCCGACGATCTCGACACCATGTACCGCTACCGCCGTCTGGAGTCGGTGACGATGTGGATGACCACCTCGCCGGCGCACTTTCCCGAGCGATTCGCCAGGCCGGAGCGGATCCGCAACACGCTGATCATCGAGCGGGACGGCGCGGTCGTCGGCGACCTGATGTGCAACGTCGAGAACGGCTACGCCCAATCCGACGTGGAGGTTGACGCTGAAGGTGTGCAGGCCGAGATCGGCTGGTGCCTCGACCCGGCGTACGCCGGGCAGGGATACGCCACCGAGGCGGCCAGGGCACTCCTGCGGGTCTGCTTCGTCGACCTCGGACTGCGCCGGGTCACCGCCGGTTGCTTCGCCGGCAACGTCGCCTCCTGGCGCCTGATGGAGCGACTGGGCATGCGGCGGGAGGCGCACACTGTACGCGACTCGCGGCACCGGTCCGGTCGTTGGCTCGATGGGCTGCGCTATGCGCTGCTAGCCGACGAGTGGGCCGACGTCACGCCCTGAGGCTCGGCAAGCCCGGCAGTCGCAAGACGAACTTTGCCGACATTGGCGCCCCCCGCGCGCCGACCCATCGGTCGGCCGGCGCCGGCGTTCCGCAAGCCTCGGCTCTGCGTGACAGGGAGTGGTGTGAAAAGCGGGCGCGTATAAGGGCGTGAGCCGCCGAGGCCGCGTGGCTACTGATCCACCTGAGGGTGCCACCGATGAGTTCGCCTGGGGTAACCGGGACGGCTGTTCGACTGTTCACTGGACTATGCACGTGGTATGCCACGTTCGGGCCGTGCTCCGCGGTGATGACGAGACTCGTGTCGTCGCCGACTCCGATCAGGTGCGTTCAGCTTCGGCCTTAGATTGGCCGCTATGGAAGCGCGGCCGGCGGATTCGGCATCGTCGGTGGGCCGACGCGACCGGCTCCTCCTGGCGGCCGGGATCGCTGGACCCGCGCTCTTCGTCGTCTCGTTCGTCGTCCAGGGCGCGCTCCGGCCCGGGTACGACGGGTTGCGTCATCCGATAAGTGCGCTCGCGCTCGGCGGGGGCGTGGCATGGATCCAAGCGGCTACTTTCGTCGGCTGCGGACTGTTGATCACGGCGTACGCGTACGGTCTTGCGCGAGTCGGCTTGGGTCGCCTGGTCTCGGTCTTGGTCGCGCTTGTTGGCGCCGGTCTGATAGGAGCCGGGATATTCGCCTGCGACCCGATCAGTGGCTATCCGCCGGGCTCTGTGGGGCCGGCGCCGCCGACGCTGCACGGGAGCCTGCATGACCTTTTCTCAACTCCGGTGTTCCTGGCGCTGCCGATCGCGTGCCTAGTGGTTGCGCGTCGAGCCGCCAGAGGGAGGGCGCGGGGATGGGCGTTGTACTCCATAGTCAGCGCGTTTGCGATGTGGAGTTGCTTCGTACTCGCTGCGCTGGGGTTCAACCAGCTGGCCCCGTGGGTGTCGACCGCCGGCCTCTGGCAGCGGTTCAGCATCGTGGCGGGCTTCGGCTGGCTGATCGCGTTGGCGGGAGCGCTTCTCGGATCGCCGATGCGCAGCGGCGTCAGGACAGCCCTAGCTGCGCCCAGCGAGACGTCTGTCGAGGCTCCCCGTGTCCGCTGATCACTAAGTCGCAAGCGGACTGTCTACCGAGAAGGCACTCGCGACCTGCACGGCAGAACCGATGATTTCCGCTCAGGGGCTGGGTCAAAACTCCCATGACTGCGACCTACACCTTCGACATCTTCACCAGCCTTGACGGGAACGCTTCCTATGGACCGCCCGGCGACTGGGGCGGCTACTGGGGCAAGCAGGGTCCCGAGTTCCTCGACCACCGGTTCGCGGCGTACGGCGGCGAGCAGCGGATGGTCTTCGGTGCTACCACATTCAAATTCTTCGCGCAGATGCTGCCCGCGATGGGCGACGAGCGTGATCCGTGGATTGACCGGATGCTCAGCAGCCCGACCACCGTTGTCTCGTCGACGCTGCAGGGCCCCTTCGACTGGCCCGACGCGACCGTCGCTAGCGGTGATGCCTTGGAGATCGTGCGTCGCATGAAGGAGGAGTCGGACGTGCCGATCCGTTCGCACGGGAGTCTCTCGTTGAACCGCTCGCTAATGGCCGCCGGGCTCGTCGACCGGATCCAGATCACCGTCTTCCCGGTGATCACCGCCCAGACAGGGGACGAGCCGGTCTTCGCTGGTGCCGGCGACTTCGACCTCGACCTGCTGGAGACCCGCACCCTCGACGGCCGCACCCAGGAACTGGTCTACCGGCCCACCGTCCGCACCTGGCTCACTGATGTGGCGGGGGAGCAGCGCGTCGACCTCTGATCAATCACGGCACAAGGGTTGTCGGCAGATACCTCATCCACGCCGCGGCATTTTGTTCAGCCACAAGCCAGCTCGTGATCTGCCGGGATGGTGGTGGCGCCGCGTCGCTTGTCGGGTTGACCCGCCAGGATTACAGACTTTCTCGAACGGCCGGCGGACGGGGCCCGACCCGATCGACCGCGACCGCGACGGCCACGGCGACGGCGCGATCGTGGGGGTGGCGATCGGTGGCGATCGGTGGCGATCGGTGGCGATCGGTGGCGCGATCGGTGGTCAGCTGAGACCTCCGCACCGGAGGATGTGCAGGCGCGGGCTGACGAGGTGATCGTCACCGTGGCGGCGAGGTGAGGGTGGGCGTGCGGCGCAGCACCTCGGCCATGCCGAAGGTGGCGGCGAGCAGAGCCACAGCGAAGGCGACGACGCCGAGCCATTCTGCTGCGTGCCACGCAAGCCCGGCCAGGCTGCCGAACACGGACGAGCCGAGGTAAAAGGTGAAGAGGTAGAGGGACGCGGCCTGCCCAGTCGAGACGCCCCCCGCGTTGGCCCGGGCCGGGACCCACCCGCTGGCGACGCCGTGCACGGCGAAGAAGCCTGCGGTGAGCAGGGCGAGGCCGGCGACGAGGAGGGGCAGCGACGGCACCAGGGTGAGTAGCACTCCACCGACCGCGAGCAGGCAGCCGACGGGAAGGACCGCGCGTCGGCCGAAGGCGTCGGCCAACCGCCCGAAGAGCATCGAGCTCAGTGTGCCGACTGGGTAGACCAAATAGACCAGGCTCGCCGCGGCCAGGCTGAGGTTGAACGGCGCACCCTCGAGCAGGAACCCCAGGGTGTTGAACACGGCGACAAGCGCGCCGACCGAGCAGCCACCAATGAGGTAGAGCAGCACCAGTCCGCGGTCGGCCAGTGCCCGCCGGCCCATGCGCAGTAGGGGGCGAACGCCGGTTGGGGCGGGCGTGAAGCGCCTCGACGGCGGCAGCAGCCACCGGACGGTCACCGCACAGACCAGGCCGAGGGCCGCGATCGCCGCCAGCCCCCAGCGCCAGCCCCACTCGTCAGCGACGACACCGGTCACCAGCCGGCCCGCCATGCCGCCGAGGGCGGTGCCGCCGATGTAGAGGCCCGCGGCGCGCGCGTGGCTCGACGGGTGCAGCTCCTCCCGCAGGTACGCGGTGGCGACGGCGGGCAGCCCGGCCAGGGTGATGCCCTCGAGTAGCCGCAGCGCCAGGAACGCCTCCCAGCTCGGTGCGAGCGCGCAGGCGGTCGCGACGACCGCCGACGCGCCAAGGGATAGGTGGATGAGCCGGGTGCGGCCGACGACGTCGGAAATCGGCCCGACGACCAGAAGGGCGACGGCGAGCCCCAAGGTGGTAAGCGACACGGACAGCGTCGCGCTCGCGGGCGAGACCTCAAATTGCTCCGAGAGCTCGGGCAGGATCGCTTGCGTGCTGTAGAGCGCCGCGAACGTCGCCACCCCGGCTGCGAACAACGCGACGAGAACCCGTCGGTACTCCGCGCTGCCCGGGCGGAGACCGTCCGTCGAGGACGTCTGGGTGGAAGCAGAAATCACTCGCCATCGGTCGCGCGCTGGCGCATACGCCCAATGCGTCGCTGGAGAAGTCTCGATATGAGCACGCTAATGCAGGAGGCGGCCCCGCGACCCCCGGTCGACCTGTGGTGTTGGCGCGGCGGTGGCGGAGGTCAGGTCTGAGCTCGGTGCACCAACTGGATCCGCAGGTGCTGACCCAGGTCGTGCTGTGGCTCGCGAAGCGTGGGTGGCGACCTGCCGCTCCGAGGTCTTGGAGCGGCAGGTTGAAGACATGACACGACCTGAAGCTCCTCCCCTCACTGTCGTCCAGCCCGGCCAGGGCCGAGTGGGTGACCTGGGGGCGATCACCGTGCAGTTCAAGCTGTCCGGCGCCGACACTGGCGGTGCCCTCGCGATCGTCGAGCACGGATTCCCGCCCGGCGCGCTCGTGCCCCCACACGTGCACACCCGGGAGGATGAGTTCTCTATCGTCACCGAGGGCGAGATCGGCTTCCGGTCGGGGGACCGCGAGGCAGTACTTGGCCCGGGCGGCTACATCACCAAGCCTCGCGGCGAAGCCCACGCGATGTGGAACGCCGGGCCGGCTCCCGCACGGATGATCGAGGTGATCAGCCCCGCAGGTTTCGAGTTGTTCTTCCGTGCCGTCGTCGACCTCCTCGAGGCCGGGGACGTGGACCCCCAGGAAGGAGCCCGCCTCGCCGCCAAGCACGGACTGTCGTTCGTGGACACGCCCTGGCTGCCCGACGTCGTGCGCCGCTTCGATCTGAACGCCTAAGACAGCGTCTCGCTGAACCGTCCGGTTCACTAATCATCGGACGACCTCGACCCCTACCGCCCGCTGCTGAGACCCTCAAGATCACTCGGTCGCCCCGCTTTCGTTGCAAACGCCGCAGCCAGCGCTCAATGGCCAGGCATCCGGTGAACTGACGTCTATGCTTTTGCGGAGTGCGGCGACAGCAGTCGGGTTGTCAGCGTGAGCCCCTGCGATGGCACAGCGTCCAGAGACCAGTGGACCTCCCGGCTCTACGGTGCCGAATCGGCCGCACGGCTGCATCACGACCCGATCGTCATGACGGAGACGTCTGATCTTGCCGGTAGCGATGTCGCTGGTGGCCACCAGATCCTTACCGTCTGATGCTAACCAGATTGGAGCGGGAGACCACCTCACCACTTCGTCGAAATGTCCCGAAGGAGACGAACCGCGAAGCCGCAACGATGCTCCACTCCGCAAGACCACGATCTTCAGTCACGTGGCATTGGTCGTCGAGGGCAAAAGGGACAACCCATCACGCAGCCGAGCCGCCTAGGCGCACTAATTCGTCGGTGATGGCGGCCCGCAATCCGTCATGGTGAGCGCCCAGCCCGAGGGACGGGAGCGTCCAGAATTCCGGTGGATACAGCCAGACAGGCTTCTGCACCCGATCAGCCGGCTCCCACTCATAACGCGGCCAGACATGGGCGTGCAGGAACTCGTCGGTGTTGCCCAAGATGTCGAAGTTGAGACGACGAAAGCCCGGATCGGCAGCTCGGCAGGCCTTATCGACCGCCTCGCCCAAGAGGGCCATGCTGACCAGAAACTCGCGGCGCCCATCAAGATCAAGATCGTTCAGGCCGCCGACAGCCGGCCGATCCACCAAGAGCAGGCAGTAGCCCGGCAGCCACTGCAGGTCGCACATCACCGCGAAGGATCCCGGCAGCTTGGCCAGCACCGTCGGATTAGTGCCTCGTATTGCAGAGCCGACACGATCATTTCGCCAGTCATTCACGAACTGGACGTTACCGACAGCTTCCAGAAGCCAGGTGAAACCTCAGCCTGGGACCAACGCTGGTCCTGCTCGCCGCCAAGCTCGGCCGAACTGGAGGCCCAGAAGACATTCGTGCTGACTCATCTGCCGGACACAAGCTCAATCGAAGCCGACCTGATCAGCATGCGGACCCGCGACGGGAGGAAGGTGGCGAGAGCCAAGGGGCGTCTTCGGCAAGCACCCGAAGCTCACCAAGAATCAGGCTCGGCATCTGGTCGAGCTCAACCACAGCGGCGGGTACAGCAGCGCCGAACTGTTCAGCGTCGCCAGATCGCCCGCGTGGCGGAAAAGATGCTCATGGTGTCGTCAGCGGGATTGTCTTGCGACACTGCTCGGCTCAGACGCGGCTGGGTCTGTCCCGTGGTTTCCACACGGTGCTGCGGCGATCTGTTGGGAGACTGGGCGGGTGGCTGCCCGCGATGTCGTCATCGATCGATACCTCGACTACTTGGACGCTTGCAACCGGCGAGCGTGGGATGAGCTCGGGCGTTTCCTCGCCGACACCGTGCTGGTCAACGGCCGGGCAGAAACACGGCTTGAGTACGTCGAGAACGTGAAGGCGACCACCGTTGCCTTCCCGGACTATCGGTGGGAGCTGTTGCGTGCCGTGCACGGCTCGGCGGCATCTCGTAGGCACTGGCTTGCGAGACGGCCGACATGCTCGGTGCGAGATTGTGAGATCACGCGCACGGGGGGCGTCGAGCTTTGCATTCGCGGCCAAGGCTGTCTGAGCTGCCGGTGCTCGATCGTCCGGTGTCCTATCTGCAACCGGACGATGAGGGCCACGAGTACCGCCGTACGCAGTCCCGGGCCATGGTGATCATGACGATGCTGGGCCTCTAGCCGACATCCCGCCGGGACGGGGCGTTGCACTAGCCGGAGGCGGACGGTTTGCTCGCACCGGTGTGCTCGCGCAGGAAGCGCAGCGTGACGGCCAAAACCTCCTGGGCTTCCGGCCGGTACAGGTCGAGCTGGAACTCATGATCAACTTTCGGGTACCACAGCGCCTCGTGCGGCACCCCGAGCTCGGCCAGCCGCGCGGCGAAGGCATGCGCCTGCGGGCTGAGCGAGTCCTTCTCGCCGGCGGTCAGCAAGGTGGGCGGGTAGGCCGCGGTCACGTGGGTGACCACGGAGGCCTGTTGTACCTCTGGCGCGCCGAAGTCCTTGGTGCCCAGATAGGCCCAGCCCACCGTGCGCGCATACCACCCTCGCCAGCCCCGGTGCAGCAGCGTTGTCGCCGGGTCGTAGGGACCGCAGTGCAGCACGGTGCCGACGAGCTGGCTGGGGTCAATCGCGGGCTCGATGCCGACGTCGGCGGCGTACGCCTGGTCGCTCACGACCGCCGCGTACTGGGCGGCGATCTGCGCACCGGCCGACGAGCCGGCCAGCACGACGCGGTCCGGATCCAGTCCGTAGTTGGTCGCGTGCTCCGCCAACCAGGCCACGGCCAGGCCAATCTGGCGAACCGGCTCGGGGTAATTCGACTCGGGAGCGAGACCATAGTTGATCGCCACGCAGACGTAGCCCTCGACCGCCAGCAGGCGTAGGTAGAAGCTGATGTCGGACTTGTCACCGCCCACCCAAGCCCCACCATGGGCCCACACGACAACGGGCAGCGCCTGCTGGCCACCCACCGGCCGGTAGAGATCCAGCCGCTCGGTCGGCGCCGATCCGTAGGACAGGTCGAGATGATCCTCGACCCCAGGCACCGGATCGTGAGAGGGCGCCAACCTGGCGATGACCTGGAGCACCGCGTTGATCAGCTGCACCCCCGGGCGCGGCCCCCGGGCCCAGGTCAGCGCTCGAGCTACCGTCGCCTGGGCGGCCGGCCAGCCGCCTGGGCGCCGCTCAGCAGTCACAGCGGCCAGCGTACGAGGCCCGGCGTCTCCGATTTGTGCATGGGACACATCCGAGCCGTGAGCTGTCGGCATCCCACACGTCTCGCTCAACCACCCGCCACCGGATTGGTGCAGCTGTCGGTGCCGAGTTGGCGTTGAAAGACGTAGATGGATGCCTCGAGAGGTCCACCGGCTGTCTCAACAGATACGGCGACACGCTGATATCCGGGTCCCTCGAAGTCATCGAGTCGGGACCACTGATCAGGCAGACCAGTTGACTCGAAGATCTGCACCTCCACTGCGGGACCATGGGGGTCGAGGACCAACGCCGGATATCCCAACGCGGCCCCCCAACCCTGTTGCACCAGTGCACCGCGTACCCGTCCTTCCAACCATCGCCCCTTCAGCCCGTCGAGCTGGTGATGGTTGGGGCGTCCAGGTGCCAGGGTTCCGTAGGCGACGAGACGGCACTCGGCATTCACAGGTCCATGATCCTCGACCGGCTGCGGAACACACACGCAACGACCGTTGCAGAGCACTCGCCCTAGCCGTCCCGGTGCAGGGGTGGTGGCTATGGGGCCCAGGTGTTCGGAGCGGGCCGCGTCGGCCCACCCGGTGTTGGGGTCGTCTCGGGTGCCGAACAGCAGGATCGGGACCTCCGTCTTCGCATTCCACGGACCGGTGAACCGGTCGTCGCTGTGCGCCGGCCAGTTCGACGCGCACTGGGCCCACAGCCACCACCCCTGCACCGGGACGGCTAGGGGGCTCACGGCCTCGATCTCCCCGATAAAGGACGGCCAGTCGCTCACGGGCAGGCTAGCGGGACCATCGAGGCAGGAGATCGAGGCGGACTTGGTCGCCTCGGTCCACATCGCGGTGGTGCGGGACTTGGCGGCGGCGGCCAATGCCGACGGGTCACCCTCGACGGCATCGTTGAGCTGCTTGGCGTAGGCCGGCCACCCCGCCGGATCGCGCAGTGCGGAGAACGACGACGCGGCCACGTCGACCCCTGAATGGCCTTCAGTCGGACGACGTGACCAGGCCGTTCCAGGACCAGCGCGGGATCTGCAGCCCGTCCGGGACGTCGTCCGCCGATGCGTGATAGCGGTACATCGTGGTCCAGGTCGCCCACTCGAAGTAGTCGTGCAGTGCCTGCGCCAGGTGCTGGTCGGTCAGGCCGACGTCTTGGAGAGCCGCGTCGAAGCACGCGACGGCGCGATGGTTCATCTGCTCGTGCTCGCCGTTGCCGCTATGAATTCGCACGACCGCTGTCTCGTCGCCGTACCTTCCGGTGAACAACTCCGGCCCGCCCAGGGCCTCCGCCCAATACGACGCCAACCGATCAGTGTGGTGGACGGCGAAGCCGTGGCTGAATGCGTGTCCTACGACCTCATCAGCGAGGACACGCTCGTGCCAGGCCTCGGCGAGACGGGTCAGCCCATCGATACCGCCCGCTGCCTCGTACAGTGTGACCACGAGGTGACCCTGCCACCGCCGACATTCTTCAGGCAACACCAAGCGGCCGGACGGTGGCACGCAGGTATGCCGGAGGTCGACGCGCTGCCGGCACAGGTCAACACCAGCCAGCAAATCGGCAACGCCACTGACCCTCGCCGCCCATCGGGTTCAGCGGGGGTGCCAACCGAGACTAATCGCCTCCCAGCAAGGCAGCACGTCCTACCCTGAGCGCATGCACAACCAGCGCTGGCCGTGGTGGGCGGCGGCAGCGTTCCTGCTGGGCGCCGCGGTGACGGCCGGCGTGGCCATGCACCGGCATTGGCAGGTGTGTGAGCAGAGCTTGTTGGTCGGGACGGTTCTCGAGTCTTTCAGTCCGCGGAACGACTTCTCCGACGAATGCTTGCGGCGGATGGACGGAGGGACGCTGTTTCCCGTACCGGACATCTCCGACCGTGCGCCCGGGGTGGTTGAACTCGGCGCTACGGCGATGATGCTGGCGGCACTTGCGTGGCTGACCCTCGTGCTCGGGATGCGCTGGTCGAGCAAGACCAAGGCGGTTGCCGTGCTGCCGGCGCTCGTGACGCTGATGCTGGCCGGTGCCGCAGCCGTGGGCATCGGCGCCGCCCGGTCCTCCAGCGAGCCCGCGTCCCTCTTCCTGGGCATGGCCGTCGAACTGACGGCGGGGGCCGCGTTGGTGGCCATCGGGGCGTGGGAGTCAGATATCCGCGGACTCGGTCTGGTGCGGATCCTGACTGTGCTGTGGGGCGCGACCAGCTTCGGCCTCTTCCACCTCGCAGGCGACTTCATGATCATGATGAGCTGGAGTTCGGCCAACTGGGACGTCCCGCCGGGCACCGGATGGCTGACGGTGACAGGACTGGCCGCATCGGCGGTCCTGACGGCCATTCTGACTCTGAGATCCGATCCGGGTCAGCCAGAGGCCTTAGGCGGTCACCCAGAACCCGGCGTCGTGAAAGGCGCGACCGGGCTGCGCTAAGTCGAACCCGGAACGGTTCTCTGTCGGCTCGCTCTGCTGCGGCCGTCAAGGACTGAACCGTCCCCGAGCACCTTAACCGTTCGATGCCATCTTTCGCGATTTCCGAACTCGGTTGCGTAGTGACTACAAAGGTTCAGGCGGCACGAACCCGCTTTCCTGTGAGCTACGCCGCCATCGGCGGTTCGCAACTGCTCAGATAGGAATCAAAGCATGCATGAGAACGATGTGATCAAGGGTCGGTCAAGTCCTGAGCGTCCTGTAAATCGGGTGGCCTGTTGATCATGCGGCGACTCGTTTGCGTCGGTCGGTTTTGCGGTTGTCGGTTCCTGCTGGCGGCGGGTCGAGGCCGAGTTCGGCGCGCAGCAGTTTCAGCTGGTGGCGTTCCAGGTCGGTGATGGACACCCGGCACCACCGATCGGCGGCCCGGATCATGGTGGCGAACACCAGCTTCATCGCCGCCTTCTCGTCGGGGAACCGGCCGATCACCTTGGTCCGGCGGCGTTCCTCGACGAACGACCGCTCGGCCAGGTTGGTGGTGCGGACCCGGATCCGGTGCCGGACCGGCACCCGGTGGATCGCCAACAAGCGCGTCGAGGTCGTCGGCGAAGCAGGCCACCGCGGCCGGGAAGGTGCGCTGGTAGCCGCCGATCAACCGGTCCGCGGCCGCCCGGGCCGCATCCAGGGTGGGGGCATCCCGGACGGCGTAGACGTGCGCCATCACCTCCGCCGCCGCCTCATCGGGAAGTTTGGCCCGAATGTTGGCCAGCCGGTGGAACCAACAGCGGATCCGGATGCTGGCCGGGAAACACACCTCGATCGCTTTGATCACGCCGGGGGCGCCGTCGGAGGTGATGGTGGTCGGCAGCCGCAGCCCCCGGTTGAGCAGTCGAGCGGAAGAACTCGGTCCAGCAGGCCTCGGACTCCTTGTTGCCGACCGCCAGGTGCAGCAGATGTTTGCCGCCGTCGGCGGCGATCGCCCAGCCGACCAGCAACGCCTCCTTTGCCCCGTGCCGGCGCAGCGACTCAAACACCGCGTCGACGAACAGATACTCGATCTCCACCCCGGACAGGTCCCGGCTGATGAAGGCCTGGTAGTCCTCCCACAACCGGTCGGTGATCTCGCTGACCGCGGACTTGGAGATCAACAACTCCCCGGTCGCGTCGCGGAAGGCGTCCTCCACGTCCCGGGTCGACAGGCCGCGGGCATACATCTCGTTGACCAGCGACTCCAACACTTCACTGTTGCCGTCCAAGAACCCCATCAGCGAGGACCGGAACGGCTCGCCGGCGCCGCGGACCTGCGGCACCGCCACGTCGATGAAGCCCTCCGCGGTGCGCAGCCGGCCCCGCTCATAACCGTTCCGGGATCCGGCCTGGCCCTCGTCGCGGCGGTCGTAGCGGCCCCGGCCGCCGAGGAAGTCTTGCTGCTCGCCCTCCAACAGCTCCTGCACCACCTGCCGGGTCACCGTCTCCACCAACGCCGAGACGATGTTGGACTCACGATCGGCGCCGCCGACCAGCAGCTGGCTGTAGCTGCTCGCGAGCGATCACGGACGGGGATACCCTTCTCATCGGCCTGCTCCTTCAATCGTCGGTCCTCAACACCCGACATGATCGAGCAGGCCACCCTCATTTACAGGAACGGTAGGACGCGACCTCAAGGGTCGGATCGAGCACATCCTCAGCGGCGTCGGGAACGACACACTGGTCGGCGACGAGGGGTCAGAACGCTCTCATCAGAAGGGCCGGGAACGACACCATCTCGGGGCGCAAGGACGAAGACTTCCTTCGCGGCGGCGACGGCGACGACCTGCTCACCGGCAACAAATTCCCGGCCGAGCCCGGACCCAACGCTGATGGAATCCGCGACTTCATCGAGGGCAACGACGGATCCGACGTCTGCGTAAGCAGCCCCGCCGACGACGACTCCCCAACCACCTGCGAAGGCCGTCGTCAACCGAAACTGATCAACAAACACCCGCGAGACGCTCGTGTGCCTCAAGCCGTCCGGGCACAAAAGGTGCCCTCAACGGAACTGTCAACCGGAGTGGGGTGGACCTGTGGGCGTCGGTCTGGCGACCCTCTGCCGGTCGGACATGGCAGCTCTACCGGCGATCACGGACAACGAGACGTTTCCACTCGTCGAGCGTCAGCGCATGCTCGACGTCGCCCAGCTCAGCACCCGGGATGAGATCGGATCCGCTGTAGAACCAGGTGCGGCGGTCCATCAGGCCGGCCCTCTCCAAAACCTTCCGGGAGCCGACGTTGGCGACCATCGTCGTGGCAATCACCCGATGGACTCCAACCGACGCGAAGGCGTACTCGACTAGCGCAGTAGCCGCCTCGGTGGCCAGCCCGCAACCCCAGAACTTCGGGTTTAGCCGATAGCCCAATTCGACCTCGACGGGCGAGTGAGTCAGCGGCCGCAGTCCGAACCACCCGACGCTCCTCGCGCCTGCCCGCTCGACGCCGATCCAGTAGCCGAGACTCTCTTCGTAGTCGGCCAAGAGCCAGCCGAGGTCGCGGCTGCGAACAACATCCGCGGAACGGGCTTCCCATCGTCTATAAATCGCATCACGGCGGGATCGCTGTGCAAGTCAGCTATCGCCTCGCTGTCGCCGATCTCCGGCCGCCGCAACAGCAGCCGTTGCGTGAGCAGATCGGGCACCATGCGAGGACCGTAGATCCTTGACTCGCCTGTAGTCGAGCGGTATCCGCTTGTTCGTATGCCGACCCTCCGTCGATGTCGAGCATCCCCTCGGCAGTTCCCCTTCGTGCCTGTCTGCGAACGGCGGACCGAGCAGGTCGGCGACCCGAGCCTGGCCGTTGCTAGCGTCGGGATATGGCTCGCATATCGACGCTGTCCGCCGCCGACCGTGATGATTGGGAGCCGCTGTGGCAGGCGTATCTGACCTTCTACGCAACCGAACTGGACGCTTCGGTCACCGGCAACGTCTTCGAGCGACTGGTCGCAGACACCGAGTTGCACGGAGCGATCGCCCGGGACGAGTCGGGCAAGGCCGTCGGTCTCGTGCACTGGCTCACTCATGCGACAACCTGGTCAGTCGCCACGTACTGCTATCTCGAGGACCTTTTCGTTGACCCGTCGACTCGTCAATCGGGAGTGGGATCCGCTCTGATCGCGCGCGTGCGCGAGTGGGCGGACGGAAACGGCTGCCGAAAGGTCTACTGGCTCACCCACAAGGACAACACGACGGCACGGCGACTGTACGACCGGCTGGCCACGTCGACGGGATTCGTGCACTACGAGTGCGAGCACCAGCAGGCCTGACGACGCGGTGGCTGGCGCTCCGGTGAACAGATCGTCGTCCCCTCGGGGATGCCCATCGAGACTTCTGCAGCTGACTTTCAACACGGGCACCACGGCATCACGGTGGGCGCGGGTGCGGAGAGCTTTGTCGTCGTTGCACACCTGCGGAAGCGCCTAAAGCGCAAGCATCGCGGTCGCGACCTCATCGCTGGCCGCCTCGGGGATGGCGGTGGCGGCCTGGTCCAGCACCAAGAGGCGCGCTCCGGAGATGTCGCGCGCGAGAGCTTCGCCGTTGCCGACGGGGAAGAAGGGGTCGCGGCGACCATGCACTATCAGTGTTGGGATCGCGAGCTCGAACAGGCGCTCGCGCCAGCGCGGCTCGCAGTCAAGTCCGGCGAAGACCGTGCCCAATTGGTTAGCCATCTGCACCGCGGGCGTCATGCTCGGCGTGCGGTCCCACGTGCGTCCGGCGATGGTGCGCGCGGTCGCGGGGTCATCGCCGAGGATTTCGGCGCCTTCGGCGGCATACGCCGCCACCGCATCCCGGTCGGACCAGTCGGGCATCGAGCGCGAGAACAACCGGTCCATCGTCTCCGCGTTATGCTCCGGCAGATCGTCGTCAACCGGGCCTGGAGCGACGGGGCGGGTCGCAACGAGCGTGAGCGCGGAGAACGCGTCGGGATGGTCGAGCGCGGCCACTTGAGCGACCATGCCGCCGACACCGATGCCGGCCAGATGCGCTGGCCGATCGTCGAGCGCACACGCGAGTGCCGCCGCATCGGCGGCCAGGTCGCGCAGCGTGTACGCCGGAGCCTCGGGATCGATCGTGGTTGACGCCCCTGAGTCGCGCAGGTCGTAGCGGACGACGTGGCGTCCGCCGCGCGCGAGCGCCAGGCAGAGCGCGTCAGGCCAAGACAACATGGTCGTGCCGCCCACGAGCAGAACCAGCGGCGCCGCATCCGTGCCGAAGTGTTCCACCCCGAGCGTCACGTATTCCGCGTTGGTAGTCGTCTCCACATCTACCGTCATGGTGCTCACCATTCATGCTCCTTCGATCGGCCAGCGACTGCTCGCCGGACTTGTGTACCGATGGACTCGGCGCGAGACCTAGATTCATCGTGATCCGCCCCCCAACCAGCTGGCCGGGCGGATCGGCCGCAGCCATGTGCCGTAACGGACCGTCCAGCGAGAACGCCGTTCTGTCTCTCCGGCCGGACAGTTGCGGTTAGCGCCGGGCTGCTTCGCGTGCGCCGCATCGATTGAGCGCTCTGTCCACTGGCTGCGTGGTCAGCGGTCAAGGACTGCGAGCGTTGTGAGGACGTCGCCTCGGGCAGACTTGGGATCCCGATGAGTCTGCTGATCGTCGCGAGTCTCTCTGGGGACAGCGTGGATGGCCACGGAGTGGATCGGGAGAGACCATCGTGAGAACCCTGCATCTTGGCCTCTGGGTCGCCAACTTGGAGAGCTCGATCGCGTTCTATACCGCGCTCGGCTATGAAGTGCTGGGAGAGGTGCCTGCCACGGAGTTCGGGAGCCTGACGATGCTCACAGCTTCCTGGTGACGAGTTCGTGAGCCTTGAGCTCGTGGATGATCCAGCGCAGCGTCACCTCGACCCGAGCGGGCTCCACCACTTCGTGATCAGTGTGGATGCCATCCACGAGAGAGTTGTTCGACTCGCCGAAGCAGGCCTTGGGGCCGAGCCGCCGAGCTCGCCCGACGACTCCGACAACTTCTGGACGGCCTGGCTGACAGATCCAGACGGCAACCGCATCGAGCTGGTCCAGTGGCCACCTGGGCACCCCGAAGGCATGACCCAAGCCGACCTCGTGGGTCCGGGAAGTGAAGCAGACCAGCGCACCTGACCAGTTCTCGATAGGAGTCTCGTGACATGAACAAGCGCACCGCGAAAGAGGTCGTCAACGAGATGTACCGACGGCAGCAGGCCGGCGACCCCACGGTGCTCGACGACCTGGTTGCAGCGGACATGGTGAATCATGCAGCAGGACCGCAAGGGCGCGAGGGCCTCAAGCGCATCCTGCGCACGATCGACGACGATCTCGGGCCGCTCTCCGTCGAGCAACATCACCTGATCGGCGACGGAGACCTGGTAGCGCAGCACCTCACGCTGCACGGCACACACCGCGCATCCACAATGCCACTGCTCGCTCCAGTCAGCCCCTCCGGCCGCGCCTCCGCCTGGACGTTCATCCATATCTGGCGGGTCGCCGACGGGGTGATCGTGGAGCACTGGGCGTGCCGCGACGACATGGGTCTCGTCGAGCAGCTGAGCGACTGATGGTCGGCGTCAACGAGCGCCCGCTCCGGGTAGGGGTGCTGACTCCACATGCCGCCGCCGGGCCCGAGATCGAGATCCCCGACATGAGCCAGGGTCGAGTGACGGTAACGCTGGCGCGCATCCGTTCACCGAAGAGCGCGGCCGGAACAGAATCGGCGGGTCCGCCGTCCGCCCGAGCTCTGCGCGCCCTGACACGGTCTGGAGCAGTGGACGAAGGCGCGGCGCGCTTCGGCGACGGCTCCGTGGATGTCGTGGCTCATGCATCGACCACTACTGGCTACGTCCTCGGTGCCCGGTCCGAGGCCGCACTGGTCAAGCGACTCGCCGCCGGCTGCGGGGTACCCGTTGTCGGCAGCGCCGGTGCAGCGGCCGACGCGCTGCGAGCTTGCGGAGCCCACCGACTGGTCCTGGTCCATCCGCCGTGGTTCGACAACGAAGTCGATCAGATGGGTGTCGGCTGCTTCCGCGACTAGGGGTTCGACGTCACTTTGCTGAAGGCGACCGGCCTGTTGCGCGACCCGGGAAGAATTCGCACCACGAGCATCACCAACTGGGTCTGCAGACACCTGGGTGACAGTGACGAGGCCCTATTCATGGCTGGGAACGGTTTTCGAGCCGCTCGGGCCGTAGCGGAGCTGGAGCATCGAACAGGTCGGCTGGTTCTTCAGGCGAACCAGGTGCTGCTGTGGTCGATCCTTGCCGCCACCTCCGCGCCATTGACCATTGAGGGCTACGGGAGGCTCTTCCGGACACTTCCGACGCCAGCCGCCTGATCCTTCCAGCCGACGCGCACTGCCTGCGCCGCAAGCGGACCGTCAAGCTGGACCAGGCTTGGGTCTACCGAGACCGCCTCGGTCAGGACCTGATCTGGCGCGGCTGATCAAGCGGCCGAATCGTCAGCCGCGACCTCGGCGATGGCCTCGATGGAAACCAGCAGCCCCCTCGGCAGTCGCACGTTCGCAGGCGCCGAACGGGCGGGCGGCGGATCAGGCATGTGCCGGGCGTACACCTCGTTGAGAGCGGCGAAGTCAGCCACGTCGGCGTAGAAGATCGTCGTCTTGACGATGTTGGCCATCGATGAGCCGGCGGCGGCGAGCACGGCGTCGAGGTTCCGTAGAGCCTGCTCAGTCTGGGCCGCTGTTCCGCCAGGGATCTCACCAGTCACGGGGTCGATGCCGGCCATACCGGAGCAGAAGACGAAACCACCCGCAACGATGGCCTGACTGTACGGCCCGAGCGCCGCGGGAGCCTCGTCGGTGTGCACGGGACGTCTGGTCATGGACTCTCCTGGCTGGATGCAATGTCGCCGCCGCTCGGGATTCGGCGCCATCCGAGACCCGAGCAGCAGGCTACGGCCGTAGGTCCAGCATGGTGGTAGTCGGGTGCTCTCGCCACCCGCACACTTGCTGAAACCGCCGATCAGTCGAGTGCAGATTCTGGGCACCACTCCGGTCTCGTTCCCCGGCCTGGATTCGCGCCGGCGGTGCGACACTTCCCAGGGCGACATGAAGGCGAGGGCGGAGATGGCGGGAACTCGATCGGTCGTGGTGACCGGGGCGTCAACGGGGATTGGTGCGGCTGCTGTGGGCGCGCTCGTCCGGGACGGTTTTGAGGTGTGGGCGACGGTGCGGCGCCAACGAGATGCCGACCGGCTGACCACTGAGCATGGGGATGCTGTTCGCCCCTTGCTGATGGAACTCGAAGACGCTGACTCGGTCCGAGCGGCGGGAGCGACCGTGACCGCCTCCGGTCCGTTGATGGGGCTGGTGAACAACGCCGGAGCGGCCCTGCCCGGCCCGCTGGAGTACCTGCCGATCGAGGTGTTCCGCCGTCAGTTGGAGATCAATCTTGTTGGGCAGCTGCACGTCACCCAGGTGATGCTGCCCGCGCTGCTCGCCGCGTCAAAGCAGCGCGGTGAGGCGCGCGTTGTCATGATCGGGTCGATCGGCGGGCGGGTCGCTGGGCCGGTACTGGGTGCGTACGCCGCCGCGAAGCACGGCCTGGTTGGCATGACGGGAAGTCTGCGTGCGGAACTGGTGACCGCGGGGATCAAGGTGTTCTTGATCGAGCCCGGTGCAGTGGCGACGCCCATCTGGGACCGTGGCATCGCGGCCGGCGACGAGATCGTGGCACCACCAGACCTGCGCGAGCGATATGCCTCGATGTTGGAGGCGGCCCGCGACATGGCCCGGAACGGCACGGAGAAGGGCCTGCCCCCGGAGGCGGTTGCCGAGGTCATCCGAGCAGCACTGACCGACCGCAACCCGCCACCCCGGCAGGTCGTAGGCCGCGACGCCAAGATCATGGCCGGCATGGTTAGGGTCCTGCCGTTCCGCATGCTCTACCGCCTCCTCCAGGGTCGCCGATGAGACGGACTGAGAGACCAACGGCGTGCGGTCGGCGCAGCCGCTGTGTGCCGACCTGCCGGTGATCATGAGTCGCTGAAGCAATCGGGCTCCTCCCCACCGACCACGCTGGTCGAGGGCCGAGCGCCATTCATCGGGATGGCCGCCGCGCAGCAGGCGTGACCGCAGACGGGATTCGAAGACGTCTCGCAGGCCCGTTCCCACGGCTGAGTTGCCCTCGGCCCACTTGTTGTGGTCCCGTCCGCACCCGCAGCGTTTGCTCTTATCTTCCTTACGAGCCATCCGATGCCGTCGCGGCGGCAGCCATAGACATCGTCGTCTTCGCCGAAGCCTGCTGCGGCAGCATGCAATGTTCTCCTTTGCCGCGCGGCTAAGGCATGGATTGCTCGCGCCGACTTGGTTGACGCGTCAGGTCAACGTCCGAACAGATGCGCGATGCTGCACGGGCATCGGCACCATTCGCTGGTGACCGCTGGACTCTTCGGGCTTCAGCAGCATGGTCATGGCGTCGCAACCCATCCGCTCGTACGGGATTTGTGCCGTGGTCAGTTGGGGCCGGAGGTAGCTGGCGATTTCGTCGTCGTCGAAGGAGGCGATCGATATGTCGTCTGGGACTTTCAGGCCGCGTTCCTGGATCGCTTGGTAGGCGCCGAAGGCGAGCCTGTCGTTCATGCAGATCAGCCCGGTGATCTCGGGGTGACCGTCCAGGATCTGCTCGGTGGCCTGGAAGCCGTTGTGCGGCTCCCAGACGTGGTGCTCGACCTTCGCGGCCACGGTGATCTTTGCGCGATCGAGGACGGCTTTGATTCCGGCGAGCCGGTCGCCGATTGTCGAGGAGACCCGGGATCGAATAGCACCAGCGGTGGATAGCCGATGATGCCGATACGTCGGTGTCCGGCGTCAACGAGGAGCTCCGCGATCTGGGTGCCGGCTTCGAATTCTGCGGGGACCACCGAGCGGTGGTTGGCGGAGCTGCTGCCGTTGAGCACCACGACCGGGATGCCGTTGGTCTCTGGCACGTCGATTTCTTTGGCACCCATCAAGCCGAAGATCAGCCCGTCGGGTCGCCGGTCCAGGATCGCTTGAACGGCTTGCTCTCGCCGTTCCGGGTCACTTCCGGTCTCGGCGATCAGCACGGTGTGGTCACGCTGCTGGGCAACATCGAGGGCGCCGCGAATCATGGCCGAAGCGTATCGAGTGATACTGACCTCGTCGGAGACGAAGCCGACGATTTCGGTCTTACCGAGGCGAAGGCTGCGCGCGGCCGGGTTGGGCCGGTAGTTCAGCTCGGCGGCGGCGGCACGGACCCGTGTGGCGAGCTCCTGCGACAGCCGGGAGCCGGGCCGGTCGTTGAGGATCAGACTGACCGCTGTCTTCGACACCCCTGCTCGTTCCGCGACGTCGGCCAGCGTGACGCGGTCCGGCATCGGCGTGTCCTCCTAGCCCGGCTGGTTGGTTGTGCCTCTGGGCTGCTCAGCCTACCCCGCCTCGGTCAGGACACGACGCGGTGACACCTGGTCAAAACCTTTTAGCACACTCTTGTCAACCGGGCTTGATGCTGTTAACGTCTCATTTGCTAAATGGATTCAGCATCGTCTCACGGATTCGATGCCGTTGGGTCTCAGCGCTGCGGACCACCACGGTCATGGCGCTCACCCTGCCGCTTGGAGGTCTCCATCACCATCA
>CAWBUC010000018.1:0-198896 GCA_963791865.1 uncultured Actinomycetota bacterium
GCAACTCGCTGCCGCACCCGCGGAGAGCGAGGAAGCAGCACCCGCTGCCGAACCCACCAAGACGGCCCCTGCCGTCGAGGATCAACTCGAGACGGCCCCGGCCGTCGAGGATTCACCCGAACGGCCGGCCGTCGAGATTCATCGAGCGGCAGCGGCCGTCGAGGATCAACCCGAAGCGGCAGCGGCCGTCGAGGACCACCCGCAGCGGCTGCTGCAGAAGACAACTAGGAAGGACCGCCACCATGGCGAAGCTCAGCACTGACGAGCTCCTGGACGCGTTCAAGGAGTTGACGCTGATCGAGCTCAGCGAGTTCGTGAAGCAGTTCGAGGACACCTTCGGCGTCACCGCGGCGGCTCCGGTCGCCGTGGCGGCGGCCGCACCCGCTGCCGGCGGTGGCGACGGCGCCGCCCCCGAGGAGGAGGAGAGCGACGAGGTCGACGTCATCCTCGAGGCGGCCGGTGAGAAGAAGATCCAGGTCATCAAGGAGGTGCGTACCCTCACCAGCCTGGGCCTGAAGGAGGCCAAGGAGCTGGTCGAGGCCGCGCCGAAGGCCGTCTTGGAGAAGGTCACCAAGGAGGCCGCCAACAAGGCGAAGGAGGCCCTCGAGGGCGCCGGCGCCAGCGTGACCGTCAAGTAGGACCCGCACCGCGAAGGGGCGGCGGACCGGTGGTCCGCCGCCCTTCGCGTGCCGCCGTCACGCCGCAACTCCGCGTCGCGCGAAGACCGCACGCGAACGCCGGATTCGCGCGCGAGGACTGGCCGGAGAGCACGTCGCTCTCGGGCCGCATCGACGGCGTCAGAGGCTTGTCAACGGCCCGTTCGCGAGTATGATCTTCGCCAGGCGGGTCGATTTGACCGCCCTGCTCCGCCGTGCCCGCATGGCCTTGACCTGTGGCGAACGGCCTCTATATTTGGGGTTTGCCCTCGCCATTTCAACGACCCGTTTCGCTTGACACGGGCCGTTTGTCATGCGCACGAGGCTTCACTGACCTGCGAGTCTGGGAAGGACCCACTGTTGGCCGCCTCGCGCACCACATGACTAGCACCACTCTGACTAGCTCTGCATATTCACCCACCGGCCGGATCTCGTTCGCGAAGATCGCCGAACCCATGGAAGTCCCGGATCTGCTCGATCTGCAGATCGACTCGTTCGACTGGCTCGGTCGGGAACGACGCCTGGCGCAACCGGGTCGAGGCCGCCCTCGGCGAGGGCCGGACCGACATCAACACCAAGTCCGGCCTGGAGGAGATCTTCGAGGAGATCTCTCCGATCGAGGACTTCTCCGGCACGATGTCGCTGTCGTTCCGCGATCACCGCTTCGAGCCGCCGAAGAACACCGTCGATGAGTGCAAGGAGCGCGACGTCACCTACGCCGCGCCGTTGTTCGTCACCGCGGAGTTCATGAACAACGAGACCGGCGAGATCAAGAGCCAGACGGTCTTCATGGGCGACTTCCCGCTGATGACCGACAAGGGCACCTTCGTCATCAACGGCACCGAGCGGGTCGTGGTGTCGCAGCTGGTCCGCAGCCCGGGCGTCTACTTCGAGCAGACCACCGACAAGACGTCGGACAAGGACATCTTCACCTGCAAGATGATCCCCTCCCGCGGGGCGTGGCTGGAGTTCGAGATCGACAAGCGCGACATGGTCGGCGTCCGGCTGGACCGCAAGCGCAAGCAGAACGTCACCGTGCTGTTCAAGGCGCTCGGCTGGGACGACGCCAAGATCCTGGAGGAGTTCGGGGAGTACGAGTCGATGCGGCTCACCCTGGAGAAGGACCACACCTCGACCCAGGACGAGGCCCTGCTCGACATCTACCGCAAGCTCCGTCCGGGCGAGCCGCCGACCCGCGAGGCCGCGCAGGCGCTGTTGGAGAACTACTACTTCAACCCGAAGCGGTACGACCTGGCGAAGGTCGGCCGCTACAAGATCAACAAGAAGCTCGGCCTGGAGATCGAGCTTCGACAAGCAGGTCCTGACCATCGAGGACATCGTGGCGGCGATTCGCTTCTGCGTGGCGCTGCACGAGGGCCGGCGAGACCCTCGAGGCCCCGCGCGGCGAGCTGATCGTCGAAGAGGACGACATCGACCACTTCGGCAACCGCCGGCTGCGTACGGTGGGTGAGCTGATCCAGAACCAGCTGCGCACCGGCCTCGGCCGGATGGAGCGGGTGGTCCGGGACCGGATGACGACCCAGGACGTCGAGGCGATCACGCCGCAGACCCTGATCAACATCCGGCCGGTGGTGGCGGCGCTGAAGGAGTTCTTCGGGACCTCCCAGCTCAGCCAGTTCATGGACCAGACCAACCCGATCGCGGGCCTGACCCACAAGCGGCGGCTCTCCGCGCTCGGTCCGGGCGGTCTGTCCCGGGACCGGGCCGGCATGGAGGTGCGCGACGTGCACACCTCGCACTACGGCCGGATGTGTCCCATCGAGACGCCGGAAGGCCCGAACATCGGCCTCATCGGCTCGCTGGCCAGCTTCGCCCGGGTGAACGCCTTCGGGTTCGTGGAGACTCCGTACCGCAAGGTGGAGAAGGGTCGGGTCACCGACCAGGTCGAGTACGTGACCGCCGACGTCGAGGACCGCTTCATCATCGCCCAGGCCAACGCCAAGCTGGACGAGAAGGGCCGCTTCACCGAGGAGCGGGTGCTGGTCCGCCGGCGTCACGGTGAGGCCGACGAGGTCGCGCCCGAAGACGTGCACTACATGGACGTGTCGCCGCGGCAGATGGTCTCCGTGGCCACCGCGATGATCCCGTTCCTGGAGCACGACGACGCCTCCCGGGCCCTGATGGGCTCGAACATGCAGCGTCAGGCCGTGCCCCTGATCCGTTCCGACGCCCCGTTCGTGGGCACCGGGATGGAGTACCGGGGTGCGGTGGACGCCGGTGACGTCACCGTCGCGACCCAGGCCGGCGTGGTCACCTCGGTGAGCGCCGACCTGATCGACATCGCGCACGACGACGGCACCTACAAGACCTACCGGTTGAGCAAGTTCCGTCGCTCCAACCAGGGCACCTGCATCAACCAGCGGCCGCTGGTCACCGAGGGGCAGCGGGTGGAGAAGGGTGCGCCGCTGGCCGACGGACCCTGCACCGACCACGCCGAGATGGCGCTCGGTCGCAACCTGCTGGTCGCGTTCATGCCGTGGGAGGGCCACAACTACGAGGACGCGATCATCCTCAGCCAGCGGCTGGTCCAGGACGACGTCCTCACCTCGATCCACATCGAGGAGCACGAGGTCGACGCCCGGGACACCAAGCTCGGTGCGGAGGAGATCACCCGCGACATCCCGAACGTCAGCGAGGAGATGCTGGCCGACCTGGACGAGCGGGGCATCATCCGGATCGGGGCCGAGGTCTCGACCGGCGACATCCTGGTCGGCAAGGTCACCCCGAAGGGCGAGACCGAGCTGACCCCGGAGGAGCGGCTGCTGCGGGCGATCTTCGGCGAGAAGGCGCGCGAGGTGCGCGACACCTCGCTGAAGGTGCCGCACGGCGAGTCCGGCACCGTCATCGGCGTCCGGGTCTTCGACCGCGACTCCGAGGACGAGCTGTCGCCCGGCGTGAACCAGCTGGTCCGGGTCTACGTGGCCCAGAAGCGGAAGATCTCCGACGGCGACAAGCTCGCCGGCCGGCACGGCAACAAGGGCGTCATCTCCAAGATCCTGCCGATCGAGGACATGCCGTTCCTGGAGGACGGCACCCCGGTCGACATCGTGCTCAACCCGCTCGGCGTGCCGAGCCGGATGAACGTCGGCCAGGTGCTGGAGACCCACCTCGGGTGGGTGGCCAAGACCGGCTGGGATCTCGACGGGGCCAAGGGCGCCTGGGCCGACCGGCTGCGCGGCATCGGGCTGGGGAAGACCGACGGCGACCACCGGCTGGCCACGCCGGTGTTCGACGGTGCGACCGAGGAGGAGATCACCGGCCTGCTCGGCCACACGCTGCCGAGCCGCGACGGCGACCAGCTGGTCAACGCCGACGGCAAGGCCCGGCTCTTCGACGGCCGCTCCGGCGAGCCGTTCCCGGAGCCGGTCGGCGTCGGCTACATCTACATGCTGAAGCTGCACCACCTGGTGGACGACAAGATCCACGCCCGCTCCACCGGTCCGTACTCGATGATCACCCAGCAGCCGCTGGGCGGTAAGGCGCAGTTCGGCGGTCAGCGGTTCGGCGAGATGGAGGTGTGGGCCCTCGAGGCCTACGGCGCCGCCTGGGCGCTGCAGGAGCTGCTGACCATCAAGTCCGACGACGTCCCCGGCCGCGTGAAGGTGTACGAGGCGATCGTCAAGGGCGAGAACATCCCCGAGCCCGGCATCCCCGAGTCGTTCAAGGTGCTGGTCAAGGAGATGAAGTCCCTCTGCCTGAACGTCGAGGTGCTCTCCAGCGACGGGACCGAGGTCGAGCTGAAGGACTCCGACGACGACAACTACCGCGCGTCCGACGAGTTCGGCATCGATCTCTCCCGGCGTCCGGGCGAGGCAGTACGGCGGCGTCGAAGAAGTCTGAGCACCATCGGGGCTCCGCTCCCGTAACTCCCGCTAGGGCTTCGCCACAGACCCCGGGTGGTCACGTACAAGCAAGAACAAAAGAGTAACTAAAGAGAAGAGATACATCAGTGCTCGACGTGAACTTCTTCGACGAGATCCGCATCGGCCTGGCCACTGCTGACGAGATCCGGCAGTGGTCGCACGGTGAGGTGAAGAAGCCGGAGACGATCAACTACCGCACGCTCAAGCCCGAGCGCGACGGTCTGTTCTGCGAGAAGATCTTCGGTCCCACCCGGGACTGGGAGTGCTACTGCGGCAAGTACAAGCGGGTGCGCTTCAAGGGCATCATCTGCGAGCGGTGTGGGGTCGAGGTCACCCGCTCCAAGGTCCGCCGGGAGCGGATGGGTCACATCGAGCTGGCCGCGCCGGTCACCCACATCTGGTACTTCAAGGGTGTCCCGTCCCGGCTCGGGTTATCTGCTCGACATCGCGCCGAAGGACCTGGAGAAGGTCATCTACTTCGCCGCGTACATGATCACCTCGGTCGACGACGAGGGCCGCCACCGCGACCTGAGCTCGCTCGAGGCCAAGATCGACGTGGAGCGCAAGCAGCTCGAGGGACGCCGGGACTCCGACATCGAGACCCGGATGAAGAAGCTCGAGGAGGACCTCGCCGGCCTGGAGGCCGAGGGCGCCAAGTCCGACCAGAAGCGCAAGGTCCGCGAGGGCGCCGAGCGCGAGGTCAAGCAGCTGCGCGACCGGGCTCAGCGCGAGCTGGACCGGCTGGACGCGGTCTGGAACCGCTTCCGGAACCTCAAGGTGCAAGACCTCGAGGGCGACGAGGTGCTGTACCGGGAGATGAAGAACCGGTTCGGCAAGTACTTCGCCGGCTCGATGGGCGCCGACGCCATCCAGAAGCGGCTGGAGACCTTCGACCTCGACGCCGAGGCGGCGTCGCTGAAGGAGACCATCCAGACCGGCAAGGGGCAGCGCAAGACCCGCGCCCTGAAGCGGCTCAAGGTCGTCTCCGCGTTCCTGACCACCAAGAACAGCCCCACCGGCATGGTGCTGGACTGCGTCCCGGTGATCCCGCCGGACCTGCGCCCGATGGTGCAGCTCGACGGTGGCCGGTTCGCCACCTCGGACCTGAACGACCTGTACCGCCGGGTGATCAACCGGAACAACCGCCTCAAGCGGCTGCTCGACCTCGGCGCGCCCGAGATCATCGTCAACAACGAGAAGCGGATGCTGCAGGAGGCCGTCGACTCGCTGTTCGACAACGGCCGACGCGGGCGTCCGGTCACCGGTCCGGGCAACCGGCCGCTGAAGTCGATCTCCGACATGCTCAAGGGCAAGCAGGGCCGGTTCCGGCAGAACCTGCTCGGCAAGCGCGTCGACTACTCCGGCCGTTCGGTCATCGTGGTCGGCCCGCAGCTCAAGCTGCACCAGTGCGGGCTGCCGAAGGCCATGGCGCTGGAGCTGTTCAAGCCGTTCGTGATGAAGCGGCTGGACGACCTCAACCACGCCCAGAACATCAAGTCCGCCAAGCGGATGGTGGAGCGGCAGCGGCCGGTCGTCTGGGACGTGCTGGAAGAGGTCATCGCCGAGCACCCGGTGCTGCTGAACCGGGCGCCGACGCTGCACCGGCTGGGCATCCAGGCGTTCGAGCCGCAGCTGATCGAGGGCAAGGCCATCCAGATCCACCCGCTCGTCTGTACGGCGTTCAACGCCGACTTCGACGGCGACCAGATGGCCGTGCACCTGCCGCTGAGCGCGGAGGCGCAGGCCGAGGCCCGGATCCTGATGCTGTCGACGAACAACATCCTCAAGCCGGCCGACGGCCGGCCGGTGACCATGCCCACCCAGGACATGATCATCGGGATGTACTTCCTCACCATGCAGCGCGACGGCGCCCTCGGTGAGGGCCGGCTCTTCGCCTCCGTGGCCGAGGCCCTGATGGCCTTCGACCGCGGCGAGCTCAGCGCCCAGGCCAAGATCAAGATCCGGCTGACCGACATCGTGCCGCCGGCCGGCTTCGAGGTGCGGGCCAACGGGTCCATCCTGCTGGAGACCACGCTGGGTCGCGCCCTGTTCAACGAGGCGCTGCCGGAGGACTACCCGTACGCCGACTACGAGGTGGGCAAGAAGCAGCTCGGGCAGATCGTCAACGACCTGGCCGAGCGGTACCCGAAGGTGGAGGTCGCCAACTGCCTCGACCAGCTCAAGGACCTCGGCTTCCACTGGGCCACCCGGTCCGGGGTCACCGTGTCCATCGGCGACGTCAGCACCCCGGCCGACAAGGCCGCAGATCCTGGCGCCGTACGAGGACCGGGCGGTCAAGATCGACCGGCAGTACGAGCGGGGACTGATCACCGAGGACGAGCGGCGCCAGGAACTCATCGAGATCTGGACCGACGCCACGTCACGGCTCGGGCAGGCGATGGAGGCCAACTTCTCGAGCGCACCAACCCGATCTACATGATGGTGCACTCCGGCGCCCGCGGGAACATGGTGCAGATGCGCCAGATCGCCGCCATGCGAGGGCTGGTGGTGAACCCGAAGGGCGAGATCATCGCCCGGCCGATCAAGTCCAACTTCCGTGAGGGCCTGAGCGTGCTGGAGTACTTCATCTCCACCCACGGTGGACGCAAGGGGCAGGCCGACACCGCACTGCGGACGGCCGACTCGGGCTACCTGACCCGGCGCCTGGTCGACGTGGCGCAGGACGTGATCATCCGCGAGGAGGACTGCGGCACCGAGCGCGGTCTGACCAAGCGGATCGCGACCGGCGACGAGGGCAACCTCGTCCTCGACGAGCACGTCGAGACCGCGGTCTACGCCCGGGCGCTGGCCACCGACGTGCTCGGTTCCGACGGCGAGCTCCTGCTCGCCGCCGGGCACCGACCTCGGGGACGTCAACATCGGGCTGCTGGTGGAGAACGGCATCACCCAGGTCAAGGTGCGCAGCGTCTCACCTGTGAGGCGGCCAGCGGCACCTGCTCGATGTGCTACGGCCGGTCGCTGGCCAGCGGCAAGCTGGTCGACGTCGGCGAGGCCGTCGGCATCGTGGCGGCGCAGTCCATCGGTGAGCCAGGCACCCAGCTGACGATGCGGACCTTCCACACCGGCGGCGTGGCCGGGGACGACATCACCCAGGGTCTGCCGCGCGTCCAGGAGCTGTTCGAGGCGCGGCAGCCTAAGGGCAAGGCGCCGATCTCCGAGGCGGCGGGCCGGGTCCAGATCGAGGACTCCGACCGGTTGAAGAAGATCATCGTCACCCCGGACGACGGCTCCGAGGCCGCCGAGTTCACGGTCAGCCGCCGCTCGCGGCTGCTGGTCGAGGACGGCGACCGGGTCGGTGTCGGTCAGCAGCTCACGGCCGGTACGCCGGATCCGCAGGACGTCCTCCGGGTGCTCGGCGTGCGCCGGGTGCAGGAGCACCTGGTCGACGAGGTGCAGTCGGTGTACCGGACGCAGGGTGCGCCGATCCACGACAAGCACATCGAGATCATCATCCGGCAGATGCTCAAGCGGGTGACGGTGATCGAGTCGGGCGACTCCAACCTGCTGGCCGGTGACCTGGTCGAGCGGCTGTCGTACGAGGCAGCCAACCGACAGGTCGTCGCCGAGGGCGGCACGCCGGCCTCAGGTCGGCCGGTGCTGATGGGCATCACCAAGGCGTCGCTGGCGACCGAGTCGTGGCTGTCGGCGGCCTCCTTCCAGGAGACCACCAAGGTGCTCACCGACGCCGCGATCCACGGCAAGTCCGACAGCCTGCTCGGGCTGAAGGAGAACGTCATCCTGGGCAAGCTGATCCCGGCCGGCACCGGTCTGGAGCGGTACCGCAACATCCGGGTGGAACCCACCGCGGAGGCGCGGGCCCAGGCGTACTCGATGGTCGGCTACGACTCCTTCGACTACGACTTCGGTCAGGGGTCAGGCGCGGCCGTGCCGCTGGAGGAGTTCGACCTCGGCGACTATCGCTGAGCTGGCACCTACGCATGGGCGGGTCCGGATCATCCGGGCCCGCCCTTCGGCTTCGTCACTCAGGACGCCGCCACACAACGTCGCTCGATTTCGTAGGCCTCGCTCGATCTGCAGATCGAGCGACGCCTCAGATCGAGCGAGGTCGGTCCGAGACGCGGCTCAGGCCTCCCGGACGCGCACGGTGATGCTGTGCCAGCCGGTGGCGCCGCTGGGGGCGGGTGGGCTGATCTCGTCGGTCTGCACATAGCCGTCGGCGTCGGTGGCGCGCACGGTGAGCCGGTGCTCGCCCGGAGTAGCCAGCCAGTGGAACTCCCACTGCCGCCAGGTGTCCGGGCCGGTCACCTCGGCGAGGTCGGCCTCCCGCCAGTCCTTGTCGTCCACGCGGACCTCCACAGCGGAGATGCCGATGTGCGGGGCGTAGGCCACCCCGGCGACGGTGACGGGCCCGGCGGGAATCGTGGTGGGGCGGGGAACGTCGATCCGGGATGACAGCTTGATCGATCCGCCGGCCGACCAGCCGAGCGGAGTCCAGTAGCCCTCGTCGGCGTCGAAGGTCGTCACCTTGAGCTCGGTGACCCATTTGGTGGCGGACACGTCGCCGTACAGGCCGGGCACAATCATCCGTACCGGGAAGCCGTGTTCGGGCGGCAATGGCTGTCCGTTCATGCCGACGGCGAGCAGGGCCTGGCGCTCGCCGGAGAGCAGCGCGTTGAGTGGTGTCCCCGCACTCCAGCCGTCGACGCTGACCGAGAGCACCATGTCGGCGTCAGCCCGGGGACGCGCCTGAGCGAGGAGTTCGCGCACGGGGAAGCCCAGCCACGCCGCGTTGCCGACCAGGTTTCCGGCGATCGGATTCGCCCCTACCGGATTGGCCTTGCAGGTGAGCGTGCTCAGGTGTTCGACCATCGGCTTGGCCAGCAGGTCCGCGTACGTGAGGGTGACCTCTTCCTCCACGAGCCCGGTGACGGTCAGCCGCCAGGCCTCGGCTTCGATGATCGGGACTTGGAGGGCCGTGTCGATCCGGTAGAAGTCCGCGTTGGCGGTCACGTACGGGGTCAGCCCCTTGACCTCCAGATCGGCCCCGGCCGGGACGGGCGCGGGCGGGTGGGCTGGTGCCGGCAACTGGATCCGGGCGCGGTTTGCGGCCGCTCGGCGGGAGGCGAAGAGGAGGCCTTCCCCGGCCGCAACCAGCCCGGCCGCGACGGCCGCCGCGATGGCGGTGGTCCGGAGGAAGGCGCGGCGCTGCAGAGCCACGGGGCCGGTCAGATCGACTGGTGGCGTCGGCGATTCACCGTCGGCGGCCACATCCGCCCGCTGCCGGGACGGGTGCTGGATCAAATCCGCCGTCACAGCGAGGTGGCGGGCCAGACGATTGATCAGCAGATGAAGGACCAGGTAGCCGGCGGCCGGTCCGACCACCGACGGCAGGAATGTCTGGAACCAGCTGGGCACGATGACGAACTTCGCCGCAATCCCGGCGGCTGCGATGCCGGCGAAGACGATCAGACCCGTGTAGCGGCGCCGCAGTTCGAGGACTCCGGCGATCGCGGTCACGAGCAACACCAGCAGCCCCGTCATGACGAGCGTCAGCGGGTGGGCAGCGACGTCGGTCACGCCGGTCTGGCTGTCGGCGGCGGTAGTCGGCAAGAGCCGGGCAAGCGAGGCGGCGAACACCGAAAGGGGCGCGGCGTCGGGAGCCAGGATCCACGCCGTCAGGTCTGAGGCGGCCACCGTGACCAATCCGGCCACCGTACCGGCGGCCATGGCTAGACCGGTCGCCACACCGATCGACCGGGGGGCGCGCGAGGCGACCGGAGGTGGGGTTTCGGTGGGCATCGTCAGGTGGAATTCGTCATACGGGATAGATCGTCACAGCCGTGGCTTTGATGGAGAAGTACACAGGGCGGCCAGGGTACAGGTCCAGGTCACCGATCGTCTGAGCCAGCACGTCGGCCACGAGGCCGTGACCCGCGGCCTCCTCGGCGCGCACCCGCACCAGTTGGTCGCGAGGCTCGAACTCGGTGATCGTCACCCGAACGACGTTGCGCGGGCTGCCGCCTTGCGGCGGCTCGGTGAATACGGCGACGGCGGAAGGGCTGAACACCGCCATGGCAGCCTCCCCGTCCGTCGTTGCCGTCCGGTTAACTCCGCGGATCAGCACGCCGTTCCCGTCCCGCACGCCGTCGGCCTCGCTGCGACCGCTGATCAGGTTGAGGCCGGCGAGCCGGGCGGTGAAGGAGGTACGCGGATGCCGCATGACCTCTTCCGTCGGACCGGCCTCCACGATCCTCCCTTCGTCCATGACCAGCACGCGGTGAGCCAGCAGAAGGGCGTCGAGCAGATCGTGGGTGACGATGATGGCTGACCGTTCCGCCAGCACGTGCCGCAGCACCCGGCGCAGCGTCGGTGCGGCACCGACGTCGAGGGCCGCCATCGGCTCGTCCAACAGGAGCAGATGGGGAGAGGCGGCCAGCGCCCGGGCGATGGCCACTCGCTGAGCCTGTCCCCCCGACAACTGAGCGGGCTTGCGCATTGCGAAATCCTGCGCACCCACCTCGGTCAGCCACCGATCAGCGGTCCGCCGCGCCGCAGCTGTGCTCTCCCCGCGGGAGCGGGGTCCGAAGGCGACGTTGTCCCGTACGGTCAGGTGCGGGAAGAGGAGCGGATCCTGGGCCAGCATCGCGGTGCCCCGCGTCCACGGCGCCGACCACTGACCTGACCCCTGCCGCGCCTGCTGCGGCGGCAGGTCGAATAACACCCGGCCGTCGAGCTCCGCCCGTCCGGCATCGGGCCGGAGGATGCCGGCGAGGATGGCCAGCACCGTGGACTTCCCGGCTCCGTTCGGCCCGAGCAGCGCGACCCGCTCACCGTCGTCGAGCCGGAGGTCGACGTCGACGTGGCGCGCGGCCAGGGTGGCGCGCATGGTCAGGGTCATCGGGGGCACCCTTCGAGCAGGGGTTCTCCTGAGCCGGCGAAGGGCTCAGGGCACGACACTAGACGTTGCTGCGTGAACCCTGGGTCAGAGCAACCACGAGCATGGCCACCACGACCAACACCAGCGACAGCGCCACGGCGGCATCGGCGTCACTTTCGCGCTGCAGGTAGATCTCGAGCGGCAGCGTACGGGTCACGCCCTGCAGGCTGCCGGCGAAGGTGAGGGTGGCCCCGAACTCGCCGAGGGAGCGGGCGAACGACAGCACGGCACCCGAGGCGAGCCCGGGCAGCACCAGGGGCACGGTGACCCGCGCCAAGACGGTCGTCGGTCGACCGCCCAGGGTCGCGGCCACCGTCTCGTACCGCTGCCCGACCGAGCGCAGCGTGCCCTCCAGGGCCACCACCAGGAAAGGCAGCGCGACGAAGGTCTGGGCCAGCACCACGGCGGTGGTGGAGAACGCGATCTGGATTCCCAACACCTCGAACGACTGGCCCAACAAGCCGCGCCGACCGAACGTGTAGAGCAGGGCGATGCCGCCGACCACCGGGGGCAGGACCAGCGGCAACAGCATCAGCGAACGGAGGATGCGCTGGCCCCGGAACGACGTCCGCGCCAGCACCAGGGCCATCGGCACCCCGAACAACACGCACAGTGCGGTCGCGGCGATCGAGGTCTGCAGGCTCAGCCGGAGCGCGGCGACCGAGGACTCCGATGTGATCAGGGCTGGTAACCGCGACCAGTCCACCCGGGTGGTCATCGCCGCCAGCGGAAGGATGACGAAGAGCGCCCCGAGCCCGGCCGGCAGATAGATCCACCGCGGCAGACCGGAGTAGCCAACTGACCGCACGGCTACGCGCCGATTAGGGCTTGGCGAAGCCGGCGTCGGCCAGGATCTGCTGCCCCTCTGCGCCCGAGACGAGGTCCACGAACTTTTTGGCCAGTTCCTTGTTCTGGCTGGCGGCCAGAGAGGCGATCGGGTAGACGTTCACGGCCTGAGACGACTCCGGGAAGGTCACGCCTTTGACCTTGTTACCGGCGGCCAACACGTCGGTGACGTACACCAGTCCGGCGTCTGCTTCTCCGCTGGTGACCTTGTTCAGGACATCGGTGACCGACGACTCCTCGCTGACCGGCTTGAGCGTGATACCGCTGGCCTTCTCGACCTTCTCCGTCGCCGACCCGCACGGTACGGCCGGCGCGCACACGACGAGGTTCACGCCGGGCTTGGCCAGGTCGGCGAACGTCGCGATCTTCGCCGGGTTGTCGGGCGGCACCGCAATCTGGAGCGTGTTCGACGCGAAGTTCACCGGTGATCCGTCCACGAGGTTGTCCGCAGCGGCCTTGTCCATGTTCTTGGTGTCCGCCGAGGCGAAGACGTCGGCCTTCGCCCCGGACTGCAGCTGCGTGACCAGGTCGGATGATCCGGCGAAGTTGAAGGTCACCAACGTGTCGGCGTTGGCGGTTTGAAACTTCTCTCCCATGGCCGTGAAGGTCGTCTTCAACGACGCTGCCGCGAAGACGGTCAGCGTCTGCGGCGCTGTGCTTGCCGGGCCGGCGGGTTGGGCGCTCGAGCCACAGCCGGCCAGCACCAACGCCAACCCGGTGATTCCTGCTACCAGAAGACGCTTCACGATTCTCCTCGTGGTGTCTCGATGATCACAGTGGTTGACTTGACGACGGCGACCGCGATCGAGCCGAGTTCGAGCCCGAGATCGCGTACGGCTTCGCTGGTCATCAACGAGACGACGCGGTACGGGCCGCACTGCAACTCCACCTGAGCCATGACCTTGTCCATCACGATGTCGGTCACCAGGCCGACGAACCGGTTGCGCGCCGAGCGGCCCACCGTCGACGGGTCATCCATCGGGGGGTTCTGGGCGCGCGCGAACTTGGCCAGCTCGTAGCCGTCGACGACCTTGCGGTTGCTGGCGTCCGTGGTCACCGGCAACGTCCCACTTTCGATCCAGCGTCGTACGGTGTCGTCGCTGACGTTGAGGAACGCCGCCGCGTCTCGTATCCGCAGACTCGGCACAAAAAGCACGATAGCTCATCATGTGCGGACGAAACCGGTATGGCCGTCCGCTTTTGCTGCGTACCTACTCGCTTTGCTCGTGCCTACTGGCTCTTACTCGACGGCGAGCATTACCTCGGTGGCCTTGACGAGCGCGGTGACCGGAGAGCCGACCTCGAGGTCCAAATCGGCCGCCCCGTCACGCGTAACGGCCGCGGTCATCTGCTGGCCACCGTCCAGATCGATCTTCACGATGGTCATCACCGAACCGACCTCGATGGAGGCGACGGTGCCGGTCAACTGGTTCCGGGTCGAAAGTCTCATGGAGAACGTCTACCACCGGCCTACCACTCAGACCGCGCAGGTGAAGTTCATTGTGTAGCCCTCGGTCGGGCTGCCGGTGACCTGCGGCAGCTGCAGATCGTAGCCGTCGGAGAACACGTTGTCGGAGTCCAAGCTGACCTGGTTCATGTTCTGCACGCTCTGTTCGTAACCGGACGTGGCGTAGACCGCGTTCGACGCGTCCTCGGGAAGGGCGATCTGCGAAGTCGCGATCTTGTTCGCGCTGTTGGTGGCCTTCGCCAGGCTCGGGTAGACCTCGAAGTGGATGTGCGGCCAGCGGCCCGAGTAGCAAGCCGGGAAGATCGTGGTGAAGGTGACCTGACCTCTTGCGTCGGCCTCTTGGACTCCGCGGAGATAGTTCTCGTTCTGGACCGCCTCCGAGTACATCGAGTACTGCCCCGCACGGTCACAGTGCCACACGTACACCGCGGCGCCGGCGTAGGCCGCCAAGTTCCGGTCGAAGTTCTGAATGGTCATCGTCAACGTGACCGGCACGCCCTCGGCCTTCGTCGTCGAAGAGCCGAAGCTCGAGGTGATATCACTGCGGACCACACCGCTCTCGGTCAACACGTTGGCGCCGTTGGAGCCGTCGCCGGGATAGGGCCCGGCGGTCTCCTCGGGGACCTCGCCCTCGGACACCTCGCGGTTGCTGCCGCCGGATCCGCCGGGCGGTTGCCCGCCACCACCCCCGGGACCGCCCGCAGGCCTGGTGGGCGTGCTCGAGGACTCGGTTGCGCCGCTCGTGGCCACCTGCGCCGTCGCGCAGCCCGCCAGGGCCACCGCGGATGCGCCGGCCACCAGCGTGAGCAGCCCACGGCGATCCAGGAGCTTGGGCAGGTCGTAGTCGAGCCCGCGGTCGTGGTTCTCGAGTTCGTCCTCGCGGTGGTTGACGCGCATGATCATCTTCTCCTGTGGAATCGGCTGGGGGTGTGCCTGCGAACCAGGCTAAAGTCCGGCGAACCCGAGATCGGACCATTCGAGCCCATTCACTACTCGGCCACAGTGACTCACATCAGACGCACAGACAACACCCTCCGGCTGCGAGTCGGGTGTCTCAAGCGCGGCTGCGAACTGACGACGAGGAGTCGACGCTCCAACCGCCCAAGGCAAGGCTGGTAAGTGTTCTGGCCCAACGATCGAGGAGGAAGGTCGTAGCCTGGAGCGCTTGAGACGCACGAGCAGCCCGCTAAATTAGACTGGGCCGGTGGCTCATGTCGACTCCGTCAACCTCGGCCGTCCGCATCCCAACCCGTACAAGGAAACCAGGGCGACCGGCATCGCGAAGGAACCGCAGTCCGCGCCGGTTATGGTGCGGGCGCCCGGGCCCAAGCGCGGTGGGCTGGGTAGCGGGTTGGTCGGCGACTTCATCGGCGACACCCAGCACCACGGCGGTGACGGTCAGGCGGTGTACGCGTTCGCCCGAGAAGATCTGGATCGCTGGGAGCAGCGCCTGGGCCGACCGCTCCCGAACGGGTTCTTCGGGGAGAACCTCACGACGCGAGGGCTGGATCTGGCCGAGACTCGAGTCGGCGAGCGCTGGCGGATCGGCGACGAGGTGATCCTCCAGGTGACGTCGCCACGCATTCCGTGCTCGACTTTTCGTGGTTGGGTCGGCGAGCAGGGGTGGCTCAAGATGTTCACCGCTGACGCCCGTCCGGGCGCCTACTTGGCCGTGATCAACTCCGGGCTGCTCGGTGCGGCGGATCCGATCGCGGTCGTGCAACGTCGTGATCATGGTGTCACGGTGTCGATGGTGTTCCGTGCCCTCACGACCGAGCGTGACCTTCTCCCCGCGCTGCTGGCGGCTCGAGATGATCTTGACGAGGAGACCTTGGCAGCGGCCGAGAAGGCCACTCAATCCAGGAGGGCGACGATCTCGGAGTAACCGAGTTCTCGGGCGGACTGCAGCGCCGTGTGGCCCCGCGAGTCTTCGATCGAGGTGTCAACTCCGCCCTCCACGAGTGCCGCGACGGTCCTCTGATGTGCTCGCCCGCCGTCGCCGAGCACGACGGCCTCGTGCAGAGCCGTGTAGCCGATCCGGTTGATGTGGTCGATCTTGATCGGCGTGTCCAGCAACGTGATCACGATGCGGTGGAACCCGCGGTCGGCGGCCCGGATGAGGCCGGTGCCGCGCCAGCTGTCCAAGCTTTCGACATCGGCGCCGTGATCAAGCAGGAGCCGAAGCAGCCGCGGATCATCGCCCACCTCGCTGGTCGAGATCAGGTAGGCGCTCTGCACTGTCTCGTCTTTGGCGTTGGGATCGGCACCGGCCGCCACCAGCTGCTCGGCGACCCTCAGGTGATTGCCGTACGCCGCCGCGATCAGCGCGGTCTGCCCGGTGCCGTCCCGGGCGGTGACCGGCGCTTGGCCGGCGAGCAGGCGCTGCACTCCGGCTTCGTCCCCACGGCGGGCGGCCCTGATCAATCGCTCGCCGGCTTCGGCATTGCTCATCGTCGGGGCTCCGGGGCTGGTTGACGTACGGGCGGTCGGACGCGAAGGGGGCGGGGCGAGGCGAGCCGTCGCCCGGGCACTCGGTGCGGCGGACGTCTGCGGCTGAGTGCTTGTCGGACTCGTCATAGTCGGACTCGGGCCGGCCGGACCGGGGGAGCCCGTCGTCGCGCAGCCCATTAGGACAAGCGCCGACACCAGCATCGGGACGGCGCGGTGAACGGGATGGGGCACCCACAAATGGTATACCATTCTGACGTGGGTGGGTTTCGACCGGAAGCCGAGCGGGTGACCGCGACCCTCCGCGACGAAATCATCGACGGCCGCCGGCCGCCCGGTTCGCGGCTGGTCGAGCGCGAGCTCGCGGCTGAGCTGGGGGTCAGCCGCGTTCCCGTACGCGAGGCGCTGCGCAATCTGGTCGGGGAGGGCCTGGCCACGCCGAGACCGCGGAGCTGGACCGTCGTACGCGAGTTCAGTGAGGCCGACATCGACGACCTGATGGAGGTCCGGTCCGGGCTGGAGACCCTCACCGCCCAGTTGGCGGCGCAGCGGCGGAGCGCGACGGACCTGAGCCGGTTGGGCGAGCTGGTCGAGCGAGCCCGGTCGGCTGCCGAGCACGGCGACGCCGGGGCCGCCCGGCGTTTCGGGGCCGACTTCCATGAGGAACTGACTCGAATCGCCGGCAACAACGTACTGAGCGAGCTGGCCGCGATCACCCGCGGTCGAATGCGCTGGCTGCTCAGCCAGCACGAAGAGCTCGTGGAGATGGTCACAGAACACGCCGAGATCTATGCCGCCGTTGCGAACGCGAACGCCGAACGGGCCGCCGAGTTGGCCCGGCGGCATCTGGAGACGAGTCGGCGGGCGGCCCGCCGCGTCGCTCGACCCGGCCCGGTCGCGGATCGGGAATTTCCACGGCCCTGAGGCAGTTGTCGTGGTGTTGAGGCGACCGGCCGGGTCGAGAACAGGTCTTTTGACCCTCGACGCGCGACCGCGTAGCCTTGATCCTTGTGTTCGGGCTTGCCCGACCCGTTGTGCGTGCCCCAAAAGAGGGACAGTTGTCTTCATCCTGCGGTGGTGGCGCACACGTGGTCTAAACCAGTCTGTCTCAGCAGAGGAGTCTGGATCGACCACGTCCCATCCACGCAGCAGAAAGAGACACTAAGCGGTGCCCACAATCAACCAGCTGGTCCGCAAGGGCCGCTCCGACAAGGTGAGCAAGAACAAGACGCCGGCGCTCAAGGGGTCGCCTCAGCGTCGTGGCGTGTGCACGCGGGTGTACACCACGACGCCGAAGAAGCCCAACTCAGCGCTGCGCAAGGTTGCTCGTGTTCGCCTGTCGTCCCAGGTCGAGGTGACCGCTTACATTCCCGGCGTCGGGCACAACCTGCAGGAGCACTCGATGGTGCTGGTGCGGGGCGGCCGGGTCAAGGACCTGCCGGGCGTCCGGTACAAGATCATTCGCGGTTCGCTCGATACCCAGGGTGTGAAGAACCGCAAGCAGGCCCGTAGCCGTTACGGCGCGAAGAAGGAGAAGTAATGCCTCGCAAGGGACCGGCGCCGAAGCGTCCGGTGATGGTCGACCCGGTCTACGGATCACCGCTGGTGAGCCAGTTGGTCAGCAAGATCCTGTTGGACGGCAAGAAGACCATCGCCCAGGGCATTGTCTACACGGCGATGGAAGGGACTCGCACCAAGACCAGCGTGGATCCGGTGCAGACCCTCAAGCGGGCGTTGGACAACGTCCGGCCGTCGCTGGAGGTGAAGAGCCGCCGGGTCGGTGGTGCCACTTATCAGGTGCCGGTCGAGGTCAAGCCCAACCGGTCCACCACCTTGGCCATGCGCTGGCTGGTCAGCTTTGCCCGGCAGCGTCGCGAGAAGACCATGTCGGAGCGTTTGATGAACGAGTTGTTGGACGCCTCGAACGGTCTGGGTGCCGCGGTCAAGCGCCGCGAGGACACCCACAAGATGGCGGAAGCCAACAAGGCCTTCGCCCACTACCGCTGGTAACCCCCCAGCCCCCTAACGTGTCCGCGAACCGGCACAAACTTGAGAAGGATTGAAGGCCACTCATGGCTGTCGACATCAAGACCGACCTCTCCAAGGTCCGCAACATCGGGATCATGGCCCACATCGATGCAGGCAAGACCACGACGACCGAGCGCATCCTCTTCTACACCGGCATCAACTACAAGATCGGTGAGGTGCACGAGGGCGCGGCCACCATGGACTGGATGGAGCTGGAGCAGGAGCGCGGCATCACCATCACCTCCGCCGCGACGACCTGTCACTGGAAGAACCATCAGATCAACATCATCGACACCCCCGGGCACGTCGACTTCACCGTCGAGGTGGAGCGGTCGCTGCGGGTGCTGGACGGCGCCGTAGCCGTGTTCGACGGCGTGGCCGGCGTCGAGCCGCAGAGCCAGACCGTGTGGCGGCAGGCGAACCGGTACAAGGTGCCGCGGATCTGTTTCGTCAACAAGCTGGACCGCACCGGCGCCCGCTTCGAGTTCTGCGTGGCGACGATCAAGAACCGACTGAACGCGATCCCCGCCGTCCTGCAACTGCCGATCGGTTCCGAGGCCAGCTTCATCGGCGTCGTCGACCTCGTAGGCATGCGCGCGCTCACCTGGCGCGGCGAGACCACCATCGGCGACGACTACACGGTCGAGGAGATCCCGGCCGACATGCTCGAGGCGGCCACCGCGGCGCATCACGAGCTGATCGAACTGGTCGCCGACTACGACGACGGTCTGATGGAGGCCTACCTGACCGATGAGTCCTCCATCGATCCGGAGCTGCTCCAGGGCGCCATCCGGCGGGCCGTGCTGTCCTCGCAGATCACGGCCGTGCTGTGTGGCAGTGCGTTCAAGAACAAGGGCGTGCAGCCCCTGCTGGACGCCGTGATCGCCTATCTTCCCGCGCCCACCGACGTCGGCGCGATCGCCGGCTTCAAGCCCGGTGACGAAACGGTGAAGATCGAGCGCCACCCGGCCGACAGCGATCCGTTCGCGGCACTGGCGTTCAAGATCGCTGCGGACCCGCACCTGGGACGCCTGACCTACATCCGGCTCTACTCGGGCAAGCTCGAGGCCGGCTCCACCGTGCTGAACGCGACGAAGCAGCGTAAGGAGCGGATCGGCAAGATCTACCAGATGCACGCCAACAAGCGGCAAGAGATCGCCTCGGTCGGCGCCGGTCAGATCGTCGCGGTGATGGGCCTCAAGGACACCACGACCGGCGAGACGCTGTGTGATCAGGCCAACCCCGTCCAGCTGGAGTCCATGGACTTCCCGGCGCCGGTGATCGAGCAGGCCATCGAGCCGAGGACCAAGTCTGACCAGGAGAAGCTCGGCACCGCCATCCAGCGGCTGGCCGAAGAGGATCCGACCTTCCGCGTGCACACCGACGACGAAACCGGACAAACGATCATCGCCGGGATGGGCGAGTTGCACCTCGAGGTCCTGATCGACCGGATGAAGCGCGAGTTCCGGGTCGAGGCCAACATCGGCAAGCCGCAGGTGGCCTACCGGGAGACGCTGCGTCGCCCGGTCGTCAAGGTCGACTACGTGCACAAGAAGCAGTCGGGCGGCTCGGGTCAGTACGCGAAGGTCATCATCGACCTGGAGCCGTTGGAGACGGGTTCGGGGTACGAGTTCGTCAACGGCATCACTGGTGGTCGCATCCCCCGGGAGTACATCCCGGCCGTCGACGAGGGCATCCAGGACGCCATGCAGTTCGGCGTGCTGGCCGGCTACCCGGTGGAGGACATCAAGGTGACGCTGACCGACGGCGCCTACCACGACGTCGACTCCTCCGAGCTCGCCTTCCGCATCGCTGGTTCGATGGTGTTCAAGGAAGCGGCCCGGCGGGCCGATCCGGCCCTGCTCGAGCCCGTCATGGCGGTCGAGGTGACCACGCCGGAGGACTACCTCGGCACGGTGATCGGCGACCTGAACTCCCGTCGTGGACACATCCAGTCCATGAACGACCAGCACGGCAACAAGGTCATCGAGGCCCTGGTGCCGCTGTCGGAGATGTTCGGCTACGTGGGTGACCTGCGGTCCAAGACCTCGGGCCAGGCCTCGTACTCGATGGAGTTCCATTCCTACGCCGAGACGCCGAAGTCGATCTCGGAAGAGATCGTCCAAAAGGCTCGTGGAGAGTGAGCTGAACTCCACGATCCGAACAGACGGTGCCGTTTGACCTGAACGGCACCGTCCACAACACTTGAGCCGGACCAAATCCGGCGGAAGACAACCACCAAGCAACGCCCCGCGACCGCGTGGCAACATGAGAAGGAGCCCCAGTGGCCAAGGCCAAGTTCGAGCGGACCAAGCCGCACGTCAACATCGGCACCATCGGGCACATCGACCACGGCAAGACCACGCTGACCGCGGCGATCACCAAGGTGCTGCACGACAAGTTCCCCAATCTGAACGAGGCCTCGGCTTTCGATCAGATCGACAAGGCGCCCGAGGAGCGCCAGCGCGGCATCACGATCTCCATCGCGCACGTCGAGTACCAGACCGAGGCGCGCCACTACGCGCACGTCGACTGCCCGGGTCACGCCGACTACATCAAGAACATGATCACCGGTGCGGCCCAGATGGACGGGGCGATCTTGGTCGTGGCCGCCACCGACGGTCCCATGCCGCAGACCCGTGAGCACGTGCTGCTCGCCCGTCAGGTCGGCGTGCCGGCCATCGTGGTCGCCCTCAACAAGTGCGACATGGTCGACGACGAGGAGATCCTGGAGCTCGTCGAGCTCGAGGTCCGCGAGCTGCTCAGCGAGTACGAGTACGACGGCGACGAAATCCCGGTGGTCAAGGTCGCGGCCTTCCCGGCGCTGAACGGCGACGCCACCTGGAGCGAGTCGATCATGGAGCTGATGAACGCGGTCGACGAGTTCATCCCGCAGCCGGTCCGTGAGCTCGACAAGCCGTTCCTGATGCCGGTGGAGGACGTCTTCACCATCACCGGCCGCGGCACGGTGGTCACCGGTCGGATCGAGCGCGGTGTGGTCAAGGTCAACGAGACCGTCGACATCATCGGCATCCGTGACGCCAAGCAGACCACCACGGTCACCGGTGTGGAGATGTTCCGTAAGCTTCTCGACACGGGCGAAGCCGGTGAGAACGTGGGCCTCCTGCTGCGCGGCACCAAGCGCGAGGACGTGGAGCGCGGCATGGTCGTGATCAAGCCGGGCACCACCACCCCGCACACCGAGTTCGAGGCCCGGGTCTACATCCTCAGCAAGGAGGAGGGTGGCCGCCACACGCCGTTCTTCAACAATTACCGGCCGCAGTTCTACTTCCGCACCACCGACGTGACCGGCGTAGTGAACCTGCCGGAGGGCACCGACATGGTGATGCCGGGTGACAACACGGACATGTCCGTGCAGCTCATCCAGCCCATCGCCATGGAGGACCAGCTCCGGTTCGCCATCCGCGAGGGTGGCCGGACCGTCGGCGCCGGCCGGGTGACCAAGATCTTGAAGTGACCTGCTGATCCCTGCACGAGCTTGATTGCGGGAGGCCCCGTACTCGATCGAGTACGGGGCCCTTCGGTTTCCGGGCCTCCCCTGCGGCCCATCCCGACAGATGCACCCCTTTCTTGCTTTTGCACCACGTACACGCGGTGCAAATGCAAGAAGGTGGTGCATCTGAGAGGCCCGAGGGCGCGTCATGCGACCACAGAGTCCCGGCCGCGGTCGAAAGCGGCCAGCAACTCGCTCTGAATCGGGCCGAACCGGGACAGATCTTCCCAGATCCAGCGGACGATCTGCCACCCGAGAGCGCGCAGCATGTCCTCACGGCGCTTCTCCCGTACGACCACGTCGGCGGCGGATTCGCCAGGCCGTAGGAGCTTCTCGTACTTCACCAGGCCGTCGAACTCGCCGATGGTCTTGAACTCCGGCCAGCCGAAATCGCCGTACACAGTCCTTCCGTTGGGCAGCTTCACCGGAAGCTGTGGCTGCGGAGCGGGTAACCCGAAGTCGGCGATGCGAACGCGGCTCACCGACTCCCCGGGGCTGTCCGATCGACCGTCGACGAAGGCCGCGGCACGGCGAGCCTGATTGATCCCCTTCCAGAGCCGGCCCCGCTGCAACATCTCGCCCAGGATCTCGAGCGACATCCCGAGGGCCAACGCGCGATCGCCGGCGGCCACCGCCCGCTCGTACGGCAGCGTCCTGGCTAGGTCGAAGAGCGTCCGCTCCAATGAGGTCACCAGGATCCCGTCGACCGCGGTGACGTCCGCCGCCTCGAGTGGTTGGGCGTGCATCGTCAGCCACGGGCGTCTCTTCCCACCGCCGCCGGTCCGCGGCCTGGTCAGATGCACGGTGCGGAGGTCGTCGGTCCACACGGGGAGGCCGTGCAACACGGCAGCCGACGCATAGCTGAGGATCGCCTCCGCCGAGAGCTGAGGGAGGGTGGCCTCGATCAGTTGCCGATGGCGAGCCGCCGGTCCTGGCGCCTGGGGGTGGGGTGGCGCATACGCGCCGGGCCGCACTCGCTCGAACTCGCCGCGTCGCCGCCGACGCTCGATCTCACTCGGCGTGAAGCCTCGCTCCAGCAGGTGTTCCGTCAAGATGATCGGGGGCATGTCGGCACCTCAGCAGCGGTTCACCCCTGGCCGATAGCCCTCATCGCGGGCGGACAACAGTCATGGCCGATCGCCAACACCTCCGTACCGATGCCCCGTGGCGGATGCACCACCTTCTTGCGTCGGCACCACGTGTACGTGGTGCGAACGCAAGAAGGTGGTGCATCTGGAAGTGGGCACCCAGCCGGGGCGGGTGACCAGCGACGGGGAGACCAGAGTTAGATGGAGATCATCAACCCACCCGGGAACCAAAGGAGCTCACTGTGGCAGGCACCGTCGCACGCGTCACCGAAATCAGCGCGAAGTCCGACACCAGCTTCGAAGATGCCGTGAAGATCGGCCTGGATCGCGCCAATTCCAGCCTGAGAGGGGTCACTTCCGCCTGGGTCAAGGAGCAGTCGGTCGAGGTCTCCAACGGCGCGATCAGCGCCTACCGGGTCAACCTCCTGGTCACCTTCGTCCTCGAGTAACCCTCGAGCACGCGTTCCGCGGAAGTGGGCACCCTCACCATTGAGGCGCACCCTTACGTCGCTAGATGCACCCTCACATGCGGGTGCATCTAGCGACGAGAGGGTGCCGCAGCGAGGGGCTGGACGCTCAGAGGCGGACCAGGAGGGCCACCGGGTAGGTGGCCAGCAGGTCGGCCACGTGGGCCACGCCCTCGTGGTGGGTGTCGGTCAGGACGTCCACCACGGCGCCGCCGAGGTCCACTCGCGTGTCGTGCCAGCCGCCCGCCCGGGCCAGAGTCACCGGCAACCGCGTGGCGAGCGTCAGCGCCCCGCTGCGCTCGAAGGCGACCAGGTGTCCGGCGGACGGACCGAGGACCGGCAGCGAGCGGTAGTCGGTGAACAACTCCGGTTGCGCCCGTCGGAGTCGCAGGACGCGTGAAGTGACCCAGAGCTTCGCCGCCCCGCTGGCGTCGACGGGCGGCGGTGCCTTCAGACCCGCGAGCATCCGGCGGCGCAGGTCAAAATCGACGGCCCGGCGGTTGTCCGGATCGACGAGGGAGTCCTCCCAAAGCTCGGTGCCCTGGTAGACGTCGGGAACTCCCGGCATCGTGAGTTGCACGAGTTTGCGGCTCAGCGAGACCGACCAGCCGGGTGGAGTGATCTCGGCGTCCAGTGCGTCCCAGGAGGCCCGCAGTCGGGCGTCGTCGTACGCGGAGTCGACTCCGGTGTGGACGGCGGCCTCGAAATCGGGATCCGGGTTCGTCCAGGTCGTGCCGGCACTGGCCTCGCGCATCGCCTTGTCGGCGTAGGCGTGCATCCTCCCCCGGTCGATCGGCCCGGTGCCCACCAGGGTCTGGGCCAGGAAGTAGCCGAACGGCCGGCTCGGGATCGAGGTGGCGGACAGGAACACTTCGGCAAAGCTCGCCCACCGATCCGCCAACTCGGTGAGCACGGCCAACCGCGCCCGTACGTCCTCGCCGCGCTTGGTGTCGTGGGTGGACAGGCTGGTCATGCTGTCGGGATGCCGGTGTTGCCGCAGCTCCTGCAGGGCGTGGAAGTCCGCGACGGGGATCCCGAACTGCGCCGGGTCGCCGCCGACCTCGTTGAGGGCGACGAACCGGGCGTAGCGATAGAACGCGGTGTCCTCGACTCCCTTGGCCATGGTGGCACCGCTCAGCTGCTGCATTCGGCGCGCGAGCTCATCGTCCGGGTCGTGCAGCCGTGGCGCCAGCGCGCGCAGGGTGTCCACCAGCTCTGGGTTGCGAAGCTCGGCCAGTTGCAAGCCATGTTCGAGATCGGGCGCCCCGGCCGGTAGGTAGGAGCGATAGACCGCGAAGGCGACGGCCACCTCGGCCACCGCCGCCCCGGCGTCCGGTATCTCCGGCGCCAAGGCGGCGATCCGGCGTACCTCGGCGGGCAGCAGCTCGGTGACCACCATCCGTTTGCCCGCCTCGACGTGCTCGGCCGACGTGAGGTGGTCGCCGGTCAGCCGGACGTACAGCTCGGTGAATGCGGGCTCGGCGTCGGGATCGACGAACACGCCGTCCACCTCACGCATCGCGTCGTAACCGGTGGTGCCGTCGACCGGCCAGTCGGGCAGCTGCTCGCCCGGCTCCAAGATCTTCTCCACCGTGATCCAGGCGGCGGGCGCCAACGCACGCAGCCGCTCCAGGTACTCCGCCGGATCGACCAGACCGTCCGGATGATCCACCCGCAGGCCGGTGGCGCCGTCGCCGACCAGCCCGCGGATCCGTTCGTGGGTTGCGCCAAGGACGTCCTCGTCCTCGACCCGTACGCCGGCGAGCGTGGTCACCGCGAAGAACCGGCGGTAATTGAGCTCGCGGTTGCCGCGGGAGTGGTGCACCAGCTCGTAGTGCTGCCGGTCGTGCACCTCATCCGCCGGATCGCCGTCCGACCACGTGCCGGGCGCGAGCGGGAACCGATGCTCGAAGTAGCGCAGTTCGCCATCCTGCACACTGAGTTGGGGATCGTCGCCCAGGATCGGCACGAGAATCCGGCGGTCCCAGTCGACGTCGAACCAGGATGCGTACGCCGACTCCGGACCGAGCCGCAACACGTCCCACCAGGCCGGATTCTCCGCCGGCACCGCGATCCCGACGTGGTTGGGGACGATGTCCACCACGATCCCCAGACCGGCCTGCCGGGCGGCGGCCAGCAACGCCGCCCACCCCTCTTCACCGCCGCGAGCGGCGTCGATCCGGCGCGGGTCGGTGGTGTCGTAACCGTGGTCCGATGCCGTCGTGGCCTGCAGGATCGGCGACAGGTAGATCGCCCCCAGCCCAAGGTCATTCAGGTAGTCCGTAAGGCTCGCTGCGTCGGCCAAGCCGAACGACTTCCGGATCTGCAGGCGGTAGGTGGCACTGGGCGCCGAAGACTTCACCCGGCGAGGCTAGCGGTCACGCCCGCAGGCTCGGGCGCAACCACCAGTGGTCAACCACTAGCCGAGCAGCACCGCCCCGCCCCGCCGCGGATCCGCCCCACCGCCGAGTGCGCTGAGCGCGGACACGCCGCCGAAGTACGGATCCAGCCCGTCCGCAACCGCGACCTGATCGCCGTCGGCCTCGAGGGCGGTGACCACCTCGGAGAGAACCCGGGTTCGAGCCGCACCAGACCGGGCACTGCGTTGAGCCGCGGCTGTTCGATGGCGGGTTGCGGCGCCTCACCGGCGAGCATCCGCAGGACACTCTGGACCAGGGCCGGGCGGATGCGGCTGCCGCCGGCGGCACCGGCTGCCAGCACCGGAGCCTGCTCGGAGTCCAGGGCCACCAACGGTGACATCATCGAGCCCAGTCGGGTGCCGGGGGTCGGCGTGCCCCGTTGCAGCTCGCCCTCACCCATCATGCTGTTCAGGTGGACCCCGAAGCCGGGCACCCAGACGCCCGAGCCCAGGCCAAGGCTCGTCGTGATCGTGCAGACGTTCCCGTCGGCGTCGGCGGCGACGACGTTGGTCGTCTCGGCGCGCCGATCGAACCCACGGAGGGCGGCGACCAGTTCCCGGGCCACCTGGGGGTCACGCCGCGGATCACCGCCGAGGAGGTTGCCGGCCCGAGCCATGGTGTTCAGGACGTCGTCCAGGTCGTCACCGCGGGCCAGCACCGTGTACCCGCCGAACGCAGCCTGGCGCGGCGCCGACTCGACCACCCGGTAGATCCGCAGATCGTGAATGTCGAGAGCCGCGGAGTGCTCGACGGCGCTCACGAGCGCGGCGGCGAAGTCTCCCGATAGAAGGCGGTCGGGTCCTCGGTCAACAGGTCGAAGGCCTTGTGGTGATCTGGATGGACCAACGGGTCGCCGGCCCGCAGGAGAGTTCCGTCCGGTCTGCTCCAGACCTTGATACCCTCCCCGACGCGAAAGGCCGCCTGCACCCGGGGCAGAAGCTCAGCGTGAGCCTCCGAGAGGGGGTTCCCGAGACTCGCCTTCCGCCCGGGGGCGACTACCTCGGCCCAGCCGAGGCGGCCCCAACGACGCCACAGATGGTAGGCGCCGGCCGGGATGCCCGGCACCGCCACCGTCGGCGGGCCGATCTCGTACGGCATGGCCTGGCCGACGAAGACGACCTCGATCGGCTCCGCGGCGTGCGCCGTGCCGCCACTGACGCCGGGAACGCTGACGAAGAAGTCGACGCAGCGGGTGATGCGCTCATCAGCGTCGTAGACGGTGGCGAAACCTCCCCCGGCCAGACCGGTGAAGATCATCTCCGTGGCACAACTCACCAGCATCATGGCGACCGCCGCGTCGACGGCGTGACCGCCCGCCGCCAACACGTCCGCACCCGCCTGCGCGGTCACCGGGTGTCCCGCGGCGACGCCGGAGAGGATCGTCACCGCGACAGCGTAGCGAGGGCCGGCTCAGCCGGGCAGCGGACAAGCAGCGGCCTCCTCAGCCCCAGTTGGTAGCCAGGGTGAGGCAGAACGGGTGGCCGGAGGGATCGAGCAGGACCCGCCACTGGTCGCCGCCGGGCTGGTGGTCGGGTCGTTGCGCGCCCAGCTCCAGGCAGGAAGCCTCGGCGGCCGCCAGGTCCTCAACACCGAGGTCGAAGTGGAAGTGCTTGCTCCCGCGGTCGTTCGGCCACGTCGGCGGGGCATAGTCGGGTACGGTGCCAAAGCCCAGCGCGTGATCCGGGCCGGTGAGCATGGCGTACTCATCCTCCGCTGACGCGACCGGCCAACCGAGCACGGCGGCCCAGAATTCCGCATCCTTACGCGCGTCGGCACTGTCGAGCGTGACCATCTTGAGTGCGGCGATCGTGGCTGACATAGGTCCCCCTGGTGTGGTCATCGACGTGAGGTACGACCATTCTCACCCGAGCGTCGGGAGCGATGGTGAACGACCCGGCACGTTCGCCCGGAGTCGATCACCGTTCACGACAGGGCAGTCGTGACCGATGTCATGGCCAGGTCCTGACATCTGGCGCACGCCCAGTTGGCCGCCGCGGTGGACCATCGAGGGGTGAACGTAGACACCGATCCATTCCCGGTCGCCACACCCCTCACCGCCAGGCAACCGCCCGCCGTCGAACTCCGGGAACTGACCAAATCGTTCGGCTCCGTGGCTGCCGTCCGCGGCATCGACCTAAACGTGGCGGCCGGCGAGATCGTGGCGGTTCTCGGACCGAACGGGGCCGGCAAGTCCACGACCACCGAGATGATCACCGGCCTGACCACGCCCGACCATGGGACCGCAAGGGTGTACGGGCAGCGTCCGGATGAGGCGGTCCGGTCCGGACGGGTGGGCGCCATGCTGCAGGCCGGTGCCCTGCTCCAAGAGGCGACGGTACGCGACGTGCTCCGACTGATGCACGGACTGCACCGGCACCCGCTGCCGCTGGGGGACGTCATCGACCGGGCGGGCCTGGGGGAGTTCGTGAAGACGAAGACCGACCGCCTCTCCGGAGGCCAGGCCCAACGGCTGCGGTACGCGTGCGCGATCATGCCCGATCCCGACCTCCTCATCCTGGACGAGCCGACGGTGGGCATGGACGTCGAGATGCGACGCGCCTTCTGGGCGTCGATGCACGACTTCGTCGGGGTCGCCCGCACAGTGCTGTTCGCGACCCACTACCTGGACGAAGCCGATGCCGTGGCGGACCGGATCGTGGTCCTGGACTCCGGACACGTGGTCGCCGACGGTACCGCAGCCGAGATCAAGGCGCGGGTCGGCCGGTCGGACCGTGTCGGTGGCCGCCGACAGCGTGGACCCGATCCGGGTGGATAACCTGCCCGAGGTGGCGCGGGCGGAGCGCCGCGGCTCCCGACTCTTGTTGCACACGGCCGACTCCGACGCCCTGCTCCGGACCCTCCTGGACGCCGAGCCCGCGGCTCGCGACATCGAAATCACCTCCACCCGGCTCGAGGACGCGTTCCTCGCGCTGACCCGGAAAGGCGAATCATGAGCACGACTCTGGCGCCCACCGCCGGCGGCCGGCCGTCGGCGAGAATGCATCCGGCGCTGCACTACACCGTCCACAGCTCGTTGATCACGGCCAAGAACTGGAGCTTCGTGCTCTTCTCGGTCGCCCTCCCCGTCGTTCTCTACCTGGTCTTCAGCCAGATGTTCGGCGGCGGCGACGAGGGTGGCGGTGGCGAGGCCGGCGGCTACGACTGGGCCGCCATGACCATGGTCTCCATGGCCGCGTACGGATCCCTGGGCGCGGCCATGGCCGGCGGTGCCCAACTCGCCGTCGAGCGCCGTTCGGGGTGGTTCCGGCAGCTGGCCCTTACGGCCCTCCCACCGCGCTCGTTCCTGTGGGCCAAGGCGGCCGTGATCATGCTGCTGGTGCTGCCGTCGTTGCTCTTGGTCTACGTCGCCGGCTTCGCGGTCGGGGGAGTGCGGCTGCCGGTGACGGTCTGGCTTGGGTCACTGGGTCTCATGTGGCTGGCCCTCATCCCGTTGGCGATCTTCGGCATCGTGATCGGTCTCTGGGCCAAGGCCGAGGCCGTGCAGGGGTTCACAACGCTGGTCCTGCTCCTGCTGGCCATGTTGGGTGGACTCTGGTTCCCGGTCCAGTTGATGCCACCGGTGATGCAGGCGATCGCGCAGGTCCTGCCCTCGTACTGGCTGGCCGAACTGGGCCGCTACCCCCTCCTGCCCGGCGCCGCTTTCCCGGTCACCGGCGTGCTGGTGCTGCTCGCCTGGTCTGCGGTCCTGACCGCCCTCGGGGTGCTGGGCTATCGTCGTGCGGTGGCCACAAGCAAGCGTTGATCATGGTCCGACACCGATCGAGCAGCCGGTCGAGCATCGCCGGGTTGTTCGCGTCCCGGGCGCTGGACGCGACGGAGGATCCCGATGCCGCCCCCGGCGCGTACAAGGGTGACGATCCGGCTCCGCGGTGGACGTTTCGGCGCGGAGTCCAGAACATGTTCTGGATCTACGCCGGCGGCCTGGTGTTCTTGATCTTCCCGGTGTCGGCCGTGACCGAGAGCGCCACCGACACCTCGGCGGTGGTCATCCAGTCGATCCTGCTCACGGTGGTCGCCGCTGGCCTATGTCGCCACGGCGTGGGTCGCCGACGCACCGCTGCGGATCCGGTGGTTCTACATCGTGGCGTACGTCGGGCTGCTCGCGCTGTTCGCGCCGTGGTGGGGGTGGGACTTCCTCAACTACGGCGTCTACGTCTCGATCATGCTGGCGACCTTGATCCCGTGGCGTCAGGCCCGGATCGCCGTCCTGCTGTGGAATGCGCTGGTCGCACTGACGGCGATTCTCAGCGCCGAGATCACGCCGATCTATATCGCGATGATCGGCGCGGTGATCGGCGTCGCCACCGGGGCGGGCATCGAGGCCGGACGGATCGGCGCTCGGCTGCACCGGGCCGAGCAGCGGGTTTCCGCGCTGGCCCTCACTGCGGAGCGGGAGCGGATCGGGCGCGACATCCACGACATCCTGGGTCACTCGCTGACCGCCATCTCGATCAAGGCGGACCTGGCCGGGAAACTCCTCGAGCACGACCCGGCCGCGGCCCGGGCCCAGATCGCCGAAGTATCCGAGATCGCGCGGCAGTCCCTGGCCGACGTCCGGGCGACCGCCTCGGGGATCCGCGAGGTACGGGTCACGAGCGAGATCGCCAGCGCGCGCTCGGTGCTGCTGGCCGCCGGGATCGAGTCCTCCGTGCCCAGCGCCATCGAGCCGATGCCGGATGAGACCAGCCAGCTGTTCGGCTACGTGGTCCGGGAGGCGGTGACCAACGTCGTGCGGCACAGCGAGGCACAGCGCTGTGTGATCACGGTGAACGCACGAACCGTGACGATCACCGACGACGGCGTAGGCATGGCGGACGATCTCATTGATGGATCGGGCCTCGAGGGGCTCCGGCAACGCCTCAACTCAGCCAACGGCCGGCTCGACGTCGACTCCAGCGCGGCCGGGACCACGATCCGGGCCAGCCTGTCGCCCGCTGAGCACGAGCAACCGCCGGCCGGCTCGTTCGGGGCGGCGAGGGCATGATCTCCGTTCTGCTCGTCGACGACCAGGCCCTGATCCGGCAAGCCTTCGCGGCACTTCTGGAGCTCGAGTCCGACCTCACCGTGGTCGGTCAGGCCGCCGACGCCGCCACCGCCCTGGCCCTGGTCGCCGACCGGCACCCGGACGTGGTGTTGATGGACGTACAACTGGCACCGGCCAGCGGGAGCGGCGATGACGGGCTGGCGGCCACCGCCGCGATCATGGCCGCCCGACCCGGCACGCGGGTGATCGTGCTGACCACCTTCGGCCGACCGGGATATCTGCGCCGGGCGATGGAGGCCGGCGCCGTCGGTTTCCTGGTCAAGGACGCCCCGGCCGACCGGCTGATCGACGGCATCCGTCGCGTACACCGGGGCCTGCGGGTGGTCGACCCGGCCCTGGCGAGCGCCAGCCTGGCCATCGGTACGTCGCCGCTGACCGAGCGGGAGACCGACGTGCTCTCGGCGGCGGCCGGGGGTGCGACGACCAGTACGATCGCGGCCCGGGTCTCCCTCTCCGAGGGCACCGTCCGCAACCACCTCTCGGCGGCCATGGGCAAGCTGGGCGCAGTCTCCCGCGCCGAGGCGGTGCGGATCGCCACCGACAACGGCTGGCTCCCGTGAACCCGCCCGTCACGCCGGGCCTGCCCTCCCGGAGCCCCAGGATGGAGCGTTTCGCCGCCCAAGCTGGATGACACGCCGGTCAAGAGTCGAAACCGGGCGTGTCTCCCGGCCCGGGCTGGGAAACGTACGCCCGGTACGGTCGCGCTCAGCCACGCCGCTTGCGACGCGGCCCGGCCTCGGCTACGGCCCACTCGTCTTGGGCCCATCTACGATTTGGTTGTGCGGGACAGCGTCATGGTGCGGGCGGGTGCCCTGCTGCCCTGGCGGCCCCTCACGGTGGGCCTCGTCGTCGTCGGCTCGGGCCTGGTCGCCGCCGTGATCACCGGTGTGCTCGCGCCCTGGTCGGTTCTCGTCGCTGCGCTCGGCTACCTCTTGGCGCCGTCCTCATCAGCGCCTACTGGCAGCGGTCGCGGTTCGGCGCGGCCAATGGGGTGACGCTGGCTCGACTCGTCGGGTGCTGCTGGTTGGCAGCCCTCGCCGCGCAGGCTGCTCTTTGGGGTCTCGCCGACGCGGACCGCCTGCTCCTGATCGGCCTGGCGAGCATCTGCCTGATCCTCGACGGCGTAGACGGGCGGGTCGCGCGGGCCCGCGGCGAGGTGAGCGCGTTCGGGGCACGCTTCGACGTGGAGACCGACGCCCTGTTGCTGTTGTGCCTCAGCGTCACGGTGCCGGTCCTGGGGGTCGCCGGCTGGTGGGCGCTGCTGCTGAGCGGTTGCGCTACGGCTATCTGGCCGCTTCCTGGGTGGTGCCCGCACTGCGGATCCCGCTGCCCGGGACGTTGGCGGGCAAGGTGGTGGCGGTGATCGCCGCGGTCTCGCTGATCGCCGCTCTGGCCGTGGATCTGGTCTGGCCCGGCTGGCCGGCCACGGTCGTCCTCGTGTTCGGCCTGGTCTGCCTCGGCTGGTCGTTCGCTCGGAGCATCGTCTGGCAGGTTCAGCAGCACCAGGCGGAGCGCGCCGACGTGGCCCGATCCAGACGAATCTAGGGAGATTTGCCCGGTTTGGTCCCGTCTGACAGAATCGTCAGGTTGCCCGACGGGGGTCGCCGGGGCGTGCCCTGGGTGCGAAAGCGCCTGGACCGCCGAACCGTGAGGCCCTCCCGCCTGGCTCCGAAGGTGTCTGCACGTTGGGCACCGGGAGCCGGGCGCCACCCACTAGCACAGACCAGTGGCTAGAGGTGCGTCGTGCCAGGGCGACACACCCGACCTCGGGGGTCGGACAGGACAGCTGGATCAGAGAGTATACGAGTCAGTACGAGGAGAAGGACGGACTGTGGCGGGACAAAAGATCCGCATTCGGCTCAAGGCCTACGACCACGAGGTCATCGACAGCTCGGCGCGCAAGATCGTCGACACGGTGACCCGCACGGGCGCTCGGGTGGCTGGGCCGGTGCCGCTGCCCACGGAGAAGAACGTCTTCTGCGTCATCCGCTCCCCGCACAAGTACAAGGACAGCCGGGAGCACTTCGAGATGCGTACGCACAAGCGGCTGATCGACATCATCGACCCCACACCCAAGACCGTCGACTCGTTGATGCGGCTGGATCTGCCGGCCGGCGTCGACATCGAGATCAAGCTCTGAGGATTGCCAGATCATGACCTCAACCGCAACCCGCAAAGTGAAGGGTCTGCTGGGCACGAAGCTCGGCATGACCCAGCTCTGGGACGAGAACAACCGCGTCGTGCCGGTCACCGTGATCCAGGCCGGCCCCTGCGTCGTGACCCAGGTCCGGACGCCGGACGCCGACGGCTACTCCGCCGTCCAGCTCGGCTTCGGCGCGATCAAGCCCAAGCAGCTCACGAAGCCCGCAGCCGGTCACTTCGAACGGGCCGACGTGACGCCGCGCAAGCACCTGGTGGAGATCCGCACCAGCGACGCCAGTGAGTACACCCTCGGCCAGGAGCTGACCGCCGACGTCTTCGCGCCCGCCGAGGTGCTCGACGTCACCGGCGTCAGCAAGGGCAAGGGCACCGCCGGCGTGATGAAGCGGCACGGCTTCGGCGGTCTGCGGGCCAGCCACGGCGTGCACCGCAAGCACCGCTCGCCGGGCTCCATCGGCGGCTGCGCCACCCCGGGCCGGGTCTTCAAGGGTCTCCGGATGGCCGGCCGGATGGGGGTCGACCGGGTCACCGTTCAGAACCTGACCGTGCACGCCGTCGACGCCGAGCGCGGGCTGATCCTCGTCAAGGGTGCGATCCCGGGCGTCAAGGGCGGTCTCGTCGTCCTGCGCAGCGCAGCCAAGAAGGGAGCAGCGGAATGAGCGAGACCCGCACCGTCGACGTCCTCGACGCCACGGGCGAGAAGACCGGCTCTGCCGAGTTTCCCGCCGAGCTCTTCGACGTCACCGCCAACGTGCCGCTGATCCACCAGGTCGTGGTGGCGCAGCTGGCCGCCGCCCGCCAGGGCACCCACGCCACGAAGACCCGCGCCGAGGTGCGCGGTGGTGGCTCCAAGCCGTACCGGCAGAAGGGCACCGGCCGCGCCCGGCAGGGCTCGATCCGCGCGCCGCAGTACGTCGGCGGCGGCGTCGTGCACGGCCCGACGCCGCACGGCTACGCCCAGCGCACCCCGAAGAAGATGATCGCCGCCGCACTGCGCGGGGCACTGTCGGATCGGGCGCGCGACGGCCGGGTCCACGTGGTCAGCGAGCTGGTCAGCGGCGATCTGCCCTCGACCAAGTCGGCGCTGACCGCGCTGGCCAAGATCACCGATCAGCGAACGAAGGTGCTGGTCGTGCTGCACCGCGACGAGGACCTGGCCTGGCTGAGCCTGCGCAACGCGGCGGCCGTGCAGGCCATCGCCGTCGGGCAGCTGAACGCCTACGACGTGCTGGTCTCCGACGCCGTGGTCTTCACCAGCGCGGCGCTCGAGGCGTACGTCTCCGGACCGACGAAGGGCAAGTCCGGCAAGGCCGTGGGTACCAGCGCCGAGACCGGTCGAGGCGCCGGAGGATCCAACCCCTCGAGCAGGCCCAAGGCACGGATGAGCGAAGCGCAGGGCACCGATGAGGACGCCGACGAGCCAACCAACGAGGAGACGACCGGCTCAACGGCTCGGCTCAGGCCGCTGAGCGAGGAGGAGGACAAGTGAGCAACGCCATCAAGATCCGTGATCACCGCGACGTCCTGCTCGCCCCGGTGGTGAGCGAGAAGAGCTACGGCCTGCTGGACGAGAACAAGTACACGTTCCTCGTCAGCCCGGCCGCCAACAAGACCGAGATCAAGATCGCGGTCGAGGCGATCTTCAAGGTCAAGGTGGTCGGGGTGAACACGATCAACCGGCAGGGCAAGAAGCGGCGGACCCGCGCGGGGTGGGGCAAGCGTCCTGACACCAAGCGCGCCATCGTGACCGTCGCCGACGGCCAGCGGATCGACATCTTCTCCGGGCCGACCGGCTGAGCGAGCGGCGAGTAAAGGAAACAGACCTCATGGGTATCCGTAAGTACAAGCCGACCACGGCGGGCCGTCGTGGCTCGAGCGTGGCCGACTTCGTCGAGCTGACCCGCTCGGTGCCGGAGAAGTCGCTGCTCGTCCCCAGCCCCAAGACGGGTGGCCGCAACAACAGCGGCAAGATCACCACCCGGCACATCGGCGGGGGCCACAAGCAGGCCTACCGGCTGGTCGACTTCAAGCGGTACGACAAGGACGGCGTGCCGGCCAAGGTCGCGCACATCGAGTACGACCCGAACCGCACCGCCCGGATCGCGCTGCTGCACTTCGCCGACGGCGAGAAGCGCTACATCATCGCGCCGCAGGGACTGCGGTCAGGGCGCTCAGGTCGACGCCGGTCCGACCGCCGACATCAAGCCCGGCAACAACCTGCCGCTCCGCAACATCCCGGTCGGTACGACGGTGCACGCGGTTGAGCTGCGACCCGGCGGTGGGGCCAAGATCGCCCGCTCGGCGGGGACCTCGGTGCAGCTGGTCGCCCGCGAGGGATCGACCGCGACGCTGCGGATGCCGTCCGGTGAGATGCGCATGGTCGACGTCCGCTGCCGCGCCACGGTGGGCGAGGTGGGCAACGCCGAGCAGTCCAACATCAACTGGGGTAAGGCCGGCCGCAACCGCTGGAAGGGCAAGCGCCCGACGGTGCGCGGCGTGGCCATGAACCCGATCGACCACCCGCACGGTGGTGGTGAGGGCAAGACCTCCGGTGGTCGCCACCCGGTGTCGCCGTGGGGCCAGCCGGAGGGCCGGACCCGCGACAAGAACAAGGCGAGCAGCCGCATGATCATCCGCCGGCGCAAGACCGGCAAGAAGCACCGCTGAGTCATGAGCAAGTCGGGAGTAGCAGATGCCACGCAGCCTGAAGAAGGGTCCCTTCGTCGACGATCACCTGGCCAAGAAGGTCGAGGTGCAGAACACGCGGGGAACCAAGAACGTGATCAAGACCTGGTCGCGCCGCTCGATGATCGTGCCGGACATGATCGGCCACACGATCGCGGTGCACGACGGCCGCAAGCACGTGCCGGTGTTCGTGACCGACTCGATGGTCGGCCACAAGCTGGGCGAGTTCGCCCCCACCCGTACGTTCCGGGGTCACGTCAAGGACGACCGGAAGGCCCGCCGCCGCTGAGGCGGGGCCAGCCGAGACGACTGCAGAGAAGGAAGCGAGCACAGATGAGCAAGGACTCACGTCCCAGCCGGCGCACCGCGCTGCTGGGCGACCGTCCCGGTTCGTACGCGATCGCGCGCCAGGTCCGGATCTCCCCGACCAAGGCGCGCCGGGTCGTCGACCTGGTGCGTGGCCTGGACGTCGACGACGCCCTGTCCACCCTCCAGTTCGCCCCGCAGGCAGCCAGCGAGCCGGTGTACAAGGTGCTGGCCAGCGCGGTGGCGAACGCGGAGCAGACCAACCTCAAGCGCAACGACCTCTTCGTATCCCAGGCGTTCGTCGACGAGGGCATGACCATGCGACGAATCCGTCCGCGGGCCAAGGGCAGCGCCAGCCGGATCCTCAAGCGGTCCAGCCACATCACCGTCGTCGTCGAGAAAATCTGATGATCGCGGGCTGACCAGCACCCGCTCCACCAGCAACAAGACCGAGAGCAAGGGGGCCTGAGAGCATGGGCCAGAAGATCAACCCGTACGGGTTCCGGTTGGGCATCAGCACCGACCACAAGAGCCGTTGGTACGCCGACAAGCTCTACAGCGCCTACGTCGGCGAGGACGTCAAGATCCGGCGGCTGCTGACCAAGGGTCTGGAGCGGGCCGGCATCTCCAGCGTGGAGATCGAACGCACCCGGGACCGGGTCCGCGTGGACATCTACACTGCGCGCCCCGGCATCGTCATCGGCCGAAACGGCGCCGAGGCCGAGCGGGTCCGCGGCGATCTGGAGAAGCTCACCGGCAAGCAGGTGCAGCTGAATATCCTCGAGGTCAAGAATCCCGAGATCGACGCACAGCTGGTCGCCCAAGGTGTGGCCGAGCAGCTGGCCTCCCGGGTGCAGTTCCGTCGGGCCATGCGCAAGGCGCAGCAGAGCGCCATGCGCGGGGGTGCCCGGGGCATCCGGATCCAGTGCTCCGGTCGACTGGGCGGCGCCGAGATGAGCCGCTCGGAGTTCTACCGTGAGGGACAGGTGCCGCTGCATACGCTCCGCGCCGACGTCGACTACGGCTTCCACGAGGCCAAGACGACCTTCGGCCGGATCGGCGTGAAGGTCTGGATCTACAAGGGCGACGTCTCCGGCAGCCGGGCCGAACGGGCGGCGCAGAAGGCGGCCCGCAACGCGGCCGGTGGACGATCCCGTCCGGGTCGTCCCGCTCGCGGCGAGCGCCCCGTTCGGGCCGAGCGCCCGGAGCGCGGCGGGCGTCGTCGTCGCGCCGAAGGCGCGCCCGAGTATGCCCGCGCCGAAGGCGCGCCCGAGTATGCCCGCGCCGAAGGCGCGCCCGAGGCAGAGGGTGCTGCGCCCGTCGAGGCGGCGGCAGCGCCGCAGGGGCAGGAGGCCTAGCCATGTTGGTTCCCCGCAAGGTCAAGTTCCGCAAGCAGCACCACCCCACCCGGCGTGGCGCGGCCAAGGGCGGCACCAGGCTGGCCTTCGGCGACTACGGGATTCAGTCCCTGGAGGCCTCATATCTGACCAACCGGCAGATCGAGTCGGCCCGTATCGCCATGACCCGGCACATCAAGCGTGGCGGCAAGGTGTGGATCAACGTCTACCCCGACCGCCCGTTGACCAAGAAGCCCGCGGAGACCCGGATGGGCTCCGGCAAGGGCTCGCCCGAGTGGTGGATCGCGAACGTCAAGCCCGGCCGGGTGCTCTTCGAGCTATCCGGCGTGACCGAGGACGTGGCTCGCGAGGCCATGCGGCTGGCGATCCACAAGTTGCCGATGAAGGCACGATTCATCAAGCGTGAGGCAGGTGAGATCTGATGGCGAAGGCACCTACCGCTCCGGAGCTGCGCGCCCTCACCGGCGCCGAGCTGAACGCCAAGGTGGTCGAGCTGAAGGAGGAGCTGTTCACGCTCCGCTTCCAGGCGGCCACCGGCCAGCTGGAGTCGCACGGCCGGCTTCGCGCCGTTCGCAAGGACATCGCGCGGATCTACACCGTGTTGCAGGAACGGGCCCTCGGCATCATCGACGACCCCGATTCAGAAGTTGCGGCAGAAGAAGTGAAGGCCTGACATGAGCGAAGAAGTGACCGAGAGCGACTACGCCAGAGAACACCCGTGGGCGCCGCAAGGTGCGGACCGGGTACGTCGTCAGCGACAAGATGGACAAGACCGTCGTCGTCGCCGTCGAGGATCGGGTCAAGCACCGCCTGTACGGCAAGGTGCTCCGGCACACCAGCCGGTTGAAGGCCCACGACGAAAACAACACCGCCGGCGTCGGCGACCGCGTACGCGTCATGGAGACCCGGCCGCTGAGCGCCACCAAGCGGTGGCGCCTGGTCGAGGTACTCGACAAGGCCAAGTAATCAGTTCCACCAGGCCCGTAAGGGAACCAGTGCGACATTCAGGAGATAAGAGATGATCCAGCAGGAGTCGCGGCTCAAGGTCGCCGACAACACCGGAGCCAAGGAGATCTTGTGCATCCGGGTTCTCGGTGGCTCGGGCCGTCGCTACGCCGGCATCGGCGACGTCATCGTGGCGACCGTCAAGGACGCCATCCCCGGCGGCAACGTGAAGAAGGGCGAGGTCGTCAAGGCCGTCATCGTCCGGACGGTGAAGGAGCGGCGGCGGGCCGACGGCAGTTACATCAAGTTCGACGAGAACGCCGCGGTGCTCCTGCGGGCGGACAGTGCCGAACCGCGGGGCACCCGCATCTTCGGCCCGGTGGGCCGGGAACTGCGCGAGAAGCGCTTCATGCGGATCATCTCGCTTGCCCCGGAGGTGATCTGAATGGCGGTTGGGAAGACAGTGAAGAAGATCGAGAAGAGCAAGACCCACCTGCACGTGATCAAGGGTGACCGGGTCAAGGTCATCGCCGGCAAGGACAAGGGACTGATCGGCGAGGTGATCGCCGTCGATCCGGCCAACAACCGGGTCACCGTGTCCGGCGTGAACATCGTCAAACGGCACGTCAAGGACAGCTCGGCCCAGCCGCAGTCCCGGCAGACGACCAAGGGCGGGATCCTCTCCTCCGAGGCGCCGATCCACGCCTCCAACGTGCAGTTGGTCGTGAAGAACAAGGCCGGCGACGAGGTCGTCACCCGGATCGGCTACGACCGGGTCGAGGTCACCAAGCGACGCCCGGACGGCTCGGAATACAAGGGCACCCGCGCTGTGCGCATCGCCCGCGTCACCGGAGAGGAGATCTGATGACCGCCACGACGCAAGAAGCCGAGATCTACGTGCCGCGGCTCAAGCAGCGCTACCGCGACGAGATCGCCCCGGCCCTGCGCACCGAGTTCGACTTCGCGAACGTCATGCAGATCCCCGGCTTGGTCAAGATCGTGGTCAACATGGGCGTCGGCGAGGCGGCTCGGGACTCCAAGTTGATCGACGGTGCGATGAAGGACCTGGCGACCATCACGGGGCAGAAGCCGCAGATGACCCGCGCCCGGAAGTCGATCGCCCAGTTCAAGCTGCGCGAGGGCATGCCCATCGGGGCCCACGTGACCCTGCGTGGCAACCGGATGTGGGAATTCGCCGACCGGCTGCTGACCCTGGCCCTGCCGCGGATCCGTGACTTCCGCGGCCTGTCGCCCAAGCAGTTCGACGGCCGCGGCAACTACACGTTCGGGCTCAACGAGCAGGCCATGTTCCACGAGATCAACCAAGACCGGATCGACCGTACGCGGGGGATGGACATCACCTTCGTGACGACGGCGACCAATGACGACGAGGGGCGGGCCCTGCTGCGGCACCTGGGTTTCCCCTTCCGCGAGAACTGAGGACAGGAATCACATGGCGAAGACAGCGCTGAAGGTGAAGCAGGCGCGCAAGCCGAAGTTCGCGGTGCGGGCCTACACCCGCTGCCAGAAGTGCGGCCGCCCCAAGGCGGTCTACCGCAAGTTCGGCCTCTGCCGGGTGTGCCTTCGAGAGATGGCGCACAAGGGCGAGTTGCCCGGCATCACCAAGTCCTCCTGGTAACCACGAACCAACGGAACAGGTCCTGCACGGGAAACCGGCCGAGAGAGAAGTAGCACAGACCATGACCATGACGGATCCGATTGCGGACATGTTGACGCGGGTGCGGAACGCCAGTCAGGCGTACCACGACACCGCGGTGATGCCGCACAGCAAGATCAAGGTCGGCATCGCCGAGATCCTCGCCTCCGAGGGCTACATCGCCGGGTTCGAGGTGAACGAGCCGTCCGAGGGCGAGGTCGGCAAGAGCTTGTCGATCACGCTCAAGTACGGCCAGAACCGGGAGCGGTCGCTGGCCGGCGTCCGGCGCATCTCGAAGCCGGGGCTGCGGGTGTACGCGAAGTCGACCGGGCTGCCCAAGGTGCTCGGTGGCCTCGGTATCGCGATCATCTCGACGTCCACCGGACTGCTGACCGACAAACAGGCCCACCGCCAGAAGGTAGGCGGGGAAGTCCTCGCCTACGTCTGGTGATTGCCGAGCGAGACCACGAGGAATAGAAGACGAGGAATAGAAGATGTCACGCATTGGCAGGATGCCGATTCCTGTCCCGTCGGGCGTCGAGGTGACCCTCGACGGCCGGCAGGTCTCGGTCAAGGGCCCCAAGGGCACACTGCAGCACACGGTGGTCGAGCCGATCAGGATCGGGCGGGCCGAGAGCGGCGAGCTGGAGGTCACGCGTCCCGACGACGAGCGGGTGAGCAAGTCCCTGCACGGGCTGACCCGCACCCTGGTCGCGAACATGGTCACCGGGGTCACCGCGGGTTACGAGAAGCGGCTGGAAATCGTCGGGGTCGGCTACCGCGTGGTGGCCAAGGGTCCGACCGAGCTGGAGTTCGCTCTCGGTTACAGCCATCCGGTCCGGGTGACCGCGCCCGAAGGCATCACCTTCGTGGTCGAAGCGCCGACCCGGTTCGTGGTCCAGGGGATCGACAAGCAGCAGGTCGGTGAGGTTGCGGCCAACATCCGCAAGCTGCGCAAGCCCGAGCCGTACAAGGGCAAAGGTGTTCGGTACTCGGGCGAGCGAGTCCGTCGCAAGGTTGGAAAGGCTGGTAAGTAGGCATGGCTGTATCCCTGTCTGCCCGCAAGGGCACGGCCGCTCGGACGGCGTCGCGGCTACGCCGGCAGCTCCGCGGGCGCAAGAAGGTGTTCGGCGCCGCGGATCGTCCGCGCCTGGTCGTCACCCGCTCGGCGAAGCACATCTCCGCCCAGGTCATCGACGACACGCAAGGCCGTACGCTGGCGTCCGCCTCGTCGATGGAGGGCACCATGCGCTCAGTCGACGGCGACAAGACCGAGAAGGCCAAGCACGTCGGCGGGCTGGTGGCCGAGCGCGCCAAGGCGGCCGGGGTGGCGAACGTGGTGTTCGACCGGGCCGGCCACAAGTACCACGGCCGCATTGCGGCCCTGGCCGATGGGGCCCGCGAGGGCGGCCTCGGATTCTGACGATCAAGAGAGACAGGTAGAGCGATATGAGTGGAAGCCAGCGCCGCGGTGGCGGTGCGGGTGGCGACCGTCGCGGCCGTGACGATCGTCGTGGCCAGGCCGGTGAGAAGAGCAACTACATCGAACGGGTTGTCGCCATCAATCGGGTGGCGAAGGTCGTGAAGGGTGGTCGTCGGTTCAGCTTCACCGCGCTCGTCGTGGTGGGGGACGGCGACGGCACCGTCGGCGTCGGATACGGCAAGGCCAAGGAGGTGCCCGCGGCGATCGCCAAGGGTGTCGAGGAGGCCAAGAAGCACTTCTTCACCGTGCCACGGATCCAGGGCACCATCCCGCATCCCGTACAGGGTGAGAAGGCGGCCGGTGTGGTGCTGCTGCGTCCGGCGTCCCCGGGTACCGGTGTGATCGCCGGTGGCTCGGCCCGCGCCGTGCTGGAGTGTGCCGGAGTGCACGATGTGCTCGCCAAGTCGCTGGGGTCGGCGAACGCCATCAACGTGGTGCACGCCACCGTTGAGGCGTTGCAGAGCCTGGAGCAGCCGGAGCAAGTGGCCGCCCGCCGCGGCAAGACCGTCGAGGACGTGACCCCGGCGGCGCTGCTGCGCGCGCGTAGGGAGCCGGTCGGATGACCCGGCTCAAAGTCAGCCAGGTGAAGTCCGGCATCGGCAGCAAGCCGAACCAGCGGGAGACCCTGCGGAGTCTCGGCCTGCGTCGCATCGGCGACGTGGCCGCGCACGAGGATCGTCCTGCGGTTCGCGGCATGATCGCGAAGGTGACCCATCTGGTCACCGTCGAGGAGGTGGAGTGAGATGGCGCTGAAGGTTCATCACCTGCGCCCGGCGCCGGGCGCCAAGACGGCCAAGATCCGGGTGGGTCGCGGCGAGGGCGGCAGGCGCGGCAAGACCGCCGGCCGGGGCACCAAGGGCTCCAAGGCTCGCAAGAACATGCCCGAGAACTTCGAGGGTGGGCAGATGCCGCTGCACATGCGTGTGCCCAAGCTGCGCGGCTTCACGAACCCGTTCCGCACCACCTACCAGATCGTGAATCTGGATCGCCTGTCGAATCTCTTTCCCGAAGGTGGGACCGTGGGTGTCGACCAGTTGGTCGCCGCCGGGGCCGTCCGCGCCGGGCAGCTGGTCAAGGTGCTCGGCAACGGCGAGATCTCGGTGGCGGTGCAGGTCAGCGCCCACGCCTTCTCGGCCTCGGCCAAGGAGAAGATCGCCGCCGCCGGCGGGAGCACCACCGAGGTCTGATACCGCGTCCGGGCCCGCCCGGCACCATCCGCACGACAACGCGAACGATGTGGCCGCGTAGTCGCGGTCGGATCCTTCACTCTGTTGGTGGGAGCAGCATGCATCCCCTGCAACAGGTCCCGCTGCTCGACAAGCCTCACGCAGGCCGTTGTCGACCCAGCAAGGCCTCCGCCTCGTCGGCAGCACTCGGTGAGCTCGCGGCTTCGGACGCCAGGACCTGCGCGAAACCCCGTGCGGCCGCGGTGTGACGGGCGTCGTTCAGGACAGTGCTGATGGCGGCCGCGATCTGTACCGGCGTCGACGACTGGCGGATCCGAACACCGGCGCCCAGCCGCAGGACGCGAACGGTGTTGTCCTTTTGATCACGGCCCATCGGCATGCAGACCAGCGGCACCCCGGCCGCCAACGTCTTCAAAACGGTGCCGTGACCGGCGTGGGTGACCACGACGGAGGCTCGGCCAGGAGGCGGCGGTGTGGCGCGGCCTGCAGGACCTCGACGTTCGGCGGGGCCGGGATCTCCCGAGGGTCGACCGCGCGCCCCGTGGTCACCACACCACGGACCGGCAGGCGCCCCAGGGCACGTGCGGTTCGCCGCAGCAGATCGGCTTGTCGCTGGTAGATCGAGCTGGTGGCGACCAACACGAGTGGCTCGGTGCCGCGGCGCCGCCAGGACAGCTGACTCGCCCATTCGGGGTCGTCGAGCTGCGGTCCGACGTAGGAAACGTTGCGTGGCAGGTGCGGGACGGCGAAGTCGAAGGACGGGCTCGTCATGACCAGGACGCGGTCGCACCGGTCGAGGAGTTCGAGGAACTCTCTCAGCGGTGGCTGTCCGTGGTCGACCAGCACCGCGTTGACCCGGGGAAGCGTACGGGCCAGCACCCACCGGGCTGCGGCGGGAACCAGCCAATCTCGTGCCCGGCCGGGCAGCCCTCGCGCCGGCAACCAACCCGTGCCCATCAGCGGGAATCCCGTCGTCGGCCGCAGGTAGATATTGGCCATCAAGGCGGCGGTGGGAAGCCCGGTGGCCAAGGCGCCGATGACGATCCCGGGCAGCGCGCTCTCCGCGAGGACGGCATCCGCTCCGAACTCCTGCGCCGTGTCGACGACCTCGTGGGCGTACCGTCCGGTCATTCCGGGTCCCAGAAACCCTCGGACGGCCTTGATTGCGCGGATGGGCCGTCTGCCTTCGAAGGCCGCGATGATGGCCGTCTGCTCCTCGCGTGTCGTGAAGTGGGGCGCATCCCGCCACGGCGTGAAGGAACACCCGGCCGCTTCGGCGTCGGCTGCGACCGTTGGATCGGCCAGCACCCGAACCTGGTGACCGCGGCCGACCAATCGGCGGGCGAGTCCGAGTGCCGGGGGTACAGTGCCGCCACCGTCGATCATGGCCAGCAGGAAGCGGCGCGAGCTTGCCGGGGTGGGCCGAGCTTGCTGCACGAAACGATGGTGGCACGGCTGCCGTGAGGCTGCGGCCATGCGCAACAATTGACCTCCGTGAGCAAGCGACGGACGCTGGTCTTCAGCGACGAGAGCTACGACGGCCAACTCGAGCGGACCCTGTACAAGGCTCCCGCCTTGTCGGCCGATCTCGGCGAGGCGATGGCCACCGCCCGCGAGCATCGGCAAGGCCGACGCCGACCGCTGGTACGACGGCTGGTCCTCCCGGGCCGACGACGTGCGGCAGCAGGCCGAGCAGCTCAGCGGGCCGTCGCGGTGCAGCGCCTACCTGCGGGCCTCCGAGTACTACCGGCAGGCGTACTTCTTCCTGCGCCACGACCTGGCGGACCCGCGCCTGCTCGATGCGTACCGCAAGCACGTGGAGTGCTTCGAGGCCGCTCGCCCGTTGCTCGACATCTCCGTCGAGGCGTGCCGCGTGCAGACCACAGGACGGGGAACTGAAGGGCTTCTTCTACCGGTCCGGAGCCGCCGGCGAGAAGCGCCCGACCGTGTTGCTGCCCTGCGGATACGACTCCACCGCCGAGGAAGCCCACGTGTTCGCCATGGCGGCGGTTCGTCAGGGCTTCTCCGCGCTCACCTTCGAAGGACCCGGTCAAGGGGCGGCGCTGATCCTCCAGCGGTTGTACTTCCGGCCCGAGTTCGAACTGACGCTCACGCCCTGGGTGGACCACCTGCTCGCCCGAGACGACGTCGACCCTGCCCAACTCGTGTTGATCGGTCGATCCTTCGCCGGCTACCTGGCGCCCGCGTGCGGCCGCGTTCGAGCACCGCCTGGCGGCCCTGGTGTGCGATCCGGCCCAACCGAACATGGCCGCGCACCTCCCGGAGGGCGTGGTCGGCAAGGTGGCCGTCCCGGTCTCGGAGCTGCAGATGAAGGTCGACCCGAAGCGGGCCGAGTTCTTCGGCAGCCGGATGGCGGCGCACGGACTGGACAGCGTCGAGGCGTACTTCGAGGAGATCCGGAAGTACACGATGCTCGACGTGGCGGACCAGATCACCTGTCCGACCCTCGCGGTCGAGTGCGAGGGCGACTTCGCCGGCGGTGGCGGTCCGAGCCTGATCGCGGCGATGAGCGCGCCCGCCACCCTCCTCGAGCTGAGCGCCGCCGAGGGGGCGGGTGGCCACTGCGCCGGCCTGGGCCAGCTGGTCTGGGAGGACCGGGTCTACGCCTGGATCCGCCAGGTTGCTCGATCGTAGTCCCGCAGCCTCCTCTCCGCGCTAGCGAGTGGTGCGAACCGGTTGCTTGCCGGTCGGCTCGAAGCAACCGAATCGCACCGCTGGCCGGCCTCGTCGGCGGGATCGGCGGTCCTGGAACCAGCCCGTTCGGCGACGATGAGGGGTTCTTGGCTGGTTGTTGGTAATCTCGGGGCCGGTCCGTGCGCGTAATAGTCGGTGTGGACTCGCAGGGATCGTCAGCCGGAAAGGGAGGGCACGGGTGCTCGCCGCGTTCGCCAACGCGTTCCGCTCGCCGGATCTGCGGAAGAAGATCTTCTTCACCCTCGGCATCTTGGCCATCTTCCGGCTCGGATCCATCATCCCGACTCCGAACGTCAACGTACGGCAGGTCGACTTCTGTCTCCGGCAGGCGACCACGGGGGACCAGCAGGGTCTCTACTCCCTGATCAACCTGTTCTCCGGCGGGGCGCTGCTGCAGCTGGCCATCTTCGCGCTGGGCATCATGCCCTACATCACCGCGAGCATCATCCTGCAGCTGCTCACGGTCGTCATCCCGCGGCTGGAGACCCTCAAGAAGGAGGGTCAGTCGGGGCAGACGAAGATCACCCAGTACACCCGCTACCTGACCCTCGTGCTCGCGGTGCTCAACTCCACCGCGTTCGTCACCCTCGCCGTCAACGACCAGCTGTTCGTCGGGTGCCCAGGCCTGGTCTACGACAAGAGCATCTTCCCCGTGGTCGTGATGATCCTGACCATGACCGCCGGCACCGGCGTCATCATGTGGCTGGGCGAGCTCATCACCGAGCGGGGCATCGGCAACGGCATGTCGGTCATGATCTTCACCCAGATCGCGGCCACCTTCCCGAGCGCGCTGTGGGGCCTGAAGGTGGCCCGGCCCGGGGCCAACGGCTGGCTGGTGTTCCTGCTGGTCTGCGGGCTCGGTCTCATCGTGATGGCCGGCGTCATCTTCATCGAGCAGTCGCAGCGCCGGATCCCGGTGCAGTACGCGAAGCGGATGGTCGGCCGGCGGATGTTCGGCGGCTCGACCACGTACATCCCGATCAAGGTGAACCAGGCCGGCGTCATCCCGGTCATCTTCGCCAGCTCGCTGCTCTACATCCCGGCCCTCTACGCCCAGTTCCAGCCGGACTCGCCCGCGGCCAGCTGGATCCAGACCTACTTCGTGCGCGGTGACCACTGGATCTACATGGTCACGTTCTTCCTGCTGATCGTGTTCTTCGCCTACTTCTACGTGGCGATCACGTTCAACCCCGAAGAGGTCGCCGACAACATGAAGAAGTACGGCGGCTTCATCCCCGGCATCCGGGCGGGCCGGCCGACCCAGGACTATCTGGCCTTCGTGCTGTCCCGGTTGACCTTCCCCGGGGCGCTCTACCTCGGGCTGATCGCGCTGTTGCCGTCGGTCGCGTTCATCTTCTTGAACGCCAACCAGAACTTCCCCTTCGGCGGCACGTCGATCCTCATCATCGTCGGCGTCGGCCTCGACACCGTGAAGCAGATCGAGAGCCAACTCCAACAACGCAACTACGAAGGGTTCCTGCGCTGATGCGACTCCTCATCATGGGCCCGCCCGGCGCGGGAAAGGGCACTCAGGCCAAGCTGATCGGCGAGCACTACGAGATCCCGGCCATCTCCACCGGCGACATCTTCCGGGCCAACGTCCGGGACCAGACGCCGCTCGGGATGGAGGTCCAGCGGATCATGGCGGCCGGTGGGTACGTCAGCGACGAGATCACCAACGCGATCGTCGCCGACCGGTTGACCCATGCCGGACGTCGAGCGCGGCTTCCTGCTGGACGGCTACCCGCGCACCGTCGATCAGGTGGACGCGCTGGACGCGCGTGCTGGAGGAGCAGGGCCACCGGCTGGACGCCGTGATCTCGCTCGAGGCCGAGATGGAGGAGGTCATCGTCCGGCTGCTCCGACGGGCCGAGATCGAGGGGCGCGAGGACGACACCGAGGACGCGATCCGGGTCCGGCAGGAGAAGTACCTCGAGGAGACCTCACCGCTGCTGGAGCTGTACGAGGGCCGCGGCCTGCTGGTCAGGGTCGACGGGCTGGGCACCGTCCAGGAGGTGTCGTCGCGGGTGTTCGAGGCCCTCGACCGTCACACGGATCCGGCCCCGCTGCCGGGCTGAGCTCCCCAGCCGGATCGAGCGAGCCCAGCACCACCTCGCGTACGCGATCGGCGGCGAGCACGGGCGTGCCGAGACGATCGCCGCAGCGCCCACGGCGCTGCGCGGACGGCTCGTGCCGGCTGAGAACGCGGCCGCTGGTCCCGCCGTCGAGCACGCCCGCTGGATTCGGCAGGTCCGCGGCCGACGCGGTCCACCAGGCGTCACGCCGCCACGTGTCACCGCTCGATCCGCCCGGCACTGACCGACGTCGTGCCATCCAGCCGGACATTCGGTAGCACCGACTGCCGGCGCGCAGCGGGCGCAGTACGCCGTCGATGAGCAGCTGGGTCCAGTCGAAGAACGAGTGGTGCCAGGCCACGTCGTCGGTGTGGACGACGGGACGACCGAACGACACGCGCAGTTGCTCGGCGAGTGGTCTTACCGGATCCGCTCCTGCCGTCGACGGCCACGATCCGGCCGCGACGACCAGGGTCGACGAGACGCCAAGCTCCTCGACGGGGCCACCGCCCTCCGTGACCGCGGCTCTTCGGACGCACCCTCCACGAGAGACATCGTGGAGGAACCGCAGCTCGAAACTCGCGACGTCGGGAGATCCGCCGGAGCTAGTGGGACATCGCAGCGACCGGCGACGCTCCGTCGACCGTGATGGTCTGCCCGGTGCGGATCAGCGACGTGGCGTCCGGAACGCCGACCACGGCGGGAATGCCGTACTCGCGGGCGACCACGGCGCCGTGCGAGTTGGACCCGCCCATCTCCATGACCAGCCCACCGGCGGTCAGGAACAGCGGCGTCCACCCCGGGTCGGTCGACGGGGCGACAAGGATCTCCCCGGGCTCCAGGTGGGCGCCGACCGGGTCGAGGACCACCCGGGCCGTGCCGGTGACCGAACCGGCGACGCCGGACTTCCGGCGAGGCCGCCGGCGGCCGCCGCCGACCGGCCGACCGCCTCCGGCTCGGTGCCGTCCGAGAGCAGGATGCGCGGGATGTGGCGGCGCCGCAGCTCCTGCTCGTACGCCGCCCGGCGCTCGCGGACCACGTCGGCGAACGGCTCGCCGTTCAGGGCCCGGCGGGCCTCCCGCAGGTCGAGCCAGAAGATGTCGTCGGCGCGCCTCGATCGCTCCGGCCGACGCGGCCGCCGCCCCGACCCGGCCCAGCTGGTGGCGAAGGCGCGGCGAGGCTCAGGACCAACAGGAACTTCGGCGATTCCCGCAAGGCCGACCAACTGCCGGGTGCGCCGGAGAGCGAGCCCGACCAGGCGACCGCGGAGCGGCCCGAGCTCGTACGCGCGCCGGGTCAGCTCGGCGACCGCCTGCTCCGCCTCCGCCGCTCCCCGGGCGAACAGGCGGTCCGGCGCGAGCTCGGGGTCGGTGAGCCGGAGGTAGTTGGCGATCGCGCCGAGGAGGTGCTCGGGCTGCTCGGACCAGCGCGGCATGCCGAGGTCGATCTCGGCGACGGCCCGATGCCCGTACGTGGACAAGAACTCGGCCAGGCCGTGCTGCGACGACGGCGGGCAGCAGACCGGCCCGGAAGCGCCGGCCGAGTTCGGCCACCGACTCCTCGACGAACACCGCCGCCGACGGCCGGTCCGCGCGGATCCGCTGGGTCAACGACCACAGCTCGAGGTCCATCTCGGTCGTCACGTTGTGGGGCAGGCCGCGCAGCACGGTCTGCCATTCCTCGGGATCGGGCGTGGCCGCGGAGCAGCCTGCGGGCCAGTGCCAGACGCGGCGAACCCGGCGAGCGCGTACCCGACCCCCTTCGGCATGAGGATGAAGGTGTCGGTGCCGAGGCGGCGTTCGACGAAGTCGAGGCGCTGGCCGGGCGTCGCGTCCGCCGGCACGCGGAGCCGCCGACGAAGCCGGCGCTCGAGCCGCGCCAGCCCGCGGTAGGCCAGAGCGGGGCTGACCGCCGCGGCCACCACGCGGAGCGGGAGCTTGGAGACCCAGAAGAGCTTCGCCACGATCGGGGCCGGCGAGGAGGACTCGATGCACGGGGAACCGGGGATCGTCGGCCAGCGCGACGAGCACCGACTTGGTGCGGGCCTCCATCACCCCCGCGAGCGTCTGCGCGATGCGTCGCGACCGGTGGTGTTGCAGGACCGGGGTGATGTCGACGAAGAGCCGCTGGCCGGTGACGGCCAAGCCGCCCGGCCCGGCGTGCGCGTCGGCGGGCGGGCGGCCCACCAGCGAGGTGACGGCCGAGCCGATCATGCGGTAGGCGGCGAGGCCCATCGGCGTGATCGGCCGGGTCAGACCCTGCGCCAAGCTCATGCAGAGAAAGGCCCGGGTTCCGGGCTGGGCGGTGGCCGGCACCGGATACAGGGTGGTGATGGGTCGGGCCTGGGTCAGCCAGAGCCGACCGTCGGCGTCGATCGCCCATTCGGTGTCCTGCGGCGAGCCGAAGTGGGCCTGCACGCGCTGCCCCAACCGGACCAGCGCCGTGATCTGGTCGTCGGTGACACACGCGGCGTCGGCGTCGCCGCCGCGGGCGACGCGTTCGGTGCCGCCCCCGTCCCGACTGCGGATCGCCACTCGTTTGTCGCCGAGTCTCTGCTCCACGACCTCGCCGGTCGCGGAGACCACCACGAACCGGTCGGGGTTGACCGCCCCGGACACCACGGCCTCGCCCAGACCGGGGCTGGCGTCGATCACCGTGTGGCTTCGGCTGCCGGTCACCGGATCGGCGGTGAACATGCACGCCGGCCACCTCGTGCGTCGACCATCCGCTGGATGACCACCGCGAGCGCCACCGTGCGGTGGTCGATGCCGTTGGTGTTGCGGTACACCACGGCGCGCTCGGTCCACAGCGACGCCCAGCAGCGTCGTACGGCGTCCAGCACCGCGTCGGCGCCCACGCACGTTCAGATAGGTGTCCTGCTGGCCGGCGAAGCTCGCGGTGGGAAGATCCTCGGCCGTCGCGGAGGAGCGTACGGCGACCGGCGTGTGTCGAGCTGCCGAGGGCGGCGTACCGGGTGCGAGATGGCGTCGGCCAGTTCAACCGGCACGGACTCGACAGGACCACGTCGCGAGCGTCGGCCGCCAGCTGATCCCAGTCGCTCCGCGTCCGCTCCGGCCAACTCGACGATCAGGGCGTCGAGCCGGTCGGCGATCACCGAACGGTAGGCCCGCGTGGAGACGCAGAATCCATCCGGAACCGGTAGGTCGGCAGCCGACGAGCAGGCCCAGGTTGAGCCCCTTGCCGCCGACCGCGTCCAGCATGCCTCGATCGATCTCCGCGAAGTCGACCAGCAGGTCCATGACCCAACGGTATGGCTCGAGACGCAAGAATTCAACAAGCGATGAATTCACGTCTCGCGTACCCGTCACATCTTCGAGCCTTCGAGGCGGTCAGTGTCGCCGTCAGCCAAGTTCGACCGGCTCGAAGGGAACGTCAGCGGCGGTCGCGGCATCTCCATGTACAGCACCTCCCAGGCGTGGCCGTCGGGGTCGGCGAAGCTGTGGCCGTACATCGGGCCGTCCTCCATCTTGTCCAGCCACGGCTGCCCGCCACCGGCCAGCGCCTTGGCCACCAAGGCATCCACCTCCGCCCTGCTCTCCGCCGACAGGCAGTTGATCACCGTCGTCGCCTGCCGGGCGTCTCCGACGGGCCCGGCGACGAAGTCGGCGAACCGATCGGCGCGCAGGGCCATGACGTAGATCTCGTCGGAGATCACGATGCAGCTGCACGAGTCGTCGGAGAACATCGGGTTGAGCGTGAAACCCAGTCCGGTGTAGAAGTCCGTCGATGACTGCGAGGTCGCGGACCGGCAGGTTGATGAAGATCATCCGACGCATGGGCACCTTCCGGGGTCGCGAACGTCCCGCCGCGAGGGGACGTCACCGGATCAGACCGCGCACTCTTCCGTTCCTCATCGGGTGCTCGCTAGATTCGTCTGGATGACCACCCTGACCTCGGTAGACGACACCTTCCTCGAGCTGGTCGAACCGCTGCGCGGCGAGCTGACCGCGCACTGCTACCGGATGCTCGGCTCGGTGCACGACGCCGAGGATCTGGTGCAGGAGACCTACCTGCGCGCCTGGCGGGCCTACCACGGCTTCGAGAACCGGTCGTCGCTGCGGACCTGGATGTATTCGATCGCCACCAACGTGTGCCTGACGGCCCTCACCAGCAAACACCGTCGGCTGCTGCCGACCGGCATCGGTGCCCCGAGCGGGGGGCCGAGCGGCACCCTGGAGATCCGTAACGAGGTGCCCTGGCTGGAGCCCCTCCCCGATGACGTGGTCTGGGGCAGCAATCCCGAGGATCCGGCCGGGGAGGTCGTCACCCGGGAGAGCGTCCGGCTGGCGTTCGTGGCCGCCCTCCAGCACCTGACCCCGCAGCAGCGGGCGGTCCTGATCCTGCGTGACGTCCTGGCCTGGCACGCCAGCGAGGTCGCCCAGACGCTGCAGACGTCCGTGGCGGCGGTCAACAGCAGTCTGCAGCGCGCCCGTGCCCATCTGGCCAAGGTCGATCTGAGCTCGCCCGCGGCCGACGGTGATCAGCACGACGCCGAGCTTCTCGACGCCTACGTCGCCGCCTTCGAGAGCTACGACGTCGACCGGATCGTCTCGCTCCTCACCGCCGATGCGGTCTGGGAGATGCCGCCGTTCGTCGCTTGGTACCGCGGCCACGAGGCCATCCGCACCCTGGTCACCTCCTACTGCCCGGCCGAGGGTCCGGGGGACCAGCGGATGCTCCGCACGTCGGCGAACGGGCAACCGGCCTTGGCCCTCTACATGCGCGGGCTCGACGGGGTTCATCGATCCTTCCAGCTGCAGCAGCTCCACCTTCGCGCCGGCCGCGTGGCTCACGTCACCTGCTACTTCGACACCAGCCTGTTCGAGGTCTTCGGGCTGCCGAGCCGGTTGTAGCGGCGCCCGCCGCCGGTACGCTGGCCCGGTGAGTGAGGTGCCGATCAGTTCGCCGTACCGCAGCACGCCCGACGCCCCGGTGACCGAGGGTGAGCGCAATCAGCTGAGCGTTCGACTGAACTCCGCATACGAGGCCGGCGCCTTGGACGCGGGAGACTACTCCCAACGGCTCGATCGGCTCTTCGCCGCCCAGCGGATGGGGGAGCTGTTACCGGTCGTACAAGGTCTGCCGCCGTTGCCGACGCACCAGAACCCGGCGATCGTCACGACGGGGGGCAACGCGGCACCAGGTCAGCTCAGCACCGGCCGCAGCGCCACCCAGCTGACCGTGCTGGCGGTGGGCGTGCTCGCCGGGGTCATCGCGCTGATCGCCATCTTGCTGGTCATCTTGTTGTGAACGCGTGAGCGAAGTTTCCTTGGCGCTAATTCGGCACCGAGGACCGGTTGGTTTGGGTACCCTAACTGTGTGAAACGCCACAGCGGCGAAACTTTGTCCGCGCTCGTTCGCCGTCGATAAACTCAAGCGTGCCTCGGCAACACATCACCCAGCAGAAGATCGCTGAGCATGTTCAGCGATTGGGTGAGCTGTACCCTCCGATCGACCTGGATTCGGTGGACCGCTCGATCAAGAACCCGCAGCGGGTGGCCGACCGCTACGGGCACGTCATCGACTACCTGGCGCGGGTCGAGCTCGAGGTCGACCGCAACGTGCTGGAACTGCTGGTCCTGCTGCCCGACGTCGACGAGACCAACAAGACCTTCTACGCCGACGTGTGGCAGCCGCAGGAGATCCAGCACGGGCTGATCCTCGATCGGCTCCAGCAAGATCTCGGCCGGACGCCGGCGACGCCCCACCTCGACGTGTCGTTCAAGATCAAGATCCTCGGTGCGCTGGCGAGCCTGAAACCGATCCAGGAGATCGCCAAGCTGATGTACTTCCTGACCGGCGCGAGCACCGAGCGGCAGGCCGTCCTGGCGTACAACCAGATCAACACCGGCATGAAGCAGATGGGCGAGGAGGCGATCGCCGAGACGATCATCACCCCGATCAAGCAGCAGGAGCCCGGCCACTTCGCCTTCTACCAGATGTCGGCCACCGCCATGATCCAGGACCGTGTGCTCAAGCCGTGGCAGCTGTTCCTCACCCGGGTGCTGCGCGAGCGCTCGTACAACCTGGTCGGCACCAACGCCATGAAGACCTACAAGGCCGACATGGGCGGTCTGATGGTCGACCTGGGGCTGGACAGCAACCTGGAGGGGTACGCCCGCGAGGTCGGCCGGGTCGAGCAGCGCCTGCTGTGGGCGCACCGGCAGGGCCTCGACTTCCCCGCCTACATCCTCAAGGCGCTGCGCGAGAGCGTCGAGCTCTACAAGGAGCGTAAGCAGGGCCTGGCCACCCTCTGATGCCGGCGCGTTGTCCGCCTGACGACGCTCGCCGGTGGAATTTGGGTTGCCCAGCGGCTTCGCGTAGACTCAACGGTCGGCCAACTATGCCGGTGGTCGTTGCGTGCGTTCAACTAGTGATAGAGGGTTATGGCGAAGAAGGAGGGTGCACTCGAACTCGAGGGCACCGTGGTCGAGGCCTTGCCGAACGCGATGTTCCGCGTCGAGCTGGCCAACGGTCACAAGGTGTTGGCGACGATCAGTGGCAAGATGCGCCAGCACTACATCCGCATCCTGCCCGCCGATCGGGTGGTCGTCGAACTCTCCGCCTACGACCTGACCCGCGGTCGCATCGTCTACCGGCACAAGTAGTCATCCCGTAGTCCCACCATCGCCTGCGCTCGACTTCGTTGTCGTGCGCGGCGCCCAAGCAGAAAGAGCTCGATGAAGGTCCAGCCGAGCGTCAAGAAGATCTGCGACAAGTGCAAGGTGATCCGCCGGCACGGTCGCGTGATGGTGATCTGCGAGAACCCGCGGCACAAGCAGCGTCAGGGCTGAGTTTCTGAGCGGCCGGCGCAAGACAACTTCAGATCGTCAAGACCCACGAAAAGTGTGATCGCAACCCGGACGTGTCTCCGGGCCCACCCTCGGTCGGAGGCCGAGGCCCTCACCTGTTGAGTGCAGGAGGAGGGACGCATCACACCAGACACCTCCGCCACGAGATCCCTGCAGCGCAGTCACGGGACGTCGGAACGACCGAAAGGTACGTACCAACGCATGGCCCGTCTCATCGGTGTCGATCTGCCCCGCGAGAAGCGGCTGGAGATCGCCCTCACCTACATCTACGGCGTCGGTAAGACCCGCGCCCTGCAGACCCTCGCCGCCACCGAGATCAGTGGCGACCTCCGTGTCCACCAACTGACCGACGAGCAGCTGGTAGCGCTCCGCGACTGGATCGAGGCCAACTACCAGATCGAAGGCGACCTCCGCCGTGAGGTGGCCTCCGACATCCGTCGCAAGGTCGAGATCGGCTCCTACCAGGGGCGCCGTCACCGCAGCGGCCTGCCGGTCCGGGGTCAGCGCACTCGCACCAACGCCCGTTCCCGCAAGGGCGCGCGCAAGCCCGTCGCCGGCAAGAAGAAGGCCCGCTGACGCAGCGGGTAGAGACACAGGAGAATTCGAAGACTCATGGCTACTGCAGGCCGCAACACCGGCGCCAAGAAGGTCCGCCGCAAGGAGAAGAAGAACGTGGTCGCCGGCCACGCTCACATCAAGAGCACGTTCAACAACACCGTCATCTCGATCACCGATCCCACCGGGGCGGTCATCGCCTGGGCCTCGGCCGGCACGGTCGGCTTCAAGGGCTCCCGCAAGTCCACCCCGTACGCGGCGCAGATGGCCGCCGAGGCGGTCGGCCGGCGGGCCATGGAGCACGGCATGAAGCGGGTCGACGTGTTCGTCAAGGGTCCCGGCTCGGGCCGCGAGACCGCGATCCGCTCGCTCGGCGCGGTCGGTCTCGAGGTCGGCGCGATCTCCGACGTGACCCCCGTACCGCACAACGGCTGCCGCCCGCCCAAGCGCCGGCGCGTCTGACCCCCGCCCGATGAATCGATCAAGGACTGAAGGAAAACATGGCTCGCTACACCGGTCCCATGACCAAGAAGTCGCGTCGGCTGGGGGTTGACCTGGTCGGTGGCGACAAGGCGTTCGAGAAGCGCCCCTACCCGCCCGGCGTGCACGGCCGCGGCCGCACCAAGGAGTCGGAGTACTCCCTCCAGCTCCGCGAGAAGCAGAAGGCCCGCTTCTCCTACGGCGTGCTGGAGAAGCAGTTCCGGCGCTACTACGAAGAGGCCAACCGGATGCAGGGCAAGACGGGTGACAACCTGCTGGCGATCCTGGAGACCCGGCTGGACAACGTGGTCTACCGCGCCGGCTTCGCCCGGACCCGTCGCCAGGCGCGCCAGCTCGTGTCGCACGGCCACTTCCTGGTCAACGGGCAGAAGGTGGACATCCCGTCCTACCGGGTCAGCCCGCACGACGTCATCGACGTTCGCGGAGAAGTCCCGCGAGCTGCTCCCGCTGGTGATCGCCCGCGAGACCCACGCCGAGCGTGACGTGCCCGGCTGGATGGACGCCCTGCCCGAAAGGATGCGGATCCTGATCCACCAGCTCCCGACCCGCCAGCAGATCGTGATCGACGTCTCCGAGCAGCTGATCGTCGAGCTCTACAGCAAGTAGGCAAGGCCCGGCGGCGTCGGATACGCCACCGGTTCCGCGCTATCAAATAGCGGTTAGCGCGGGGAAGGAAGAACGACATGCTCATCGCACAGCGCCCGACCCTGGCCGAGGAGTTCGCCCAGGACAATCGCTCCCGGTTCGTCATCGAGCCGCTGGAGCCGGGCTTCGGCTACACCCTCGGCAACTCGCTGCGGCGCACCCTGCTGTCGTCCATCCCGGGCGCGGCCGTGACCAGCATCAAGATCGACGGCAACCTGCACGAGTTCTCGACCATCGAGGGCGTCGTCGAGGACGTCACCGAGATCATCCTGAACCTCAAGGGCCTGGTCGTCTCCTCCGAGGAGGACGAGCCCGTCACCATGTACCTGCGCAAGGCCGGTGCCGGCGCCGTGACCGCCGCCGACATCGCTCCGCCCGCCGGCGTCGAGGTGCACAACCCCGACCTGCACATCGCCACCCTGAACGACAACGGCCGGCTGGAGATGGAGCTCGTGGTGGAGCGTGGCCGTGGCTACGTCTCCGCGGTGCAGAACAAGAGCTACGACGCCGAGATCGGCCGGATCCCGGTCGACTCGATCTATTCGCCGGTGCTCAAGGTCACCTACAAGGTGGAGGCCACCCGCGTCGAGCAGCGCACCGACTTCGACAAGCTGATCTTGGACGTGGAGACCAAGCCGGCCATCCGGCCGCGCGACGCGGTCGCCTCGGCCGGCCGCACCCTGGTCGAGCTGTTCGGCCTGGCCCGTGAGCTCAACCTCGAGGCCGAGGGCATCGAGATCGGCCCGTCGCCGATCGACGAGCAGCTGGCCGCCGATCTGGCCCTGCCGGTCGAGGACCTCAACCTCACCGTACGGTCGTACAACTGCCTGAAGCGGGAGGGCATCCACACGGTCTCCGAGCTGGTCTCCCGCAGCGAGCAGGATCTGCTCGACATCCGCAACTTCGGTTCGAAGTCGATCGACGAGGTCAAGCTGAAGCTGCACGAGATGGGGCTGTCGCTGAAGGACAGCGCCCCGGGCTTCGACCCGCTGAGCGCCATCGGCCGCTACGACGACCTGGACGAGGAAGAGGACGCCGACTTCAGCGAGACCGAGCAGTACTGACAGTACTGACACTGCTCGCCGCAGGGGCCGGAGTTCGCTCCGCTCACGCTGCCTTACCGGCCGACAAGAAGAATCGGAGAACGAGGAATGCCACAACCTGCCAAGGGCGCTCGGCTCGGCGGAAGCCCCGCCCACGAGCGGCTCATCCTGTCGAACCTGGCCACCCAGCTGTTCGAGCACGGCCGGATCATCACCACCGAGGCCAAGGCCCGCCGACTGCGGCCGCTGGCCGAGAAGTTGATCACCAAGGCCAAGCGCGGTGACATCCACGCCCGGCGGCAGGTGCTGACCACCGTCCGGGACAAGGGCGTGGTGCACGAGCTGTTCACCGAGATCGCGCCGAGCTTCGACGGTCGCCAGGGTGGCTACACCCGGATCACCAAGGTCGGTCCCCGCAAGGGCGACAACGCCCCGATGGCCATGATCGAGCTGGTCACGGAGTCGCTCGAGGATTCCCGCAAGGCCAACGCCAAGACTGGCGCTCGGACACCGGCGACCAAGAAGTCGGCACCGGCAGGCGCGCCGGCGGCTACCGCACCGGCCGCGCCGGCTGCCAGTCCCGCTCCGGCCGCGACCGACGCTCCCGCGGAGCAGACTCCGGAAAAGTCGCCGGCGGAGGAACTGGTGAGTGACACCGAGGAGCGTGAGGAGACCACTAGCAACCAGGAGGCTCCCAGCGACGACACGTCGGCTGAGGAGGCCGAAGCAATCCAGGACGAGGGGCCCGCCGCCGGCCGTTCCTAAGGTTCATCCCGACACTGGGTAAGTCTGTGCACCGAACACGGTGCACAGACTTACCCATTGTTCGTCTCGTGCCTTCTAGCGGTCGCAGCCACCGTCCTTATCAGGCCGCGAGAAGGGCCGACTGATGTCTTCGATGCCTTTGTAGGCGTACGGGTCCTCGCCCGCGACCAGCACGATGTCGCGGAAGTCGGCGATGGCCATGTGCTCGCCCTTGCGCGGTTCCCGCCATGGCAGCAGAGATTCCGCGCTCATGTAGTGGTTGGCGAGGGCGCGGCGGTAGCCGTGCCGGCCGGAGTTCTCCAGCGAGCGGTGCAGCAGGTAGCCATTGAAGATCAACGCCGTACCAGCCGGGACCTCCACGGGCACCGCCTGGTCGTCGGTGTAGGGGAAGTCGAAGGATTCGGTGGTGCAGTCGAACCGGGGATCCAGCTGCTCGCGGGCCGGATAGATGACCCCACGCCGGTGCGATCCGGGCAGCACCCACAGACAGCCGTTCTCCACCGTGGCGTCGTCCAGAGCGATCCACACCGCGGTCAGCGAGCGGTCCCGGGTCGGGATGAAGAACTCGTCCTGGTGCCAGGCCTGGCCGGGCTTGCCCTCCGACTTGATGAACAGCATCGACTGCATCGCCTTGACGTTGGGACCGATCACGCGGACGAGACCCTCGACGATCCGCGGTGCCTGCAGGGCCGCCCGCGCCGCCTCGGAGACCTTGTGCGGGTAGTGGATGCAGAGGTAGTCCCGGAGGAGTTCCTCATCCGTTGGATCCGGCGGGGCCACCAACGGGTTGCTCTGGCGCTCGTCAGGCTGTTCGTCGCGATAGCCGTAGCGGATGTCGCCGAAGTCGCCGCGGCACAGGCGCACAGCATCGGCGTTGATCTCCGCGACCTCGCTCGGACTCAGTCCGTCGGCCAGCAGCGCGAAGCCGTTCTCCGCGTAGTGCCGGGCGAATTCGGCGTCGGCGGTCTCGAACAGGCGCAGCCCAGCGGGAGTCACGGCAGTGGCGGGTAGTACGGCAGTCACAGTTCAAGCCTGGCAGGAAACGACGGTGCAGGTAAATGCCGGGAAACCGCCGGTTAATATCTGAAAATGACATCACTTCCGGTTGTGGTGCCGGGCAGTTCGGTGGCGGTGGCAAGCTACCCACCGGGCGCCAGCTACGGGCCGCGGCGCTCCGCCGACTACGAGTTCGTCTGGATTCTGCGTGGTTCGGCGACCTGGCGCCGGCGGTCAACTCCCGATCAGCCCGAGCCCGAGCCGGAGCTCAGCCAGCCGTTGCGGCCCGGCGCCCTCGCGCTGGCCCGGCCTGGGGCTGTCGATTTCTACCGCTGGGACGTAAGCGTCGAGACCGTGCACGGCTACGTGCACTTCGCCGTCGAAGACCCCGGCGCGCTGCCACCCGAGCCGAGCTGGCCGCTGGTCCGGTCGATGGCTGCGCATCCCTTCCTCGACGGGCTCTGCCAGTACCTGTTGGAGCTGGCCGGTCAGACCGGAGCCGATGCGCGGCGACGCAGCGACCAACTGCTCGGCGTGCTGCTGGACGTGTTCGTCGCCGGACCGTTCGGTCCGGCCGAGGGTGCGCTGGTCCCTGCGGTCGGGGCCGTGGTGGAGGCGGTCCGCAACCAGTGGCGCAGGGGCTTGACTCCCATACCGGTGCCCGCCTTGGCGGCCGCCGCGGGGGTCTCCACCGGTCACCTGTTCCGGATCTTCCGTACCGAGTACGGCTGCAGCCCGGCCCGCGCACTAGAGATCATCCGCCTCGCGCGGGCGGCGATCCTCCTGCAGCGCAGCAACGCCACGATCGCCGAGATCGCTCACCGCTGCGGCTTCGCCAACCCCTACCACTTCTCACGCCGCTTCGCCGCGGTTTACGGCCTGCCCCCAGGGCGATTCCGCGGACAGACCGACCTTCGCGACCCTTTCGACCAGGTCCGCCAGCTCGGACTGTTACCGATCGCCCGCGGCCTGCTGGGCGGCTAGCGTATCGGCCAGCGGTTCCAGCTCCATCTCCTCGTGCAGCTTCGGCACGTCGGCCAGCAGCCTCTTCGTGTATTCGTGCTGCGGGTTGAAGATGACCTCGTCGGTCGCGCCCTGTTCGACCATCACGCCGTGTTCCATCACCAGCACCCGGTCGGCCACGTAACAGGCCTGGCCGATGTCGTGCGTGATGAACAGCACCGTGGTGTCGGTCTCGTCACGGAGGTCCTTGAGCACGTTGAGGATGTTCACCCGCAGTGAGGCGTCGAGCATCGACGTAGCCTCGTCGGCGATCAACAGTTTTGGCCGCAGCATCAGGGCTCGAGCGATCATGATCCGCTGACGCTGACCGCCGGACAGCTGGTGCGGGAAGCGGTTGAGGTCATCGAGACCCATCCCGACGTGCCCGAGCGATTCCTCGAGCCGTTCCTGGCCGACCTTGGAGTCCAGCAACCGCATCGAACGGTAGAGCAAGCGTTTGACCGTGAAGAACTGGTTGAACGAGGAGAACGGGTCCTGGAAGACCGCCTGCACGTCGCGCCAGTACGCCGACTGGGCCGACCCGCTGAGGTTGGTGACGTCCTTGCCCTTGAAGGTGATGGTGCCCGAGGTGATGGGGAGCAGACCGAGCACCATGCGGGCGACGGTCGACTTGCCGGAGCCGCTCTCACCCACGATGGTGGTGATCGTTCCCTCTTCCAGGGAGAAGCTGACGTCCTTGACCGCCTCCACGACGTGCTTGCCCCGGCCGAAGGTCTTCGTGATGTGATCGGCACGGTACAGCTCGGTCATCGGTTCTCCCTTCTCAACCCGTTCGTGTTCAACGGATCACCGCCGGAGCGAGGAAGCTGTCCCGGTCGAACTTGGCCATACCCTCGATCCGGGTGTGGCTGTACTTGGGCTCCGGCGCCAGGACCGACCCCAGCAGGGCCTGGGTGTAGGGATGCGAGGGGTCGTCGACCATGAGCTTGGTCGGACCCGTCTCGACGACCTGGCCCTGGTACATCACGGCGATCTTGGTGGCCACGGTCCGCAGCACCGGTAGGTCGTGGGTGATGAAGATGACGCCGCTGATGATCTTCTTCTCCAGCATGTCCAACAGCATCTCGATCAAGATCTTCTGCGACGTCACGTCCAGAGCCGACGTGGGCTCGTCGGCGATCAGCAGGCGCGGATTCAACAAGGTGCTGATGATCGTCACGGTGCGCTGCTTCATGCCGCCCGAGAGCTGGTGCGGATATGCGTCCAGGACGCGAGGCGGGAGGCCCAGCGTCTTGATCCGGTCCCTGGCCCGGTCGAGGGCTTCGTCCTTCTTGATGTTCTTCTCGTGGGACCGCATCACGTCCCAGACCAGGTCGCGCATCCGGACGGTGGGACTCACCGAGTTCATCGCACCCTGCGGCAGCATCGAGACCACGGCTCCCCGCCAGGCCCGCGGGATCTTGACGTGGTCACCCAGTTCCTGGACCTTGCCGTCGACCTCGAGCGAACCGCTCTCGACGTGCAGCGGGGGCCGGGCCGTCAGCGAGATGATCGAGCCCAGCGTCGTCTTGCCACTGCCCGACTCGCCCGCCAGGCCGAGCACTTCGCCCTCGTCGATGGAGATCGACACGTCGTTGACGGCGACCATGTCCTTGCCTGAGGGCGTGTAGTAGACGCCGCGGATGTTCTGCGCGTTGACCAGGCTGCCCACTATCGCTCGACCTTCCCGGCCGAAATGGGCTGTTCCAACATCCCGCCGGCCCCGATGGGGGTCGGCGGCCCGGTTTCGATGGGCTCGTCGACCTCACCGCCAGCACCCTTGGCCTTCTTCTTGGCCGCCCGTCCGCGTCGCAGCCGCGGGTTGAACACCTGATCGAGGCTCGACTGCAGCAGCAGCAAGGAGAAGGCGATCATGGTCAGCATGAGGGTGGGCGGCAGAAAGGCCCACCAGGCGCCCTGGCGTACCGCGCCCCAGACGAGCGCCCAGTAGAGCATGATGCCCAGGCTGACGGAGCCGGCCGGCCCCAGGCCCAGCAGGCTCAGCGTCGACTCGTACAAGATGGCGCCGGCGACCTGGAGCACGAACGCCATCACCACGTAGGACAACAGGTAGGGAAGGACGTCCCAGGCGAGGATGGACCAGAAGCGCGCGCCGGAGAGCCGGGCCACGTCGATGTGCTCACGGTTGCGCACGCTGCTGGCCTGCGCGCGCACGGCGCGGGCCACCCAGGGCCAGGAGGTGATTCCGATCACCACCGCGAGGCTCCACACGCTCCGGTTGTCCAGTGCGATCGAGAACAAGATCACGACCACGATGCCCGGGATGACCAGGAACACGTTGGTCACGGCGGACAAGATGTCGTCCAACCACCCACCGCGGAAGCCTGCGATCAGCCCGATCGCCAGTCCGATGAGGGTGGCGATACTTCCGGCCAAGAGTCCGATGAGCAGCGACGTGCGGGTGCCGACCACGAGGTTGGCCACCACGCTCTGGCCCTCGTTGTCGGTCCCCAGCAGCAGCGGCCCGAAGCCCTGCGGAGGCGAGTAGAGCCCACCGACCACCTCGTCGGGGTCGGTCTGTACGATGAGCGGCCCGAAGATCGCGATCACGAGGATGATCACGATCATCGTGCTCGCGACCCAGAAGCGGGGGGTCGGGTTGAAGGATTTCATCAGCGCTCTCCGCTCTCAGCGGCTCGGATGCGTGGATCAATGAAGCCCGCGGCCACGTCGACGGTGAAGTTGGCGAGCAGGACCGCCAACGTGATCAGGAGCGCCACCGAGGAGATGACCGGATAGTCGTTCGTCCCGATGGCGTTGAACAACAACGTGCCGAGGCCGGGATAGGAGAACACCAGCTCGGTGACCAGGGCACCCGCGATCATCCCACTGATGGCCAGCGCCAGTCCGGTGATCTGCGGCAGGCTGGCGTTGCGGAAGATGTACCGGACGACCGTGGAGTCCCTCAGGCCGAGGCCGCGCCCGTAGTTGACGTAGTCGGCCCCCAGTTCGTAGATGGCCATCGAGCGCATGCCGACGGCCTGCCCGCCGATGAAGACCACCACCAGTGACCAGAACGGCAACCAGTAGTACGTGATCGCGTCCCCGAAGAAGGTCCACGAGAACTCCGGGGACAGCCCGAAGGAGTAGGCCCCACCGGTCGGGAACATGCCCAGTTGCACCCCGAAGACGAACAGCAGGATGATCGCCACGCAGAAGTAGGGCACGCTCGAGAGAAACAGCGCGCCGAGGAAGGCGCCCCGGTCGAACCACCCGCCCTTGAAGGCCGCGACGGCCCCCAGGGCGTTGCCGACCACCCAGCCGACGACGATGGCCGGCAGCTGGAGAACGAGGCTCCACGGCAGGGCCTGGGCGACCAGGGAGTTGACCGACGCCGGGTACTGCCCGAACGAGGTCCCCAGGTCGCCCTGCAGCAGGTTGCCGACGTACACGAAGAACTGCTGCCACAGCGGCAAGTCGAGCCCGAACTCCCGCATGAATGACTCGTGGATCGTCCGGAGCTGATCCCCTCCCGACCCGCCTCCCCGAACCATATTGGCGACGATGACGTCGACAGGGTTGCCCGGGATCATGCGGGGCAGGAAGAAATTCAGCAGCAGGGCGACGAACAAGACGACCAGCGTCCAGAGCAGTTTCCGACCCAAATACTTCGCCAGCGCCATAGCTGCCCTCGCCCCTTTGCGTCAGACCTGAGCGAACTCTACGTCCCGACCCGCTTGATCTTGTAAAGCCATTGGATACCCGCACCCTGCCACATCGGCGGCGCGTACGGGTTCTCCTCGGTGGGGAAGTTCTCCCAGTTGGACGCATTGAACTCGTAGAACTCCAGCGGGCGGTACATCAGGGGCACCACCGGAATCTTCTCCCGGTAGATCTTGTCCAACTCGGCGTAGGCGGTCTTGGCCGCGGCGTCGTCCTTGGCCGCCGCCGCCGCGTCGAGCAGCGCCGGAACCGCGGGATCGGAGAACCGGTTGTAGTTGTAGAACGCGGTCTTGCCGACCGCCGGGACGTCCCTGTTGTCGAGGGCATCCCGGAAGCGCACCCACGGGCTGGACGGGTTGACGCCGGTGTAGCTGAACATCGCCAGGTCGAAGTCGCCGTTCTGCAGTTTAGAGATCATCGTCGGCGCTTGCGGGAACTCGGTGGTGATGCCGATGCCGACCGCCTTGGCGGACTTGGCGACGATCTCGCAGGCCGTGTTCCAATCGGTCCACCCGGTCGGGGTGATCAGCTTCCAGCCGCCGAGTTTGGTGCCGTCGGGCAGCGCGTAGATCCCGTCCGAACCCTTCTTGGCCTTGAGCTCGCCCTCGAGGATCTCGACCGCCTTGGCCTTGTCGAACTTCCAGCCCTCGGCCTCTACGGCGGCGGCGTCGTAGAACTTCGACTCGTACCCGGTGGGCACGATGAGGCTCGCGTTGGCCGGCTCGGAGTAGTCCGACATGGCCGTGGTGGCGATGTTGGGGTAGTCGATGGCGTAGGCGAGGGCCTGCCGAACCTTCGGGTTCTCCAGGCCGGGCTTGTTCAGGTTGAAGATCAGCAGCGGCAGGTTGCCGGGCAGGTGGTAGGGCTTCTTCTTCATCCAGGTGCTGACCGGCTTGCCCTTGTCCTCCCACATCTTCCAGATCTGGGCGGTGAACTGCTGGCTGGCGTCAATCTCGCCGCTCTCCAGTTTCAGGTCACCACCGGTGTTGTCCTTGAAGATCGGGTGGTTGATGGTGGTCATCGGCGGCGTGCCGAAGGCCGCCTTGCCCCAATAGGCGTCGTCGCGCTTCAGGTTGATCTGGGTCTGATCAGCCTTGTCCAGCTTGAACGGGCCGGAGCCGACCGGTTGCAGGTTGGGCTCCTTGGCCAGCGCGGCCTTGTCGACCTTGCTCCAGATCGCCTGGGGCATGATGAGCACCTTGGAGATGGCGTCGCGAACCGCGCCGGCGTTGTAGGGGTCGGCCTTCAGTTTGAACTGCACCGTCCTCGGATCCGTGGCCGTCACCGAGTCCAGGTACTGCCAGGCGTTGGAGAAGTACAGTCCGGTGCCCTTGCCCAGATTGAAGGTGAACGCCACGTCCTCGGCCGTCAGCTCCGAGCCGTCGGACCACTTCGTGCCGTCCTGCAGGGGCAGGTCCCAGGTGGTGTCATCGGTCGCCTTGAGCTCCTTGGCCAGGCCGGGCACGAGCGATCCGTCGATGAGGTTGAAGCGCAGCAGGCTCTCGTAGATCAGCTGGCTCTGACCCTGGGCGGCCGGCCAGGCGATGGTGCCGGCGAAGGTGTTGAAGCTGGTCGGCGGGCCCCACTGGAAGCCGGCGACGAAGAGCGTTTCGCCGGCGGCGCCGGGCCGTCCCTTGGCCTGGCCCGTGCCCTGCTGGTTGCCGGTCTGGGCGGTGCCGCACCCGGCCGCACCCAGTCCGATGGCCGCGCCACCGATGGCCAGGCCGGAGATGGCGAGGAAGTGCCGGCGACTGGGGGCAAAACTCGCCGCGGCGTCCTCGACGCCGAGCGCTGATCCAGACCCGTCTCGATCGTGCGTGTCGTTCATCGTTTCCTTTCCAGACTTCTTCGTATGGAGGCCGAGGCGACCGGTGGCCGCGCTGGGGCGGAGCAAGGGCTCTCGGAGGCCGTCGGGGACAACTCATCACTGAACCGGTTCGGTGTCAATGCCGAACCTCCAATGGTGGCCACATCGTTGCGTCTGCTCCAGCTTCGTGAGAGCGCTCCTGTGCGGAGTGTAGCTGAACCGGTTGTGTGCCCCCGCCGACTCAGATCCTGGACGTCTCGGTCGGCTATAGCCTGCGGGGATGCTGCTGTCGAGGCTTGCGGAGGCATGGGCGGCGCTCAGTGCCACCCGGTCGCGGAACGCGAAGCGGGACCTGCTCGCAGCGGTGCTGGCGGCGGCGACGCCGGAGGACATCGAGATCGTCGTCTCCTACCTGGGAGGCAGCCTGCGACAGCGCCGCACGGGGCTGGGCTGGCGGTCCGTGCAGGATCTGCCGGCACCGGCGTCGGTCCCCACTCTCACCGTGACCGAGGTCGACGCCTGTTTCGCCGAGATGGCCGACCTGGCCGGATCCGGCTCGGCCGGCAAGCGCGCTGCGCTGGCGAGCGACCTGTTCGGCCGCGCCACCGAGGCGGAGCAGGGCCTGCTGCGCGGCCTGGTCTTCGGTGAGCTGAGGCAGGGTGCGCTGGACGCCTTGGTCCAAGACGGGCTCGCGCAGGCGTACGGCGTGCCGATCGGAACCGTCCGGCGGGCCGCGATGCTGCTGTCGTCGACCACCGCGGCCGCGCGGCTGCTGGTCGAGGGCGGAGCTGAGGGGGGCGAGGAGGCGCTCCGCGCGGTCGGGCTTCAGGTCGGGACGGCCATCCAGCCGATGCTGGCCGCCGCCTCGCCCGACGTCGCCGATGCCGCCGGCCGGATCGGGTTCCCGGCCGTGGCGGACGTCAAGCTCGACGGGATCCGCGTCCAGGTCCATCGGCGCGGCGACCAGGTCTGGATCTTCACCCGTTCCCTCGACGACATCACCGTACGGCTGCCGGAGATCGTCGCGGCCGTGCGTGCCCTGCCGGCCGAGTCGCTGGTCCTGGACGGCGAGGTGCTCATCCTGCGTGAGGACGGCCGGCCGGAGGCCTTCCAGGTCATCGCCTCGCGGACGGCGAGCAGCGCCGACGTCGCCGGCGTCTCCACCCGGACACCGCTCCGGGTGTTCTTCTTCGACCTGCTGCACGTCGACGGGAGGGATCTGCTCGACGCGCCGTTGAGCGACCGGGCCCAGACGATGGCCGCGCTGCTGCCATCGGGACTGATGGTCGGGCGGCGGGTGATCACCGGCGAGTCGGACCTCGCCTCGGTGTTCGCGGACGCCGTGGCCGGCGGGTTCGAGGGTCTGGTGCTGAAGCGGCCCAGCGCGCCGTACGCGGCCGGACGACGCGAGGGGTCCTGGATCAAGATCAAACCGCGGCACACGTTCGACCTCGTCGTCACGGCGATCGAGTGGGGAAGCGGCCGGCGGCAGGGCTGGCTGTCGAATCTGCACCTCGGCGCTCGCGATCCGGCGACCGGCGGATTCGTCATGCTGGGGAAGACCTTCAAGGGCCTGACCGACGAGCTCCTCGCCTGGCAGACCCAACATTTCCTGGCGCTGGAGGAGCGGCGGGACGGCCTACGTGGTCTACGTCGAGCCCACCACGGTGGTCGAGATCGCCTGCGACGGGTTGCAGGTGTCCCGGCGCTATCCCGGCGGGGTTGCGCTCCGCTTCGCCCGCGTGCTCCGCTACCGGGAGGACAAGTCCGCCGAGGAGGCCGACACCATCGACACCGTACGGCTGCTGCTGGGACCGCCTCAGCCGGCGACGAAGCTAGGCGGCGGTGCGCGCGGCGCGCGGCCGCGGGACCCGGCTGATGCCGTCGAGCACGGCGGGCCGGCTCAGCGTGCGCGGCGGGGAGACGAGCGAGCGCAGGACCCCGCCGATCAGCAGCGGATGGAAGAGCATCGGAGGGCGGAGCGGTCATGTTGTAGATCTGCGCGAAGACCACGGTCGCGGCTGCGTCGCCGCCGGCGGCCCGCCGGGCCAGTCGTTCGGCCCACAGCCCGAACAACCGCTCCTGCGGGCCGGGCGTGTGCCCTGCGCTCGGCTGCCGCAGATCGGCGCCGGTGGCGATCGACCACGGCAGGTCCGCCGCGTCCGAGAGCCGGCGCTGGAGCCGCCGGCCGGGCTCCAGGCCGGAGCCCAGAGCGGACCTGCAGCACGGCGGCCTGGCTGGCAGCGACGCTGATGCCCTGACCGTAGACCGGATTGAACGCCGCGGCCGCGTCACCGACCACCAGGAGCCCGTCGGGCCAGTCCGGGGTGTCCTCGAAGCGGTAGCGGCGGTTCCCGGTCTGGCGGTGCACCGCGACGTCGGTGATCGGTGTCGACCGGTCGGCGAGGCTCGGCCAGCACCGGATCCCGGAGCCCCGCCAGGAAGCTGTCGAAGCCGGCGGGATCGCGCGGGGGCCGGCGGTCGCCGTAACCACCGCCCATCAGCAGCCAGCGGCCGTTCTCCACCGGCATGGCCAGGCCACCGGTGCCGGACTCCGGCGTCCCCGCGATCACCACCCCGGTGCGGAGCGGCAGCGGGACGGGTGCGGTGTAGAGGCGGGTCGCGTAGCCGAGGTGGGCGTCCACCACCTCGGGGGCCGGGACGTCGAGATCCAGCGCGGCCAGCCAGACCGGTAGCCGGGAGCTCCGGCCGGATGCGTCGACGACCAGCTCGGCCGCCTGGTCACCGGAGGCCGTTCGGATGGTCCAACCGCGCCGGGTCCGGTCCAGACCGTTGACCAGCCGCCCGGTGCGCAGCGCTCACGCCGGGCAACCCGGCTACGCGGCGGCGGATGATCAGCTCCAGGAGGGGCCGGGTGACCGACACCAGATCGAAGCCGGGGAGGTTGTCATCCAGCCAGCCGTACTCGCCCAGCCACGGCATCTGGCCGCTGTCGAAGCGAGCGGCGCCGTGGGCAACCACCTCGGCGCGCAGACCGGGCAGCACCTGCTCGGCGGCCAACCAACCCCGTTCCAGCATGACGTGGACCTGGGCTCCCTGCGGCACGCCCTTGCGGGGCAGCGAACCGTCCGGGAGCCGATCACGCTCCAACACGGTGACCCGGTAGCCGCGGCCGGCCAGCGCAGCGGCGGCCAACAGTCCCGCAAGGCTCGCGCCGATGACCAGCGCCGTCTGCGGCCGGCCCCGGTCACCACCAGCCCTGCCGTTTCGACCTGAGCTTGATCAGGGTTTGATCAGACCCGGCGTCTGCGCGACGGCCAGGGCGTAGCGCTGCTGGGCGTCGGCCCAGTTGACCACGTTCCACCACGCGGTCACGTAGTCAGCCTTCACGTTCTTGTACTGCAGGTAGAACGCGTGCTCCCACATGTCGAGCAGCACGATCGGGATCTGGCCGAGCGGCACATTGGCCTGCTGGTCGTACAGCTGGACGACGTTCAGCCGCTGGCCAAGGGTGTCGTAGACCAGCATCGACCAGCCGGAGCCCTGAATGGTGTTCGCATTCGCGGTGAAGTGGGCCTTGAACTTGTCGAAGCTGCCGAAGTACTGGTCGATCGCGGTACCGAGGTCGCCATCCGGCTTGTCGCCGCCGTCGGGGGACAGGTTGGGCCAGAACACCGAGTGGTTGAGGTGCCCGCCGAGGTTGAAGGCCAATGCCTTCTCGAGCCCGCCGACGCTTCCGAAGGAGTCGGTGTCGCGGGCCTCCTCCAGCTGGTCGAGTGCGGTGTTCAGCCCCTTGACGTACGTGGCGTGGTGCTTGTCATGGTGCAGCTCCATGATCGTGCCGGAGATGTGCGGCTCCAAAGCGCCGTAGTCGTACGGAAGATCGGGCAGGTCGTAGGCCGCCATGAGGGTCCTCTCGCCGAGATGTGGGATTCGTTGTCATCGTACGGCGGGCGCCATCGCCCGCTGATCCGGGCCAGATAGGCGTGAATCCGCTTGAGCGAGCGCCCCTCCGCACCATAGTGTGGTCGCCGTCCCAGCCCCGAGAGATGGGTTCCGTAGTGGAGTTCTGAGTCGACCACGCCACCCCGATTCGTGACCCCGTGTCCCGGTCGAGGCCTCATCGACTCCTGGAGCCAACTCATGCCCTCTCTGGTCTGTCATCACCTGTCCTTCGCCTGGCCAACGGGCGAGGTCGTCTTCGCCGGCCTCGACGCCGCGTTCCCGGAGGGGCGTACGGGGCTCGTCGGCCGCAACGGGGCGGGCAAGTCCACGTTGCTGCGCATCCTGGCCGGTGAGCTGCGGCCCACCGGCGGCCGCATCTCGGGGCCCTCGCGCCTCGGCTACCTACCCCAGGAGCTCACGCTGGATCATGAGCGCACGGTGGCCGGTGTGCTCGGCGTCGACGGCGCGCTGGCTGCACTCGATCGCCTGAACGCGGGCTCCGGATCGGGGGAGGACGTCGAGCTGGTCGGTGACCGCTGGGATCTCGAGGAGCGAACGGCTGCGGCCCTGGTGCAGTTCGGCTTCGCCGGACTCGCGCTCGACCGGCCGATCGGCACCCTCTCGGGCGGTGAGGTGATCCTGCTCGCGCTGGCGGGTCTGATCATCGCTCGCCCGGATGTACTGATCTTGGACGAGCCGACGAACAACCTCGACCGGGGTGCCCGGTCACGGCTGCACGGCGCCATAGAGCGCTGGGCCGGGCCGGTGATCATGGTCAGCCATGACCGGGAGCTGCTCGACCTCGTCGAGGAGGTCGGAGAGTTGCGCGACGGCACCCTGCGCTTCGTCGGCGGCAACTTCACGACCTTCGTCGAGGTGCTCGCCGCCGAACAGGAGGCGGCGAGCCGCACGCTCCGGGCCGCGCAGAGCGATCTCCAGCGCCAGGAACGCGAGCTCGTCGAGATGCGGACGAAGCTCGATCGCCGCCAGCGGTACGCCCGCAGCCAGGCCGGCAGCATCCCCAAGATCGTCGCCGGAGCGAAGAAGCGCGCGGCCCAGGTCTCGGCCGGGAAGCTTAAGGATGGCCACCAGGCCGACGTCGCCGAGGCCAGGCGGCAGGTGGAGGCCGCCGAGGATCGCGTGCGGGACGACGAGGTGATCCGCATCGACCTCAGCGCCACCGCCGTGCCGGCCGGGCGTGATGTGTTGATCATGGACGGCGCCGTGCTGCGGACCGGACAGACGGTCGTGCTGCACCTGCGCGGTCCCGAGCGCGTGGCGGTGGTCGGGCCGAACGGATCCGGCAAGACGACCTTGATCGATACCGTGCGCGGCGCGATCACACCGCGCTCGGGCACGGTCGCACTGCGGGTGCCGCTCGGGCTGCTGCCGCAGCGGATGCAGCTGCTCGACGATGCCGACACGGTGCTGTCAGCCGTATCCCGGCACGCGCCCTCGGCGGACGACAACACCCTGCGATCCCAGTTGGCGCGGTTTCTGCTGGACGCGCAGACCGTGGGCCGGCCGGTCCGCACCCTCTCGGGCGGAGAGCGCTTCCGCGCCACGCTGGCCGCGCTCCTGCTGGCCGAGCCGCCGCCGCAGCTGCTCATCCTCGACGAGCCGACGAACAGTCTCGACCTGGACAGCGTCGAGCAGCTCTCCTCCGCCCTGCGGGCCTACCGTGGGGCGCTCCTGGTCGCCAGCCACGACGAGCCGTTCCTGGCCGAGCTGGACCTCACCGGGAGGCTCGATCTGACCGATCCGACCGAGCCCGTACGGGTCCACCCGCTTTAGAGCAGCTCGGCCGCCAGCCGGTGGCAGAGCGTCGGCCGGGTCCGAGCAGGTCGAGTTCCCGTCGTAGATTGCGGTTGGCCAGCAACGATGCTGACCTGCGGAGAAGAACCGGGCTGCGTTGATGAAGAACGCCTGCCGGGTGCAACGCGTTGAGCGGGTCCTCGGCCGGCGTGCTCGTTCGTCTTGGGAGTGACAACCAGGATGTGCTGACCTGAAAGCGAGGAGATCATGCCCAGCTTTTCTGGCTTCCCTCCCGCGGCGATGGAGTTCTACGCCGGTCTCGAGGCCGACAACACCAAGCCCTACTGGGAGAAGCATCGCGACACGTACGAATCGACGGTCAAGGCCCCGATGGAGGCGCTGTTGGGGACGCTGCCGGACGGCTATCCGCCGTTCAAGATGATGCGTCCCTACCGTGACATCCGGTTCTCCAAGGACAAGAGCCCTTACAAGACTTCGTGCGGCGCGTCCGGCTGGACCGACCGCGGTGCCGGCTACTTCGTCCAGGTGTCCAGTGCCGGTGTCCTGGTCGGAGCCGGCATGTACGAGCTGGGGCGGGATCAACTCGAGCGGTTCCGCGACGCCGTGGCCGAGGACGAGGCCGGTGCGCAGTTCGAGCAGCTGGTCGACCGAGCACGGAAAGCCAAGCTCGACGTCGAGCCCGGGATGGAACCTGCCCTCAAGACGTCGCCCCGGGGCTACCCGAAGGATCACCCGCGTATCGACCTGCTGCGTTGGAAGGGCTGCACCACCATGGCGTCGACGAAAGACAAGCGCCTCATCTCCTCAGGCCGACTCCGTGGCTGGGTGCTCGAGCGCTTCGAGAACAGTGGCCCGCTGATGGCGTGGCTCGAGGAGCACGTCGGGCCGCCGTCGGAGGACCGCAGCCGGCCGTAACCTGACGGGCTCCGCCCGGTCAGCGGCTGACACAGCCTAAGGCGGGGGTCAGGCGGCGTTGGCGACGGGTGGTTGGGCGGCGCGCCAGATGGCGGTGGCCCATTCGGTGTCGCCGAGCAGAAGGGTGCCTTGGTTGGTGGTGATGGCGATCCAGCCTTCGGGGGTTCGCCACAGGTAGGTGCCGGGGTCGGGTTGTCGCACCGACCAGTCGCCGACGGTTCTGGTGCGGTGTTCGCTGCGGGCCAGTGGACCGAGGTTGTGACGTCCGGTTTGGCCCGGTGGCCCGCCGCGCTGGTAGCGGAGGGTGTGGTCGAGGTCGGTGCGGCCGGTACCGCCGGACAACGCCGGGGAGTAGGGGAAGATGCTGCCGGGATGGCGGATGGTGAGGGCGCGGCGTAGGGCGAGCGGGATCTCGTAGCTGTCGACGGCGGCCACCGAGGCGGGGTCGAGCACCGGTTGCACCGTGATTCGAACGCCTCACCGTCACGGGCCCGGCTTTCGGAATCGTCGTCGGCGGCAGCGTGGGGGCTGGGTTGGTGGGGGCTGGGTTGGTGGTAGTGGCCGTGCTGCTCGGTTCCCCAGCCGGCCGGGGCGGGTTCGGGTGCCCACGGGTCGGCCGGGTCGCCCGGATCGGACGGATCGGTGGGATCGGTCGGGCCTCGTCCGCGGCGGCCTGCCGGTCTTCTGGGTGTTGGTGGGTGTCGGGGTCTTCGCAGTGGCGGAGCAGCAGATCCAAAGCCCGGTCGGGGTAGCCGGCGATGCCGATCGCCTTGGCCCGGCGGGCGCCGACCGGATCGTCGTCGCCGTCGTCGGCCAACGCCTCCGCGATCCGGTTGACCAGGGCGTAGAACACGGTGATGTCGCCGGAGTCGGCGCGGGCGATCAGCATCCGGTGCCCGTCGCTGGACTGGCTGGCCCACACGTCGCGGTGGGTGGCGGCCTGCCGGGCCCGGGCCTGATAGCTGGCCTCGTCGACGTGCAGCACGGTGGCGTCCAGCATCTTCTCGAACCGCCGCCAGGCGACCAGCTCGAGGTGGCCGACCAGCAGCCGGTCGACCTCCCCGGCGTGCACCGGGTTCAGATGATCGGGGTGCTCCGGGACAAGGTTCGCTACGCTGTTTTTCGTTGTGTGCTTGGGAAATCTCGATGCCGTCTGTCATATTCCCATGCCAACGTCACGTACCGCTTTCGCCAGTGATTCGAATCCGCGATCGACCCAGCCCTCGCTCAATGACGCCGTTCCCTGGATCGCAGGCTTGTCGATCAGGTGGAACTTCAGATTGTCGATCGTCGCCAGGATGCCCAACCACGGTAGGGCTTCCAGGTCCGCCGGCCCCACGGCCCGTACCTGGGTATAGCCCTCGAGAAAATGATCGGCGAACCTGGTTGACAACGCTCCCGTCAGGTCCTCGATCTGCCAGCCGGGCCCAGCAAGGTCGAGGTCATACCAATGCAGTCGACCGTCGTCGCTGATGTGCAGGTTGTCCAGCGATGGGTCACCGTGACGGATTCCCCAGTGCAAGCCACGCTCCGTGAGCCGATCGAGCTCGCGCTTGGCAGCAGTGGACGCACCCTCAACCAGCCCGTGCCGCTCCGACCCAGAATCGAGCGCTGCCATCACCTGCTCGGGCTCATCACCGATTCGGACCGGGTGTCGGGGAAATCGGCTCTCGAATGAGTCCACCGCGTCGTGGAATCGCGCCAAGGCCGATCCGACGGTGCGGTACAGGCCAATGGTCCACGGCGGTTTCGGTTTGACCCCCGGGAGCCATTCGGTCAGAGCGAACGGCCGGTCCCCCTCAGGGGCTTTGAGTACGCCCACCGAGTCGCCGTTGCGCAGGTTCACGTCGGCCGCCACCGGCAGACCGGCGTCGACCAGGTGCCGTGCAAGCTGCTGCTCCCACCGAACCTCGTCGCTGGTGAAACGACCAGCGCCGTAGACCTTCAAGACGCGTGGCCCAGCGTGGGTGTCGATCCGAAACACGTCGTTGTTGAACGAGCGGATCAGGGTCGCGTCGACGGGCTGGACCGGATAGTGGTCAGCGACCAATCTCAGCACCGTGGTCAAGGTCGGCAGCGACCTGCTCCAGGCCTGCGCCGACGCCCGGGAGGTCACGTGCGGCAGTGTAGAACTGATCTTGCTCGTCACGAGCGGGTGCGACACACGCACCGTTGACGCACGGCCAACGGTGCCTGCGATAGCGGTCAGCGGAAGGGCAGCACGAGCACCGACTGGTTGCCGACGCCGAGCATCGTCGGCTGGTTGCCGATGGCGCTCCAGACCTCGGCCTTGACCACGCCGTTGCGGAGGTCGCCGAGCGTGCCGGTCGCGCCGAGGAGCTGGGCGCCCTGGGTGTAGTGCTCGTAGCCGGGGACCGGGTCGGTGGCGAGGTACCGGTAGGTCTCCACCCGATCCCAGCTGCCGTCTCCGGTCAGGTCGTACGAGAGTCGCAACTGTGTGGCACTCCCGACGGCGTTCCCTGCGTCGACGAACAGGTCGAAGCTCGCCGCCGCGCCGGTGTGGCTGCGGTTGAGCCCGGAGGCTACGAAGCTTCGGGCCGCGTGCGGAGTGCCGTCGTACTGTCCGTTGGCGGCCTCGACGACGAGCGTCCCGGCCGAACCCGCCGCGCCGAGCCCACCGGAGCCGGTGAGGAACAACCGACCATCCGCCGGCGTGGGTGTGGGCGTCGGAGTCGGCGTGGGAGTCGGGGTGGGCGTTGGTGTTGGGGTGGGCGTGGGTGTTGGGGTGGGTGTTGGGGTGGGCGTTGGTGTTGGGGTGGGCGTTGGTGTTGGGGTCGGCGTTGGTGTTGGGGTCGGCGTTGGTGTTGGGGTCGGGGTGGGATCCGTCGGCGTCGGGCTCGGCGTGGGATCGGGGCCCGGCTGGCCGTTGGCGTTCCCGCCGGACCAGGTTTGCGCGCCCGTCGTCACCGTCTTGCCGGCGGGAACCTCAACACGGGTCCCGTTGGAGAAGGTGACGGTGATCGGGGCCGAGGAGATGTTCGCGGCGACGTAGGTCCGCTGCCCGTCCTTCACGAACGCCGCGGCCGAGCGGGTGATTCGCCGTCAGCGAAGAGTCCACGTTCCCGAGGGCCGCGAGATTGCGGAGCCAGTGGAAGGTGTGCGCCTTGGATTCGCCTTCCTCGGAGGCGAAGTTCGGGTTGGCCCGGAACTTCGACAACGCCAGATCGGGACTTCCTAGCGCCAGGAACTCCCAGAGGATGTCCTGCCACGCCCGCGGTTCCCCGCCAACGTTCCGGACGATCTCGTCGTAGTTGATCTTGTTGTAGGACGGGTTGAGGCCAAGGTAGAGGTGGCTGCCGGTGATCGGCAACTGGTTGATGCCCTGAATCTTCTCCGGCATGTCGGTGAACCAGGTGGCGTACGCGCCGCCGTCGCCCCAGACCATGCCCACCGTGCTGTGCCCGAAGTTCGCGGGGAAGACGTCGTTGTCCACGTCGAACCAGTAGTTCTCGATGGCTGCGGTCTGGGTCGCGTAGATGTAGATGCCTGCGTCCCGGACCGCGATGTTGCCGGTCGCCTGTCCCCACTGGATCAGCGCCCCGGCGAAGTTCATCCCCTCCGAGCTCGACTCCTGGTTGTTGCCCGCCGCGAAGGCCGTGTGGCCGGAGGCCCAGTCGTGTCCGGCGTAGATGTCGAAGTCGCGCAGATAGGGGAACCGGGTCTCGGTGCGGTCGTAGTTGTTGGCGTCGCGGATAAGGAGATCGATCATGCCGCCGTAGGCACTGCTCCGGGCCCAGGCCGGGTCGAACTTGGCCAGTGTCGCTGCCGCAGCAATGAAGTAGCCGTAGTGGAAGTGATGATCATTGAGCTCCTGGTCCGACCCATAGCTGGCGTCGTAGCCGATCAAGGTTCCCCAGTTCTGGTCGTAGTAGAAAAGATGATCTTCTTCATCCGGTGCGGCCGTCAGCCAGTTGTTCAGCGTGGCCTTCATCGACGTCAATGCCTTGTCCCGAACGGAGGTGTTGCCCAACTGGTCGGCGATCTCCGCGATCCGGGCGGACCGACCCAGGCCCTTGCCCGTCCAGTAGGTGTCGGGATACACCTGCGCCGCGGGGTTGTCGGCCACCTGGTTGAGGTAGTCGGTCAGGGTGGCCTTGTCCGCGCCGGTCGAGGTGGCCACAGCGGGGATCTCGGGCAGGATGCCGTGGTACTTCAGCCTGGTGGTGAAGGAGTCCACCCCGACGAGGTTCTTCATGGCGCCGCGCGGCGAGACGTAGGTCTGGCTGATCGGTGCGCCGTCGGACAGCGCCTTCCACTGATGCGGATACAGCGACACCACGGTCCGCGTCTCCGTGCCCTCGCGTGGCGTCGTGGTCATCCGATAGGTCGTCGGCACTGTCCCCGAGGCGGCGTCGTAGGCGTAGGACATAGAGGTCCCGGTGACGTGGGCGTGGGCAAACGGCTCGTAGTCGTCGGCCAGGTCGATCCGTTGCGCGTTGGTGCTGGCGGCCGTCGTCGGCAGTACGGCGACGGTGAAGTAGGACTTGCCGGCCAACGTGGAGGTGATGGTGTTCCCGCCGAGTGTCCACGTTGCGCCCGTCGGCGCGTACGCGACGTAGTCGTGGCCCCGGATGGTGAAGCCGATGCGGTTGCCGAGGTGCGTCCACACCGTCGGCGGGCCGTCCGTGCTGAGCTGTGCGGCGCCGCCGGAAGCCGTGTAGTAGGACATCGGCAGACCGTGTCCGATGGTGGCGGTGAGTGTGCGCCCGCCGGCGGACCACTGGGGACTGACCGTCCAGTCGCTCCAGCCGTCCACCATGACCTTGTCGGCGTTGAGTCCGGTCACGCCGACCAGCACGTCACGGGTGTAAGGGAACTTGTACTCCGAAATGCCGGTCGGGCTGCCGGTCACGACCGGGGTGGTCGCGTACGAGATGCCCAAGGCCTCCGGCCTCTGTGTCGTAGGCCGCGGGATGGGCGAACAGCGGCTCGCCGAACGCGCAGTCGTTGGTGCGCTTCCACAAGATCGATGTCCACCAGTCGTTGGTCGGCACCGGTCCCTCAGGCGCGTTGCTGGTGACCGCCTGGCGCGGGTTGGTCGACATGTCGCCGCAGCCGGCCGGCAGCTTCTGGCCGGCCGGCAGCGTGGTGGTGTACGAACCGGCGCCCACCGTCGCCGCCCCCGCGCCCTCGCTCCTGGCCACGGCAGCGATGAACCCGAGGATCAGGCTCATCGCCAGCACGATCGCGATCGGCCGTGGACCTCCACCGCCGCTCCGAGATTCGCTCCGGCGGTCGGGGATGGGTTGCGGCATGGCTGCTCCTTCGGGGCCAAGGACGGCTCGCTCGGCGAGCGGCGCCGTCCCGACCCCGATCCGTGAGAGCGCTCTCACTAGCTGCTTCGCACGGTACCCTCGCCGGTGTACAACGTCAACGGGCGTGATCGACCCGGACGACGAGGACGCGGAAACCCTTGGCGCTGGCCACGCGGTCGGTCGGGTAACCCTGGTCGATCAGCCACCGCTGCAAGCTGTCGGCGCCAAGATTGCGGGCTACGACGAGTCTCGCGACGCCGCCGGGCCGCAGCCGTGGCAGCCAGCTCTGCAGCAGATCATGTAGGGCGGCCTTGCCGATCCGGATCGGTGGATTGGACCAGATCTCGTCGTACCCGACGTTCCTGGCCACGTCCTTCGGCCTCAACGTCTGGACCCGGTCGGCCACTCCCATCCGGATGGCGTTGTCCCGGCACAGGGCCAAGGCCCGGTCGTTCACGTCCACTGCGTCGACGGACACGACTGGAGAAGCCAACGCGAGCCCGAGCGCTATCGGCCCGTACCCGCAGCCCAGGTCGCAGATTCGCGCCGGTCCCTCCGGCACCGGCGACTCCCTCAGCAAGACAGCCGTCCCGGGATCCAGCCGGTCGGCGGAGAACACGCTGTTGGCCGTGAGCAACTCGACGTCGCGGCCGAGGAGCCGGGCGGAGATCGTCCGGCGGACCTCGACTCCGGTGGGCTGTTCGCTGAAATAGTGGTCAGTCATCGGGAACCAACCGCCGGGTCCTTGCCTGTTGCACCCGCGCCGCCAAGTCAGCGTTCGGCGGGTAGCCGACCTCCTCGAGCGTCAGTCCGCGGGCGGGCAGCACCGGGATGCTGCCGTCCCGTTCCCCGGCGTTCGGCAGTCCGGCGAGCCAGCCACGGTCCTTGCGTCCCGTGCCGACCTCGATCAGGGCGCCGACCAGGGATCGCACCATCGAGTGGCAGAAGGCGTCGGCCCGAACGGTGAACACCACCAACGCATCCGGCTCGCGGTCGACCCCTAGCTGGAGCAGCGTCCGGACCGTCGTCGCGTCGGGGCGCGCACGGCAGAAGGCGGCGAAGTCCCGCAGGCCGACCAGGTCCCCGGCTGCGGCGTTGATCGACTCGAGATCCAGGACCCGGTCGAGGTCGAGGACGGACGTGCGCAGCAACGGGTCCCGCCGCGTCTCGCGGTCGGCCACCCGATAGCCGTAGCGGCGCCAGATCGCCGCGAACCGGGCGTGGAAGCCATCGGGCGCGCGCGATGCGGCTGTCACGGCGATGTCGGCCGGGAGCGCCCGGCGGAGCCGGTGCAGTTGTTCGCCCGCCAGTTCGACGTCGGTCGGCAGGTCGACGTGCACCACCTGACCGCGTGCGTGCACCCCGGCATCGGTTCGACCGGCGCATACGATCCGGACGGGCTGGTGGAGCCGGAGGACGCGCGCCAACCAGTGCTCCAACTCGCCTTGGACAGTCCGCGCACCCGGCCTGGGTGGCCCAGCCGGAGAAGCCTCCGCCGTCGTAGCGGACATCCAGGCGCCACCGGGTCGCCCCAGCGTCGGGTCCGGCCCCGGCTCAGTCGCGTCGGTAGACAAGATCGAAGACACGCCGGCCCGCCACGAGGCCGCGCCGCTCGAATCGGGTGACCGGCCGCTCCGACCACCGCGGAGCCCAGGTTGCGACGTCACTGCAGAATCGGGCGTGCCCGTCCAGGACGTCCCGCATCTGCTTCGCGTAGTCCTCCGAGTCGGTGGCCAGCCGCCAGCGGCCTCCCGTCCGGAGTCGGGACGCCGCCAGATCGGCGAACGCGCGGGAAACGATCCGGCGCTTGTGGTGCCGCGCCTTGGGCCACGGATCGGGAAAGAACATCCACAACTCGTCGATCGACTCCGGTTCCAGGAGGTGCTGCAGACCGTCGACGGCGTCGGCCTCGATCACGCGTACGTTCTCGACTTCGTCCGCCGCGAGTAGACGCATGAGCTTCGCGAGCGCAGGCTGGTAGACCTCGAAGGCCAACACGTTGACCTCGGCCCGCCGCCGGGCCATCGGCACCAGCGACTCGCCCGTGCCCGGCCCGATCTCGACAATCAGCGGAGCCGCGCGGCCGAAGATCGTTTCGACATCCAGCCGCGCACCGGGAGCCACCGACGTGCTGATCTCAGCCCGCTCCACCTGAATGAGGAAGCGGTGCCGGTGCGCGTCCCAGGCGCGTCGCTGGGCCGGCCGCATTCGCGCACTACGGCGGACGAACGAGACCAGGTTCGGGTGCCCGGCAGGCTGGCTGGTCTGCGTCACGCAGCAGAACGTACCCGAAGTTCAGCTGGAGATGTCCTTGGTCGAGAAGCGGGCCCATGCGAGCAACCAGAAGACGGCGGCGTAGACGGCGGCCGTGACCAGGCCGCGGCTGATGTCCTGCGTGGCGATCGGGCTGCGCAGCAGGTCACCGAAAGCGGTCCACCAATGTGTCAGCAACCACGGATGCAGCCACGACAGCTGATTGATCGAATCGAGGATGAACATCATCAGGTTCACCAGCACCACGGCCACGGTGGCTCCGATCGGCTGCTCGGTCAGGGTCGATACGAACAACCCGATCGCCCCCAGGGCGGCCAGGCCGGCCGCGATATAGCCGCAGCACAGCAGCAGCCGCCACACACCGTCGGCGAAGCTGATCTGGGTCCCGGAGAGCAGGGTGAAGTCCCCGCCACCGAAGAGCGCCAAACCCATCAGCGTGCCGACGGCCGCCACCAGCAGAGTGGCGGTCACGGTGAAGATCACGATGGCGGCGTATTTCGTGATCAAGAGCCGGGTCCGGCCGGCCGGGATCGTCAACAGATACCGCAGGGTACCGATATTCGCCTCGCCGGCCACGGCGTCGCCCGCGATCGTCGCCACCGCCAACGGGAGGAACAACGGGAGCTCAGCGGTGAGCGCGGCGAAGGCGACGAAGAGGCCGTTGCTGGTGATCGCCTGGACGAAGTCCGGCCCGCCGACCTCGCCGTCGGCACTGGACACCTTCACCGCAATGGCGATGATCACCGGGACCGCGGCGAGCACGGCCAGTCCGGCCAGGTTGCGCCGCCGACCGAAGATGATCTTCAACTCCGACCGCAGGAACCGGGTGGAGACCCGAGCACGAGCCGCGCCCCGACGCGGTTCGACGGCCAGGACCTCAGCCGCTGACATCGAAGCCCTCCCCGGTGAGGGAGACGAAGATGTCCTCCAGGCTCGGGCTGACCAGGGCGAACCCGAGCACCGGCACACAGGCGTTGACCAGGTTGGGCACGATCTTCTCCACGGCCACGTCGCCGAGCGCCGCCGTCACCCAGGTGGCCCCGGTCGTGGCCTCGATCGTGACGTCGGCGAGCCCGAGCTCGGTCAGCACCCGCGCCGCGTCCTCGGGCCGGTCGGTGTCCACCCGTACGGTCTGGACCGTGCCGGCGTGCAGATCGCCGATCGGTCCCTCCGAGACCAGGCGGCCGTTGTACATCACGCCCACGTGGCTGCACATCTGCTCGACCTCGGCGAGCAGGTGGCTGGAGACCAGGACCGTGGCGCCGTCGCGGGCCAGCTCGCTGATCAGGTGCCGGACCTCCCGCGTGCCCTGCGGATCGAGACCGTTCGTGGGCTCGTCGAGCACGAGGAGGTCCCGCGGCATCAGCAGGGCACTGGCGATGGCCAGCCGTTGTCGCATGCCCAGGGAGTACGCCCGGTACCGCTTGGTGGCGGCGGCCAGCAGGCCGACCCGGTCCAGGGCGGCGTCGATGCGCTGACGCGCGGTGCGAGGATCGGCGTAGCGGTCGGCGGCGTCGAGGCGGGCAAGATTGGCCCGCCCGGACAGGTACGGATGGAAGGCCGGGCCCTCGACCAGGGCCCCGACGCGGCGCAGTGCCGCTGGGATGTCGGCGGACGACGTCGCGCCGAGGAGCGTGATCTGCCCGGCCGTCGGGGCGATCAGCCCCAGGAGCATCCGGATGGTGGTCGTCTTGCCCGAGCCGTTCGGGCCGAGGAAGCCGTAGATCGCGCCCTGCGCCACGGTGAGATCGACGTCGTCGACGGCGAGCTGGGCCCGGAACCGCTTGGTCAGACCTCGGGTGGCGACGGGCGCGTCGGCGTGGACCTCGACCGAGCCTGCCGCAGGGTCGCTCACGTCGAGCTGTCCCTCGGCGGTCTCGGCGCTCACCCCTTGAGCGCGTCGTAGAGCAGCTGCGGCTTCACCGCACCGGCGGCCATCCGGCCGTCGTCGGTGAGCACAACCGAGAAGGCGGTGCCGGCGAGCACCCGACCGGATCCCCAGTCACCCTGCACGCGCGGCAGCTGTTGGAGCAGCGCACCCATCTCACCCGGCTCACCCGTGGCCGAGGGCGCCGCGGAGCCGGTCTTGCTCACCACGACTGTCGTCCAGCCCTGGCCGACGACCTGCGGGTCGTCCTCTGCATCGTTGCCGTTGCCAGCGCGCTGCCGGCGCAGTGCCTCGGCCTTCTTCTCGGCCGCGCTCTTGCGTCAGCCGAATCGGCTTCCGGCTCGACCTCGGTCACCTTCGCCCCGGGCGGTGGGTTGAAGGCGAACTGCCCGTCGTCGGGAACGCCGAAGTCGACCTCGGTGTAGCCCACCTCGGCGGCCGGCTCGGTCCCGTCGGCGAAGACCCGGACGCGGAGCGGGACGGACTTCTCGCCGTCGACAGCGATCCGCACCTCGGTGATCAGGCTGCGCTTGTCCTTGGGACGGAGCACCAATTCGTACGCGGCCCGACCGGCCACTGTGACGTCGCTGTCGGTCGCGACCTCGGTGGTGGGGCCGACGGCCGACAGGAATCGGTCCGCGGCCTCCTGCGGGGTCTTCGGCAAATCGGCGGGCGCCTTGCTCTTCGCCTCGTCCCGTGCTCGATCCTGGGCCTGGTCCCGAGCCGCCGGATCGACGGTGCGGTGGGTGGCCTCGTTGTCGTCGCTCGACCAGGTCCAGACGTCTGTACCGTTCATGATCACGTCCGACTCGCCGAGCGTGCCCAGCAGAGCGATCCGGGACTTGTCGGGCGCGGCGTACCAGACCCGCAGCGTGTGGGTGCCGGAGATCAGCGAGTTGAAGTCCGAGCTTCGCGATCCGCCGGCCCCCGGGATCTCGGGGATGCCCAGGTTGGCGGTCTGGGTGACGGTGCCGGACAGCCCGTCCACCTTCGCGCCCCTGCAGCGCCACCAGGATCTGGTCGGCCGTACGCGGGGGAAGCCTGCGGTCGGCCGTCGCGGTGGTGGCCACCAGCCCCACGCCGGCTACGACCAGCAGCACGGCGAGCGGTGTCAGCCAGCGGAGCGCCGGACGGGACGTGAAGATGCGCATGCGTCATTGTGACTCCGAGGCGCTGTGAGAACGCTGAGAGTCGGAGCTGAGAGTCGGTGCGAGTGCGCGCGGAGGCCGTGCCACGCTGGAGGGGTGCGGTTGCTCCTGGTCGACGACGAGACGCGGCTGCTGGCCGCTCTCCGTCGCGGCCTGACCGCCGAGGGGTTCGCGGTCGCCACCGCCGACAACGGGACCGACGGCTTACAGCAGGCCCGCTTCGGCGACTTCGACGCGGTCGTCCTGGACGTCATGCTGCCCGGGCTCTCCGGTTACGAGGTCGTGCGCCGGCTCCGCGCCGAGAACAACTGGGTGCCGGTGTTGATGTTGTCGGCCAAGGACGGGGAGTACGACCAGGCGGACGCGCTCGACGAGGGAGCCGACGACTACCTGACGAAGCCGTTCTCGTTCGTGGTCCTGCTGGCCCGGCTGCGGGCCCTGCTCCGCCGCGGGGTGGTGCCGCGACCGGCGGTGCTGCAGGTCGGTGAGCTACGTCTCGACCCGTCCAGCCGTCAGGTGTTCCTCGGTGACGGAGTCGGTCACGCTGACTCCACGGGAGTTCCTGCTGCTGGAGTACCTGATGCGCCATCCCGGCCGGGCCGTCGGTAAGGAGGAGTTGCTGACCCACGTCTGGGACGGTGGTGAGGAGATGGCGGCGAACGTGGTCGAGGTGTACGTGGGCTACCTGCGGCGCAAGCTCGGCAGCGCACGATTCGCCACCGTACGCGGGGCCGGCTACCGGCTGGTCGAATGAGCACACCGTCCAGCTCGGCGGGGGTCGGACTCCGGCAGCTCAGTCTGCGGGCCCGACTGATGATCATCGGCGTCAGCGGCCTGGCGGTCGCCCTGCTGGTCGGCGGGCTGGCGTTGTTCGCCGCCCTCCGGGTCGCGGTCGATCGGACGCTGGACACCGAGGCCCGGGCGACGGCCCAGCAGGTGGCCATCATGGTGGCCGAGGACCGGCTGCCCTCGCCGATCCCCGTATCGGGCGCTCAGCTGATCCAGGTCGTCGACGGTCAGGGCCGGGTTATCGGCGGCTCGCTGCTGGCCGATCGGCTGACCCCCCTGCTGCGTCCGGAGGAGCTCAGCCGTGCGCTCTCGGGTGCGACGGTCGAGGTGCCCGGGGCTCGCGCCGGCCTGACCGGGCCGCTGCGTGCGGTTGCCGAACCAGGTGGACGAGGAGGAGTCAGCGTCATCGTCGCCAGTCAGGTGGGCGAGGTGCTGGCCAGTCAACGCACGCTCCGGAACGCCTTGCTGGTCGGCTTCCCCCTGATGATCGCCCTGCTCGGGGTGGTGGCGTGGTTCGTCATCGGCTGGACGCTGCGCCCGGTCGAGGAACTGCGCCGCGGCGCGGATCGGATCAGCGGCGGCGTGGGTGCCGCCGAGCGGCTCCCGGTGCCCGCAGGCGGCGGATGAGATCCGTGCCCTCGCTCTCACGCTGAACACCATGCTGGACCGCTTGGCGGCCGGTCGCGAGCGACAGCGGACGTTCATCGCCGACGCGGCACACGAGCTGCGGAGCCCGCTCACGAGCATGCGCACCCAGCTGGAGGTGGCTCAGCATCTCGGCGAGGGCGGTGTGTTGATCGAGGATCTGCTGGCCGACGTCCGGCGGCTGTCCGACGCTCGTCGAGGACCTCCTGTTGCTGGCGCGGGCTGACGCCGATCAGCGGCCGCCGGCGGTCCCGGAGAGCATCGAGGTGCGCTCGCTGCTCGAGGAGGTGATCGGGTGCGGGGCGGCGCCGGGTTCCGGTGACCGTCGTAGCGGGCGATCCGGTGTTGGCCCAGGCCGACCGCGAAGAGTTGCGCCGCGCACTGTCCAACCTCGTGGACAACGCCGTCCGCCACGCCGCCTCCGCCGTGGAAGTCGACGCGATCACCACCGAAGCGGGTCTGCTTATCTCGATCAGCGATGACGGTCCGGGAATCGACCAGGCTGATCGCGAGCGGGTCTTCGATCGCTTCACCCGACTCGACGACGCCCGCGGCCGCGACGTCGGGGGTTCGGGACTGGGGTTGGCGATCGTACGCGAGCTGGTCACCCGCGCCGGCGGGACGGTCCGGTTCGACGACGGCCAGGGCCGCTGGACGCTGCGGGCCGTGGTGGAACTTCCGAGCCCACGGACACCGACGACGACGGACTTTGTTACGAGCGCGCATCGATCGGCGGGTCCGGGCTCTGCGGATCCGGCGGGCGGCGCATCCTGAGTATCAGGGCTGGCACTCGAACCCTCTTGTCTGCTAACCGGTGGCTGTGGACGATGGTCCCCTCTGGTTCGGTGCCGCACCATGATCAAGGAGTGGGATCGGAAGAAGGACTGCGGCTACTCGGTGAGTGGGAGGTCATCATGGATGGCTCTCGGCGGTCATCGATCGAAGTCGCGCCGTTGCAGGCCGACGGGGCACTGCACGGCTTCATGCTGATCGGGCGCTGGCCCCAGGACACGGTCGAATGGGCCAAGTTCCTGGTGCTGGCCGTGCGGATGGCCGCCGTACCGGGTCTGCTGCCGATGAGCACCGTCTTCCGCGTACGGGAGGATCTTCCCGAGCAACCACAGCCGGGACTCGTGGGACTGGTGATCGCCGAGGGCCAGCTGATCGGTGATCATGCTCTGCATCCCGGGCAGTTCGCCGATCTGCAGCCGCCCGGGCTGGTCGTCCTGCACCCGCCGGCCAGCACCTGCTCCTCGATCCCCGACTACGAGGTCGCGTCCGGCTGCCTGTTCCTGCCGGGCCTGCCGCATCTGGGCCTTGATCATCGGGCGGCCTGGGTCGAGGCCGACGTCGAAGGCACGGTCACCCAGCTGGTCAGCAAGGTCGGCATCGACCCACAGGGCAACGCCGACACCGCCGCCCTGGCCATGCTCCTCGCCGCCTGAGGCTCGCGCCGATCAGGTACCCGATCGCAGCGTCCGAGGCGTTGAGCTCGTTGAAGCGCCGCGACGCGGTGCGTTCCCAGGTGGTGAGCCGTCCACCCAGCGTCGGCCGTGGGGGAGAGCCGCCGGCCGCCTGCCAGCCCTCGACAGTGGTGTGATCCGGACCTCCGGGGCCGAGGGGAGCAGCCGCGCGGTGATGCCGAGCAGACCGGCGGTGAGCCGCGGGAACAGGGCGGCCACCCGGGGCGCCACCCACGCCAATGGCGTGAGGGTTAGGTCGGACCGACCGGTGAGGACGGCCCGTACGATCCGCGCGGCGGCCTGCTCGGCGTCCAGAGACAGCACCGGCAGCGACGCGGCGGTGGCGAACCAGGCGTACTCCCGGGCATGGTCTCCGACGAACCGGGCCCGGATGTGGGAGCCGGTCCGCATCAGCCCAGGAGCCACAGTGGTCACCGACACCCCCGAGCCAGCCAGCTCCGAACGCAGCCCGCGAGTGAACCCGAATGCGCCGAACTTGGCCGTGCTGTAGGGCAACAGGTGCGGCGCGGCGATCAAGCCCGCCGACCGGGGTGATGACGCCGATCGCCCCGGCGCGTCGCCGCATCGCAGGCAGACCGCCAGCGCCGGTGTTACCGGTCCCACAACATCATGTCGACGGGTCGGTGAAGTGCTGCCGCCCGAGCGCTCGCAGCGGTCCGACCTGAATCACTCCGGCGACGCATACAGCACCTCGATCGGGCCGTTCTCCCGCTCGATCCGGCTGCCAGGTCATCGACCTGCTCGGCGTCGGAAACGTCGCAGACGTCGGCGCGCACCGGTGCCCGCGCCCACGCAATTCTTCGGCGGCGCGGTCGAGCTGCGTCACCTCCCGGGCGCAGATCACGAGGCGGTGGCCGAGGTCGCCCAACTCCCGGGCGATCAACAGGCCGAGTCCCCGCGAGCCGCCGTGATACAAAGCCAGCGGGGCGGATCTCTAGCCTGGCGGTCCTGACGCATTCATCGCGCCACGTGGTCGGTCCGTCCTCGATACCAGGCTGGCTCGGATGGATACCCACAATCGGGGTGCCGTCGCCGGCTGAGTTCCTACGATGGTGGCCCATGGGCCACATCGACCTCTCCGGGGTCAGCTTCGACCTGCCGGACGGTCGCGTCCTGCTCGACGAGGTCTCGTTCCGGGTCGGCGAGGGGGCCGTGGTGGCACTGGTCGGGCCCAACGGTTCCGGTAAGACCACGCTGCTGAAGATCATCGCCGGTGATCTGCCGCCGACCCGCGGCTCGATCAGCCGCAGCGGCGGCCTCGGCGTGATGCGGCAGTTCATCGGCAGCATCCGGGACTCCTCGACGGTCCGGGATCTGCTGTACTCCCTCGGCGTCGCCTCGGCTGCGCGGCGCGGTCGCCGACGTCGACCGGCTGGAGCTCAGCTTGATGGAGGACGACTCCGAACCGAACCAGCTGGCCTACGCGCAGGCGCTCGCCGACTACGCGGACGCCGGCGGTTACGACGCGGAGGTCACCTTCGACGCCTGCTGTGTGGCGGCGATCGGGCTCCCGTACGAGCGAGCCAAGTGGCGTCCCGTGAATACCTTGTCCGGCGGGGAGCAGAAGCGACTGGCGCTGGAGATGCTGCTGCGTGGGCCCGACGAGGTGTTGCTGCTGGACGAGCCGGACAACTACCTCGACGTCCCGGCCAAGCGCTGGCTGGAGAACCAGCTGCGAACGTACGCCGAAGACCGTGCTGCTCGTCAGCCACGATCGTGAGTTGCTGGCCCAGGCGGCCACCTCCATCGCCGCCGTAGAGCTCGGCGCCGCCGGCAACACCGTCTGGATCCACGGCGGCGGCTTCGCCACGTTCGCCGAGGCCCGCCGGGAGCGCTTCGCCCGCTTCGAGGAGCTCCGCCGCCGCTGGGACGAGGAGCACGCCAAGCTCAAGGCGCTGGTCTTGATGTACAAGATCAAGGCGGCCTACAACGACGGCATGGCCAGCCGCTATCAGGCGGCCAAGACCCGGCTCGCCAAGTTCCTCGAAGCCGGAGCCGCCGCAGGCCGTCCCGGTGGAGCAGAAGGTGTCCATGCGGCTCGCCGGCGGGCGGACCGGCAAACGCGCCATCGTCGTGGAGAACCTGGAGCTGACCGGCCTGATGCGGCCGTTCGACGCCGAGATCTGGTTCGGCGACCGGGTCGCGGCGCTCGGCTCCAACGGATCCGGAAAGTCGCACTTCCTGCGGTTGCTGGCGCGCGGCGGCTCTCATCCCGATGCCGAACACGAGCCGGTGGAGTCGTTGGACATCCCGCCGGTGTCGCACACCGGCCGGGCCAAGCTGGGAGCCCGGGTTCGGCCGGGGTGGTTCGCCCAGACGCACCACCATCCCGAGCTCTTCGGCCGGACCCTGCTGGAGATCCTGCACCGCGGCGACGAACACCGGGCGGGGATGGGCCGAGAGGAGGCGTCTCGGAAACTGGACCGCTACGAGCTGGCTCATGCCGCCGAGCAGCGGTTCGAAACCCTCTCGGGCGGTCAGCAGGCGCGGTTCCAGATCTTGCTGCTGGAGCTGTCGGGTGCGACGCTGCTGCTGCTCGACGAACCGACCGACAACCTCGACATCGAGTCCGCGGAGGCCTTGGAGCGCGGCCTGGACGCGTACGAGGGGACCGTGCTGGCCGTGACCCACGACCGCTGGTTCGCTCGTGGGTTCGACCGCTTCCTCGTGTTCGGGGCCGACGGCGAGATCTACGAGAGCGACGAGCCGGTGTGGGACGAGCGGCGGGTGGAGCGGGCGCGCTAGGCACCAACTGGCTATGTCAGGTGAGCGCGAGGAGCGCGACGCTGCTCAGCGCCAGCGCGGCGCCGATCCGCTGCCACAGGTAGGTGGGTTCCTTGAGCAGGATCCGGGCGAGAACGACCGTACTGACCGGCGCCAGCGAGGCGAGCAGACCCACCACGGCCAAGCTGGCGTCGCGTACGGCCAGCAGGTAGAGCACGCTCGACGCCATGTCGAGAACACCGGCCAGCCAGGCAAGCCGGAGCGCTGACGCGGGCCCACGCACGGGCACCCGCCCGACTCGGGCGACGACCAGGAGGACGGTCAGCGAGGTGACCCGGGCGAAGACCAGCGGCCACAGTCCCGAGGCCGGGGGCGTGTTGGCCAGGCAGACCATGAAGGCGCCGAATCCGAGGCCGGCACCGACCGCCAAGGCGACGGTCACCACCACGGGCGCGAGCCCTGGTGGCCGCTCCGCGGGTCGGCGCGAGATCAGAACCAACGCGATCGTCGCAAGCACGACGCCGCACAGCGAGAGCGGGCTGAGCCGCTCGCCCGACCACAGACCCATGGCGACGGGCAGGAGCGCGGCAGAAACGGCCGCGATCGGTGCCGCCAGCATCATCACGCCCGACGCCAGAGCTCGATAGAGCAGGACGGCTCCGACGCTGCCGAACAGGCCGGCCAACAGTCCCCAACCGAGGCGGTCAGGTCGTGGCTGTCCGCCGACGACGAACGCGATCGCGAGCAGCGCGACGACGAGTCCGACTGCGTTCGACCAGATCACCACCACCAGGGCGCGGATCCGCCTGGCGGCCAGACCGCCGGCGAAATCCGCGCCGCCGAGTAGCGCCGACGACAGCACGGCCAGCATGACGCTCACGGCTCGGCCCCTCCCCCGGGCGCGTGGTCACGCGCTCACGGGAGAGGTCGTTGGGGAGGTCGGAAAATACTCGATTCCGACTGGGAGCTCAAAGTTGCGTAGCCGCTACGGACCTCAGTGTGATGGCTCGAACCCGCTGCCATTTCCCGCCATGTGACGGACGGCGCAGCGGCGTAGGCCGATTCTGCTGCGTTGTTCGCCACCTGGCGGACAACGACATGGCGACGCCACCGAAGTTCCGGAGTCGCCCGGCTCGTGCACGGTCGGCGGTGAGACCGGGGGCTGGCCGTGGACCTCGTCGTACTCTAGGGCGACCCGGCTGCACGATCTCCGCAGTGGTCGGAGTGTGTGGCGCCAGACGGATCCGGCACGCGCGAAGGTCGGCCATGGTCGGAAAATGTGGTCGCGCGCTCCTGAGCCGCAGAAGTCCGCCGCGGTCGGATAGTGCGAGGGCCTATCGCTGGTCGATCGGCACGAAGTCTCGGGTGCGGATGCCGGTGTAGATCTGCTTGGGCCTGGCGATCTTCTGCTCCTTGTCCTGCACCAGCTCCGACCACTGCGCCAGCCAGCCGGGGGTCCGGCCGATGGCGAAGAGCACGGTGAACATCTCCGGCGGGAACTGCAGCGCCTCGTAGATGAGGCCGGAGTAGAAGTCGACGTTGGGGTAGAGCTTGCGCTTGACGAAGTACTCGTCCTCCAGCGCGATCTTCTCGAGCTCCTGGGCGATGTTGAGCAGCGGGTTGGTGCCGGTGACCTCGAAGACGTCATCGCACGCCTTCTTGATGATCTTGGCGCGCGGGTCGTAGTTCTTGTAGACCCGGTGCCCGAAGCCCATCAGCTTCTCTTTGCCGTTCTTCACGCCGTCGATGAAGTCGGGGATGTTGTCGGTGGTCTTGATCCGCTTCAGCATCCGCAGGACGGCCTCGTTCGCGCCGCCGTGGAGGGGCCCGTAGAGGGCGCCGACGCCGGCGGCCACCGCCGAGTACGGATCCACCTGGGAGGAGCCCACCGAGCGGACCGCGTTGGTCGAGCAGTTCTGCTCGTGGTCGGCGTGCAGGATGAACAACACTTCCAGCGCCTTGACCAGTCGCTCGTCGGCCCCGTAGTTCGGCTCGCTCATCTTGAACAACATGGCCAAGAAGTTCGCCGTGTAGGACAACTCGTTGTCCGGGTAGACGTACGGCTTGCCCTGCTGGTGGCGGAAGGCGAAAGCCCCCAGCGTCGGCATCTTGGCGATGAGGCGGGTGATCTGGAGCGAGCGGGCTTCGGAGTCCGAGATGCGGCTGGCGTCCGGGTAGAAGGTGGAGAGGGCGCTGACCGAGGCCATCAGCATGCCCATCGGGTGCGCGTCGTAGCGGAAGCCCTCGATGAAGTGCTTCAGATTCTCGTGCAGGAACGTATGGATGGTGACGTCGTAGACCCACGCGTCCAGTTGATCCTTGGTCGGCAGCTCGCCGTTGAGCAGGAGATAGGAGACCTCGAGGAACGTGGAGTGTTCGGCCAGTTGCTCGATCGGATAGCCGCGGTACTCCAGGATGCCGACGTCGCCGTCGATGTAGGTGATGGAACTCCGGCACGACGCCGTGTTCACGAATCCGGGGTCATAGGTCGCCAGGCCGAGGTCCTCGTCGTCCACGGTGATCTGTTTCAGATCGGCGGCCCGAATGGTGCCGTCGGTGATGGCGAGCTCGTATTCCTGCCCGGTCCGGTTGTCGCGCACGGTCAGCGTGTCGGCGCGCGGGGCCTCGGCGGGGGGAGAGCCAGCAGTAGACAGATCTGTCATGGCGACAACCTACGCGGGCGTAGACATCTACGAATAGTGGGACTGGCTGTGTTCTCCGTCTCGCTCACTGCGTTCTCCGGCTCGCGCACGCTCCGCGCCTCATGTCTCGGTCTTCGTCCCTCGTTCGCAAACGGAAGAGCGATGTTTGCTCACTCGGTCGTCCAGACCGAGCCGGCGCTGCGCTTGCCGACGCTCGCCGGTGATCGCCGGGGTTTTGACCGGCTGCGTGGCGGGCGGGTATCTTGGGTCGCTGTTGCGCTCGCGCGGCTCTGGTAGGCCTGCGCCCGCAACGACTCCAGCACAAGATTTCAGGGAAGATGGTCGCAAGCGTGTCTACGTACAGCCCCAAGCCGGGCGACATCAGCCGAGCTTGGCACGTCATCGACGCCGACGACGTCGTGCTCGGCCGGCTCGCGGTGACTGCGGCCACGCTGCTGCGAGGGAAGCACAAGCCGACGTACGCGCCGCACGTCGACGGCGGTGACTTCGTGGTCGTCGTCAACGCCTCCAAGATCGCCCTCGGCGGCAAGAAGCGGGACGACAAGATGTACCACCGGCACTCCGGGCGACCGGGCGGTCTGAAGTCGATCCCCGCCGGGGAGATGCTCGACCGCGACCCGCGGAAGGTTGTCGAGTTGGCCGTCTGGGGCATGCTCCCCAAGAACAAGTTGAGCCGCAAGACGATCAAGAAGCTGAAGGTGTACGCCGGGCCCGAGCATCCCCACAGCGCCCAGAAACCGCAGGCGTACGAGATCACCCAGCTCGCCCAGTAGAGAAACCAGCAGAGAAACAGGACAGCCAGCAGTGTCAGAAGCACCCAGCGAGACCCTCTCCGACGAGGTCACTCCTTTCGTTGAGGACGACCGTGAGATCGCCTACCGCTCCGAGGCGGCCGCGGCCGGACCCGGAGCGACCAGCCGGCCGGCCGTCGTGGCCCCAGCGGGCGCGACCGGCCGTCGCAAGGAGGCGGTGGCCCGGGTGCGGATCGTGCCGGGCAGCGGCCAGTGGACCATCAACGGCCGCCCACTCGATGACTACTTCCCCAACAAGGTGCACCAGCAGATCGTGTCCGAGCCGTTCGCGGCGGCGGCGGTCGCGGGCTCCTACGACGTGATTGCGCGGATCCACGGTGGCGGAGTGACCGGCCAGGCCGGCGCCCTGCGTCTGGGGGTTGCGCGGGCCCTGAACGTGGTCGACGCCGAGGCCAGCCGGCCGGCGTTGAAGCGAGCCGGACTGCTTACCCGCGACGCGCGGATCAAGGAGCGCAAGAAGGCCGGCCTGAAGAAGGCTCGCAAGGCGCCGCAGTACAGCAAGCGCTGAGCTAGTCCACGACTACGGGCTGGGCGGGAGTTGTGGGTCGCCTCTTCGGCACCGACGGCGTTCGCGGCGTCGCCAACGAGGCTCTCACCGCTGAGCTTGCGCTGGATCTGTCGGTGGCCGCCGCGCACGTGCTCGGCGAGTCCGGAGCTTTCGATGGTCGCCGCCCGGTGGCGGTGGTGGGTCGGGACCCGCGGGCGTCGGGTGAGTTCCTGGAGGCCGCGGTGGTGGCCGGATTGGCCAGCGCCGGCGTCGACGTGATCCGTCTCGGTGTGGTGCCGACACCCGGCGTGGCGTTCTTGACCGCATCGACGAAGGCCGATCTCGGCGTGATGCTCTCGGCGAGCCACAACCCGATGCCCGACAACGGGATCAAGTTCTTCGCCCGGGGCGGAGCCAAGCTCGACGATGCGGTCGAAGACGCGATCGAACACCGGATGCGCGAGGCCTGGGCACGGCCCACCGGGGCGGGTGTGGGTCGCGTCCGCGACGACCAGTCCTTGACCGAGAGTTATGTCGCCCACCTGGTCTCCAGTCTTGACCAGCCGGTGAGCCTCGAGGGCCTGACCGTCGTGGTCGACTGCGCAAACGGGGCTGCTCATCTCACCGCGCCCGGGGCCTTCGAGGTCCAGGGGGCGAAGGTGATCCGAATCCACGCCGAGCCCGACGGCATCAACATCAACGACAACTGCGGCTCCACGCACATGGACGACCTGCGGACATCGGTCGTCGAGCACGGGGCCGACCTGGGCATCGCTCTCGACGGCGACGCCGATCGCTGCCTTGCCGTGGATGCCGCCGGTCGGATCGTCGACGGCGACCAGATCCTCGCCATCTTGGCCCTCGCCCTGCGAGATGCGGGTCGGCTCCGGGCCAACACCGTGGTAGCCACGGTGATGAGCAACCTGGGGTTCTTCCAGGCCATGGCCACCGCGGGGATCGGGGTCTTGCAGACCAGGGTGGGTGACCGCTACGTCCTGGAGGAGATGCGGTCCCGGAATTTCTCGCTAGGCGGCGAGCAGTCCGGCCATGTCATCTTGCTGGATCACGCCAGCACCGGTGATGGCATCTTGGCCGGCCTGCACCTCATGAACCGAATCGCCGCGACCGGTCAAACCCTGGCCGAACTCGCGGCAGTGATGACCCGGATGCCGCAGGTGCTGGTCAACGTTCCCGGGGTCGACAAGTCGCGAGCCGAAACCGATGCGCGGCTGGCGGCCGCCGTATCCGAGGCCACGGCCGAGCTCGGAGACAGTGGCCGTGTCCTCCTGCGACCCTCTGGAACCGAGTCGTTGGTCCGCGTCATGGTCGAAGCCCGCACGCTCGAGCACGCCAACGACGTGGCCCAGCGGCTGGCTCAGGTAGTCAAATCAACCCTGGCTCTGTAACTCCGGCTCTGTGACTCCGGCTCCGCGATCAAGGCTCAGCGCGGCAGCTGGAAGAGGTTTGCGCTGATCACCCCGAGCAGCACGAGCACGAAGATCACGACGCTGGCGATGACGGACAAGATCAACGAGAACAAGGTGGCTCCCAACGCCCCGAAGAAGCCGATCTTGACGGCCGTGCCCGCGCTGATCCGAACGGCGGAGGGCGAGGGGGACGACGAGGGGGAAGACGAGGGGAACGACGAGGAGTAATTCGTGCTCATGGTGGGAGGGTAATCGCCGAACACCCCCAAAACGCCGCGGACCGGCCACTGTGATCAGTGACCGGTCCCGGTGCCGTGCGTACTGCTACCGATGTGTCGCTCCGGATCGGCCGATCCGGCCTCGGTGACGGGCATGAGCCTCCCCCCACGGCAGGCTCACGCAGTCAGCGACGACGTTGCTGTTGCGCGAGATCCGCCCCGCATCGAACTGGCCCAGGTGCGCAACGGTGCTGTGCCTCGGGTGAGCGGACTCGAGGGTTAAGAGTAGGCCGTACGAGCCGTGATACATCCACGAAAACTCCCGACGGAGATTATTCCGGACGACGGACCGATTGCCGCAGACGTCTGCGACCGGGCGTTCGAGCTGGAGTGTCCGGTGTCCGGGCGGCGGACCTCAGACAGACAAGGAGCCGGCGCGGGAGCGTGGAGCGGAGACAACTCAAACCTTTCGGATCCGCACCCACTCGACCCGGTGTTCGGGGCCTTTGCGGAGGATGGCGGTCGCCCGTCCGCGGGTGGGCAGGATGTTGGCGACGAGATTCGGTCCATTGATGGTGTCCCAGAGCGTCTCCGCCTGCTGGACGGCGGCGTTGACGTTGAGGTCGGCGTACCGCGTGAAGTAGGACCGCGGATCACGGAATGCAGTGTCGCGCAAGGAGAGGAAGCGGTTGACGTACCACCGGCGGATGTCGGCGGTCACTGCGTCGACGTAGACGGAGAAGTCGAAGAAGTCACTCACGGCGAGCCCGGTGGTGCCATCCGTACGAGGGCGCGCCGGCTGCAGCACGTTCAGGCCCTCGATGATCAAGATGTCCGGGCGGGACACGACGATCCGCTCGTCCGGGACGATGTCGTAGCTCAGATGGCTGTAGAGCGGTGCGGCCACCTCGGGACGACCGGATTTGATCTCCATCACGAACTGCAGCAGTGCGGCGCGGTCGTACGACTCCGGGAACCCTTTGCGGTGCATGATGCCGCGGCGGGCCAGCTCGGCGTTGGGGAACAGGAAGCCGTCGGTGGTCACCAGGGCAACATGCGGGTGCTCGGAGTAGCCCGCCAGCAGTTCGCGCAGCAACCGGGCGGTGGTCGACTTGCCCACCGCGACCGAGCCGGCGATGCCGATGACGAACGGAGTCCGACCCGTGGACATCTGCAGGAACTCATCGGTGGAGTTGTGGAGCTCACCGCTGAAGACGACGTACCGGGTCAGCAGGTGCGCGAGGGGTAGGTACACCTCGCGCACGTCGGTGAGACTCGTGGGGTCACTGAGCCCGCGGAGCCGTTCCAGAGTTGCCGCATCGAGCGGGAGCGGCGCCGATTCGGCGAGTGCCGCCCAATCGGCCCGGCTGCGCTCCACGTACGGCTCGAGGAGCTGCGCGGGGGGCGGCATGCGGCTCAATGTAATGGACCGAAAATAGGGGCCCTGACGCGTGCCGGCGCCCGCAGTCCAACGACGCCCTCGGCCGGGGCCGACGAAGTAGGGTGGCCCGCATGTGCGGAATCGTCGGGTACGTCGGCCCCCAGGCCGCCGTCGACGTCGTGGTGGGTGGACTACGGCGCCTGGAGTACCGGGGGTACGACTCCGCGGGCGTAGCGGTGGTGGCCGAGGATCCCGGGGAGGCGACGGCCGACGGCGGCGTGGCGATCGCCAAGAAGGCCGGGAAGCTGGCCAATCTCGAGAAGGTGCTGGCCGACGAGCCGCTGCCGGCCGCTCACCTCGGTATCGGACACACCCGCTGGGCGACCCACGGTGCGCCGAACGACCGCAACGCTCATCCGCACCGGTCCGCCAACGGGCGGGTGGCTCTCGTGCACAACGGCATCATCGAGAACTACCGGTCGCTGCGCGCCGAGCTGGAGGCGGCGGGCACTCCGCTGCTGTCGGAGACCGATACCGAGATCGTCGCGCAGCTGCTCGGTCGGGATCTCGACGCCGGAGCCGACCTCGCGACAGCGATGCGGACGGTGTGCGGTCGACTCGACGGGGCGTTCACTCTCGTCGCTGTCGACGCCCACGACTCGGGCTCGGTCGTGGCGGCTCGCCGGAATTCCCCGCTGGTGGTGGGGGTGGGGGAGGGCGAGAACTTCGTCGCCTCCGACGTCGCGGCCTTCATCGAGCACACCCGCGAGGCGATCGAACTCGGTCAAGATCAGGTCGTGGTGATCACTCGGGACGGCGTCAGTGTCACCGGTTTCGACGGCTCGGAAGCCGAGGTGCGGCGTTACCACGTCGACTGGGACCTGTCCGCCGCCGAGAAGGGCGGGTTCGACTGGTTCATGCGCAAGGAGATCTACGAACAGCCCAAGGCGGTGGCCGACACCCTGCTGGGCCGTCACGACGCCGAGAACCGTCTCACCCTCGACGAGATCCGGATCACCGAGGCCGAGCTGCGGGCGGTGGACAAGATCATCATCATCGCCTGCGGGACGGCCTTCTACGCCGGGCTGGTGGCGAAGTACGCGATCGAGCACTGGACCCGGATTCCTTGTGAGGTGGAGCTGGCGAGTGAGTTCCGCTATCGCGACCCCATCGTCGGTCCGACGACCCTGGTGGTGGCGATCAGCCAGTCAGGGGAGACGGCCGACACCTTGATGGCGATCCGCCACGCGCGCGAGCAGAAGTCCCGGGTGTTGGCGATCTGCAACACCAACGGCTCGACGATCCCCCGCGAGTCCGACGCGGTCATCTACACCCACGCCGGCCCGGAGATCGCTGTGGCGTCCACGAAGGGCTTCCTGACCCAGCTGGTGGCCTGCTACCTGCTCGGCCTCTATCTCGCCCAAGTGCGGGGGACCAAGTTCTCCGACGAGATCGCGATGGTGCTCGCGGAGCTGGACCAGATGCCCGAGGCGATGAGCGGGTTGCTCGGCGAGATGGACCCGGTGCGCAGGCTGGCCGCCGACTTCGTCGACGAACCCACCGTGCTGTTCTTCGGCCGGCATGTCGGTTACCCGGTCGCGCTCGAGGGGGCGCTGAAACTCAAGGAGCTGGCCTACATCCACGCGGAGGGTTTCGCCGCCGGGGAGCTGAAGCACGGGCCGATCGCCCTGATCGAGGAGGGCCTGCCGGTGTTCGTGATCATGCCGCCGCGCGGTCGCGACCTGCTGCACGAGAAGCTGATGTCCAACGTCGCCGAGATCCGCGCCCGGGGAGCCCGGGCGATCGTGCTGGCTGAGGTGGACGACGAGGAGATCGTCCCGTATGCGGACACGTTGATCCGGTTGCCGAAGACCTCGACGTTGCTGCAGCCCCTGCTGGCCACGATTCCCTTACAGGTGTTCGCCTGCGAGCTCGCGACCCAGCGCGGCCATGACGTCGATCAGCCGCGCAACCTGGCCAAGTCCGTCACGGTCGAGTGATCTTGCCGGACACCCGATGAATGGGTGGGAGCGAAGCGACCTCGGGCCACACCGGCGAGGTGGGTCATGATCGTCGGAGTCGGGATCGACGTGTGTGACGTCCGGCGTTTTGCCGAGTCGATCGAACGGCAGCCCGGTCTGGTCCAGCGTTTGTTCACACCGGCCGAAGCCCAACGCCCGGTGGCCTCGCAGGCCGCCCGCTTTGCGGCCAAGGAGGCCCTGGCCAAGGCGCTGGGGGCGCCGAGCGGGATGTCGTGGCAGGACGCCGAGGTACTGACCGACGCGGACGGCAAGCCCTCCTTCAAGATCACCGGCACGGTCGCCGAGCGAGCGGCTTTCCTTCGGATCGCGAGCATCCACGTGTCGATGTCCCACGACGCGGGTATCGCCTCCGCCGTGGTGGTGTGCGAGGCCTGATGCGGTACGCGTACTCGGTTGAGGAGACCCGTCGGCTGGAGGCGGCGGCCATGGTCAGGGTGGGCGACGACGCCTTGATGCAACGCGCGGCGCACGGCCTCTCGATCCACGTGGCCCGCTTCCTCAGCGAGGCTCGGGGCCGAACGTACGGAGCGCGAGTGCTGATCTTGGTCGGGCCGGGCAACAACGGCGGCGACGCCCTCTTCGCCGGTCAACGGCTGGCGGCCCGCGGCTGCGCGGTCCGGGCCGTGCGCTGCCTGGGTGAGCCGCATGCGTACGGCTTGGCTGCGTTGCTGGCCGCGGGCGGCACGCTGATCGACCTGGCCGAGCTGACGAGCGAAGACGTCGTCGGCCCGTACTCGGGAGCTGACGTGGTGCTGGACGGGGTGCTCGGCATCGGCGGACGGCCGGGGCTGCCCGAGGCGGTGGCCGAGTGGGCGGGTCGGTTCGACGTCTGGGACGTGCCGATCATTGCGGTAGACCTGCCTTCCGGCGTGGCGGCCGACACCGGCGCCGTCCCGAGGGCCGCATTCCGCGCGCGCCGTACCGTGACCTTCGGGTCGCTGAAGCCCTGTCACCTCATCGAGCCGGCTCGTTCGCGGTGCGGCCGGGTCGAGGTGGTCGACATCGGTCTGGACGTCGCGAGCACCGAAGCAGACCTCGAGGCCTGGGAACCGGCGGACGTGGTCACGGGCTGGCCGGTACCCGGACCGACCGACGACAAGTACGCACGAGGCGTGGTCGGAGTCGACACCGGCTCCGACCGCTACCCCGGGGCGGCGGTGCTGTCGACCTTCGGCGCGGTCCACGGCGGAGCCGGGATGGTCCGCTTCAACGGGCCCGACCGCGGCCGCGGAGATCGTGGCCCAGCAGCTGCCCAACGTTGTGTTCGGCGAAGGGCGGGTGCAGTCCTGGGTGCTCGGATCGGGGTGGGGTGATCGGGCGGGCGGCCGCGAGCGGATCGAGGCGCTCATCGCCAGCGGGGTGTTCCTGGTCATCGACGCGGACGGTCTGCGCCACCTGGCTGAAGGTCTCGACCCCGACCAGGTGTTGCTGACCCCCCACGCCGGCGAGCTGGCGCGGTTGCTCCACCGCGACCGACAAGCGGTCACCGATGACCCGGTCGGCGCCGTCCGGGAAGCGGCCGAGCAGACCGGAGCGACCGTGCTCCTCAAAGGCGCCACCCAGCTGGTGCACCGCCCGGGTGGCCCCATGCACGTGGCGGTTTCCGGCCCGGCGTGGACCGGACAGGCCGGCTCGGGGGACACCCTCGGCGGCTTGTGCGCTGCGCTGCTCGCCGCCGGTCACTCGACGGTCACCGCCGGCGTGCGGGCGGCCTCGATCCAGGCCATGACCGCCGCCGACCTGCCCGGCCCTGTCCCGCCCCACGAGCTGGTCCGGCACACCGCCGAACTGATCGGCCGGCTGACTGGCCTCTCCTCAAACTCAGACCGAGCATGATCGATCCGCGAACAGCCTCGGCCGAGATCGACCTGGCCGCGCTCGCCGACAACCTGCGGTACTTCCGCGATCTGGTGAGCCCCGCGCAGCTGATGCTCGCCGTCAAGGCCGACGCGTACGGGCACGGCCTCCTGACCTGCTCTGGCGCGGCCCGGGGCGCCGGTGTCGACTGGCTCGGGGTGGCCACACCGGAGGAAGCCATGGCCCTGCGGGAGGCCGGTGACGACGGGCGGCTCCTGTTTTGGCTCTACGGTCCCGACACCGACCTGACACCGTTGGTTGCCGCCGATGTCGACGCGACGGCGCACCTCCCCGAGCAGCTCTCGCGGCTCGTGATGGCCGCCGGAACCGCGGAGCGGGTGGCCCGTGTGCATCTCAAGATCGACACCGGCATGTCGCGTAACGGCGCCTCCGCCGAGTTGTGGCCGGAGCTGTGTGCGCAGGCCGCCGAAGCCGAACAGGCCGGCGCGATCCACGTGGTGGGTCTCTGGTCACACCTGGCGTCGGCGGACGAGCTCGGGGCACCGTCGGTCGACGAACAGCTGAGCGCCTTCGAGGCGGCGACCGAGGTCGCACTCGCGGCCGGACTGCAACCCGACCTGCGCCACGTGGCCAACTCCGCAGCCGCACTGTTCCTCCCGAAGTCACATCTGGACCTGGTCCGGGTCGGCATTGCGGCGTACGGCATCGATCCCGGGTCAGGGGTGATCGCGGCCGCGGACGCCCCCCTTCGCCAGGTGATGCGACTGCGGGCCCAGCTGGTGAATGTCAAAGAGGTCGAGGCGGGCACCGGTGTCTCGTACGGACTGACCTGGCACGCCGCCGCCCGCACCCGGCTGGGCCTTGTCCCCATCGGCTACGCCGACGGCGTCCCCCGGATCGCTACCGGTCGCGGTGAAGTGGAGTTGAGCGGCGCACGGCTGCCCATCCGCGGTCGGATCTGCATGGACCAGTTCGTCGTGGAACTGGCGGATTCGGGCGCCGCGGTCGGGGATGAGGTGGTGATCTTCGGTCCCGGTGACGACGGCGAACCGACCGTCGCCGACTGGGCAGGATGGGCCGAGACCATCGGGCACGAAATCGTCACCGGCATCGGCCCGCGGGTGCCGCGGGTCTTCCGCACGGTGGATGCGGCACCCGACCGGTCAATGAGCTCGATGACCGCGGAGGAGTCCTGATGGCGCCCGGTCCGCGCCAGACCGCCCAGGGACTGGGTGTGTTCGCGAGCATCGCCGCGCTGGCGGCGGGTGGCATTGCCCTGGGTATGGAGCTCGAGCGCCGGGTTGTGAGCAAGAAGCTCCGGACCGCGGACCGTGGACCGACGGAGGACTTCTTCGGTCTGCGCTCGGACGGGCCGATGGTCACCACCCCGGATGGGGTCGTGCTGCACACCGAGGTCGACGACATCGACAGCACGCGCCCTGAGCTTGTCGAAGGGTCGGATCTCACCCTGGTCCTCGTCCACGGCTACGCGCTGAGCATGGACTGCTGGCATTTCCAGCGCAAGCACTTCCGTGGTCGCATCCGGCAGGTGCTGTACGACCAGCGCTCGCACGGCCAGTCGGGCCGCTCGGCGCCGGAGAAGTGCCGGATCGCGGTGCTGTCGGACGATCTGCTCCAGGTGCTGGACGAGGTCGTGGGCGACGGACCGGTGGTGCTGGCCGGGCACTCGATGGGCGGCATGGCGATCATGCGCCTGGCGCTGGATCATCCCGAGCTGTTCGGCACCCGCATCCGGGGGGTAGCGCTGTTCGCCACCGCGGCGGGGGAGATGGCCGACTACTCACCCATCCGCGGTCTGCCGGGAAGGATCTTCTCCCGCCTTGCTCCACCGGCCATGGCGGCGTTGAACCGGATCCCGGAGATCGTCCACAAGAGTCGGACGACGGGGTCGGACCTGAGTTTCGTCGCGACCAAGCGGGGCTCCTTCGGGTCCGACGTCCCACCGAGCTACGTCGAGTTCATGAGCGAGATGCTGGCCCAGACCCCGCTGGAGGTGATTGCCGACTTCTATCCGACCTTCGCCGAGCTCGACGAGTACGAGGCCTTCGACGTGCTGCGGGACGTTCCGACGGCGGTGATCGGTGGCGAGGATGACACCATCACCCCCGTACACCACACGGACCGGATCATCGATGCGCTGCCCGACGCCGACGTGCGGCGGCTCGCCGACTGTGGCCATATGGGGATCATCGAGCACGCCGGCGCGTACAACGAGGTGCTCGAAGCGCTTATCGCCCGCGTCCGAACCGGGCTGGAGCAGCCCACCCCCTAGGCGCACCACCTTCTTGCATCCGCACCACGTGCACGGGGTGCGGATGCAAGAAGGTGGTGCGCCTGTGGGAGGTCGGTTCGTGGTGGTCGGAAGGGGCGGCGCGGCACGGTAGACTTGGTTCTTCCCGGCGGCGCAGTGTCGTCCGGGCCACCGGCGCCGACGACGGCGCCGAGGCAAGTCTCTCCGGACCCGTTGACAAACTTCTGGCCGATCGACGTGCCTACCAACAGCCGCAGCCGCGGCTAGAAGTGAGTCTGTTCCACCATGTCCGCCGAATCCACCTTTACGCCCGCGCGCCCGTCGAGGCGCGCCCAGAACACTCGCCACGACGCGCGCAAGCGCCGCTGGTCCGCCGATGAGCGCGCCGAACGGGGCCGACCGCCGCGCCGTAGTGCGGGGCGCCCGTCCCGCCCAGCTCCCCGCGCGGATCGTGCCGCTGAACACTCATCTGAACGCTCGTCGTCCGACCAGATGACCTGGACCGAACCGGTCGCTGCCACACCGCCTTCTGAGTTCCCAGCCATCTCGCTCGACGGCGGCTTCGCTGCTCTGGGCCTTCCCGCTGCGCTCGTGAACAACCTCGGCGCCGGCGGCATCACGACGCCGTTCCCGATCCAGGCCCAGACCATTCCGGACGCGCTGACCGGTCGCGACGTCCTCGGACGCGCCCGTACGGGTTCCGGCAAGACCTTGGCCTTCGGGCTGCCGATGATCGTGCGGTTGACCGCCGGCTCGCGTGGCTCCGAGCAGCCGCGGGGAGTCGTGCTCGTCCCCACCCGCGAGCTGGCCCTCCAGGTCGCCGATGTGCTCGCTCCGCTGGCCCGCTCGCAGGGTCTCCGGGTCGCCCTGGTGACCGGCGGAATGTCCTACGGACCGCAGATCCGTGCCTTCGCCACGGGTACGGACATCGTGGTGGCCACTCCGGGTCGGTTGATCGACCTGATGGACCAGGGAGTCGCCGATCTCGGTCGGGTGGAGATCACCGTCTTGGACGAGGCCGACCACATGGCTGATCTCGGCTTCCTGCCGGCGGTCACCCAGATCCTGGAAGCCGTACCGACCGGCGGTCAGCGGCTGCTCTTCTCCGCCACCTTGGACCGGGCCGTGGACCGGTTGGTGCGGGACCATCTCGTCGACCCGATCACCCATCGCGTCGATCCGGACCAGGCCAGTATTACGACCATGGACCACCGCCTGGTCGAGATCGCGCCGACCGAAAAGGTGCTCGTGACCGCCGATCTCGTCGGCCGCGCCGAGCGCACCATCGTGTTCGTCCGAACCCAGCGCGGCGCCGACCGGGTGGCCGATCAGTTGCGGACCGCGGGCGTGCTGGCCGGGGCGCTTCACGGCGGGCTGACTCAGGGCGCTCGTGCGCGCATCCTGGCCGCTTTCAAGGACGGCCGCCTTCCGGTGCTGGTGGCCACCGACGTCGCCGCCCGCGGCATCCACGTCGACGGTGTCGACCTGGTCCTCCAGGCCGATCCGCCAGGCGGTCCCAAGGAGTACCTGCACCGCGCCGGTCGCACCGCCCGCGCCGGCGCTGCCGGTCAGGTGCTGACCCTGGTTCTTCCACCGCAACGCCGTGACGTACGACGGTTGCTGACCCAAGCCGGGGTCAGCGCGCGTACTCTGCCGGGCCGGCTCGAGCAGCACTGGCTGGCCGAGATCGGTCCGCGGGCCGAGCAGCGGGCAGCGGTCACGCGAGGCGAGTTCGACCGGCTGATCGCGCCGCCTGCGCCGGTACGCACACACGGGGCCGACGTCGTCCGCGCAACGCCTCACACCGCCAGCGCGCCCGGGCCCGCTAGCTCGCAGGCGTCGTTAGGCGGCCCGGGCGCCGATACGATTGCCGGTGGTGAACATCTCCGTCGCGGACCTGGTGGTGTCGGTGGCGTCCGCGGCGGACGCTCCCGGCATGGTCGAGGTCATCCACGCCGCCTTCGGAGCCCGGCCGCCGCTCGATCCACCGTCGACCGCCAGTGCCGAGACGCCGGAAACCGTGCGCGCGGCGCTGCAGTGCGGCGCCGGCATCTACGCGCAGGTCGACGGCCGACCCGCGGGGGCCCTCTTGATCAATCCGGCCGACTCCGGACTGGTGACGTTCACCCGGGTCTCGGTGCACCCGGACTTCCAGCGACACGGGATCGCCTCGACCATGGTCGCCGCCGCTCAGGACTACGCCGCCGAGCTCGGCTACGCCCGAGTGGAGCTCTTCGCCCGGGAGGAATTCGCCGAACTGATCGACTTCTGGCGGCATCGGGGCTACGGAGTTCAGCGGGTCGTCGAACACGGCGTGATCCTTGGACACTCCCTGCCCGTCGCGGTCGAGGTGCCCACCGCTGATGCGATGCAGAACCTCGGCGAACAGCTCGCCGGCCGATTGCGACCGGGCGACCTGATCATCGCCGCGGGAGACCTCGGCGCCGGCAAGACCACGCTGACCCAGGGCATCGGCGCCGGGCTGGGCAGCGAGGGAGCCGTGATCTCGCCGACCTTCGTGCTGTCCCGGATCCACCGCTCCCGGACCGGCGCCCAGCGCTTGTCCACGTCGACGCGTACCGGCTGTCCAGCTGTCGAGGAGCTGGACGACCTCGGGCTGGACGACTCGGTGCCGACCGCCGTCACCGTCGTCGAATGGGGGACCGGCCTGGCCGAGGGACTGGCCGAATCTCGGCTGGAAGTCGACATCAGGCGGTCCGCCGTACCCCTTGCCGCCGGCGAGGACGGATCGGGCGACGACCACCGGACGGTACTCATCCGCGGGATCGGCGAACGCTGGACCGGCGCCGACCTGGCCGCCCTGCGGCAGCTGCACGTTGTCTGAATCCGGACCGTCGCCGCTCGTCCTGGGCCTCGACACCGCCATGGTCGTCACTGTCGGCCTGGGCCGCGGTTCCGCAATCCTCGGCACGGCCGTGATCACTGATCGGATGGCTCACGTCGAGCAATTGACCCCGGTGATCGGGCGGGTCTGCCGGGCGGCGCAGGTGCGCCTCAATCAGCTCGACCGGATCGTCGTCGGGCTGGGCCCGGGCCCCTTCACCGGCCTCCGGGTGGGCGTGATGACGGCGAGGATCCTCGCCGACGTCACCGGGGCCGGGCTGCACGGGATCTGCAGCCTGGATCCGATCGCCGCCCAGCACGTCCACCCCGTCACCCCTGATGACGTTGGCATCGGTGGCGAGTTCGTGGTCGCGAGCGACGCCCGGCGCCGGGAGGTTTACTGGGCCCGCTACGGCAGCGACGGCGTCCGCGTGGAGGGTCCGTACGTCTCCAGGCCGGCCGACGTGCCGCGGTTGCCCACCGTCGGACCGGCCACCGAGCTGTACCCTGACGCCCTCGAGGTCGCGGCCGGCCCAGTCTCCCTCGACCCCGGCGTCCTGGCCGTGCTCGGCCCCGCCCTACCCAGCGCGGGGAGCCAGCCGCTCTACCTCCGCCGTCCCGACGCGGCAGAGCCCGGCCGGCGCAAGTCCGTCCTGGGCCGATCTCGAGGCCGCTGAGATGAGCTTGATCAACATCTTGCCGGCCCGGCGCTCCGATCTGGACGCGATCCTGACCTTGGAGCGCACTGGGTTCGGCCCGGGCGAACAGTGGAGTGAACGTAGCTGGAGCGGCGAGTTGCTCGGTGAGGGGCGTACGGTACTGATCGCCCGGGCCCACATACCGGTCGGAGTGATCGCTTTGCAGACGGTTGATCGCGCAGCCGACCTTCATCGGCTGGTGGTCGCGCCAAGTCACCGCCGGATGGGCGTCGGCACCGGGCTCGTCGAGGCCGGCCTCCGCGCCGTCCGTCACCAGGGCGCGCGCTCGGTGCTGCTGGAGGTCGACTACCACAACGAGCCGGCCATCGCGCTCTATCAGCGTCTGGGTTTCGAGCAGCTGGCGGCCCGTGAGAACTACTACGGCCCGGGCCGCCACGCATTGATCCTCAAGTTCTGGGACCTGCCCAACTGGACCCCATCATGACCACCAGCTCCCATCGGCACCACCTTCTTGCATCGGCACCCCGTGCACGGGGTGCCGATGCAAGAAGATGGTGCGCCTGTCAGGGGTGCCGCCGGTGAGTGGCCCCCTGATCCTCGGCATCGAATCGTCCTGCGACGAGACCGGCGTCGGGGTCGTGCGGGGAACAACGCTGCTGGCTAACGAGGTGGCGAGCAGCGTCGCCGAGCACGTCCGGTTCGGGGGTGTGGTGCCGGAGGTGGCGAGCCGGGCCCATGTGGAGGCGATGCTTCCGACGCTGCACCGAGCCTGCGCCGAAGCCGACATCGACCTGACCGAAGTCGACGGGATCGCGGTCACCGCCGGACCGGGCCTGATGGGCGCGCTGGTGGTCGGGCTGGCGGCCGGCAAGGCGTTGGCGCTGGCGCTGGACAAGCCGCTGTACGCCGTCAACCACTTGGCGGGGCACGTCGCCGTCGACCTGCTCGAGCATGGCCCGCTGCCGACGCCGTGTGTCGGTCTGCTGGTCTCCGGTGGCCATACCTCGCTGCTGGAGATCACCGACGTGGCGACCACGATCACCGAGCTGGGCGGCACCATCGACGACGCGGCCGGGGAGGCGTACGACAAGGTGGCCCGGCTGCTCGGGTTGCCCTATCCCGGCGGCCCGCACATCGATGCCGCCGCGTCCGCCGGGGATCCGACCCGCATCCGCTTTCCCCGCGGCCTGACCGCCCCCAAGGATCTCCAGCGGCACCGCTTCGATTTCTCCTTCTCGGGGTTGAAGACCGCGGTGGCCCGCTGGGTCGAGACCCGCGCCGCCGAGCAGACGGACCTGCCGATCGACGACGTCGCGGCCAGTTTCCAGGAGGCAGTCTGCGACGTGCTCACCGCCAAGGCGATGGACGCCTGCGCGGCCACCGGCGCCACCGACCTGCTCATCGGTGGCGGGGTCGCGGCCAACCGTCGCCTGCGCGAGCTGCTGGCCGAGCGCTCGGCGGCCGCCGGGGTCGCGCTGCGCAGTCCCCGTCCGGCGCTGTGCACCGACAACGGTGCGATGATCGCCGCCCTCGGTGCCGAGGTCGTGGTCCGGGGCGGCCGGCCCTCCGAGCTCGACGTCGGGGCGGACTCCACGTTGCCGGTCAGTCGGATCCTGCTGTAGTGCCGCTGTCCATGCTTCCGCTCGGTCTGACGGAGGAGGCCCTGGCGGCGGCCGCCGAGGAGCCAGAGCCGGAGTCGCTGGCGGCGTCGGTGCGGCTCCGGAAGCGCTTCGGGCCGGCGCTCGCCGCAGCCGCCGTAACGCAGATCGTGCTCCGCCGGAAGGCGGTCACGAAGTTCGGTGCGGCCGCCGCGGGACTCTTCTACACCCGCGATGGGCTCGAGCAGGCCAGCCGACCCGCCGTCGCCGCCCACCACGCCGCGCGGATGCTCTCCACCGGCGTACGACGCGTGGTCGATCTGGGTTGCGGCATCGGCACTGACGCCCTGGCCTTCGCCCGCGCCGGGCTCGAGGTGGTTGCGGTGGACAGCGATCCGGTGACCGCTGACGTGGCCGCCGCCAACCTGCGATCTCTCGGCCTCACCACCTCCGCGGAGGTGCTGACCGGGACCGCCGAGGATCTGTGGCCGACGTTGGGGCCGGTGTCGGACCGCTGGACCGGCGTCTTCTGCGATCCGGCGCGGCGGACCGGACAGGGCCGCTCCTGGCGCGTGGAGGATCTCAGTCCGTCGTGGTCCTTCGTCCTCGGGCTGCTCGGCGGAGCCCTTCCCGCCGGCGTCAAGCTCGGGCCGGGCCTGCCTCACTCGATCATCCCCACCGGCGTGGAGGCTGAGTGGCTGAGCGAGCGTGGTGACACCGTCGAGGTGGGCCTCTGGGCGGGGCGCGGCTCGACTCCCGGCGCGTGGTCGGCCCTGATCACCGACGTTCCACCCGTTGCGAATTCCGTGCGACTCCGCGCCACCGTGACCGATCGACCTGCCGTCGACCGCGCCCGCGCCTATCTCTACGAGCCACTCGGCGCGGTGATCCGCAGCCGCGGAATCGCCACCGTGGCGGCCGAGCTGGACGGTGCCCTCCTGGACTCCGACCTCGCCTACCTGACCGCCGAGGCGGCAATCGATACGCCGTTCGCGTCCAGGTTCGCGATTCTCGAAACGTTCCCGTACCGGGGGAATAACTTGCGGGTCTGGACGTCCGCGCGCAACATCGGCGTGCTCGAGATCAAGACCCGGGGGCTGGCCATCGATCCGTCGGCGCTGCGGTCGCGTCTCCGGCTGCGCGGGACGGAGAGCGCCACGGTCGTGATCACCCGGACGATCGACGGTCCGATGGTCCTGGTCGTACGGCGAGAGACCTGACGCTGGCACTCAGTTCCGCCGAGTGCTAATGTCGGATTAGCACTCTCGGACTGAGTGTGCCAACTCATCAGACGGCACCCGCGACGACGCCTGATGAAGACCCAACACCCATTCTTAACCGTGAAAGGGGTTTGAACGTGGCAGTCACGATCAAGCCGCTCGAGGATCGCATCCTCGTTCAGCCGCTCGAAGGCGAGCAGACCACCGCGTCCGGACTGGTCATTCCGGACACCGCCAAGGAGAAGCCGCAGGAGGGCAAGGTGCTCGCCACCGGCCCTGGTCGCATCGACGACAACGGCAACCGCGTCCCGCTGGACGTCAACGAGGGTGACGTCGTCATCTTCAGCAAGTACGGCGGCACCGAGGTCAAGTACGACGGCAAGGAGCTGTTGCTGCTCAACGCCCGCGACATCTTGGCCGTCGTCAACAAGTAAGGGGATTCGCGTACATGGCAAAGATCCTTCAGTTCGACGAGGAGGCGCGTCGCTCACTCGAGCGCGGCGTCGACGCCCTCGCCAACACCGTGAAGGTCACCCTCGGCCCGAAGGGCCGTTACGTCGTGCTCGACAAGAAGTGGGGTGCGCCGACCATTACCAACGATGGCGTGACCGTGGCCCGCGACGTCGAGCTCGACGACCCGTACGAGAACCTCGGCGCCCAGCTGGCCAAGGAGGTGGCCACCAAGACCAACGACGTGGCCGGCGACGGGACCACCACCGCGACGGTGCTGGCCCAGGCCCTGGTGCACGAGGGCCTCAAGGCCGTGGCCTCCGGCGCAAACCCGATCGCCCTCAAGCGGGGCATCGACGCCGCCGTGGCCGCCGTGGAGGAGAAGCTCCGCGAGGACGCGCGCGACGTCGAGACCACCGAGGACATGGCGCATGTGGCCACGATCTCGGCCCGCGACGAGGAGATCGGCCGGTTGATCGCCGAGGCGTTCGACAAGGTCGGCAAGGACGGTGTGATCACCGTCGACGAGTCGCAGACCTTCGGCACCGAGCTGGAGTTCACCGAGGGCATGCAGTTCGACAAGGGCTACCTGTCCCCGTACTTCGTGACCGATCCGGAGCGGATGGAGGCGGTACTGGACAACCCGTACATCCTCATCAACTCCGGCAAGATCAGCTCGATGACCGATCTGCTGCCGCTGCTGGAGAAGGTCATCGGCGCCTCGGGCACCCTGTTCGTGGTGGCCGAGGACGTCGACGGCGAGGCGCTCAGCACCCTGGTCGTCAACAAGATCCGGGGCACGTTCACCTCGGTGGGGGTCAAGGCTCCCGCCTTCGGTGACCGGCGCAAGGCCATGCTCGAGGACATCGCGATCCTCACCGGCGCCACCGTGGTGGCCCCAGAGGTCGGGCTGAAGCTCGACCAGGTCGGTCTCGAGGTGCTCGGCCGGGCCCGTCGGATCGTGGTGACGAAGGACAACACCACGATCGTCGACGGAGCCGGTGAGGGCGACCAGGTCAAGGCTCGGGTCACGCAGCTGCAGGCCGAGATCGAGCGGACCGATTCCGACTGGGATCGGGAGAAGCTGCAGGAGCGCGTGGCCAAGCTGGCCGGCGGCGTCTGCGTGATCAAGGTCGGCGCGGCCACCGAGGTCGAGCTCAAGGAGAAGAAGCACCGGATCGAGGACGCCGTCTCCGCGACGCGCGCCGCGATCGAAGAGGGCATCGTGGCCGGCGGCGGTTCCGCCCTGGTCCACGCCGGCTCGGTGCTCTCCGACGGGCTGGGCCTCACCGGCGACGAGCGGATGGGGGTGGCCATCGTCATGAAGGCCCTCGTCGAGCCGATGCGCTGGATCGCCGAGAACGGTGGCGAGCCGGGTTACGTGGTCACCTCCAAGGTGGTCGAGCTCGGTCCGGGCAACGGCTACAACGCCGCCACCGGGGATTATGGCGACCTGATCAAAGACGGTGTGATCGATCCGGTTAAAGTGACGCGCTCCGCGCTCGCCAACGCCGCCTCGATTGCGTCGCTGCTTCTCACCACCGAGACCCTGGTGGTCGAGAAGCCCGAGGAAGAGGCGCAGCCGGCCGGTCACGGCCACTCGCACTGATCCGATAACAGGGCCCCTCTCGCTTCGAGAGGGGCCCTGTTGTTTGCGTGCCACTACGTCGGCTCGCCAGATGCCGCCTCAGCACACGCGGGACCCCGCGCAACCACTAGGCTGGCCTTTTCACGAACTGGAGCGCAAAGGATTTCGCCAGTGTCGGAGTCAGTATCGGACCGTGGCGGTGAACTCAGCGCTACCGGCGTCCCGCAGCCGTTTGCCACCCTCGGCCTCACCTTCGACGACGTCTTGTTGCAGCCCGGGCAGAGCGATGTGATCCCGTCCGAGGTCGACACGTCCTCGCGGGTGTCCAAGCGGATATCCGTACGGGTCCCGTTGATCTCCTCGCCGATGGACACGGTGACCGAAAACCGTATGGCGGTGGCGATCGCACGCCAGGGTGGCCTCGGCGTGATCCACCGGAACCTCTCGATCGAGGATCAGGCGCACCTGGTGGACATGGTCAAGCGGTCCGAAGCCGGAATGGTGGACGAGCCCATCACCATCTCCCCGGAGGCCACGATCGGCGAGGCCGACGCCATGTGCGGGCGGTACCGGATCTCGGGCGTCCCGGTGGTCGATCGCGACCTGAAACTGCTCGGCATCGTCACCAACCGGGACATGCGGTTCGAGAGCGATCCCAGTCGTCTGGTCGGCGACGTGATGACCACGATGCCCCTGATCACCGGTCCGGTCGGCATCTCCGGCGCCGACGCGATGGCTCTGCTCGCCCGGCACAAGATCGAGAAGCTGCCCCTGGTCGACGAACGGGGGCGGCTCAAAGGGCTGATCACACTGAAGGACTTCGTCAAGTCCGACCAGTACCCCCACGCCTCCAAGGACGACCAGGGCCGGCTCCGGGTCGGCGCCGCGGTCGGCTTCTTCGGTGATTCCTGGAAGCGGGCCATGGCCCTGATCGAGGAGGGCGTCGACCTGCTCGTGGTCGACACCGCCCACGGTCATTCGTCCGGCATGCTGGACATGGTGCGCCGGCTCAAGGCGGAACGGAGCGCCGCCGACGTGGATGTGGTGGCCGGCAACGTGGCCACGTACGAGGGCGCGCAGGCGCTGGTCGAGGCGGGCGTCGACGGCGTCCGGGTCGGTGTCGGGCCGGGCTCGATCTGCACAACGCGGGTGGTGGCCGGCGTCGGCGTACCGCAGGTGACGGCCATTCACAACGCCGCCCGCGCCTGCCGCCCGGCCGGGGTGCCGCTGATCGGTGACGGTGGTCTGCAGTACTCCGGTGACATCGCCAAGGCTCTGGTCGCCGGGGCCGACACGGTCATGCTGGGCTCGCTGCTGGCCGGCTGCGAGGAGAGTCCGGGTGAGTTGATCTTCCTCAACGGGAAGCAGTTCAAGGCCTACCGCGGGATGGGGTCGCTCGGGGCCATGGCCAGCCGGGGCCGGAGTGCCTCCTACTCCAAGGACCGCTACTTCCAGGGCGACGTGACCGCCGACTCCAACCTGATCGCCGAAGGCATCGAGGGTCAGGTCCCCTACCGGGGTCCGTTGGCGGCCGTGGCCTACCAACTGGTCGGCGGCCTGCGGCAGTCGATGTTCTACACCGGGGCGGCCAGCATTCCGGAACTGCACGAGCGCGGGAGATTCGTCCGGATCACCTCCGCGGGTCTGAAGGAGTCCCACCCGCACGACATCCAGATGACCGTCGAAGCCCCCAATTATTCTGGCTAGCCTCTCGCGCTCGGCCGCGCCCACCCCGTCCTCGCTTCCTCCTCGATCGTCGACGGAAAAGCGTGTCGACTCCTCGTCGTCAGCTTCGGACGAGGGCGCGGCCTACCCGACGCTCGAGGCCGTGAGAGTCAAGTAAGCGCAAGGCCGCAGGAAAGGACACAATTACTTCATGTTCGAAATCGGGCGCAGCAAGCGGGCCCTCCAGGCGTTCGCGTTCGACGACATCGCCATCGTCCCGTCTCGGCGGACGCGTGGCGAGGAGGAGGTGAATCTCGGCTGGCGCATCGACGCGTACTCGTTCGCCTTTCCGCTGATCGCCGCTCCGATGGACTCGGTCATGTCACCGGAGACGGCGATCCAGATCGGTCGCCTGGGTGGCCTGGGCGTCCTCAATCTCGAGGGCCTGTGGACCCGCTATGAGGATCCGGCACCGCGGTTGGCTGAGTTGATCGAGATCAGCGATCCGCTGCAGGTGACTCGGCGGATGCAGCAGATCTACGCCGAGCCGATCAAGGTCGAACTGATCGGCAAGCGCATCGCTCAGATCCGGGAGGCGGGGGTCCCGGCTGCGGGCGCGTTGTCGCCGCAGAACACGCAGGCCTTCGCCGGAGCGGTGGTCGACGCTCAGGTGGACTTCTTCGTCATCCGGGGGACCACCGTCTCAGCCGAGCACGTCTCCTCCGTCGCCGAGCCCCTCAACCTGAAGCAGTTCATCTACGCCCTCGACGTGCCCGTCATCGTCGGCGGTTGTGCGACCTATCAGGCCGCCCTGCACCTGATGCGGACCGGTGCGGCCGGCGTGCTGGTGGGGTTCGGCGGAGGGGCGGCGCACACTACGCGCAGTGTCCTCGGCGTGGCCGTACCGATGGCCTCCGCCGTGTCCGACGTGGCGGCGGCGCGGCGCGACTACCTGGACGAGTCCGGCGGGCGGTACGTCCACGTGATCGCCGACGGCTCGGTCGGACGCTCCGGCGACATCGCCAAGGCGATCGCCTGCGGCGCGGACGCCGTGATGGTCGGGTCGCCGTTGGCCAAGGCGGCAGAGGCGCCCGGGGGCGGCTTCCACTGGGGACCGGAGGCCTGGCACTCCCACTTGCCGCGGGGGGAACGTGTCCAACTCGAGGTGGTGGGCTCGCTGGAGCAGATTCTGCTCGGTCCCTCGACCGTCGCGGACGGCACGATGAATCTGGTCGGGGCCCTGCGCAAGGCGCTGGCCACCACGGGCTACACCGAGATCAAGGAGTTCCAGCGGGTCGAGGTCGTCGTCGGTTGAGGGCCGCCGACGCTGACCAACAAAGTAGGTCGGGGATTCCGGTCAGGCTGACGCTGGCGGTAGGAGGCCTTGCAGCGCCTTCCAACGTCCGATCTCGCAGCCGTTGACGAGCGATAGGCGGGCGAAGACCTGCTCGCCTCGCCACGTGCCCCGAACGGTGGCCTTCTGGGCGCCCCCGTAGATCTGCGTACACATCCGATCCTTCGGCACGGGCGGCAGGGCCGACGCGCCGTGCTCGTCGAGGGCCCGACAGGCCGCCGCCGGGTCGGGATGAGTGCCGCCGGGTGGATCGCAGCTCAGCCGCCAGGTGGTGATCGAGCCGCTCCCGTCGTCGATCATGATCGTCAGTTCACTCTGGCCCGCATCGCCCGGAAGCGACGAGAGGGTCGGCGATGACGGTGTAGCGGTCGCCGCCGGCTCGGGCGACGCACCGGTTCCGAGCTGGCAGGCCGACGCGAGGACCAGGAGCGCCCCCAGGGTCAGGGCCGTCCCGACGTGGCGATTCAGCGTGCCGATCGGATTCTCCGAACTGGTCGACGGTCGTGGTCAAGGCTGTTATCTTCGAGCCTACTTTCGCGCGGCAGGATCCTGCTCCGGAAAGACTCATGCGTTTAGGCCTCTCATCCGGAGAAACTTGTGGCTCCTACGTCTGGTTCCCCGCGGCTCGCCCTCGTCGCCGCAGCGGTCACCTTGTCCTCGGCCCTGGTGCTCGGTATGGCGGGGACAGCCGCGGCGGAGCCCTCGCGCCCCGAGGCGCCGCCGGTGGTCCCCACCACGAGCGGTCGATACATCGTCAGCCTCGAGGCCCAACCGCTGGCTGCCTACGACGGCGGTGTCACCGGCTACGCGGCCACCCGCCCGCGGGAGGGCGAGGAGCTCAATCTGTCGACGCCCAACGCCCGGCGGTATCGGACGTACCTGCAACGGGAGCAGGATCGGATCGCGCAGCGAGCCGGTATCCGCCCGGCCCAGCGGTACGCCGTCGGGCTGGCGGGCTTCACCGCCACCATGACCGCCGAGCAGGCCCGGTCACTGGCCCGCACACCGGGTGTTCTCGGGGTCAGCAAGGACGTGCTGCGCAAGGCCATCGACGACCGAAATTCAGTCGATTATTTGAAGCTGTCGGGGCCGGGAGGTGTCTGGGAGGCTCTCGGTGGCACCGGACGCGCCGGCCGCGGCGTGGTCGTGGGGGTGCTGGACAACGGAATCTGGCCGGAAAGCCGATCGTTCGCAGGTGCCCCGCTGACCGCCACGTCGAGCAACAACCAGCCGTTCCGTCGCGGCAACCGGATCGTCTACCGCAAGTCCGACGGCGGGACCTTCGTCGGCACCTGCCAGGAGGGCGAGCAGTTCGACCGCGCGGACTGCAACACGAAGCTGATCGGCGCGCGCTACTACGGCGACGCCTGGCTAGCCAACTACGCTCCGGCGACCGGCAGCGAGTTCGTATCGCCGCGGGATGGAGCCGGGCACGGCAGCCACACCGCGTCGACGGCGGCCGGTAACTCAGGCGTCCAGGCCACCATCGAGGGCAGGAACTTCGGGAAGATCTCCGGCGTGGCCCCGGCCGCAAAGATCGCGTCGTACAAGGTGCTCTGGGAAAGCGACGACCCGGCCCAGAACGGCGGCTTCACCTCCGACATCGTCAAGGGGCTCGAGCAGGCGATCACCGACAACGTCGACGTGATCAATTTCTCGATCGGCGATTCGTCGGAGGACGGCCTGCTCGATCCGGTGCCGCTGGCGTTCCTGTCCGCGGCCTCCGCCGGCATCTTCGTCGCCGCCGCTGGAGGGAACAGCGGACCCGGCCCGTCGACGGTGGAAAACACCTCCCCCTGGGTGACGACCGTCGCGGCCAACACCATCGCGCCGTACTACGGCACGGTCGAGTTGGGCAACGGGCAGAAGTACGCCGGCATCTCGACCACAGTCGGCCGCTCTGTCGGACCGGCGCCGCTGATCAACGGCTCATCGGCGGCGGCGGCCGGGTCGAGTGCCGCACAGGTGGCGGCAGCGGCGGTGTGCGCCCCGAATACGCTCGACCCGGCCGACGTGCAGGGCAAGATCGTGGTCTGCGACCGGGGAGTCGTCGATCGGGTGGTCAAGTCGGCCGAGGTGAAGCGGGCGGGCGGCATCGGTTGTGTGCTGGCCAATCTGAGCCCGAACTCTCTCGACGCCGACACCCACATGGTGCCGACGGTCCACGTCAACCCGCCCGCTTCGGGGGCCATCAAGACCTACGCGAACAATCCCGGAGCGACCGCGACGCTGGTGCAGGGCAATACCAGCTCGGCCGCCATCCCGTACCCGCAAGTGGCCGTCTCCTCCTCACGAGGCCCGTCGTTGGCCAACACCTCCGACGTGCTCAAGCCCGACCTGACCGCTCCGGGCGTGGCGATCCTGGCTGCGGTCGCCCCACCGAGCAACAACGGCCGGAATTTCGACTTCTACTCGGGTACCTCGATGTCCTCGCCGCACGTCGCCGGTCTGGCGGCCCTGTACTTCGGCGTGAGGCCGCGCTGGTCACCGATGAAGGTGAAGTCGGCTTTGATGACCACGGCCCGCGACACGTTCACCGAGACCGGGGCCGTGAACACCGACCCGTACAGCCAAGGTGCAGGTGAAGTCGTGCCCACCAAGATGTTCAATCCCGGTCTGGTCTATCCCGCTGGGGACCGGGACTGGTTGGCCTACCTCGAAGGGCAGGGCGTCAACACGCGGAGCGGCGTGCCGGCCAAGGACCCGAGTGACTACAACGCGCCGTCGATCGCCATCGGATCTCTGGCCGGTTCGCAAACCGTCACCCGGCGGGTGACCGCGGTGCAGCCAGGGTTGTACCGAGCCACGGCATCGGTCGGCGGCGTCAACGTCGGGGTCTCACCGTCGGTTCTGTCCTTCGGGAAGGCGGGTCAGACCAAAACGTTCCGAGTCAGCTTCACCCGCCGGACGGCGCCGTTCAACAAAGCCGCCACCGGTTTCCTGACCTGGCGCGGCGCGGGCACGTCGGTGCGCATCCCGATCGCCGTGGTGCCGAAGGTGGTGGACGCGCCGGCGCAGATCAGTGGATCGGGCGCGGCCGGCAGCATCAACTTCTCCGTGACTCCCGGGATCTCCGGGCCCTTCCCGATCACTCGGTCGGGTCTGGCGTCCGGCCCGGCTCAGCCGGGATCGGTCGCGGCCGGTCAGTACCGCCTGCTCGAGAACGCTGTTCCGGCAAATCTCAAGGTGGCGCAGTTCAGCGTACGAACGCCCGATTCGGCGGCCGACCTCGACCTGTTCGTGCAGGACGAGGACGGGAATCTGGTGGGTCAGTCGACGACGGGAGCCGCCAACGAGACCGTGACCCTGGTGGCGCCAGCGGCTGGGACGTACACCAGCACCGTCAGTGGCTACGCCAATGCCCCCGGCACCTCGACGACCGCGTTCACGCATCGAGTCGCACTGGTTAGGCCCGGAGCCGGCCAGGGCAACTTCACGGTCTCGCCGAGGAATCCGACGACTCGAGCCGGGCAATCGATCGCGCTGCGGGCCAGGTGGTCGGGGGTCGACGCCGCCACCACCTATGCCGGCTGGATCGAATACCCGGACGGCAGCGGAACCATCGTCACCATCAACTGACCTGAACGACGAAACGGCGCTACCTCCACAAGGGAGGTAGCGCCGTGCCCGTTCCTGCCCGGTCGTGCACCGACACGCCCTGACAGGCGCCCTCTTGACGGAGCTGCGAACTCCTGTCAGAGGGACGGCACTAGGCCTTGGCCGCCATCAGCCAAGCCAGCATGTAGGCGCGGCTGTTGCCGTCGTCGATCCACTTGGCGTCGAGCTTCCGGGCGGCCTCCAGCGCCGCCTTCTGCTCGGCGTCGCCGGCCAGGGCGGAGTACATCAGCAGGTAGTCGCCGAACTTCTGGTCGAACCTCCCGCCGGTGGCCTCAGCCACGTTGGCCTTGATCCGTTCGGAGTCCCCGCCCAGATAGGTCGAGGCCGGGCTCATCGGGATGACCAGAATGCCGAGCATGGCCGCCGGTTCCGGAGAGAACCAGGTGGCGTAGTCCCGCTTGCCGCCCCAGTTGAGGGACGTGATCTGGTGCCCGTACCCCTCGTAGACCGGCTCGTTGCGATCGAAGTTCGTCCAGTACGCCAGGCCGGATTGCGCCTCGCTGGACAGCATCCAGGTCGCCTCGGTCTCCAGGTCGGCGTTGCCGCTGGACTTGGCCCACAGGGCCAGACCGGTCCAGGCCGTGATGGCCTCCGAGCTGGACTCCTGGTTGTTGCCGTCGGCGAACGGGGCGGTGCCTGAGGCCCAGGAGTGTCCGGCGTACGCGTCGAACACCCGGCGGTCGGGGAATGCGCCGTTGCTGGCGTTGGACCCGATGTCGGCCGCCAGCAGGTTCATCACCGGCGCAAACTTCTTGGCCAGTTCCGGATCGTTCTGGGTCAAGATACCGGCCGCATAGAGGAAGTAGCCGTAGTGGAAGTGGTGGTCGTTGAACTCATCCGACCCGAAGGACGGAGTAAGCCCGACGATCCCCTTGCCCTGCTCGTCGTAGACGAAACAGAAGGCCGCCCGCTTGGCGCATCCCTGCGGATCGGTCCACTTCGTGAGTTCGGCGGTCAGTTTCGCCCGCATCGCGGTGGCGGGGGCCTCGAGCTTCAGCTGTTCGGCCAACTGCAGCAGCATCGCGGCGCGATACAGCGCCTTGCCGCCAAAGTAGGTGTCGGCCGGAAAGGGCTTCGTCCCGGCGATGTCCTTGCTGACCTCATCGGCAAGCTCCTTCTTCTCCGCCCCGCTCAGGCTGTCGACCTCCAGCGCGCTCGTCGGTTCCGAAACCGGGCTGGTGAAGGACAACTCGTTGCCCGAACAGAGCGTCAATGTCCCGTACGCGCTGGCGTAGCTGCCGAGGTCGCAGGTCGTGCCGGCCAGGTTCTTCTGCTGGTGCGGCATGGCCGCGAACGCGGTGCCACCCTCAGCGGCGTAGCCGAGCTTGGTCGTCACCTGCTCGTCGTTGATCTGGTAGTCGACGGAGCTGCCGGTCACCGGGTTGCCGGCCAGTTCGGCCAGCTTCTCCGCGGCTCCGTCGGCGGGCACGACGAACCACGTCGCGGAGCCGCCTTGGTCGAGTTTGACCAGGCCGCCCTCGCCCCCACTTTGAACGGAACCGTCCGAGACGACGAGACCGTACGTGGTCGCGCCGGCCTTGGCCGTCCAGAAGTCGCCGGTCTTGGTGAACGCCAGCTTGGTGGCGATCTCACCGGCGGTCTCCGCGGTGTAGCGGACGAAGGGCGAGCCCTGCGCCAGCGTGGTCTTGCCCAGCACCTTGCCGGCGCCGTCCAGGTTGTCGATGGTCACGGTCAGCGAGTCGTACGCGCTGATCTGGGTCGACTTGGCCCCGGTCTGGACCGCGACGTCGGGCTTGAAGCCGCCCAAGATGGCCTTCTCGCTGGCCGTCACGGTCGGCAGTCCGAACGAGAAGCCGCCGGCGGTGAGGCCGAAGCTGAGCGGCAGCGGAAAGACCGGTTGGGGTTGGTCGCCGAAGACCAGGCCGGAGAACCAGCGGTTCGTCGGCGGCAGCAGGCCGTCGGCCAACCGCTTGGTGGGCAACGGCTTGACGGTCTTCTTGGCGATATCGGCGACCAACGGCTCGACCTGGCTGGTCGAGAAGACCTCGCCGGTGCTTTGCCCGGATCGAGAGCTTGACGAGCCGGTGGAGGCTGCGGTGCATCCCGCCGTCCCGATCACCGCCGCGAGGGCGATGACCAGGCCGGACAGGACGGTTTTGCGGACAGTTCGTGCCCTACGGGCGAAAATCATCTGAGTCCGATCTGTCGGAGGAAGTTGAACGCCGAGTCAGTCACGCCGGCCAACGGGCCGTCGTCGCGCAACTGCAGCGTTGCGATCACCGGTGTTCCTTGCTTGGTCAAGGTGGCGAGCTTGGAATCCTTGAGCTCCTTGGAGTCGATCCGCACCTCGGTCAGGGCCTGGCCCTCCTCGGTGGCCACCTCGATCGTCGAGACGGTGCCGTTGACGAGGGAGTTGTTCGGCAACAGCAGTGAGACCGGTGCGCCCTGTTGGACCCGCTCGTAGTCACGAGGCGACAAGACGTACTTGGCCTCCACGAACTGCGAGCCGACCACCGAGATCGTGGCGAAGGGTTCGCCGGTACCCAGCGAGTTGCCGAGCTTCGCCTTCAGGTCGTCGACCTGGCCGGCCACGGTCGCCTTATAGGTGAGGGTGCCCGTCTTCGGGTCGACGTCGTAGGCGTCGGAGCTGGCCATCTGGAGACCGTTGGCGATGTCTTGCTGGAAGGAGACGCTTTGGATCGTGAAGAGCCGTTGGCCCTTCTTCACCACGTCGCCGTCCTTGATGAACTGCTTGGTAACGGTGCCGCCATACGCCGCGCCGACGGTGTAGCTGTCGGTGGCGACCGTGGCGGTGAGACTCGCCGCCTGGGTCTGGCGCTGGTTGAAGATGAGGGTCAGCACAGCGACGACGAGAAGTACGCCGAGCAGCCCTGCGAAGAGCCGAAGTCGATTGATCCAGGTCATTTCGCTACTACCTCTTTCTCTGCGTGCGTGGCGGCGCGGCGAGCGCCGGCAGGCACGTGTTCTGCAGATTCGGATAATTCGGAGGGTGATGTGTCGTGGTCGTCTGCCGGGCGAATGCCGAGAGTGCTCTCCAGCGCAGGCGGCACGATGACCAAGGTCTGCGGCCGGGGCTCGTCGTCGAGATGATTGGCGAGCTCATCGCTGGCAGCCGATTCCGGGCGCGGGTGCTTGTTGCGCCAACTCTCCTTGAGCGCCACCACCATAAAGGCACCCAGGATGAAGGTGTTCGTCACGTTCCAGGCGGTGGCCAGACTCAGCTGGCTGTTGCCCAGATCGCGCCAGATCGAGACGATCGAGCCGAGCAGGAGGAACACGAAGACGAGCACCTGCGGGATCATGAAGTTGAACGGTGATTGGGCTTTGGTCTTGCTCCCGGTGACGTGCCACTTCTGTTCCTTCTTCGTGATCGCGTTGAACAGCGCGCTGATGTAGATCGGGAACGACACGGCGGCCAGCATCAACACCTCCCAGCGGAACGAGCCCAGGGTGTAGAAGGCCAGCAGGATCTGCAGGAGGTAGAAGCCGGCGTAGAACAGCAACCAGGTCGTCCAGCTGATCTCCAGATCGACCGGGCGGAGGTCGAAGAAGATCTCCAGCGCCGGGACCATCAACAAGATGCCGGGCGCGATGCCGGTCAGATAGTGCGTCGCGGTGACCAGGTACATGATCCGTTGGTCCCAGCTCAGCTTGCGGCGCGGGCTGAGCGGGTTGTGACTCAGCAGGATCTCGAAGCCGCCGGTCGCCCAGCGCAGCTGTTGCTTGGTGTATGCCTCGATGGTCTCCGGGGCGTCGCCGACGGCCAGCGTCTTGGGGATGTAGATCGTCTTCCAACCACGCTCGTGCATCATCAGCGACGTCCACACGTCTTCGGACTTGGAGTCGGTGTAGATCCCGCCCACGTCGTTGACGGCCGCCCGTCGGTAGATCACGTTCGTGCCGACACAGAACGCGGCGTTGAAGTGGTTCCGGCCCGGCTGGACGAATGTGTAGAAGACGGCCTGCATGTAGCCGGCCCCCCGGGAGACCAGGTTGACCAGGTTTCCGTAGGTCTGCGGCGTCTGGACGAAACCCACGTGGGTATCGCTGAAGAACGGCACGGTCTCGACCAGGAATTCGGGCCTGGGCACGAAGTCGGCGTCGAACACGCAGAAGAAGTCACCCTTGGCGATCGACAGTGCGTGGTTGATGTTGCCGGCTTTGGCGCCGTTGCTGCTCAGCCGCCGAACGTAATTGCATCCGAGCTCGTCGGCCAAGGCCTTGACGTCGTCAGACCGTCCGTCGTCGAGGATCCACGTCCGGTGCTTGCCCTGAACGGCCAGGGCGGCCGTGGCGGTCGCTCGGATCTTGGACAGTTCCTCGCCGTAGACGGTGATGAAGATGTCGACGGTGACCTCGCGACCGTTCAGCAGAACAGGCCAGAGGTGAGGGAGGTCGGTGAGCCCGGCCGCGTCGATGGCTTTCGGATCGAAGAGCAGTCGCTTGGCCTCGTGGAACGCGAAGTTCCGCGGGCTCTGCCGGCCGGACAGGATCGTCCACATGGACAGTAGGGCGTGGGTGACGAGGATCGTCTCGGCGATGATCACCAGGGCGTACGGAAGTGCGTCCCCCCGGTTGGCGGGATTCAACAGGAACTGCGCGTAGAACAAGATGCCCAGGGTGGCGATCAGTGAGATCAGGATCATCACGGGCGAGTAGGGGTTGGCCGTCTCCGCTCTGCGGGTGACGGGCACATGTTTATCGACGCGTGCGTAGTCGTGGGCCGGTCTGGCCATGGTTACTCCACAATTCGGTGTTTGCGGGGAAACCGCCGGGATGGGTCGAGGAAGGCGCACGCCACAGCCAGTCGATCCGGGCAAGATCTGTTGCTGATTCAGCGTGGGTGATGCCTGCCGTCCGCCCCGACGGATGCGGCTTCGATGCCGCGGGAGGTCCGCGCTTCAGTCGAGCGGTAGCCTCCATCGCGCGGCGCCCGTGAACCCTTCGGTTCGGCGCCGGCTCTCACCGTGAGATGAGTTCGCGTCCGGTGCGACGGCCATCTTCGGCCGGCTCCGATGCGATGCCTCCACGATAGAGGCGGTTTAGCCCGGTCTCCAAACGAAGGAAGCCGGCGAACCGGTACGTGACCTCGGCCGTCGGCAATCGGGTCGAGGACTTGTCCGCCTCGCGCCGTACTGGTATCAAGCCAGAACCAACTGGTCTTCCGTGTCTTGATGTCGAAGAACCAGGCGTTGAGCGCGTGGCCGGCGATATCGCCAGCCGAAGCCCGCCGACTGGTCTGCTCAACTGGTATCAGACCAAAGCCACGCTGGTCTGGTCCGACAACGTGATCCAATCGCGTGGCAAAGCTCACACAGTGTTGTCCGGCTTGCGCACGCTCCGCGCCGAGTTGCGCACTGGCCGCGACTGCGCACTGGACGCTTTGAGGCGGCTTCAGGCTCGCCGGGGGTTAGGCTTCGGGCCCATGGGTGAGGTTGCAGCGGAGGCGATGGCCGAGCTGTCCCGGCTCCGCGGCAGCATCGACAACATGGACGCGGCTCTGGTGCATCTCCTGGCCGAGCGGTTCAAGATCACCCAGCAGGTCGGTCGCTTGAAGGCGGAGTACGGCCTGCCGCCCGCGGATCCCGAGCGTGAGTCGCAGCAGATCGCCCGGCTGCGCGCCCTGGCCGCCGAGGCCAAGCTGGACCCCGAGTTCGCCGAGAAGTTCCTCACCTTCGTCATCGCCGAGGTCGTGCGTCACCACCAGTCCCTGGCCCGTTCGGCCTCGCACGCCGACCCCACCCTCTACGCGCGCGAGTGAACGGTACGGCCGGAGATCAGAGGGCGGCGGCGAGGGCTCGACCGGTGGTCCGGCCGGTGAATAGGCAGCCGCCGAGGAAGGTGCCCTCGAGGGCGCGGTAGCCGTGCATGCCGCCACCACCGAAGCCGGCCGCCTCGCCCACGGCGTACACGCCCGGGACCGGTGATCCGTCGGCCCGCAGGACCCGGCCGTCCAGGTCGGTCTCGAGCCCGCCGAGCGTTTTCCGCGTAACCACGTGCAGCCGGACGGCCACGAGCGGGCCGCCGGAGCCGGCCTGCCCCGCACCGGGTTGCCGGCCGTCCAGCAGCTCGTGCGGGTTCGCGATGCGCATCAGCCGGTCGCCGACGAACTTGCGGGCCGCCGCGATCGCCACCACCTGCGGATCCTTGCCGAGACCGCTACGCACCTGCAGGTCGCGCTGTTCGACGACCGAGCGCAGGGCGTCGGCGTCGATGAGGTGTTCCCCGGCCAGCTGGTTCATCTTGGCGGCGAGTTCGACGATCGTGTCGGCGGTCAGGAAGTCGACGCCGTAGTCGGCGAAGGCCTGCACCTCAGGGGTCGGCCCCGGCCGCAGCCGCGCGGCGAGCAGACCCAGGTCCTTCCCGGTCAGGTCGCCGTTCTGCTCCGAGCCGGACAGCCCGAACTCTTTGGCCATCGTCTCGGCGTCGAGCACGAACCACGAGTACGGGTATCCGCTCGCGGTGATGTGGCGGAGCGCCCCGAGGGCGTCGAACCCCGGGAACAGCGGTGCCGGGAACCGTCCGCCACGCGCGTCCAGCCAGAGCGAGGACGGACCGGCAAGGATGCGGACGCCGTGGTGGCTCCACAGGGGCGCGTGGTTGACGATCCCCTCGGGGTAGTGCCACATCCGGTCCGGGTTGATGACCCGCCCGCCGATCTGCTCGGCCACCTCGATCATCGAGCCGTCCACGAAGTCGGGAACCCCGGAGATGAGTTCGCTTGGGGGATCGCCCCAGGTCAGCGGCCAGTTGCGGCGGACCAGCTCGAAGTTCCCCCCGATCCCGCCGGAGGCGATCACCACGGCCTGAGCCGAGAACTCGAACTCGCCGGTGACCTCGGTTGGGCTGGCCACCCCTCGCGGGACATCGCTGAACGCCAACACGTTGCCGCTGGCCCGGACGCTGTCGTCCGCCACACTCAACTGGGTGACCTTGTGTCGGTTCCGCAGCCGGACTCGATGCGACTTCAACACCGCCTGGCTGAACGGCTCGACCAGTGCGGGTCCCGTGCCCCAGGTGAGGTGGAAGCGCGGCACCGAGTTGCCGTGACCCGGCGCGGAATACCCGCCTCGCTCGGCCCACTGCACCAGCGGGAACCAGCGGATCCCAAGACCACGCAACCAGGCCTGTTGCTCCCCACTCGCAAAGTCCACGAAGGCCTCGGCCCACCGCCGCGGCCAGTAGTCCTCGTTCCGGTCGAACGCCGCACTCCCGAGCCAGTCCGCCCGCGCCAACTCGGCCGAATCCCGAATCCGCAACCGCCGCTGCTCGGGGGTGTTGACTCCGAAGAGCCCGCCGATCGACCAATACGCCTGGCCACCCAGCGACTGCAGCGGTTCGGAGTCGATGACGATCACCGATCGGCCGGCGGCCGCGAGCTCGGCCGTGGTTACCAGGCCCGCGAGACCTCCGCCGATGACAAGAACGTCCGCGTCCATGACGGAATGCTGCCAGACACCCCCAACGAGCCTGCTGAGGAGATCTCGGACCACCTACCGGTCGGGCCTACTCTGGGCCTCATGAGCACCGAAGCCGTCACCGGAGAGGCTCGCCCCGGGGAGCGGCGCGATCTGCCGTTCGATGCCTTCCGACTGGCGACACAGCTGAGGGCCACTGGACCTGCCGAGGCCTGGCAGTCGCCCTTCGCCGCCGACGTCTCCTTCGACCTGCCGACCTCCACCTCCGCCGACATCAGCGCCGCTGCCGGCCGTGCCCGCATCGCCCAGCCGGACTGGGCGGCCTGGAGCAACGCCCAGCGCAGCCAGGTGTTGCTGCAGTTCCATGACCGCCTCCTGGACCGACTCGACGAGTTCGCCGATCTTGTCCAGTACGACGCCGGGAAGGCTCGGCTCAGTGCGATCGAGGAGGTGCTGCACGCGGCGCTCAGCGCCCGGTACAACGCCGTGACGGCCGAACGCCATCTCGGCCACCGCCGCGGCGTCGGTCTCCTACCGGGTCTGACCCGAATCGATCGCCAGTACGTGCCCAAGGGCGTGGTGGGGATCATCGCACCCTGGAACTACCCGCTCACCATGGCTGTCTCCGACGGACTGGCCGCCCTGGCCGCCGGCAATGCGGTGCTCCTGAAACCTGACCGGCAGACCCCGTTCAGCGCCCTGGCCGCCGTCGCCCTGCTGAAGGAGTGCGGGCTACCGGAGGACCTGTGGGCGGTGGTCAACGGCGACGGCTCCACAGTCGGTCCGGAACTGATCTCGGAGGTCGACTACGTGTGCTTCACCGGTTCCACCCGGACCGGCAAGACGGTCGCCGCGCAGTGCGCCGAGCGGCTCATCGGCTGCTCCTTGGAACTGGGCGGCAAGAATCCGCTGATCGTGCTCCACGACGCGGATCCCCTGCGTGCCGCCGATGGTGCCGTTCGGGCCTGCTTCTCGAACGCCGGCCAGCTGTGCGTGGCCACCGAGCGGCTCTACGTCGCCGACACGCTGTTCGAGGAGTTCGCGTCGGCCTTCGTTGCCAGGACCCAGGCCCTGCGGCTCGGCAACTCGACCGACTACGCGTATGAGGTCGGCGGGCTGATGAATCTCAGCCAACTGGAGCGGGTCGAGGCCCACGTCGCCGACGCCCGTAGACACGGGGCCACCGTGCTGACCGGCGGCCGCCCCCGACCCGACCTGGGTCCGCTGTTCTACGAGCCCACCATCTTGACCAGCGTCACGCCTGACATGCAGTGCTACGCCGATGAGACGTTCGGGCCGGTGGTGAGCCTCTACGCCGTACGGGACGACGAGGAGGCCATCGCCCGCGCCAACGACTCCGCGTACGGTCTGAACGCCAGTGTCTGGACGGCCGATCCGGCACGCGGCCGCCGCGTCGCCGCCCGACTGCGCTGTGGAACCGTGAACGTGAACGAGGGGTTCGCGGCCACCTTCGGGAGCATCGACGCCCCCATGGGCGGGATGAAGAATTCCGGGCTGGGTCGCCGGCAGGGCGCCGCGGGGCTGCTCCGTTTCGTCGAGGAGCAGTCAGTAGCCACCCAGTACGGGATTCCGCTGGCGCCGAGCCTCGGTCTCGCGCCGCAGACCTTCGTCCGCGGCTTCACGGGCGCCCTGCGGCTCTTCCGCCGCCTCGGCCGGGCTGGCTAGAGCAGCTAGTCGCCCGGCCACTCCCCGGTGACCCGCTCGAAGACCCGGGCTCCGAGCCGATCGATCAGCGCTTGCACCACGCCGAACACCAGAGCCTGCAGGGCCGCGGCCGCGACCACCTCGCCGATCGGGTACTCCGACTGCATTGCGGTCGGCAGGTCGTCCTTGTGCCGGACTCGACGCCAGATCAGCTTCACCACCCGGCCGGCCAGTGCGGCCGCCCCGAGGCTGGCCACCAGTCCCACTGGGCGGTAAGCCCACTTCATCACGTCCGCTGCCATGGTGTTCCTTTTCGCAGATCCAGGTCGGTCCCGACATCGCCGAAGCCATCCAATCACCTAGCCGGATGCCGGCCGCGTCCACCGTAGACTCACTACTTCCTCAGATGGGAAGCAGGGGGCTGCGGTGAGCCAACCGGACCACGACCTGGTGATCGTTCTCGACTTCGGCGCCCAGTACGCACAGTTGATCGCCCGGCGGGTGCGCGAGGGATGCGTCTACTCCGAGATCATGCCGCACACGGCCACCGTGGCCGAGATCGTCGCGCGCCGGCCGAAGGCGATCATCCTGTCCGGCGGCCCCCAGTCGGTCTACGCGCCGGGCGCGCCGCAGGTCGATCCCCGGCTGTTCCAGACCGGGGTGCCGACGTTCGGCATCTGCTATGGCTTCCAGGCCATGGCGCGCGCCCTTGGCGGGGATGTCGCCCGGACCGGACTGAGCGAGTTCGGCCGCACCGACGCGTCCGTCGCAACGCCGGGGACCCTGCTGGCCGGCATCCCCGAGCAGTTGCGGGTCTGGATGAGCCACGGTGACGCGGTGGCGGCGGCCCCGGCCGGCTTCACGGCGCTGGCCTCCAGCGCCGGCGCACCCATCGCCGCCTTCGAGGCGACCGACCGCGGCCTGGCGGGGGTGCAGTGGCATCCGGAGGTGCAGCACACGCAGGCCGGCCAACTCGTCCTCGAGCACTTCCTGTACGACATCGCCGGCTGCCGGCCGGACTGGACACCCGCCAACATCGTCGACGACGCGGTCGCCGCCATCCAGCAGGAGGTGGGCGACAAGCACCTGATCTGCGGCCTCTCCGGCGGGGTCGATTCGGCCGTCGCCGCCGCGCTCGTCCAGCGGGCCGTCGGGAGCCAACTGACCTGTGTGTTCGTCGATCACGGGCTGCTGCGCGAGGGCGAGGCCGCCCAGGTCGAGCGGGACTTCGCCGCCGCCACCGGCGTGGACCTCAAGGTCGTCGACGCGGCCGAGATGTTCATCGGCGCGCTCTCCGGAGTCAGCGACCCGGAGACGAAGCGCAAGATCATCGGCCGGGAGTTCATCCGCAGCTTCGAACGGGCCGCCCGTGAAGTGGTCGGGGAGGAGGGCGAGGTCGAGTTCCTCGTCCAGGGCACTCTCTACCCCGACGTCGTGGAGTCGGGCGGCGGCGAGGGCGCGGCCAACATCAAGAGCCACCACAACGTCGGCGGCTTGCCGGAGGATCTGCAGTTCCGGTTGATCGAGCCGCTGCGGAGCTTGTTCAAGGACGAGGTGCGGGCGGTCGGTGAGCAGCTCGGGTTGCCGCCGGAAATCGTGTGGCGGCACCCGTTCCCCGGACCCGGGCTGGCCATCCGGGTGATCGGGGAGGTCACCGCCGACCGGCTGGCGGTGCTGCGCCGAGCCGACGCCGTGGCCCGGACGGAACTCAGCGCAGCCGGTCTCGACCGCGACATCTGGCAGTTCCCGGTCGTGTTGCTGGCCGACGTCCGCTCGGTAGGGGTCCAGGGCGACGGCCGTACGTACGGTCACCCGGTGGTGCTGCGCCCCGTGACCAGCGAAGACGCCATGACGGCGGACTGGGGCCGGCTGCCGTACGACGTGTTGGAGCGCATCAGCACGAGGATCACCAACGAGGTCCGCGAGGTGACCCGGGTGGTGCTGGACCTGACCAGCAAGCCACCCGCCACGATCGAGTGGGAGTGATGAATGGGAGCGAGCGAGTCTGCACGCCTAACCTCGCCGCCGCTCGAATTCTCAGCTCCCGCGCGCAATTCCGGCGTTCGCGCGCGAATAATCGCGCGCGGATGCCGGTTTCGCGCGCGGGAACGTAGAAGGATCGCGGCGCGAGGGCCCACCGGGTAGCCGTCAGGACGTGGGTTTGTGGCCCTTCCAGGTCGTCGGGTCGCGGGGCGGGGTTTCCTCGCCCGGCTCCGGATCGGCGTCCTGCGGGTCGGCCGGGGCCGACTCCCAGCTGCTCGCCTCGCCGGATGGGGCCTCCGGGGTCGGCGTCTCCGCAACCGGCTCGGGGTCGGGCACCGGCCCACTTTCGGCGGGAGCCTCAGTGGGGGGCGTCGCGGCCGTCGCGGGCTCGGGGCTGGGTGCGGGCTGGGTGACGGGCTGGGTGGCGGGCTGGATGGCGGAGGCGGCGTAGCGCCGGACTGAGCCTGATCCCCGGTTTGCTCCCAGGGTGCTCCGCCGGGGCCCCACACCGGGTCGGTCGGGCCGGTCGCGCCGTTCGGGACGTGCACGTTCGGCGGTCCCGCGTACGGCGGCTGCTTCTCCTCGGGCATCACGAACAACGCCACGATGTAGGCGACAACGGGCACGCCGGTGAAGAAGGTCAGCACGACCGTGAGCACCCGGACCAGCGTCACGTCCATGTTCAGGTAGCGGGCGACGCCGGCGCAGACTCCGCCGATGATCTTGTTGCTGCGGGACCGCTCGAGCCGCCGGGGCGGGGTCTGCGGCGGGTACGGACTACTCATGGGCTGTGCGCCTTTCCGGTTGGGTCGAACAGGATCAGAAGAGATCATTCGCGGTTGCGAGACAGGGCGAGACCGACGACACCGACCGCGACCAGGGCCAGCGGAGCCACGATCTTGAGCAGCTCCCAGTTGATCGAGCCGGTGATGGACCACCACAGGGAGGCGGCCGCGATTCCGGTGAGCAGGAGACCCGAGACCAGGGCCACCACGTCGAGCCGCCTCATCGTTGCACCCTGATCTCACCGAGATCGGCGGAGAGGTCGAGTGTCAGCGTCGGGCGGCTGGCCTGGAGCAGCACAGGCTCAAGGACCCCCGTCATGTCCGTCCCGCTGCGCACCGGCTCCCCGTTCTCGACCACGACGCCGGCGTCGACGACGTAGTTGACTAAGACATTGACACCTCCGGCGGTGGGGGTGATGACCTCGAGCCGGCCCGCGTCGACGTGCGCCCGGTAGGTGGCGGAGCGGGTCATGGCCAGCTTGCTCAGGTCGACGGTCAGGGCGCCGAGCTCGTGCTGGTCGCCACCGGACGGGATGGCCGAGAGGCTGGTGTACGCGACCGTCCGTTCGAAGCCGCCCGCCTGGCTGGGCACCTGGACGACGGTGACCGACAGCAGTGCCAGCAACAAGACGATGCCGACCGGCACGATGCCGCGGGCCCGGCCGAACCAGGTGGCCGCGACCAGGGCGAGACCGACCACCAACAGGGCAGCGCCGAGGTAGATCGCCGGTCCGACAACGGCTCCGCCGACGTCGGCCACGCCCAGTGCGGCCAGGGTTGCTCCGAGGACCACGAGGGCGATCAGTCGCAGCCGACGGGCCGGACCACTGCGACCCAGGGCGGCCCGGCTCGGCACGGTGTCCACGGTCGGAACGGGTTCGGAGTACAGGCCGACCGGATCGGCGGTGGCGAGGAACGCCGCCCTTTCGTCCACTTCCTGCTCGAGCGGCGGCGGATCGGCGAGTTGGGGATCGCCCACCTCGGGCGCGTCCGCATAGAGGGGATAGGCCGGCGGCGCCGGCACGGTTGGCGGGGCAGGTGGCGTTGGAGGTGCGGCAGATGTCGTCATGGGCGAAAACCCGGGTCGGGCTCTGCCGCGCGATTTCCGCCATTCGCTGCCGCCAGGCCTCGGCCGCTTCGGTGAAGGGGGTGGCGGGCCCCGGGTAGCGAAACGGCTCGCTCGGCCGGCTGGGCTCGGCTACCGGGGGTACGGCGACCGCGGGCGGGTTCGGTCCGGGATTTGGGGGCCCAGCATTTCGGCTGACGCGCTTGCCGGCACGGTTTTTGTAGTAGCCGAAGTACCAGATCAGGGCGAGCACGACCGCCGGACCGAACCCGAAGGGCATCGCCGAGCCGAAGATCGCGAAGGTCAGCACACAGGCGACGGTCACGACGGCGACCCACGCTTCCCGTGGCCATCTCTTCGTCGAGTTCCGCGAGGCGCCGCCGGTCAAATCGTCCAGGGTCGAGGTGGCGCGGCCCTCGACGGGGATCAGCAGCCACCCGGCGAGGTACAACACGATCCCGATCCCGCCGCTGAACGCGAGCAGCACGGCGCCGACCCGTACCAGAACGGGATCGACACCCCAGTGTTGGGCCACGCCGCCGCACAGGCCGGTCAGCTTCGCGTCGGTCGCGCTGCGGCGAATCGTCCAGATCGAACTCACCCGACCATCCTGCCCAGCCGGGCCGGCCCCGCCATCAGGGACGACCCCCAAGAGTCCCCTTTACTGGCGAGCGAAGCCAGTGGCTGCTGCGCGCGCCGCGGGACGGCTGGGGTTATCTCGGGGCTTCCCCGCTGGTGAAGAACCGGTCGGCGTGTGACTCTTGAGGTGCCATGTCCACTACTGACCCGACTCGGGTTGCACCAGGGTCTGCCGACCCTGGTGGCACCGACGCCGGCGCTCCAGCTCTGAGCGCGGGTGCCGGAGAGCCCACCGCGCCCTCTTCCGAACCCAAGGAGCGTCCACGCGCGACGCGGGTACCCGAAGGGGCCGTGCTCGGCGGGGTCTGCACCGGTCTGGCCCGCCACCTCGGCTGGCCCGTGCTCGTCATCCGGATCGGCTTCGTGGGTCTGCTGCTCGTCCAGTTCATCGGCGCCATCGCGTACGGAGCACTGTGGTTGCTGATGCCGCCCGAGCCGCCCAGTCAGGCGCCCGGACTCGAGGCGGCCACCCGCCGCGGGATGCGCAGTCAGACCAAGACCGCGCGGCGGCCCGACTGGGGCATGCTGCTGGCGCTAGCGGCGCTGGCTACCGGGTTGTTGTGGATCGTGCAGACCAGCGGCCTGGGCATCAGCCAGCAGTTGTTCTGGCCGGTGGCGTTCGCCTGTGCCGGCGCTGCTTTGGTGTGGCGGCAGGCCGACACCGCGCAGCAGAAACGCTGGCGGGCCGAGGCCGGCGGGAAGGTCTGGCTGGCTCCCTTCGTGGCCCGGGGAGGCTGGCCGTCGATAGTTCGGGTCGTCCTCGGCCTGGGGCTGGTCGGGGCGGCCTTCGGTTTGGTGATCGCGCAGCAGAACCAGCTGCAACAGCTGCCCGAGGTGATGGCGATGACCGTCTTGGCCCTGGCCGGGCTGGCGGTGGTTCTCGCTCCCTGGCTGTATCGCTCCCGCGCCGCCCTGAACGAGGCGCGCACCCAACGCGTCCGCGCCGACGCCCGGGCCGACATGGCGGCCCACCTCCACGATTCGGTGCTGCAGACCCTCGCTCTCATCCAGCGCCAGGCTGACGACCCCAAGGCCGTACAGCAACTGGCCCGCCGGCAGGAACGCGAGCTGCGCGGCTGGCTGTACGGCGACGAGGCCGCCGAGACCACCCTCAAGGCGGCCCTGCTGGCGGCCGCCGCCGAGGTGGAGGACGAACAGGGGGTGCCGGTCGAGGTGGTCACCGTGGGCGACTGTGACACCGACGAGGCACTGCAGGCGCTGATCCGTGCGGCGCGGGAGGCCATGGTCAACGCCGCCAAGCACTCCGGTGCCGATCAGGTCGACGTCTACGCCGAGGTCGACGAGGCGTCGGTGGAGGTCTTCGTCCGGGACCGGGGTACCGGATTCGACCTCGCTACGGTGGGAGAGGATCGCATGGGCGTCAAGGGCAGCATCATCGACCGCATGAGACGCCACGGCGGCTCGGCCACCATCCGGTCCAGTGCCGATACCGGAACCGAAGTACGACTGGAGATATCGCGATGACCGAACCGACCAGGCATCCGCCCGCCCCGCCGGCCCAGTCCCCGATCGGACGACCGAATCCGCCGCCCAGCCCGACCGGCGCACCGCCGTCGGCGGAAAGCGGTCCGCGTCGCTACCGGGTGGTCGTCGTCGACGATCACGCCATGTTCCGTACGGGGGTGAAGGCCGAGATCGGCGCCGCCGTGGCTGTGGTGGGCGAGGCGGCAGACGCCGAGACCGCCATCCGGGTCACCCTGGCCACCCAACCCGACGTTGTGCTGCTCGACGTCCACCTGCCCGGCGGCGGCGGGATCGAGGTCCTGCGCAAGGTCCACGAACGGCTTCCCGAGCAGAAGTTCTTGGCGCTGTCGGTGTCCGATGCAGCCGAGGACGTCATCGGGGTCATCCGGGCCGGGGCGCGAGGCTACGTCACGAAATCGATCAGCGGCACCGAACTCGTCGACGCCATCCGCCGGGTCGCCGAGGGGGACGCCGTCTTCTCGCCGCGGCTGGCCGGCTTCGTATTGGATGCCTTCTCCGGGGCGATCGACCTGGCCACCGTGGACGAAGACCTCGATCGGCTGTCTGTCCGCGAACGCGAGGTGCTGCGCCTGATCGCCCGCGGCTACGCGTACAAAGAGGTGGCGCGGGAGCTCTTCATCTCCATCAAGACCGTGGAAACCCACGTCAGCAGCGTGCTGCGGAAGCTCCAACTGTCCAACCGGCACCAGCTCACCCGCTGGGCGACCGACCGCCGTCTGGTCTGATTACGGGGACTTAACTGGAAGCAGGCCCCCTCCGTGCTCGGAGGAGGCCTGCTGTTGCTGTCTCAGGCGAAGAGGCGACTGGATCGAGAAGGGGACTACGCGGCCCGAGAACCGCTTCGGCCCTTGATGGCTCCCCAGATGGCCAGCACGATGATGCTGCCGACGAAAGCCATGAGCCAGGTGTAGAGGGACCAGAACTCACCCAACGGGCGTCCGAAGATCAGGCTGCCGAGGAGACCGCCCACAATCGCTCCGACGACACCCAGAAGGAGGGTGGCCAACCAGCCGCCCCCTTGCCTGCCCGGCAGCACGGCCTTCGCCAATGCGCCCATAATCAAACCCAAGATGATCCAGCCAAGAATTCCCATGAAAGCAACATATCTGCCGATCGAGTGGTTCACAGTGTTCTGCGGCTGAATCCGGGTCGAGTCGCGCAAAATCAGGGTTGGGCAGGGGGCTCCATTAGGGTCGGAGCATGGCGATCGGCTACCAGATTGCGGTGTTCGTGCACCTGATCGGGTTCGCGGCGCTCCTCGGGGGCTGCCTGGCCCAATTGCGCGGCGGCGCCGTTCCGGAGGTCAACCTGGCCATGCTGTACGGGGCCTGGCTGCAGTTGATCACCGGCCTTGGTCTGGTCGTGCTCTTGTTCGTGCAGACGCAGCCGCTGAGCTATCTCGAATATGCGATCAAGCTCGTCCTGAGCGTGTTCGTCCTCGTGCTGGTGGCGAAGAACCGGAAGTTCCAGTCGATCCCGGGTGGACTCTTGCTGATCATCGTGGGTTTGACGCTGGTGAGCGGCGGCTTGGCCGTGTTCTGGCCTTGAACCTAAGTCACCCGCCGCCTGGGTAGGGTCGGATCATGCTGAGTGGCGCGGCCCGGAAGCGGGTACGGACATGAGGCTGTCTGCGCGGGTCGACTACGCACTCCGGGCCGCCGCGGAACTGGCGGCGGCCGATGCTCCGCGTACCGTCGAGCAACTCTCGGCGGCACAGAAGATCCCGAACAAGTACCTCGAGTCGATCCTCGGCGAACTGCGGCGTGGCGGCCTCCTGCGGAGCCAGCGCGGTCCCGACGGCGGCTATCGGCTGGCCCGGCCCGCCGACGACATCAGCATCGCCGACGTGATCCGGGCGCTGGACGGCGAACTGGCCAACGTCCGTGGCAGCCGACCGGAGAACCTCACCTACGTCGGCGCGGCGGCCGCCCTGCAGGAGGTGTGGATCGCCCTGCGCGCTTCGGAGCGCGCCATCTTGGAGAAGGTGACGCTGGCTCACGTCGCGGCGGGGGAGATGCCGTCGTCGGTAGCGACCCTGGTCGCCGACCCGTCCGCCTGGATCTGAGACCGATCGCCGTCCGAGCCCGTCCAGCACCCTGTCGGCGCGCAGTGACCGGCCAATGGGCAGGCGGTTCGGAATGTGAGACGGTGATGTGAGTCCGGTACGGAGTGTCGGTAGCATTCTGGCTAATCCCTAGTGGTCTACTAGGTTTACTCGGAACACAGACACACGGAAGTGCGGGATATGCGCCAACTCATCGTCCTCGGCATCGTGGGCTTCGGGGCTCAACTCATCGACGGCAGTCTCGGCATGGGGTACGGCGTGACGTCCACCACGCTGCTGCTGCTGGCGGGCCTCACCCCGGCGGCGGCGTCCGCCTCGGTGCACATCTCCGAGCTGGGCACCAACATTGCGTCCGGGATCTCGCACTGGCGGCTGAAGAACGTGGACTGGCGCGTGGTGGCCCGGATCGCCGGACCCGGTGCGATCGGCGCCTTCCTCGGTGCCACGTTGTTGTCCTCGCTCTCCACCGAGGCCGCCGCCCCGATCATGTCGGCGCTCCTGGCGCTGCTCGGGATCTATATCCTGATCCGCTTCGTCATTGGCATCAAGCCCGTCTTCAAGAAGGCGTTGACCATCAAGTTCCTGGCTCCGCTCGGGCTGGTCGCGGGCTTCGTGGACGCCACCGGCGGCGGCGGCTGGGGACCGGTCGCCACGCCCGCCCTCCTGGCCGACGGCCGGCTGGAGCCACGCAAGGTGATCGGCACGGTCGACACGAGTGAGTTCGCCGTCAGCGCCGCCGCCAGCATCGGTTTCCTCATCGGGCTCGGTGCCGCCGGCATCAACTGGGCCTTCGCCGGTGCGCTATTGGTCGGCGGTTTGATCGCGGCCCCGATCGCCGCGGTGCTCGTGAGGTTTGCACCCGCTCACGTCCTGGGTGTCGCCGTGGGCGGCATCATCCTGCTGACCAACTCCCGTACGCTACTGCGGTTCTTCGAGGTCCAGCCGCCGGCTCGCTTCGCGGTCTACGGCGCCATCCTGCTCGTCACCGTGATCGGGCTCTCCATCGCGATCCAGCGGGTCCGGGCCCGCAAGCGGGCTCGCCGCCGAGGCGCGCTCGAGGAGAGCGCCTCGGTCTGACGGGCCCGTCGTACAGGTCCCAGGATCGGGCACTTCACCCGGGAAACTGTTACTTCACGTGGCGTGCATGCCGCGTGAAGTATGCGGAACACCACGTTTACCTGGTATTCCGCGGAGGTCAGAGCAGGGGGCGCAGCGGGGTCAGGACCGTCTCGGAGAACTTCGCGATGACCTTACGGCTTCGCCACTCCTCCAGGCCCATCTCGACCGTGTTGGACGAGTCGATTGCGAAGATCTCCTGCATCTGCCGAGCCACGTCTGGGTTGAACACCTCGATGTTGATCTCGTAGTTCCCGAACAGGCTGAGCCGGTCCACGTTCGCCGTGCCGATGGTCGACCACTGTCCGTCGATGGTGGCGGTCTTGGCGTGCACCATCGCCTCCTGGTAGAGGAACAGCCGTATGCCGCCGCGGAGCAGTTGCCCGTAGTAACCCCGAGACAGCCAGTCAGCGACGATGTGGTTCGAGCGGGCCGGCACGATGATCCGTACGTCCACGCCCCGGCGCGCGGCCCGGATCAACGCGGACATTATGTCAACGTCGGGAATGAAGTAGGCGTGCGTCAGGTAGATGTGGTGGGACGCGCGGTCGATGGCCTCCAGGTACATGCCGCGGATCGGGTAGACGGCGTTCTTGGGGATGTTGCGGTGCACACGGATCTCGGGTTGCCAGTGGACACTGCCCCGGTCTGGCAGGGCGGGGCGGGAGCGGCTCCGGAAGAGGTTCCAGTAGTCGATGAAGGCGTTGCGCATGTCCCAGACGATGTCGCCGGTGAGACGTGCGTGGGTGTCCCGCCAGTCGGTGGCGTACAGCGATCCGATGTTGTAACCGCCGACGAACGCGGCGTCGTGGTCGACGACCAGGAGCTTGCGGTGGTCGCGGCCGGTGTTGCGGGGGAAGCGAAAGCCGCTGACGATGACCGGGTGCCGTCGGACCCGGATGTTCCGCGGGAAGGTGAAGAACGGGCGCGGCACGACGAGGTTGGCGAAGCCGTCGAACACGACGTAGACGTCCACGCCACGATCAGCCGCCTCGATCAGGGCCCGTTTGAACGATTGCCCGATGGCGTCGGACTTCCAGATGAACGTCTCGAAGAAGATCTCCTGCTTGGCCTGGTGGATGGCGCCGAGCATGTCGTAGTAGAGGTCTTCGCCGTAGGTGTAGACCGTGACTTCGGATGCGCCGGCAGTGACCGATCGCGGTGGCACGCGAGGAAAGACGACGGCCGAGCGGCCGCGCTTGCGGTACTGGTCGATCAGCACGAGAGCAACCAGCGTGGTGCCCTGAACGGCGGCCGCGGCCAGCAAGGTGTTCTTGATGATCTTGCCCCAGGGGATCCGGCGCAGCCACATGCTTCCACGATAGTGGCCCGGCCGGTCGGCCTCGGCCCACGAGGCCGACAACAGGTAGGCCGACAACACCTCAGAGCCAGAAGTCGGATGAGGAGCGCAGCACGAACTCCGTCGCGAGCGTCTGCGAGCCGGGCTCGTGGACGAGCAGAGCTTGAACCGCTCGTGCCCCGATGGCGGGCAGGTTCGTGCGGACGGTGCTGAGCGGCGTGTGGAGCCGGCCGCTCACCGCGGCATCGTTGTAGCCGACGACGGCGACGTCGCGGCCGGCAACCAGACCGTGGTCCTCGATGGCGCGCATGGCCCCGATGGCGCTGAAGTCGTTGACGGCGAAGATCGCGGTCGGTGGTTGTGGGGTCGAGAGAAGCTGCTGGGCGGCCCGATACCCGTCGTCGGCCTCGAGGCCGGCGTGCACGAGGCGGACAGTGGCCTCGGGGCACGTCGAGGCGGCGTACTCGCAGAAACCGGCGGCTCGATCGCGGACGGTGGAGACGTCTTCGGCTCCGCCGATGACGGCGATGGTGCGGTGACCACGCTCGAGCAGATGGGCCGCGACCAGCTGACCTCCCCCGAGATCGTCAGCAGTGATGCTGCGATGCCCGTCGAGCTTGCGAAACGCCAGCACGTATGGCACCCGGTCCTCCTCGACCAGGGGCCAGGGCAGCGGCTGACCGAGGAGGCTGTCGGCCAGGATGAATCCGTCGACGCGACGCCGGAGATGGCTGAGCACAACGTCCTCACGGACGGTCTGGTCACTCCCCGTTGAGCTGACGACCGCGATGTGGGCATGCCGGCGAGCCTCACGTTCGATGCCGTCGAACAGCTGAGCCATGGCCGCGTCGGTCAGCCGGGGCACCAGCACACCGATCAGGCGCGAGGATCCGCCCCGCAGGCTCGCGGCCACGGGGTCCGGGACGTAGCCGAGGTCATGGGCCAGGTCCCGGACGCGGGCGATCGTCTGCCGGCTCACCCGGCGGGTGTCGTCGCGGAGCGCGCGCGACACGGTGGAAACGTCCAGTCCAGCCGCACGGGCCAGCTCGGTCATACTGATGCCGCGCGGAGCCGACACCACGGCTGCACTCCTCTCCGAATCGGGGCTCGTCGGATGGCTGGTCGAGGATGCGGGTCAGCGCCGGACGATCCGCTCCAGGCCGTCGAGCAGCCGATCGACGTCGTGGGTGTCGGTGTAAGGCGCCATGCCCGCCCGCAGGCCGTCGGTATCGCTCAGTCCGAGGCGACGGAAGGGCACCGAGGCGTAGAACGATCCGGCCGGTAGCAAGATGTCGGCCTGGGCGAGCTCCCGATAGACGTCGACGGAGGCGACTGCGTCGATCGTGAAGAACAGCGTTGGCGTCCGGTGGGCAGCATTGGAGTGGACTTGCACCCGGTCCCAGGAGCGCAGCCGCGTCTCGAAGACGTCGCGCAGGGCTTGTTCGTGGCTCTCCATCCGGGCCGATCCGGAGACGATGCGTTCCCGGCGGTCGGTCGGCACTCCCGAGCCGAAGCCGGCGATGAAGTCGACCGCCGCCGAGACCCCGGCCATCGTCTCGTACGGCAGGGTGCCGAACTCGAACCGTTCGGGAACGTCGTTCGTGGACGGTTCGAGCTTGTCGGGCTGCAGGGTGTCGAGGAGATCCGCGGATGCAGCCAGCGCCGCGCAGTGCGGACCCAGGAACTTGTACGGCGAGCACACGAAGAAGTCGGTGCCCAGGCGAGGGAGGTCGACCACCGCGTGGGCGGCGTAGTGGACCCCGTCCACATACAGCAGGGCGCCGCTCGCGTGAACGGCGGCCGAGATCTGCTCGATCGGTGGGATGGTGCCCAGCAGGTTGGACGCGGCGGTCACCGCCACCAGCCGGGTTCGGTCGTTCAGCAGCCCGGCGAGGTCGGCGATCTCGAGCTCGGCGGTCGCGGTCTCGAACTCCCACCAGCGGACGGTGACGCCCGCTCGCTGCGCCGCCTGGACCCAGGGACGGATATTGGCGTCGTGGTCGAGGGTGCTGAGGACGATCTCGTCACCGGGCGACCAGGACTTGGCCAGATGGCGCGAGAAGTCGTAGCTGAGTTGGGTGGCGCTCCGCCCGTAGACGATGCCCCTCGGGTCGGCGTGCAGCAGGTCGGCCATGGCCTGGCGAAAGCTGCTCACCGCCAGGTCGGCGTTGCGTTCCGAAGCGATTCCGGTACCGCGGTTGGACAGCGGCGCGCAGAGTACGGCGGCGACGGCGTCGGCGACCTGGCGCGGAGTCTGGGTGCCGCCGGGTGAGTCGAAGTGGGCGATGCCGGACCGGAGCGACGGGAAATGCTCACGGAGGTGCTGGACGTCCAACGTCATGAGCGAGTGCCTCTCGGAAGTGTGGAGCGATGCTGGGCGGCCCGAACAGCGGCATCGAATCGGTCAGCGGCATCGAATCGGTCGAAGGTTACCAAACGTTTGGCAACGTCTGGCACGGGCCGCGATCGACCGTCGGCAGGCAAGACGAACGTCCTGTTCGAGCTCGGCGAGGCTCGACGGGTGCCCGTGGGTGGCGGCGTCTAGGGTGGGATGGTTATGTCGTCAGCCCCACATCCCACGGCCCCACATCCCACGGCCCTGTCCGACCACGAACTCGCCGAGGCCACCCGGGCGCAGACCCGGGCCCGGCAGGGCTCCCGCCGCACCCCGGAGGAGTTGCTTGAGGGCCTGAACCCCCCTCAGCGGGCGGCGGTGCTGCATGCGGGTGCCCCCGTGTTGGTCGTGGCCGGGGCCGGCTCGGGAAAGACCAGGGTGCTCACCCGCCGGATCGCGTACCTGGTGGGAGAACGCAAGGTGCACCCCGGCTCGATCCTGGCCATCACCTTCACCAACAAGGCGGCCGCGGAGATGCGGCACCGGGTCACCGACCTGATCGGCAACCGAGCGCGGCTCATGTGGGTCTCGACGTTCCATTCGGCCTGCGTACGCATCCTCCGGTCGGAGATCGGCCGGTTCAACGTGTCGCGGACCTTCTCCATCTACGACGACGCGGACTCCAAGCGGCTGATGCAACTGGTCGCCTACGACCTCAATCTCGACGCCAAGCGGTTCCCGGTCCGGGCGCTCATGAACTGGGTGTCGACAGCCAAGAACGAACTGGTCGACCACGAGGCGGCCCAGCAGCGGGCCAGGCCCGGCGCCGAGGAGAGCTACGCGCACGCGTATGCGGAGTACCAGCGCCGGCTACTCGCGGCCAACGCGCTGGACTTCGACGACCTGATCATGACCACCGTCCACCTGTTCCAGGCGTTTCCCGACCTGCGCGAGCAGTACCGACGGCGGTTCCGACACGTGCTGGTCGACGAGTACCAGGACACCAACCACGCGCAGTACGTCCTCATCCGGGAGCTCTGCTCGACAGAGGTGGAGCCGGCGCCCGGTGAACTGGTGACCGAGCCGCCGGAGCTCATGGTCGTGGGGGACTCCGACCAATCGATCTACGCGTTCCGCGGCGCCACGATCCGCAACATCAACGACTTCGAGTCCGACTTCCCGGGCGCGGAGACGATCATGCTGGAGCAGAATTACCGCTCCACCCAGACCATTCTGAACGCCGCCAACGCCGTCATCGTCCAGAACGCGGCCCGCAAGCCCAAGCGGTTGTGGTCCGACGCCGGCGACGGCGAGCGGATCGTGGGGTACGTCGCCGACAGCGAGCACGACGAGGCCCAGTTCGTGGCGACCGAGATCGACCGGCTGAGTGACGCCGGCCAGAGCCGGTACGGCGACGTGGCCGTCTTCTACCGCACCAACGCGCAGTCGCGGGCCTTCGAGGAGGTCTTCATCCGGATCGGCCTGCCGTACAAGGTGGTCGGCGGGGTCCGCTTCTACGAGCGGCGCGAGATCCGTGACGCCGTCGCCTACCTCCGGGCCATCGCCAACCGCACGGACGACGTCTCCGTTCGTCGCATTCTGAATGTGCCCAAGCGGGGCATCGGCGACCGCGCGGAAGGGGCCGTGGCCGAGCTGGCGTCGCGGGAGCGGATCAGCTTCGGTGAGGCCCTGCGCCGGGTGGACGAGATCAACGGCCTGGCCTCGCGGTCGGCGAGGCTCTTGACGGAGTTCGCGGAGTTCCTCGACGCCCACGAGGCGATGGTGGCCGAGGGACTGCCGGCGGACCAGATCCTGACCAGCGTGCTCGAGCGCTCGGGCTATCTGCAGGCGCTGCAGTCGTCGGAGGATCCCCAGGACCAGACGCGGCTGGAGAACCTGGTCGAGTTGGTGGCCGTGGCGCGCGAGTTCGTCGCCGGGGCGCTGCCCGGTGAGGCACCGGAGTCGCTCACGGAACAACTGCTGGGGTGGGACCCTGCGACCGGGGTGGTCGTCGGACCGGTCGGCATGGTTCCAGCCGCCGCGCCTGACCTCGACTTGACGGCCGACCCGGAGCTCGACCTCGCCGCCGGGGCGCCGGAGCCGGATCCGTCGCTCGGGGCGTTCCTGGAGCGGGTGGCGCTGGTCGCCGACTCGGACCAGATTCCCAGCCAGGACCGGCAAGACGCCGGGGTGGTGACCCTGATGACGTTGCACACGGCGAAAGGTCTGGAGTTCGACACCGTCTTCTTGACCGGCTTCGAGGACGGCGTCTTCCCGCACCAGCGGGCGCTGTCCGATGCGGGGGAGCTGGAAGAGGAGCGGCGGCTGGCGTACGTCGGCGTCACCCGAGCCCGGAAGCGGCTGTATCTAAGCCGCGCCGTGGTCCGCTCGGCCTGGGGCGCACCGCAGCACAATCCGCCCAGCCGGTTCCTCGCCGAGATCCCCGACCACTTGATCGACTGGCGACGCCTGGCGAGTGCCGTCACGAGCTGGCGCAACACCTCGGCGACCAGTCGGGCGAATCAGAGCTGGCGGAACGAGGTCGGCTACGGCGCGTCGAGCGGCCGGGTGGGCTTCGGCTCACGGCCGAAGCCGAAGGAGATCCCGGTGCTTGCCGCCGGCGACCGGGTACTGCACACCACCTTCGGGATGGGCACGGTGGTGGCCACCTCGGGCGCCGGTGACGACGCCAAGGCCGACGTCGACTTCGGTTCCGCCGGCCTCAAGCGGCTGTCGCTGCGGCACGCACCCATGGAAAAGCTTTAGCTCGGACGCGGGCGCCCCGAGCCTGTCGGCGTGTCCTGCCGACCTACGGTCTACTAAAGACCGAGCTCGCCGAGCCAAGGGTTGGGGTTGACGGCCTCGTAGACATCGCCGGGCTCTACCCCCGCCGGGTAGATCTCGAAGTGCAGGTGGGGCCCGAAGGCCCGCCCGGTCTGCCCGACCTGCCCGATGACGTCGCCGGCGTTGACCTTCTGACCGTCCGAGACGTCGGCGCTTGACAGGTGGGCATACAACGAGCTCGTCCCGTCAGAGTGGCGGATGGTGATGTACGTCCCGGCCCAGCCGCCGGCCTTGCCGCCGCCACCGGCGGTGGTCACCACGCCGGCGCGTGGAGCACGGACCGCGGTGCCGCTGCCGGCCGAGTAGTCGATCCCGGTGTGGTAGCGGGCCCAGGCGCCGGTGGCTCCGAAGCCGGCCGCCGTACGACCGCCGGACACCGGGAGGACCGGCCGCCCGTCGCCCAGCAGCGCCTTCTTGCGCGCACGTTCGGCGGCTCGCTCCGCCGCCTGCTTCTTGGCCAGCGTTACCGCCCGTTTCGAGGCCGCTTTGGCCTGCGTCTGCAGCGTCTTTGTGCGGATCTGAAGCGTGCGGGCCTGACGAGCCGATGCGGTCGCGCGTCTGGCGGCTGGAGCCGAACGGTCGGCGTCGCGAGTGGCGCGAGCCTCTGTCGAACGGGGCGCGGTCGTCCGGGAGAACGCCTTCGGCTGCGCGACGCCCGGCGCGCGCGAGATCTCGACGGCCGGCGCGGTCACCATCGGGCGCGTAGCGCCTGCGAGCGGCCGTTCGGCGTTGCCGGTCAAGACGACCGAGCTGGCCGTACCGATTCCGAGCACCGAGACGGCCAACACGGCGATGCCGTCGTGCAGCCATCGACGGCCTGCTCTCTTCGGCACAGCGCGGCGAGCCAGCTGTCGCTGGGTCGGTTCGGGCTGCAGCCGGGCAGGCAGGAACAACGATCTGGGCACAGGGGAAGCTGCTCTCGTTCGACAACAGGGGGTCGGTCTCAACTTCGAGGCCGTTTCCCCGAGAAGTGTCGGACTCAGCCAGAAGCCCGCCAGTCATGCTGAGCGGTGGACTCGTCTTCGACCATAACGGATTGGTAACGACGTTCCCAAACCCAAGTGGTCTTATGTGATGAGAACAACATTCCCGGAAACGGGGAACTGACCCTGCACTGTGGTCAAAACGGCCACGTCAGGCGGGGTGCGCGTCTCAGTTGGTGTTGACCCCTCGGGCCCGCAGCCACGGAATCGGGTTGATGGCGGAGTACACGTTGCCGGCCTGGACACCGGGAGGGTAGACCTCGAAGTGCAAGTGAGCGCCGAATGAACGCCCGGTCGAGCCCACGTAGCCGATGACCTGCCCGGCCCGGACGGATTGGCCAGCCCGGACCGCCATGGACTGCATGTGCGACGACATGCTGGTGTAGCCGCCGGCGTGCCGTACGGCGACGTGGTTGCCGGCCCAGTTGCCCTTGTTGCCGGAGTAGGTGACCACGCCCGAGGTGACGGCCCTGATCGGCGTTCCGAACCCGGCCCGGAAGTCCAGGCCGGTGTGGTAGCGGGCCCAGGCGCCCGTCGCGCCGAAGCTGGCGCCCACGATGGCGCCCGGGACCGGTGAGCGGGACCCTCCGCCAGACGGAATGTCTGACGAATCACTCCGAGACTCCCGCGCGCTCCGCTCAGAACCACCGGAGTCAGAACCCCCGGAGTCGTTGGAGTCGGAGGAGTTGGAACTGGAGGAGTTGGAGTTCGAGTTTGAGGAGTTCGAGTTCGAGGAGTTGCGGTTCGCGGCCCGCGCGGCGGCGAGCTCCCGCGCCCGCTTCGCCGCGAGCTCACGCTGCACTTCGGCTGTGACTCGAGCCTGGATCGCCTTCCGGGTGCGCTCCTGGGCGATCTTTACGGCGGCGACGCGCCGGGCCCGATCGGCCTTGGCCAGCTCCTGCAGGCGTGCGCTGTTGCCGCGCTCGAGCGCGGCGAGGGAGATCTTCTCCGCCGACTCGGTGAGGTCCTCCGACCGCTGAGCCGCTCGCTCCTCCACGATGGCCTCGCGGACCGAGCTCCGGGACTCTTCGTCGGCTTCGGCCCCGCGTCGGGAGAAGGCCTCTAGTTCAGGGGCGGCGGCGCGCTGGATCACTGCCGGCCTTGCCGGGCAGCGTCTGCCCGGGGAGCGTCTGCCCCGGCAGGGTCTGAGCAGGCAGGGTCTGGGCAGGGAGCGTCTGTCCGCCGGTGGCGAGGGTGGTCTCCGGTCGATTCTCGGTGGTGGTCTGCGCGCTGGTGGTGAGGGAGACAGATCCGGCAACGACGAGTCCCAGGGCCGAGATGGCAAGAGCAGCGATCCCGTGCGACAGCCAGCCACGCCGTTCCTCTGGCTCGAGGTCGGCCGTCGATGCCCCGCGCGAACGCCGGGACGACTGGCTCACCACGCTGCTGGCTCCTCTTCCTCTTCCTGCTCGCTTGGCCGTAGCCAGCACCATCGACTCATCCTCGAGCCTGGTGCCAAACCCACGGCTGTTGCTCCCAAGGAGGGGGAAGACCCCGAGGTGACGCAACTCGACAATCCGTACGCGACCGTTGACTCACCCGACCGCTAACAGAAAGATAACGGACTGATAACCAAAAGCTCAAACCAACCCAGGTGCCACCCCCAATCGCCGGGCGCCCTTGATCGCCGGCGGCACCCAAGCAAGGCTCAATTCTAGGGGCTGGCGAGCCTGTCGGCGGACGGATCCGGATCGAGTTCGCTGAGCGCGGCCGCGATCTCGAACGCGACGTCTCCGTTGTTGGGGAGCGACAGGTGACCCACCCCCCGGATGGCCACGTTCCGCGCATTCAGATCCGGGTGCTCGATGCGGGCGTTGCGGCTCGGCAGAATCAACTGGTCGAGGTCGCTGTAAAAGGCAAGGAAGCGCGTCGTGCAGTCGGGCGCGGGCTCGCCCAGGTCGCGGATCAGATCGGAGCTCGGTCGGAGCTGTCGAACCAGCGGCAGCACCTGGGCGGCCCGGGCTAGTTCGGTCCCCTGGTGCGGGGTACCCAGCGTGATCAAGGTGCGGACCCGCTCGTGTCCGCTCATCCTCTGCACGTAGTACCGGGCGATCAGGCCGCCGAGCGAATGGCCGATGACGTGGATGCGTTCATACCCGGAGTCGGTCGTGAGCCGCTCGACCGCCTCGGCGAAGTCGCCCGCTGCTCGGCGGACGTCGCTGGTCAGGAGCCCGTAGTCGAACCACGACAGATCGGAGAAGCCGCGGCGACGGAGGGCTCGTTCGAGCAGGGCGAAGATCGAGTGGTTGTCGACGATGCCGTGGACGAAGAGGATCGGGGTCGCCGCGGCGTCGACCGCGTAGTGGACCAAGCCTCGCTGTTGCGGGCTGAGACCGGCCAGATTGTGCCGCCGGCGGCGGCTGCGCGCGACCGGCTCCGCGAGCAGGCCGAGGGGGTACATCATCAGGTGCGCTGTGACCCAGCCGGCCTCGAGCGCCACCCCCGACGCTATCCGCGGTACGTCCCGCGTCAGCACCCGCGAGAAACCCGCAATGCCGGCGCTGAGCACGCTGTGAAGGTTACGCGTTGTCCGGCTCGCGCACGCTCCGCGCCACATGACTCGGTCTTCCTCTCTCACTCGCAGACGAAAAGCGTGTCTGCTCCTTCGCTCGTCCAGAACAAGTCGGCGCTGCGCTAACGACGCTCGCCGGGGACGTATGGGATTGGTGGCGCTGGCGAGCATTCGTCGGCGGCGCACGAGCCTCGGGTCCGGCCCTGCCCGTCGAGTGCGCAGTTGCGGCCCATCGGAAGTCCACCGATGGGCCGCTACTGCGCACTCGATTCGAAGAGAAGACACCATTCGGTGGTGAAGACGGGTTCGGGACCGGGGTAGCCGCGTTGCCGCAGCGCGTTGAACACCTTGCCGACCACGTGTCGCGGTCGTTTCATGCGCTGGGCGGTGATCCGGATGACCAGGTACCCCTCGGCGGTGAACTCCTCCGTGCGGTCGATGTCGATGTTCCACTGCTGCCGGTCGACCCGATGCTGGTCGCCCTCGTACTCGAGAATCACTTTGAATTCCTCGTAGACGAGGTCGACGGTCCCGATCGGGTAGTCGTTGGTGCCGAGCGTGAGGTTGCATTGGGGTGTCGGCAGGCCGGCCAGAACGAGGCAGATGCGGAGTCTCGACTCGCGCGGGGAGTCCACGCGCCTACGAACCAGTCCGGCTGCCCGCCGCGCGAGGCGGGAGCCGCGCACGCGCGTTTCTTCGGCGGTCGTCACGAGCCGAGCGGGCGAGGTGAGCCCGAGCCGGATCAGCCAGTCGCCGGCGATGACGAGCTCGAGCACGTTGAGGGACTGGGCCGCGGTCACGAAACAGTGCTCGGGGGTGGCCAGAAACGGCTGGCCGCGCCGCTGCGAGGGCAGGTCGGCCACGCGGCTGACCACGATGCCGCTGCGCCGCACGTGGTGCGGGTGACGGCTGGCGAACCTCATGGGGAGTAGGTCAGCGACGTCGACGCCGTACAGCATCAGCCCCGTAACACTGATCGCAACGGCGTCGGATGGGAGGACCAGAAGCGCCGCGCCGACGAGCTCGCCCACCGCCGGTGCTCGATCAGCGGTTGCGTAGACACCGCGCTGCAGCCTCTGGAACCCCCGACCGCGCAGCATCTTGCGACTCACGCCGAGTGTCGAAGCACGGGATATGGGGAACGGCCTGCTGGCGAGGGGCTCTGGTATCGGCTTGCGCATCCGCTCATCGTCGGGCCGCTTGACCCTCGATAGGAGACTCTCAGAGCAATCTGTGGACATCTAACCTTCACTCCACCACTCCACTGCGCGGTTTCGGCCCTCGGGCCGACTTCCATGGGCCGCAACTGCGCACTGGATGGATCCGCCTCCTCAGATCTTCCGGCTCACTCGTAGATATATATGCTCGGGGTGTGCCTGACCCGCTGCCTGCCGCGTCGCAGAGGCCGCTGCGGATCGTGGTGGGCAAGCCCGGGCTGGACGGCCACGACCGCGGCGCCAAGGTGGTGGCCCGCGCGCTCCGCGACGCCGGGATGGAGGTCATCTACACCGGTCTCCACCAAACGCCCGAGCAGATCGTCGCAACCGCGCTCGCCGAGGACGCCGACGCCATCGGGCTGTCGGTGCTCTCCGGTGCCCACATGACGCTGTTCCGCAAGGTCGTCGACCTGCTGGCCGAGGCGGACGCGTCCGACATCGTCGTCTTCGGGGGCGGGATCATCCCGCAGGCCGACCGTGCCCTCCTGGCCGACATGGGAGTCGCACAGGTCTTCACGCCCGGCGCCACCATGGCGGAGATCGTGAGCTGGGTCCGCGTTCACGTCGGTGGCCGGGCCGTCAGCTGACCTGCAGACCTCTGCCCTAGGCTCTTGAGCTGTCGTGAACCACCCCCGCCGCCGCGGGCCGACCGCTGGGTCCTCCAGCCGATCAGCTCAGGCGTGAGGTAGGACCGCCGAGCCTGGAGGAAACGTGGATCTGTACGAGTACCAAGCGCGCGACATGTTCGAGGCTCACGGGGTGCCGGTCCTGCGCGCCCTCACCGCCACCACGCCCGAGGAGGCGCGCGCGGCCGCCGAGCAGCTCGCGACCCCGGTCGTGGTCGTCAAGGCGCAGGTGAAGACTGGTGGCCGGGGCAAGGCCGGTGGGGTCAAGATCGCGAAGAGTCCGGACGAGGCGGCGGAGCGGGCTTCGGAGATCCTGGGCCTGGACATCAAGGGCCACGAGGTCAAGACCGTGATGGTCACGGAGGGCGCCGACATCGGCGAGGAGTACTACTTCTCCCTGCTGCTGGACCGGGCCAACCGCCAGTACCTCGCCATGTGTTCGCGCGAGGGCGGCATGGACATCGAGACGCTGGCCGTCGAGCGGCCGGAGGCGCTGGCCCGGATCCCGGTCGACCCGACGGTCGGCATCGACGAGGCGAAGGCGTACGAGATCGTCGAGGCGGCCGGTTTCGCCGAGGCGGATCGCGCCCAGCTGGCTGGTGTGCTCCAGACGCTGGGGAAGGTCTATGAGTCCGAAGACGCCACCCTGGTCGAGGTCAATCCGCTGGTGAAAACCGGTGACGGCACGTTCATCGCCCTCGACGGCAAGGTCTCCCTCGACGGCAACGCCGACTTCCGCCACCCCGAGCACGAGGCTCTGGAGGACAAGTCCGCGGAGGATCCGCTCGAGGCGGCCGCCAAGGCGAAGGGCCTGAACTACGTCAAGCTCGACGGGAGCGTCGGCATCATCGGCAACGGGGCGGGGCTGGTGATGAGCACGCTGGACGTCGTGGCCTACGCGGGTGAGGAGTTCAGCGGGCAACCCAAACCGGCCAACTTCCTCGACATCGGTGGCGGAGCCAGTGCCGAGGTGATGGCCAACGGATTGGAGATCATCATCTCCGACCCGCAGGTGAAGAGCGTGTTCGTGAACGTCTTCGGCGGCATCACCGCCTGTGATGCGGTCGCGAACGGGATCGTGCAGGCGTTCGAGCTGCTGGCCAGCCGCGACGAGCACGTCGACGTGCCACTCGTCGTACGGCTCGACGGCAACAACGCCGACGAGGGCCGGCGCATCCTCACCGAGGCGAACCTGGCGGGGCTGGAGCAGGTCGACACGATGGACGGCGCGGCCCGACGCGCCGCCGAACTCGCGGCGTCCGACGTCGCCCTCGCCGGCTCGACCACTGCGGCCGGGAACTGAGAGGGAGCACAAGCACATGGCCATCTTCCTGAACTCCGACTCGCGGGTCATCGTCCAAGGCATGACCGGCTCCGAGGGCCGCAAGCACACCCAGCGGATGCTCTCCTCCGGCACCCAGATCGTCGGCGGCGTCACTCCCAAGAAGGGCGGACAGGAGGTCGAGTTCGACTCGGTCCGCGTGCCGGTCTTCAACTCCGTTGGCGAGGCCGTCGAGGCCACCGGGGCGAATGTGACGGTGATCTTCGTGCCGGCCAGATTCACGAAGGCCGCCGTCGTGGAGGCGATCGAGGCCGAGATCGGTCTCGCCGTGGTGATCACCGAGGGCGTGCCGGTCAAGGACACCGCCGAATTCTTCACGCTCACCCAGGGGTCCAAGACCCGCATGATCGGTCCGAACTGCCCCGGGCTGATCTCGCCGGGGCAGTCCAACGCCGGGATCATCCCGGCCGACATCACGAAGGCCGGCCGGATCGGGCTGGTCTCGAAGTCAGGGACGTTGACGTACCAGATGATGTACGAGCTCCGCGACATCGGCTTCTCCTCCGCCGTGGGCATCGGCGGCGATCCGGTGATCGGCACGACGCACATCGATGCCCTACAGGCGTTCTCCGACGACCCGGACACCGATGCCATCGTCATGATCGGCGAGATCGGCGGCGACGCCGAGGAGCGGGCCGCCGACTACATTTCGGCCAACGTGACCAAGCCGGTGGTCGGCTACGTGGCCGGGTTCACCGCACCCGAGGGCAAGACGATGGGCCACGCCGGCGCCATCGTCTCCGGCTCGTCGGGCACGGCGGCGGCCAAGCAGGAGGCGCTCGAGGCCGCCGGCGTCAAGGTCGGCAAGACACCGAGCGAGACCGCCGAGTTGATGCGCCAGGTGATGACCTCGCTCTGAGCCTCCTCTCGATGCCGAGTCTGACCTCGCTGTGACCTTCTGGCGTACGGTCCGGCAGCACGTTCGTCATCCATCTCTACGTCACTTGACCTGCGTGGCTCGCTGCCCGGCGCGGGCGGTGACCTGGGCGAAGGCTGAGGCGCTGAGGTCCAGCTTGTCCTGTGGGTTCAAGAAGGTGAACACTACCTTCGGTCCGGCCGCGGCGATGCCCACCCGGAAGGTCGTGGTCGCGTCGGCCTTCTGGACGACCGTGGTGGTCCACCCCTCGATCTCGGTGTTCTGCGCGCCCCGTTCGCTGAAGGTGTTGGGCCGCTCCACCGTGGCGGTCAGCTGACGCCTCGAGCAGTTGCTCCAATCGTCCCGGACCTTCTCGGCCAGCTTCGTCGCGTCGGCCGGACTCTTGAGGGTCAAGATGACCTCGTCGAGACCGAACTTGCTGGGGCTGTCCTCGAGCAGGTACGTGCGCCAAGAGCGCGTCACCGCCTGCTGTTTGGCCCAGTCCACGGTCTCGCAGCCGCTGCCCTTGAGAACGTCGCTGTCCGGCCTCGCGGGCTTGTTAGCGACCCACCCCGTCGGCGGCGTGCCGACCGGCGGCAGGTCCCCTGTGGCCAGGAACCCGGGTGCGTCCCCGCCGACCGGTGGCGGCGCGGGTCTCGTCTGCACGCCGCGCGCGCAGGTGCCGGCGGCCGTCTTGCACTGCGCGTTGACGACGTCGGCCGCGGCCAGGGCGACCCTGTCGACCCCAACCGCCGCGGCCGGCTGGGCGACGTCGACGGCGTCCACGACGCGGCCGGTCCGCGTCAGGATCACGGTGCGGAATTCCGGGCTGCTTCCGTCGGCCACGGTCAGTACCGCGCCCAGCGACTGGTCGCCGAGCCCAGTGACGAGTGCGCCGGAGTCGATGTAGGTGGCGGCCATGGTGCACCCGCCGAGCAGCCGCGCCGCCACGGCGTACGCCTGGGCCGCCTCTTCCGGGCTGGCGTAGGCATCGGCCTGCTGCAACACCGCCGGCGGATTCTTGCCGGTGCTGGTGAGTACCCGCAGCGTGCTCTGCTGCGGAATGGGCTGACCCTCCACCGGATCCCCGCCCAGGCAGGCCGGCTGCGGGGAGTCCGCCGACTGGCCCTTCTGGGTGAGCTGAACCTTCCAGGTCCGCCCATTGTCGATCTTGGCGGCTGTCGCCGGAGTGATCAGCGAGGCATCGGTGAGGAGCGCAGTCGGTTCTGGCTCCGGTGGCGCGCTACTGGTGCCCGTCGTCGGACCGCTCGAGTTGCCCTGGCCGCCCGGCGCGACGCCAGGAGCTGCCGAGGGCCGGGTCAGACTCAGGACGGTGTAGCCGATGGCCAGGCCCAAGATGACGATGCCGGCGACAGCTCCGATCAGAAGTCCGACCTTGCTCCGCTGTCCGAGCGGAGCCCGCTCGTCGTCGGAGAGGGCGTCCTCCTCGCTTCGCCGCAGCCGGGAGCCGGTCGCGGTTCGCGGCAGGATGGTCGTCGAATCCTCGTCTCGGAGACGCCGCTGGGTCGGGCGCGCACCGCTCTTGGCGCGCGCTCGCGCGCGGCTGAGGATCTGGGTCTGCTCGCTCGTCGCCGGTCCTGCGTCACGCCCACCGTCGGTCGCGGCACCCCGGATTCGCGTGTCCGCGTCTCCGCTCCCGCGTACGACGGTCTCCCCGCTCAGCTCATTCGAATTCGGCGGCGGTGCCTCGCCTCTGCCTGCCACCTCGTCCCGATAGAGCGGCTTGGGCGCCTCATCATCGAAGGGATCGGCAGCAGGATCGGCCGAGCCGGCGCTGGGCGCTGAGCCGCCCAGCTTCGGCGGTTGGGGTGCCTCCGGCTCGGCGGGCTCATTCGGATACGCTCGCCGAGGACGGTAGGACCCCGGCTCGTTGTCGACCATCGGGTGCGGTGCTCCTACGAATCGGGTAATGCCCGGGGCAGCTCAGGTGGGCACAGACGGAAGAAGACTTTACCTGCTTCGGGCGTGTCTGCACGATGTGAGCGCCTTGGCACCGGGAGCATGGACAAGGCCATGGCCTCCCTGCTCTCACCGCGTCAGATTCGGTCCCGCCTCTCGCTGCGGGCGACCGAGCCCACCGAGGGCCGCCCCGCCATTACCGAAACCGACGGTGATCTTCCCGCGTGGAGCTGGCTCCTGGCCGCGGCCGGCGGAGCGCTGCTGACGGCTCTGGCGGGCTGGATTCTCGTCGCGGGCCTCAGCGTGGTCGGCTGGGTCACCTCCGAACCGGGCACGCTCGGAGACGCACTGGCCGCCGGAACGCAGCTGTGGCTGCTTGGCAACGGCGGCGGCACCCAGGTCGGGGGACTGACCCTCACCCTGGTGCCCTGGGGTTTTGTCCTGGTTGTCGGATTTCTCATCCTGCGCTGCGCCGGATTCGCGGCGCGGCAACTGCCGACCGGCAGCGGTTCGGCCGTGCTCAGCGTCGCGGTGGTCATGACGGTCGCCTACCTCGCCCCCCTGATGGCCACCGCGCTGCTCCTCGGCCAGCCCTTTCAGGCCGTACGCGGAGCCGCCGTGATGAGCCCGCTCGTCGCGGCGGCGGCCGCCTGGGGTGCGGGTCGGACTCTGGAGTACCGACCGCTGAACCGCTGGCCCGCCTGGTCGAGGTCGGTGCCGCGAGCCGTGTTCGCCGCCCAGCTGGTGATGGTGGTGACCGGCGCGGGTGCCCTGGTTGTCTCCGCGGTCCGCCACCTCGGCCGCATCGAGCGCCTGGTCGAGAGTCTGGATCCCGGGCTGGCCGGCAACATCGCCCTCCTCGCCGTCCAGCTGGCGTTCGCACCCAATCTGATCATCTGGTCGGCCTCGTACACCCTGGGCGCCGGATTCAGTCTCGGTCCGTCGACACTCGTAGCTCCGGCCGGCACCCAACTGGGTGCCTTGCCAGCCGTGCCGGTGTTCGGGGCCTTGCCCGCGGAGGGCCCGGCCGCGGGCGACCAGTGGTGGTGGCTCGCCGGCGGCGTACTCGCGGGCGCCGTCGCGGCCTTCGTTGTCGTCTTGGGTCGGCGGAGTGCACGGTTCGACGAGACCAGTCTCGTCGGCGGGCTGGCGGGGGTACTCTCCGGCTTGGTCTTCACGGGGCTGGCCTGGCTCAGCAGCGGTGACCTCGGTAGTGCCCGGTTGGCCGAGGTCGGCCCCCCGCTCCTCCCACTGTTGGTGTTGGCGGTGACCACCATGGGTCTGGCCGGGATGGCCAGCGGCTTGATCCTGGGCCTGGTCCGACTCGTCCGTGGCCTCGTACGCGCTCGGCGGCGCAGTAACGAGGACCAACCGTCCTGACTCAGGCCGCAGTGGCCGGGATCGGACCCAGGAGCTCGATGCCGTTCTCGGCCGCCACCGCCAGCGCCTGTTCCATGCTGGGGCCGCCTTCGGCTGCCAAGGCCGCGGCCGCTCGGGAGAAGTTCTCCATCGGCCCACAGACCTGGAGGCCCTCCGCCGCGCGGTGATTATGAGCGAAGAGTGAGGAGCGTGCGTGAGCCGGACAGCACCGTCACTAAGGTGGACGCCGTGCCCGACGCCTCGCCCTCGACGCCGGCGCCTCCACATCGATCACTCGGTTCTCCGGCCCGCGTGCTGGTACTCGTCTCCGGGACCGGCACCCTCCTGCAGGCCCTCCTCGATGCCGCTGCCGCCGATGACGACTACGGTGCGGACGTCGTGGCCGTTGGTTCCGATCGAGACGACATCGTTGGTCTGGAGCGGGCCCGGGCGGTCGGGGTCCCGACGTTCGTCCAGCCGGTCGAGACGTTCGCCGAGCGCTCGGCTTGGGACGAATCCTTCACGAAGCAGGTGGCCGAGCACCGCCCGGACCTGGTCGTCTGTGCCGGCTTCATGCGACTGCTCGGACCGGTCTTTCTCGGGTTCTTCGGTGGGCGCACCGTCAACTCCCACCCCGCCTTGCTGCCGTCGTTTCCCGGCATGCACGGGCCGCGGGACGCGTTGGCGTACGGGGTCAAGATCACCGGGGCTACCGTGTTCCTCGTCGACGCCGGGGTCGACACCGGCGTCATCGTGGATCAGGTGGCGGTGCCGGTCGAGGACGCCGACTCGGTCGAGCGGCTCCACGAACGGATCAAGATCGCGGAGCGGAAGCTGCTGGTCGCAACCGTCCACCGGCTCGCCACCACGTCGTGGCGCGTCACCGACCGAAAGGTGCAGTGGGAAGAATGACGCCGTACCCGACCGAGACAGACCATGATCGCCGGCCGATCCGACGGGCCTTGGTCTCGGTGTACGACAAGGCCAACCTCACCCACATCGGCGCCTTGCTCATCGACGCCGGGGTCGAACTGGTCTCCACCGGATCGACCGCGCGAACCTTGGTGGAAGCGGGTCTGCCGGTGACGCCGGTCGAGCGGGTGACCGGGTTCCCCGAGTGTCTGGACGGTCGGGTGAAGACCCTGCATCCCGGGGTGCACGCGGGGCTGCTCGCCGACCTCCGGCTGGAAACGCATGCGGCGCAGCTCAACGAGCTCGGCGTCACGCCGTTCCAGTTGTTGATCAGCAATCTGTATCCCTTCACCGAGACGGTCGCCTCCGGCGCATCGGCGGAGGAGTGCGTCGAGCAGATCGACATCGGGGGACCGGCGATGGTGCGGGCCGCGGCCAAAAACCACGCCAACGTGGCGGTGATCACCTCGCCCGACCAGTACGGCCTTCTGCGGGAGGCGCTCGGCGCCGGCGGCTTCTCGCTGGCTGAGCGGCAGTCCCTCGCCACGACCGCGTTTGCCCACACAGCGGGCTACGACGTCGCGGTCGCCACCTGGATGGGCCAGGAGGTGACCGAGGCGGGCCTGGTCGACGGGTTCCCGGCCTGGGCCGGAGCGACCTGGACCCGGTCAGCCGTCCTCCGGTACGGCGAGAACCCCCATCAGCGCGCGGCGCTCTACGTCGATCAAGGGGCCGACTCTCAGCGGAGGGGCGGCCTGGCCGGCGCTCGACAGCTCCACGGCAAGGAGATGTCGTACAACAACTACGTCGACGCGGACGCGGCGCGGCGGACGGCGTACGACTTCGCCGACCCGGCGGTCGCGATCATCAAGCACGCGAATCCGTGCGGGATCGCGGTCGGCGCCGACATCGCCGAGGCCCATCGCCTGGCGCACGCCTGCGATCCGCTGTCGGCCTTCGGGGGTGTGATCGCGGCCAACCGCCCGGTGAGTGCGGAGATGGCCAGCCGGATCGCCGAGGTTTTCACCGAGGTGGTGGTGGCGCCGGGCTTCGCCGAGGAAGCGGTGCGCATTCTTACCGCCAAGAAGAACATCCGGCTCCTGGAGGCGGAGCCCTATCGCGGCGCCGACGCGCTCGACCGACGGGCAATCGACGGCGGGATCCTGGTCCAGTCCCGCGACGTGGTCGACGCCGACCACGACCGGGCGAGCAATTGGAAGCTGGTCGCCGGCGCACCGGCCGACGCGGACCGGCTCGCGGACCTGGAGTTCGCCTGGGCGGCCGTACGGGCGGTCAAGTCCAACGCCATCCTGCTGGCCCGTGACCGGGCCTCGGTGGGGGTGGGCATGGGTCAGGTGAACCGGGTGGACTCGTGCCGCCTGGCCGTCCAGCGAGCGGGGGAGCGGGCCGCCGGCTCGGTAGCCGCCTCCGACGCGTTCTTCCCGTTCGCCGACGGTGCCCAGATTCTGATCGACGCCGGCGTCGCCGCGATCGTGCAGCCCGGCGGTTCCGTACGCGACGACGAGGTGATCGCGGCCGCCCAAGCCGCGGAGGTGACCCTGTACCTGACCGGTGCCCGGCACTTCTACCACTGAGTTGTCCAGCTCGGCGCTAACGACGCTCGCCGGGCCCGCCCGGAACCGCTCCTCACTCCTGAGAGGCTCCATCCATGACCGCAAAGCTGCTCGACGGCAAGGCGCTGGCCAGCCGGATCAAGGCCGACCTCACCGAGCGGGTCCGCGCACTCGTCGACCAGGGGCTCACCCCAGGGCTCGGCACCGTGTTGGTCGGCGAGGATCCCGGCAGCCGCTCTTACGTGGCCGGCAAGCATCGCGATTGCCAACAGGTCGGGATCGCCTCGATCCAGGTCGAGTTGCCCGCCGCTACGTCGCCGGCGGAGTTGCAGTCCACGATCGAGGAGCTGAACGCCGACGCCGCCTGCACCGGGTTCCTGGTGCAGATCCCGCTGCCGGGCAGCCTGGACGACGGCTGGGCGTTGAGTCTGGTCGACCCGGCGAAGGACGTTGACGGCCTGCACCCGATGAACCTCGGCCGCCTGGTGTTGGGGGAGCCGGGCCCGCTGCCGTGCACCCCCCGCGCGATCGTGGAACTGTTGCAGCGCAACGGCGTCGACCTGGCCGGCCAGGTGGTCTGCGTGATCGGACGCGGCACCACCGTCGGGCGGCCGCTCGGTCTGGTGCTCAGCCGCAAGAGCGAGAACGCCACGGTGATCTTGTGCCACACCGGGACAGTCGACCTGCCTGCCCACACGCGGGAGGCCGACGTGATCGTCACCGCGGCCGGTCGGCCCGGCCTGGTCACCGCCGACATGATCAAACCTGGAGCGGTCTGCGTCGACGTCGGCATCACCCGTACGGAGCACGGCCTCGTCGGTGACCTGGACGTCAGCGTGCACGAGGTGGCCTCACTGGTGGCGCCGATGCCGGGCGGGGTCGGGCCGATGACCCGCGCGATGCTGTTGACGAACGTGGTCGAGCGCGCCGAGGTGCTGGTGAACGGGTGAGCTCGCCGGGCGGGTCGGTGCGGTCCGGGCGCTGGTGGCCGGTTCTGGTCGTGGTGACCGGAGTCGTGGGCGGCTTGTTGATCAGCGTTTTCGGCCGCGACACCTGGCGGTTGGGTTGCCTGGTGATCGGCTGCTCGCTCCTGGTCGGAGCAGCCATCAGGATCGTCCTGCCGGCTCGTGAAGCCGGGCTGCTTCAGGTCCGCGGCCGCGGCTTCGACATCGCCGTCTTGATGATCGGCGGCATCGCCATCGTCGCGTTGGCCATCGCCATTCCTCCGGGAGACTGACAACGCCGAGCTCGAATCCCATCGCGACGCAGCCGGCTGACGAGTGCGCCCAACTCGGGTCCGTCGGCTACCTCCACACCGCCGCGGTCGGCTCGACGCCGAAGCGGCCTTCCTGAGCGCGGCGAGGGCGACAACCGCAGGTCAGCGGGAGCTCATCGCCGCCATCGTCACGATGATCACGAAGATGATCGAGAAGACGATGCCGATGATGTAGATGATCGTGAACACCATGCCGAGGATGCGGCCGATGTTGACGTTCTGTTCGTTGCTGTAGCTCTGGCCGGACGCCCGGATCTCCTTCATGGCCTTGTTACCGAGGTACCAGGCGAACGGCGCCGCCAGGCCGAAGAAGATCCCGACGATGCCGAGCACGAGGACCGTGGTGCCCTGCGGGTGCTCCTGCGGAGCCATCGGGTAGTTCTGCCCGTACGGCATCGGCTGGCCGGGCTGGTTCGGCTGCGGCGAATACGGATCGGTCATGATCGTTCCTCGTTCTCGCGGCCCGCGACGGAATGCCGCCAGGTCCTCCGCAAAGCGTATCGGCCCTCGGGTCAGCTGCTGAAGGCGCCGCCGGCGGCGCCGATGATCAGGAACACCACGGCCAGGACCATGAACACAACGGAGATGATGCCCAGCACCCAGCCGGCCGTCGCGAGTCCGCGTCCACCGTACTGACCGGGGGCGGCGTCGATCTCCCGCCGCACCCGGCTGCCGATCACCAGTCCACCGATGCCGACTGGGCCGCAGGCCACCACCCCGACGAGCCCGAGCACGAAGGCCGTGACGGCCTGGGGATGATTGGGTGGCGGTCCGTAGCCGGCGTAGCCGCCGTACTGACCCTGTTGGTAGGGATTGACCTCGTACGGGTTGGTGCCGTATCCGCCGCCGGGCGGGTTCGTTCCCGGGTAGCTCTGCGGGGGGTCGGCGGGGGGATAGCTGCCCGAAGACCCGTAGCTCGGCATCGACTGCTGATCGTAAGGCTGGTACGGCGCCTGGAAGGGGGGCGTCTGTTCGGCCGGCGGCGGCGCGTACGGCTGGCTCGCGGAGGAGGGCTGCTCAGGTGGTGCCTGCGATGGCATCAGGCGGGTCGGCTCACCTGAGGATTCTGGATAGGCCGGCCAGTCCGGCGCCGACGACTGCGACGATGGCGACCGAGGCGGCGACGACTCTGAGGGTGCCGGCGGCTCGTCGGGATCCGACCCGGAAGTGGGACGCTCCCAGCCGGTTGGTTGACTCGGCGTCGCCGAGGACCAGGGCGCAGCCGAGCCGCTCGATTCAGACGAGCTCGGTCCGCTGGCCGGGTACTCCCAGCCGGACGCGGCCGAAGATCCAGACTCGTGCTGCTCGTCGTCTCCCGGCTTCGGGTTCGGTGTCGGATCGGATCCGCTGGTCGTCATGTCTCAAGTGTGGTGCATAAGGGGCCACTCTGGGTGTTGCCGGCCCGCGAACGGAGACGATCTGGCAATCCGGACGAAGCCGGGCGCTTGCCGATATTTGGTACCGCGAATAAAGGGGTCCCCGGACACGCTGCTCGACCTCTAGGATCCACCTCATGGCCTCGGACGAAAACGCCCCCCTGGACGATCTCGCCGGCGATCCGTACCACTTCAAAGCGGGAGACATCGTCGTTGCTTCGGAGCACCTCGGACTGGTGACTCGCCAACTCGACGATGCGCGCGTCGAGTACGCCGAACCCGAGGAGAGCGAACTGTTGAGGCTGGCGAAGCTCACACTCTCCGATCCCGGCCAGGCAGCCAGCGCGCTGGCCGCCCGGCTGGACGATCCGGCGGAGATTGCGAAGTTCGATCAGCGCGAGGAGCGCAGCGATCTCGAAACCACGCTCGCCTGCCTTCGCGCCTTGATCGCCGGCGAGAACGGCGGTTGGGTGCCGGCGATGGGCAAGAACCGGCTGGTGTCGCGAGTCCGCCCGAACCGCGTCATCTGGTACAGCCCCGGGCCGATGAGCCAGAACCGTCCTCAGCGCGTGATCTGGTACGGCGACCAGAGGCCGCAGCGCGTGATCTGGTACGGCGATGAGAGGCCCGAGGACCAGGCGTACGAGCGCCCCACGGACCGCGCCACGTCCCCGGGCGCCGGAGTCCGGGTCGGCGTTCTCGACTCAGGCATCTACGCCCACCCGTGGCTCGCCGGGGCGTGGACGGCGCCGATCGGGGACACTATCCGGGGGAAGGATCCGGACTACCTCGACGGTCACGGCACGTTTGTCACCGGGCTGATTCTGAGCCAGGCGCCGGGCGCCATCGTGCGGGCGCGCAAGGTCCTCCTGGGCACGGAAGGGACGTCCGACGCCTGGACGGTTGCCGAAGCCATCGTCGACATCGGGCAGAGCGGTATCGACATCTTGAATCTGTCCTTCGGTTGCTACACCGATGATGGTCAGCCCCCGCTCGTTCTCGCGACGGCCATCGATCGACTGGATGCCGAGGTGGTCGTCGTCGCGGCCGCGGGCAACCACGCGCTGATTCCGCCGGAGGAAGCCGGCAAGGCGGAGGCGGAGAAGTTCGCCTCGCTACCGGCCTGGCCTGCCGCGTTGGACGATGTGATCGCCGTCGGTGCGGTGGACAAGAACGGCCAGCGTGCACCGTTCTCTCCGGCCAAAGGCTGGGTCGACATCCACACCTATGGCGTCGAGTTGCACAGCACCTACCTGCGGACGGCGAAGTCTCCTGATCGGAAGACCGATCAGGGCTTCATCAAGGGCGTCGTCGACGACTTCGGCGGCTGGGCGGAGTGGAGTGGCACTTCCTTCGCCGCCCCACTCATTGCCGGAGCGATCGCGGCGACCATGGACCGCGACGACTTGTCGGCTCAGCAGGCGGCCGCCAAGGTCCTGAAATCCGTACAGGACCAGCCCGACCCGGGTGAGAGCGGTGTGCGATTCCTGCCCTTGAAGGTCTGGTAGCCGACCGAGCCGCCCAGGCGTTGAGCCTCTCGGCGGTCAACCCAGAACAGGCCTGGCGGTTGGCCGAGGAGGTCGCGCGGACGGCGGTCGTCGACCGGGATTGGCCAGGACTGAGCCTCGCTCGCCGGGCCGGTGGAGTGGCCGCACTGCAACTCGGTCGGTTGGACGAAGCCGTCGAGCGGCTGCGCGGAGCGATCATCGCCGCCCAGCGCGGTGGAGATCGCGAGCTGGCCGGTGAGGCCCGGATGAGTCTGGCCGCCGCCTTGATGCAGAAGGGATCGACGACGCGGGGGCTGGCCGCCATCCAGGTTGCCCTGACCGAGCTCCATGGGACTGCTGCGGCCCGCGGCCGCGTCGAGCGAGCAGCCATCAATCAGGGACTCGGTCGCGACGAAGCGGCCTTGGACGATCTGCGACTCGCAATTCCGGTTCTTCGCCGCTCTGGCGAGGTCGAGTGGGAGGTGAGGGCGCTTTCCAACCGGAGCAGCATGTACGTGGCCCGTCGTCAGTTCGCGGCCGCCAAGAGCGATCTGCTGCGCGCCCAAAGCCTTTGCGAGGAGCACGGACTGACTCTGGGCTCGGCCTACGTGCAGCACAATCTCGGTTGGTTGGACGCCGAGCGCGGAGACGTCCCGTCCGCCCTGCGACATCTCGACAGTGCCGGCGACCGATACCAAGACCTGGGGATGGAGGTCGGCTCGCTCTTTGTCGACCGGTCTTCGGTCTTGTTGTCGGTGCGGCTGCTGGGCGAGGCCCGCGCGCAGGCCGAAGCGGCGGTGAAAACGCTGAGCGATCAGCAGCGCACACTGGAATTGCCCGAGGCACAGCTCATGTTGTCGACCGTGGCGCTGTTGCAGGACGATGCCGAGCGCGCCCTCACGGCGGCCAGCGAGGCGGCCGCCGCTTGCACCAGGCTCGGCCGGCGAGAGTGGTTGGCGCTGGCCCGTTACGCCCAGTTGCAGGCTCAGGTTCAGTTGAGCGGACAGTTGGACGGACTCGCTCCGTCGACTGCTGTGAACGCAGTCTCCGCCCGTCGGCTACGCACCGCGGCGGGAGAACTGGAGAGCGCCGGGTGGATCGTTCCAGCGCTCGAAGCCCGACTGCTGGCGGGACGAATCGCCTTGCGGGAAGGCAGGGTGAGGTCCGCACGAGCTGACTATGCCGTCGCCGCGAGGGCGCGCCGCTCCGGTCCGGCGGACGCCAGGTCGCGGGCCTGGCTGGCCGAAGCGCTGCTCAGGGAGGCCGAAGGGTCCCGGCACGGTGCGAAGTCCGCGCTCCGCGCCGGGCTTCGGGTGTTGGCGGACTATCGGGCCAGCCTCGGGGCGACCGAACTGCGAGCGCACGTGTCCGTACACCGCGGTGCTCTAGCGCGGGCCGGATTGCGGCTGGCCCTGGAAGACTTCGATGCCAAGGCCGTTCATTGGTGGAGCGAATGCGGCCGAGCCAGCGCCGACTTGTTGCGGCCGATCCGACCGCCCGACGACCCGGTGCTCGCTGATCAGCTGCAGGATCTCCGCGCCACCATGACCGAGATCGACGAGGCCCGCGGCGCCGGATCCGTGGCCACCCGCCTGGTCGTCCGACAGGTGCAATTGGAGCGAGCCATCCGCGATCGCAGCCGGGCTCGCCCGACTCCGTGGCGGAGAACAGCCAACAGCCCCCGTCGGTTGTCGAGCTTTCCGCTGAACTTGGCGACGCGGCGCTGATCGAGTACGTGGAACTATCCGGGAACCTGTATGCCGTCACGGTGGTGGACGGCCGAGCCCGCCTGCATCGATTGGGTTCGGTTGACCCGGTCCGGCACGCTGTCGACCACCTGTCGTTCGGCCTGCGAAGACTGGCACGAATCGGAATCCGAGAGACACAGCAGGCCACGGCCACGGCGGTCGTCGAGCACTCGGCCGCGACGTTGGAGAACGAGTCTCCTCGCGCCGTTGGCCGAAAGTCGTCGGTGATCGAGCGCTGGTGATCGTTCCGGCGGGCTGGCTCCAGTCTGTTCCGTGGTCTGTGCTGCCCAGCTGCGTCGGACGTCCCGTGAGCGTTGCCCCGTCGGCGTCGTTGTGGCGCTTGGCCTGCACACGTCGACCCGATCGTGATGACCGGGTGGTCTCGATCGCCGGTCCGCGGCTGGTCAACGCGGAAGCCGAGGCCCTCGCCGTGGCCCAACTCCATCCTGGTGCTCGCAGCTTGGTGGGCGCCGAGGCCGTGGCGACCGCCGTCGCCGAGGCCATGAACGGCTCCCGGCTGGCGCACGTCGCGGCGCACGGCACGGTCCGCGCCGACAATCCGCTCTTCTCCTCGTTGCTCTTGTCCGACGGTCCGTTCACCGTCTACGACCTGGAGCGGCTCGGCCGGACTCCGCATCAAGTGATCTTGGCGGTCTGCAACAGTGCCCTATCCCACGTGACGGCGGGGGAGGAGATTCTCGGCTTGGCGGCGGCGCTTCTGACCCAGCACACGGCCACACTGATTGCCCCTGTGGTGCCGATTCCCGATGCCGAGACGCTGCCGCTCATGGTCTCCTACCACGAACTACTGGGGGTAGGGCGACCTCCCGCGGCCGCCTTGGCCGAAGCCCAGGAGCGTCACCGGGACGACAGTTTGCGCGCCCGGGTCAGCGCCTCGGGATTCGTGTGTCTCGGCGTTGGCCACGCCGCTCAGTAGCCGGGAACGTTGATCCAGTCGGTCACCGTCACCGAGTCCATGCGCCCGAGGTGGAACCGGACCGGACCCGAGATCGCCGAGTCCATCGTGAAGGACCCCAGGTCGTCGGTCACGACGGAGGTCCGACCGCCGTCGGGTCGCTCCACGACCACCTCGGCGGAGGCCGGTGGACTGACTTGGCCGACCACACCGCTGTCGGAGACTTCGAGTTCCAGGGAGAGTTCGGCCGATTCGAAAACCAGGGTGCGAACGGTCGTCGCAGCCCGGGTGGCGGTCTCGAGCTTGTCCTCCCACATCGAGTCGAAGACCAGGGCCGCGACCTCGTCGGTGATCGTCGAGAACGAGAAGGCGTCCTGGGCGTCGGCGATCAGCTGAGCGTGGCGCGGGTGCTGGGCCGTGGCGAGCGCCTCACCCAGGGCCGCGAGGAGCACCTCGTCCTCCCGCCACGCAGCGGGTTCGGAGTGCGTCGGTTCCATATCGTTCACCTCCTTCTCGTCTTCGGTTCCGTCGTTGGGATCAGTCATCGGCGTTCCATCGTTCTCTTCGTGGTCTAGCCCAGGCTCTCGGCGCTGAGCAGGGCCGCCAGGGCCGGGCTCCGCCGCAACTTCTGCAGAGCCCGTGCGCGGGTGGGCCCGATGGCTCCGACCGGGATGTCCAGCCGTTCGCTGATCTCGGCGTAGCTCACCGGCGGGTCGGCCAGCAGCAACTCCAACAACTCGCGGTGCCGGCCCGAGAGCTCGGCGAACGCACCGAGCAATGCGTCGTGTCGCTCGTCTCGCATGAGGTCTTCGTCGACCTGGCTCGGCTCCTCCGCCGGTCCCCGGCTGCGGGGCGGTTCGAGCAGCGGATCGAAGGTTCCGGTCCGCTGCCGGATGCGTAACACCCGCAGGCATTCGTTGCGGGTGGTGGTGACGATCCAGCCGGGCAGCGCCGCCGGCTCGCGCAGCGTCGACAGGTGCTGCACCAGCCGCAGCCACAACGTCTGCGACACGTCAGCCGCGTCCTGCTCGCGTAGCCGGTAGCGCGCGGTCACCGACATGACCAGCGGATGGAAGCGTACGACGATCTCGTCCCACGCATCCTTGTCCCGCTGGGCTGCGGCGTGCACCAACTCCGCGAGGGTGTGCTCGGGGGTCTCCACCACGGCGCCAGCGTCTCCCAACCGGTAGGGGATCTGCAGTAGCCGTGTCATTTGCCCGCTCAGAGACCCCAAACCTTCACCTGATACATCTCACCGGTGATGTCCGGTGCAACGGATCGTAGTGCGCTGTGTTTTCCGGCTCGCGCACGCTCCGCGCCTCAAGACTCCTTTTCCTCGGTCTTCCTCTGCCTCACTCGCAGACGAAAAGCGTGTCTCTCCGCTCCCAGAACAAGCCGGCGCTGCGCTGCGAGCGTGTCTGCTCCTTCGCTCGTCCAGACCGAGCCGGCGCTCCGCTAACGACGCTCGCCGGGAGTCAGTCGATCAAGCCGAGCGAGCGGACTGCCTCGCGCTCCTCGCCGAGTTCGGCGGTGCTCGCATCGATCTTCCCGCGCGAGAAGTCGTCGATCTCCAGACCCTGGACGATCTCGTACGACCGGTCGGCCGTCGTGCACGGGAAGGAGGAGATGATTGCCTCCGGCACGTCGTACGAGCCGTCGGACGGCACCGACATCGAGACCCAGTCGCCGTCGGCGGTGCCGAGGACCCAGTCGCGCATGTGGTCGATGGTCGCGTTGGCGGCACTGGCGGCGGAACTGGCGCCGCGTGCCTCGATGATGGCGGCGCCCCGTTGCTGGACCGTCGGCAAGAACGTGCTCTCGATCCAGCCCTGGTCGTCGATCAGCTCGGCGGCGTTGCGGCCGCCCACCTCGGTGTGGAACAGATCGGGGTACTGCGTGGCGGAGTGGTTGCCCCAGATCGTCATCTTCTTGATGTCGTTGACGGTCGTTCCGGTCTTGGCCGCCACCTGGGCGATGGCGCGGTTGTGGTCGAGCCTGGTGAGGGCGTTGAACCGCTCCGCGGGGATGTCGGGGGCGTTGCTCTGGGTGATCAGAGCGTTGGTGTTGGCCGGGTTGCCCGTGATCAGGACGAGCACGTCGTCGGCCGCGTGATCGTTCAGGGCACGACCCTGGGGCTTGAAGATGGCGCCGTTGGCCTCCAGCAGGTCGCCGCGCTCCATGCCCTTGGTCCGCGGGCGGGCCCCGACCAAGAGGGCGAGATTGACCCCGTCGAACACCACGTTCGGGTCGTCGCCGATCTCGACCTTGGTGAGCAGCGGGAACGCACAGTCGTCGAGCTCCATCACGACGCCCTCGAGGGACTTCAGGGCCGGGGTGATCTCCAGCAGCCGGAGCTCGACTGGTGTCTCCGGGCCGAGCAGCGCGCCGCTCGCGATCCGGAACAACAGGCTGTAACCGATCTGTCCGGCGGCTCCGGTGACGGCAACCTTCACGGGTGTGCTCACGGCTGTTCTCCTCCGACGCTGGACAGACCCTCAGGGATCCGCTTTCGTACGCTGACGCTAGCAAGCGGGCCCCGGGGAGGCTGGAGTGGTCGATGTCGTTTCGCCCGAGGAGGCGGTGATCGCGGTTCGGCGCGCGCTCGAGTCGCGGCCCGGAACCCGCTGGGTCGGCGTGGACGGCTTCGGCGCCTCGGGCAAGACGACGCTCGCTGACCTGATCGCGGCGGCCGTGCCTGGCGCGGTCGTGGTGCACGTCGACGACTTCGCGCGCCCCGATGTCCAGGGGTGGGAGCGGAACCGCTTCGTGGAGCAGTTGCTGCAGCCTCTGCTGGCGGGGCGACCGGCCCGTTATCAGCGCTGGGACTGGGGGACCGACGCGGGCGCCGAGTGGCACGACGTGCCGGCGGACGTCGCGGTGGTGGTGGAGGGCGTCTCGTCGACCGACGTTCGCCTCGGCGTGCCGTGGGACATCACGCTCTGGGTCGACGCGCCGTACGAGACCCGGCTAACGCGGGCACTCGAGCGGGACGGCCCGGAACTGCTGGATCGCTGGCTGACCGACTGGATGCCGAGCGAGGAGGCGTACGCCCGCGACCAACGCCCCCAAGAACGCGTCGACTTGATCGTGGTTGGTTCCGCCGCCCTGACCCCGTCGAGTGGCGTACGACTTTGTACCCATCGGCCAATTGAACGATTGCGTATTCGCCCGACGCGCCCGGAGGCCCCGCGTACCTAGCGTCGTGATCATGACGAGCGGGGGCTTAGCGGTGATCGCGGGGATGGTGTCGACCGCCATCTTCGCGGCCAGCTTGCTGCCGATGTTGATCAAGGCGGGTCGCACCAAGGATCTCGCCTCGTACAGCCGCGGCAACATCGTGCTGGCCAACGTCGGGAACGCGGTGCACAGCATCTACGTCCTCGAGCTGCCGGCCGGGCCGATCTGGGCGCTGCACGCCTTCTACCTCATCACCTCGGGCCTGATGCTGCTGTGGCATCTGCGCTACGCCAAGGCGCCTCAGGCCCTCGATCTGACCGATCCCATCAGGAGAGCACCATGACCGAACACATCGAGACCGTGATCATCGGCGCCGGCCAGGCCGGCCTGGCGACCGCCTATCACCTCCAACGGTGCGGCCGCACCTGTTTGATTCTGGACGGCAACGCCCGCGTGGGGGACAACTGGCGGACCCACTGGGATTCGCTTCAGCTCTACAGCCCGGCCGGCTCCGACGGCCTCCCGGGGATGGCGTTCCCAGGTCCGAAGTGGTCGTACCCCACCAAGGACGAGGTGGCCGACTACCTGGGGGCCTACGCTGCGCGCTTCGCCTTGCCGGTCCGAAATCGGGCCAGGGTCGAGCGCCTGGAGTTCGTGCACGGGAGGTACGCGGTTCGGCTCGGTACCGGAAACGATCACTGCCGACAATGTTGTCGTGGCCACCGGAACGTTCGGTCGCACACCCAACGTCCCGGAGTTCGCCTTGGACCTCGATCCGTCGATCCGGCAGCTGCACTCCAGCGAGTACGTCCGTCCAGACCAGCTCCGGCCGGGGCCCGTCCTGGTGGTCGGCGCCTCGCACTCGGGTACCGACATCGCCTTCGAGGTGGCGCCGACTCATCACACGATCCTCAGCGGTCGCGATCTCGGCGCGCTCCCGGTCCGGCTCGATCGCTGGAGCGTGCGCCTCTTCTGGCCGGTGTTCCTGTTCATGGGAACCCACGTGCTGACCAGGCGGACACCCATCGGGCGCAAAGAAATGGACGAGATCCGGTTCCACGGTGGGCCGGCCCTCCGGCACAAACCCGCCGATCTCATCGAGCGCGGGGTGAAGCGCGACGTCGACCGGGTGACCGGCGTGCGGAACGGGCGGCCGCTGGTCGGCGACCGAGAGGTCGATGTGACCAACGTGGTGTGGTGCACCGGGTTCCGACAGGTCTTCGACTGGATCGACCTACCGGTGTTCGGCGCCGACGGCTGGCCGCGGGAGTATCGAGGGGTCGTAGCCGAAGCTCCCGGCTTGTTCTTCTGTGGACTGGCGATGCAGTACGCGTTCAGCTCCATGGTCCTGCCGGGCGTGGGACGGGACGCCGCGTACGTCGCCGGCCAGATCAGCCGTCGCGCCGAGCGGAAGTCGGTCGCCGCCTGAGCGAGCGAAGCGTAGCCTCAGGTTCAGGAGGCTGCGCAGTGAACGCCACCATGAAACTGCAGCAAGCACACGACGCCCTGGCTCGTCGGGACTGGGCACAGGCCAACGTCCTGCTTCGTGCCCTCGACGATCTCGACGATCTCGACGATCTCGATGACACGATGGCTCTCGCGACGACGGCGTATCTGGTCGGCGACGTCGACGCCGCCGTCCGGGTCTGGCAGGCGGCGTACGCGGAACGGGTTCAGGCCGACGACCGGCTCGGTGCCGTTCGGGTGGCCTTCTGGCTCGGGCTCGTCTTCAGTCTCCGCGGCGAGTTTGCCGTGGCCGGCGGTTGGGTGGCGCGTGCTCAGCGGTTGCTCGCATCGGACCCGGACGACATCGTCGAACGGGGTTATCTGCTGATCCACGAGTTCTACGGCCACCTGGGTCGCGGCGATTTCGCCCGGGCCGCGGAAACAGCGGGTCAGGTCGCCGAGGTCGGGCGACGCTTCGGAGATCCGGATCTGATCGCCCAGGGTCTGATGAGTCAGGGTCGGATGCTGATCTACTCCGGCCGGGTCAGCGATGGACTGGCACTCCTGGACGAGGCGATGGTCGGCGTCGCTACTGACGAGGTGTCGCCGGTCTTCGCCGGGATGGTCTACTGCTCGTTGATCGAGGCCTGCCAGGAGTTGTCGGACTACGCCCGGGCTGTGTCCTGGACGCGGGCGCTCTCCATCTGGTGCGACGCTCAGCCCGGACTCGTTCCCTTCACCGGCCAGTGTTCTGTGCACAAGGGTCAGGTGTTGCGCCTCCACGGCGAATGGGACGAGGCGCTGGCCGAGTTCGCGACCGCCGAGCGCCGGTACGCGGCCAGCAACCCACCCAGCGTGGCGGGCGGACTGGCCTTCGTCGAGCAGGGAGATGTATTCCGGATTCGCGGCGAGTTCGACCTCGCGGAGGCGGCCTACAGCCGGGCGGCCGCCCTCGGCCGCGAACCGCAACCCGGCCTGACTCTCCTGTGGGTCGCGCGCGGCCGGACCACCCAGGCCCTCTCCGCCGTTCGCCGGATCCTGGCCGAATCGCCCAATCCGGTGGCTCGTTCCACGCTTCTGCCGGCCGCAGTCGAGGTGCTGGTCGGCGCCGGACAGCTGGACGACGCCCGCCAGGCCGCCGACGAGTTAAGTGGTATCGCCTCGTCGTTCGACTCCTCCGCACTGCAAGCGATGGCGGCGTACGCCTCCGCGAGTGTGTTCCTGGCGGCCGGCGATCCCGAGGCTGCGTTGAGCCAGGCGCGCGAATCCTGCCGCCAGTGGCTCGACCTCGGTTGCCCGTACGAGGTCGCGCGAACGCGGGTGCTGGTCGGGCAGGGACTCCACGCGTTGGGCGACGAGGAGTCTGCCGCCGCGGAGCTCACGGCTGCGCGGCAGGCCTTCGTGGCGATGAGCGCGAAGCCGGCGGTGGACGAGGTGGACCGGCTACTCGATCGCGGCGCACCGGGCGGGATGACCGAGCGGGAGGTGGAGGTGCTCCGCCTGGTGGCCGAAGGGCGAAGCAACGCCGACATCGCGGCGGCTCTCTTCCTGAGCCAGAAGACCGTGGCTCGCCACCTGAGCAACATCTTCGCCAAGCTCGACGTCTCCTCGCGAACCGCGGCGGCCGCGTACGCGCACCAGCACGGACTGGTCACGTAAATCCCACCCGTGCTACAGACCCACCGCTCCCGTCCCTCACCTGGCTGCTTCGAACTAGCGCCGCAGCTTGGCCAGGGCGGCGTTCAAGGTGGCGGACGGGGTCATCACCTTGGTGGCCAGCTCGTCGTCCGGGCGGTAGTAGCCGCCGAGGTCGACCGGCGACCCTTGTACGGCGAGCAGTTCGTCGTTGATCTTTTGCTCGTTGGTGGTCAGTTCCTCGGCGAGCGGGGCGAATGCCGCCGCCAACTCGGGGTCGTCGCTCTGCCGAGCCAGCTCCTGGGCCCAGTACAGGGCCAGGTAGAAGTGGCTGCCGCGGTTGTCGATCCCGCCGACCCGGCGGCTGGGCGATTTGTTCTCGTTGAGGAATGTCCCCGTCGCCCGGTCGAGCGTGTCCGCCAGCACCTGCGCCTTGGCGTTGCCGGTGGTCTGAGCCAGGTGCTCCAGGCTCACGGCCAACGCCAGGAACTCGCCGAGGCTGTCCCAGCGCAGGTAGTTCTCCTTGAGCAACTGCTGGACGTGTTTGGGGGCCGAGCCGCCGGCGCCGGTCTCGAACAGGCCACCACCGTTGATCAACGGCACGACCGACAGCATCTTCGCCGACGTGCCGAGCTCGAGGATCGGGAAGAGGTCGGTCAGGTAGTCCCGGAGGACGTTGCCGGTCACCGAGATGGTGTCCTCGCCCGTGCGGATGCGCTCCAGCGAGTAGGCGATCGCATCCGTCGGCGCCATGATCAAGATCTCGAGACCGTCGGTGTCGTGCTCGGGAAGGTACTGCTCGCACCTTCGCGATCAGGTTCGCGTCGTGGGCCCGGCTCGGCGTCCAGCCAGAAGATCGCCGGCGAGCCGGTGGCCCGAGCCCGGCGTGACCGCCAACTTGACCCAATCCCGGATCGGGGTGTCCTTGGTCTGGCACATCCGCCAGATGTCGCCGGCCGCGACCGGCGTCGATGAGGACCTCGGTGCCGGCCTCGTCGACCACCCGTACGGTCCCGGCCTCAGCGATCTCGAACGTCTTGTCGTGCGAGCCGTACTCCTCGGCGGCCTGCGCCATCAGCCCGACGTTGGGCACCGAGCCCATGGTCGTTGGGTCGTACGCGCCGTTGGCCTTGCAGTCCTCGATCGCGACCTGATAGATGCCCGCGTAGGAAGAGTCGGGGATAACCGCGAGAGTGTCCGCCTCGGCCCCGTCCGGCCCCCACATGTGGCCGCCGATCCGGATCATCGCCGGCATGGAGGCGTCCACGATCACGTCGCTCGGCACGTGCAGATTGGTGATGCCGCGGTCGGAATCCACCATGGCCAGCTTCGGACCCTCGGCCAGCCCCTGCTCGATCGCCGCCTTGATCTCCGCGCCGTTCTCCAGTGCGTCGAGTCCGGACAGGATGCTGCCGAGGCCGTTGTTGGGGCTGAGCCCGGCGGCGGCCAGGTCGGCGCCGTAGCGCTCAAAGACCGCCGGTAGGAACGCCTGGACGACGTGGCCGAAGATGATCGGATCGGAGACCTTCATCATGGTGGCCTTGAGGTGCACCGAGAACAGCACCCCGGACTCCTTCGCCCGGCCGATCTGCGCGGCGAGGAACTCCTCCAGGCTGGCCACGTGCATGGCGGTGGCGTCCACGACCTCGCCGGGCAGTACCGCGACGCCTTCCTTCAACACGGTGGTGTCGCCGTCCCTGCCGACCAACTCGATCCGCAGCGACCCCTCGCTCTGGATCACCGCCGAGGTCTCGCTGGTGCGGAAGTCGTCGGCGTTCATGTGGGCCACCTGCGTCTGAGAATCCGACGACCAGGCGCCCATCGAGTGCGGATGCGACCGCGCGTACTGCTTGACCGAGGCGGGTGCGCGCCGGTCGGAGTTGCCCTCGCGCAGGACGGGATTGACGGCGCTGCCCTTGACCTTGTCGTAGCGGGCCCGGACGTCCCGCTCCTCGTCGGTGCCCGGGTTGTCCGGGTAGGCCGGCAGGTCGTAGCCCAACTGCTGCAGCTCGGCGACCGCGGCCTTCAGCTGGGGCACGGACGCGGAGATGTTCGGCAGCTTGATGATGTTCGCCGCCGGGGTCTTGGCCAGCGCTCCGAGCTCGGCCAGGTCATCGGCCTGCCGCTGGTCGTCGGTCAACCGCTCCGGAAACTGGGCGATGATCCGGCCGGCCAGGGAGATGTCCCGGGTCTCGACCGCAACACCCGCCTGGCTGGTGAACGCCTGGATGATCGGGAGGAACGAGTACGTCGCCAGGAGCGGTGCCTCGTCGGTTCGGGTGTAGAGGATGGTGGCGTTGGAGTCGGAAGAGGAGTCGGAGTCCGTCACCCGATGAACGTTAGCGTGAGGCCCGTTTGCTGGCTCCGGCCACTGTCGTCCGTCGCCGTAATGCGCCCGCAACGTTTTACGCCGTAAACTCCCTTCCTACGGTTCCAGGATCGCGGAGGGTGGTGTTTGATGCGGGTGGCCATCGTTTCGACGTACGCACCGAAGGCCTGCGGGATCGCGGTCTTCTCCGGTGATCTGCGCACCGCCATGCTGGCCGCCAACCGCGGCTCACGCATCGACGTGGTGGCGATGCTCGACGAGACCGCCCCGAGACCCACCGGGTCGGAAGTCCTCACCACGATCGCCCGCAACGACCCCGGCAGCTACCGCGCCGCGGCGGAGCTGCTGTCCGACACCGACGTTGACGTGGTGGTCATCGAGCACGAGTTCGGCTTGTTCGGAGGGCCGGCCGGGGAGGCGGTGCTCGAGCTGGCCGACAGCCTCCGCCAGCCCTTGGTCATCACCCTGCACACCGTGCTCTCCGAGCCCTCGGACGCGCAGTTGTCGGTGCTGCGCCGGCTCTGCGGCCGTGCCGTGTTGACCACCGTGTTCACCCAGACCGCGCGCCGGATGATCGTCGCGCAGGGGATTGCCTCCGCTGAGCGCGTTCGAGTCGTGCCGCACGGGGCCCCCGACGTCCTGCTCTCCAGCGCGCCGACCGACGAGTACCTCGGGCGGACCGTCCTCTCCACCTTCGGCCTCATCTCGGCCGGCAAGGGCATCGAGACGGCCGTCGCCGCCCTGCCCAAGATCGTGGCCCGGCATCCCGAGGTGCTGTACCTGATCGTCGGTCAGACGCATCCCGACGTCGTCCGCAACGACGGGGAGAGCTATCGGGACGGACCTGGCGCGGCTGGTGGCCGAGTTGGACCTGGCCGATCACGTCCGCTTCGTCGACCGCTTCGCCGACATCAGCTGAGATCGCTGAGTTGTTGGCGCGGACCGACCTCTATCTGACGCCGTACCGCTCGCGCGAGCAGATCGTCTCCGGCGCCCTGACCTTTGCGGTTGCGGCGGGCTGCCCGGTCGTCTCCACTCCGTACTTCTACGCGGAGGATCTGCTCGGCTCGGGAGCCGGCGTACTGGTGCCGTTCGAGGACCCGGACGCGATGTCCTCGGCCGTGGTGGACCTGCTCGACGACCCGCGCCGGCTGGCCGCGGCCCGCGTCGAGTCACGCCGGATCGGTTCCGGACTGGCGTGGTCCCAGGTCGCCATCGACACGTTCGAGGTGCTCCGCGAGGGGTACGAGCTCGATCGAGCCCGACTACACCAACCGGATGGGCGCCTGGCCGGTACCGCGGCTGGACCACCTGTTCACTCTCGTCGACGACGTCGGCATCGTCGAACACGCCACGGGGGCGGTGCCCAACCGGGCCGACGGCTACTGCACCGACGACGCCGCCCGGCTCGCCCTGGTCTGTTCCGGCCTGCTGAAGTCTGCCCTCCCGGGTGCCGTCAGACCCGAGCTGCGCAGGATGCTCACCCAAGCGCTCGCCTTCCTGGCCCACGCGTACGACCCGTCGACGGGCACGATGCACAATCGGCTCGGCTACGACCGCCGCTGGAGCGACGAACCCCACGACGGAGACCACGTCGGGCGCGCCGTCTGGGCCCTCGGCGTCCTCCTGGCCGAGGAGCCGGCACCGGAGCTCAACGATGCGGCGGCGCGGCTGCTGGGTGACGTCGCCCCGCGACTGGCCACGTCGATGTCCCCTCGGGACGTCGCGTACGGAATCATCGGGCTGGCCCTACCGGCGACGGCCCAACTTCCTCCGGGGACCGACGGTTTGCTGTCCGTGCTCGCCGAGCGCCTCGTCGGCTGGTATGACAACGTGCACGGACCGGAATGGAACTGGTTCGAGGACTATCTGACCTACGACAACGCCCGGCTCCCGCAGGCGCTCCTGCTGGCCGGTCGGCGACTGAACGACGAGCGACTCGTCGAACTCGGCAAGACGACCCTCGCGTGGTACCTCGGGCAATGTGACCTGAGCGGCGACGTTGACGGGGGAGTCGTTCGGCTGGTCGGCAACTCCTGGCGCTCTCGCCCAGTGGGGTTCGAGGGGCAGCCCAGGGGGCCTCGAGAGCCGGCTGAGGGGGACGAACAGCCCCTGGACGCCGCCGCGCTCACCGAGGCCCTGATCACGGCGTTCCAGGTGACGGGAGAGGCCCGCTACGCCGATCTGGCCCAGCAGACCTTCGGCTGGTTCCTGGGCCGCAACCGGCTCGGCGTCATGGTCTACGACGAGCGCACCGGTGGCTGCCACGACGGAATCGGCCGCACCGCCCTCAACAACAATCAGGGCGCCGAGTCGACGCTCGCCTTCCTCCAGGCCTACCTCGCCGCGCGTCGAGCGCTCCCCGCCCGCGCGTCGTAGCCCTCAGGGTCGGCGTCGACGGCTAGTTTGGCCAGATGTCGACGGCTCGACGTGAACAGCGACCGCTGTTCACCCGTCACCCGGCCAATCCGCTGCTGACCCCGGCCCGGTGGCCATACCCGATCAACGCCGTGCTCAACGCCGGCGCCGCCGAGGTCGACGGCAACACCGTCCTGCTGTGCCGGGTCGAGGACCGCAGGGGCATCAGCCATCTGGCGGTAGCTCGTTCGAACGACGGCGTCTCCAACTGGGTGGTCGACGACGAACCCCTGCTCGCCCCGACGCCGGGCGTGGCGCACGAGGAGTGGGGGCTGGAGGATCCGCGGCTGACCTGGGTGCCGGAACTGGACTCGTGGGTGATCGCGTACACCTCTTTCGGGCCGGGCGGTCCGAGCATTTCGCTGGCGACCACGCGCGATTTTCACACCGTCGAACGCCTCGGCATGGTGCGGGCGCCGGAGGACAAGAACGGGGCTCTCCTCCCTCGCCGGGTCGGTGGTCGTCACATCCTGTTCCACCGGCCCGTCACCGCGTTGACCGCTCGGGCCGACATCTGGTTGTGCCGATCCACGGATCTCAAGAGCTGGAGTCCACCGGAACCGGTGCTCGCGGCGCGTCAGGGTGGCTGGTGGGATTCCGCCCGGGTCGGTGTTGGCGCCCCGCCGTTGGAAACGGAGGCCGGCTGGTTGCTCGTCTACCACGGCGTGCGGCAGACGGTGGCCGGCGCGCTGTACCGCGTCGGGCTCGCGCTGTTGGACCTCGAGGAACCGACCCGGGTCACCCACCGCTGCGGGGAATGGGTGCTCGGACCCTCCGCGTCGTATGAGCTGGTGGGTGACGTGCCGGGAGTCGTGTTCCCGTGTGGACTGATCCACGATGCCGACACCGACGAGCTGCGTTTGTACTACGGCGCCGCCGACACCGTGGTGGCCGTCGCCACCACCACCTTGTCCGAGGTGCTCGCGTACGTGCTCGAATGCGATAGGCCTTGACGCCCACCCTGCCCATCCCCGCGAGAAGGAGCAGTTGGTCGGAACGCGGACCGTGATGCGACAAGCTGCTCCTTCTCGCGTACAGATCAAGGTTCGGCGATGAACCAGCGGTCCCGGCGGCGATCTCGGGACAGTCCGTCGGCCCGAGCGGACAGCAGCCGGCGACCCAGTTGGGAGCGGTAACGCGTCAAGTCGCGCTTGCCGGTCCGACAGACGATCAGACCGGTCCGCTCCAGGATCTCCTCGCGAACGTTGTCCTCGCGGTGCTGTTCGTCGTCCCGGTGCCCAAGGGCCCGCTCGGCGCGCCAGCTGACCCCGTCGTACTCGAGCGCGAGGCCGGCGTCGACGTCGAGGAGGTCAGGCTCGCCAAGGAATTCCTCGCGCTCGTTGTAGACGACCGGATTCACCAGCGGCGACGGCAGCCCCAGGTCGAGGACCCAAAACATCCGTAGCCGCGACTCCCACGCGCTCTTGACCCCGCACCGGCTCAGGTCAACGGCGCGCCGAGCCTGTCGTACGCCCCGCCGGCCGGCTAACCGTTCCAGGCCGACCCCGAGCATCGCGTGGTCGACGGCCTTGACGTGGAGCATGGCGTCGAGCGCGACCACGGCCTCGGTGAGGTTGGGAGCCCGACACGCCAGGTCGAGTGCGACGGGTCCTGCCGCGAGCAAGGGGATCCCGGCCCGTACGGTGACGTCTTCGGCCGCGATCGAGTCTTGGCGGTAGCGCACCTCCGAGGTGGAGCGCCGATGCTGGCCGGGCGGCAGGTAGATGATGATCGGCTCGGGCTGCATCGTGAGGCTGTTGAGCCCGTCCAGCCGGTCGGTGCCGTGGGCATAGGCGGCAGCCCAACCGCCGATCGCCCCACCGGCGGGGAGCAACGCGGCGGCCTCCGCGATCCGCTGCGTGGGTGTCGGCGGCCGCGCGGTCGGCCGCAGGTAGAAGCCATAGAAAGTGCGTTCCCAGCGCCGGCCACGGAGCACTCGGCGCGTCACCCCCTGAGCGACCAGCGATCCAGCTTTGGCCGGCTTGACCGCCTCCCGGCGCTCATCGGCGAATCTCGACATGCCGCACAGCGTCCCTCCTACGGACGCGTGCGGAACGACTTTCCACAGGCTCGGTTCGCCCTTTCTCGCGAGAAGGAGCACTTGGTCGCCCCAGCGGGGCCGTGGACGACCAACTTCTCCTGCTCGGCGACGCGAGATTCAGCCGGCGCTGTCGCGCAGCACCGTCTGACCCTCGATCACCACCGGACCGTCGGGGGTCGCGGCCAAAGCCAGCGCCACGGCCTGCTCGCCGATCTGCTCCAGCGGCAGCCGTACGGTTGTCAACGCCGGCGTGAAGTCGAGCAGCGTCGGAATGTCGTCGAAGCCGGCCACCTGGACGTCCCCGGGCACCGAAAGACCGAGGGAGCGCAGTCCGGCGATGGCGCCGAGGGCCATGACGTCGTTGACCACCAGGAAGCAGACCCGCTTCGCCCGGCGTTGCGGTCGCGGCCGCCCGCCGAGTTCCCGCCAGCACTCCACAGCCTTCGTGAAACCGCCTTCACGGTTGAAGTCTCCGTGCAGGACGGCCACCGGCTGCAGGCCAGCCGCATCGAGAGCATCGTGATAGCCCTCGACCCGGGTTCGAGCCGTGTTCAGTTCCGGCGGACCGCCGAGGATGGCGAAATCCGTGACCCCACGATCGATGAGCGCCCGCACCAGATCCGCCGCTCCCGCCCGGTGCCGGATATCCAGGTGTAGAGCGCCCGGAATGTCCGACCGCCCGAGGGTGACCACCCGGCCGCCGTTGGCCATGTAGCGCTCGAGTTCGGCGGCCAGCTGGTCGTCGTAGTGGGCTCGCCGCGATCCCGCCAGGATGATGGCGTCGGTCCGGTAGGACGCGAAGGCGGCGACGGCCTCGAGTTCGGCCGACTCGTTGCGTTCGGCCCCCGCCAGCAGCACCTGACTTCGCTGGCCGCCGGCGTAGCGCTGCGCGCCGCGGGTGATGCTGGAGAAGTACGGGTCGGCGATGTCGTGGACCACGAGGCCGACGAGACCGGTGGCGGAGCGAGCGAGGGCCTGGGCCTGGGCGTTGGCCACGTAGCCGAGCTCCCGAGCCGACGTACGGACCCGTTCGGCGATCGGCTCGGCCGGGGTGCGGGCCGAGCCGTTGAGGACCCGCGAGGCCGTAGCCAACGAGACGCCCGCGTGTCGGGCGATGTCGATGAGGGTGACGGCCGAGCCCAGCCCACGCTCGCGGCCTTTCCGAGGTCGGCGGCTAGCGCCCGAGCCGTTGTTTGACCCAGTCACAAGGGTGAGTCTACAGTGGAAAGCGATTTCCGGCGGCGTCCTTTGGAATCGGTACGCCACAACTTTCGGCTCACGTAGGAGTCAGCAGTGTCGTCCCTCGAGCTCCATCCCGACCGCGCGCTCCCGTATCCCGCGGAGCACCGGAAGCTCGCTCGGGAGATCTACGGAGAGACCAAGGATCTGCCCCTGATCTGCATGCACGGGCACGTCGAGCCGGAGGTGTTCGCCGACGATCTTCCCTTCGCGGATCCGGCGCAGCTCCTGATCGTTCCCGACCACTACGTCTTCCGCATGTTGGCCTCCCAGGGCATCGAGCCCGCCAGACTGGGGGTTCCGCGGCTGGACAAGGGACCGGTCGAGACCGATTCACGCACGATCTGGCGAACCTTCTGCGAGAACTGGAAGCTCTACCGCGGCACCCCGTCGCGGTTCTGGTTGGAACACGAGCTCGTCGAGGTGTTCGGGGTCGATCTCGTTCCCAGCGCCGAAACCGCCGATGCCATCTACGACCGGATCGCCGCGTGCGTCGCCGACCCCGCGTTCCGTCCGCGCGCCCTGCTGGATCGCTTCAACATCGAGGTGATCTCGACCACCGATCCGGCGACCTCGGATCTGGTGCACCATGCGAAGCTCGCCGCCGATGGGCTGGGGGAGCGGGTGCTTCCCACCTTCCGACCCGATGCCCTGGCCTACCTCGATCGGCCCACCTGGCGCACCGACGTCGCCGAGCTGGCGCGCGTCTCGGGGATCGACACGGCGTCGTACGGCGGCTTTCTCGACGCCCTGCGCCAGCGCCGCGCCGCGTTCGTCGACGCTGGCGCCCGGGCCACCGATCACGGCCACCTGCTGGCCGACACGACGCCGATGGCGGAGTCCGAAGCCGGCGACCTGTACGCCCGCGTCCTCGGCGGCGCGGACCCGAGCGCGGCAGAGGTCGACGCCTTTGCCGCCAATCTGCTCTTGCAGATGGCGGCGATGTCCTGCGAGGACGGCCTGGTGATGCAGATCCACCCGGGCGTCCTCCGCGACCACAGCAGCACCGTCGCGGCCCGGCACGGAAGCGACAAGGGCTACGACATCGGCATGCGTACGGAATTCACCCACGCGCTGCGACCGATGCTGGATCGGTTCGGCACCGATCCCCGCTTCCGCGTGATCCTCTTCACGGTGGACGAGACCGTCTACAGCCGGGAGCTCGCCCCGCTCGCCGGCGCCTACCCCTCGGTTCGGCTGGGCGCGCCGTGGTGGTTCTTGGATTCACCGGACGGCATGCGCCGGTTTCGCGAGGCGGCCACCGAGACCGCGGGCTTCTACAACACCTCCGGATTCGTCGACGACACCCGGGCGTACGCGTCCATCCCGGCCCGCCACGACCTCTCCCGCCGCGTCGACGCCGGCTACCTCTCGCGCCTGGTCCTGGAGCACCGACTCAGCCTCGACGAAGCCGTCGAGACCGCCGTCGACCTGGCCTACCACCTGCCCAAGGAGTCCTACCGCCGCCCTGAGCACCCCACCGTACAGCTGCTCGAGTTGCACGCCCTTGCTCGAGATGCAAATCGAGCAGATGAGTGGCAATCGAGCAGCTGTACGGGACTACCGGGCGTAGGGAGCGAACGGCTCCAGGTGCTTGACGAAGTGGTCAGCCACGATGCCGTAGAGCTCGTCCTCGTGGTCGTTCCAGACCTGGTACAGCCGCGGGCCGAACTCCTCCAGGATGGCGCCGTACCCGACGTGCAGCACCTGGCGCGAGTCGACGACGTCCATCAAGCGGGCCACCTGATCGTCGGTGGGATCGGTCGGGATCCTCGCCGGATCACAGGAGAGGTGATAGCTCTTGCGGTTCGCCTCGAAGCTGTCGAGCGCGAGCACCAGGACCTGGCGCATCAGGTCAGGATCTTGGTGGGCGATCACCCGGAGGGCCTCGGCCCAACTGGTGCCCGCCGTCTTGAGATGCACCATCCCCTTGAGTCGCCTCGGCGATGAGGGGATACGTCGAGTACTTGTCGGACCCGGAGTGCAGGGAGAGCTTGTACGGGCCGAGCGTCCGGGCGATAGCGGCGTGGATCTCGAAGTCGCGTTTCAACTCGTCCAGGTCACCGATGTACTCGACCCCCTTTTCGAAACGACCGACGAAGCGCGGGGCGAACGAGACGAAGTCCATCCCGAGGCGCTGCAGCTCACTGACGACGACCACGTGCTCGGCCGGCTTGGTCGGGTAATCGGTCTCGTCGACCGCGAACTCGACCTCGCAGTCGACGCCCGGTCTCCATCAGGCGTCGGTACATGGCCATCGCGTGCGTGAGGGACGGGCCGTACTTCGCCAGGGCGCGAAGGACCGACTGCTCGTCCAACTCGATCGCCTCGTGCTCGAGGTCGATGCGGTGCCCGACGTACTTCTTCAGAAACGTGGGGAGGTCTGATTCCAGCCCCACCCAGTCCAGCGCCTCGACCTTCCCCCGGATGGTGGCCGCGTCGGCGTGCTCAGCCGCCGGGTCGACCACCGCCTTCGGATCGAGGGTGTAGAACACGAAGCCGGCCGCCACCGTGGCGTCGATGTCGGCGAGTTCCTCCAGGTGATCGGCGTCGCCGCCGACGGGTCTGGTCCAGCCGGCCTGGAAGGCTCCCCAGGTGGCGTCGTCGAGCACGTCCCGCGGCGTGCGATGGCAGCGGCCCATCTCCCGGATGGACTGCTGGGCGAACACCGGGTTGATCGGGGCGCCCACCGTCTGGAGGGCTCGCACGTGACCGGGCGTGGCGAGGCCGAGCCGATCACCGAAGCCGGCCGAGGTGGCCAAGCCGAAGCGGGACGGCGTCAGCCAGGGCAGCGCGGAACGCAACGCCAGCGCGTTGTCCGCCGTGGTGTCGGCGACGAGACGGACCCGGCCGTCGACGCTTTCCGTTGCTCCGGCGAAGTCCCGGAAGGCGGACTCGTCCTCCGCCACGGCGACCAGCCGCTTGGCGCCGTCGTCCGACCGCTCGAGCCAGTACGTAGCGCCCCCGTACGAGACTTGCGATTCGGAGTAGGCGTCGGGCCCCAACAGCTCGGCGGCGGAGGGCTCGAGCGGATCCGGTCCGGAGCTCATGGTTTCGCCTTTCGTTCGTACTCGTTCGTCAGTTCGATGTCTATCCTGATGTCAGTGTGGACAGCTGGTCTTCGAGGTTGAACACTTCGGGAACGATCTCCCAGGCCTCGTCCGGCGGGCCGTCGCTCGCGAACAACTCCGCCATGGCCGCCTGCCAGCGAGTGTTCACCTCGGTGGCTGCGACTCCTGCCTGAGCCAGCGTCCAGATCGTCGGCTTCGACGTAGCCGATCAGTAGGCCGTCGTCGCGGAGAAAGAGGGAGTAGTTACGCCACCCCGCGTCTCGCAGGGCCGCCAAGAGCTCCGGCCATACCGCCGCGTGTGACGCGTCGGTACTCCTCGATCCGGTCCGGATCGACGTGGCCGAGCAGGCAGTAACGACTCATGATCGACTCACGCCCGTCTCCTCGGAAAGCGCTTTCTCACAGCGCTCAACCTACCGGCAACCGCCGGCTCGGCGCAAAGCCGAACCCCCGCTCGACTGGCCTCGCCGAGTCGGAAATCGGCCTGGTGCACGGCCTCGAGGATGGCTCGAAGCGCAGGGTTGCGCGCCTCCCGAAGCCACAGCAGATGGAGTTCGACCGGGTGCGGCGGCAGGCCGGTCAAGGGTGACGAACTCGACGTCGGGGATGCCGAGGCGGGCGGCTGACTGCGGCACGAAGGCGATGCCTCGCCCGCCGGCGACCAGCCACAGCATGGTCATGACCTGGCTCACGCTGTGCACGACGTTCTTGTCGGCGACGGGGATCATCCGTACGACCAGGTCGTAGAAGTAGCGGGCTTCGACGGGTGAGTACATGATCAGGGGCTCGTTCGCCACGTCGTCGGGAGCAACGTCGTGCTGGTGCGCCAGTCGATGCCCGCTGGGCACGGCCAGGATCAGGGCCTCGCGGTGCAGCAGGCGGGAGGCGAAGGCGGTGGTGTCGAACGGTGGTCGAGCCAGGCCCAGGTCGAGTTCGCGCGCGAGCAGGGCGGCAATCTGCTCCCGGGTGACCATCTCGTGGAGGTCGAGATGGATGTCGGGGAACTCGGAGCCGAACAAGTCCAGGAGCCGAGTCAGGATCCCGAAGGTGGAGGTGGCGGTGAAGCCGATGCTGACGCTGCCCGCTGACCCCGCCTGGATCCGTCGGGCCTGCGTCGCGGCGGTGTCCGCGAGACTCAGGAGACGTCGAGCCTCGCGGAGGAAGAGCGGCACCCGCGGTGGTCAGCTCGACGTTGCGGTTGTCCCGATCCAGCAGGTGCGCACCGACAGCTCGCTCGAGCTTCTGGATCGAACGACTCAGCGGCGGCTGCGTCATCTGCAGACGCTCAGCCGCTCGTCCGAAGTGCAGTTCTTCGGCCACGGCGACGAAGCCCCGCAGCTGGTCGAGTGTGAACATGATGCTCGAAAGAGTATCAATCGATTCATAATGCAGTGTTGGACGAGAATCGTTCGCTTCTCATAGGGTCCTGAATGTCGCCCCCGTATTGCGACTAGTCGACCAGGAGACCACCTTGAGCGTGTTCGCCCCAGCAGAAGTCGCCCATCAGCTCGGCTCGGGGTTGCTGTCCTTCCCGGTCACGCACTTCACCGACGACCTTCGGTTCGACGAGACGGCCTACCGCCAGAACATCGCGTGGCTGGCGCAGTCACGAGTCGTCCGGGCTCTTCGCCGCCGGTGGCACCGGCGAGTTCTTCTCCCTGACCTTCGACGAGGTCGAGCAGGTCGTCGCCGCGGCGGTGAAGGAGACGCCGGCCGAGCTGCCGGTCGTGGCGCCGGCGGGATACGGCACGGCGCTCGCCGTCGACCTGGCTCGGGCGGCCGAGCGGGCGGGAGCGGACGCCATCCTGCTGCTGCCGCACTACTTGTCCGAGGCCGGCCAAGCCGGCCTGGAGGCGCACGTCCGTACGGTCTGCCGCTCCACCGACCTCGGCGTGATCATCTACAACCGGGCCAACGCCCGCTACGACGCCACCACCGTCGACCGGCTGGCCGCCGACTGCCCGAACCTGATCGGTTTCAAGGACGGCGATCGGCGACATCGAGCAGATGACGCGGATCTACTCTCGGCTGGGTGATCGCCTCCTCTACGTCGGCGGCCTCCCCACCGCCGAGATGTACGCGCTGCCGTACCTGAAGCTCGGCCTGACCACCTACTCCTCGGCGATCTTCAACTTCGCTCCGCGCTGGGCGCTCGACTTCTACGCCGCGGTGCGCGGCGGCGACGACGAGCGCGTTTTCGCGGCGCTCAACGAGTTCGTGCTCCCGTACTGCGATCTGCGCAATCGGACCCCCGGCTACGCGGTGAGCATCGTCAAGGCGGGGATGAAGGTGATCGGCCGGCCGGCCGGGCCGGTGCGACCGCCGCTGACCGACCTCGACGACGTGGAGCTGGCCGAGTTGGCCGCGCTCGTGGCCCTGGTGACGGAGGTGGCCTGAGGTGACCGCCAGCACGAGTGCCTTGTCCGCGCCGGACGCGTCCCGGATCGCCGCATCGGCGGGAGCGTCAACCCTCGACCGGATCGCCCACCTGAAGGTGTCCGCGCTCACGCTCCCGCTGTCCACGCCGATCAGCGACGCCAAGGTGCTCACCGGCCGGCAGAAGCCGATGACCGAGGTCGCCTTCTTGTTGGTCGAGGTGACCACCGAGGGCGGGCAGCACGGCATCGGCTTCTCCTACTCCAAGCGGGCCGGTGGGCCGGGTCAGTTCGCGCACGCGCAGGAGATCGCGCCGGTGCTGATCGGAGAGGACCCCAGCGACATCGGCAAGCTCTGGGTCAAGCTCTGCTGGGCGGGCGCCTCCGTCGGCCGGAGTGGCCTGGCGACCCAGGCCATCGCTGCCTTCGACATCGCCCTGTGGGACCTCAAGGCCAAGCGCGCCGGCCTGCCCCTGGCGAAGCTCCTGGGCTCGTACCGAGACTCCGTACGGACCTACAACACATCGGGCGGCTTCCTGCACACGCCGATCGAGCAGGTCCTGGAGAACGCGACGGCCTCCTTGGAGGCCGGCATCGGTGGGATCAAGCTCAAGGTCGGTCAGCCGGACTGGCGACTCGACGTGGCTAGGGTGTCGAAGGTCCGCCAGTACCTCGACGACGACGTGCCGCTGATGGTCGACGCCAACCAGCAATGGGATCGGGCCACGGCGCAGCGGATGGGCCGCATCTTCGAGGACTTCGGCCTCGTGTGGATCGAGGAGCCACTCGACGCGTACGACGCCGAGGGCCACGCCAACCTGGCGCGCTCCCTCGACACCCCGATCGCGACGGGGGAGATGTTGGCCAGCGTCGCCGAACACGTCCGGCTGATCGAGGCCGGCGCATGCGACATCGTGCAGCCCGACGCACCGCGGATCGGCGGGATCACCCAGTTCCTCAAGCTCGCCACGATCGCCGAGGCCAAGCAGCTGGAGATCGCCCCACACTTCGCCATGGAGATTCATTGCCACCTCGCCGCCGCATACTCGATCGAGCCGTGGGTCGAGCACTTCGACTGGCTCGACCCACTGTTCAACGAGCACCTCGAGATCCGTGACGGCCGGATGTGGGTCTCCGACCGGCCGGGTCTGGGCTTCACGCTGAGCGAGCAGGCCGAGGCCTGGACGGTCGCAACGGCCGAGTTCGGCAGCCACCAATGAGACTCAGAACGGCTTGGCAACTTATGGCAACAAGTGGCCTAGGTCAGGTCGGCTCGACTGAATGGGCTCACGCCTCGATCATCGGCTTGATCATCGGCGATCAAACAGCGGCAGTGATGTAACGGTGACCTACCCAGTATTGACACCACAAGACCGGCGCTCTAGGCTGTCGGAAAGCGCTTACCAATCAACGAAGAAGGGGAAGACATGGCTGTGAACCGGAGGCAGTTTCTGTTCGGAGCAGGCGGTTTGGCAGCAGCCGCCGCCACGATGGGGCTGACGGCCTGCGCCCCGGGAAGCGGTGGTGGCGGCAGCACCGGCGGCAACGCCGGCGGCGCGGTCGATCTCAAGTTCGCCTGGTGGGGCAACGAGCTCCGCAACAAGAACACGCAGGCGTCCATCGACGCGTACATCAAGGCCAATCCCAACGTCAAGATCGCGGCGCAGCCCGGCGAGTTCGGCAGCTACTGGGACAAGCTCGCCACCCAGACCGCCGGCGGCCAGGCTCCGGACATCATCCAGATGGACATGAACTACATCTCGGAGTACGGCACCCGGCAGGCCCTGCTGGATCTGTCCAAGGTCGACGTCTCGAAGTTCTCCGAGGGCACGGTCGACTCGGGCAAGATCAACGACCAGCTGGTCGGGATCAACGCCGGCGTGAACAGCGCCGATCATCTTCGCCAATCCGGCGATCTTCGAGAAGGCCAAGATGGATGTGCCCGACGACACGACCTGGACGTGGGACTCGATGATCGAGACCGTGGCCGCGGAGGTGGCCGCCAAGGCGGGCGTGCCGTTCGGTGTGGTGTCGGTGTTCGAGCGTCGGACGCGCTGTTCAGTGCGTTCGTGCGCCAGAACGGCCGGGAGCTGTTCAGCGCCGACGCCGTCACCTTCGAGCCCGGCGACGCCCAGGCCTGGTTCGACCTGATGGTCAAGGCGCAGAAGGCCAAGGCGATCGGCTCGCCGCAGCAGATCAGCGAGGAAGGCTCGCCCAAGCCGCTCGACCAGAGCGCGGTCGTCGTCGGGCAAGGCCGCCATGCAGGCCTACAACTCCAACCAGCTGCCCGCGGTCACCAAGGCCGCCGGGACCGAGATCTTGATCCTGCGGTTCCCGAGCCTGACCGGCAAGGCGACCGACCGCAAGGCCTGGTACAAGGCCTCGCAGTTGTTCTCCGGCCTCGGCCAAGACCAAGAACCCCGACGCCGTCGTCGCGTTCATCGACTGGTACGTCAACTCCCCCGAGTCGGCCAACATCAACCTGGCGGAGCGCGGTGTTCCGTGCAACGCCGAGATTCTGGCGGAGATCACGCCGAAGCTGGACAAGGAGAATCAGGCGGTCGTCAAGTACATCGAGGACATCAAGCCCGAGGTCGCCAACACCCCGATCGCCCCGCCGCCCGGCGGCGGCACGACGATCGCCGCCACCCTGCACGCGGTACGCGACCGATGTGCTCTTCGGGCGCGCCAGCACGGCCGACGCCGCGCAGAAGTTCGTGGACGAGATGAAGTCGAACCTGCAGAACTGAGGCGCCAGAGCTACCAGAGCTAAGGAGACAGGGCTGATGACATGAGTGCGATTTCTGAGCTCTCCCACCTCAAGGTCGACAAGGCCAAGACTCCGGAGGAGAAGCGGGCCGCCAGGAAGGAGGCGGGCCGGGACAACAAGGCGGGCTATCTGTTCCTGCTGCCCTGGCTGATCGGGCTGGTGGTGATCACCATCGGACCGTTGCTGGCCTCGCTGTACCTGTCGTTCACCCGGTACAGCCTGATTCAGGCGCCGGAGTTCATCGGGATCGAGAACTACCTCCGGATGCTCGGCGACGCCCGGCTGCACAAGTCGCTGCAGGTCACGTTCACGTACGTGATCATCGGCGTCCCCCTCCAGTTGATCGTGGCCCTGGCCATCGCCATCTTGTTGAACGAGGGCATGAAGGGGCTGGCGTTCTACCGATCGATCTTCTACCTGCCGTCCATGCTGGGTGGCTCGGTCGCGATCGCGGTGTTGTGGCGGCAGATGTTCGGCGTCGACGGCCTGGTCAACCAGGTCCTCCGGGCGGTGGGTATCAACTCCCAGATCGGCTGGATCTCCGACCCGGACTACGCGCTGTGGTCACTGATCCTGTTGCACGTGTGGACGTTCGGGTCGCCGATGGTGATCTTCCTCGCCGGACTGCGGCAGATCCCCGGCATGTACTACGAGGCGGCGTCGGTGGACGGCGCCACCCGGTGGACTCGGTTCACCAAGATCACCCTGCCGTTGTTGTCGCCGATCATCTTCTTCAATCTGGTGCTGCAGATCATCAACGCCTTCCAGTCCTTCACCCAGGCCTTTGTGATCTCCAACGGCACCGGCGGCCCGTCGGACTCCACCTTGTTCTTCGCTCTGTATCTGTACCAGCGCGGCTTCGGTCAGTTCCAGATGGGCTACGCCGCGGCGATGGCCTGGTTGCTGGTCGTGATCGTCGGGGCCTTCACCGCCATCAACTTCTTCCTCTCCAAGTATTGGGTGTTCTACGATGACTGAACTCAAGACTCGCACCGACTCCACGTCGGCCGCGGCCAGCACCCCCGAGCACGAGGCCGTGCAGCGGCAGAAACTGGTCCGGTCCCGGATTCGCTCGGTGTTGAAGCACGCCGCGCTGATCGTGGTCGGGCTGATCATGATCTACCCGCTGCTGTGGCTGGTGGTCAGCTCCTTCCGGCCCACCGAGGTCATCTTCCGCACCCCGGGCCTGTGGATCAACGACCTGGTGCTGACCAACTACACGCAGGGCTGGTTCGCCCTCAACTATCCCTTCACGCAGTACATCATCAACTCCACCATCGTGGTGGTCGGCGCGGTGGCCGGCAACCTGTTCGCCTGCTCCCTCGCCGCCTACGCCTTCGCCCGGTTGAAGTTCCGGCTGAAGACGTTGTGGTTCGCCATCATGTTGATGAGCATCATGCTGCCCGTCTACGTCATCGTCGTGCCGCAGTACATCGTGTTCAACGCACTGGGCTGGGTGAACACGTTCGTACCGTTGATCCTGCCGAAGTTCCTCGCCACCGACGCGTTCTTCGTGTTCTTGATGGTGCAGTTCATCCGCGGCATCCCGCGCGAACTGGACGAGGCGGCCCGGATCGACGGTTGCGGGCACTGGCGGATCTTCTCCCGGGTGATGCTGCCGCTGATGGGACCGGCGATCGCCACCTGCGCGATCTTCACCTTCATCTGGACCTGGAGTGACTTCTTCACACCGCTCATCTACCTCACCGACCCCATCACCTACACCGTGCCCGTCGCGCTGCGCTCCTTCCTGGACTCCAGCGAAGGCAGCAACTGGGGCGCCATGTTCGCCATGTCGGTGGTCACCTTGATCCCGTTGTTCCTGGTGTTCCTCTTCGGCCAGCGGTTCCTGGTCCGAGGCATCGCCACCACCGGCGGCAAGTAAGCACGACGCGCCCTGAGCTTGTCGAAGGGTCCTTCGACAAGCTCAGGACACGCTTCTAGGAAAGGAATGTTCTTAGTGAGTTCCAGACGACGCTACGTGGCGGTCGGGCTCGGTAATCGCGTCAGGATGTATCTCGACGCGATGACCGGCGACCACCGGGACGACGCCGAACTGGTCGGACTGATCGAGCCGAATGCTGGTCGATTAGCGGTCTACCTGGGCTGGTTGGCCGAGGCCGGCGCGGACGTCAGCCAGCTCCCGACCGGCGGCCCGGATGAGTTGGAGCGGCTCATCGAGCAGACGCGTGCCGACGCGGTGATCATCACCGCGCCGGACTACACCCACGCCGAGCTGACGGTACGGGCGCTGAACGCCGGGGCCGACGTGGTGGTCGAGAAGCCGTTGACCATCGACCCGGAAGGCACTCGACGGATCGCCGAGGCGGCCGAGCAGAGCGGCCGGCAGGTGGTGGTGACGCACAACTACCGCTACTCACCGCGCAACTCCGCCCTCAAGGAACAGATCTTGAGCGGGGCGATCGGGACGCCGTTGTCGGTAACGTTCGAGTGGGTGCTGGACACCTCGCACGGCGCCGACTACTTCCGCCGTTGGCACCGCGACAAGACCAACTCCGGGGGTCTGCTGGTGCACAAGGCGGCCCATCACTTCGACCTGATCAACTGGCTGCTCGCCGATGCCCCCGTACAGGTGTACGCCCGGGGCGGCGTGCGTTTCTACGGATCGGAGAACGCTGCCGCTCGCGGTATGCCGGCCCGCGCCGAGCGAGGCACCCATGACGGTGAGCGCAGCCCGTGGGAGATGGACCTCCGCCACGACGAGCGGCTCAAGGCCCTCTACCTCGACAACGAGTCCTACGACGGCTACCGCCGCGATCAAGATGTCTTCGGTCCCGGCGTGACGACCGAGGACAACCTTGCGGTGATCGTCGACTACGCACGGGGCGCGACGCTCAGCTATGCCCTCAACGCCCATTCGCCGTGGGAGGGCTACCGGATTGCGGTCAACGGCGACCAGGGACGCGCCGAACTCGAGGTGATCGAACGGGCCGCCGTGCTCGTCGATGCCGACGGCAACATCGTGGTCGACCCCAGCGCCCAGCCGGAGTCTGCGGCGAGAAGCGGCGGCCAGCGGTTGACCGTGCAACGCCACTGGGAGTCGGCCCAGGAGATCAAGATCGAAGAAGGCACCGGAGGGCACGGTGGCGGCGACGCCCTGCTGCTCGCCGATGTCTTCCGGGGTCCGGGCGAGGACTGGCTGGAACGACCGTCGGACTGGCTGGACGGCATCCGGGCCATCGCGGTCGGCATGGCCGGGAACGAGTCGCTCCGCACCGGCCTGCCCGTCAAGATCAGTGATCTAGGGCTTGGTGTCGACCTTTCCCGCTGACGAAGCCGAAGAACTGACACTCGCGGCCCTGAGGTCGGGATTCGCCGATCCGCCGATCAGCGCGGCTCCGATGCTGCGCTGGTGGTGGTTCGGTCCGTCGGTCGAGCGCGTGGAGCTCGACCGTGAGCTGACCGAGATGGCCCGAGCCGGGTTCGGCGGGGTCGAGGTGGCGTACGTCTACCCGCTGGCCCCGGCGACCACCGAATTCCTGTCCGAGCAGTTCCTGGGCGACCTGCGCTTCGCCGCGGAGCGGGCCCACGAGCTGAGCCTCCGGTTCGACCTGACCCTGGGCAGCGGCTGGTCGTTCGGCGGTCCGCACGTCACCGAGGACCTCGCGGCCCGCCGGCTGCACTGGGACCGGCGCGAGATCCACCCGGGCGCTCTCGAGGTTCCGGTCAGCTCTCCCTGGCCGGGTGACGAGCTGGTCGCCGCGTACCTCGGGGCCGGCTCGCTCCAGGAGCCTCCGGACGCCTACGAGCAGCTGCCGGTCAAGGACGGCCAGATTCCGATCCCTGACGGGACCGGCACCCGGCTGGTGCTGCTGGCGTACGCGCAGCTGACCGGCCAGAACGTCAAACGGGCGGCGGTCGGAGCCGAGGGACCGGTGCTCGACCACTACAGTGCGGCGGCGGTGGAGACGCACCTGACTGCGGTCGGGGACCGCCTCCTCGATGCGGTGCCGGCCGAGCTGATCGGCTCGGTGTTCTGCGACAGCCTCGAGGCCTACGGCGCGGACTGGACGCCCACGTTGGGGGAGGACTTCGCCCGCCGTCGCGGCTACCCACTCGGCCCCATGCTCTATCACCTCGTGGATGACCTCCCCGGGTCAGCCCGGGTGCGGGCGGACTACCACCGCACGCTCGCCGAGCTGTACGAGGAGAACCTCGTCGCAGCCTGCCAGCGCTGGGCTGCGGGTCGCGGGGTTCGGTTCCGGGTCCAGAGCTACGGCACGCCGCCGGCGACGCTCAGCAGCTATCGATCTGCGGACCTGTTCGAGGGCGAGGGCTGGGGCTGGCAGGAGCTGACGCCGAGCCGCTGGGCCTCGTCCGCCGGCCACCTCTACGGCCGCGACGTTGTGTCCGCGGAAGTGTGGACCTGGGTGCACTCCCCGTCGTTCCGCGCGACCCCACTCGACCTCAAGGGCGAGGCCCACGAGCACCTGCTGAGCGGAATCAACCAGCTGATCGGGCACGGCTGGCCGTACTCGCCCTCCGTGGCGCCGGGACTGGGCTGGATGTTCTACGCCGCCGGAGCCCTCACCGACCGCAACCCCTGGTGGCCCGCGATGCCGGAACTCAACGTCTATCTCGGCCGGCTGTGCTGGCTGCTCCGGCAGGGGGAGCCGGTGGCTGACGTCGCGGTCTACCTGCCGAACGAGGACCTGTTCGCCACGATGGGCCTGGCGGTCGGCGGGTCGCTGGACACCTGGCGGGAAGCGAATCGGCGGATCCCAAGCGAGATCCCCGCGACCATCCGGAGTGTCGGGCTCGATTTCGACCTCATCGACGACGAAGCCGCCGAGGTCACCTCACCTGACCGCTACCGAGTGGTTGTGGTTCCGGCGACGACGCTGCTCCCCAACGGGACAGCGGCCTGGTTGCAGGCCGTGCAGCGGGCCGGCGGAACAGTGATCATGATCGACTCCGAGGTGGAGGTGGCGGATGCCGTCAGCATCGAGCCGGCTGAGCTGGCGACCGCGCTGACCGCGGCCGTGGCGCCGGATCTAGCGGTGACCCCGCAGACACCAGACATCGGGTTCGTGCACCGCCGGCACGAGGGGTGCGACAGCTTTCTGCTCGTCAACACCGGGCCGGTCCATCGGGAGTTTCGCGTCGCCAGCCGGGATGGGCGCCGTCACTACCAGGAGTGGGACGCCAACACCGGTGGGGTGCGCCGTGGCGGTGAGACGGCTGGCGGGATCCCGGTCGTCCTTCACCCGTACGAGGCCACGGTGCTGCTGCTGACGGACGAGGATGCCTACGGGGACCCGGTCGCGGAGGACCGCCGCACACTGGACTGGCGACGGCTGGCGTCGGACTGGCAGGTCGGCTTCCCCGGCGAACCGCTGCAGCCGGTCGAGCTTCCCCACGTGTGGGAGGAGCAGCCCGACCGGCGGTACTTCTCGGGCAGCGCCCGCTACCGGACGGTGGTCGAGCTGGCGGGCCTGGACCCGATGTCGACGGTGGTGCTCGATCTCGGCGATAGCCGGGACCTCTCGGCCGCGGAGACCGAGCGCGAGGGCCTGGTCGGAGCCTCCTTCCGGGCGCGGCTGGCGTCGCCCGTCGGTGAGGTCGCCGAGATCACGGTGAACGGGGTCGACTGCGGTGCGTTGTGGGCGCCGCCGTACCGGCTGGACGTGTCGACCGCCGTCCGCGCCGGCCCCAACGAAATTGCGATCACCGTCTACAACACCGGGGCCAACGCCTTGGCGGCGGCCGACGAGGACATCCGGCGGCTGGCCGCCCGAAGCGAGCAGCAGTACGGACGACGGTTCCGGATGCAGGACCTCGACCGGGCCATGTCCACCGTACGGTCAGGGCTGCTCCAACCGCCGTCGATCGGTATCGGCTGAGGCCGGCGACGTCGCTCTACGTTGGTGGCCGAGCTGGGCCGCCAGGAAGGCCCAAGCCTCCTCTTGCATCGCGGCGTCGAAGGCGTGACCGCCCGGGCGGAAGGAGCCGCGGTAGCGCGCGGTGCCCTCGTGGAGCTGAATCAGGCGCGCGTGTGCCTCCTCCATCCCGGGGAGCGGGAACAGCTCGTCGTCGGTTCGGTACTGGACCAGGAAGCGGGCTCGGCCCAGGTTGGTCAGGTCGGGCCAGTCCATCAGCGACCACAGTCCGGGCACGTGGAGCAGCCAGGAGTGGGTGTCCAGTTCCGCGGGGACCAGCGAGCCGAAGGTCGCCATCATGCAGCTCACGACGCTGGCGGCCACCCGACGATCCAGCGCGGCCAAGAGCAAGCTGCGACCGCCGCCGCCCGAGAAGCCGAAGGTCCCGAGGCGTTGTGCATCGACTCCGTCCGCTGCGGCCAGCACATCCAGAGCCACTAAGTCGTCGGCCAGCACGGCACCGGCGAACGTCTGCCCCAGTGCTCCGGCGGCCTTGGCCAGCGTGTCCTCATGGAGTCCCGAGGCAACATCGAAGCGCTCCTCGGTCGTGGGGGAGGCGTCCTGTTCCCGCCAGCGGGCCTCCTGAGCTTCGAGCAGAGCCGCGAGCCGGGGGGTGGGGTGCGACAGGTCGAACCGCCGACTGCCCCAGGAGAAGGTGTCGTGGACCAGGACGCCAAAGCCTCGCCGGGCCAGGTCGTTCGCCGGGGCCCGACCCTCGTACCACGTCTCGCGGAGCTGGGCGGCGCGTGCACTCGCTTCTACGCCGAGGTCGACCAGCTGCTCACCACCGACGGAGCGGACCCCGCCGTGGCAATGCAGACCGAGTACCGCGGGTAGTGTCCCCGACTCACCGGCTGGACGCAGCAGCCAGGCGGCCGTGTCGGGACCGTAGCCGACCGACCAGCGCAAGCGACGGATCGAGACGTCGTCTCGGGTCCAGCCGGCCTCTTCGCGGACGTTGATCGGGGCGGGCACGTGTCGCACGCCGAGCACCCGGGCCAGAGCGTTGCTGCCCTGATCGGCTCCGCGGTAGGGCGCGGCGGATAGCGCGGCCGCCGGCCAGTCCTCGTAGCCGGCGATCGGGTGATGGTCATCCGATATCCAATCGTGTAGCTTGGGAAAGCGCTTTCTAGCTATTCTTGCACAGCTCACCGAGGAAGGCCAAGGATGAATTCGTCTCCAGCAAGCAGCGCTGCGTCTCCGGCCACCACCGCGCTCCAGCCCGCCTGGTGCTCGTCGGCGTCCGCGGCTTCGGACAGGTCCACGCGACCAACATCAGCCGACTCGCGGACCAGGGGCTGGTCGAACTGGTCGCCGCGGTCGACCCCGGCGTCGTTCTGGATCCGCCGAGCGTCTACGGCGCAGACCTCTACGCCGACCTGGCGGAGGCCCTGGCCGCCGTCGGTCCCGTGGACGTCGTGGTGATCGCCGCGCCGATCGGCGCTCATTTCGGGCTGGCCGAGATCGCCCTCACCCCCGGCGCCGACGTGCTGCTGGAGAAGCCACCGGTAGCGCTCGCTGGCGGATTTCCAGCGCCTGCTCGACACCGAGCAGCGACACCGGACGCGTGGTTCAGGTGGGCTTCCAGAGCCTCGGGTCGGCCGGGCTCGAGCTGTTCGAGTCCGACGCGTTGGACATCGGCCGAGTGCAACGGGTGGGCGCGGTCGGGGCTTGGTCCCGCACCGTGGCTATTGGAGCCGTTCGCCCTGGGCCGGCCGCCGGAGCCTGGGCGGCCAGGCGGTGGTGGACGGGGTGGTCACCAATCCGCTGGCCCATGCCGTGGCCACCGCCCTCGCCGTCGACGGGTGTCGCCGGCTGGATGACGTCGCCTCCGTCGAGACCGATCTCTACCGGGCCAACGCCATCGACGGTGACGACACCTCGGTGGTGCGCATCACGACGGCCGACGGGCGCGTGGTCACGTGCGCCCTCAGCCTGTGTGCGCCGGAACAGCGCGAGCCGCTGGTGCACGTGTACGGCACTCATGGGCGCGCCACCTTCGACTACAAGGCGGATCGGATCGAGGTCTCCACCGGCGATGGCGCCCACACCGAGACGACCGGCCGCACCGATCTGCTCGAGAACCTGCTGGCCTACCGCCGAGACGGGACTCCGCTACTCGTACCGCTGGCCAGCACCGGAGCGTTCATGCGCGTGTTCGACGCCGTGGCGAACGCCGACGAGCCGGTCCGCATCGACCCCCGCGCGATCGACTGGCGCGGCGACGGGCCGGACCGACGCCCGGTGGTGGACGACGTCGAGTACTGGGTGGAGAAGGCCGCCTCGACCGGGCAGACCTTCGCCGAGCTCGGAGTGCCCTGGGCCCACCGCGAACGCGATCAGGTGCTGGCCCGGCTGCGGGTGGGCGGCGAGGACACGATCGACCGCGAGGTCGCGGCCTACCGGGACGGGCGCGGAACCCTGCCGACGTCCAGTCCCCGCCCGTACCTGCATCCCATACGCACCCGAGCCGGCGTGGTCGTGTCGGCGCAGCATCCCGCCGATCATGACTGGCACCTCGGTGTCGGTATGGGCATCCCGGACGTGAACGGCTCGAGCTTCTGGGGTGGGGGGACCTACGTCCACGGCCAGGGCTATGTCCTCCTCGACAACCACGGACAGGTCGTCGGTGAGCCGGCCGAGATCCACGACGACACGCTCAGCCAGGAACTGAGCTGGATCGGCCACGACGGGTCCATCGTGCTGCGCGAGCAGCGCTCGATCGGCTGGGCGCGCGCTGGACGAGACGGCGTGGCGGATGACGTTCGCGTCGACGCTTACGCTCGGAGACCGACGCCGTGCTCAACTCACCGGGCAGCAAGGGCCGGGTCGGCGGTGGCTACGGCGGATTCTTCTGGCGGTTCCCGGCCTGCGCGAACGTCGACGTCTTCACCCCCGACGCGCGGGGCGAGGACGAGGTGCACGGCCGCGTGGCGCCGTGGCTCGCCTGGTCCGCCGATTTCGCTGCCGGACCAGGACTCGGCGGTCCGGCCACTCTGTCCTCGTCGCGCGGGACGCCGAGGCCGCGGGAGAGCCCTGGTTCGTGCGCGTCGACAGCTACCCCGGACTCGGATCGGCGCTGGCCTGGGACCGTCACGTCGTGCTTCCCGCTGGTGAGGTCCTGAGCCGCCGATTCGACATCGCGATCGCCGACGGCCGGCTGGATCGTGAGCGGGCGGCCGCACTGGCGGCCGTGCTCACGGCAGCCCAATAGCGTCCGTGCCGGCGCCGCGGCCGGGACCGCAGATGAATTCTTGGCAGGTGATTGACCGCGGTCTCGGCGTGGGTCTATGATGGAAAGCGCTTTCCAATAACGTCAAACCGCCAAGAGGGAGACTGAACGTGTCGGACCCCAAACCAGCCGTACTGCGAATCGCCATGAACGGCGTCACCGGACGAATGGGTTACCGGCAGCATCTGCTGCGCTCCATCCTGCCGATCCGCGACGCGGGCGGCATCGTGCTGGCCGACGGGACCCGGGTCGCCGTCGAGCCGATCCTGGTCGGGCGGAACCAGGCCAAGATCACCGAGTTGGCCGAGCTGCACAAGGTCGAGCACTGGTCACGGACCTGGACGCGGTGATCGCCGATCCGACCGTCGACGTGGTCTTCGACGCCTCGATGACCAGCCTGCGGGCCGCCACGTTGCGCAAGGCGATGGCCGCGGGCAAGCACATCTTCACCGAGAAGCCCACCGCGGAGACGCTCTCGGAGGCCGTCGAGCTGGCCCGGATCGCCCGCGACGAAGGAGTCACCGCCGGTGTGGTGCACGACAAGTTGTACCTGCCGGGGCTGGTCAAGTTGCGGCGGCTGGTCGACGAGGGTTTCTTCGGACGCATCCTGTCTTGCGCGGCGAGTTCGGCTACTGGGTCTTCGAAGGCGATACCCAAGCCGCGCAGCGGCCGTCCTGGAACTACCGCAAGGAGGACGGCGGTGGGATGACCACCGACATGTTCTGTCACTGGAACTACGTCCTCGAGGGGATCATCGGCCAGATCAAGACGCGTGACGGCGACCGCGGTGACCCACATCCCGGCCCGATGGGACGAGCAGGGCGAGGAGTACCCGGCCACCGCGGACGATGCGTCGTACGGCTTGTTCGAGCTGGAGACCCCCGCCGGTGACTCCGTGATCGCCCAGATCAACTCGTCCTGGGCGGTCCGGGTCTATCGCGACGAACTGGTGGAGTTCCAGGTGGACGGCACCCACGGGTCGGCGGTCGCCGGGCTGAACAAGTGCGTGGCCCAGCAGCGGGCGCACACCCCCAAGCCGGTGTGGAATCCGGACCTGCCCGTCACCGAGTCCTACCGGGACCAGTGGCTCGAGGTGCCGGCGAACGACGACCTGGACAACGGATTCAAGGCGCAGTGGGAGGAGTTCCTTCGCGATGTCGTCGCCGGCCGCGAGCACCGGTTCGGGTTGCTCTCGGCGGCCCGCGGCGTGCAGCTGGCCGAGCTCGGACTGCAGTCGTCGGCGGAGCGACGGACTCTCGACATCCCGGAGATCGTGCTGTGACCCCCGCTGGTACCTCGGTGCGCCTGCCGTCGGAGAACGGCTCGACAGACACCTACGAACTCGGTGAGCCGGGGCCCTGGGTCCGTCCGACGGCTCCCATCACCTCACGGATCGCGTACGCCGCCGCCCACGTCGTACCGCAGCCCCTGGCGGACAACACGCCCGGCGCGCCTGCCGTGATCGACTGGGACAAGACGCTGGCCTACCGGCACGAACTCTGGTCGTACGGGCTCGGTGTCGCCGACGCCATGGACACCGCCCAGCGCGGGATGGGACTGGACTGGGCCGCTACCCAGGAATTGATCAAGCGGTCCGGATCCGAGGCCGCCGCGGTCGGCGGTCTATTGTCCTGCGGAGCGGGCACCGACCAGCTCGAGCTCGACGACCTGTCCCCGGGACAGTCGGGTCTCGATCAAGTCCTCGACGCCTACCGCGAGCAGGTCGAGGTGGTCACGGGCGCCGGAGCCACGGTGATCGTCATGGCCTCGCGGGCGCTGGCCCGGGTGGCGCGGAGCGCGGACGACTACCGGTACGTCTACTCGAGCCTGCTCTCGGAGGTGGGCGAGCCGGTGATCCTGCACTGGCTCGGCCCGATGTTCGACCCGGCGCTTGCCGGCTACTGGGGTAGTGCGGACGTGTCCGGGGCGACCGCCACCTTCACCGATCTGGTGACGGAGCACGCCGCCAAGGTGGACGGGGTGAAGGTCTCCCTCCTGGACGCCGGCCACGAGACCGCTTTACGAGCAGAACTGGCGAACTTGCCCCGACCGGTCCGGCTCTACACGGGCGACGACTTCAACTACCCGGAGCTCATCGACGGCGACGGCACGCACTACTCGGACGCGCTGCTCGGTGTCTTCGCCGCCATCTATCCGGCGGCGTCGGTCGCGCTGCAGGCCTACGACGACGGCCGCAGTGCCGAAGCGCGCGCGATCCTGGACTCCACGCGCGAACTGGGCCGGCACCTGTTCGCTGCGCCCACGCTACTACTACAAGACCGGGATCGCGTTCCTGTCCTGGCTGAACGGACGGCAGCCGGCGTTCAGCATGATCGGCGGGCTGCAGGCCGGCCGTTCGGTGCCGCACCTGCTTCAGGTGTTCCGGCTGGCGGACCAGGCCGGGCTCTTGTCCGATCCCGAGCTGGCGGCGCGCCGGATGCAGCTTTTCCTGGCCGTACAGGGATTCGAGGGCTGACGTGAGTGAATTCGACCGGCTGTCGCTGAACACCGGCACCACCAAGCGGCTCACCCTGGCCGAGGCGATCGACGCCACGCGGCGAGCTGAGCTTGAGCCACATCGGGCTGTGGCGCGATCGGGTGGCCGAGGCTGGACTCAGTACGGCCGCTCGACTCGATCGCCGACTCCGGACTGACCGTGTCGAGTCTCTGCCGCGGCGGATTTCTGACCGCGGCCGACGAGGCGGGCCGGGCGGCCGCGCTGGCCGACAACCGCGCCGCCATCGTCGAGGCCGCGACGCTCGGCACTCACGAGTTGATCATGGTCGTCGGCGGGTTGGTGGACGGTGACAAGGACCTCCAGGCCGCGCGTCGGCGAATGTCGGATCGGATCGACGAGCTCGTCCCGTACGCGGAGGAGCACGACGTCCGGCTGGTGTTGGAGCCTCTGCATCCGATGTACGCCGCGGATCGCGCCGTCTTGTCGACGCTCCGGCAGGCGCTGGACGTGGCCGCTCCGTATCCCCCGGCGACCGTCGGCGTCGTTGTCGACACGTTCCACGTCTGGTGGGATCCGGAGTTGTCGGATCAGATCGCCCGGGCCGGTGCCGAGGGGCGCCTCGCCTCGTACCAGGTCTGTGATTTCAATCTACCGATCGCCGCGGATGCCCTGCTGTCGCGGGGAATGATGGGCGACGGGGTGATCGACTTCGCCAGCATCAGCCGCTGGGTCAGCGAGGCGGGGTACGAGGGGCCGGTCGAAGTCGAGATCTTCAACGCCGACATCTGGGCCGCCGACGCCGACGACGTGCTGGCGACCATGAAGGCGCGCTGGAGCGAGCTGGTGTTGCCGTCCCTGCTCCGATATACCGTGCCGGCCTGAGGGGGATCACACCTGCCGAGGACCGCGGCGGGGTCGGCCTGACTGTGCCGTCGATCGCGTTCGGCATCCCGCTCACCTGTGCACCGACGAACGAAGAAGGTCGACACCGAAAAATGCCAGCCATGCTCCACGTTGCGACCACCGGGTCCGATCACGCCGACGGATCTGAGGATCGACCGTTCCGTACCATCAACCGGGCCGCGGCCCTGGCCCATCCCGGGGACACCGTCATCGTCCACGCCGGCGAGTACCGCGAGTGGGTCCAGCCCCCGCGGGGCGGGCTCAGCGACCTGCGTCGCATCACCTACACCGCTGCCTCCGGCGAGCACGCGGTGGTCAAAGGTTCCGAACCGGTCACCGGTTGGGAGCTCGTCGACGGCACCGTGTGGACCGTCACGCTCCCGAACAGCCTGTTCGGCACCTTCAACCCGTTCGCCGAGGAGATCGACGGCGACTGGATCGTCTACCCGGACCAGTCGACGCCGAAGAAGCACCTCGGCGACGTCTACCTCAACGGCACCAGCTTCTACGAGGTCTCGACTCTGGCCGAGGTGGCGGACCCCCCGCGGCGGACCGAGGCGATCGACGATTGGACCGGCGCCACCGATGCCGTCCGCGACCCCGACCAGACTCAGCTGGTCTGGTACGCGGAGGTCGGTGACGGGCACACCACCATCTCCGCCAACTTCGGCGGTGCCGACCCGAACGCCGAGCTGGTCGAGATCAATGTGCGTCGCTCCGTCTTCTACCCGGTCGAGCACCACCTCGACTACATCACCGTGCGCGGCTTCGAGCTCTGCCACGCCGCCACTCCGTGGGCGCCGCCGACCGCCGACCAGCCAGGCCTCATCGGGCCGAACTGGGCCAAATCCTGGATCATCGAGGACAACGTCATCCACGACGCCAAGTGCTCGGCGATCTCGATCGGGAAGGAGATCTCCACCGGCCACAACTTCGCCACTGTCCGAGGAGACAAGCCGGGCTACCAATACCAGCTCGAGTCGGTCTTCGCCGCCCGCCGAGTCGGCTGGGACCGCGAGCACGTCGGCTCCCACACCATCCGCCGGAACACCATCTACGACTGCGGCCAGAACGGCATCGTCGGACACCTCGGCTGCGTCTTCTCGACCATCGAGGACAACCACATCTACAACATCGCGCTCAAGCGCGAGTTCTACGGCTACGAGATCGCCGGTATCAAGCTGCACGCCGCCCTCGACGTGATCATCCGCCACAACCGGATCCACGACTGCTCACTCGGGACGTGGCTGGACTGGCAGACCCAAGGCACGCGCGTCTCGCGCAACCTCTTCTACGACAACAACCGTGACCTGTTCGTCGAGGTGAGCCACGGACCGTATCTCGTGGACCACAACATCTTGGGGTCGAAGGTCTCGCTGGAGTTGTTCAGCCAGGGCGGGGCCTTCGTCAACAACCTCGTCTGCGGAACCGTCTCGATCCAGCCTGTTCTTGAACGGCCCACGCCGTACCACGTCCCGCACAGCACGCAGGTCGCGGGCTACGCCGCCATCCACGGCGGTGACGACCGCCACATCGGCAACATCTACCTCGGCGGCGACCCCGCAGAGGCGTACGATCCAGCCGCCCGGCCCGAGCTGAAGCCGGCCCATGGCACCGTCGGCTACAACGGGCACCCGGCGTCGATGGAGGACTACCTCGAGCTCGTGGGTGACCCCACCCGCGGCGACCACCAACGCTTCATGGGGGTGAAGCAGCCGGTGTACATCCGGGACAACGTGTACGCCGCCGGGGCCAAGCCGTACGAGGCCGAGAAAGGTGCGATCGTGCTGAACGACGACGTCGACGCCACATTGTCACCGCCGGGGACGAGGTGTACCTGCTGACACGGCTTCCCGCGGCTTTCGACAAGGCCCGACTCGACGTGACCAGGGGAACCGACCTGCGGCGGTCCGGTTCGTCCACGCCGAGTTCGAAGAACCCGACGGCACCCCGGCGGTGCTCGCCACCGATCTCGTCGGCGTCACCAAGACTGCGCGCACCTCCTACCCAACCGGTCCCGTCGCCGCCCTCACCTCCGGGGAACGGCGCATCCGCGTCTGGTGAGCCCCCGCCCTCGACGCGATAGATGCCGTGGAGAAGGTCTCGGAGATCGGCGCCTCAACATCTCCTTCGCGGACGCTGAGCCGACTGCACCGGCCCCTACCGCATCACTGTCGAGCGCCGAACGACGAGCTCCGGGGTGAAACGTACGGCCTGGTGGTCATGCGACCGATCTTCTGCGAGAGCCTGGATCTCGTCGAACAACAACTCCGCGGCGCGACGGCCCAGATCACGACGCGGTTGACGTATCGAGGAGAGGGGCACTGCCGCCGAGGAGGCGAACGTGACGTCGTCGTATCCGATGATCGCCGCGTCGTCGGGCACTCGTAGTCCATGGCTGACGAACCCCTGCAGTACGCCGATGGCCAGCAGGTCGTTGGCCGCGAAGACCGCTGTTGGTCTCTCTTCCGTCGAGAGCGCGAGCAGCTCGCCGGCGGCCGCGACGCCACTCTCACTGTCGAGATTCGGGGTGGAGATCGTCAGCAGGTTCGCGGAGCCGCCGAATGCCGATCGCGCCAACTCCGCACCCAGTCGGCGCTCGCGCACCTGCTGAAGATCACCAGGCCCGCCGACCAGCGCGATGTGCCGGTGACCCTGCTCGAGCAGGTGCTCAACGGCGAGCCGTCCGCCCTCCACGTCGTCGACCGAGACCGAGCAGAGATCCGTCTGATCCCGTGCTCGGTCGAGAAGCACGACCGGGATTCCCCGCCGCAGCAGTTCGCCGACTCGGTCGTCCAAACCCCAGATGGGCGCAAGCAGCACCCCACCCACCCGCTGCTGTTCCAGCAACAACAGGTGCGCTCGTTCCCGGCTCGGCAGCTGCGCACTGTTGCTGACCTGCACCGAGTAACCGCGTTCGATGACGTAGTCCTCAGCTGCAAGCACGA
>CAWBUC010000019.1:0-153579 GCA_963791865.1 uncultured Actinomycetota bacterium
CGTCACGATCAACCGGCCGGTCGAGGAGGTCAGCAGCAGGTGGCCCGAGGCTGAGCCGCCGCTGCTGGCCGACGACCTCGACGTCTCCTACAAGCCGGCTCCGGGCGAGCGCGGCACCGAGGTCCGCGTGGTTCTGGAGACCGGCGGCGGGGTGGGCGAGCGGCTTGCCTCCGTCATGGGCACCGATCCACAACGGAAACTCGATGACGCGCTGCGGCGATTCAAACAAGTACTGGAGACCGGTGAGGTGGTTCGCTCCGAGGGCAGCCCGGGCGGCACCGACGCGACCCAGCAACGCAATCAGCATCCGGCCCAGCCGCTCGGCAGCGACCGGTAGACAGGGGAGGAGCCCGTGCGCGCGAACTGCTGGATGGGCCGCAACACCGTCAAGGTGCAAGACGTCCCGGATCCGACCATCCTGAACTCCCGGGACGCGATCGTGAAGGTGACGTCGACGGCCATCTGCGGATCGGACCTGCACCTCTACGACGGCTACATCCCGACCATGGAGAAGGGCGACATCCTCGGTCACGAGTTCATGGGCCAGGTCGTGGAGACCGGGCCGGGCGTGACCAACCTGGCGGTGGGTGATCGCGTGGTCGTCCCGTTCCCGATTGCCTGCGGTGCGTGCAACTCCTGCACCGCGAGCCTCTACTCGGCGTGTGAGAACACCAACCCCAACGCGGGGATGGCCGAGAAGCTGTGGGGGCACGCCTCCGCCGGGATGTTCGGCTACTCCCATCTGACCGGCGGGTTCGCCGGCGGGCAGGCGGAGTACGTCCGGGTCCCGTTCGCCGACGTCGGCCCGATCAAGATCGACAGCGATCTGCCGGATGAGAAGGTGCTGTTCCTCTCCGACATCTTCCCCACCGCCTACATGGGTGCGGAGATGTGCGACATCAAGCCCGGTGACGTCGTCGCCGTGTGGGGTGCCGGACCGGTCGGGCTGCTGGCGATGGCCAGCGCGTACCTGCTCGGTGCGGAGCAGGTGATCGGCATCGACCGCTTCGACTACCGGCTGCAGGTGGCCAGGAGCAGACCGGCGCCGAGACGATCAACTATGCGGAGGTCGACGTCCGGGAAGCGCTGCTCGACCTCACCGCCGGACGAGGACCGGACGCCTGCATCGACGCCGTCGGGATGGAGGCCCACTCCGACTTCGGTCCGATCCAGCTGTACGACCGGGTCAAGCAGGCCGCCCGCCTGGAGACCGACCGTGGACCCGCATTGCGCCAGGCCATCCTCGCCTGCCGGAACGGTGGGACCGTCTCGGTCATCGGGGTGTACGGCGGGCTGATGGACAAGTTCCCGGTCGGCTCCTGGATGAACCGCTCGATCACCTTGAGGACCGGGCAGTGCCATGTGCAGCGCTACACCCGGCCGTTGCTGGACCGGATCGAAAACGGAGAGATCGACCCGAGCTTCGTGATCACCCACCGGATGCCGCTGGAACGGGCCCCGGAGGCCTACGAGACCTTCAAACACAAGCGGGACGACTGCGTCAAGGTGGTCCTCTCGGCCTGACCGGTGTTCGTTACCGTCGTCACGACCGCACCCAACCCAATAAGGAGAGAGCCCTCGCGCCGACTACGGAGGCACGACTGACATGTCCCCGGCAGTCGCCGACTCAGCCGGGCTTCTCGATCGGTTTTCGTCCGGTCCGGCGGACGGCTCGCGGCTGCTCCTTCCGGGGTGAGGCGCTCACCAGCGCGTTCAACCAGCTGGCGGGGACGGAGTTGTCGAGCAGCAGCGATTTGAGGAACAGGGTGCAAGGGATGGCCAGCAGCGCGCCGAGGGTGCCGAGCACGTAGGCCCAAATGATCAGCGAGGCAAAGGCTACCGTCGCGCTGATTCCGACGGCGTCACCGGTGAACCGTGGCTGGATGATCGTCTGCACCACGACGTTGATCACGGTGTAGACCGCAACGACGGCGATAGCACTGCCGATCCCGCCGTCCAGGAGGGCGATCAACGCAGGCGGAACGACGCCGATGATGAAGCCGACGTTGGGAATGTAGTTGGTGACGAAGGCGAGCACACCCCAGGTGACGGCCAGCGGAACGCCGATGATCAACAAGCCGATCACGTCGAGCACCGCGACGATGAAGCCGAACACCGTGGTGACGATCCAGTACTTCCGGACCCGGTTGCTGAAGTTGACGAGACCCTCGGCGATGTGCGGCCTTGTCTCGCGGATCACGGAGAGCCGCTCGTTCATCATGCCGCTCTCGAAGGCCAGGAAGATCACCACGGTGACGATCAAGACGAGCAGTGACAGTCCGCCACCGAGTCCGCTGAGCAGTCTCTGCGCCGGCCCGGCGAGACTGCTCGGCTGCACCGACGAGGCCAGCTGCTCGATCTGCTCCTGGCCGAAGCCGAGCTGGTTGGCGACGCCCAACAGGTAGCCGAAGATCTCGTTGAAGGCCGCGGCGTACTGCGGCAGCCGGTCGACCAACCGCACCACGGCGAACACCACCGAGCCCAAGATCAACACCAACAGCGCGTAGATCGCCAGCAGAGCGGCGACGCTCGCGAGCCAGGAGGGCCAGCGATGCCGGATGAGGAGAGAACGCAGCGGAGCAACGGTGATCACCAAGGTGATGACCAGGAAGATCGGAGCCACGATGCTGGCGGTCGCCTGCAGACCGGCACCGATGACGAACATGCCCGCCACTAACAAGATGGCGAAGTACGGCGGCCCGGGCCGTTGACCCACCAGCGGCATCGGGTCGGGCGTGGCCTGCGCTTTTACGGTCTTGCCTGTCATCGCTGCTCCTTCACGGTCGTTGCGCACGGCTGGTCCGCCGGCCCAGCCGATCGGCTTGCCGTCAACTCCCGTGACGCAACATTCTTACCCGCGACGCCCGGTCCCCACGCTCGACGCGCCCCTCCTCAGCTGGCGAGGGTGTAACTGGGTGCTGCTGAAAGGATCGTTCTTGATGAGCGATCCAGACGAAGGCGTATCGGCGGAGGGGTTCATCGTGACGGGCGTCCGACGCGATCGGGTCCCCATTCGCTTCGAACCCGTGCTGTCGTCGGCGGCCGAGCGATTGGCCGGTGTCGCGGACACGGTCTCGGTGTACGTCTACGGTTCGGTCGCAACCGGTCAAGCCATTGTCGGTCGTTCCGACGTCGACCTCCTCACCGTTGGCTTGCCGGCCGAGGAGGCCGCGGTGGTCGGCACTGCGCTGAGCCGGCAATTCAGCGGTCTGTGCCGTGGCGTGGAGGTTGCTCCCGCTGAGGCGGCGGACTTGATCGGCGACAGGGACGAGTCGCACGGGATACGGGTCTTTCTCCGTCATTACTGCGTCCGGCTGCAGGGACCGGATCGACAAGCGGGCCTGCCCGCATTCCGTGCCGATGCCCGCGCTGCCCGCGGGTTCAACGGCGACATCGGAGAACACCTGCAGCGCTGGCGCACGTCTCTGGGTCGGCCAAACCAACCGACCGCACTCCTGGGCCAACGTGTTGCCCGCAAAACACTCCTGGCCGTAGCCGGGCTGGTCAGCGTGCACGACGGCACCTGGACCACAGACCGGTCGGCGTCCGCTCGCCGCTGGGCTGAGCTCAACCCGCACCTGAGCAAGCCTCTCCGGAGCTTTGTGTCATGGGCCAACGACGAGGATCGAGCCACGGCCAGCCAACTCGAGGGGGCGCTCGCCGACGAAGGCGTGGTCGATGAGGTGACGCGAACCTTTGCGTCCCGGATAGGTCTCTGGCCTAGGCGTTGGTCCTGAACCGGCCGGCCATAGCGATCCTTTGGTCGCTAGTAGCCGGCTCTCCGGACGGAGCGGTCATAGCCGATCCCGCGATCGCGAGCCCGCACCATGTCGTCGGCCAGGGCGGCGTGGGCGTAGGGCCCGTCTTCTCGAAGTCGGCTGATGACCCGGTCGATGGTTTCGGGGTCCTTGTCCTGGCTGAGCTTCACCTTGAGCTCGAAACGTGTGACGGGGATACGCAGGCCGACGGTCCCGCGGGCCAGCGGTGCGCCCCATTCCCGGTCGAGCCACATCGGTTCCTCGACGGCTTGCTCGAAGTGAGCGACGAGCCGGCTGAGCACGTCGAGGTTCTCCTCCGGAGTCAGCACCTCCGGAACGCCCCAGAGGTGCGCCGCGGTGAAGTTCCACGTCGGTGCCCTGATTGCACCCGGCGCGTACCAGCTCGGCGAGATGTAGCCGTGATCCCCCTGGCACACAACGAGCACCTCCCGCCCGTCGAAGTTGTGGAGCTTCTCGTCGGGGCGGCCGACGTGCGTGAGCAGCACGATCTCGTCGGCACTTTCGTCAGCATCGTCTGCGTCTTCCACCAGCACGGGGTAGTGAGAGGCGATCAGCCCCGACGGTCCCATGCTGATCAAGGTGGCCCAGGGGTGTTCTCCTACGAGCTCGCGCACCAGATTCGGATCATCGCTCGCGTGAGCCGGGTTGAACCTCACACCGCGAGTTTCGCACGGCCGAACCACGAACCTCAGCTGATATTCCCGCCGCGCCCGTTCGTGTGGCCAACCTATGATCGAGCGTTATGCGTTCATCCGGGGTGACCGAGGTTCGGCTCGGGAGCGGAGTGCGTGCGTACGGGAGACTGCTGCGCCACGGTCCCGCCTCCCGCCCGTTCGTGTCCGCCGCCGTGGCTCGGCTGACCCTGGCGATGATCCCGCTGGGCATTCTCATACTGGTCGAACAGGAGCGGCAGGGGTACGCGATCGCCGGCGTGGTGACCGGTGCGTACGCGCTCGGCGCCGCGGTGGGGACGCCGGTGTGGGGCCGGTTGATGGACCGCTTCGGGCAGGTTGCGGTGCTGCTGCCGACCGCGGTCACCAGCGCGGCGCTGCTCGTCGTGCTCGCGCTCGCCACGACCGGCGGAGCGCCCGACCAGGCCCTGATCGCCATCGCCGCCGGGGTCGGGCTCAGCTATCCGGCGATCAGTCCGGCGTTGCGCTCCAGCTTCCGGATCGTCCTGCCGGATCCGGAGGCTCGTCGGGTGGCCTTCGCCCTGGACGCGACCTCGGTGGAGCTGGCCTTCGTCTGCGGTCCCCTGCTGCTGTCGGCCCTGCTGCTTCCCGGAGTTCCGCTGCTTCCGCTGCTGGTCACCGCCGGGCTGCTGGGTGGCGGTGGGCTCGCCTACTGCGCGACCGGAGTCGCCCGCCGGGCCAGTGCGGCGGTCCAGCGGGCAGCCTCGGGCCACGACCCGACGACCATGGGCGCCGGCCCGCGTACCGCTCTCGCCTCGACCGGAGTCGCGGCTGTCCTCGTGGTGATGTTGATGGTCAGTGTCGGCTTCGGGCAACTGGATACGTCGCTGGCCGCGACCTCGGACTTCGCACTCGGCGGCACCGAGCAGGTCGGCATCCTGTTCGCGGCGATCGCCGGCGGCAGCACGGTCGGCGGACTCGCATTCGGCGCCCGGTCCTGGCCCTTCGACGAACGCCGGGCGGTACCCGTGCTCCTCGGCCTGTTCGGGCTGTTCCTCGCTCTGCTGGCCGGGCTGCTGGGTACGGGCACCGTCAGCCTGCCGATTCTGCTGCCGGTGCTCTTCCTCACCGGGCTCACGATCGCCCCGACGTTGATCATGCAGCAGAGCCTGCTGGATCACCTGGCGCCGGCCAACCGGCTGAACGAGGCCCAGGCGTTCCTCTCGGCCTCGAACACCACCGGCGCGGCGGTCGGTACCGCGATCGCCGGGATCGTGATCGACACGGGCGGCCTGTCCTGGTCCTTCGGCGGCGCCGCCCTCGGCGTTCTCATCGCAGCCGGCGTCGCCCTACTCAATCAACCGCGATGGCGGCACGCCTCGGCCGTGGGCGGCAAACCCGACTAAGGAGTCCGCCGCTGGGCGTACTCCCGATACTTCGCGGACACCGCCGCAGATATCGGCCGGCGACCTCCTGCTCGGCAGGATCGAAATCGGCGGCTCTCCTCGTCCACGAGGACGAGGAGAGGAGTCAGCACCCGCCAGAGGTCTTGTTCGGCCTGCTCGGTGGGGACGAGTTGCAAGCGACGGCGGTCCTGCGGGTGCGGCCGGCGCTCGATGTGACCGGCCCGCTCCAGGCGATCGGCCAGGATCGTCGCCGCGGCCGATCCGATACCGGGGCTGCCGCTCTCGTCGGTCAGCTGGCGATCCTCGCCGGCGCAGCCGGAACCGCCGTGGTGATCGTGGTGTGGACGCGCGGACTCCTGCCCTACGCCGCAGCGACCGCCTGGGCGTTCGCCGGCATCGTCGCCGGGACGCTGGGCGCCGGACAGCCGATCCTGGCCGGCGTGGCCGCGGTCGGGATCGCGGCCGTCGCCGCGACCACGGTCCTCACTCGACGATTCAGGAGAAGCTGAGCTCGGTCAGAAACTGACCGGGACGAACGCCTGCACCGGGTTCGACCGCCGGATCCGGCCCGTGGTCAGCCGCTCGGCGACCAGAAAGGCCAATTCCAGCGACTGGTTGCGGTTCAGCCGCGGGTCGCACAGGGTCTCGTACCGGTTGACCAGGTCGGCCTCGACCAGATCGTCCGGCCCCGCCGACACACTCGGTGACGTCGTCGCCGGTGAGCTCGACGTGCACCCCGCCGGGCCAGGTGCCGAGCTCTTCGTGCACGTCGAAGAAGCCGTTGAACTCCTCCATGACGTCGGCAAAGGCCCGGGTCTTGTAGCCGTTCACCGCCTCGAACGTGTTGCCGTGCATGGGATCGCAGACCCAGGCCACCTGACGGCCACTGGCCGTCACCTTGGCCACGACATCGGGCAGCAGGTCGCGGATCCGGTGCGCGCCCATCCGGGTGATGAAGGTGATCCGGCCCGGTTCATGATCGGGATCGAGCCGGTCGGCAAGCTCCAGCGCCTCGTCGGCGGTGGTCGTCGGACCCAGCTTGACCGCGAGCGGATTGCGAACATGCCGCAGCATCTCGACGTGGGCGCCGTCCGAGCTGCCGGGTGCGTTCTCCGATCCAGACCAGGTGGCCCGAGGTGTTGTACGGCTGCCGTGTCCGGGAATCAATTCGGGTCAGGGCGTGCTCGTACTCCAAGATCAAACCCTCGTGACTGGAGTAGAAGTCGACGGTCCGGAACACGTCGTCGTCGATGCCGCAGGCCACCATAAAGGCCAGCGCGCGATCGATCTCGCCGGCCAGCGTCTGGTACTGGACGCCGGCGGCGGAGGTCTTGACGAAGTTCGCGTTCCAGCTGTGCACGCTGCGCAGGTGCGCGAAACCGCCGGTGACGAAGGCGCGGGTGAGGTTCAGGGTGGCGGCGGAGGCGTTGTAGACGCCCGAGCAGCCGCTGCGGGTCGGGCCGGCGGGCCTCCTCGGTGAAGGCGAAACCGTTGACGGCGTCTCCGCGGTACGCCGGCAGCGTCAGCCTCGCCGCGGGTCTCGATCGGCGACGACCGGGGCTTGGCGTACTGACCAGCCCATCCGGCCCACCTTGACGATCGGCACCTGGGCCGCGTAAGTGAGCACCACCGCCATCGACAACAAGGTGCGCAGCTTGCCCTGGATGTTGGCGGCGGTGACCCCGTCGAAAGTCTCGGCGCAGTCGCCGCCCTGCAGGACGAAGGCCTCGCCCGCGGCCACGCTGCTCAGCTTGGTGCGCAACTCGTCGCACTCACCGGCGAAGACCAGCGGCGGCAGCGTGCGGAGCCGCGCGACGACCTCGGCCACCTCGTCGGCGTCGTCGTACCCCGGCTGCTGGCGCGGGTCGAGCGCGTGCAGCTCCTCCAGCGTCGGGATGTCGGGGAGTTCGGGCACCCAGACACTGTAGACGCCTGTCCCTACCCGGCCCGGCCATTACGATCAATGGACTCTCGATCGCCCGCTACCCAATCCCCGAACGGATGTGACGTGGATCCTCAGCTCATCACCGCTCCCCTTGACCGGCTCTTAGCCGCGTTCAACGACGGCGATCTGAACGGGATGCGCGCCGTGCTGGCCGAGGATGCGGTCGCCTACGTCACGACGGGTGGCGGTGGGGAGGTCCGCATCGACGGCGCCGGGGGCTACGTGGCCGCGGTCGAGGCATGGATTTGTCGTCGGCTTCGTACTCGGTCACCCTGACCCAGCCGCCGGTGATCGTGGCCGACGACCAGGCGCTGGCCATGGTCGAGGTCAACGCGCGGCGCGGCGAGCGTTCCCTGCAGAACTTCGCCGCGTACCTCCTGCGGGTCCACGACGGGCGCATCACCGAACTCCGGATGGTTGACGCGAAACCGGCGGAGAGTGACGCGTTCTGGTCGCAGCCGGGCTGACCACCGAACTCCACCGCGTGCGTCCGCGGCCGCTCGAGCCGTCGTCGGAGCGCCGTGGCTCGGCGCGTCGAACATCCCGACCGAGGGGTCGAGCGCGACGAGCGGCTCGACGAAACCGGCGAGCTGGCTGCCGCGGCCGCCCCACCGGCACGAGATAAACCACCGGGCCGATCCCCGACGTGACCCCGGATCGACGACCTCGCCAGCGATCGGAACGGCTGCCCTCCTCCGGCATCGGACCAGGCGGACGCGGAGGCCGGTAACCAGGCCGGTGAGACCGCGGACCCCGATTACGATCGCGGAATGCGCCCCTACGCTGCCCGCTCGCGATGACCGCCGGCGAACCCGGGACCGGGCCGACTTCTGGTTCGACCCATTCTGCCCGTTCTGCTGGATCACCTCCCGCTGGATCCTCGAGGTGGAGAAGGTGCGCAACATCGAGGTCCGCTTCCACGTGATGAGTCTGGCCGTGCTCAACGAGGACACCGACGTCTCGCGGGAGTACCGCGAGCGACTGGAGGACTCCTGGGGCCCCGTCCGCGTGGCCGTCGCGGCCGCTCAGCGCGAAGGTAAAGACATCCTCGAGCCGCTCTACACCGCGATGGGCAAGCGGATCCACAACTGGGACATCAAGGACATGCCGCGGGTGATCGCGGAATCACTCGAGGAACTGGGACTGCCGTCGGAGCTGGCGGAGGCGGCGGATTCGGACGAGTACGACGACGCGATCCGGGAGAGCCACTACGCGGGCATGGTCCAGGTCGGCAAGGACGTCGGCACCCCGACCATCGCCTTCAACGGCACCGCGTTCTTCGGACCGGTCTTGACCCGGATCCCCGACGGTGATGAGGCGGGCGAGATCTGGGACGCCAGCGTCACGTTGGCCAGCTACCCGTATTTCTTCGAACTGAAGCGTGAGCGTACCGACTCGTTGCACTTCGACTGACGGCGGAAGTCATCGTGGCGACAAGTGTTGGCTTGGGACAGGTTTTTCGCGGCAGCGAGTGACCCAACCCAGCAGTTGGTGAGGAAAGGCCGCTGATCAGGCCTGCGGGGAGACCTCGTCCTCTTCCTCGCGCCAGCTTCTGCTTCGCGGCCAGCTCCTTGGCGGCCGGCGCGTAGAGGTCGACGTACTCCTGGCCGGAGAGCTCCATGATCTCGTACATGATCTCGTCGGTGATCGAGCGGAGGATGAACCGGTCCTCGCTCATCCCCTCGTAGCGGGAGAAGTCCAGCGGTCTTGCCGAACTTGACGGTCGGGCTGATGATCTTGGACCACGATCTTGCCCGGCGGCGCGATCACGTCGGTGCCGATCACCGCGGACGGGACGACCGGAACACCGGCCAACAGGGCCAGCCGGGCCACTCCCGTGCGCCCCTTGTAGAGCCGCCCGTCGTGGCTGCGGGTGCCCTCGGGATAGATGCCGAAGAGCTCACCGCGGTTGAGCACCTTGAGCCCCGCGCGCAACGCTCCCTCCGACGCCTTGCCCGCCGGTGCGGTCGATCGGCACCTGGCCCGTGCCGGAGAAGAACTTCTTCTGCGCCCAGCCCTTGACGCCCGACGCCGGTGAAGTAGTCGGACTTCGCCACGAAGGTGACCCGACGGTCCAGCGCCAGCGGCATGAAGAGCCAGTCGGCGAAGGACAGGTGGTTGCTGGCCAGGATCGCGCCGCCCTTGGGCGGGACGTTGAGCGCACCCTCGACGACGGGCCGGAACACCCGCCGCACCGCCGGCCCGAGCAGCACGTTCTTGAGGAACCAGTAGATGCCGGCGCCGTCGCGGGATCTTGCCGCTCGGGTCGACGGTGATGACTTTCCCGGTCATGAGCGGAGCTTCTCGGGAGTGAGGAGCGATTGCGGGCTACACGGTCCCCGGCGAGCGTCGTTAGCGCAGCGCCGGCTCGGTCTGGACGAGCGAAGGAGCAGACACGGTCCCCGGCGAGCGTCGTTAGCGCAGCGCCGGCTCCGTCTGGACGAGCGAAGGAGCGGACACGCCTTTCGTCTGCGAGTGAGAGAGGAAGACCGAGTCATGGGGCGCGGAGCGTGCGCGAGCCGGAAGACGCGTCTGCGAGTGAGAGAGGAAGACCGAGTCATGGGGCGCGGAGCGTGCGCGAGCCGGACAACACAGTTCATGGGGTCACGTCCGAGACGACCGCCGAGTCGCCCCTGCCCTCCTCGGGGGCGGCGGGCGGGGTGAGCGGCGACGGCACCGGCGGCTTGGGCCCGCCCCTCTCCGGGCCGCGCCACCACTACTGCGTTCAACTCACGACCCTCCGCCTGCGCCGCCTTGACCGAGGTCCCGTACGCGTCGACGTAGGGCTGGCCGGTCAGCCCCTGGACCGCGGCCATGATCTCGTCGGTAACCCAGCGCAGGACGTCGCGATCACCGGCTCCGGCGGCGTACGCACTGAAGTCCAGGGGGGCGCCGATCTTGACCAGCGGACGCCACATCCACGGAATGCCCAGGCGGGTCCGGTTCCACTCGGTGCCGGACGAAACCGACCGGGATGACAGGCACGTTCGCCTGGAGAACCAGCCGGGCGACACCGGTCTTGCCCTTGTAGAGCCGGCCGTCCGGCGACCGCGTGCCCTCGGGGAAGATGCCGAGCAACTCGCCGTGCCGCAGCACGCCGAGCACACCCTCCATGCTGCTCGCGCTGGCTCGGCCGCCGGAGCGGTCCATCGGCACCTGTCCGACGTTCTTCAAGAACCAGGCGATGAACCGGGTGCCCACGCCCTTGCCGAGGAACAACTCCGCCTTGGCCGGGAAGGTGAGCCGGCGCTTCATCAACGCCGGCAGCAGGAACGTGTCGCCGGAAGAGATGTGGTTGCCGACCATGATCGCCGGACCGGAGACCGGGATGTTCTCCTCGCCCTCGATCCTGGCACCGAACAGCAACCGCACGCCCCACACGAAGAACGTCCACTTGAATATCCAGTACAGCAACGACCCTCCCGGTCCGACCTCACCGGTGAGCCTAGCGTGCGGCGCGAGCTCGAGCGTCGGGAGGCCCGGCCGGGAGCGGCCGCGAGCAGCTCGTCATTAGACTGCGCGGGTGACGTCAGCGTCCCCGCCTGAGCCGGCGCCGGTCTCTTCGAGCGATCCGCGAGACCGAGCCGTACGAGGGTGGTAGCGGTCCGCTGGGCGTCCTGCTGGTGCACGGGTTCACCTCGACCCCCCAGTCGATGCGGCCTTGGGCCCGGCATCTGGAGGCGGCCGGCTTCCACGTCGTCGTGCCGAGACTGCCCGGACACGGAACCCGCTGGGAGGAGCTCAACGAGACGGCCTGGACCGACTGGTACGACGCCGTGGATCGCGCCTTCGTCACGCTCGCGAGTCAGTCCGAGCGGGTCTTCCTGGCCGGCCTGTCGATGGGCGGCGCCCTGTGCCTGCGCCTGGCCCAGCAGCACGGTTCCGCGGTGGCCGGACTCACCGTGGTGAATCCGGTGGTCCGCCACAGCGACCCCCGGTTCAAGATCCTCTTCCTGCTCAAGTACGCCATGCCGTCCGTGGACGCCATCGCCAACGACGTCGCGCAACCGGGACAGACCGAGGTGGCGTACCCCCGCACTCCGCTGCGTGCGCTGCACTCCCAGACCAAGTTGTGGGCGGCGATCCGGCAGGATCTCGGCCAAGATCGACCAGCCGTTGTTGATCTACCGCTCGCGGCAGGATCACATTGTCGACGCCTCCTCGCTACCGGTGATCACGGCCGGCGTCCGGTCGTCGCGACCTCAGGGTGGTCACTCTGGAGCGCAGTTACCATGTAGCCACCCTCGACTACGAGGCGGAGGAGATCTTCGCCGGCAGTGCATCGTTCTTCCGGCGATTGGCGAAGGACTGACATGGCCGCCGCAGACGATTCGGAGCGATCCGAGGAGCGCAGCGACGAGGCGATCGACCGGGCGTTCGCGGATCTGGTGGCCGGCTATCACCTGACGGCCGATCGGACCGAGCCGGCTCCGGCCCCGACGCCATCAGAGCACGACACCGAGTCCACCAGCTGGGCCGATGAGCACCCACTGTTCCGCTACGAGGAGCCGGACCCCGAACCCGCGCCGGAAGAGGTGGAGGAGCGTTTCGTTCCGCCACCACCGCCACCGCTGCCCAAGCCGGCGTGGCCCGTTCTGCTGGCCTGGCTAGGAATGGGCTACGCCGTGCTGATGGTGCTGGCCGTTGTCGTCGGCGTACGACTGCCCGGCTGGGCGGGCTGGCTGGCCATCCTCGGCTTCGTCGCCGGCTTCGGGATCCTCGTCAGCCGCCTCCCGAGGAGCCGTCCGCCCGACGCCGGCGACGGCGCCGTGCTGTAACTGTCCGGCTTGCGTACGCTCCTCGCCTCCACAGCGCCCCCGCCTCCACGCGCCCCCCTCCACAGCGCCCCCGCCTCCACAGCTGCTCGAGTTGCTCGTTGTTGCTCGGGTTGCATCTCGAGCAGCAACGAGGAACTCGAGCAGCTAGGCCGCGGGCAGCATCAACGCGACCCGGGTTCAGGGGAGGACGGGCGGGCGGTCGGACTCCGAGATGTGCGGCTCCCAGCGGGGCCAGAAGCCGTGGTGATCTGACGACGGTGGTTCGACGATGGCGTGGCGGGCGAGATCGGCCGCCCCGATCAGGCCGGCATCGTTGCGGAAGTGGGCCAGCTCGATCCGCGCAAGCGTGCGAAAGCCACGTCCGGTGAGCGTACGGGCGAAGGCTTGCCGGGCGGGCTCGAGCAGCAGGTCGCCGGCGGCGCTCACCCCACCGCCGATGACGAACAGATCCGGATCCAACGCGGCGGCCAGGTTGGCGATGCCCTGGCCGAGCCACCCGCCGACGTCGCCGATCAACTCGATGGCGGTGGATTCCCCCTGCAGGGCGGCGGCCGTCACCCCGGGTCCGGTGATCCGCTGCAGGTCACCCCCCAAGATCTCCAGCAGCCGGTAGGCCATCGGTGAGTTGCTGCGAGCCAACTCGCGCGCCTCGCGCACCAGCGCATTGCCGGAGGCGTACTGCTCCCAGCAGCCACGGTTCCCGCACTCGCAGCGGTGTCCCCCCGGCACGCTGATCATGTGGCCCCACTCGCCGGCCATGCCGTAGGTGCCGCGGAACAGCTGGCCGTTGATCACCAGCGCGCCGCCGATACCGGTCCCCAGGGTGAGGCAGACCATGACCGAACTGCCCCGGCCGGCGCCGAACCGGTACTCGGCCCAAGCGGCCGCGTTGGCGTCGTTGTCGACGATCAGCGGTAGATCGATCCTTTTGGACAGCTGCTCCTTCAGCGGCTCGTTGCGCCAGGCCAGATGCGGCGAGAACGCAACCACGGCCTGAGCGTCGTCGACCCAGCCCGCGGCCCCGATCCCGACGGAGGCCACCTCGGGCGAGCTGCGACGCAACTCGGTGACCATCTCGACGATGGCGTCCTCGACCGCCTGGGGGCTTTGGGAGGGCGTGGGCGTCTGGCGCCGCTCGTGGATGCCGCCGGACTCATCGACCACGCCGGCGGCCACCTTGGTCCCGCCGATATCGATCCCGATGCCCAGCCGACCGGCCTCACCGGTTGACGCGGTCAGCCTTCGACCCGCTTCTTCAGGCCCTTGAGCGCCCCGTCGATGATCGTCTTCTCAGCCTTCCGGCGGAACATGCCGATCATCGGCATGTTGACGTCGACCTTCAGGGTGTAGGTGACGTTCGTGCCGGTTGAGGTTCGGCGCAGCGCGTACGTACCGTCCATCGCCTTGAGCAAGGTGCCGCGTACGAGCTTCCAGCTGACGGAATCTGTCTGCCAGTCGTAGGCCAGCACGTAGTCGTCCTTGACCAGCGGGTGATCGAGAACCATCCGAACGGTCTCCGCCTGACCGTCCGCGCGGGAGGTCAAGACCTCGGCGCTCTTCATCGAGTCCACCCACTGCGGATAGGAATCGAAGTCGGAGATGACCTCCATGACCTTCTCCGGCGGAGCGGCGACGTCGATGTCGGCACTTGTCTGGTCAGCCACCGGCCCAGCGTATCGGCCGGTGATCGACGCGCAGGGCCGCACGCAACTGGCGTCGGACCGCTGTCGCGCCGAAGCGTTCGGCGACGAAGGTCCGGCCCTCCGCACCCATGGCGGCCGCCCGCTTACGGTCGGTCAGCAGCTGGCGAATTCGATCAGCCAGGGCCGCGGGGTCTCGGGGGTCGACCAGGTAGCCGGTCCGGCCGTGGTGCACCGTTTCGGGGGTTCCGCCGGAGATCCCGACCACCACCGGCAGGCCGCAGGCGGCGGCCTCGATCGCGGCCAGTCCGAGCCCCTCAGGTTCCAGCCCGGCGCGGCGGGTCCGTACGGGCAGGGCGAACACGTCGGCCTCTTGGAGGTGGGTGACCACTCGCGACGGCGGCAGCGCCCCGGTGAACCGGACGCCGTCGAGACCGAGCAGGCGCGCCCGGTTCTCGAGCCGCGCGCGCAACGGACCATCGCCGACCAGGACCAGTTCAGGCGCCGTGCCGGCGACGGGCCAGCGGTCGAGCACCCGCCGCCAGGCCGACAAGAGGACGTCGAAGCCCTTGCGTGGGATGAACCGCCCGACCGAGACGCAGCGGGGAGGACGTCGGACGTCAGCCGGCCCCGGGCGGAAGACGCTCAGATCGACCGGTGGTGGCAGCCGGAAGAGCTTCGTCCGCCCAGCCGGCGAGAGAGCGGGGGTGATCTGGTCGGTGACGTAAGTCGGAGATGGTCGAGAGAGCGTCGACCTCGTCCCCGATGCGACGCAGGAGCGACCGCGCCACGGGCACTCGCGCCCACCACGTCTCGTGGCCGTGGGTCAGGGCGACGATTCGCACCGCACCCGCCGCCCGCAGGGCGGGCGCAAGCAAAGCCAGGGGAGCTGCTGCTCCGAAGAGCACCCGATCCGCGCCCGCACGCTCCAAGAGCCTGACCGCCTCGCGGCTGGTGAACGGCGTGGGCAGCAACGGTCCCCGTCGGCGATGCACCTCGAACGGCAGCGTCGCGTCGAAGCGCTCGGAACCCGGTGCCGCCGACGTCAAGACGATCACGTCGTCGTCGAGGAACCCGCACGCCGCCGACACGAACGACTCGATACCGCCGATCCGGGGCGGGAAGTCGTTCGTCACCACGAGCGTGGTCACGACGTGTCGAGGCGGCGAAGGTCTTGGCGCCAGACCGCGACCAGCTGCTCGGTGCTGAGGCCGAACTCGGTACGCAGCCCCACCGCGACAGAGGTGCCGCCACCGACGACCCGGTAGAACCGCTCGAGCCGGGCGGCACCGTAGCGCTCAGCCAGGAAGCGGCACAGTGACCAGGATTGGGCGTAAGCCAGGTCGAGCTCCGCGGCGGAGGCCCGGAAGTCGGCCTCCGACGGCAGCGCTCCGGGCAGCCAGCCGCCCCGGATTCTGGTACGGAGAGGCGTGAGAGCCGCGCTCTCGGTCGCGGGGTAGGCGGCGTACGCCACGTAGTCCGCGAAGCCCTCGATCAGCCAGGTCGGGGCCGCCGAGTGAACCGACCGGGTCGCGACATGGACGGCCTCGTGGGCCAGGAGCACCGCGAAACCCTCTGCCGGGAGACCGGCCACGATCTGGGGGTTGACCACCACGTGCACGGCTGCGGTCCGGCGGTCGGTGCCCCGGGGCCAGGCGACCGCGCCGATGCGGGCGTACGAGCCGTCGGCCACCCCGAGGGACCGCTCGAACATCTGCCGGGTGGCCGGAACTTCGATGACCAGCGAACCGGACCAGGCCCCGGCACCTCGCAGTTGTGACCGCACGGCCGCGATCGCGGCCTGACCCCGAGCCAGCCAGGGTTGGACGCGAGCTCCTCCGCCGACGACCACGACGCGACCTCGACGCTCGACCTGGACGGGCCCGTCGAGCCAGATCGGGCGGGCCGCCAGTCGCTCCGTGGCGGGAGCATCGGCGTCCCCGGCAAGGAGCGCCCGGTCGCCCTCGCCGGCGAAGGTCAACCAGATCGGCTGCTCGGCCGCGTCTCGAGCGGTTCGGGGCCGCCACGAGATGACGACCTTCTGGATCCAGGCGTCGGTACCGAGAAGGCCGGCACGGGAGGGGTCGAGCTCGGTCACGTCGGACGCGGCACGGAGCCGAAGATCGTCGCGGCCCAGGGTGCTCAGATTCGCGAACCACACGTCGGCTCGCGCCGCGAAGGCTGGATCCCGAGCAAGGAGATGGCGGTCGAAGGCGACCCGGTCTCCTGATCGGGTTGCGGCCAGGACGGCGTCGAGGGTCGCCTGCGCCGCGCCCGTCCGGTCACGTGGTGGTGCCGGAGCTGGTGGGCTGGTCGGAGCGGCACAGCCGGCGGCGAGCAACAGAACCAGGCTGATCCATACGGTGACCAGCCGACGGAGCGGGCGAGCCTGGATCAGACGGGTCGGCTTGAGAAGTTGTACGGCATGTAGCTCAGGGGGACGATCTGAACCGACTTGCCCGGGCGTGGGGCGTGGATGACCTTGCCGTTGCCGACGTAGATCGCGATGTGGGAGGTCGGGAAGTAGTAGCCGACCAAGTCACCGGGCCGGAGTTCGGACCGGGAGATCCTTCGGCCGACCTCCAACTGGTCGTCGGCCAGCCGCGGCAGGCTGACGCCCACGGACTTGTACGCCGCCTGGACCAGACCGGAACAGTCGTAGGCGTCGGGGCCCTCGGCGGCGAATCGGTAGGGCTTGCCCAGCTGTCGCTTCGCGAAGGCCACTGCGCGCTCGCCACGACTCGACCCACTCGACGAGCTGGCTGAGCTGCTCGAGGAGTTTGACTTGGAGTTCGAGTTGCGCGAGGAGTTCGAGTTCCGCGAGGAGTTCGAGTTGCCGTCGGAGTCAGAGTCAGAGTTTGCGTCACTCGAGGTGCGGTCGGAGGTGGCAGCGGCCGCGCGGGCTTGCGCAAGGGCCGCCGCCCGAGCCCTCCGCTCCTCTGCGGCGATCCGCTCCTGCTCCTCCTTCGTCAGGCGAGCGAGGATCGCCTTCGAGTCGGCGATCTTCTTCTCCGACGCGACGCGCAGCTTCTTGAGCTGACCCTCCTTGGCCCGCAGAGCCGCGACGTCGGTCTCGGACGATCGCCCGAGGTCGGCGAGCTTGCCCTGCTCGGCCTGGAAGTCCTGGAGGGTGGTGTTCTGGTTCTCGCTGACCTTCTCCACCGTCGAGATCTGGCTGAGGAAGTCCTCGGTGTCCTTCGTGAAGAACAACTGCGCTGCGGTATCGAGGTTGCGGTTCTGGAACTTGGCCAGCGCGACCTGCCCTACCTGCAGCCGCATGCGCGCGACCTTTGCGGTCTGGGCCTTTACGTCCGCCTGCTTGACGAGAAGCTTCTTGCGACCGTCGTTGAGTTCCTCGCGGACCCCGACGTACTGCTGATCGAGAGCCCCAGCCTCGACCTCGAGCTGCTCGATCTGGGCCTTGGCCTCAGCAATGCTGAGCGGCGGATCGGCGTCGGCGAGGGATGCGCCCGGTCCGACGAGCAATGTGGCAGCGAGGGCGAAAGCCCCGACCCCGGCAAGGACGGCACGGGCCACTTTGCGCGCAGGCGAGCCAGTAGCACTGGCCTCGACCCGGCGTGACGTCACCCTCGTCCACCCTTCACTCATGAATTATGCCCTCTGCCTCAACCCGGATGTCGGCGTCGGCGAAAGCAGGCAACACCTTAGGTCACGATTTGGTCACGCAGCAAACCGAGGGCTGCGAATGAGACTCAACCGGACTCCGGCCACTCGAACCGGGACTGCACCGCCCGGGCCGGCTTCGCTCCCGGGATCAGCCGCAGCGGGGGGACCAGACCGGACTCAGCCAGGGCCGCCAGGGCAGCCTGGTCGGAGGAGTCGAGGTCGACACCGCTGTCGGGTTTGCCGAGCAGAACCGAGACGACACAGTCATCGCAGGCCAATCCCCGAGCCGCACAGGTGCCGCAGTCGATGTGCAGCGTCTCGCTGTCGCCGCGGGCGCCAGTGACTTTGTGGTGGCCCTTGTGGTGGCCCTTGTGCTGGGAACTCATTCGCGTCCTCTTCCGTCTCGCCCTCACTCACCGTCTGGACAGCACTCTGCCCAACGGGACTGACAGTGTTGTCCTGCTCGCGCTCGCAGGGGGGTCTGCTCCTCGCTCGCGACGACTCGCTCCCCGTCGCTCCCGACTGAGCTCGGTGCTCCGCTACCGCGCTCGCAGGGGGGTTGTCCGGCGAGCCGTACGCGGTCGTGTCAGCACTCGCCAGTATGTTCGATAATCATGGCGTTCGAACAGAGATCGTTCGACGATCTCGGTACCCACCTATCCGCGGTGACCTTCTGCGTGGTCGACCTGGAGACCACGGGCGGTGCGGAGACCGACAAGATCACCGAGGTCGGAGCGGTCAAGGTGCGTGGCGGCGAGGTGCTCGGCGAGTTCCAAACCCTGGTCAATCCGACAACGGCCATCCCACCTCTGATTGCCGTGCTGACCGGCATCACCAATTCCATGGTGGCCTCGGCGCCGGGTCTGCGCGAGGTGCTGCCGTCGTTCCTGGCCTTCGCGCAGAACACGGTGCTGGTCGCCCACAACGCCCCGTTCGACGTCGGCTTCCTGCGGCGGGCGTGCGAAGCGCTGGGGTATCCGTTCCCGCGCTGGCCGGTCGTCGACACCGCCGCCCTGGCCCGGCAGATCCTGCTCGCCGACGAGGTGGCGAACTGTCGGCTCGCCACCTTGGCCCGGCACTTCCGGGCCGCCGCCACTCCCAATCACCGGGCGCTGACCGATGCCCAGGCGACCGTCGATGTCCTACACGGCCTCATCGAGCGGGTCGGCAACCTCGGGGTCGGGACCATCGAGGACCTGCGGGAGTTCACCCGGAAGGTGTCCCCGCAACGCCGAGCCAAGCGCACCTGGGCCGAGGGGGTGCCCGCGAAACCGGGCGTGTACCTGTTCGTCGCCGAGCACGGCGATCAACGACAGATTCTCTACGTGGGCAAGTCCACCAATCTCCGATCGCGGGTCCGCAGTTACTTCACGGCGGCCGAGAAACGACCGCGGATGGACGAGATGGTGCGGGTCGCGACGGGCGTCGAGGCCGTCCCCTGCCTGACGCCCTTACAGGCCGAGGTGACCGAGTTGCGCCTGATCGCCAGTCATGCTCCGCGCTACAACCGGCGGTCCAAGTTCCCGGAACGCACATTGTGGATCAAGATCACCAACGAGGCCTACCCGCGGCTCTCGGTGGTTCGCGACGTGCGGGACGACGGAGCCACCTACTTCGGGCCCTTCCGGCGGCGCCAGTCCGCCGAGGACGTGGTGCTCGCGATCTACGACAGCTTCCCCATCCGCCAGTGCACTCCCCGGCTCAGCCCGATTCGGTTGACCGCGGCCTGCGCCCTGGCCGGCATGGGCCGCTGCTCGGCCCCCTGCGACGGCAGCATCTCCCGCGACGCATACGGCGAGATCGTCGCCGGCGTACGGTCCGCCCTGTCCAGCGACGTGCGGCCGGCCGTGTCGGGCGTCCAGGCCCGCCTGGTCCGGCTGATCGACCAGCAGCGGTTCGAGGAGGCGGCCACGATCCGCGGGAGACTGGACACCCTCACCTACACCGGACTGCGCTTCCATCGGGTCCGCAGCCTCGCCGCCTGTCCAGAGATCGTGGCCGCCCGCCGCCACGGGGACAATTGGGAGATCCACGTGATCCGCTACGGCCGGCTCGCTGCTGCCGGGCTGGCCACCCCCCGCGACGTCCCCCAGGCCGTCGCCCGCGTCGTGCGCGCCACCGCCGAGACGGTGCCCAAACCACTGGCGCCGCTTCCCGCCGCCGGCATCGAGGAGACCGAGCGGATCGCCGCCTGGCTGGAACAGCCCGGCTCGCGGATCATGGAGATCACCGGGGACTGGATGTGGCCTCTCCACGCCGTCCTCGATCACGACGGCCTGGTCCGCCACGCGCTGGTTCCCGCGGGGTAGGGCGGCCGCGAGTCGGAATCCTGGGACCCGTCAGATCCTGTGGCACGGCCCGGCTGCTCAGCCTCATCGCGATCTCCCCGCCGCCCGCTGCCATCCGGTCACCACGCCTGCCCCTGGGCCTGCTGCTGCCCCCGGCCGTGCTCCTGCCCCTGGCCCTGCTGCTACCCCTGGCCCTGCTGCTGCCCCCGGCCCTGCTCCTGCCCCTGGCCCTGCTCCTGCCCCTGCTGTACCCCTGGCCCTGCTGCTACCCCTGCTGCTGCCCCTGCTGCTGCCCCAATTGCCGTCTTCCGCCATGTGGCGGAAGAAGCAGCGCTGCCTGCGGTTGAGTGCTGCTTTTCACGCCATGTGGCGGCTGGCGACATGCGTACGGCTCGGTGCACCTGGCTCCGGCGAAACTCTCGACCGCGGGAGAAAGGCCGGAGTCAAAGCACTGACGCAGGCTCAGACTCGACCCGGTCTCGAGCCGTACGGCCTCTAGGATGAGCCCATGATCACCGCGATCGTCTTCGTCAACGCCGATGTCGCTCGGATCCCCGAGGTCGCCGAGCAGATCGCGGAGCTGGCCGGAGTCAGCGAGGTCTACTCGGTGACCGGCAAGATCGACCTGATCGCCATCGTGCGGGTGGCCAGCCACGACCAGGTCGCCGAGGTGGTGGCCGACCAACTCAACAAGGTGCCGGGGGTGCTCAGCACCGAGACCCACATCGCGTTCCGGGCGTACTCGACTCACGACCTCGAGGCGGCGTTCTCGCTCGGTGGCTCCTGAGGGAAAGCCCCACGACCATCGCGCACCCCCTTGTCGCCAGATGCGCCCTCACATGAGGGTGCATCTGCCGACGAAAGGGCGCGTCGGAGGGCAGGGTGGGATCGCAGGGTCGCGCGGCACTCAGAGGAGCGCGATCTTGAGCACCACGACGCCGAAGCAGATCACGACGATACCGAGGATGCCGACCAGCTGAATCACCATCCGGTTGTCCCGGGGGGCGTACGCCAAGATCGCGCCGCTCAAGGCTCCGACGGCGATGCCGCCGATCAGGCCGATCCAGCCGAAGCTGAAGAAGCCGACCAGCACCGCGTAGAGCACGAGCAAGATCAGGAGGCCGACGTCACCGGGGATGCTCTCACCCGTTTTGAGCTTGCCGATGGCGTTGGCGGCCAGCAAGCCGACGATGGCGGACGTCGCGCCGATGGTCGCCGACGACCAAGGCGCCAGAACGAAGAAGAGCGTCATGCCACCCAGCCCGGCCGCCAGATAGAGCAGCACGAACCGCCAACTGCCGAGCGCGGCCTCGATCGCCCGGCCAGCCAGCCAGAGCACGAGCAGGTTCATCAGCAGGCCCAGCAGTCCACCGGAGGTGAAGGCCGCCGTCACCAACCGCCAGAACTGTCCCGACGCAACGGCGATGTTGCCCATCGCCAGCAGCTGCGTGGCCAGGCCACGAGTGATGAGATCCAGCACGAACACGGCCGCCAGGATGCCCATGAGCACGTAGGTAGCCCGACCGGTCCCCGGTGAGAGTGAGGCACCGAACAGCGTCCGGGCCGGCCGGGTCGTGGCGCGGCCGGACCCTGCGCACTTGGGACACTGGAAGCCGACCGAGGCCGTGTGCATGCACTCCCCGCAGATCGGTTTCCGGCAGCGCTGGCAGGAGATTCCCGTCATCCGGTCCGGGTGGCGGTAGCACCCGACGAAGCCGGGCGCGGCGGAACCTGATCCGGCGCCGGGTCGGTTGCTCACCTGCTCCTCACTCGCGAACTCAGGAAGAGATGTCGACCGAGGTGATCACCACATCGTCGACGGGCCGGTCGTTGCGGCCCGTCCGGACGCTGGCGATCGTGTCCACCGTGTCACGACTGGCCTGGTCGGCGACCTCGCCGAAGATCGTGTGCTTGCGGTTCAGATGCGGCGTCGGGCCGACGGTGATGAAGAACTGCGAGCCGTTCGTGCCGGGGCCGGCGTTCGCCATGGCCAGCAGGTAGGGCCGGTTGAACTGCAGATCCGGATGGAACTCGTCGGCGAAGGTGTAACCGGGGCCGCCGGTGCCGGTGCCCAACGGGTCGCCGCCCTGGATCATGAAGCCGTCGATCACCCGATGGAAGATCACGCCGTCGTAGAAGTTGCCGGTGGTCGCTCGCCCGGACTCGGGATCGGTGTACTCCTTCGTTCCTTCCGCCAGTCCGACGAAGTTGGCCACCGTCTTCGGGGCCTGATCTTTGAACAGGTTGATCACGATGTCGCCATGGTTGGTGTGCAGCGTTGCCGTGGGCACGTCGGATGGGCACCTTTCCGTTGGGGTCGCCGAGGTTGCAGACCGCCCTCGCCGCCATCTTGTCACGTCGGGCCAACCGGTACCTACGATCGACCCGGCCCGCCAATGCCCTTCCACCCGCAGTGAACCCCCACTCAGCGGGGTCTTTACTGGCGATACGGTGGTGCCGTCTGTGCACCGAGGCTGGCCTGATGAGTTCCGGGAGGAAACGTGAAGCGTAAGAAGTCCGACGCGGTCGACGAGGTCGCCGCGACGTACGAGGACCTCGTACACACCGCGGCCGAACGGGTCGGACCGATCGCGCAGGCGGCCGCGGACAAGTTGGAGGCGGCGGCGGGGAGGGTCGGGCCACTCGCGCACGACGCCGCCGAGAGGCTCGAGCCGCTGGCGCAGAAGGCCGCGGACAAGGTCGCGCCGTTCGCCCAGCAGGCCCAGGACTTCGTGTCCCCGTACGCCCAACAGGCCGCCGACAAGGTCGGCCCACTGGCCCAGCAGGTCGGCGGCACCGTCGGCCCGTACGCGCTGCTCGCCAAGCAGCGCGGCGCCCAAGCCGCCCACGACGTGATCGAGAAGTGGCGGCCCACACTCGAGGAGGCGATGGAAAGGATCTCTCCCGGAGTCGAGGCGGCCCGTGACCGGATCAACGAAGATCTCCTGCCCAAGCTCATCGCGGCACTGGAGGCCGCGGCCGCGGCGCCGGTGGTGGTCGAGGCCGGCAAGCGCGGCCAGGCCACATTGGCGGCGGCCAAGGGCGAGCTGACGCTCCCCGAGCCGAAGCCGAAGCGTCGCTGGCTCAAGCGGGTGCTGATCATCGCCGTGGTCGGCGGCGTCGTCGTCGTCGTGGCCCGACGCCTGCTCGGCGGCCAGGACGCCGACTGGCAGGCCGCTCGACCCACCGCTCCGTACGCTCCGCCGAAGCCTCCGACTCCTCCGGCACCGGCCAGCAACGGCCAAACGCAAGACACCGTCGAGACGCTCGAGCCGCCTGCTCCTGAGGCGGCCGTACCGGAGGACGTTGTCGCCACCCCCGAAGCCGAGCAGGCAATCGTGCCCGAGGAATCCTCGGCCGAGCAGACACCGGAGGAAGCGACCGCCGCCGACGGCGCCGCCCCCGAGCCCGGGGTCGAGGAGGTCGCGGCGGTCGAGGAGGCGCCTGCCGAGGAGGCACCTGCCGAGGAGGCCGACGAAAGCGTGGAATCCGGTGAGGTCGTGGACGGGACGGCCCCCGAGGCGGATCGTTCGCGCTACTCAGGCGAGAACGTGTACGTCGGGAGCGAACCGCCGGAGGGCTTCAACATCAAGGCGAACGAGCGGTCGATGAAGTACCACGTGCCCGAGTCCGCCGGCTACCAGCGCACCCACTCCGAGGTGTGGTTCAACAGCGAAGAGGCGGCCCAGGAGGCCGGTTTCATCCGCGCCCAGCGCTGAGGCACAACTCGCCCCCTACCGACAACACCAACTCCCCGGCGGGCAACACCCCGGACTCACACCACGACCGCCGGCAGAGCCTTCCTGATCAGCAAACCGCTGAGCAGGAAGGTTCCCGATGCCCGCAGTCCGCGCCATACCGACCGTCCCGTTGGGAAGAGCCGCAACCTGGGTGGACGCTGCACCCTTTCGCGCGCACCTCTGCCACGTCATGGCGGTGGGTGACATGAGCGTCGAGGTTGTGGCCCACCTTGCCGGCATCGGGCCACGGGCGGCTCGACACCTGCTACACGGGCGCGCCGGACGACCCATCCGCCGGATCAGCGCCCACACGGCGCGACGCCTCCTCCAGGTGACCAGCGCCGACGCGCGGACGGCTGGTCGTCGGCTCGTGTCGGCGCGGGTGACGGCGGCCCGCTTGCGGGAACTGCTGGCCGCGGGGTACCCGGTGGTCGGGCTCGCCGAGCAGGTGGGTGTCGACCCGAATCTGCTACGCGAATTGGCCGAGGGCCAACGCAGCGTTTGCACTCCCCTGCTGGCCGCCCGGCTCGGCGCGCTGCAGGCAGCGCTAGCGGCTCGCGATGACCTTATCTACTTCCTGGCTTCCTGAGAGCTGGCGTCCGGCGAGCGGCTTCGTAGTATCACGCCCGTGGCTCTGTTGTCCGGCTCGTGCACGGTCCGCGCCTCATGACTCGGTCTTCCTTCCTGTCTTGCCGGGGAGCTCGCCAAGAGTCAGAGCTCACCTCGGAGAAGCTCCGCCCGTGACTGGGCTTGTCTCGGCGCTCGTCGCCGCTCTGGTGTGTGCGAGCGTGATGTTGGTGGCAATGCGCTCGCTCCTCACGCGCCTGCCCGAGCCGATCGACGCCCCGCCGGACAAGCTTCCGTACGCCGCACTCGGCACTTGGTCCACCGCATTGGTCTGCGCAGCGTTGTCGGCGGTCGCCGTGGCGGTCGGCTGGCTCTCGGTTCCGGCGCCGGCGCGGCCGTTGTGGGTCGTCTTGGGGACTGCCGCGCTGCTGCTGGCGGCCGTCGACGCCCGTACGACCTGGCTGCCGCTCCGGCTCACGCATGCGGCGTGGGTGCTGATGGGGGCGGCGATCCTGGTCGGCGGCGCGGTGGCCGGAATCGACGGTGGCACCCCGGCGGCCATCGCCTTTCTGCTGCGCGCGGGGACCGGAGTCGTGGTGGGCGGCGCCCTCTACTTGCTTATTTGGCTCATCACCCGCGGTGGCTTCGGATTCGGTGACGTGCGCTTCGCCCCACTGGTGGGTGCCGCCGCAGCGGCCCTGTCGCTCACCCTGTTGTTCTGGGCGCTCGTCCTGGGCAGCCTGATCGGCGGGCTTCACGGGATCATTTTGCTGGCGCGCCGCCGACCCGGTCACTTTCCGTACTCACCGGCAATGCTGGCCGGCGCCTATCTGGCCCTGGCCGTCACCGCCGCGCCGGCACTCACGCCGGCGCTCATCGGGTGAGGGCAAGCTCCCCGGTGCGGACGTAGACCAGCGCCCGACCGTACGCGTCGGCGGCGGTCGCCTCGGCGTCGGTGTGGAACGCGCGACCCGGTCCGCGCACACTCACGACGTATCCCGAGGAGGAGTAGTCCAGGGACATGAAGTAGTCGCCGAGAAGCTCGCGGAGCTGCTCCTCCCGCGGGAGCCACACCACGTTGTCGGATTCGATGGAGTCCAGCGCCCACTCCACCGTGCCGTTGAAGTGGAACCGGGACTCACCGTTCTTGACGATGAGCTCCACGACCATGTCACTGACGGTGAAGATCAAGTCGGTGATCTCGGGCCGCGGGATGTAGAACTGGTCGCCGTTGCGGGGCGTCCAGTTCAGCAGCGGTCCGAGTTCGCGGGCCAAATCGCGGGAGATCACACGCTCAGTATCTCCCCTGATCACAAGCAGACGATCGATGCGGCCATCAAGCCGCGAGGGCCCGGTCCGTCCGAAGACGAACCGGGCCCCTGCGCTAATCCGTGTCGAAGATCGGTGTCGATCTGATCGTCGTACTAGTGCCGTGGGGCTCAGCAGCCCGGCAAGTTCTGCGGTACTCCGCCGACGACCGCCTTGGGCACCCAGCCCGTCCTGCTGTCGACGGCAACCCTGAACCAGAACGTGTTGCCTTCGACCTCGTCCCCGTCGGGGATGAAGCAGAGGGCCTGCACGGACGCGCCAGCGTTGAGGGTAGTGACGGCGGGCGCCTGCCGAAACGGCGCGTTGTGGACGCCCGTAGAGCGGGTGATGGTGCTGTTGCCCCAGTCCGTGCTACCGGTGGTACTGGCCGAGGCCGGGACGGCGGCGGCGACACCGAGGCTGACAGTGGCCAGGGCGACTGCCGCGCCGGCGGCGAGAATTGTGCGCTTCATTGAGTGGTGCTCCTCATTGAGTGTTATTGGGCTGACGGCCGGATCCGTTCCGGACTACGTCCATCCTCACGTCGCCGGCGTCTCCGAGCGGTCCACCGATCGGCGGATCCGCCGGCTGACGCCAGCTCCGCCAATCAGAGGTCGCGCCGTCTTCCGATCGATTCCGAACCGGGTTCTCGCCGAGCATGGCGTCGGCATCTCGCTCCGACCGGCGGGTGGTCAGGAGCGACGTACGCTCGACGGTGTGAGGAACGCGCCGCTGCCGGGCTGGTACCCGGACCCCGCCGGCACGGCCGACCACTACCGATGGTGGGACGGGGATCAGTGGACCGACCACCTGAGCACGTCCCCCAACGCACCGACGCCCACGCCCCTCACGACCCCGATCTCGGCCGAGCCGGATCCGCCCCGGCGCCGTTCCCCCGTTCGGGCCGTCGTCGCCCTCGTCGTCATCGTGGCCCTCTTCCTCACCGCCGGGGCCGGTGTCGGTCTGTGGTTGTGGGGTGGTGCACCGAGCGGGCGGACCGAGGCCGGTAGCGGAGCTACTCCGAGCCAGCGCTCCGCCACCACAGCGAGCCCCGTCGGCCCTAACGGCCAGTTGGACGCCTCGAGCCGTACGGCCACGATCGGGGCGGTGTCGATGCAGCTGCCCGACGAGCCGTACACGATGCACGGTGATCCGATGTCGGTCTCTGGCGTCTTCGACGTCGCGTTCCTCGCCGAGGCCGAGGTGCACCACCAATACGACGGAGACCACGACTGGTCGGCGATGGTCGGCCTCGCCGCCCTCAGTCCGAATCTGATTGACGGGACCAACCTGGAGCTGGCCGGCAAGGCCACCGTGACGAGGCTCGCCAAACGCCTCTACGGCGGACACTCGACCAAGATCAGCGACGTGCGGTGGTCGGACCGCTCGATCGACGGCTATCCGGGTCTGGAGTTCAGCGCTCGGGTGCACTATGCGGTCGATCGTCTGCCCAGCCGCTATGACACGGTCAACGCCGTACTCGTACGACTCGACGACGCGACAATCGTGGCGGCCGTGAGCGCGGTGCCCGACGGTGCCGAGTCCAAGATCGGGCGGCTGGCCGCGAAGTCGCTCGACTCCCTCACCATTAACTGAACCCTCAACGGAACCGTCACCTGAAGCTGCGGGTGGCCGCCACCCAGTCCGACAACTTGGCCCGTGCGGCCCCCGAATCGACGGCGTCGCCCGCCCGGATGAGCGCCTCGCCGAGTTGCCCGGCCAGATCGGCCTCACGCGGCTTGTCGTACGCGACCAGAGCGGCCGCAGCGTTCAGCAACACGATGTCACGTACGGGTCCGGTCCGCCCGTTGAGCAGTTCGCGGACCGCCTCGGCGTTACCGGCCGGGTCCGCGCCGGTCAGGTCGCCAACTTCGGCGCGCGGCAGACCCAGCTCGGCCGGGTCCAACTCGGTCTCGGTGACCGTGCCGTCGGCGTACACCCATACGGTCGAGGTGGTGGTCGTGGTCAACTCGTCGAGGCCGTCGCCGCCGTGGACCACGAGACCCTGGTGTCCGCGGCCGGCGAAGACGCCCGCCATGAGTTCGGCCATCCGGGGGTCGGCGACCCCGACCGCCTGGGCCACCGGCTGGGCGGGGTTGGCCAATGGGCCGAGGAAGTTGAAGGTGGTGGGGATCCCGAGCTCCCGCCGCGGGGCCGCCGCGTGCCGGAGCGCCGGGTGGTACAGCGGAGCGAAGAGAAAGCCGATCCCCACCTGCTCGACCACCTGCTGCTGCTTCTCCGGGGGCAGACTCAGCTCGACTCCGAGCTCTTCGAGCACATCGGCCGCACCACACGCCGAGGAGGCAGCGCGGTTGCCGTGCTTCACCACCCGAGCACCGGCTCCGGCGGCGACGATCGCGGCCATGGTGGAGATGTTCACCGTGTTCGCCCGATCACCGCCTGACCCGACCACGTCCACCGCGTGGCTACCGATCTCGATCGGGGTCGCAAAGGAGAGCATGGCGTCGACGAGACCGGTCATCTCCGTGACGGTCTCCCCCTTGGCGCGGAGAGCGATCACGAACGCAGTCAGTTGTGCGACGGTCGCGTTGCCGCCGAGGATCTGCTCCATGGCCCAACCGGTGACCTCGGCGCTCTGGTCCTCTCCGGCCACAAGACCGGACAGCACGCTCGGCCAGGTCGGGGTGCTCACAGTATTAACGGGTCCTCTCGAGCCGCCTGTGCTGCCGGAGCAGCCGGGCCACTGTTTCGGGGAGCCGGATCGGGTCGACCGGATGCGGGAGGACGCCTTCGGCCCGTGACCAGGTGGCCAACCACGCGTCGTCGCGCCGCCCGGTGAGCACCAGGATGGGCGGGCAGCCGGGAATCTCGTCCTTCAGCTGGCGGCAGAGCCCCATGCCACCCGGCACAGCTTCGCCGTCCAAGATCGCGCAGGCGATCCCGCCGCGATCCATGGCCGTGATGACCGCCGGCTGGGTGGCTACCTCGAGAACGCGGATCTCGGGCAGGTCCATCGCGACCTTGCGTCCCAGCGACAGCCGGACGTGCTCCCGTACGGTGCGATCCGACGCGTACAGCAAGACGTTCCACTGCTCGACCGGCTCGGCCGGAACTTCCTCCGCTGCCTCAGCGTCGGCGTCGACCACCTCGTCGGAGTCGGCGTCGAGCTGGGAGTCAGTCATCGGGAGTCATCCTCGGTTCAGGTTTGGCCCGGTTTCGGGCGGTTGACGTGGGAGGGGTTCGCGTCGGGGCGGTGCGATCGTACCGTGGCTGCCTTGTTGGATCTGCTGTCCGCCCTTGGGCCTCGAGCCGGTCCAGGCGTCGGTCCTCCCGTACGGCCTCACGCTGGCTGTCCAGGAACCACCGGACGAACAAGACGATGAGCAGGACGGCCGCGATGAGATCCCCGGAGCCCCACATGATGGCCCCCGCCAGGTACTGGTCCTCCAGTGGACTCGGCGGCCAGGTCCGCCCGAAGGCCAGATACCAGTCGCCCGCGATCAGCACGGTGGAACTCATGATCGAGATGCCCAGAAACGCGTGGAAAGGCAGCATCAGGAACAAGATCAGCAGCCGCAGGGGGTAACTCGCCTTGCCGGGCACCGGGTCGACGCCGACCATCGGCCACATCAGCAGCGCACCGACGATGATGAAGTGCAGGTGCAGGAACGCGTGCCAGAACGGCGAGCTGAGCGACAACGGATAGAAGGAGGAGTAGTACAGCGCAAACGGCGTCGCGATGAACAGGGCCAGCGCGAACGGCGGCCAGGTGAGCAGCCGGGACCATCGGGAGTGCAGCACGCTCAGCAGGACCCGCCGACCACCGAGGGGCAGCGCCCGCAAGGCGAGCGTTACCGGCGCACCCAGCGCGCAGAAGAGCGGGGTGACCATCATCAAGATCATGTGTTGGGCGGCGTGCACGCTGAACAGCACCGTGTCGTAGGTGCCTAGGGCCGACATGGTGGCGACCACCGCACTGCCCAACCCACCGACCAGGAACGACGCGGTACGCGAGCCCGGCCAGTGGTCGCCCCGGCGGCGCAACCGGGTCACTCCCCACAGGTAGAGCGCGGCCGTCAGGATCACCGCCAGCGCCACCCACCAGTTCAGCGACCATTCGGTGAGCAAACGCTCCGGGGTCAGTGGGGGCGGCTGGTCGCCCGGGGTCGCGTGCAACGGCAGCAAGGCCCATCCGGCACGCGCGAGACCAGCCACACCGACAGCCTAGGCTGCGAGCTGTCTCACAACGGCCACGAGCGCCGTTAGGCCGACGCGAACGGAGTGCCATCCAGGCATCCTGCGCCGAACCCTGGACTCACCGGCTCTTGGCTCTGACCTGGACCGCGACGCTCAAGGCGCTCGCCATTGACGTAAATGTCAACAGGCTCAGGGGCACAGACAATGGCGTCGCCGCCGTCGAACCACACGCCTGACGCCTCTGGGATACAAACCAGTGCCCGGTCAGGGTGCTGACTGCTCCAGACCTTCGCGAGCCCAATCCGAGGCTCTCCGAAATGCGGTAGCACGTCCATCGGCACCAGCCCAAGTCCGGTGCAGTCAGGATCTTGATGACGGTCAGGATCAACTCCGCTGGCGATTCCAATGTCGAGGCCGGCGACCACAGCGCCGGCACTGCCGCAGTAGTACGTCCCTCCCTCCAGCACAAACGCCCACAGCTGGGACGCGATACCAGCGCCGACGTCTGGCACTGACGATCTGCGCCCGCGCAGGGATCCGGCCGGACCCCACGGTGGCGCAAGGCCTAGGGATGAGCTGAGGCGCCCGCGAGCAGGGTTGCCGAGGGCGCGCTTCCGCGGGGGACGCCGGGCTTGAATCCCGCCCAGCGCGAGCAGCCTTACAACAAGTTGCGGGTCCGAGGGTGACCCGAGGGGATCATGAGGCAATAATGACCTCGTGGCTCTACACACGCACGAGATCAGCGGCTCGATGATCAAGCCCGAGGGTGCTCTGCATCCGGTCGCTCAGGCGCGTCTGCGGGGCCGCATCGGCCGCCCCGACATGGTCGCGGTCGGGGTCATCATCTGGCTCGCCTCCGAGCTGATGTTCTTCGCCGCGTTGTTTGCCGCCTATTTCACGATCCGGAACGTGACGAACTCCCAAGCGCTCGAGGCGGGCACCGAGTCGCTCTGGCTCACCTCGACGAACATGATCAACATTCCGTTCGCCATCCTCAACACCACGGTGCTGGTCGCCAGTTCGTTCACGTGCCAGATGGGTGTCTTCGCGGCGGAACGTGGACAGGTCAAGCGGACCGGCTCGATAGTCAACATCCGTGCCTGGGGGCTGCGGGAGTGGTACGTCCTGACCTTCTTGATGGGCGCCTTCTTCATCGGCGGACAGGTCTATGAGTACGCCACACTGTTCAGCGAGGGTGCGACCCTCTCCACCGACGTGTACTGGTCGGCCTTCTTCCTCGCCACCGGCTTCCACGGACTGCATGTCACAGGGGGACTGGTCGCCTTCGTCCTACTACTGGGGCGGACTTTCCTGGCACGGACGTTCACCCACGAGCAGGCGGTCAGCGCCGTTGTAGTGTCCTACTACTGGCACTTCGTCGACGTCGTATGGATCGCCCTGTTCGGCGTTATCTATCTGTTGCGGTAGGGCTGTTTCTGGGCTCTCGCAGGTGCATCTGAGGATGCACCGACAACTGAATACTTTCCCGGAGCGACCCATCGAGAGGGCCACCACGTGCGATTCCTGACCGCAAGACGTCGACACCCGGCAGCCAGGGTGCTGTTGCTGGTGTTCGGGCTCTTTGTCATGGGCGCGCTCTATGCGGCGGTCGCTCCGGCGTCGAAGTCCTCCGCCGACACGGGCACGAGCCAGCAGGTGGCCCAGGGCAAGGCCCTGTTCGCCGTCCAGTGCGCGTCGTGTCACGGGCTCAACGGCGAGGGTCAGGTCAGCGGTTACATTCAGGGCCCGCCGCTGGCCGGCGTGGGTGCGGCAGCGGTGGAGTTCCAGGTCGCCACCGGTCGGATGCCGATGGCCGCACCGGGCGTGCAGGCCCGGCAGAAGGAAGCCGTCTTCACCGAGGAGGAGGTCCTCGCCATGGCCGCCTTCGTCGAGACCCTCGGTCCGGGCCCGGCCATTCCCCAGCCGGCGAAGTACGACCCGGCCGGCCTCAGCGAGGAGGAGATCGCCCGCGGCGGGCGAACTCTTCCGAGACCAACTGCTCGGCCTGCCACAACTTCGAGGGCGCCGGCGGTGCGCTGCCGGGCGGCAAGTACGCGCCCCGCGTTGTACGACGTCACCAATCTGCACCTCTACGAGGCGATGCTGACCGGTCCCCAGCAGATGCCGGTGTTCTCCGAGGGCGCCCTGCCGGCGGAGGACAAGCGGGCCATCATCGGCTACCTGAACGAACTGCACGAGCAACCGAACCGCGGCGGCCTCGCGTTCGGCGGCCTCGGCCCGGTAGCCGAGGGACTGTGGGCCTGGATCGCCGGGATCGGCGTACTGATCGGTTTTGCGGTCTGGATCGCAGCGAAGGGAGTGAAGGCGCGATGAGCACGGACCTGACGCCGCGCGGCGACGATCGCGGGGCACCCGACGATCCGGACCGCATTCCCACCAAACCCGGAGAGCTGGCCACGCTCGACGACGACCGGTTCCCGGTGCCCGATCCGGGCCTGGAGGAGCATCTCCCCCGGCTCAGCGACGTCGACGAGAAGGCCGGCGATCGGCAGGCGCGCATCGTCGCCACGTTCTTCGGCCTCGTGCCGATCCTGGCCATCATCTTCGTGGTCATCTACTTCGCCGTGCCGAAGGAGATGTACATCGACTTCGGCCCGCTCCGCTCCAACGCCCAGAACGTCGGGTTCGGGCTGACGCTCGGGCTGGCGCTGTTGTTCATCGGGATGGGTGCGGTCCAGTGGGCCCGGCAGCTCATGTACGACGGCGAGATGATGGACCACCGGCATCCGGTGGCCTCCAGCGAGGAGGACCGGGTCGGCATCCTCAAGACGTTCGACGAGGGTGTGGCGGAGTCGGGAATCACCCGCCGCAAGGTGCTGGGGCGCAGCCTGATCGGGTGCGGTCTGCTCGCCCTGCCCGCCGTGGTCCTGTTCGCCGACCTGGGTCCCTGGCCGACCCGCCGGCGGATCGAAGAGACCATCGCCACCACCATCTGGGCCCCGGGCATCCGGCTGGTCAACGACATCACCTACACCCCGATCAAGGCCGACGAGATGCAGATCGGCCAATTGGTCAACGGCCAACCCGAGAACATCCAGGATTTCCACGGCGCCCAGGCGCAGATCGAGAAGGCGAAGGCGTCGATCATCATCGTTCGGATGGATCCGAACACGATCAAGATCCCCGACTCCCGCCGCGACTGGCAGATCGGCGGCATCCTGTGTTACTCCAAGATCTGTACCCACGTCGGGTGCCCGATCAGCCTGTGGGAGCACCAGACCCACCATCTGCTCTGCCCCTGCCACCAGTCGACGTTCGACCTGGGTGATTCCGGCGTCGTGGTGTTCGGACCGGCGGCCCGCTCGCTGCCGCAACTGCCGATCACGACCGATGCCGAGGGATACCTGGTCGCGCGCGGGCCGTTCACGGTGCCGACCGGTCCCAGCTACTTCGAGCGCGACTTCAACGATTACCAAAAGGGTGACAACTGATGGGTGATAGCGATGGGTGATGTCGATGGCTAAGCCAGCCGCCACCGTTACCGACGACTCGGCCGTCCTGCCGCAGACTCCACCCAAGGAGCTCGGCCCGGTCTTCAAGTTCGCCGCCGGACCCGCCAAGTGGGCCGACGACCGGACCGGCGCCGGCGGCCTGGCCCGGAAGTACATCCGCAAGGTGTTCCCCGACCACTGGTCGTTCCTGCTCGGTGAGGTCGCGCTCTACTCCTTCATCATCTTGCTGCTCACCGGGGTCTTCTTGACCATCTGGTACAAGCCGTCGATGGCCGAGATCGAGTACGAGGGCACGTATCAACTGCTCCGCGGTATCTCCATGTCGGAGTCGTTCGCGTCGACCATGGCGCTCTCGTTCGACATTCGCGGCGGTCTGCTGATCCGGCAGATGCACCACTGGGCGGCCATGCTCTTCGTCGCGGCCATGCTGGCCCACAGTCTGCGCATCTTCTTCACCGGTGCCTTCCGCAAGCCGCGCGAGATCAACTGGCTGATCGGTGTGGCCATGCTGGCCATGGGCGTCATCGAGGGCTTCGCCGGGTACTCCCTACCCGACGACCTGCTGTCCGGCACCGGCCTGCGCTTCGTGGACGGCCTGATCCGCGTCCGTCCCGATCATCGGCACCTGGGCAGAGTTCTTCGTCTTCGACGGTGAGTTCCCCGGCGAACTGATCGTTCCGCGGCTCTACATGGTGCACATCTTGTTGGTCCCGGCGGTGCTGCTCGGGTTGATCGGGGCCCACCTGGCCCTCGTCGTCTACCACAAGCACACCCAGTTCCCCGGCGCCGGCCGCACCGACGGCAACGTGGTCGGTTACCCGGTCTTCCCGGTCTACATGGCCAAGGCCGGCGGCTTCTTCTTCATCGTCTTCGGCGTGATCACCCTGATGGGTGGCTTCATGCAGATCAACCCGGTGTGGACGTACGGTCCGTACAACCCGGCCATGATCACCGCCGGATCGCAGCCCGACTGGTACATGGGCTTCGTCGAGGGTGGCATCCGGATCATGCCGAACTGGGAGACCCATATCTGGGGTACCACGTGGTCCTGGAATGTGGCCATCCCTGGCCTCGGCATCATGGGCCTGATGTTCGGTTTGATGGCCATCTACCCGTTCGTCGAGCAGTGGGTCACCGGCGACAAGGCCGAGCACCACATCCTCGACCGCCCGCGCAACGCGCCGACCCGCACGGCCTTCGGCGTCGCGGCCATGACCTGCTATGGCCTGCTCTGGATCGGTGGCGGCAACGACCTCGTGGCGACCCAGTTCAAGCGTGTCGTTGAATGCGGTGACCTACTTCCTGCGAGTTGCGGTCTTCGTCGGCCCGGTCCTGGCGTTCCTGATCACCAAGCGGATCTGCGTCGGTCTGCAGCGCGCCGATGCGGAACGGCTCCTGCACGGCTCGGAGAGCGGCATCATCGTGCGCGACCCTTCCGGTGCGTACTCCGAGGGCCACGTGCCGATCAGCGAGGGCGAGGCCTACACGCTCACGCAGCACGTCGAGCCGATGGCGCTGGTGCCGGGTGGCGACCAGGGCGACATGACCGACCGGCAGTATCAGCTCGAGCAACTGCGACGTCGCGCGACCCGGTTCTACTTCATCGACCAGTTGCGGAAGCCGACCCGGGCCGAGCTCGAGGAGGCGGCCGCACACCTCAACCACGAGGTCGAGGCGCACAGCCACGGTCACTCCTATCCCCCCAGCGACAGCGGACATGCGATCGGCGACGGTCACGGGAACGGTCACGGGAACGGTCACGGAGAGCTCGAGTCCGGTAAGGACGAGCCTGAGTTCTACAACAAGGCCGCACACTGAGCTGACATCCGCACCTCGTCCGCGGTAGGAGGCACGCACCCCGGCGAGCGTCGTTAGCGGAGCGCCGGGCTCGGTCTGGACGAGCGAAGGAGCAGACACGCTCCCCCGAGCGGAGCGACGCTGTCGGCTGCTGCGTCTGCGAGTGAGAGAGGAAGACCGAGCCGGGAGGCGCGAAGCGTGCGCGAGCCGGAAGACGCACCCCGGCGAGCGTCGTTAGCGGAGCGCCGGGCTCGGTCTGGACGAGCGAAGGAGCAGACACGCTTTTCGTCTGCGAGTGAGAGAGGAAGACCGAGCCGGGAGGCGCGAAGCGTGCGCGAGCCGGAAGGCGCAGTGTGGGGTTCATCACCCTGGCCCGTATTCGGTAACGATCCGGGCCGGTCTGACGTTGGGGCCAGACGTCATGCCTGTGAATACCGAAACGAAATCTGCCCCCACTTCCGAGGCTGAGCCGGAGTCGAGCAAAGGCCTCGACCTGTCCGTCACCCAGATCGTGGGTGGCGCATTGGCCGCGATGACCGCCGCGTTCCTGGGCTCTCGGCTCAGCGTCGCCGGCACGGTGACCGGCGCGGCGCTGGCCAGCATCATCGCGGCGGTCGCCGGCTCGCTCTACACCGCATCGCTTCGGCGTACGAGCGACAAAGTGCGCTCCGTCTGGACCGGCGCGGCGAACGGAACGCCGACGCGCATCGAGATCGTGACCGAGGACACCGCCCGGATCGAACCCGATGCGGCCGCGGCACCCGCTGCCGAGGTGCGCCCTGAGCCTGTGGTTCGGCGTTTCGGGTCGGCGCCGACGTGGTGGCGCTCCAGACGGCTCTGGAAGCGCATCCTGGTCGGCGCAATCGCGACATTCGCTTTGGCCGTAGCAGCCGTCACCGGCCTCGAGCTGATCTCGGGTCAGGCGCTGTCCGGCGGCTCCGGCACCACCTTCGAGCAGGTCCGTGAGCCCGGGCCCGGCACCTCGAGCGCCGACGAGCGGGAGCCCAGCGCGTCCCCGTCGGAGGAGTCGAGCGACACACCGGAACCGTCGACGGAGGAGTCGTCGGAACCGAACAGCGGGCCGTCGAGCGAGCCGACCTCCGAGACGTCTGACGAGCCGTCCTCACCCTCGGCCGCCGAGAGCAACCCGACCGCCGCGGCCGAGCCGAGCGGCGACGCGACTACGGGTGCGGACGGCTCCTAGTCGCGATCGTGCGATTCGGTCGGCAGCAGATCGATCCGTATTCGGGCAGACTCGGACTCATGGCCAATGCACTCAACTGGTTCGACATACCGGTGGTCGACCTGGATCGCGCGACGGAGTTCTACGGCACGATCCTCGGTGCCACGCTTACGCGCTACAGCGCCCCGGGCATCGAGGGCGCGCTCTTCCCGCCGGCGGAGGTGACCGGCACCCTGCTGAAGGGCGAGGGCTTCGTGCCCAGCCACGACGGCTCGGTCGTCTACCTCAACGGTGGCGACGACCTCAGCGCGATCCTCGACCGAGTGCCCGCGTCGGGTGGCACAGTGCTGCTCGGCAAGACCGAGATCGGCGGCGGGCGGGGTTTCTTCGCCTACTTCGAAGACACCGAAGGCAACCGAATCGGGCTGAACTCGGCCGGCTGACGCGGCCCGGGCACAGCGCTCGGTTTATCAGGTTTCCTGGCATTCCCCCACTTCACGTGGCGTACACACCACGTGAAGTAGAGGGTTGCTGGGTGAAGTGGCCGCCGGCCGCAGGGTTCAGCCCCGAATCGGCAAGGGAGCGACCCAGGAACCGGGTCACGGAGCTGCCTGGTTCCAGGAGGGCGAAGCGAACGGCCGTCTTCGGCACACGACCAGGATCGGCGCCGAGAGCCAGCAAGCTGTCGATGACCCGAGCCGCCCCGAGAAGCCCGGGCCGACCACGGGACCGGGGCCCGAAGAACTGGTCCTCCACCAGCAGGTCTACCCCTTCTCGGCGGATCACAGAGCGATTGCGTACGGACCCGCCGACCTCGCCCGTGCGGCCGAGGATCAGCGTTTCACGAATGATCGCGGAGGCTCCGGCGGCGGCGTCCAGCCTCAGCGTCCGGCTGACCTCGGCTCCGTCGGCGACCACGAACGGCTGGCCGGCGTACACCAGTTCGGCGCCTGCGTCGAGCTCGATTCGGGTGCTCCACGACGCCGATCGGCCGCGCCCGTGGTATGCCACCGTTCCGGCGACGTCGCTCAGCTCGAGGCAAGCCCCTGCGCCGACATGGACCTCGAGCTCGACGGCGTCGCCGCCGAGGAGCAACGCGGTCGTCGCCACCAGGGCCACCCGGCACCTCTCCGGAGGCGCATGCAGCCGCATGGCTCGGAGCAGTCCAGCCGTGCTTCGGAACCGAAGCCGCCCAGCACGGCACGTGACCTCGACGCGCGTGGTCACCTCAGTGCACGTTGACCGTGCCGTCGGCGTGGCGGTGCGCATGAGGTGTGCGCGGCCATCGGCCCGGGGTCGCGCGAGACGTGGGAGCCGCCCCGGAAGGCGGCGAGGGTGTCCAGCACCCATTCTGTGAGCAAGGCGACCGAGCCCGGGTCGGTGCGCGACAGGGCGATGACCGTACGCCCGTTGCGCGCCGCCTCGGCGTCGCGCACCATCTGCGGTACGTCAACGCCGACGTAGGAGGCCAGGTCGGTCTTGTTGACCACCAGGACGTCGGCTCCGGAGATGCCCGGGCCGCCCTTGCGGGCCACGTCGCCTCCCCCGGCCACGTCGAGCACGAAGAACTGCGCATCGACCAGGGCCGGGGAGAAGGTGGCGGTCAAGTTGTCGCCGCCCGACTCCACCAACACCACGTCGACCGGGGCGAAGTCACGTTCCAGGTCCTCCACGGCCAGCAGGTTCTGGCTGACGTCGTCACGGATCGCCGTATGTGGGCAGGCACCGGTCTCCACGGCGCGGATCCGTTCGGGGGCCAGCACGCCCGCCGAGCGGAGGAAGCGGGCATCCTCGTCGGTGTAGATGTCGTTGGTGATCACCGCCAGACTCAGGCTGTCGCCGAGCTCGCGGCACAGCAGGGCGATCAGGGAGCTCTTCCCGGTGCCGACCGGGCCGGCGACGCCGAGCCGCAACGCCCGTCCGGGTCCTGAGCCTGTCGAAGGATCACCTGGTTCGTAGTTCTCAAGCACGGAACAGCCGCCTTTCGGTGTCACGGTGTCGCTGGGCCCACTCCTCCAGCTGCGGAGCAGCCCGCGCCGGTATCTCACTGCTGTCAATCAATCCGGCCACCCGCTGGACGAGCGCTTCCACCGCGCCCACGGCCTCGGCCGCCCAGACCACTCCCTGCGCCGGATCGAACGGACGGAGCTTCAGCGCGGCGGCGACTGCCGTCTGGACGTCGTCGTACGCCACGAGCCGGGCCGTCTGCGCCGCGTCAAGACCCGCCAAGGCGGCCGCGACCCCCACCACCACCGGCCGGCACCAGTTCTTCGGGGTCTTCGACGAGCTCAGGCCGCGAGCTTCGTCCCACACCGACGCCGCCAGCCGCAGATAGCTGCGTCCCAGCAGATCCGACGCGTCGCGCATGGCGTCCGAAACCGTCCGGACCCGCCAGGCCCGGTCGACTGACGCGAGCGCTTCGGATCCTTCGGACCCTTCGACAAGCTCAGGGAACGACAGTGCGACGTGCCGCCCCACCACGGCCGTCGCGGCCTCTGTCTCGGTCACTGTCTCCAGGCGCACCGCGACGTATTCGGGCAGCTGGTCGATCTCCATCCCATGGGCGAGCGCGGGCTCGACCCCGGCCGACTGCGTGTGCGCGCCGGTCGGCAGGCGGCCGTCGGCCAGCAACAGGCTCAGGTAGGGGGCTGACATTCCGGTCAGAACAGCTTGTACAACTGGGCCAGCGGCAGCCGCTCCGCCGGCGCAGGGACGATTTCGGTCCCGTCCACCGTGATGCCGTGGGTCTCGGGGTCGATGACGATGTCCGGCAGGGCGTCGTTGTTGATCATGTCAGCCTTGCCGACATTGCGGGTCGGCCGGACCGCGACCAGTTCCCTGCCGAGCCCGAGTTCGTCGGCCAAGCCGGCCTCGAGTGCGGCCGGAGCCACGTACGACTGGGACAACCTGGAACCACTCGGGGAGTACAGCGCGGGCCGCATGAGCACGGGCTGCGGGGTCGGGATGGAGGCGTTCGGATCTCCCAAGGCTCCGACCACGATGCCGCCGCCCTTGATCACCACACTCGGGCTCATGCCGAAGAACCGCGGGTCCCAGAGCACCAGGTCCGCGAGCTTGCCGACCTCGATCGAGCCGATCTCGTGATCGACACCGTGGCTGATCGCCGGGTTGATCGTGTACTTCGCCACGTAGCGGCGCGCCCGGAAGTTGTCGGCAGGCAGAGAACCACTCAACTCGCCGCGCACCGCCTTCATGACGTGCGCCACCTGCCACGTCCGGGTGATCACCTCCCCGATCCGGCCCATCGCCTGGGCGTCGGAGGAGGTGATCGAGATGGCGCCCAGGTCGTGCAGGTGATCTTCGGCGGCGATGGTCGTCGCCCGGATCCGCGATTCGGCGAACGCCATGTCCTCGGGCACCGCCGGGTTCAGGTGATGGCACACCATGAGCATGTCGAGGTGCTCGGCGACGGTGTTGACGGTGTGCGGGAGCGTCGGGTTGGTCGAGCCGGGCAGTACGTTGGGCAGACCCGCGATGGTCATGATGTCCGGGGCGTGCCCGCCGCCGGCGCCTTCGACGTGAAACGCCGAGATGCTGCGACCCGCGATGGCGTCGATCGTGCTGGCCACGAACCCGGCCTCGTTGAGCGAGTCCGAGTGCAGGGCGACCTGCAGACCCCACTCCTCCGCCCCGCACAGGGCAGCGTCGAGCGCGGCCGGCGTGGACCCCCAGTCTTCGTGCAGCTTGTAGCCGCCCGCCCCGGCGAGCGCCTGCGCCTCGAACGCGGCGGCCGACACGGTGTTGCCCTTGCCGAGCAGTAGCAGGTTGACCGGGAACGGGTCCAGGGATCGGTGAGTCTGCTTCAGGTGCCAGGCGCCGGGCGTGACGGTGGTCGCCTTGGACCCCTCCGACGGCCCCGTGCCACCGCCGCCGAGGGTGGTGAGACCCGCCGCGAGCGCCTCGACGATCTGGGACGGGGACAGGAAGTGGACATGGCTGTCGAATCCACCGGCCGTGAGGATCTTGCCCTCGCCGGAGATGACGTCAGTGCTGACACCGATGACCAGGGCCGGGTCGACGCCGTCGGCGATCGCGGGATTGCCGCTGCGACCGATTCCGACGATCCGCCCGTCACGGATGCCGACGTCGGCGCGGACGATTCCCCAGTGGTCCAAGATCACGGCGTTGGTGATAACGGTGTCCAGGGCACCCTCGGCCCTGGTGACCTCCGACTGATTCATCGACTCGCGGATCGACTTGCCGCCGCCGAAGACCGACTCCTCCCCACCGAAGGTCAGGTCCTGCTCGATCTCGATCCAGAGATCGGTGTCACCCAGCCGGATCTGGTCGCCGGCCGTCGGCCCGTAGATGGCGGCGTAGTCCGCTCGGCTGATCCGCACCATCAGCGTTCCCTGCGGATCTGGATTCCCGGGATCTGCCGGGCTCCACCCAGCGAGACGATGGCGACCGTACGGGACGCGCCCGGCTCGAAGCGGGCCGCCGTGCCCGCCGGGATATCGAGGCGGAACCCCTGGGCCGCGGTCCGATCGAATTCCAGTCCGGAGTTCACATCCGGCAGATGAATGTGAGAGCCGATCTGGATCGGGCGATCGGCCGTGTTGACGAAGGTCAGCTCGCCGCGCTGCTCCGGACCGCGGTCGGCGTTGAGCTCCAGCTCACCGGGAGCCACCCTGATCGCACCGGGCCCGGTCGCGGACGCACCAGCCATCCTGCCTCCTCCTCGACGCGCCGGCCTCGGGACGCCCGGACCGCCGCCACGGTAGCCGCCGAATGTTTCGCCTGCGTTGCGATCCCAAACTCGAGCCAGCCCGCTCGGCTCGTCACTCACGGTCCTTGTCCTGAAAGAGGGTGTCGACCACCGCTTCAGCCTGTTCGATCTCGCCGACCGGCTGCGCACCGCCGACGAGGCCACCGGCTTCCACCCCTGACCCGGTCCGCCGACCATGCCAGGCTCCAGACCACTACTGCTCCCCTGTCAGGGAATGTGGACCTGGGTCCTCGACTGGATCGGCTGGTGCAGCGTGACCAGCTTGCGACCGTCCGGGAAGGTGGCCTCGACCTGGACGTCGGTGATCATCTCGGGCACGCCGTCCATCACCTGATCGCGGGTCAGCACCTCCCGGCCGGAGCTCATCAGCTCGTCGACCCGGCTGCCTTCGCGAGCGCGTTCGACGACCCAGGTGCTGAGCAGGGCAACGGATTCCGGGTAGTTGAGCTTGACGCCGCGCTCGAGGCGGTCCCGGGCCACGATGCCCGCCACGGACATCAACAACTTCTCGGCGTCCGACGGTGCCAGGTGCATCCGGTCACCGTATCGACCGATTGTTTCGCTGGCGTTGCGGTGCTTTTCTCGCTCGCGCTCGGTAGGACTCAGCAGGCGCCCCAGAGCCCGCGGCGAGCGGACTTCGCGGCCGCCCCGGTGTCCCGGAGGAGCGGCCAGTAGGTCACGTTCGGCCGGATCCGGATCGCCTCCGCGTAGCCCTCCGCCACCAGGTCGTAGTTGACCAGCCGCCCGTCCTCGGTCCAGACGAGGAACAGCGGGCGCCCGTATCGGTCCGGACTCTCCCGGTCGGTCGCCACCCAGACCGGAGTCCCGGGTCCAGCCAGCGCGCGCAGACGATCAGTGGCCTCCGGACCGAAGCACTCCGGCTCGGGACGCATCTCGGGTGCGTCGATGCCGATCAACCGGATCCGGATCTTGGCCGTGGTGGTGACGATCCGCCCGGGCCGGGACGCCTGGAGCTGTAGCGTGTCGCCGTCGTACACGTAGCGCACCACGAGCCGTTCGGCGTCGGCTGGGCGAGCCGGCACCCCCGACGGTGTGTCGGTCACCGGAGCGGGGCCGGAGTCATTCCGCTGAGCCAGGCGCACGGCCAGGAGCCCGAGGCCCACCACCAGAGCCAGCACGATGAGCCCGGCTGCGGTGCGTTTCAGGCGGCCAGCGCTCCGTGCTCGGCGGGAACGGCTTCGCTCTGGCGCGTACGGTCCGGTGGAGTGCCGTCCCCGAACGGATGCCCACCCAACTGTTCGCGGAAGTGCGGGCTGGCCCAGCCGGTCAGCCGCGGGCCGGCGGGAACGATCTGCGACGGATTGAGGTTGGTGTGCACGATGAAATAGTGCTGCTTGATCTGGGTGAAGTCGATCGTGTCACCGAAGCCCGGGGTCTGGAAGAGATCGCGCGCGTACGCCCAGAGCACCGGCATCTCGGACAGCTTGTTCCGGTTGCACTTGAAGTGGGTGTGGTAGACCGCATCGAACCGGGCCAGGGTCGTGAACAGGTTGACGTCTACTTCGGTGATCGTGTCGCCCATGAGATAGCGACGGTCGGCGAGACGGTCCGAGAGCCAGTCGAGCCGTTCGAACAGACGCCGGAACGGCTTCTCGTACGCCGCCTGGGAGCTGGCGAAACCGCACTGGTAGACGCCGTTGTTGACGTCGCGGTAGGTCAGGCCGGCGAGCTCGTCGATCTCGTCCCGCATGGCGTCGGGATACAGATCCGGCGCCCCGGGCCGATGGTGCTCCACCCATTCCAGGGCCAGGTCCAACACCATCGGCCGGAGGTCGTTGGTGACCACCGCCAAGGTCTCGATGTCGACGACCGCCGGAACCGTGATCCCGCGCTCGTAGCCGGGGTCACGGGCGAAGTACGCCTGCTGCAGTCGCTCGTAGCCGAGGACCGGGTCGACTCCGCCGGGATCGAGGTCGAACCGCCAGCTGCGCTCGTCGTGCGTCGGGCCGCACAGACCCAGCGAGATCACGGCCTCCAGTCCGAGGAGGCGGCGAACGATGATCGCCCGGTTGGCCCAGGGACAGGCCCGAGCGCCGATCAGCCGATATCGGCCCGGCTCGACGGCGTAGCCGTCGCCTCCATCACGGGTGATCCGGGTGGTGATGTAGTTGGTGTCACGATCGTAGTCGCCACTGGCAGCAGCAGGTGTCACAGCGGTCAGCGTACGTGGCGATACGGAGCGAGAATAAGCGCGCGAGAATGAGGATGTGCGACTGACCTCGAACCCGCGGTACGACCTGACCTACTCCGACGTCTTCATGGTGCCGAATCGCTCGGCCGTCACGTCCCGTCTCGACGTCGACCTGACCAGCACGGACGGCATCGGGACCACCCTGCCGCTGGTGGTGGCCAACATGACCGCGATCTCGGGCCGGCGAATGGCCGAGACCGTCGCCAGACGGGGCGGTCTCGCCATCCTGCCGCAGGACATTCCCACCGATGTGGTGGCCCGGACGGTGGCCAAAGTGAAGGCCTCACATCCGGTCTTCGACACGGCGGTGACGGTGACACCCCATACGACCGTCGGAGAAGCCCTGTCCCTGTTGCCCAAACGGGCGCACGGGGTCGTTGTCGTGGTGGAGGGCGGGCATGCCCTGGGCACCGTCGCCGAGGTGGACGCCATCGACGTCGATCGGTTCGCCCAGGTACACGAGGTGCTGTCGTCGGACTTTCTCACGGTGTCGCCCGGCACCGCGCCCGACGACATCTTCGAGGCGCTGTCCGGCCGGCATCTGAACGTGGCGCTGGTCGTGAGCGAGGATCTGCTGGTCGGGGTGATGACCCGCACGCAGGCCGTACGGTCGACCCTCTACCGGCCGGCGTTGGACGCCGCGCGCCGGTTGATGGTTGGCGCGGCCGTTGGGATCAACGGTGACGTGGCGGCGCGTACGGAGCGGTTGCTCGACGCGCGGTATCGACGCGCTCGTGGTGGACACCGCCCACGGCCACCAGGACAAGATGCTGACCGCGCTGAAGTCCGTCCGCGAGGTCCGTGACCGCCGCGCCGACGCCACCGGCCAGCGGGTCCGCCTCGTCGCCGGCAACGTCGTCACTGCGGACGGTGTCGTCGATCTGGCCGGCGCCGGTGCGGACGTGATCAAGGTCGGGGTCGGCCCAGGAGCGATGTGCACGACGCGGATGATGACCGGCGTTGGCCGGCCGCAGTTCAGCGCCGTGCTGGAGTGCGCCGCCGCCGCCCGGGACCTGGGGAGATCGATCTGGGCGGACGGCGGCGTCCGCTACCCGCGGGACGTGGCCCTGGCCCTGGCTGCCGGGGCGGGCAGCGTGATGATCGGCTCCTGGTTCGCGGGCACGTACGAGAGCACCGGGAATCTGATGACCGATCCTCAAGGCCGCATGTACAAGGAGTCGTACGGCATGGCCTCCGCGCGAGCCGTGAAGATGCGGACGCGAGACGCCAGCGGGTTCGACCGGGCCCGAGCCGCCCTCTTCGAGGAGGGCATCTCCTCCTCGCGGATGTACCTCGATCCGGAACGGCCCAGTGTCGAGGACTTGATCGACTCGATCGTGGCCGGGGTCCGCAGCAGCTGCACCTACGCCGGCGCAACGACGCTGGCCGAGCTGTCCGACCAAGCCGTCGTAGGCGTGCAGTCACCGTCTGGTTATGACGAGGGCCGTCCGCTCAACGTCAGCTGGTGACGTGGGCTCGATCAGTCCTGGGCCAGCGGGCCGGCGTAGCCCCTGACCCGGACGCCAGGCTGTCCGGTCACCAGCCGGACCTTGATCTCGCTGGGACGTCCCATGTCGACGCCCTGGCTGATGGTGAAGACGGCGTCGTCGGCGATCTTGCCGTAGTGCCGGAGGTAGCCGCCGAAGGCGGCCGCCGCGGCACCCGTGGCCGGGTCTTCGACGACGCCGCTGCCGGCGAAGGGATTGCGCGAGTGATACCGGTCAGCTGACTCCGGCCAAATCAACTGCAGCGTGATCAGGTTGTGGGCGCGCATCAGCGTGGCCATGCGGTCGAAGTCGTAGTCGAGGTCGGCCAGCCGCTCTCGGGTGCGGGTCACCAGCACGAGGTGACGGGCTCCCGCATCGGCGACGGCCGGTGGGTAGGACGAGTCGAGCTCCTCAGCGTTCCAGCGCAACGCCTCGACCACCTCGAACTCGAGTTCCGTGTCTGCGTCGGTGACCGTCGGCGGAATACTGGTCAACTCCGCCGAGAACCCCTCGGCGGCTCGCTCGGTGCGAACCAGCACCGAGCCGGCAGCCGTATCGAAACCGAGGTCGGCGGGCGCCCCGCGCTCGGCCAACGCCACCGCCGTGGCCACCGTGGCGTGTCCGCAGAACGGCACCTCCTGCAGGGGCGCGAAGTAGCGGACGCGGGCCCGACCGGCGCTGTCGAGCGGCTCGGTGACGAAGGCGGTCTCCGAGTATCCCAGCTCGGCGGCGATGGCCAGCATCTCAGCCTCAGCGAGGCCGCGGGCGTCGAGCACGACGCCAGCCGGGTTTCCACCCCTTCCGTTGGCGGTGAAGGCTGCGTAGCGCAGGATCTCGATGGACATGCGGGTTCAGGCGGTGGCGAAGCGCTTCGCGGAACGAGCCCGCGCCTTGGCCGCCTCCTCCGCGCGATTCTTGGGCGGAGCGCTGTTGGTCAGATGCTCGAGCAGGTGGTGCGTCGCGTGCGCGATCTCGTGGACCGCCGCGTTGAACGCCTCCTCGTTGGCCTTGGACGGCTTCGTCGTCCCGGCGATCTTGCGTACGTACTGCAACGCCGCGTCGTGAACCTCCGTGCTTGTCGCCGGTGGCTCGAAGTTGTTCAGGGGACGGATGTTTCGGCACATGCGGCCGAGAATACTGCGGAGCTGTCGTCGGGCCGACAGTATTCCCCGCAACGCACGGCACTATGAGGGTATGGAGGACGCAACCGCCACGGCGCAGCCGGACCCGGGCCAGAGCCAGACCGGCGCGCTGAGCGAGCCGGCACCGAACCTGCACTGGAAGCTGGTGGCTGCCGGTGCTCTCTCCACGGCGGCGTTTTTCCTCTTCGCCTTGCGGGAACCGCTGGTGGGATACCCGCTGCTGATCGGCTCCCTCGTGCTCGCCTTGATCCTCGAGCGCGCCTTGGCCCAGGATCTGCTGCTGATCGGTATCGGGGTCGGGATCGTCTCGCTGACGTCGGTAGAGGCGGACGTCAGCTGGCCGGCGTTCATCCGAATCGGCGTCACGCTGGCTCTCGCGGTTTCGGTGCCATTCTTGATCGACCGTTTCGTCTACAAACGCAAGGCAATACGGTTCCCGTGGCGCAGCCGCCAGAAGAAGACCAAGGGCCAGCTCGCCTATCTGTTCGTCGTGCCGTTCCTGGGCTGGGCCCTCCTGCCCTTCTACTTCATCCGCTCGGGCGCCTACCTGAACTGGCCGCAGATCACCGACGGATCGGAGCTGACCCGGTTCTTCATCGGCGTCAACGCAGTCGGCACCTGGGACGAGCTGTTCTTCGTCGCCACCTGCTTCGCGCTCCTGTGTCGGCACTTTCCGGTGTGGCAGGCCAACCTGTTGCAGATGGTGATCTTCGTGTCCTTCCTCTGGGAACTGGGCTATCGGGTCTGGGGGCCGCTGCTCACCATCCCGTTCGCACTGGTGCAGGGTTACCTGTTCTCGAGGACCCGCTCTCTGGGCTACGTGCTGATCGTCCACCTGCTTTTCGATGCCATCGTCTTCCTGGCCATCGTTCATGCGCACAACCGCGACTGGTGGCCGATCTTCCTCTACTGAGTCCAAGGCACGAACCCAGCTACCGTTCTGCGAGCGTCGTTAGTCAGGCGCGGCGGTGAGAAACCACCAGTTCGTCGAGCGTCGTTAGCTGGCGCGGCGGCGCCTGGACGAGCGAACGAGTGCGACACGCTTTTCGTCGTGCGAGTGAGAGAGGAAGGCGTCGTCTTGAGCGCCAGCGTGCGCGAGCGAACTAAGAAGAAGCGGTCAGTGTGCGTAGTCGCCGCGGTAGAACTCGTAGATCCAGCCACACAGGGCGAAGAGGCCGACCCCGAAGCCGATGATCGTCAGCCACCAGCCGAAGACGGGGCCCAAGATCACGAGCAGGAAGGTGAGCGCGTTGGCCAGCGGCCAGATGCTCTTCGGTGGGAAGAAGCCCAACTCGCCGGCGCCTTCGGCGATCTCACCGTTCTTCTTGTCCTCCGGGCGGGGATCGATCCGGCGGGAGACCAGACCGAAGTAGCCGCCGATCATCAGGGTCAGGAATAAGGTCAAGATCAACGCCGCGGTGCCGGTGATCTCGTTGCTGGTGAACCAGTAGATCGGGGTCACGACGATGAAGAAGATGACCAGGGTGCCGAAGATCCACGCTTCGACCTTCACCGGGGATCCTCCCCTTCCGCGTACGGTGACTTCGTCTGCTCGGTCGATTCCCCGATGACGTCCTCCGACTGGCCCTTGACCCGGGCCCGCAGCTCCTCGACCCGGCCCGCGTCCTCACCGGCGTCGATCAACTCACCAGGAGCGGCCTCGTTGGCTGGGTACTCAGCGAGCGCCACCTCGGGGTGGTGAAGGTCGAAGGCCGGCGACTCGGAACGGATGCGCGGGATCGAGGTGAAATTGTGCCGCGGCGGCGGGCAGGAGGTGGCCCACTCCAAGGACCGGCCCCAGCCCCAGGGGTCGTCGCTGGTGACCAGCGGCGCCTTGCGGGTCTTCCAGACGTTGTACAGGAACGGCAGCATGGACGCGCCGAGCAGGATGGCGCCGGCCGAGGACACCTGGTTGAGGATCGTGAAGCCCTCGTTCGGCAGGTAGTCGGCGTAGCGGCGAGGCATGCCCTCCACCCCCAGCCAGTGCTGCACGAGGAAGGTGGTGTGGAAGCCGACGAAGAGCATCCAGAAGTGGATCCGACCGACCTTCTCATCCAGCATCCGGCCGGTGAACTTGGGCCACCAGAAGTAGAAGCCGGCGAACATCGCGAACACCACGGTGCCGAACACCACGTAGTGGAAGTGCGCCACTACGAAATAGGAGTCGTTGAGGTGGAAGTCCAGCGGCGGCGCGGCCAGGATGATGCCGGTCAGTCCACCGAACAGGAAGGTGACCAAGAAGCCCACGGCCCAGAGCATGGGGGTGGCCATGGTGATGTTGCCCCCCCACATGGTGCCGATCCAGTTGAAGAACTTCACCCCGGTCGGGACCGCGATCAGGAACGTCATCAAGGAGAAGAACGGCAGGCTGACCGCTCCGGTCACGTACATGTGGTGGGCCCAGACCGCCATCGACAGGGCGCCAATCAGCATGGTTGCCCCGACCAGGCCGACGTAGCCGAAGATCGGCTTCTTGCTGAACACCGGCAGCACTTCGGTGATGATGCCGAAGAACGGCAACGCGATGATGTAGACCTCGGGATGCCCGAAGAACCAGAACAGGTGCTGCCACAGCATGGCGCCGCCCGTGGCCGCGTCGAAGATATGAGCGCCCAATACTCGGTCGGCCTCCAGCACCAGCAGGGCCGCGGCCAGGATCGGGAAGACCATCAGCACCAGGATCGAGGTCACGAAGATGTTCCAGGTGAAAATCGGCATCCGGAACATGGTCATGCCCGGGGCCCGCATCGTGACGATGGTGGTGACGAAGTTGACCGAACCCAGCAGTGTGCCGATACCGGCCATGTAGAGACCCATGATCCACAGGTCTCCGCCGACGCCGGGAGAGTTGACCGCGTCGCTCAGCGGCGTGTAGGCGTACCAGCCGAAGCTGGCCGCCCCGTCCGGGGTCAGGAAGCCGGAGCAGGCGACGAGGCCGCCGAATAGGTACGTCCAGTACGAGAACATGTTGAGCCGCGGGAACGCGACGTCGGGTGAACCGATCTGCAGGGGCATGATCGCGTTGGCGAAGCCGGCGAAGAGCGGGGTCGCGAAGAGCAGCAGCATGATCGCGCCGTGCATGGTGAAGAACTGGTTGTAGGTCTCGTACGACAGGTACTGCAGACCCGGGAAGGCCAGCTCGGCCCGGATGGCGAGGGCCAAAATGCCGGCAAAGAAGAAGAAGCCCATCGACGTGATGAAGTAGAGGTGGCCGATCACCTTGTGGTCGGTGGTCGTGACCCACTTCCAGACGTGCGTGCCCAGTCGCCGGGTCGGAACCGCCAGCTCAGTGGGAGCGGCGGTGCGCTCGAGCGTGGTCATTCGCCCTCCTGTTCAAGTTGCGGGCCCTTCGCCGTTCCGGTCTGGCCCGCGGCCACCAGGCTCTTCAGGTAGGTGTTGTATTCCTCTTCGGAAACCACCCGGACGTTGAACAACATGGCCGAGTGGTAAGTGCCGCACAGCTCGGTGCACTTGCCCTGGAACGTGCCGAGCTTGGTGGGCGTCATGTCGAAAGAGTTGTTCCGCCCCGGAACGACATCCAACTTCTGGTAGAACGCGGGCACCCAGAACGAGTGAATGACGTCGGGTGAGGACAGATTGAACCGCACCGACTTACCGACCGGCAGGTAAAGATCGGGCGTCTTCGAGATCGTGCCGGCGTTCCAGACGTCCTGACCGACGGCCGGGTTATCCGCCTCCAGGTAGTTGAACGTCCATGACCACTTCTGGCCCACCACGTCCACGGTGACCTCAGGCTCGGCTGCCTTCTCCAGAACACGATTCTGGGCGATCACCGTGAAGTAGAAGAGCACTCCGACCGCGATGAACGGCACCACCGTGTAAAGGATCTCCATCGGCAGGTTGTAGCGGTTCTGCTTGGGCATCTCGTCGGTCTTGCGCCGGTACTTCAGCGCCGCCCACATGATCAGGCCGAGCGTGAACAGTCCGACCGCGAAGGCGGCGATCCAGAAGCCGATCCACAGATTGCCGATGGTGGGCGAATTGCTGCTGGCGCCCTCCGGCAGGCCGAGCCTGAGGATCTGAGCGTTCAACTCAGCTGAGCAGCCCGCCAACAACGTTGTGCTCGCCGCAGCACCCATGGCCAGACCGGCTGCCAACCGACGACTCACATCGCGCCTTTCGTCCAGGTACCGCAGGGAGGGGGCCATCCTTTGCTGCTCACCCTAACGCAGGAGCCCGGTAGCGCCAGCGGCGGAGGCGCGTAAGTTTTCGGTGTGGCTTTCGGTGTGACGGAGACCCCGACAGCGGTGTTCCTGGACGCCTCCTCCGGTGAGCCAATGCTGGCCGAGGCGCGCGACGCCTGGATGGCGGCGCAGCAAGCCAAGTGGGGGGATCCGGAGCGGCTGCACCGACCGGGACGGCTCGCCGCGCAGGCTCTGGACCGCAGCCGGGAGGTCGTCGCGAGCGTCGTCGGCGCGCGGCCGGACGAGATCATCTTTCCGGCGTCCGGTCCCCACGCCGCGCAGGCGGCCATCGCCGGTCTGGCCAAGGGTCGGGCGCGCATCGGCCGTACGGTTGTCACCTCCACGATTGATCATTCCGCGGTGCTGTCGGCCGCGGATGCAACCGGCTCCGCGGTCCACGTGCCGGTCGATCATCTGGGTCGCCTGGATCTCGACGCCTGGGCCGCAGCCGTACGGGCCGAGGGGGTGGCGTTGGCGTGTGTGCAGATCGCCAATCACGAGGTGGGCACGGTGCAGCCCTACCTGGAGGTGGCCGAGATCTGTGCCGCCGCGGACGTGCCGCTCGTACTCGACGCGACGGCTGCTCTGGGGCGGATCGACCTCGCGCGCCGCGTGGGGTGGTCGGCGCTGGTCGGCTCGGCGGGTGCCTTCGGGGGGCCGACCTCGGTGGGCCTCCTCGCGCTACGCCGCTCCGCGCGGTGGCGGGCACCGTATGTGACCGACGATTACCAGGACGGCCGTTGGCCGGGTCCTCCCGATGTGCCGGCCATCTTTGCTGCGGCGGTCGCACTTGAGCTCTGGTCGGCCGACGGCAGCGCGGTGGGCGCGCGGCAGTTCGCGTTGATCGAGCGACTTCGCGGCGGGATCGCCGCCTCGGTGTCCGACGTCGATATCGCCGGAGATCCGGAGCGACGGGTGCCACACCTGCTGACCTTCAGTGTGTTGTACGTCGACGGGGAGACCCTGACCCTCGAACTGGACCGGGCCGGCTTCGCCGTGGCCAGCGGCTCGGCGTGCAGCGCCAACTCGGAGACGCCCTCGCATGTCCTGGCCGCCATGGGGGCGCTCACCCACGGCAACGTACGGATCGGGCTCACCCGGACCACCACCGAGGCTGAGGTCGACGCCTTCTTGGAGGCACTCCCGCCGATCGTGGCGGCGCTGAGGGCCCGGGTGAGAACCCCGTGAGCGAGCCGACACTCGTCCTGGACTGCCTCGGCTGGAAGTGCCCGCGCCCCATCATCGAGTTGGCCCGCCGGATCGCCGAGGTTCCCGTGGGTGGAGTCGTCGAGGTGATCGCGGACGACCCGGCCGCCGGCCCCGACGTCGCGGCCTGGTGTCGCATGAGGAGACAGGAGCTGGTCGAGTCGTCGCCGCCGAGGTTTGTTGTCCGCCGGCTCAGCTGAGGGCCGGTACTGTGGGCGACGCCATGGCGAGCTCACGACCCACCGTCTCCGAGGCGACCAAGTTCGGGATCGTCGGTCTGACGGGTGTTGCCGTTCAGTTCGTCACCTTCAACGTCCTCCGCTACGCCGGCCCGGGCGGAGTGGGGGTGCTCGAGCCCAAGCCGATCACGGCGCAGGTGATCGCGATCGGCCTGGCCACCGTCGTCACCTACCTCGGCAACCGCTACTGGACCTATCACCATCGTGAGCGGGGGAATCCGGCTCGCGAACTGCCTATCTTCCTTCTCCTCAACGCCATTGCCATCGGCATCGGCGCGGCCTGCCTGGCCATCAGCCACTATCTGCTAGGGCTGACCTCTCCGCTGGCGGACAACCTGTCCGGAAACGTCATCGGACTGGGGCTCGGGACGTTGTTCCGGTTCTGGTCCTACCGGCGCTTCGTGTTCACCGGCTCGGCCCGTTCCCCGGTCGAGGATCCGGCCACCGGGGTTCCCGATGCTCGTTGAAGGCGGCGATCCCTTCGCGGCGATCGGCCGTGTAGGCCACCCGTTCCCACGCCTGTTCCTCGATCAGCAGGGCTGACGCCAGATCCAGGTCGAAGCCCTGCCGCATGGCGTGCTTGGCGCTGCGCAGGCTGACCGGGGAGTTGCGCGCGATCTCTGCGGCCAGGATCAGGGCCTGGTCACGCGCGCGCTCCGGCTCGGTGAGCCGATCGATGAGTCCAAGTCGATCAGCCTCGGCCGCATCGATGCGGCGCCCCGTGAGGATGAGGTCGGCGGCGCGGTTCCATCCGAGGCGGCGGGTGAGCAGCTGGGTGCCGCCCCCACCCGGGATGAGACCCAGCCCCACCTCCGGCAGAGCGAACTCCGCGGTGCTGCTTGCCACGATGACGTCACAGGACAGGGCGAGCTCGCAACCACCGCCGAGCGCGTACCCCTCGACCGCCGCGACGGTGGGCATCGGCAGTCCCAGCACCGCGGCGTAGGCCGCCCGGGCCCACGGCCGTTGAGCCCGCAGATCGTCGTCGGTGAAGCTCCGACGCTCCTTGAGGTCGGCCCCGACGCAGAAGGCCTTGGTCGAACTGCTGCTGAGCACGACCACACTGAGCCGCTCGTCGGCGGTCAGCTCGGCACACGCCTCCGACAGAGCATGGGCCTGCGCCGTGCTCACCGCGTTCAACGCCTCCGGCCGATCCATGATCAACTCGGCGACCCGATCGGCTACCCGCTCGAGTCGAACCGTCACCGAACGCGCCAGAAGAGGAGTTCGCTCAACATCTTGTGGACCTCCTCGACGTCGGGCACGTCGGGCAACACGATGGGGCCGCCCTCCGCCGCCGAGGAAATGTACAGCGTGCCGCAGCCCAGCATTCGGTCGCGGACGCTCTGCTCGTACGACACGTCGTGGATGCGCATCAACGGGAAATCCTTGCCGGTCTTGTTGAGGATGCCATGACGGGTGATCAGCCGCTGGTTGGTCAAGGTGTAGGTGCTGGTGCTCCAGCGGAGGTAGGGGATGATCGCCCACCACAGCGCGAGAGCCAGTCCGAGGAGGGCGACCGCGATCTGGCCGCCCGGTCGGAACGATGGCGGGATGAGGGCCGTGCCGACCCCGATCAGCCCGCCGGCCGCGATCAGACCGAGAGCGGGCCAAAACAGCGCCGACGCGTGGGTCCGCATATGCATGACCACGTACTCGTCCGCGCCCAGGAGCCTGGCCGAGAGTCCCACGATCTCCATGCTGACATACGGGTCCCAGACTGGGCCGGTGGCGATTTCTGCTGATGAGTTCTTCCCCGATGGCTTCTTCGCCCGCGACGACCCGAGCGCCGACGACCGGTTCTACGATCCGGTCCGGATGGTGACCCACATCGACGAAGGCGCGATCAGCGCCGTCGGGCAGCTATACGCCGACCTGGGTATCGACGGATCGAGCGGGGCGTCCCGGCGGGTCCTGGACCTCATGTCGTCCTGGGTCTCCCATCTCCGCGTGCCTCCGAGCGAGCTCGTGGTGCTCGGCATGAACGCCGCGGAACTGGCCGCCAACCCGATGGCCACCGCGCGGATCGTGCACGACCTCAACCGCGATCCGCTGCTGCCCTTTCCGGACGCCTCGTTCGACGCGGTGCTGTGTTGCGTATCCATCGACTACCTGATCCGCCCGGTGGAGGTGCTGGCCGAAGCCGCTCGGGTGCTCCGTCCCGGTGGACCGGTCGTCATCACGTTCTCCAACCGCTGCTTTCCCACCAAGGCCATCCACGGCTGGCTGGCCACCGACGACGCCGGCCACTGCGCCATCGTGGTCGACTACCTGCGGCAGGCCGGTGGCTTCGGCGAGCCCGACGTCAGTCGGCGTACGCCCGCCGAGCGCAGCTACCGAGGCGACCCGCTCTATGCCGTGGTCGCCCGGCGACTCGCACCCTGAGCCTGTCGCTCGCCTAGCGGAGGTGGATGACGTCGCCGGCGCTGAAGGCCTCCGGCCCTTGTTCGGTTGCCACCATCAAGCGCCCGTCGTCGTCGATAGCTGTGGCGACTCCGGTGACCACCCGGCCGGCGCCCAGGTGGAGCTCGACGCGGCGGCCGAGCGTCGCACAGCGGTCGGTGTACGCCGCGTGGAGCATCGCGTCGTCGGCGCCCGCCGCCCAGCGGCCGAGCCACAGCTCGAGCAGCGCCAAGACAGTGCCGATCAGCTGATTGCGTACCGGTCCGATTTCCGGATTGATCACGGCCAGGGATGTCGCCGTCGGCACCGGCAGCTGTTCCAAGGTGAGATCGACGTTGACGCCCATGCCCAGGATGCAGCCGCTCCCGGCCGCACCAGCCAGCCGCTCGGCCAGCACGCCACAGATCTTCCGCTCGTCGACCAGCACGTCATTCGGCCACTTGAGCACGGCACGAACGTCGGCGACCGCGCGGAGCCCGTCCGCCACCGCGAGCCCGGCGATCAGCGGCAACCAGGTCCATCGCGACTCCGGCACGGCCTCGGGCGTGATGAGGACCGACATGGCGATGCTCGTCCCGGGCGGAGCCGTCCAGGTGCGGCCCTGCCGACCGCGGCCGGCGGACTGGAAATCGGCGATCAACACCGAGCCCCCGCTCGCCTCGCCGCGGCGGAACCGTTCGGCAAGGTCCGCGTTCGTCGAGCCGGTCTCGTCCACCACGTCCAGCTGCTGCCAAAGCCCGTCTGCTCCAAGCACCTCGGCGCGGAGAGCATCGACCAGGAGTGGATCGGACGTCGGCACGGCCCGAACTCTACTCAGCACGTGCCTGATCGAAGCGTCGAATGGCTAGGGTGCGACGTATGGAGCGGACAGCGTGAGCGGAGCGAACACCGGCCACCGCGGCGAGCGGGGTGCCGACATCCACACGACCGCCGGGAAGCTGGCCGACCTGGAGAACCGGGTCGACGAGGCAGTCCACGCCGGGTCCAAGGCGGCGGTCGAGAAGCAGCACGCCCGCGGCAAGAAGACGGCCCGCGAGCGAGTCGAGCTCCTGCTCGACAAGGACTCGTTCATCGAGCTCGACGAGTTTGCGCGGCACCGCTCGACCTCCTTCGGGATGGAGAAGCGCCGCCCGTACGGCGACGGGGTGGTGACCGGCTTCGGCACCGTGGACGACCGCCCGGTATGTGTCTTCAGCCAGGACGTGACCGTGTTCGGGGGCAGCCTCGGCCAGGTCTACGGCGAGAAGATCGTCAAGATCATCGACTTCGCGCTGAAGACCGGCTGCCCCCTCATCGGTCTGAACGAGGGCGGTGGGGCACGGATCCAGGAGGGCGTGGTCTCGCTCGGCTTGTACGGGGAGATCTTCCGCCGCAACACCCACGCCTCAGGAGTGATCCCGCAGATCTCGCTGATCATGGGCGCGGCCGCCGGCGGTCACGTCTACTCCCCCGCCCTGACCGACTTCGTCGTGATGGTGGACCAGACCTCGCAGATGTTCATCACCGGCCCCGACGTGATCAAGACCGTCACCGGCGAGGACGTCAGCATGGAGGAGCTGGGCGGCGGCCGGACCCACAACACCAAGTCGGGCAACGCCCACTACCTCGGCGCCGACGAGGAGGACGCCATCTCCTACGTCAAGGCGCTGCTCTCCTACCTGCCGCAGAACAACCTCGAGGACGCGCCGGCGTTCGACGTGCAGAACGACCTCACTCCCAGCGAGGTCGATCGCGATCTCGACACCTTGATTCCGGACGCGCCCAACCAGCCGTACGACATGCACGAGGTGATCAGCCGGGTCCTCGACGACGGCGAGTTCCTCGAGGTGCACGCGTTGTTCGCGCCGAACATCGTGGTGGGCTTCGGCCGGATCGACGGCCGGAGCGTCGGGGTGGTGGCCAACCAGCCGCTGCACTTCGCCGGCTGCCTCGATATCGACGCCTCCGAGAAGGCCGCCCGTTTCGTGCGGACCTGCGACGCCTTCAACATCCCGGTGATCACCTTCGTCGACGTGCCCGGCTTCCTGCCCGGCACGGATCAGGAGTGGAACGGGATCATCCGCCGCGGTGCGAAGTTGATCTACGCCTACGCCGAGGCGACCGTGCCGCTGGTCACGGTGATCACCCGCAAGGCGTACGGCGGGGCCTACGACGTGATGGGCTCCAAGCACCTGGGCGCCGACTTCAACCTGGCCTGGCCGACCGCGCAGATCGCAGTCATGGGTGCGCAGGGTGCGGTGAACATCTTGTACCGCAAGGAACTGGCCGGAGCCGACAACGCCGACGAGCGCCGAGCGCAACTTGTCACGGAGTACGACGACGAGCTGGCCAACCCCTACATCGCGGCCGAACGCGGCTACGTCGACGCGGTGATCAGTCCCCACGAAACGCGGATCGAGGTCACCCGCGTGCTCCGCCTGCTGCGAACCAAGCGCCAGACCCTGCCACCCAAGAAGCACGGGAACATCCCGCTATGAGCGACCAGACCGAGCCGGTGCTCCGTGTGGTCAAGGGCAACCCGACGGCCGAGGAACTGGCCGCCGTGCTGGCGGTCCTGTCGGCTGCGCAAGGTTCAGCAACCTCGCCGGAACCGTCGGCTCCCAGTGGTTGGTCGGCGTACTGGCGCAGCGTTCGCGCCCCGCTCGTCGCCGGACCCGGAGCCTGGCGGAGTTCGGGACGCATCGGCTGATTCAGTTCAGACGACCTTGTGCAGCAGCCGACCCAGCTCGGTGACGCCGTGCACCAGTCGCTCGTCGGGCACGCCGGAGAAGCTGAGTCGCGCGTGGTTCGGCTCCTGGTCGACCGGAAAGAAGGTGGCCCCGGGAACATACGCGATCTTGGCCTGCGGCAGGAGCGTCTCGGTCATGAAGGCGGCGGCGTCGAAACCGGCCGGAAAGGTGAGCCAGACGAAGAGGCCGCCATCGGGCTCGGTGAAGGAGACATCGTCGGGGAACGTTTCCTTCATCGTCGCCAGCATCAGGTCGCGCTTGTGTCGGTACACCGGTATCGCCCGCGCGATGTGGGAGTCGATGTCGTGGCGAGCGAGGTAGTTCGACGTTGCCGTCATGTTCAGAGTGCTGTTCTGGGTATCGGCGGCGAGCTTCAGCAGCCCCAGACGCTCGAGGATGTCGGGACTGGCCGTGGCCCAGCCGAGCCGGAGGCCGGGCGCGAGGATCTTCGAAAAGCTGCCGAGATGCACCACCCGGCCCTCGGTGTCGAGGCTCTTCAGCGTGGGCAGGGAGGTGCCCTCGTAGCGGAGCGCCCGGTAGGGCGAGTCCTCCACGACGAGCAGCCCGTACGCGTTCGCGAGCTCGATCAGTCGGCGCCGCCGCTCCAGACTCATCGTGATGCCGGTCGGATTCTGGAAGTCCGGCACGGTGTAGATCATCTTCGCGCGCGGGTGGGCCGCGAGCACCTCGTCGACGTGGTCGATGTCGATGCCGTCGGCGTCGGTCCGGACCGGGGCGTACGCCGGCTCGGTCGGCGCAAAGGCGAGCAGCGCGCCGAGGAAGGTCGGGTTTTCGGTGACGATCACGTCGCCCGCGTCAATGACGAGCTTGGCGGCCAGATCGAGGCCCTGCTGGCCGCCCTGGATGATCAAGACATCCTCGGCGGCGCACGGCGTGCCGTCCCGGGTGAGGCGGTCGGCGACCTGGGCCCGGAGCTGCGGCAGGCCGATTGAGGCGGTGTACTGCAAGGCGCCCGCAAACTCGGGAACCAGGAGCTCCTCGTACACCTTGCGCAGTTCGGTCACCGGGAACAGCGCCGGGTCCGGGTATCCCCCACCGAAGGAGATGATCTCTGGATCGGATCCGAGCCGGAGCAGTTCGCGGATGGCCGACGGCTGGACCCGGCTCATCCGTCTGGCGTAGGGGACGCTCACCGAGGCACGCTCACGACGAGAACGCGAGGGCACTGTCCTCGCCGGCGCGGACCGCGGCGAGATGCTCGGAGTAGTTGAGGCTGTCGAACAGCGACCGGCCGCCGGCGATCGCGGTCCGTAGCGCCTCCTCGCGGCGCTGGATCGCCTCGGCGGCGTCGAGTACCGCGGCAACCTCCTGCTCGCTGGCCACGACAAGCCCGTCGTCGTCGCCGAGCACCAGATCGCCGGGTCGTACCGTTACGCCTCCGATAGTGATCGGCACCTGGACGACGGGTACGGCCCGCGCCGGGCAGGCGCTCGGGACTACTCCCTTGGCGTACACCGGAAGGTCGAGCCCGGCCAGGGTGCGACTGTCGCGACACATCCCGTCGATGACGAGGCCGGCCACGCCGCGGCGCAGCGCCTCCGTGGCAAAGAGCTCGCCGGCCACCGCATGATCGTCGTTGCCCATGACGACCAGCACGTCACCCGGCCCCGACTGCTCGAGCCCCGCCAGGACCGGCATCAGGTCGTTGTGAGCGTCGACGGTCAGGGCAGGACCGACTAGCCGCAGTCCGGGCCGGATCGGTCTGAGGGTCCGCGGAAGAACGCGAAGTTCGCCGCGGCCGGCGTCCACCAGCGAGGTGGAGTCGAGGAGGGCCAAACGCTCAAGGAGATCCATGTCGTGCCTTAGATTAGATGGCCCGACGGTTGGCGACGAGGGGGCAGAGGAAGGGGTCTCGGCCGCGGAGGCCGACGGTGTTGAGGTAGCCGACGACGTGACGGTAGGCCGCCCAGAGGCTTGTCTGGGTGTACGGAACGCCTTCGGCGGCACAGTAGGCGGCGACGAGCGGCTGGATCTTGCGGAGGTGCGGTCGGGCCATCGACGGGAACAGGTGGTGTTCCACCTGGTAGTTCAGTCCACCCATGAAGACCGACATCAGCGGGCCGCCGCTGATGTTGCGGCTCATCAGCACCTGCCGGCGAAGAAAGTCCAGCTTCAGCTTCGGCGACACCAAGGGCATGCCGATGTGGTTCGGGGCGAAGGTGGAGCCCATGTAGAGCCCGAACAGGGCCAGTTCGACGGCCAGGAAGGCGATGGCCTTCTCCGGTGACAGCACCCAGAAGACCAGCGCGGCCAGACCGCCGAGACGGACGGCCAGGAAGGCCGATCTCGACCCAGCGGCGCTCGACCTTGCCGCGGCCGACGACTCGGCGGACGCCGTCGGTGTGCAGCGAGAGACCTTCGAGCAGCAGGATCGGAAAGAAGTACCAGCCCTGATGGGCGACCAACCAGCGCAGGAGCCGGCTGCGGTGACGGGTGGCACGCTCGGGGGTGAAGGCGATCGCCGTGAGGGCGATGTCGGGGTCGGAGCCCTCTTTGTTCGGGTTGGCGTGGTGCCGGGTGTGTTTGCTCTGCCACCACCCGTAGCTGATGCCGACGAACAGGTTCGCCAGCAGCAGGCTGACCCAGTCGTTCCACCGGCCGGACCTGAAGATCTGGCGGTGCGCAGCGTCGTGTCCGAGGAAGGCGATCTGGGTCATCAGGACCGCGAGCACACCGGCGGAAACGAGCTGCCACCAGCTGTCACCGATCCAGACGAAGGCGACCACCCAGCCGACGAGGATGACCGCGGCAGCGATGAGCTTGGTCCAGTAGTAGCCGTAGCGGCGCCGCATCAGGCCGAGTTCTTGAATGGTGCGCGTCAGCGCCGTGAAGCTGCTACCGGGTCTCCCGGATGAGCTTGCGCCCTCGGATCGGCTGTTGGTCGCCGACTCGGCCGATGCGAAGCGACGCGCAGGAAGAGGTGACAACGAGGTTGTGGACAAGAGAAGGTACCGATCGGAGCACCAGTCCCGGACTTACCGTGGGCGGCAGCAATGCTTGCTTTGGGGAGACTGCGGCATGTGCGGCGTTCTCCGATCCCAGACCGGCTGCCAATGGCAACAAGAAGAGTTTACAACCTAAACCAGCCTTGCGGGTGCGCTCAGGCGAGTGACCTTCGTTGCATCGCGAACCTCAGCGCTTCAGCAGCCGCGCAGCGTAGATGGGAGTTTCCACCCCGGCCGCAGTGGCCTGGCGGCGGAGTTCGGCGTGCGCCCGGTGCGGGTGGTGGCCCTGGTTCATGAGGATTCCGACGGCCCGGTTGATGGCGGACACGTCGTCGAGTCCGGTGAGCCCCGACACCAGGGTGAGCGGCGGGAGGTCGGCATCGAGGACAAGGTGCCGCTGGTCATGAGGCTGCCCGTCGCCGAGCCCGACGTGGCCGTCTTCGGTCGGACGCCCCCCGTGAGTAAACGGTACGTCGAGAGCGTGGCCGAGATCGGCGGCCAGATCCACGAAGGCGCCGGGCGTTCCGGCGTAGAACACGACCTGGCTGTCCGTCGAGAATCCGGCTCCGAGCACGGCGAACGGCAGGCGCAATGAGGTTGCGACTACTTCACCGTTCTGAGCAGGGAGGAAGAACGGTCAGTCGTACGGCAGATCCGTTGTCGACCACCGTGAGACTGACGCCGCGGTAGGACGGCACCGCTGTGTGCAGAGCGGCGACGAGATCGCGCAAGGGCTCAGTGATCTCGTCGCTATCCAGATCCATGGTGCTGCTGAGGTGGAGGAGGTCGCGCAGGAGGGCTGTGGGGAAATCCACAGAGAGGCTCCGAGGAAGCGGGTCCGCTCGCTAATCATCACGCAATGGCCGGTTCAGCAGGGCGCTGTCCCGATGACGCCCGCTGTACGGACCGTAGGTACCTAAAAGCCGCGTCGGTATCACTGTACGCCGAATACATGAGTAGCCGTGCCGTGGGGCGACGCGTCACTCGCCCTGGTGGCGGGCGCGGGCGCGACGGACGGCTTCGTCGACGATGCCGTGAGCGACCACCGCCAGCTTCTGGTGCTCATGTTGGCTCAGCGCCCGCAAGCGGGCCAGCGCCTCGCCCTCGGTGACGCCGCTCCGGCTCATCATGATCCCGACCGCCCGATCAATGACGCCTCGCGTCGCCAGCGCCGACTGCAGCTTGAGCGCCAGCCGCTCGGCCTGCGCCAGCACCTGCGCGTTCTGGACCGCCACCGACGCCGGAATCGCGAAGATTTCGCCCAACTCGACGGCCCGGTCGTCGAAGGCCTGCCGACCGCGGGCATAAACGTTCATGGCTCCGACCACACCGTCAGGCGCCAGCAACGGCAGGGACAGCGCACTGTGCACGCCGAGCCGGGCAACCGTGCCGCCGAACCTCCGCCACCGCGGGTCGCCACCCAACGAGCCCGAGATCACCGTCCTACCCTCGCGGGCCGCGGTGATGCACGGTCCTTCCCCGATCCCGTACTGGATGTCGTCGATTTCGCGGACAAAAGCTGCGGTCGCCACGATCGTGTCGGTGCGATCCTCCTCCAGCAGCGTCAACCCGGCCCCATCCGCACCGGGAATGGCCTTCACCGCAAAGCTCGCGACCCGGGTCAGCAAGCTTTCGAGGCCTAGCCGATTCGTCAGCCGCGACAACCCCTCGAGGCTCTCACGGAGATCGTCCTCCTCGGCCGATCGCTGACTGTCCGACCGCCGGCTGTCTGAGAGGTCACCGGCCGGGCGTTCGACTCCGCTCAAGTCGAGGAAATCGTCATCGGAGCGGCTGCCCTCAGGGGTCTCCTGTGAGTTCATGTCCCCTCTTTACGCGCGATCACGGCCCGCCAAGGCCGCACCCAACAGCGATAGCGTACCCGCGCGCGGCGTCCGGAGAGCCGGTCGATGGATGGGCTCCTGACGTCTTGCACCCGAGCTTTGGACCTGCCGCCCTGGTCGATACCGTGATACCAACCCCAGGAGGTCGATCCATGAGCAACGTCGACGACATCGTCGCCGGTATCCCCATGCAGTCCCTGGCCGACCAACTCGGCGTCGATCCAGGCACCGCCGAGTCAGCGGTCCGCGAGGCCCTGCCCGCCCTGCTCGGCGGCATGCAGGCCAACGCCGCAGATCCGGCGGGCGAGGCGTCCCTGGCGGGCGCCCTGCAGCAGCACTCGCCGTCCCTGGTGGAGGGCGGAGTTGACCTCGATCAGGTCGACACCGACGACGGGCAGAAGATCGTCGGACACGTCTTCGGCGGCAACACCGACCAGGTGGCACAGACCCTGGGGAGCAATCTGGGCGGCGGTGGTGGCGGCGACCTGATCAAGAAGCTGCTGCCGCTACTCGCCCCCATCGTGTTGTCCTACCTGGCCTCTCGGATGCAGGGCGGCGGCGCAGCGACCGACCAGACCCCGCAGCAGTCCGGCGGCGGGTTGGGCGACCTCCTTGGCTCGATCCTCGGCGGAGCGAGCGGTGGCCAGGGCGGACAGGCCGGGTCGATCCTGGACATGTTGGGTGGGTTGCTGGGCGGAGGCCGGCGCTAGTGCGGCGACGGCTACTAGGTCGGGAGCGCCCGCAGGAGCCGATCGGTCGACAGGCAGGAGATCAGGCAGCGCTCCTTGGCGTCGTTGATCAACTCGGCGGTCCAGCTTGTGAAACCGCCGTCACCGATCTCGTAGTCGTCCCCGCCGGTCCGGATCATGATCTTGAACGCCGCGGTCCGGTAGTAGCCGATGCCTTGCGTCCGCTCAGGATCCTCCGCGAGGGGGAGGCCCGCCAGGGCCGGGAGAACGGTGTCGGCGAAGCGCTCGCGCATCGGGTCACTGTCGATCACGGTGTACGCGAACTGCCCCCACGCGGGTCCGAGCAGCTCGGCGAGCACGCTCTGCCAGAAGAGCAGCTGCGTGATCAACAAGTTGGCCTCGGTAGCCGCGGAGCCGGCGTCTCGGCGACTCGACAGCAACCCGAACAGGGCAAAGTGCGGCTGCGCATCCGGGTCGGCGAACTGCTGGGCCCGCACCACCCGGTGGCAGGCGGCCAGATGGACCGGCTCCGAAGACGACCGGCGGCGCCGGGCAGCCTCTAACGCCAACACGTTCGTCGGATCGCTCACGACCTCACTTGTTCGTACGGTGCGTCACGACCCGGTTCTGATCTACGTCCGCGACCGAGGCGCAGCTGCCCAACGGAGTCAGCGGCGACAGCTCGAGTCCCTCAAACTCCGTGTGGCGAAGCAGCTCCCACAGCCGGCTCTGGAGCTCGGAGAGCCGGCCTGGATCGACGCGGGCCGGCTGCACGAAACGATCCGACTGCCACCGCCGCAACGTTTGCGACGGTGTGGTCCGTCGCGCCCGGGTTCGGGCCAGATCCAGCAACAGCGTCTGCAGATCAGTGGGCGAGAGCTCTGTCTCGAGCACCGTACGCGCTCGGTCGGGCAGCCTCGACCAGACCCGCTCGACGGCGGCGGACTTCCGTTCGATCGCCATGGTGCGACCCTAGTCATATGAAGTTGATCTTGGCCTCGGCCTCGCCGGCGCGGCTCCGAACCCTCCGCGCCGCCGGACTCCGACCCGAGGTGGTGGTGTCGGGGATCGACGAGGCGGCGGTTCACGCGGACAGCGTCCCGGCCCTGGTTGGTGAGCTGGCGGGCCGAAAGGCACAGGCGGTCGCCGATCGGCTTCGCGGCGCCAAGGCGGATGTGCTGATCATCGGCTGTGATTCGCTGTTGGAGCTGGACGGCCGCCCGCTTGGCAAACCCGAGACCCAAGACGCAGCCCGCCTGCGCTGGCGAGCCATGCGTGGGCGGAGCGGGACCCTGCACACGGGTCATGCGCTGATCAAGATCACGAACACTGAGACGCGGTACGCCGCCGCCACCGCCTCGACGGTCGTCCGCTTCGCTGAGCTGAGTGATGCCGAGATCGATGCGTACATAGCCACCGGTGAACCCCTCGAGGTGGCCGGCGCCTTCACCATCGACGGCTTCGGGGGGCCGTTCGTCTCACGTATCGAAGGAGATCACCACAACGTGGTCGGGATCTCGCTACCCCTGTTGCGCACCATGATCATCGATCTGGGTCTGGAGTGGACGGCGCTCTGGTCGCAATCCTCCTGAAGCGGCGCCTTGGAGGTGTGGGCGTCTCTTTGCTCAGAGCGGCCGCAGCAGAATCACCGCCGAGTCCTCTGACGAGGTGAAACCGCCGGACCAGCCGTGTCCACGGAAGGTGAACGTCTCGGCTGCGGCCGGTTCGGTCAGCGCGAACCCGGCTGCCGGCAGCGCCAGACGCAGGTAGTCGGCGACCTCCGTCGGGTCGGGAGCCGACACCACCAATACGACCCCGTTCGGCTGGTCGACCGTCATCGAGGCAACCGTGCCTGCCGGAAGCAGAAACTGAGCGGGTCCGTTGCGTACCCCCAAGGTCGCGAGGCCGATGCCGTCGGGGGGGACCAACGGCGTCGCGGTCGAGGATGGCGTCGGGACCGGCGTGGGGGCTGGCACCACTCCCGCGCAGCCGGCGACCCCCATCAGCAGGATCACCGCAACACCGATACCGAAGCGCCGACGGGCTCGTCGCCAGCCCAGCCCGCTCACCGCTCCAACCTAGCCGCCGGACGAAGTCGCGAACCGGAACCTATTCAGCGAGGCACTAGCCTCGTTACGTCATGTCGGAGAACACCAAGATCCATCCGCCGCTGGCCACCCGAGTCAGCCGGGTGCCGGCGCCGGTCCGGGCGGTGCGACCGCGGCAATGGGTCAAGAACGTGTTGGTGGCGGCGGCCCCGCTCGCGGCGGGACGGCTGTTCGAGCCAGGCGTGCTGGCCGACGTGGCTTTGGCGTTCATCGCGTTCTGCTTGGCCAGCTCGGCCATCTATCTGGTGAACGATGTGCACGACGTCGCCGAGGATCGCCTCCATCCGCGCAAACGCTGGAGGCCGATCGCTGCCGGGGAGCTCTCCCCAGCGGCAGCCTTGGTGCTCGCGGGAGTCCTCGGGGTCGGCGGACTCGCCCTCGGATTCCTCGTGGCGTCCAGCCTGGGAATCGTCCTGATCGTCTACGTCGTGCTGCAAATCGCGTACTCGATCTTCTTCAAGCACCTGCCGGTCGTCGATCTGGCGATGGTGGCAGCCGGGTTCCTGCTGCGCGCCATCGCCGGCGGTGTGGCCACCGGCATCCCGCTCAGCCAGTGGTTCTTGCTGGTGGCGGCCTTCGGATCGCTGTTCATGGTCGCCGGCAAGCGCTATTCGGAGATGAAGGCGCTGGGCGCGGCGGCGGGCACCCGCCGCTCGCTCGATCGGTACTCGGAGTCGTACCTGCGGTTCACCTGGATGCTGGCCGCCGTGCTGGTCGTCATCTCCTACAGCCTGTGGGCGTTCGAGAATCGCGGCGCCCCTCCGCTCGGCGTACCGTGGACGGCGATCTCGATCGCTCCGTTCACCCTGGGACTGCTCCAATACGCCCTCGAGGTGGACGCCGGGCAGGCCGGGGAGCCCGAAGAAGTCGTCCTGCACGATCACGTACTGCAAGGGATAGGGGTGGTCTGGTTGGCCACGATCGCCGTGGCGGTGTACGGATGAGCGACTTCCCGTACGTCGAAACCACGATCACGCCGTCGCGGCCGGAGACCCAACCGGCGGTGCCGCAGGAACTCGTGGAGTTGCACGGCTGGGGTCGGGCCGCCGGCACGCGGGCTCACCTGAGCGCGATCGACTCGGTCGCCGACGCGGTGTCGGCCCTGCGCGAGGCCGGTGACCGCGGGGTCGTGGCGCGCGGACTCGGGCCGCAGCTACGGTGACGCCGCCCAGAACGCCGGCGGCACGGCCCTCGACCTGACCAAGCTCGACCGGATCCTGAACGTCGACGCGCGAGTCAGACCCTCCGACGGTGACCGTGCAGGCCGGCGTCAGTCTCGATGCCCTGATGCGAGCCCTGCTGCCCTTCGGGCTGTGGGTTCCGGTGCTGCCCGGCACCCGTCAGGTGACCATCGGTGGAGCCATCGCCGCCGACGTCCACGGCAAGAACCACCACACGGAGGGCAGCTTCGGCAACCACGTACGCCGCCTGGACCTGCTCACCGCGGACGGTTCAATCCGCACCTTGACGCCCGACGACGACGATCCGCGATCTGTTCTGGGCCACCGTCGGCGGGATGGGTCTGACCGGGGTCGTCGTCGCCGCGACGTTGGCCGTGCAGCGGACCGAATCGGCGTACTTCCTGGTCGACACCGAACGGTGCAGCCGACCTGGACGACCTGATGAGTCGGATGACCGCCCGCGACGAGGACTACACCTACTCGGTGGCGTGGTTCGACGCCGTGACCAAGGGCAAACACCTCGGCCGGGCGGTCCTGACCCGGGGCAACAAGGCCCGGCTGCAGGACCTGAGCCCGAAGCTGCGACGTGATCCGTTGGCGTTCACCGCCCCGTCGTACGGCTCGATTCCCGAGGTGTTCCCGAACCGGATGGTCAACCTGGCCACCGCGAAGGCGTTCAGCGCCGCGTGGTACCGGAAGGCGCCCAAGCACCGCATCGGCGAACTGCAGGACATCACCAAGTTCTTCCATCCCCTCGACATCGTCGCCGGGTGGAACCGGGTGTACGGCCCGAACGGGTTCCTCCAGTACCAGTTCGTGGTGCCGTTCAGCGAGGCGGAGACGTTCCGGACCTGCGTGCAGCTGATCGTGGGTTCGGGCCACCTGTCGTGCGTCAACGTGCTCAAGCGGTTCGGCCCGGACAACCCGGCTCCGCTGTCGTTCCCGATGCCCGGCTGGACGCTGACCGTCGACCTCCCGATCGAGGAGGGCCTGGAGCGGCTGTGCAACCAACTCGACGAGCAGGTCGTCGCGGCCGGTGGTCGGGTCTACCTGGCCAAGGACTCCCGGCTGGGGGCCGCCACGTTCCGCCAGATGTACCCGCGCTTGGAAGACTTCCTGCGGGTCCGCCGGTCGGTCGACCCGAACCACATGTTCACCTCCGACCTCGCTCGCCGGCTGCGACGCCTTAGCTCTAGGAGTATCCTCATGCTCGACGCCCTGGGCGCGCCCCAGTCCCTGCTGCTGCTCGGCGGCACCTCCGACATCGCACTGGCCATCGCCCGCCGGTACGCCGCGGACCGGCCACTCCGGGTCGTGCTGGCTGCCCGCCCGACCACGAGACGCAGTTCGGCCGCCGCCGGAGCTGACCGCCGCCGGCTGCACCGTCGCAGGAGGTGGATCTCGAGGCCCGCGACCCCGCCTCCCATGCGGCGACGATCGAGGCCGCCTTCGCCGACGGAGACATCGACATCGCCGTCCTCGCCTTCGGACTGCTGGGTGAGGCCGAGAAGGCATGGCAGGATCCGGCTGCGTTGCTGGAGTTGATCGAGGTGAACTACACCGCCCCGGCTCATCTCGGCGTCCTGCTCGCCGCGCGGATGCGTGCCCAGGCGCACGGCCGGATCGTGGCGCTGTCCAGCGTGGCCGGCGAACGGGTGCGCCGCTCCAACTTCGTGTACGGCTCGACCAAGGCGGGGCTGGACGGGTTCTACCTCGGTCTGGGTGAGGCACTCCGTGGCTCCGGCGTCGAGGTTCTGGTGGCCCGGCCCGGCTTCGTGAAGTCCAAGATGACCGCCGGCCTGCCCGAGGCGCCGATGGCCGTGACTCCCGACGAGGTGGCCGAGGCGGTCGTTTCGGGCCTGCGACACCGTCGAGAGCTGATCTGGATTCCGGCGCAGATGCGGTTCGTGATGTCCGGGCTGCGGCACGTGCCCCGGCCGCTCTTCCGCAAACTGCCCCTTTAGCCCGGCTCGCGCACGCTACGCGCTCAAGCCTCTGTCTTCCCTCCTCGCTCGCACGACCGTCCACCCCAACCACCGTCGATGCTCAGTGTCGTGCTCCCTCGTCAGTCCAGACAGAGCCGGCGCTCCGCTTGCCGAGGACCTCCCCTCGGATCACCCGCTGTGGTCCTCGAGGTTGCCTTGGTCGACGTGACCGATTCCGACGCCTTCGAGGCGGCGTACCGCGGGGCTCGCCACCTGCTGGCAACACGCCCGGCTGTCGGACGGTCCGGATGACCCGCGGTGTCGAATCCCCGAAGCGGTTCGTGCTGCTCGTCGAGTGGGATTCGGTCAGGATCACGAGATGAACTTCCGGCAGACCGAGACCTTCCGCGCCTGGCGTACGGCGATCGGGCCGTTCTTCGCCGACGCCGCCTCGGGTCGAGCACTTCACGGACGTGGGCTGAATGACCTGCGAGCGACGTTCTTCGACAACTTGCTCAGCTTCGTCATCTTGGTCCTGCTCGGCGCCGGCTTCGCGTTTCGTCGCCCGCCGCGTGCTCGGCGCGCCGGTCGGCTGGCCCCGCTCGATCGTCATCGGAATGATCTTGTTCAGCTCGATCGGCGGCGTCGTGCCGTGGGTCGCGGAGCAGACCGGTATCAACGAGCGCAGCACGACGACGGTCACCGGGCGTCGTGGTCGCCGGTCGCCGTGTTCCTCCTGGTGCTGGCCTGGGCCTTCTTCCTCAGCATCGCCGCACTGGTCGTGCTCGAGCTGATCGTCCCCACCGGCAGTCTGGGCACACCGTGGGGCTGGTGGCGGACGATACGGGATCGCAACCGCCGGACCCGGCGGTACCTGCAGGTGCTGGCCATCGCCGCCCGCAACGGACTTGGCGGCTTCCTCAGCAGTTCGACGACTTCGGGTCGACGCTTCGATCCAGACCGAGAACACCACCGCCACGGCGCGGGCCCTGCGCAACGCGCTCAACGAGGGGGGCGTGACGTTCATCAAGATCGGCCAGATCCTCTCCAGCCGCCCGGACGTGGTCGGACCGACCTTCGCCGCCGAACTGTCCCACCTGCAGGCCTCATCGACTCCCGTCCCGTGGCCAGAGCTCGAAGCGGTCCTGGGCGCATCACAGTCCCGGCCCCTGTCGGAGATCTTCGCCGAGATCAATCCGGAGCCCTTGGCCGTGGCGTCCGTAGCGCAGGTGCACACCGCGACCCTGATCACCGGCGAGTCGGTCGTGGTGAAAATCCAGAAGCCGAAGGCACAGGCCCAGGTCGCCGCCGATCTCGACATCGTGCGGCGGCTCGCCGCAACGACTGGAGAGGTCGACACAGTGGGGACGCAACCTCGGCGTGGTCGCCATGGCGGACGGCTTCGCGGACTCACTGCGCGAAGAGCTCGACTACCGGATCGAGGTCGAGAACACCCAGGCGGTTGCATGCTTCCGATCCCGAGAAGGAGCTGAAGATCCCGCACGTGTACGAGGAATTGAGCACGAGCTCGGTGATCGTCCTCGAGCGCCTGTCCGGTAAACCGCTGGGCTCGTCGCAGGATCGGATCTCCGAACTGTCAACCGAGCAGCGCGCGGAACTGGCGGATCGGCTGCTCGGGGCTGTCCTGCGGCAGATCATGGTCGGCGGGGTCTTCCACTCCGACCTCCATCCGGGCAACGTCCTGCTCAGCCCCGACGGCGAGCTGCAGCTGCTCGACTTCGGCTCCGTCGGACGGCTCGACGACGGTGCCCGCGAAGCCTTGACCATGCTGGTCCTCTCCATCGACCGTGGGTCCAGCCTCGGTGCGACCGACGCGCTGATGGCGGTGATGGATCCGCCCAGCGCGCCGATCGACGAGCGCCGGCTGGAACGCGAGGTGGGTCAGCTCCTCGTCCGGTTCCGGGGTGGTACGCGGACCACCGGCGGGATGTTCGCCCAGTTGTTCGCCCTCGTCACCCGCTGGGGTTTCGGCGTACCGGCCGCAGATCGCCGCCGTCTTCCGCACGCTGGCCTCGCTCGAGGGGACGGTGCGGCTGCTCGATCCGTCACTCAATCTCGTGGTGAGCGCGCGCCGCCACGGCGAGGAACTGTTCAGCGCCTCGATGTCGCCAGCCTCGATCCGGGAGCAGTTGGAGACCGAGGTCCTGAGGTCTGATACCCGTCCTGCGGCGCATACCGCGCCGACTCGACAAGATCACCGCGGATCTGGAGCAGGGCCGGCTGTCCTTCGGTGTCAGCGTGCTGGCCGACCAGGCCGACCGCAGCTTCCTGGTCGCCTTGACCCATCAGCTCGTGATCGCGCTGCTGGCCTCGGCCACGACCGTCGCCTCCATCATCTTGCTGACCGCCCAGGGCGGTCCGATGCTGTCCCCCAGCATCGGCTTCTATCAGCTCCTCGGCTTCGGGCTGCTCTTCGTCGGCTCCGTGCTGGGCCTGCGTGCCCTCGTGCTGGTCTTCAGGCGTCCCTGGGCGACCTAACTGGGTCGTCCGGCTCGCGCACGCTCGCCGGGTATCTCTGCTCGCTTCCACATGCTTCACTCATCACCGTTCTCACACCGGGGGCACGCCGTGCCGGCGGGTGGAGAAGTGCCGGTCTTTGCCGGCCGCGGCCGCGAAGCGGGCGATCAGCTGGCCCCGTAGATCAGTCGGTTCCACCACGTCGTCGACGACCAGTTCACTGGCGAGGTGCAGGATGTCGATGTCTTCCTCGTAGGCGGCGCGGAGGCGCGCCACGTACGGTTCTCGGTCGGCCTCGGCCAGAGCCGCGATCTTGTTCGCGTACACCGCATTGATCGCCGCCTCCGGGCCCATCACGGCGATCTTGGCGGTCGGCAGCGCCAGGCAGGCGTCGGGTCCGAAGCCCGGTCCGGCCATCGCGTACAAACCCGCACCGTACGCCTTGCGAATGATCACGGAGATCGTCGGCACCGTGGCCTCCGCCACGGCCGTGATCATCTTCGCACCGTGGCGGATGATGCCCTGCCGTTCCACGGCACTGCCGATCATGAACCCCGGCACGTCGGCCAGGTAGAGCAAGGGGACATTGAAAGCGTCGCACTGCCAGATGAATCGTGCCGCCTTGTCCGCCGAATCGACGAACAAGACCCCGCCTTTGACCGCGGGCTGGTTGGCTACGATGCCGACCGGGTTTCCGTCCACCAGGGCGAATCCGGTGACCAGCTCCGGAGCGAAGAGCGGCTTGACCTCCCAGAACGACCCCCCATCGACCAGGGCCTCGATCACCGTGCCGATGTCGTAGCCGCGGGCCTCGTCGGCCGGAACCAGGTCGTCGGTGAACTCGCGGGACGGCGGGGTCGCGTCGTAGCGGGGCGGGTCGGACCGCCAGTTGTCCGGCAGGTAACCGAAGTAGGCCTTGGCCTGCTCGATCGCGTCGAGATCGTCGGCAGCGAGTTGATCACCGCAGCCCGATACCTCAGCGTGCATCCGGGCCCCACCCATCTCCTCCAAACTGACCCGCTCCCCCACCACCATCTCCGCCATCCGCGGCGAGCCGAGGTACATCGACGCGTTTGCCTCGACCATGATCACGATGTCGCAGAACGAAGGAATGTACGCGCCGCCGGCGGCGCTCGGCCCGAACAGGCAGCAGATCTGCGGCACCTTGCCGGACAGCGCAACCTGATTGGCGAAGATCCGGCCCGCGCCGCGGCGGCCGGGGAACAGATCCACCTGGTCGGTGATCCGCGCCCCGGCGGAGTCGATGAACCAGAAGATCGGCAGCTCATCGCGCAGTGCTATCTCGGTCAGCCGGATGATCTTCTCCACGGTCCGGGCGCCCCATGAGCCGGCCTTGACCGACGGGTCGTTGGCGACCACGAGCGCCGCTCGGCCATTGACCAGGCCCCGACCCGTGATCACCCCGTCGGCCGGGAGTCCCTCGGCTTGGGCGTTGGCCAGCCGGCCGTCCTCGATGAAGGTGCCAGGGTCGAACAGCGTGTCGATGCGGTCGCGCACGTAGAGCTTGTCGGCCGCCGCCAGCTTGGCCGCGGCGACCGGGCTGGGCGCGAGCGCGCGGGCCTGAGCGGCGGCCAGCCGGTTGCCGAGTTCTAGCGGATCCACGATGACGTGACGCTACTCGACAGGGAGACCCAAACCACGCGCGATCAACAACCGCTGCACCTCAGAGGTCCCCTCACCGATCTCCAGCACCTTGGCGTCGCGGTAGAAGCGGGCAATCGGGTACTCCTCCATGAAGCCGTAGCCGCCGAAGACCTGGGTCGCGATCCGGGTCGCCGAGACCGCGGACTCCGAGCAGTAGAGCTTGGCGATCGACGCCGCCCGCTTGAACTCCGCCGCCGGCGCGCGTGAGTCCTTGGCCGCCGCGGCCGCATACACGAGCAGTCCCGCGGTGTGGGCCATCACGTCGAGGTCGGCGATGGCGAACGCCACCGCCTGCTTGCGGCCGATCGGGCCGCCGAAGGAGTGCCGCTCCAGCGCATAGTCCCGGGCCAGGTCGCGGCAGGCGCGAATGCACCCCAGAGCCAGGGCGGCGATGGCCACCCGACCGTCGTCGAGGATGGACAGGAACTGGGAGTAGCCCTTGCCGCTCTCCCCGAGCAGTGCGTCGTCGGGCACCCAGACGTCGGTAAAGCTGATCGGGTGGGTATCGGAGGCGTGCCAGCCGAGCTTGTCGTACGCCGGTCCCACGGTCAGACCAGGTGTGCCGGCCGGGACCAGTAGTGCGGAGATCTCCGCCCGTCCGTCGGGCTTGGCTCCCGTCCGCGCAGTGACGGTGAGGACCGTGGTGATGTCGGTGCCGGAGTTGGTGATGAATTGCTTGCTGCCGTTGAGCAGCCAACCGTCCTCGCTGCGTACGGCGGTGGTCTGGGTGGCAGAGGCGTCCGATCCCGCGTCGGGTTCGGTCAGGCCGAACGCGGCCAGCGCATGCCCGGCGAGCAGGTCAGGCAGCCAGCGTTCCTTCTGCTCCGAGGTCCCGAAGGCAGCAATCGGATTACTGCCGAGTCCGACCGCCGCCTCCAAGGTGATGCCCAGCGACTGGTCGACCCGGCCGATCTCCTCGATGGCCACGCACAGACTCGTGAAGTCGCCGGCCCCGCCGAACTCCCCGGGACCGTTCAGCCCGAACAGCCCGAAGTCGGCCATCTGCTTGACCGCCTCCAACGGAAGCTCGTGGGCAGCGTTCCAGCGGGCAACGTGTGGTGCGAGTTGCTCGGCGGCGAACTCCGCGACGGCGGCACGGAAGTCCTCGTGCTCCTCCGACAACGCATAGGGCCGCAGCGAATCCGACCTCGACATACTCACCTCGATATGACGTGCTAGCTTACGTTTACGTAAGCGTCAATCACTATACTCGCCTTCGTGGATGACCGCACCTGGACGATCGGAGAGCTGGCGTCCGACTTCAACACCACGCTGCGGACCATCCGCTTCTACGAGGACAAGGAGCTGCTCGCGCCCGAGCGGCGCGGTCGAAGCCGCGTCTACCGGGATCGGGATCGGGTCAGGCTGCAACTCATCCTGCGCGGCAAGCGACTCGGCTTCACACTCGACGAGATCGCGCACGTGATCAACATGTACGACGAGACGCCGGGCGAGGCCGGCCAGCTCGAGTACCTCATCGCCGACATCGAGCGGCGCCGGTCAGCGCTCTTGCAGAAGCGGCACGACCTCGACGATTCGCTCGCCGAACTGGACGACCTCGAAGCGCGCTGCCGTACCGACCTCGTGCGCCTCGGCAGCGGCGGATCGATAGCAACGAGTGAGACCTACCACCCGGCTACATCGGGCTGTGCGCCGCGCCGCTAAGTTTCGAGCCGAAGCGACGTCGTCGCGTCTTGTTGTCCCGTGACATCCCACAGGTGGTGCACGACGTCGTGCAGGAAGTACTGGCCGAAACTCGCCACCGTGAATTCGGCCCCGTCCGATCGACGACCGCGGCGCGAGAGCTGGTTCGGTTCGAGTGCACTCAGCCGAGCGACGAACTTCTGCGCGGCCGCCTCGAGCTCGTCGGCCACCTGCTCGGGATCGGCCTCTGCATAACCGGCCGAGATCGCCGTCTCGTCCTGGTTCCAGTTGGCGAACGTCGGCTCGTCCTCGGTGAGCATCTGCACCAGGCGAGCGTCGAAGAGCAGGTACACATCGCGGACGTGCGCGCCGTACTCCAGCGGCGACCAGACGTCGGGTTGCGGCCGCTCACGCACCGCCGGACTCGATCGCAGGATCGCCACCCATTCCTCAGCCGCCACGAACGCACGCTCGGGAATTGCGGCTGGATCGACCTCACCGGCGGACAGGCCGCACTCCGGGCAAGGCCGACTCAGAGTCCAGGTCCAGTCCTTCGTGTCCGGCTCCGGCTCCATGGCCTCAGGCTAGAGCCTCTTTCGGAACTTCCGACTGCGGCCGACCCCCGACGTTCCGGCCCAGATGTCGTCATCCGCCATGTGACGGCTGGCGCAGCAAGAATCCGCTGCTGCGTCGTCCACCACGTTGCGGAAAACGACCGCTGCCCGCGAGAATCCGTCCGGGCCGAATATGCGACCGACCGTCCACAACGCCCCTCCGACGCTGTGGAGAACATGATCATTTCGGTGCACCGCGGGCACGAAGATGTGGACACATCGGTGGACAGAGAAATCCGCGAAAGTTCTTTGTTCAAAGGGCTTGCGGGCGGCGTATGGAGGGAGTAGACATCTCTTACGCACTTCCGCAAGGAAATGCGGGATCGGACGAAACCGAGGGTTCACCCGGCGAGGCGACTCGCCGCAGTATCCGGTGACGGGCTGCTGGAACCTGACGGGTCGACCGGTCGGCGGGAGACGTCACACACTCCGGCCAACCAGTGGGGTCCCTTCAACTCATACTTGAAGGGACCCCACACCCATTTCTCCGCTCCTTGCTGATCCGGTTGCTCGGGGCCCTGGCAAGCTCCGGGCCGCGGCGCTCAGGACAATGGGTTAGTGGCCACGCCGTTGTCGATCGACCTCAACGCCGATCTCGGCGAGTCGTACGGGCGGTGGACACTCGGCGACGACGAGGCCATGTGTGAGCTCGTCACCAGCGCGAACGTGGCCTGCGGGTTCCACGCGGGCGACCCGTTGACCCTACGGGCCACGTGTCGCACCGCTGTCGAGCATGGCGTCGTCGTCGGGGCACAGGTGGGTTATCCGGACCTCGTCGGGTTCGGCCGCCGGTTTCTCGACATCGCCCCGGCGGACCTGACCGCGGCGGTCATTTACCAGATCGGAGCGCTGCAGGCGCTGACCCGAGCCGAGGGCGGACGTGTGCGCTACGTGAAACCGCACGGCGCTCTCTACAACACCGCAGTCGAGCACGAGCAGCAGGCAGCTGCGGTCGTCGAGGGGGTCATCGCCGTGAATCCTGGCCTACCCCTGGTCGGGCTGCCGGGATCCGCGCTGCTCCGGATCGGCGCCGAGCACGGCCTGCGTACGGTCGAGGAGTACTTCGTCGACCGGGGCTACGCCGCCGACGGGCGGCTGGTCGACCGGCGTGAACCCGGCGCACTGATCACCGACCCCGAGCTGGCCGCGGAACGTGCGGTCACGGCCGCTCAGAGCGGCAACTTCGGGTCGATGTGCCTGCACGGGGACACCAGCGGAGCGGTGGCCATCGGACAAGCCGTGCGGGAAGCACTGACCGAGGCCGGGCTCGAATTGCGTGCCTTTGTGACGGACTCCGCATGACGCGCGAAGTGCGGCCGTACGGTGAGGCGGCAGTTCTGCTCAGCTGTGCCGACTTTGAAGACACCCAGGCCGTACGGGCGGCGCTGACGGCGGAGCCTTGGCCGGAGGTCGAAGAGGTGGTGGTCGGCGCGGAGACGCTGCTGCTGCGGCTTCGTTCGGCTCTGAACAGTCGAAGACGCCGCGAACTTGAGCACCTTTCGCCGCCACCCGTTGATCCGACCGCGAGCGATGCGATCACGATCGAGGTGGACTACACCGGCGAAGACCTCGCCGAGGTGGCCGAGCGTCTGGACATGAGCGCCGACGACGTGATCGCCCAGCACACCGAACAGGTCTGGACGGTGGCGTTCTGCGGCTTCGCCCCCGGTTTCGCCTACCTGCACTCCGCTACCGACCGTCTCACCGTTCCTCGCCGTGACACTCCGCGGAAGACTGTGCCCGCCGGTGCGGTGGGGCTCGCCGACCGTTGGTCGGGCATCTACCCCCGATCCGGCCCGGGAGGCTGGCAGCTCATCGGGACCACCGCCGAGACCCTATGGGACCTGAAGCGCGATCCACCCGCCCTGCTCCAGCCCGGGGCCACAGTGCGCTTCATCCCTTCGACGAGCTCAGGGCACGACACATGAGGGAGCGCAGCGACTTCCAGCCCCTGCGGCGAGCAGCGTAATGATCATCATCGAGCAATCGGGAGCGCTTGCGCTCATCCAGGATCTCGGCCGGCCCGGACTGGCTCACCTGGGGGTGTCGCCGTCGGGAGCCGCCGATCGGACCGCCTTGCGCCTGGCCAACCGGCTGGTCGGCAACGTGGAGGGGGCAGCCGCAGTGGAATGCCTGGTCGGCGGTCTGGTGGTGCGCTCGGCCTCACTGCTGTGGGTGGCGGTGACCGGCGCTCCGACCGAAGTGCTGGTCAACGGTGCACCGACCGGATCTCACAGCTCGATACCCCTGCGGCCGGAGGACACTCTGACCATCCAGGCACCGGGCCACGGCATCCGCAACTACCTGGCCGTCCGGGGCGGCGTCAAGGGTCATCGGACCCTCGGCAGTAGATCCACCGATACGCTCTCGGGTCTCGGACCGGAGCCGCTGACGCCCGGGCAGCACCTCAAGATCGGCCGCCCTAAGCGTCGCTTTCCCGACACGAACCTGGCGCCGCCCAACCAGCCCCGCAAGACACTGCGCGTCCTCCCCGGTCCGCGCCGCGACTGGTTCACCCACGAGGCCTGGGAAACCCTCGTGAACCGGCCGTGGAGCGTGAGCCAGGATTCGAACCGGGTCGCCGTCCGGCTGGAGGGCCCGACTCTGCAGCGCAGCCGCCCAGACGAGTTGCCCTCCGAAGGTCTGGTCCGCGGTGCCGTTCAGGTTCCGGCGTCGGGACAACCGTTGATCTTCGGCTCAGACCATCCCGTCACCGGGGGCTACCCGGTGATCGCTGTGGTGACCGAACGCGACGCAGACCACGCCGCCCAGTTGCGGCCGGGTGAGAAGGTGCGGTTCACACTAGACTCGCGCACGCGTTCGTGATCGAGGAGGATCCAAGGAGGCTCGAGTGGACATCCGCAAGGTCTTGATCGCCAACCGAGGCGAGATCGCCGTTCGGGTGATCCGGGCCGCCGCGGACGCCGGGATGGCGAGCGTGGCGGTATACGCGGACTCCGACGCCGACGCGCTCTTTGTGACTTTGGCCGACGAGGCGTACGCGCTGGGCGGCACGACGCCGGGCGAAACCTATCTGGACATCGAGAAGATCTTGGGCGCGGCAGCCAAGAGCGGGGCCGACGCCATCCATCCGGGCTACGGCTTCCTGGCCGAGAACGCCGCCTTCGCCACGGCGGTGATCGAGGCCGGCCTGATCTGGATCGGTCCCCCGCCCGCCGCGATCGAGGCCCTCGGGGACAAGGTGCAGGCCCGGCACATCGCCCAAAAGGTCGGGGCCCCGCTCGTACCTGGGACGCCGAATCCGGTGGCCGACGCCGCCGAGGTGCGCGCCTTCGCCGAGGAGCACGGCCTGCCGATCGCCATCAAGGCCGCGTACGGGGGTGGCGGTCGCGGGCTCAAGGTCGTCCAGGAGATGGGCGAGATCGAGCAGCTCTTCGACTCCGCCACGCGCGAAGCCGTCTCCGCCTTCGGTCGCGGCGAGTGTTTCGTCGAGCGCTATCTGGACAAGCCCCGCCACGTCGAGACGCAGTGCCTGGCCGATACCCACGGCAACGTGGTGGTGATCTCCACCCGGGACTGTTCCCTCCAGCGCCGCCACCAGAAGCTGGTCGAGGAGGCGCCGGCGCCGTTCCTCTCGGTCGATCAAATTGAACGGCTGTACAGCGCCTCCAAGGCGATCCTGACCGAGGCCGGCTACGTCGGGGCTGGCACGTGTGAGTTCCTGGTCGGGCAGGACGGGACGATCTCATTCCTCGAGGTGAACACCCGACTCCAGGTGGAGCACCCGGTTTCGGAGGAGGTCACCGGGCTCGACCTGGTGCGGGAGATGTTCCGCATCGCCGAGGGTGAGCCGTTGGGCTTCGACGATCCGGTCGTCACTGGGCACTCCATCGAGTTCCGCCTGAACGCCGAGGACGCCGGCCGCAACTTCATGCCCGCTCCGGGCACGCTCACCGCGTGGACCCCACCCGCCGGACCGGGCGTACGGGTGGACGAGGGGTACCGAGCCGGCATGACCGTGCCCGGCACCTTCGACTCGCTCGTGGCCAAGATCATCGTCACGGGCGCTGACCGGGACACCGCACTGGCCCGCTCCCGGCGGGCTCTGCGCGAACTCGTGGTCGAGGGGATGCCGACCGTCCTGCCCTTCCACCAGGCGGTGCTCGACAACCCGGCCTTCACCGCTGCCGACGGGCACTTCGGGGTGCACACCCGCTGGATCGAGACCGAGTTCGCCGGCGACATCGCACCGTACGAGGGTCCGGGCGGCACACCGGAGGAGCCGGAGGAGCGAACCAAGGTCGTCGTCGAGGTGAACGGCAAGCGGCTCGAGGTGGTGGTGCCGGCCGGCTTCGGAGCCGGCAACGGCGGAGCCGGAGTTCGGGCCAAGAAACCGGCGCGGCGCGGCGGCGGACGGTCGGCGGCATCTTCGGCCGGCCCAGCCGGCACCGCCCTGACCTCACCCATGCAGGGCACCGTGGTCAAGGTGGAGGTGTCCGAGGGTGACGTGGTCGAAGCTGGAGACCTCATTGTCGTGCTCGAGGCGATGAAGATGGAGCAGCCCCTGACAGCCCACCGGTCCGGCCGGGTCGCCAACCTCGCCGCCGAGGTCGGAGCCACCGTCACCAGCGGATCGACGCTGTGCGAGATCCTCGACTGAGCCCGTCCGTCCCTGAGCGTCCGCCCGTCGAAGGGCCTGAGCCTGTCGAAGGGCCAAAAAGACAGTAAGAACCTGGGACCCGCCTTCGAATCGGCTGGGCAGCGGGACAGACTGGAGCCCATGCCCGAACTGCTCGTCATTCTCGTCGTCCTCGCGGTGATCGGCGGCGCCATGTTGTACCGGCGCCGCGCTGTCAGCCAGCGGGAGGCGACCGCGAAGGCCGAGCTCGAAAGCCAGCTCACGACCTCCAAGCGCGCCGCCGAGGAGGACGTCACCAAGTTCGGCGAAGAACTCCAGCGGCTCGACACCGACGTCGCCGGCCATCCCCTCGACGAGCCGATGCAGCAGGACTACCAGCGCGCGCTCGATGCGTACGACAACGCCAAGATGTCCCTGGATGCGGTCACCCAGCCCGACGAGATCAAGCACGTCACCGAGATCCTCGAGGACGGTCGGTACGCCGTGGCCTGTGTCAAGGCCCGCGTCGCCGGCCAGCCGCTGCCGGCCAAGCGGCCTCCGTGCTTCTTCAACCCGGCGCACGGACCGTCTTCCCAGAACGTGGAATGGGCTCCTCCCGGCGGCATCCGGCGCGAGGTGCCGGCCTGCCCGGCCGACGCCGAGCGGGTGCTCGCCGGCGCCGATCCGTACATCCGCACCGTCCAGGTCGGCGCCCAGCGGGTGCCGTACTGGGAGGGTGGCCAGGCGTACGCGCCGTGGGCGCAGGGCTACTACAGCCGCTGGAGCGGAAGCGACATGCTGTCCGGCGTCCTGATCGGCAGTCTCCTGTTCGGCGGCATGGGCAGCGTCTTCGGCGGTTACGGAGCCGGGATGGGTGACATGGGCGGTGGCGACGGCGGCGGCGACATGGGTGGTGGCGACGGCGGCGACATGGGCGGTGGGGACATGGGTGGCGGCGACTTCGGCGGCGGGTTCGACTTCGGCGGCTTCGGCGAATAGACCAGCCGCCCGCCCAACTCGCCCTTGAGGCGCACCCCTTTGTCGGCAGATGCACCCTCACATGGGGGTGCATCTATCGACGGAAGGGTGCCGGAGCGAGGGGTTAGCCGGCCAGGAGCTCCCGGGACAGTGTCATCAGGGTTTCCGAGCAGCCGGCGTCCACCTTGCAGGTGGCGAACTCATCGCCTCGGGTCGGGCCACGGTTGATGATCACGACCGGTCGGCCGAGCTTGTAGTTGTGTCGTACGAACCGGAGACCGGACATGACGGTGAGCGAGGAGCCCAGCACGACCAGGACCTCCCCGGCGTCCACCAGTCGGTAGGCCTCTTCGACGCGCGGTTTGGGCACGGATTCGCCGAAGAACACGACGTTCGGCTTGAGCCGCCCACCGCAGTCCAGGCAGTCGGCCAGCAAGAAATCGGCCCACTCGTTGACGACGGCGTCACCGTCGGGACGAAGTTCGGCGTGTTCGGTGGGAGCCGGCTGGTCCAGCGCCGGATTCAGAGCGCCCAAGCGTCGCTGCACCTCAGACCGGCGGCTGCGGCCGCCGCAGTCGAGACAGACCACCGATGCCGATGTTCCCGTGCAGGTCGACCACCGTAAGGCTTCCGGCACGGGTGTGCAGGCCATCGACGTTCTGGGTGACCACCCCGACCAGCCCGGCGCGCTCCAACTCGACCAAGGCCCGGTGCCCGGCGTTGGGCTGTGCTCGACCAATCCGACGCCAGCCGAGAAACGACCTCGCCCAGTAGCGCTGCTGGGCGGAGCGGGAGCCGGTGAACTCGCCGTACTGCATCGGCGTCGCGCGCACCGACGTCGGTCCGCGATAGTCCGGGATGCCACTATCGGTCGACAGACCGGCGCCGGACAGCACGGTCCAAGCTTCGCCCGCCGAGCAGTTCGACGACCCCGTCCAGCAACGGGTCGATCGCCGGGGCGGTCACGGTCACGGGGGAAGGTTACCCGCCGCGCCTTGCCTAGCCTTGCGCCAAGAAGCCGAGCAGTTCCTCGTTCACCTCGTAGCCGTGGGTGGCCAGGAATCCGTGTGGCGCACCATCGAGTTCGACGTAGGTCGCATCCGGGAGGAGCTTGATCAACTCCCGGGCGCTGGCGTCGATCGGCACGATGTTGTCCTTGGTCCCGTGCACGATCAGGGCGGGGATGTCGACCACCGCGAGATCGTCCCGGAAGTCGGTCGGCCAGGTCAACGGTGCGGCCACGGCGGCCACTGCTCCCCCACCGGCCGCGACGTTCCACGAGTTGCGAACGGCCTCCTCGCTGATCTTGGAGCCGAGGTTCTCGTCCAGGTTGTAGAAGTTGGTGAAGAAGCCGGTGTAGAAGGCAAACCGGTCCTTGCCGATGTCCTCGGAAAAGCCCTGGAAGAAGTCCATCCCACCGACGCCGGTCGGGTTGTTGTCGGTCTTCAGTAGGCAGGGCGTGATGGCGCCGAGGAAGCCGGCCTTGCTCACCCGATCCGTTCCGTACCGGGCCAGGTATCGGGCCACCTCACCCCCACCCATGGAGAACCCGACGAGTGCCACGTCGGTCAGGTCGAGCTCGGTCAAGATGACGTCCAGGTCGGCGGCAAAGGTGTCGAAGTCGTAGCCCGTGCTGGGCTGACTCGACGCGCCAAAACCCCGCCGGTCGTAGGTGATCACCCGGTATCCGGCCCGCAGCAGAGCCGCCGTCTGCCCCTCCCAGGAGGCGCCGTTCAGCGGATAGCCGTGGATCAGCACGACCGGCTGACCGCTGCCCTGGTCGTTGTAGTACAGGTCGATGTCGGCGGTGTTCTCCTGGCCGACGGTGATGTACGGCATGTCGCGTCCTCTCGTTGCTGCTCTCCGGTCTCCGAGCGTAGGAGACCTTCGTCGTTTGGCGGCTACCGGTGGTGATCGGCTGCCTCAGGCGTCCAGAAAGGTCAGCACCACGTCGAGCACCAAGGCGGTGCGAGCCAGACCGAAGAAGTGCGTGGTGCCCGGGAAGACGGCGAGCTGCGAGGTCGGGACGCCGTCGAAGTCACCGTTGACGTCACCTCCGCGCAGCTGAAGAAACCGGACCATGTGGTCGAGGTGGATGGCGTCGCAGTCCCCGACCGTGATGAGGGTCGGCGCGGCAATTCCCGAGATGTCGGCATCGCTCCAGCCGGGCAAGCCGCGATCGTAAGCGCCGAGCTTGTCCAGCAGGGTCTGGAGCCGGTCCGGGTGCGGCGATTTGGCCAGGTACTCCTGCTCCATCGGCGTGCCGGCAATCATGTCAACCGTCATCGCCTCGACCGCCTCGGCGTTCTCCGAACGGTCCCCATCGGAGTGGAAGGACACCGACGACACGATCAACTTACGGACCAGCTCGGGGTGTCGGATCGCCAGATAGAGCGCCACGGCCCCGCCCACGCTGAATCCGAAGACGTCAGCCTGCGGCACCCGAAGGTGCTGCAACAGGCCGACGACGTCGGACGCGAGATCGGCAGTGCGTAGCGGTCGGTCGATGTCGTTGGTGCGCCCGTGGCCTTGGAAGTCGGCGGCGATCACCCGACGGCCCGCGGCCAGGCTCGGCAGAAGCTCGCCGAACTGCAGATCGATGTTGAACAAGCCGCCGTGCAGCAGGAGCAACGGAGTGCCTCCGGAGCCGTGGATCTCGTAGTACATCTGCAAGCCGTTGACGGCGGCGTATCCGGTCTCCGGCGCGGCTCGCCCGTCCCGTCGTTCCTCTGACATGCCCGCTCTCCTTTACGCTGCCGAGGCGGACGGCGCGTCGCGCAACTGCTTGCGCACCCAGACGGCCGTCATCATCCAGCACTGGGTCCAGTAGACCGGGTCATCAAGCAAGGCGTTAGCGGCATCGATCGTCTCGGCATCGAGCTGTCCGCCGGCGACGACCCGATCGCGCACCTCGGCGAAGAACAGTTGAAAGTACCGCGCCCCGCGATCGCGGCCATGGAAGTTCTGTACGTCGGTCTTGGCCTGCGGGTGTCCCAACCCCAGGTCCGCGACCAGGCCGGGCAACCTGCGGCCGATGAACCAGTCGACACCATTGGCCTGCCCCCACTCGATGAGGCCGCGCCAGGTGCGGGCCCACACCTCCGGCTCCGTGGTGGTCGCGAGGTGGAAGTCCGGCTCCTGGACGAACAACCACCCGCCAGGCCTGACGGCCGCGGCCATGTTCGCCAGGACCAGCGGAGCGTACTCGGCGATCTGGTGCAGCCAGGCGCGGCACAACACCAGGTCGTAGGACTGGGTCGGCAGGTCACCCGTGCGCACGTCCAGCTGACGCACCGCCAGGTTCTGCGCGGGAACCAGTTCGAGCTGCACCGGGTTGATGTCGATGCTCGTGACGCTGCCCGACGAGCCGACCCGATCGGCGAGCCACTCGGAGATGCTGCCGTTCCTGCCGCCGATCTCCAGGCAGTGCCAACCCGCGTCAACGCCCAGCGCGGTCAGGTAGCCACAGGTCCACGGATCGAGGATCTTCGACATCAGGTCCAGGCGCTCGTATTCGACGGTTGATGAGTTGTCGAACATGTAGGGCTTCACGATGCCTCCAGCTGGATCATCAGGCCAGCACCTCCCGACCGTGCAAGTGCAGTCTGCGGGCGGCCTCGGCCAGTGATCCGGTGATCGAGGGATAGACGGTGAACGAACCGGCCAGGTCGTCGACGGTGAGCCGGTGGGAGACGGCGATGGCCAGCGGGAAGATCAGTTCGCTGGCCCGGGGTGCGACCACGACGCCGCCGACGATGATCCCGGTGACCGGAAGGCAGAACACCTTGACGAACCCGTCGTGGAACCCCTGCATCTTGGCGCGCGCATTCGTGGCGAGCGGCAGGTTGACGGTCGCCACCTTGGGTACGGCGACGTCGGCCTGGTCCTGGCTCATCCCGACCGTGGCGATCTCGGGCGCGGTGAAGACGTTGGCCGAAACGACCTTGAGGTCGAGCGGTTCGACCCGGTCCCCTAGCGCGTGCCACATCGCGATCCGGCCCTGCATCGCGGCCACGGAGGCCAGCATAAAGACCCCGGTGCAGTCGCCGGCGGCGTAGACGCTGCGGACGGACGTCCGTGACACCCGGTCGACCTCGACGAAGCCGCCCTTGTCCAGCGCGACGCCGGCCTCGGCCAGTCCCATGTCGGCGGTGTTGGGGATCGAGCCGACGGCCAGCAGGCAGTGCGACCCCGTCACCGTGCGCCCGTCGGTCAACGTCACCGTCACCTGATCCCCGTCACGGCGGACCGCCTGCGCCCGTGACCGGGACAGCACGGTCAAACCGCGGCGGGCGAAAACGTCCTCGAGGACCTGCGCGGCGTCGGCGTCCTCGCCGGGAAGCACACGGTCCCGGGAGGAGATCAACACGACCTCGGCACCGAGCGCGTCGTAGGCGCTGGCGAACTCGGCGCCGGTCACACCGGAGCCGATCACGATCAGTCGCTCCGGCAGTTCCGACAGCTCGTACACCTGGGTCCAGGTCAGAATGCGATCCCCGTCAGGCTGCGCATCGGGCAGCACCCGGGGATGGGCGCCGGTGGCGATGAGGACGAGATCGGCGGCGAACGACTGCTCGCCGTCGACGGTGTCGGCGACCACCCGTTCGTGGCCGTCGAGCCGCCCACGGCCCGGAATGACGTGGATGCCCTGATCCGCCAGGCGGCGGCCGATGTCGGAGGACTGCCGTCGGGCCAGATCGAGCACCCGAGCGTTCACCGCCGCCAGGTCCACCTCGACACCGGGCTTCTCCCCGCCCATGCGCAGTCCGAGTTCCGCGGACTCCGCGACCTCCGTCATCACCTCGGCGGTGGCGATCAGGGTCTTCGACGGGACACAGTCGGTGAGGACGGCCGAACCGCCCAGCCCGTCGGAGTCGATCAGCGTGACCTCCCCGCCCAATTGGGCCCCGACGAGGGCGGCCTCGTAGCCGCCGGGGCCGCCGCCGATGATCACTACCCGGGTCACCCTGCGCATTCTTCCACTTCCCCTGACCAGGCCGATCTTCGATAGCCTCGCCTCCGTGCTGTACGCGGCGTACGGGAGCAACCTCGACCCAGGGCAGATGGCCCAGCGGTGTCCGCACTCGCCGCTGCGCGGAACCGGCTGGTTGCTGGGCTGGCGGATCACGTTCGGCGGCGACGGCTGGGACGGCCCCCTCCCAACGCTGGCAGAAGAGACGGGTCATCAGGTGTTCGTTGCCTTGTACGACGTGACCGACGCCGACGAGACGTCGCTGGACGAGTGGGAGAGCGCCGATTCCGGGTTGTACCGCAAGGTTCGGGTCCGGGTGGTGAGCTTGGAGGGCGAGGCCACGGCCTGGGTGTACGTCCTCAACGACTTCGAAGGCGGCATCCCGAGCGCCCGCAACCTCGGCATCCTTGCCGACGCGGCCGAGGTGGCCGGAGCGCCCAAGGACTACGTCACCGAACTCCGCGGTCGGCCGTGCACCAGCGGCTGGTGAAGCTTCGTGCCCTGAGCCTGTCGCAGGGTCCTAGTGTCGTGCTAGGCAGGTAACGCAACGTCTTTCGCCACCTGGGCACGCACCTCGCGGCGTTCTCCTCGGTCGAGATACAACCCGGTATCCCTCCCTCGTCGGCCTGGCGATGCACGCACCCAGGCGACGCCTTCCGTCACGCTACCTACCTAGCACGACACTAGAGTCAGACCGTGATCGACGACCCGAAGGAATTGGCAGCCACCGCCGCCGCAGAGCTCTGTCGCCGGTTCGGGATCACCGGGGTCGACCTGGCCTTCGTCCTCGGTTCCGGCTGGTCGGCGGCCTCCGAGGAGCTCGGGGAGCCACTCGGCGAGGCTCCGCTCGAGGAGCTCCCCGGATTCGCCCGGCCGACCGTCGAAGGGCACGGCGGGCTCCTACGCGTCGTCCGGACGCCCAGCAGCAAGAACGCGGCGATCTTCACCGGCCGCACCCATCTCTACGAGGGCCGCGGCGTCGCGGCCGTTGTCCACGGCGTCCGTACCGCGGCCGCCGCGGGGGCCCAGATCCTCGTGCTCACCAACGGCTGCGGGGGCCTGAACCCCGACTGGCAGCCAGGCACACCGGTGCTGATCCGTGACCACCTCAATCTGACCGGCCAGACGCCGCTGATCGGCGCCACCTTCGTCGACCTGAGCGAGGCGTATTCGAGCCGGCTCCGCGACATCGCCCACGTTGTCGACGCCGGGCTACCCGAGGGGGTGTACGCCCAGTTCGGCGGACCGCAGTACGAGACGCCCGCCGAGGTGATCATGGCCGGCCGGTTGGGCGCCGATCTCGTCGGGATGTCGACCGCCCTGGAGACCATCGCCGGCCGCGAGGCCGGCCTGGAGGTGCTCGGCATCTCGCTGGTCACCAACCAGGCCGCCGGCATCTCGCCGACGCCGCTGGAGCACGGCGAGGTGATCGAGGCCGGGCGCGCGGCGGCGCCGAAGCTGCGTTCGCTGCTGGTGGGGCTGGCCTCCCGCCTGTGAGTCTGCCCATCGAGTTGCGGCGAGCCATCGAGGCCTGGTCGGCCCAGGACCCGGACCCCGACACCCGCGAGGCACTGGCCATTCTGGTCCAGCGCGCCGACGGCGGAGACGAGGCGGCCGTGGCCGAACTGAGCGACGCGTTCGCCGGCCGGTTGGAGTTCGGCACCGCCGGGCTTCGCGGCGCCCTCGGGCCCGGGCCGAACCGGATGAACCGGGTGGTGGTCGGACAGGCAGCGGCGGGGCTGGCTGCCTACCTGATCGACTCCGGCCTCGCCGGCGGCGACGTAATCATCGGCTTCGACGCGCGGTTCTCCTCCGACCGGTTCGCGCTCGACACCGCCGAGATCATGGCGGGGGCAGGGTTCGGCGCCATGATCATCACCGGTCCGCTGCCGACGCCGGTGCTCGCCTTCGGCACCCGGCACTTCGGATGTGTGGCGGGTGTGGTGGTCACGGCCTCACACAATCCGCCGCAGGACAACGGCTACAAGGTCTACCTCGGCGACGGTTCGCAGATCGTGCCTCCAGCCGACTCCGCGATCAGTGCGCAGATCTTCGCGGTGGCCGAACACGATCTCGGCGACGTCCCGCGCTCGACGGCGTACACGACGCTCGGCGACGAGCTCGTGGAGGCCTACCTCGAACGGGCCGCCAGCCTGGTCCCGCCCGAGGCGCCGCGCGAACTGACCTGGGTCTATACCCCCCTGCACGGCGTCGGCCGAGCCGTCGTCGACGCAGCGGTGACCCGCAGCGGCTTCCGGCCGTCCCGGGTGGTGGCCGAGCAGGCGGACCCCGATCCGCGCTTTCCGACCGTGTCGTTCCCGAATCCCGAGGAGCCGGGCGCCATCGACCTGGCCCTGGCGGAGGCCCGTACGACCGGGGCCGATCTCGTGGTGGCCAACGATCCGGACGCCGACCGCTGCGCGGTGGCCGCGGTGATCGACGGGGAGTGGCGGATGCTCACCGGCGATGAGCTGGGGGCGTTGTTGGCCGACGACGCGCTCCGCTCGGGCCGGCGCGGGACCTACGCCTGTTCCATCGTGTCCAGTTCGCTGCTGGCCACCATGGCCGCGGCCCATCGGCAGCCGTTCACCTACACCCTGACCGGCTTCAAGTGGATCGGCCGGGTGCCCGGACTGGCCTTCGGCTACGAGGAGGCGATCGGCTACTGCGTGGATCCCGAAGCGGTCCCAGACAAGGACGGGATCACTGCGCTTCTCCGGGTGCTGGCGCTCGCCGCCGGGCTGAAGGTGTCCGGTCACTCGCTGGCGGACCGCCTCGACGAGATCGCGTACGAGTACGGAGTGTTCGCCACCGACCAGCTGTCGGTCCGGGTCGCGGACCTGTCGTTGATCACCACGGCGATGGCTCGGCTCCGGGCGGCTCGGCCGCGCACGCTGGACGGCGAGGACGTCGAGGTGACCGATCTGGGCGTCGGCACCGACGAACTTCCTCCGACCGACGCCGTCTTGATCACCGGGCCGTCGGTGAAGGTAGTGGCGCGGCCGTCGGGAACCGAGCCCAAACTCAAGTGCTACCTCGAGGCGCGGGTCCCCCGGTCCGCGGGCAACGACCTCGCCGCGGACCGACGGGCCGCGCGAGCGACCCTGGACCGGCTCAGCGCCGAGATGTCGTCGCTGCTCGGCCTCTGACCTGCCGGATGCCCGCGACGCTCGTGGCCAGCACACCGAGCAGCAAGGCCAGGTAGGCCCACGCAGCCGGCTCCGCCCAGCGAACCTGATCGACATGGCGAGCGAGCACCACCAGCTCCAAGAGCGCCATCAACCCGTACGCCCACGCCGAGATCTCCAACGAGGCCAAGTCGTTCGCCCGACCGGCCAACAACGCCCCCAGACCGAACGCGACCAGCCAGGAGGCGACGGAACGGGCGGTCAGCGGGGTCAACGTCCACGGCCAGAGCCAGCGCTCCAGGTTCGGCATCAAGTAGAGGGCTGCGCCGAGGACGAGAAGCACAACCCCTTGCGCGAGGAGCGCGACCGACAACACCCGAGGCAGCGGCACGGCCACGTCACGCGTCGGCTGACTTCGGCGCTCCTGCGCGATCAGCATGATCACCATCAGCACCGGCACCGCGACGTAGACCGCCAGCCATCCCCAGGCGGCGAGCCGGGCCAGCAACCCGGCAGCAGCGAAGTGGAACCGATCGATGTGCACCAGGGTGGCGATCAGGGTCAGGACCGCGAACACCGTGATGGTCAGGTACGGGATACGCAACGCCGCCCAGGTCCCAGCCCGAACGGCGAGCACGACCAGAAGGCATCCGGCGGCGTAGGCCGCACCGAGGAAGGCGGCGGTGACGGGCGGCTGGATGGTCCAGGCGAAATGCCGCTCGGTGCCGGCCGACCCGACGAACAGGGCCGCAAAGGCCAGCGCCGTGAGCAGCGCGAAAGCACGCAGCAACTGCCGCGTTCCTGACAAGATCACCAGTCCCCCGTACTGGAGCCTGCCTAGCTGGGTGGCCAACGCGGAGCTTGACCAGCCGTGAGGCGCCTCCCGAAGATATGTTAGGTGACCGCAAGCGACACGGGGGGCGTGCGGCAACCGGCCCTGATCGTCATGACCCGAGACGAGGAACTGCGCGACGTCCTGCGCAGCGAACTGGACCGGCGCTACGGTGCCGAATACGACCTCGAATTCTGTGCCAAATCCGACGAGCTTTATCGGGAGCTGGCGGATCGGCAGGCGGCCGACGCTCCCGTCACCGCGGTATTGGCCGGCGTGGGCGGTCTCGATCCGGAAGGTCTGCAGGCCTTGGCTCGCGTGGTGAGTTGGCATCCGCAGGCGGTGCGCGCCGGCGTGGTGCGCTGGGGGGAGCTCGATACCGCCGAGATGATCTTCGAGGCGATAGCACTCGGGGATCTCGACACGTGGGTCTTCCGCCCCGCCGCCCGGGGTGACGAGGAGTTCCATCTCTCGATCGCCGAGATGCTCCAGGACTGGGCCGAGCGCAATCGCACGACAGAGGAGGCGGTGCAGATCATCGGGGAGCGCTGGGCTCTGCGGTCTCAAGAACTTCGCGACATGTTCCGCCGCAACAAGGTGGCCACCGGGTTCTACGACTCCTCGCAAGCGGCCGGCCAGGAACTGCTGAGCAGCTTGGGGCTTAGTTCGCCCGAGCTACCCGTCGTCGTGCTCCGCTTCCGGCCCGACCGTCCCGTCCTGATCAATCCGAACGCGATCGAGATCGCCGCCGCCTTCGGCCTGTTGGACCGGCTGGAGGGCCTCGAGGTCTTCGACGTGGCCGTCATCGGTGCCGGTCCGGCCGGGCTGAGTGCTGCGGTCTACTCCTCGTCGGAGGGGCTGCGGACCGTCGTGGTCGAGCCACTCGCCATGGGCGGCCAGGCCGGAGACAGCTCTCTGATCCGCAACTACCTTGGCTTCCCGCGCGGCATCAGCGGCAACCGGCTGGCCGCCAACGCCTATCAACAGGCCTGGGCGTTCGGCGCGACCTTCCTCTGGTCCCGCTCGGTGGCCAGCATCGACCGCGACGGTGACCTCCGCGTGCTGCGTCTCTCCGACGGCCAGTCTCTCCGCGCCCGGACCGTGGTCGTGGCCACCGGAGCCGAATGGCGGCGACTCGAAGTGCCGTCACTGGAGACTCTGCGGGGCCGGGGTGTCTTCTACGGGGCCGCGGTCAGCGAGGCGCGGGCCATGATCGACCGGAACGTCTACGTGCTCGGTGGTGGCAACTCCGCCGGCCAGGCCGCCATCTACCTGTCCCAGTTCGCGCGGCAGGTCACCGTTCTGAGCCGCCGCCACCAGCTGGCCGAGACCATGTCGGACTACCTGCTCCGCGAGCTCGACAGCGCGCCCAACGTGACCGTCTGGCCGCGGGTCCAACTGGTCGGCGGATCTGGCGAACGGGTCTTGCACGATCTCGTGCTTGAGGACCTCGACGACGGCGGCCGGAGCACTGTCGAGGCGGATGCCCTGTTCGTGATGATCGGATCACTGCCCCACACCGACTGCCTGGGCGAGGAGGTGCTGCGCGACCCGTGGGGGTTCATCCTCACCGGGAACGAACTCATCGCCGCCCGGCCGCCGGCCGCCGGCGAGCGGGCGCCACTGATGTTCGAGACCAGCCTGCCGGGAGTGTTCGCCATCGGTGATGTCCGATCCGGATCCATCAAACGAGTGGCCTCGGCCGTCGGTGCCGGAGCCATCGCGGTGACCATGGCCCATGAGTATCTGGCCTCGCTGCGCACGTCGCCTGACGCGGGACCGGCGGATGGCTAGATACGTTTTCGTCGACGAGTGGCGGCTCGCCGCCGATGTCGAGACGGTGTGGACCGTCACCCGGCGACTCGAGGAGTGGCCGCGGTGGTGGCCCTCCGTCCGGAGCGTCACCCTCCTCGACCCGGGCTCGGAGACCGGAGTCGGTGCGATCTGGCGGTTCGTCTTCAGCACCCGGCTGCCCTACTCGATGGGCTGGGAGCTCGAGATCGTGCGTGTCGACCTCCACGCTCTCGTGGAGGCCCGCGTCCGGGGCCGGATCGACGGGTCCGGCCGCTGGGGAGTTCACGAGATACCGGGCGGAACCCTGCTGCGCTTCGACTGGGTGGTGACGCCCCGACCCGCGTGGATGCGCGTCCTGTCCCCGCTCGCCCGCCCGTTGTTCAACTGGAACCACCGCGCCTTGATGACCGAGGGCGGCGAGGGGCTGGCTCGTCATCTCGGCGTCCCCCTGCTGGCGGAGATCGTCAGCACCAGCGGCTCTTAAGCCTTCACGTCTACATGGCACAGATATTGGCTTTCGGGTCCCAGATATCGATATGATCTGTCGTACGTACCGACAGATCGTCGACAATCTATCGTCAGGGGGCACCATGGCTGAGCAATCCCGCGTCGACCCGCGCGACGTACACGAGGTGCTCGGTCGTCACGTGTTGACCGACGGCATGAAGCTCGTGATCGATCTGTTAGCCAGCTCGGGCTGTCGGGTCGTCGACGCCCGCGACGGGCACCGCTACCTGGACATGTACACGTTCTTCGCCTCCTCACCGCTCGGCGTCAATCCTCCCGGGCTGGCGAACGACCCGGCCTTCCTTACCGAGCTGGGCGCAGTCGCCGTCAACAAGCCGGCCAATCCGGACGTCTACAGCACCGCGTACGCGGAGTTCGTCGACACCTTCGTCCGGGTGCTGGGCGACCCCGCCCTCCCCCATCTGTTCTTCGTCGAGGGCGGCGCGTTGGCGGTCGAAAACGCGCTCAAGGTCGCCTTCGACTGGAAGAGCCGCCACAACGAGGCCGCCGGACGGGATCACCGACTCGGCAGCAAGATCATGCATCTGACCCACGCCTTCCACGGTCGCAGCGGCTACACACTGTCCCTCACCAACACCGAGCCGATCAAGACCGACCGGTTCCCCAAGTTCGACTGGCCCCGGATCGACGTTCCGGCCATCACGTTCCCGCTGGCCGATCATCTGGACCTGGTCGAGGCTGCCGAACGACGAGCGCTGGCGCAGGCTCGCCAGGCCTTCGAGCTGTACCCCCACGACATCGCCGCGTTCATCGCCGAGCCGATCCAGGGTGAGGGCGGGGACAACCATCTCCGGCCCGAGTTCCTCGCGCAGATGGCCGACCTCGTGCACCGCCACGACGCTTTGTTGATCTTCGACGAGGTGCAGACCGGCGCCGGTACCACCGGGACACCGTGGGCCTACCAGCAACTCGGCGTCACGCCCGACGTGGTGGCCTTCGCGAAGAAGGTGCAACTCGGCGGCATCATGGCCGGCGGCCGCGTGGACGAGGTTCCGGACAACGTGTTTACCCAGTCGGGGCGGATCAATTCGACGTGGGGCGGTGGACTCACCGATATGGTCCGGTCCCGGCGGCTGCTGGAGATCATCGAGGCCGAGGGCTTGATCGAGGCGGCCGGACCAAAGGGCCGGCACTTTCTGGCTCGGCTGGCCGAGGTTGCCGCCGAGACCGAGCTGATCAGCAACGTCCGGGGCCGCGGGCTGTTCGTGGCGTGTGATCTGCCGACCACCGAGTTGCGGAACGCGGTGCTGGCGGACCTCCGCGATCAGGAGTTCGTGCTCGCCCTCGGGTGTGGACCCAGGTCGCTCCGCTTCCGCCCGGCTCTCTCGGTGCGGGAGAATGAGATCGACGAGGCGGCGGCGGCTCTGGGCCGGGTCGCCGCCCGATTGGACGCAACGGCTCGGGAGTTGATCTCATGACAGCTGTGCAGACTTCCGTTTGCTCCGGCTGAGCTGATCATGGTCACGCCAGCGGAGGCGCTGGATGGGCACTTCCGGCGTGCGCTCCCGGAGCTCAGCACCTCGCGCCCTGAGCTTGCCGAAGGGCCAACCACCTCGACGCTTCGACAAGCTCAGGGCACGAACAATTCGGAACTGGATCTCTGGGCGCTCTTCCGCGCGCAGGCGACCAGCCGGCATCTCGACTTCGCGGCCCGCCGCCTGCAGGCCGCCGGCGAGGGCTTTTACACCATCGGCTCCGCCGGTCACGAGAGCAACGCTTTGGTGGCCCTCGCGCTGCGACCGACCGATCCGGCGTTATTGCACTATCGGTCCGGCGGCTTCTACTGCGCGCGGGCCGACCAGGTCGCCGGTATCGACCCGATCCGGGATGTCCTGCAGGGCGTGATGGCGCTGTCCGCGGAACCCATCGCGGGTGGCCGCCACAAGGTCTTCGGTCACCCGGACCTGGCGATCATCCCGCAGACGTCGACCATTGCCTCACACCTGCCGCGTGCGGTCGGTCTGGCGATCGCGATCCACCGGGCTCAGCGACTCGGCGTGACCACGGAGTGGCCGGAGGATGCTGTGGTGGTCTGCTCGTTCGGGGATGCCTCGGCGAATCACTCCACGGCCACCGGTGCGATCAACACCGCGCTGAACGCCGCCTACCGAGGGCTACCGGTGCCCATCCTGTTCCTCTGTGAGGACAACGCTCTGGGCATCTCGGTCCCGACCCCCGCGGGCTGGATCGAGCACGCGTACGGCTCTCGACCCGGGCTGGACTACGTCACGGTCGATGGCAGCCGTCCGACGGAGGCCTGGCCGAAGATCACGTCGGCCGTCGCACGAGCACGGCAGCATAGGCGTCCGACCTTCGTGCACCTGCGTACGGTGCGATTCCTCGCCCACGCCGGGAGTGACGCGGAGATCAGCTATCGCAGGGCGCGGGAGATCTCGGCCGACCTGGAGCGGGATCCCTTGCTGGGGACGGCGCGTGACCTGCTCGCCGACGGGGCTCGAGTTGAGGACGTGCTGTCGGTCTACGACGAGACCGGTCGGCGCGTGGCCGAAGCCGTCGATCAGCTGGCGGACGGTGATCGGCTGGCAACCGCCGAGCAGGTGATGACTCCACTAGCACCCCGGCGTCCCGCCCGGGTGGCCGAGCGGGCGACCGCTCTGGCGACTAAGACGGGCTCGGAGCAGGCTGCCGCACCACGAACGCTGGCTCAGGCGATCAACCACACCCTCGCCGCGATCATGGCGACCGACCCGCGGGTCCTGGTCTTCGGCGAGGACGTCGGAGTGAAGGGCGGGGTCTACGGCGTCACCGGGGGGCTGGCCCGACGGTTCGGCGCAGCGCGAGTCTTCGACACCCTGCTCGACGAGCAGTCGATCCTCGGTCTGGCGCTCGGAGCCGGTTTGGCCGGCCTGATTCCCGTCCCCGAGATCCAGTACCTGGCCTACCTGCACAATGCCGAAGATCAACTGCGCGGGGAGGCCGCCAGTTTGTCGTTCTTCTCCTCCGGTCGGTTCCGCAATCCGATGGTGCTCCGGTTGCCCGGATTGGCCTACCAGAAGGGCTTCGGCGGGCATTTCCACAACGACAACGGACTCGCCGTGTTGCGGGACATACCGGGCCTGGTCGTCGCCTGTCCGGCTCGCGCCGATGACGCCGCCGCGATGCTGCGGACCTGTATTGCCGCCGCCGCGGTGGACGGATCGGTAACGGTCTTCCTCGAGCCGATCGCGCTCTACCACGTCCGCGATCTGCACCATGCGGGTGACGGCGCCTGGCTCGCCGCCGACGAGCTCGATCATGTTCCCGTCGGGGCAACGCGCAGCTACGGAGCCGATCCGGAACCGGACCTGGTCATGATCACCTTCGGGAACGCAGTGCCGATGAGCCTGCGCGTGGCCCGACGGCTGGCCGGGAACGGCATCCGGGCCCAGGTGCAAGACCTGCGCTGGCTCGCCCCGTTGTCGAACTCCGAGATCATGGCGGCGGCCCGCGGCGCCGGCCGCGTCCTGGTGGTTGACGAGACCCGGGACGGCGGTGGCGTGGGTGAAGGAGTGATCACCGCGCTGGTCGAGCAACAGTTCGCGGGCCCGATCGCCAGGGTCGCGAGCGCCGACTCCTTCGTGCCCCTGGGTCCGGCGGCTACGCAAGTGTTGTTGAGTGAGAACGAAATCGAGAAGGCCGCCATGGATCTGGCGGGAAGGGACAGAGCATGACTCCGCAGAAACCGCTGGAATTGCTGGGGATCGATCACCTGCTGACCGCCGACGAGCGCGACATCCAGCGAGCCGTACGCACCTTCGTCGACGAGCGCGTGCGACCGAACATCGCCGACTGGTACGAGAACGGCCACCTGGATCTCGGGCTGGTCCGGGAGGCCGGCAGCCTCGGACTGCTCGGTATGCACCTCGACGGCTACGGCTGCGCCGGCACCAACGCGGTCTCCTACGGGCTGGCCTGCCTGGAACTCGAGGCGGGCGATTCGGGTGTGCGCAGTCTGGTGTCGGTGCAGGGATCGCTCGCGATGTTCGCCATCTGGAAGTTCGGCAGCGAGGAGCAGAAGCAGGAGTGGCTCCCCCGGATGGCCGCCGGTGAGGCGATCGGGTGCTTCGGGCTTACCGAGTCCGACTTCGGCTCCAATCCGGGTGGCATGCGCACCAGCGCCAAACGGGACGGCGACGAGTGGGTGCTGAACGGCACGCAAGATGTGGATCACCAACGGCTCCGTCGCCGACGTGGCGATCGTGTGGGCGCGGACCGACGAGGCCGAGGGAAACCGGGGAATACGCGGCTTCGTCGTACCGACCGAAACGGTCGGCTTCTCCGCTCCGCCCATCACGAACAAGCTCTCCCTCCGCGCGTCGATCACCTCCGAGCTGGTGCTGGACAACGTGCGGGTGCCCGCCGACGCAGTCCTGCCGGACGTGGTGGGATTGAAGGGCCCGCTGTCCTGCCTGACCGAGGCCCGCTTCGGCATCGTGTTCGGCGCGCTCGGGGCCGCCCGCGACTGCCTGGAGACGGCGATCGACTACGCCGCCACCCGGGAGGTCTTCAACCGGCCGCTGAGCTCCTACCAGCTCACCCAGGCCAAGCTGGCCGACATGACCCTGGAGCTGCAGAAGGGTTTCTTGTTGGCCGTGCACCTGGGTCGGCTCAAGGATGATCATGCCCTGCGCCCCGAGCAGGTGAGCCTGGGCAAGCTCAACAACGTACGCGAGGCGCTGACCATCGCCCGGGAATGCCGCACCATCCTTGGCGCCAGCGGCATCACGCTGGAGTACCCCGTCCTCCGCCACGCCAACAACCTCGAGTCGGTCCTGACCTACGAGGGCACCTCCGAGGTGCACCAGTTGATCATCGGCCAAGCCTTGACCGGCGAATCCGCCTTCAGCTGAGGCCGCAACACCGAATCTGCGTTTTCCGACCACGGTCGGATTTCGCGCCGCGGTGGGCGCTTGGGGGCTGCGCTTTCCGACCACGGTCGGACTTCGCGCCGCGGTGGGCGCTCCGGTGCTGCGCTTTCCGACCACGGTCGGACTTCGCGCCGCGGCGGCGGTTGGATGCTGCGCTTCCCGACCACGGTCGGGTTCTGTTCGGCGATCGTGCTCTTCCTCTGCGCACTCCAGACAGCCGGCGCCCGGCAGGTGGGTCCGCCGGACACCGCTGGATCCGCTCTCGGCGTCACCCAGAGGCGGCATGCCACCAGACGGCTTTCGCCGGGCACCGCAGACCGTGGCGGACATAGGATCGGCATCATGAGTCAGGCCACGGTCCCTGCGAGAACACCGGCGGCAACGACGACGCCGCTCCGGCTGCCCAGCCACCTGCACGACGCGGCTCAGGACGAAACCGCACTCAAACGGCTCCTCCTGGGATTGCCCGGAGTCGATCCGGTCGGTGTGGAGCAGCGGGCCGCCGGGCTGGCCACTCGCTCGATCAAGAAGGCGGCCAAGCTTGCCGCGATCGACCTGGCCATCTCGATGGTCGACCTCACCACCTTGGAGGGCGCCGACACCCCCGGCAAGGTACGAAACCTGGCCCGCAAGGCGATGCTGCCGGACCCAGAGAACCCCGACACCCCGCAGCCGGCGGCGATCTGCGTCTACCCCGATATGGCGGCGGTGGCTCGGGAGGAGTTGCGAGGCTCGGGCGTCAAGGTCGCCGCGGTCGCGACAGCCTTTCCCGCTGGGCGCTCCAGCCTGGAGGTCAAGCTCGCCGACACCCGGTTGGCGGTCGAGGCCGGGGCCGACGAGATCGACATGGTCATCGACCGGGGTGCCTTCCTCGCCGGCCGGTACGGCGTGGTCTTCGACCAGATCCAAGCGGTCAAGGCGGCATGTGGTCGGGCCCGACTCAAGGTAATCCTGGAGACCGGCGAATTAGCCACCTACGACAACGTCCGCCGCGCCTCCTGGTTGGCCCTGCTGGCCGGCGGCGACTTCATCAAGACCTCGACCGGCAAGGTCTCCCCGGCGGCCACCCTGCCGGTCACCCACGTGATGCTGCAGGCGGTCAAGGACTGGAAGGCCGAGACGGGCGAACAGCGTGCGGTGAAGCCGGCCGGTGGCATCCGGACCAGTAAGGACGCTATCCGCTACCTCGTCGCAGTGCACGAGGTGGCGGGTCCGGAGTGGCTGGATCCCTACTACTTCCGGTTCGGCGCGTCCTCGGTGCTCAACGACCTGATCATGCAGCGGCGAACCCAACTGGCCGGGCACTACTCCGGCCCCGACTACGTGACTGTCGACTAGGGAGAATCCAATCATGGAGTGGGAGTACTCGCCGGCGCCGGAGTCCAGCGCCATTGCCGCGATCAAGGACCGCTACCTGCCGTATGTCGACGGCGTCTTCGTCGAGGGCGGCGGAGATGACCTCGACTCGATCAACCCGGGAACGGGCGAGAAGCTCACCACCGTCTCCACCGTGGACGAGAGTGATCTCGATCGGGCGGTCAAGGCGGCCCGGAAGGCGTACGAGGGCGTCTGGTCCTCGCTGAGCGGCGCCGAACGCGGCAAGTACCTCTTCCGGATCGCCCGCGGCATCGCCGAACGTACACGCGAGCTGGCCGTCGTCGAGACGTTGGACAACGGCAAGCCGATCAAGGAAACCCGTGACTTCGACGTGCCGACCGCAGCCCAGCACTTCTTCTACCACGCGGGTTGGGCCGACAAGCTGCAGCATCTGGGGCTCGGGCCTCGTCCGTCGTCACTGGGCGTCGCCGGCCAGGTGATCCCCTGGAACTTCCCGCTGCTGATGGCGGCCTGGAAGATCGCGCCGGCTCTGGCCGCCGGCAACACGGTAGTGATCAAGCCGGCCGAGACCACCTCGGTGTCGATCCTGGTGCTGGCCGAGATCATCGCCGACGCCGATCTGCCACCCGGCGTGATCAACATCGTGCCTGGCGCGGGCGACGTCGGCCGCAGCCTGGTCAACCATCCCGGTCTGGACAAGGTGGCCTTCACCGGCTCGACCGCCGTGGGTCGCCAGATCGGCACCTCCCTCGCCGGGACCGGGCGCAAGATCACTCTCGAGCTCGGTGGCAAGGGCGCCAACATCGTCTTCGACGACGCCGCCCAGGATCAGGCCATCGAGGGCATCGTCAACGGCATCTTCTTCAACCAGGGCCAGGTGTGCTGTGCCGGCTCGCGGCTGCTGGTCCAGGAGTCGATTGCGGAGGAGTTCGTCGACCGGCTCAAGGATCGGGTCGAGACGCTCCGGGTGGGCAACCCACTGGACAAGAACACCGACGTGGGTGCGATCAACTCGGTCGAACAGCTTGAGCGCATCACCACGCTTCGCGACGCCGGCCTGGACGAGGGTGCCGAGGTGTGGACGTCCTCGTGCCCCCTGCCCAAGAACGGCTACTACCTGTCCCCCACGATCTTCACCAACGCGACGCCGTCGATGCGCATCGCCCGGGACGAGATCTTCGGGCCCGTGCTCGCCGTGATGACGTTCCGAACGCCCGATGAGGCATTGAGCAAGGCCAACAACTCCGCCTACGGGTTGTCCGCGGGTGTGTGGACGGAGAAGGGCTCCCGGGCCATGGGGATGGCCGCCGGGCTGCGGGCCGGGGTCATCTGGGACAACACCTTCAACAAGTTCGACCCCACCGCCAGCTTCGGCGGTTACAAGGAGTCCGGTTACGGCCGCGAAGGCGGGCCGTCCGGCATGGCCGCCTACCTCGATACCGACGACGAGGCGGTGCTGCGCCGATGAGCCACCTCGCCGTTCCCAAGACCTACAAGCTCTACATCGGCGGCAAATTTCCGCGTTCGGAATCGGGTCGTACCTACTCGGCCAAGGACGCAGGAGGCGGCTTCCTGGCCAACGCTGCTCTCGCGTCCCGCAAGGACGCGCGCGATGCCGTCGCGGCTGCTCGGAAGGGCTTTGCGGCCTGGTCGAAGGCCACCCCGTACAACCGCGGCCAGGTGATATACCGGGTGGCCGAGATGCTCGACGGCCGGCGGGCAGAGTTCACCGAGTTGATCATGGTGAGCACGGACGCCAGCGGAAAGGCAGCGACCGCCGAGGTGGACGCCGCCGTCGACCGTCTTTTGCACTACGCGGGCTGGACCGACAAGCTGGCCGCGCTGCTCGGCAGCGCCAACCCGGTCTCGGGGCCCTTCTTCTCCTACTCGGCCCCAGAGCCGACCGGCGTGGTGGCCATCGTCGCACCGACGGGCGCCCCGCTGCTCGGACTTGTGTCGGTGCTGGCGCCGGTACTCGCCACCGGCAACGCCTCCGTGGTGGTGGCCGCCGAGGACGATCCGTGTGTAGCCATAACCTTCGCCGAGGTGCTGGCCACCTCCGACGTGCCCGGCGGGGTGGTCAACCTGCTCACCGGCTCGGCCGCGGAGCTCGGCCCGCACCTGGCGGCCCACGCCGACGTCAACGCGCTGGACCTGACCGGCGCGGACTCCGAACTGCGGGCCCGGCTCGAGCAGGCCGCCGCCGAGACGGTGAAGCGGCTCTACGTGCCCAAGGGCGAGCCGGATTTCGCCGGCGCTCCCGGCACCGCCCGACTCCGGGCCTTCCTGGAAATCAAGACCGTCTGGCATCCCGTCGGCGCCCTGTCCCTGGCCGGCAGCAGTTCCTACTGAGGCAGGCGCGCCCTGAGCCCGTCGAAGGGCCGCCCCGATGGAGCTTCGACACGCTCAGTTCGCGTCGTGTTCCTGGCCGGGCCGTCGGGCAGCGGCAAGTCCCGGGTGGCGCGGCTGGCCGGCCGACCGCAGCTGGCTCTCGACGACTTTTACCGCGACCTCGACCACCCCGGACTGCCTCGCGCCCCTTCGACGGGCTCAGGACGGCGGCCAGGGATTGTGGACTGGGACGACGTTGCCAGCTGGGACGCAGAGGCGGCCTTCGCCGTCGTACGCCGGCTCTGCCGCACGGCTCGGGCCGACGTCCCTCGGTACGACATCGCCGCCAGCCGGCGCGTCGGGACGGTCCATCTCGATCTCGGTGCGGCCGAGTGCTTCGTCGCCGAGGGACTCTTCGCACCCGACCTGATCGACGCGAGCGCGCAGGCCGGATTGTCCTTCGACGCCCTCTACCTCGACCGGCCCCGGACCCTGAGTCTGGTCTTGCGCTTCGTCCGTGACGTACGGGAGCACCGCAAGCCGCTCGGGGTGCTCTGGCGGCGCGGGCTGGCTTTGTGGCGGGCAGAACCGGACCTGCGTGCGTACGCGCTTGCTCGTGGCTGCCGCCCGGTCACGCTGCGGAAAGCCCTGGCGATCATCGCCGGAGATGACAGACTCGGCCCGTGACCGAGTCGTCTGTCGCGCTCCGCGCTCCAGGTCCCCGGCGGATCGCCTATCAGGGCGAGCCAGGCGCGAACTCGCACCTGGTCTGCAAGCAGCACTACCCCGATTGGTTGGCGGTGCCCTGCGCGTCATTCGAGGATGTCTTCGCGGCCGTGGAGAACGGCGAGGCCGATCTCGCCATGATCCCGATCGACAACTCCATCGCTGGTCGGGTGGCCGACATCCACCACCACCTGCCGACCTCGGGTCTCCACATCATCGCCGAGCACTTCCTCCGCATCCGCTTCCACCTGATGGGGGTTTCCGGCTCGAGTATCGAGACGATCAAGACCGTGCACAGCCACGTGCATGCGCTCGGCCAGTGCCGCAAGATCATCAAAGAGCACGGCTGGGTGCCACTGATCTCGGGCGACACGGCCGGGGCCGCCCGGGAGATCGCCGACGCCGGCGACGTGACCCAAGCCGCGATCGCCCCACCGCTGGCCGCCGAGATCTATGGCCTGGACGTCTTGGCCACCGACGTGGAGGACGAGGACCACAACACGACCCGCTTCGTGGTCCTGTCACCGGGATCCGTTCAGGCAGCGGCCGGAAACGGCCCCGTGGTCACCAGCTTCATCTTCAACGTCCGCAACCTCCCGGCCGCGCTGTACAAGGCGCTCGGCGGCTTCGCCACCAACGGAGTCAACATGACCAAACTGGAGTCCTACATGGTGGGCGGCGAGTTCACGGCCACCCAGTTCCTCGCCGAAGTGGACGGCCATCCCGACGACATCGGCGTGGCCCGAGCGCTGGAGGAACTCCGGTTCTTCACGACCGACGTCACGATCATGGGCGTCTACCCCGCCGACGCGTACCGCACGGAGGTGAACCGCTGACGAAGCTCGGTTCGGACGGATCGGAATCGGCCCGGATGGTGCCGATGCTTCCGTGCGGAGACATCGACGAGATGGGCCGGTTCCGACTCGCACGGGTACGAGGTCCAGGCTCACCGTTCCCTGACCGGGCGATTCAGCGCCATCCCGACGGGCCGGTGACCGAGCGGGCCGCGGCCTGGGCATACCTGGCCGAGCTGCGGACGCGCGCCTCGGAGATCGAGACGGCGCCCGCCAGGCCGCCGAGCACGTTCGGGCCCTCGCCCGCACCCGAGATCTGACGCCGCAGGAACGCGAGGCCGTCGAACTCGCGGTCCGCGAGATCGCCGAGCTGCCGCCGCCAACGGATTGACGTACACGCCGGCGGTGACCCCGGTCTACTTTCGTAACGAGAATCCCAGTAGGGTCCCGCTATGGCCCACTACGCCGAGCACTCCGCCGCCGAGGACATCCTCGGACACAGTGAGCTCAAGCGCTCGATCACCGCCAGGCAGCTGTACTTCTACGTTGTCGGCGATGTCCTCGGCTCGGGCATCTACGTGCTCGTCGGGCTGGTGGCGGCCGCCGTCGGCGGGGCCTTCTGGATGGCCTTCCTCGCCGGCTCGGCGATCGCCCTCATCACCGGCCTCGCGTACGCCGAGCTGGTCACCAAGTACCCACAGGCGGCCGGCGCCTCGCTCTACATCAACAAGGCGTTCCGCACCCCGATCCTGACGTTCTTCATCACCATCTGCATGCTCTCGGCCAACTTTGCCGCCGTGGGGGCGCTGTCGTCGAGCTTCGTGCGCTACTTCGGCGGGCTGGTCGGGATCTCGCCGGAGTCGATCTGGACGGCGACCATCGTGGCGCTGATCTTCGTCAGCATCGTCACGATCATCAACCTGATCGGCATCACCGAGTCGGTCGTCATCAATGTCATCATGACGTTCATCGAGCTGAGCGGTCTGGTCATCGTCATGATCATCGGCGTCATCGCCTTGGTTCAGGGCGTCAATGACCCCGGGGTGCTGCTGTCGTTCACCGCGGAGGGCTCACCGATCCTTGCGGTGCTGGCGGGCGTCTCGCTGGCGTTCTTCGCGTGCACGGGCTTCGAGAACGCGGCCAACGTGGCCGAGGAGACCGTCGACCCGGCCCGTGCCTTTCCGCGGGCGCTGATCGGCGGCATGTTGACCGCGGGCATCATTTACACCCTGGTCTCCATCGCGGCGGCCCTGGCCGTGCCGATGGACACGCTGGCCGGCAACACGCTGCTCGAGGTCATTCGGGCCGACCTGTTCATCATCCCGGCCGCAGTGATGATCGTCATCTTCGGGTTGATCGCCATGACCGCGATCAGCAACACCACCCTGGTCACGGTGACGGCCCAGGCCCGGATCCTGTACGGGATGGCCCGGGAGGACATCGTGCCGTCGGTGTTCGCGAAGATCCATCCGACCCGGCGCAGTCCGTACGTGGCGCTGATCTTCGGCACCATCGTCGTCGTAGCGCTGCTCATCCTCGGCGCGGTGATCCGGAGCAGCCAGGCCGGCGCCGGAGTGCCGGCCGACGACCGACTGGACATCGTCGACCGGCTGGCCACCATCACCGTGGTGTTCCTGCTGTTCATCTACGCGCTGGTGATCGTGGCCTGCCTCAAGGTGCGCGGCCGGGACGAGCATCCGCAGGTGTACAGGGCCAACACCCCGCTGCTCTACGTCGGCATCGTCGGCAACCTCGTTGTTCTCGTCTACACCCTGTACGACGATCCGGAGTCGCTGTACTGGGTGGCCGGACTGCTGGCCGTCGGCCTGGTGCTGTACCTTCTCGAAAAGTTCTTCGGCAAGAACAAGCTCCGACCTCCGGGTGCCGAGCGCGGCGACCCCGAAGCCGTCGAACCGCCCCCGGACAAGGAGCGCTGACCCATGCATTGCCTCGTCGCCACCGACGGCTCACAGGCCTCCCTGGTCGGGGCCCGGCAGTTCAAGTGGATCGCCGACTCCCGAGACATCACCGACGTGACGGTCGTCGCGGTCGTGAGCCCCTTCGCCGCGGTGCCGTTCGCCAACGAGTTGGGCGAGCAGGGCAACCCCGAGCCGACCGAGCTCAGCTTCACCGAGGAAGCCCGGGTGGCCGTCGACATCGTCGCGGCGGAGTTCGACGGCTGGGGACCGACCATCCACAAGCAGATCCGCACCGGCTCCCCGGCTCAGGAGATCATCCGCGCGGCCGAGGATCTGGACGCCGACCTGATCTCGCTGGCCGCGGGCAGTCGAGGCCTCACCCCCACGATCCTGCTCGGCAGCACCGCAGCGCGGGTGCAGCACTCCGCGCCGTGCCCGGTGCTGGTCTGCCGTCCGACGACGCGGAGCCAGCGCGTCACGAGCTGAGCCGGCTTGACTCCTCCGCCTAGGGTGGGCGGCGATGGAGGCACTCGGTGGTGTCGCACGGCTGTGGACCGCGCTGACGGTGTTGCTGCTGGTCGGTTGCGGGACGGTGCCGAGCGACACCAAATCCACACTCCCCGTACCGAGCCAAGGCCCATCGACAGGCTCAGGGAACGAAACCCGCCGCCCGTCGACCAGCGCCAGCCCTTCGACAGGCTCAGGGGACGAGAGGCCCAAGGCATCGACGAGCCCGAGGCCGTTGGCCAGTGACGGCCGGCCGCGACTGGCCCGGCTGAGCATTCCGGCTCTCGAGATCCAGGATCTGCGCGTACGCCCACACCGTGGCACCCCCGACGATGCCGGGGGCACCCGGATCCAGAACCGCGGCATCGCCGCCAGTCCGTACGGGACGGGCGGGCTCGTCGGACCGGGCGGGATCGGCAATTACGTGATCACCGCCCACCGGCTCTCCTCGACCCAGGCGTTCCTCGATCTGCCGGATCTCCGCAACGACGACGAAGTGCACGTCTCCGCCGGTGGCCGGCGCTACACCTACCGGATCGTCGACACCCGGCGGACCTCGTTCCGGTCCGAGCGGTCACTCGCGGCCCAGTCGGCGGCGGTGCCCGGAAGACCCGGTGTCCCGGCCAGCCGGGCCGTGATCACGCTCTCGACCTGCCGGACTCCGGAGGACCGGGCGGAGGGAAACGACTGGTCCGATGAGTTCGGCAACCCGGAGCACCGGATCGACAAGATCGGCGTCCTGGTATCGATCCGAACGGAGTAGGGCACCCCTGACCCTCAGGGGCCGCTGCGGACTCGGGCGAAGTCAACGTCGGCGGGCGGGCGTTGGGGACCGTTGCGGGAGACCGCAAAGGTCACGGTGGCGGTGGGCGGCAGCACGAAGGTGTACCCCAGGCCGGGAATCGGCCAGGGCACCTCGGATAAGCGCCGTCCCGAGTTGTAGTAGCCCGATACCTCGGTGTCGTCAGCCAATGTTCCACTGGCCTCGATCAGCCCGGGACTGAGTGCGGCCGGAACGGCGGCAGTGGCGTTCCGGACGTTCAGCTCGTGGATCGACCACAAGCTGCCGGACGACGCCGTGCTGAGAATGCGTACGTACCGGGTCGTGGTCGACGGCAGCGGGATCACCGTCACACGCGCCCTGCCCGGCCCGGCGGCAACGTCGGTCCACGTGGTTCCGTCGTCCGAGGTCTGCACGGCGTAGCTGCGGAGATAATCGCCGATGCTCAGAGAAGAATCGAGGATAATCTCGGTGAACGTCTGGCGCTGGCCGAGGTCGATCTCCAGGCTCATCTTGTTGTCCTGGCCCGTGCCCGAGCTCCATCGCGACTTCGGATCACCGTCGATCATCCTTTCGGGCTCCTGATCCTTCACCTCCTTGACGCCGTCCGGCCTGAGCTTCCAGCCGGATCGCGGCAGGACGGTCGCTGGGCCGGCGACCACCTGCGACCCATACGGCGTCGAGTAGGAGAGCCACTGCTCCCCCACCTTCACCGCCGTGAGGGCATTGACCACCTGGGGACTGACGCTGGCGACCAACCGACCTGTTGGCGTGCCCGCCGGGCCCCGGCCGTAGTCCAGGTCGACCCAGCCGAGGTCTCCCGCCGGCGCCAGCCCCTGAGGGGCCGTCCAGCGGTACGTTGCCGCCGCTCCCGCAGCCAGAGTCGTCGTGACGTGTTGATCGCCGACCTGAATGTCGAACGTGCGCGCGACCCCGGCTCCGTTGTGGGCGATGAGGACCTGCGCACCGTCCCGGTCGGCGAACGCGACGTTGGCCAGACCCTCTCCGGTGATCGGATCAGCCAGGCTCGAGGAGCCGATCCGGACCGCGCCCGGGCGGACGAACTTGCTGGCGTGGCCCAACGCCCAGTACTCGAGCTCCTTGGTCACGGTGTCGTTGTCGGTGACCGTGACTACCCCGCGGCAGGTCTGGCAACCGCCGATGAAGGGCCCGTTGTCCTCGTCCAGGGCCAGATTCCACAAGACGACCGACTGGCCCCAGTGGCGCGGCACCTTGATCACCGAGCCCATGGTCATGGCGAACGCAACGTCGCGGTCGAACACACCGTCTGGGCCCTGCCACTCGCCACCCGAGCACTCGGTCTGGAACGCCTGAGCGTGCGGATAGTTGTTGTGCGACACCGACTGGGCGACGACCCCACCGGCGTAGCAGTGCCACGCGGTGCCAGGAACGTGACGGGCCGCCCGGCGGTCGGCGTACATCGCCTCCGCGTAGTCGGTGATGTCCCAGTTGTGGTCGTAGCCGAGGATCGTGGTGTCGTCGAGGCCCTCGCGAGCCAAGCGCCGGTCCGAGATGCCGACCGAGGAAGGTCGCCGCCTGGTCCGGCCACACCCACATCCCCGGGTAGTCCGGCGGCGTGTACAGCGGTTCGTTCTGCATCGAGACGTAGTCGGTTGGGATCCCGGCCCGGCGGTACGCCTTGATGAACCTCACGAAGTAGTCGGCGTACGCCCGGTGGTAGCGCTCCTGCAGTGACCCGCCGATCATCGAGTCGGTGGTCTTCATCCAGCCCGGCGGGCTCCACGGGCTCGCCATGAAGGTCAGCCGTGGATTCAGGGCGTACGCCTCGCGCAGCCGCGGCAGGATGTAGGCCCGATCGTGCCGGATGCTGAACTCCGACAGGTCCCGGTCGGTCTCGCCCTTCGGCTGGTCGTCGTAGGAGTACGCCTGCCTGACGGCGAAGTCCGAGGCGCCCATCGGCTGGCGGAGCATGGACAGCCCGATCCCGTCGGTCGGCGAGAACAGGTCGCGCATCGCCTGTCGCCGGACCCCGGCGGGCAGCCGGGACAGCACGTACGCCGACGAGTCGGTCATCGACGCTCCGAAGCCGATCATCTGCTGGTAGCCGCGGGTGGGGTCGACCACGATCGTCGCGCCGGCCCGTCCGACCCCGGCCCGCCAGCGCAGCGGCGGCTGCCGCTCGAGGCGTTGATCAGTCGTCAGGTCGGTGATCCACGCCTCGACCCCGGCCCGCCCGGGCAACCCCGACGAGCCGGCGACGTCGCCCGAGAGGCCCACCGGGCTGAAACTAAGCACGAGAACGGCCGAGATAGCGATCGCGGTGAGCGTCCGTATCCGCCTCGACGATGGCACGGCCTGGCCACCTCAGCCGATCGGCGCCCAGGAGGGTCCGGTCTGACCCAGTTTCTCGTCCAGCTTGGGGAACAGCGGTGTCGGCTTGGCCAGTGGGTGGCCGACCTTGATGGGGCGCGACTCCCAGCGGGCCTGTTCGGCGGCGTAGGAACCCATCAAGACGGGGTAATCCGGCGCGCCCTCTTCGCCCACCGTGCGGATCTCTGGCTGGGCCGCCCACACGCCCTCGCCGCCCAGCGCGGTGTGCACCTTCTGCGCCGCGTGTGGCAGGAACGGAGTCAGCAACGTGTTGGCGTCGCTGACCACCTGCAGGGCGGTGTGCAGAACGGTGTCGCGGCGGCCCGGGTCGTGGCCGAGCTTCCAGGGCTCAGCCTCCGACAGGTACTTGTTCGCCGCCCCGACGACCCGCATCGCCTCCGTGATGGCCTGCTTGAAGCGGTTCCGCCCGAGCAGCTCGCCGACGACTCCGAACGCCGCACGCGAGGCGCCGAGCAGCCCCCGATCAACGTCGTGGAGGTCGTGGGGTTCGGGAATCGCGCCGTTGTTCTTGTGGCCCAGCGAAATCGACCGGTTGACCAGATTGCCCCACTCGTTGGCCAGCTCGAAGTTGGTCCGCCGGACGAACTCCTCCCAGGTGAAGTCGCTGTCGGAGCTCTCCGGCCCGGCCACGGCGATGAAGTAGCGCAGCGCGTCGGGGCCGAAGTCGCGGAGGAAGTCTCCGACGTAGATCACCTGACCTCGGCTGGTGGAGAACTTGGAGCCGCTCATGGTCAAGAACTCACTCGACACAATCTCGTCCGGCAACCGCAGCTCACCCAGCGGCCCCACCTCGCCGCCGTGATCACCGGCGCCGTTGTGACCGAGCAGCATCGCCGGCCAGATGACGGAGTGGAAGACGATGTTGTCCTTGCCCATGAAGTAGTAGCCCAGGGCGTCCGGATTCTCCCACCACTGACGCCACGCCTCGGGATCACCGGTCCGCGCGGCCCATTCCACCGAGGCGGACAGGTACCCGATCACGGCGTCGAACCAGACGTACAACCGTTTCATCGGCTGGTCCCGCCACCCGTCCAAGGGCACCGGGACGCCCCAGTCGAGATCGCGGGTGATGGCCCGTGGGCGCAGATCCTCCAGGAGATTCTGGCTGAACTTCAACACGTTCGGACGCCAGTCGGTGCGCGCCGCCAGCCACTTCCCCAGCGATCCGGACAGGGCTGGCAAGTCCAGGAAGAAGTGCTCGGTCTCGACGAAGACCGGTGCCTCGCCGTTGATCCGCGAACGCGGGTTGATCAAGTCGATCGGATCCAGCTGGTTGCCGCAGTTGTCGCATTGGTCGCCGCGGGCGCCGTCGTAGCCGCAGATCGGGCAGGTGCCCTCGACGTAGCGGTCGGGCAGCGTGCGGCCGGTACTCGGACTGATCGCCCCCATCGCGGTCTGTGGCACGACGTAACCGTTTCGGTACAGCCCGAGGAACAGGTCCTGGGTCACCCGGTAGTGGTTGCGCGTCGTCGTCCGGGTGAAGAGGTCATAGGAGAGCCCGAGACCTTGCAGGTCAGAGAGGATGACCCGGTTGTACTTGTCGGCCACCTCGCGTGGACTGAGTCCCTCCCGCTCGGCCTGAACCAAGATCGGCGTGCCGTGCTCGTCGGTCCCGGAGACCATCAACACGTCGTTCCCGCTCATCCGCAGGTAGCGCGAGAAGATGTCGGAGGGAACGCCGAAGCCGGAGACGTGACCGATGTGCCGCGGGCCGTTGGCGTACGGCCACGCGACGGCGGTCAGCACACGCGCGCTCATGGTTCAACCCTAGACCCGCCGTCTGAGCTGATTCGCTGGATTACGAATCGATCACCTTTGGTCGACGGGAGGTACAGGCATTGCTACGGTCGACGTATGAGCGTCGTGAGCGGCTCTGCTGGACCCGCCCCATCCGCTTCGCCTCCAACCGTTCGCCGTCGGGTCGTCACGGTGGTCGTGTTCGTCCTCGCGGTGGCGCTGGCTGTGTGCCTCTGGGGCGGCTACACCCAGGGTTGGGACTGGACCGGGGTCGGCGACCAGCAGACCCTCTGGCACTGGATGAACCTGCTCGCGGTGCCGATCGCGTTCGCCACCCTCCCGCTCGTCCTGCGCAGCCACAAGCGGATGCGGACGGAACGCAAGGTGCTGCTCGCCGTGCTCCTCATCGCCTTCGTGGCGTTCATCGTCGTGGGCTACGCCGTCCCGCTGGAGTGGACGGGTTTTACCGGCAACACCTTGTGGGACTGGCTAACGCTCCTCCTCCTGCCTGCGGCGATCATCAGCGTCCGCTTCCTCCGCGAGGAGCAGCAATTGGGACCGCCGCACTACACCGTTGGCGGCATCCTCATCGTGGCCTTCCTCGTGGTCGTGTACTACGGCTACGCGGCACCTTGGGAGTGGACCGGCTTCACCGGCAACACGCTGCTCGACTGGCTCCAGCTGCTCATCGTCCCGATCGTTTTCCCGACGCTTGTCGTCCCCGCGGTCGCCGCCTGGTTCACCCTCGAGCGCCGCGAGCGCCGCGCGGCCGAGGCGGCGGAGGCCAAGGAGACTGCGGCGGCCGAGGCGACTGAGGCGGCCCAGGAGACTGAGGCGGCCGAGGCGACCCAGACCAGGGCCGGCACCCTCAGACGGCGCTGAGCGGCAGGACAGGGCGATGTCGCTGGACGGCTTCATCGCCGGCCCCGACCAGGCGATGACTGGGTCATCGAGTACACGAGAGAGGACCGGTTTCCTGAGGTGATTGCGGCCACTGGCGCCATGCTCGTCGGTCGGGGCACCCACGAGGTCGCCAAGCGGATGTCCGCCGAGAACACCGACTACGACGGGGGGCCGGTGTTCGTCCTGACGCACCAGCCGCCGGTCGAGCCGGAGCCAGGTGTCACCTTCCTCACCTGCGACCTCGCGGAGGCCGTCGCCACGGGGCTCGTCGATGCTCCGCTTTCGCGTGCGGAAGTGGGCCCGCTAGCACGACACTAGACTCAGCAGTCATGTCGCGGCTGAGTGCGCCGGAGAGCGCGGCCCTCGCCGCTCTCGACGAGGCCGACCTGGTCGAGATCCTCACCGACCTCGTCGTGATCCCCAGCGAGGGCGGGACTCCGGCCGAGGTCGACGTGATCAGCGCCTGCGCCGACCGGCTGCCGAGGCTTGGGCTCGATGTCGACCATTGGCCCCTCGAGTTGTCGGCGCTACGGGCGGCGGCGGACTACCCCGGTGAGGAGGTGGAGCGACCGGAGGCTTGGGGACTGGTCGGAACAAGCCCGGAGGCCGGACCGCCGGCGTTGATCTTGGCCGGACACGTGGACGTGGTGCCGCCCGGGAATCCGGCGGCGTGGTCGAGCGATCCCTACCAGCCGGAGGTCACCGCGACGACAGTGACCGGCCGCGGCAGCTGCGACATGAAGGCTGGCGTGGCCAGCATGCTCGCCGCGGCGGCCGCGGTGCGGGCCAGTCGGATGAGCCTCGAACGGCCGTACGCCCTGCACTTCCTCATCGGCGAGGAGGACGGCGGCCTCGGCGCCTTCGCGACCTTGCTGCGTGGCCACCGCGGGGACGCCTGCGTCATCCCCGAGCCGACCGGTCTGCAACTGATCACCGCCAACGCCGGTGCTCTCACGTTCCGGATCGACGTGCCGGGTTTGGCGACCCACGGCAGCACGCCGTACGCGGGCTCGTCCGCCCTGGATTCCTATGTGGCCATCCACGCCGCCCTGCACGGTCTGCAACGCCGCCGCAACCAGAATCCGGAGCCGCTGCTGGCCGACTACCCCATCCCCTATCCCCTGTCCGTCGGGAGGATCCGCGCCGGCGACTGGTCCAGCAGCGTCCCGGACCTGCTGGTCGCCGAGGGCCGATACGGACTCCGCGTCGAAGAGGACCCGGCGAGCGCCCGCCTCGAGTTCGAGACCGTGGTCGACCAGGTCGCGGCGCGTGACCCCTTCCTGCGCGACCACCCGCCCCTGGTGCGGTGGAGCGGGGGGCAGTTCCGGGGAGGCGCGCTGGACCCGGGTTCTGAGCTGAGGCACCTCATCGGCTCGGCGCACGCCGACGTCGCCTCCACGTCGGCCCCCAGAGAGTGCGGTGCGCCGTACGGAAGCGACCTGCGGCTCTACACTGCGGCCGGAGTGCCGACCTTGCACTACGGTCCGGGCGACCCGCGACTGGCCCACGGCCCGCACGAAGCCGTACCGATCGCCGAGGTGGTCACCGCGGCTCGCGCGCTCACGGTTGCACTGGTCCGGGCTTGCGGGCCTGCGCGGTGAAGGTGAGGGTGATCCTCGGCCGTGACGGGTGGGTGGCTCCGACCCGCGCTCAGGAGTCCGTCCCCGGCGCACTCTCGTTCAACAGGAAAACTTCGTCATCCGGGCCGCTGACCGCGGCCATCTTCCCGAACGGCGTTGCCCAGGGCTCGGCGATGACGTGGCCCCCGAGTTCGGTGACCTTGGCGACGGTCGCGTCCGCATCGGCCACCGCGAAGTAGGTTCGCCAGTGCGGCGGAATGCCGGGTCCGGCCAGCTCGATGCTCCCCAGCCCGCAGACGGGCCGTCCGTTCAACGACACGGTGTCGTACGGCGTGCCCTCCTCGACCGGCTCGTACGTATAGCCGAAAACGTCTCCGTAGAACGTGCGGGCGGCCTCCAGATCGCCGACCATCCCTTCGCTCCAGACCACCGCGCCCGGATCGTTCACCAGGTCGAAGCCGGTGTGCGTGCCGGACTTCCACAACCCGAACACCGCGCCGGTGGGATCGGCCACCACGGCCATCCCGCCGAAGTCGCCGATCTCCATGGGCGGCACAAAGACCTGACCGCCCGCCTCGGTGATTCTGGCGACGGTCGCGTCCAGAGCGTCGGAGGCCAAGTACGTTGTCCAGGCCGGCGGCGGCGACTCATCACCTTGGACCGGACCCATGCCGGCGACCGCATGACCCTCGATGCGAGCCGTGACGTAGCCCCCGAACTCGGCCGAGCCTTCCTCGAACTCCCAGCCGAAAACCCGCCCGTAGAACTCCCTGGACCTGTTCAGATCGCTCACCATCACGTCCACCCACGCGGGCGTTCCCTCGGCCCACTGCTCAGTGTTGACCGGCATCTCGATTCCTCCCCAATCCGCTCCGCCCTGGACCGTTTCGCGCATGCTACTGCTGACCGCTGACAGACCTTTCGACAAGCTCAGGACGCGACTGTCAGAGCAGTGGCGAGACCAGCCGGGAGATGCCTTCCCGGAACGGCCAGGTGAAGCGGCGGCCGAAAGCGGTGCTGCGGTCGAAAGCCGTCGACTTCGCCACGTCGGCCAGATAGACGTCCCGCAGTTCAGCACCCAGCGGGGCGTCGTAGAAGAAGGCGTTGACCTCGAAGTTGAGCCGGAAGCTGCGGTAGTCCATGTTCGCCGTGCCCACCGAGCCCATCTCGTGGTCCACGAGCACCGTCTTGGCGTGCAGGAAACCGTTGCGGTAGATGTAGATCTTGGCGCCGCACTGGGCCAGTTCGTCGGCGTAGCTGAGGGTTGCCGGGTAGACGAGCAGGTGGTCGGGCTTGTCGGGGATCATCATCCGCACGTCGAGTCCGGAGCGGGCCGCGATCTTGAGCGCATCCAGCACGGCGGCGTCCGGCATGAAGTAGGGCGTCTGGATCCAGACCGAGCGCCGGGCCGAGTTGATCATCTTGACGTAGCCGAACTTGATCCGTTCCCACGAGGAGTCGGGGCCACTGGACGCAATCTGCAGCGCGACTCGGCCAGGCGGATCGGTCGGCGCGCGGAAGTACTGCTTGCGCCACCGGACCCGATGTTGCGCCGGCGCCGCCGCGTTCCAGTCGGTCAGCAGCCGGCGCTGGATCGAGTTGACGGCGCTGCCCTCGACCCGGAGGTGGGTGTCCCTCCAGTAGCCGAACCTCGGGTCCTCGCCCAGGTACTCGTCGCCGACGTTGAAGCCGCCGATATAGCCGATCGAGCCGTCGATGACGACCAACTTGCGGTGGGTGCGGTTGTTCACCCGCAGGTTGATCAACGGGATCTTGCTCGGGAAGAAGTCGTAGATCTGCCCACCCGCCGCCCGCAGCGCCCGTAGATCGCGATCATGGACCTGCCGACCACCCAGAGCGTCGTAGCAGAGCCGTACCTCGACGCCGGCCTTCGCCCGCTCGGTGAGAGCCGTGAGAATACGCGTGCCGAGCCGATCCGCACGAAAGATGTAGTAGTAGATGTGGACGTGATAGGTGGCGGCCTGGATGTCCGCGATCAATGCGTCGAACTTCTCCCGCCCGTCGCGGAAGACCCACACCCGGTTGTCCTCGGTCAACAGGGCGCCCTGGTCGCTCATCAGGAGTTCGACGACCCCGCGATGGTGCTCGGTGGCCGGGTTGGCGAAGGCGTACGCGCCGGTGGCGATGGCCTTCTGCTGTTCCAGGGCAAGCTCACCGTAGTCGGTACTGGAGCCCTGCAGCTTCTCGAAGATCTTCCTCCTCGTCAGACGGCGACCGACGAACATCCACAGCAGGAAGCCGAGCAGCGGGATGAAGAACATGACCAGGATCCACGCCCAAAGCGACGCCGGCTCGCGCCGCTCGCGGAACATCGTCACGATGGCCAGGATGATGTTGAGGAAGATGATCAGGGTGATCACCAGGGTGACGAGACCGAACGCATCGATCTCGATCACCCCGTCCGGTGCCATGATCAGATCCTAAGGTCTGGGGACGGCAGGTACCTCAGCTAGCGCCGAGGGCCGCGAAACCGGGCTTGATCACGTTCTCAATGAGCGCCAGTCGGGCATCGAAGCGGTAGAAGGCGCTCTTGGCTGCGTTGATCGTGAACCACCGGACGTCGTTGATCGTGTAGCCGAAAGCCTCCGACAACAGGAAAAACTCGCGCGACAGGGTGGTGCGGCTCATCAGCTGGTTGTCGCAGTTCACGGTGACGCGGAAACGAAGATCAGCCAACAGTCCGACGGGATGCTCCGCGATGGAGGGGGCCGCACCGGTCTGCACGTTCGAGGTCGGGCACATCTCCAGCGGCACCCGTTGGTTGCGTACGTAGGCCGCCAGATCGCCCAGTGCCGGCGTGCCGTCCTCGCCGATCATGATGTCGTCGATGATCCGGACGCCGTGACCCAGCCGGTTGGCGCCGCAGATCTGCAACGCTTCCCAGATCGACGGCAGCCCGAACGCCTCGCCGGCGTGGATCGTGATGTAGGAGTTGTTGCGCTTGAGGAAGTCGAAGGCGTCGAGGTAGCGGGTCGGCGGATAGCCGGCCTCGGCCCCGGCGATGTCGAAGCCCGCCACGCCGGAGTGCCGGTAGCGGATGGCCAGTTCGGCGATGTCCCGGGACGGGCTGGTGTGCCGCATCGCCGTGACGATCTGTTGCACGATGATCTTGCGACCGGACGCTTCAACCGTGTCCATGCCTTCGCGCAGGCCGTCGCGCACCGCCTCGATCGCCTCCGCCGGCGTGAGGCCCTCGTCGAGGTGCTGCTCCGGGGCCCAGCGTGCCTCCCCGTACACCACCCCGTCTGCCGCCAGGTCCTCGACGAACTCCCGAGCGACCCGCTTGAGATTCTTCTGGCTCTGCATCACGGCCACGGTGTGGCTGAAGGTCTCGAGGTACCGCTCCAGCGAGCCCGAGGAGGCCTGGTCCACGAACCACTGGCCGAGTTCCTCGGCGGTCGAGGTGGGCAACTCGTGCCCGATCTCGCCGGCCAGTTCGAGGACGGTGGCCGGCCGCAGCCCGCCGTCCAGATGATCATGCAGCGACACCTTCGGCGCAGCTCGCAGGACGTCCAAGTCCACACTCACGGGGTCGGTTCCTCCTCCTGCCGCACGTGCTCCAGGTCCTCGGACCCGAACGCCATCGGCAGCAGTTCACGCATCGATGTCGGTCCGGCCGGGGTGTCCACGACCAGGTCGGGTCCACCATGCTCCCACAGCAGCTGACGGCACCGACCACACGGCAGCAAGACCTCGCCGAGACTGTTGGCGCAACTCACCGCCACCAACCGCCCGCCCCCGGTCGCCGCCAGCTGCGACACCACCCCACACTCCGCACACAGCGCCACCCCGTACGCCGCGTTCTCCACGTTGCACCCAACCACCAGCCGCCCGTCGTCGGCCAACCCCGCCGCCCCCACCGGAAACGATGAATAGGGCGCATACGCCCGATACGTCATCTCCCGCGCCTTACCCCGAAGCCCCTCCCAATCCACCTCAACCACTTAAGCCCCTCCCATAAGGGCTTCAGCCCCCAGCCGGTGGCCAGAGCCGGCAACTGAGGCGAGCAGCCGATTGTCCCGTCCGTATGGGTTCACTTCGCCCGCCCGGCGGTTGCAGGTGCCCACCGACAGCCAACTGGTGCCACTTGAGAGGCTGGTGCAGAAGACGGCGGCGGGCTGGACCAGGTCGGTTCGCGGCGCTAAAGATCTTGAGACGGGCGGTACGGCGAACTGAAAGATGTGCGCCGAAAGTGGGCACGAGGCGCCGCGAAACGAGCTGGTCCAGCCCGCCGCCGTAGCCGAGAGCTCACTCCTTCTCAAAGGGAATTCCGTCCGCGGCCGGCGCTCTGACCCTGCCTACCAGTCCAGCGACCGCGATGATCGTCGCGACGTACGGCAAGATCAACAAGAACTGGCTGGGCATGGGCGTGTTCAGGGTCTGGAGCTGAGACGCCATCTGGGTGATGAAGCCGAAGAACAACGCCATGACGGCCGACAGCACCGGATGCCAGCGACCCATGATCAACGCGGCGAGCGCGATAAAGCCGTTGCCGACAGTGAATTCCTTGCTGAAGGAGCCGGTCGAGGCGAGGGTGAAGAACGAGCCGCCGAGGCCACCGAGCAGCCCGCCGGCCAGCACGGCCGACCAACGCACGCCGCGTACGGAGATGCCGACGGTGTCGGCGGCCTCCGGATGCTCGCCGACGGAGCGGATGCGCAGTCCCCAGGAGGTCTTGAACAGCAGGAGCCACACGATGAGCACCGAGAATCCGGCCAGGTAGGCCAGGATGTTCTGGTTGAACAGCACATCACCGAAGAACGGGATCACCGACAGGCCGGGGATGGGGATCGGCTCCAGCACCGGCGCCGAGTTGTACTCGGCGGTGTTCTCCTGGACCAGCTGGTCGAACAAGAACCCCGTGATGCCGACGGCCAACAGGTTCAGCACAACACCGAGCACCACCTGGTTCACCAGGTAGTTGATGGAGAACACCGCCAGAAGGGCCGCCATGACGAGGCCCGCCACCATCGCCGCCACCAGCGCGACCACGACCGAGCCCGTGACGCTGCCCGCGATGGCGGCGGCGAAGGCGGCGGCCAGAAACTGGCCCTCGATGGACACGTTGACCACGCCGGCCCGCTCACACAGCACACCGCAGAGGGCGCCGAAGACCAGCGGCGTGGCCAGGGACAGCGTCCCGGCGAACTGATTGCTGACCGGGAACGGCAGGTCGCGGCCGGCCGCGGCCCAGGTCAGGAAGCCGATGACCACGGCGAAACCGGCGACCGTGGCGGCGAGCACGCTGATCCGGCCGCGCATCCGGCCGCTGAGGAACCCAGCCGCCGCGGCCAGGGCGAGCACGGCGCAGATCGCCACTGTGACGATCCCAGGCACGGTCAGGGTGGGTAGCTGCACGACGTCGAAGGCGTCAGACAGCGCGAAGCGCGCCGAGCCGGACGTGGTGGGCATCAAGACGAGCAGGACGACGGCCACCACCGCGATCAACACCCCGGTGGAGATCCGCTGCCGCCGCTTCTCGGCCGCCTCGACGTAGGTGACGGTCGGCTCCTCGGCGTGAGCCGGCGGGACTGGGCGCTCGTTGGTGCTCCGACGGGTGCCCTCCTTCTCCGGGGCGCTCACGCCAGACCCCCTTCCGCAGCGACCGGTCCGACCGGTCGGGCCTTCCGAGCCTTGACGAAGGGAACGATCTTGGTGACGAGGGCCGGTGCCGCCACGAAGAGCACGATCAGCGCCTGGAGGACCGTAGTCAGAGTAAGTGGGGTCTGGGCGATGCTCTGCATGGCGAGGCCACCGGCGTGGAGAGCGCCGAAGAGCAGCCCGGCGAGCACCGTACCGAGCGGCTTGGACCGGCCAAGCAGCGCGACGGTGATCGCGTCGAAGCCGATGGCGCCGACAATGCCTTCCGACAGCGGCACCGGCACGCCGGACGCCGTGGGTCCCAGCGCGGCCTGCACACCGGCCAGCCCGGCCAGCGCGCCGGCCAGCACCATGCTGATGATCGTCGTCCGCCCGACGCTCATGCCGGCGGTCGCCGATGCGTGCGGATTCGCACCGACCGCCCGGATGGCGAAGCCGATGGTTGACCGGTCCAGGATCCACCAGACCGCACCGGCCGCGAGCAGCGAGATCACGAAGCCAAGGTGCAGATCGCTGCCCTCCAGGCGCGGCATGGTGGCGTTCCAGTCGACGATGGGCGAGATCGGGTCAGTCCGGCCCGGGCGCTGGAAGACCGTCGTGGTGAGGAAGTAGGCGAGCAGTCCGGCGGCGATGTAGTTCATCATGATCGTCACGATGACCTCGTGGGCGCCGAAGCGAGCCTTCAGCCACCCGACGATGCCGCCCCAGATCCCGCCCCCGATCACCCCGGCCACGATTGCGAGCAACAGGTGCAGGACGGGCGGCAGGTGCCAGGCGAACCCAACGTACGCGGCGAGGATCGCGCCCCAGATGGCCTGGCCCTGGGCACCGATGTTGAACAAGCCGGCCCGGAAGGCCAGGCCAACCCCCAGTCCCGCACAGATCAGCGGAGCGGCCTGTGCGGTGGTCTCGGTGATCGGACCCCAACCACCGATCGACCCGGCGATCAAGGCCGAGTACGCGCCGCTGACCTTGTCCCAGGAGGCGATCAGGGCATCCGAGGGCCGGGCGAAGAAGTAGCTGAAGGTGTTCCGGACCTCGGAGTCGGAAACGATCATCAGCACCGCGCCGACGAGGAAAGCCAGCACGATCGCGGCGATCGTGGTGACGACGTCGACCCAGGGGAACTGGCGGCTCGGCGCCGATGACCGAGGTGCCGATGGCCCTTCGACAGGCTCAGGCCGCGAAGTAGTGGTCTCCGTCATGGCCTGTCCTCATCGGAGTGACTCGGCTTGGCCGCCAGCGCCTCCTCCGTCGGAACCCCGGCCATCATCAGTCCGAGCGCCTCGCGGGACGTGTCCGGCGGCACGATGCCGACGATCCGCCCGCGGTACATCACCGCGATCCGGTCAGCCAGTGCCGAGACTTCGTCCAACTCGGTCGAGACGATCAGCACGGCAGTTCCCCGATCCCGTTCCTCCACCAGGCGCTTGTGCAGGAACTCGATGGCGCCGACGTCGACACCGCGCGTCGGCTGGCTGGCGATCAGTACCGAGAGCGGCCGCGACAGCTCGCGGGCGAGCACAACCTTCTGCTGGTTCCCGCCGGACAGCGCGGAACAGGTCGTGTCGACGGACTGGGTGCGGATATCGAACTCGCCGACCCGCTTGTCCGCGTTGGCCCGGATGGCCTTCAGGTCGAGGGCGACCCCGCGCGCGTACGGGGGCTCGTCGAAGTGGTTGAGCACCAGGTTCTCCGCGACGGTGAAGGTGCCGACGAACCCGTCGTGCTTGCGGTCCTCCGGAACGAACCCGAGGCCGTCGCCGATGGTCTGCTTCGGACTGGCACCGGTGATCGGCCGGCCGTCCAGCGTCACGGTCCCGCGGCTGATGGGGATCACGCCGAGCAAGGCCTCGGCCAGCTCGGTCTGTCCATTGCCCTGAACGCCGGCGACGCAGACGATCTCACCGCCGTGCACGTCGAGGTCGCAGCCGTCGACGACGAGGGCACCCGACGGGCTGGCGATGCCGACGTCGGTCAGCACCAGCCGCGGCTGCTCACTAGGCGCGGCCGCCGCCTTGTCGACCTTCAGGCTGACCGCCCGGCCCACCATCAGCTCGGCGAGATGGGCCTCGGAGTCCTCCGGCTGCGCGGTGCCGACCACCTTGCCCCGCCGGATCACCGTGATCTTGTCCGCGATGGCGCGCACTTCACGCAGCTTGTGGGTGATGAAGACGATCGCCTTGCCCTCGTCCCGCAACGAGCGCATGACCTCCATGAGCTCGTCGATCTCCTGCGGCGTGAGCACGGCCGTCGGCTCGTCGAAGATCAAATAGGTCGCACCGCCGGCCAACGCCTTGAGGATCTCGACCCGCTGCTGGATGCCGACCGGCAGCTCCTCGACGAGAGCGTCGGGGTCAACGGCCAAGCGGTAACGGTCGGAGAGTTCCCGGACGGTCTGCCGGGCCTGCTTCATGTTGAGCACGCCCGCCGTCGCGTTCTCACGGCCCAAGATCAGGTTCTCCGCCACGGTGAAGACGTCGACCAGCATGAAGTGCTGGTGCACCATGCCGATCCCGGCGGCCATCGCCGCCTTCGGGGTCTCGCTGACCTGGCGCGAGCCGTCGATCACGATCTCGCCTTCGTCGGGCTGCAGCAACCCGTACAAGACGTTCATCAGCGTCGACTTGCCGGCGCCATTCTCCCCGAGGAGACAGTGGATCTCCCCGGGCAGGATGTCGAGATCGATGGCGTCGTTCGCGACCAGCGAGCCGAATCGCTTGGTGATGCCTCGCAGCTGCAGCCCCGTCGCAGACGCGGCGGAGGGAGACCCGGGGGCCTCCCTCTGCTTGGTGGTCACCAGACTACGAGCTCGGTTGCGACTTGGACGTGATCTTGATCGTGCCGTCGATGATGTCGGCCTTGATCCTGTCGACCTCGGCCTTCAACTCCACCGGGACCTTCGACTCGAAGTCGTTGTACGGCGACAGGCCGGTGCCCTCGTTCTCCAGCGTCCCAACGTACGGCTCGTTGGTGAAGGTGCCGTTCTTAGCGGCCTTCACGGCATCCGCCACCGACAGGTCCAACGCTTTGTAGACGCTGGTGATGATCTGCGGGCAGTAGGTTGCAGCGCTGATGCAGCCGTCGGTGTCGACCCAGATCGCGTTGACCTTGCCGCCGCTGGCCTTGGCCACCTGCAGCGCGCCCTCGCCGGCCGGTCCGGCGACCGGCAAGATGATGTCGGCACCCTGGCTGGCCAACCCCTGGGCGACCTGTTGACCACCCGCCTTGTTCTCGAACGGATTCGCGCCGGGCACGAACTGGCCGTCCTGCTTGGCCGCGTCCCAGCCCAGCACCTGGACCTGAGCGCTCTTCTGCTCGTTGTAGTACTGGACCCCCTGGGCAAAGCCGTCCATGAAGATCGTGACGGTCGGGATCTTGGCCCCGCCGTAGGTGCCTACCTTCTTGGTCTGGCTCATGCCGGCCGCCAGATAGCCCCCCAGGAAGCTGGACTCGGCGGTGTTGAACACCAGCGGCTTGAGGTTCTTGACCGCGGGGTAGGTCTTGGGGTCGTTGTTGTCGACGATGGCGAACTTGATGTCCGGATTGGCCTTGGCCGCCGCCAGCGTGTTGTCGCTGAGCAGGAAGCCGACGGTGACGATGACGTTGCAATCGGCGTTGACCATCGAATCGATGTTCTTGGCGAAGTCGGCGGTGTTCTGCGACTCCACCTCCCCGGTCTCGATGCTGAGTTCCGCCGCGGCGTCCTTCAGACCCTTATAGGAGGTCTGGTTGAACGACTTGTCGTCGAAGCCGCCGGAGTCCGACACCATGCAGGCCTTGAACGCGCCGCCGCCTCCCGAGGCGCTGGCGCTGGCGCTACCGCTTGGCGCGGCCGACGGTGACGTGCTGCCAGGAGGCGCCGCGCAACTGGCCAGCGCCAACGCCGTCGCACCGATCATCGCCGGGATTGTGAGTATAGATTTTTTCACCTGCGGCCTCCCTAGGGCACGAGTCAAAAGTTCTTCGCGTCCGGAACCCATGGTTGTTCACATCCTGGCCCGGTCGCCGCCACTCTAATAAAGAATGACCGCTGCGTCTTTCTACCGGGTAACAATCAGGGATCAGCCGCGAAGGCCGGCGGCCAGCTCGGACAAGACCTTGACGCCCACGTCGATGCAGCGCTCATCGACGTCGAAGCTCGGCTGATGGATGTCAGGAGCGATTCGGGCCCCCGGCGGCCGAACCCCGAGCCGCGCCATCGCGCCCGGCACCTGCTTGAGCATCCACGCGAAGTCCTCGCCGCCCAGGGACTGCTCGGTCACCGCCAGCCCGGCGCTGCCAAGCATCGTCCGCGCCGCGCGGGAAAAGTTCTCGACCCCGATCGCGTGGTTGACCGCCGGCGGCACTCCCTTCGTGACGTCGACGTCGACCTCCACGCCGAACGGCGAGACGATCTGCGTGATGATCTCGGGAATCAGCTGATAGGCGAGGTCCCAGCCCCTCTCGTCGAGCGCGCGAAGGGTGCCCTCCATGGTGCCGAGGCCCGGGATGGCGTTTGCCACCGAGCCGGCCGCGATCTTGCCCCACATGAGCGACGCACCGCTGCGCGGATCGACCCGCCGGGACAGCACCAGTTGGGCGGTGGTGGCCACGGCGCCCAGCGCCCCGATGAGGTCACCGCTCAGCTGCGGACGCGAGGTGTGCCCGCCGGGACCCTTGACCGTGACGAGGACACGGTCGACCGCCGAGGTGATCGACCCGGTCTTCAGGGCCACTTGCCCGGCGTCGGTCCGCGGGTCGCAGTGCATCGCGTACACCTCGGTCAGGCCGTCGATCGCGCCACAGGCGATCGCATCGACCGCACCGCCGGGGCTCAGCTCCTCGGCCGGCTGGAAGATGAGCCGGACGCCGCGGTGCAACTGCCCCCGCTCACGCAGCCGGGCCAAGATCAGGCCGGTGCCGAGGACGATCGTGGTGTGCACGTCGTGCCCGCAGGCGTGGCAGCAGCCGTCGAACACCGATCGGTACGCCACACCTTCCCGTCTTGGATCGGCAGGCCATCGATGTCCGCACGCAGGCCCACCATGCCGGTGGCCGGGTCGTAGTCATCGGGCAACAGGTCACACATCGCTCCCGTACCGATGTCGAAGATCTTCGCGTTCAGCCCTGCATCAGCCAGCGTGTCGACGATCAACTGGGTCGTCCGGAACTCGTGGTTACCGATCTCGGGATGCGCGTGAAGATCTCGGCGCAGCTCTACGAGCCGGCCGAAGAGCCGGTCCGCCTCAGCCGCGATGACGGCGGGGCGGGCGCTCTCTACGGAACCGACGGGCACCGGGTCAGTTTCTCATGCGGCCTGTCACATGTTGGTTACGTGCGGCGGACGGGGCGGGGGGGCCGTTGCGGAGTAGGATAGGCTGGCCTTACTTCGATGAGATTCGAGCAGCATCCGAGAGAGGCATCGTGGGCGGTTACTACCAGGACTACTTCCGAGCCGAGGTCCGGTCGGTTGAGCGACTGACGCCGCACATGCTCCGGGTGGTGCTGGAAGGCACCGACCTTCGCCGGTTCCGCAGCAGCGGGACCGGCGACGAACGTCTGATCGTGGTGTTCCCGCCGTCCGGAGCAGCCGAGCCACCACCACCGGTCCGGATGCCCGACGGGACCCTCGACTACCCCGACCGGACGGCCTGCCCGCCCATGCGCAGCTACACCGTGCGGGCTTGGGACCCGATAGCGGGCCAGATGACGATCGACTTCGTCCTCCACCCGGGTGGTGTGGCCGCGCCGTGGGCGATCCGCGCACGCCCCGGCGACGTGGTGTATGTGACCGAGGCAAGCGGCTGGTACGCACCACCGTCCGGCGCTCGGTGGCAGGTCCTCCTCGCCGACTTGACCGGACTCCCAGCGTTGGGACGGATCGTCGAGGAATCGGCGGCCGCCCTGCCCACTGTGGCGATCGCCGAGGTGATCGAGACCACGGATCGGCAGACCTCCTTGTCGCACTCGGGCGCTGACGTCCGGTGGTTGCACGGCACGGGCAACGGCCTGATGCCGAGCCGGTTGCTGACTGCGTTGCGGGAACTGGACCTGCCGACCGGGCTCGGTTACGTCTGGTTCGCCGGCGAGGCCGGCGAATCTCGCGGTGTGCGGAAGTACCTCCGCCACCAACTCGGCTGGAGCAACGAGCAGTTCACGAGCCTCGGCTACTGGCGCATCAAGCAGGAGGAGTGGCTTTCGCGCTACGGGCGGATCGGCGATCGCCTCGAGGCGATCTACTCCTCCGCGTTGGCCGCCGGACGCTCCGAAGGCGACGCCCTCGACATCTACGACGACGCCCTGGAAAAAGCCGGGTTGTAGAGGCTCAGGCGAGCCACATTGACCCTTCGACAGGCTCAGGGCGCGCGAACCACGTCAGAAGCGCTCGACCGGGTGATACACCCCCCACACGTCGCGTAGGGCGTCGCAGACCTCCCCGAGGGTGGTGCGAAGGACCAACGCCTGCTTCAGCGCGGGCAGCACATTGGCCGGACTGGCGGCGGCAGCGCGGACCTGATCGAGGGCTTCGCGTACGGCTGAGGCGTCCCTCTCGGCCCGCAGCCGGCGAGACTCGGTCGACCTGCGCCGCCTCGACGGCTGGATCCAACCGCAGCGGCTCGTAGACATCATCGGCATCGATCGTAAACCGATTGACCCCGACCACCACGCGCTCGCCGCTGTCGATCTCCTGCGCGACCGCGTACGCCGAACGCTCGATGTCGCCCTTCTGGTACCCCTCCTCGATCGCGGCCACCGCCCCGCCGCGCTCGGCCACCGCCGCCATCAGGCGCGACACCTCCGCCTCCAAGTCGTCGGTCAGGGACTCCACGACGTAGGACCCGGCAAACGGATCCACCGTCTCGATCAGGTCGGTCTCGTTGGCCAATACCTGCTGGGTGCGCAACGCCAGCCGGGCCGACTTCGGGGTCGGCAACGCGAGCGCCTCGTCGAAGGAGTTGGTGTGCAGTGATTGGGTACCACCCAGCACCGCCGCCAGCGCCTGAATGGTGACCCGGACCAGATTCACCTCCGGTTGCTGCGCGGTGAGTTGGACACCGGCGGTCTGGGTGTGAAAGCGCAGCATGCACGACCTCGGGTCCCGGGCCCCGAAGTGTTCCCCCATCAGGCGGGCCCAAATCCGCCGGGCGGCCCGGAACTTCGCCACCTCCTCCAGCACCGTCGTACGGGCGACGAAGAAGAAGGACAACCGCGGACCGATCTGGTCGACGTCCAGCCCGGCGGCCAGGGCGGCCTCGACGTAGGCCACGCCGTTGGCCAGCGTGAAGGCGACCTCCTGCGCCGGCGTCGCACCGGCCTCGGCCATGTGGTAGCCGGAGATCGAGATCGAGTTCCAGCGCGGCAGCTGCTCGCGGCAGTAGGCGAACGTGTCGCTGACCAGGCGCAGCGAGGCTGCGGGCGGGAAGATGTAGGTGCCGCGGGCGATGTACTCCTTCAGGACGTCGTTCTGAATGGTGCCGGTGAGCCGGGCCGGGTTGACTCCCTGCTCCTCCGCCACGAGCTGGTAAAGCAGAAGCAGTAGCGGAGCCGGCGCGTTGATGGTCATCGACGTCGAGACCTCGTCCAGCGGCAAGCCGCCGAGGAGGACCCGCATGTCGTCGATCGAGTCGATCGCCACGCCGACCTTGCCGACCTCGCCGGCCGCGAGTGGAGCGTCGGAGTCGATGCCCATCTGGGTCGGCAGGTCGAAGGCAACCGAGAGTCCGGTGGTCCCGTGGGCGATGAGCTCCCGGAAGCGCGCGTTGGACTCCGCGGCGGTGCCGAAGCCGGCGTACTGCCGCAGGGTCCACGAACGCGTCGTGTACATGCCCGGGTAGACGCCACGGGTGAACGGAAAGGCTCCCGGCTCACCGAGAGCGACTGCGGGATCAAAGTCACTGAGGTCGGCGGCGGTGTACACGGGCCGGAACGGCAGGCCCGATTCCGTACGTCCGCGGGGGCTACCCATAGGCGTCACCCTGCCAGATCCCCCGCTCGGGGCTCAGGCGTGGGCGTTGCGTACAAGGCGTTCGGCGGACGCGAGAATCGACTCCGTCTCCTGTCGCCACCCCTGCTCCTGGCTCCGATATGGACCGGTGGCCAGCGAGATGATCACTCCGGCAGCACGGAGCCGCAACTCCACCGGATCGACCCGCTCGTCGAACACCGGGGTCCAGGTGCGGACCAGCCGTTGCACCCGGGCCGCCTGCTTGGGGTTCATCCGCTGCACGGTCTGCAGGTGTGCCAGGAGGCAGGCCAAGTCGTCGACCCGCCGGCCGGGACCGGCCGTGTCGACGTCCAGCAGCCCGGAGACGGCGCCGGCGCTCACCAGCAGCTGACCCTCATGGAAGTCGCCGTGCGTCGGTTCGCCACCTGGTGAGACGACCACGCGCTGCGGATGGTGGCCGTCAGCGACGCCAGGCGACCGTCGAGCTCGGGCAGCGCTGCCGCGACCATCGCGGCGTACTGCTCAACGGAGTCCACCCACGGGGCTCGCCGCGGGAGCAGGCTGATCTCGGCCGGCATCGCGTCCAGCAGATCAACCAGGTCTTCGGCAGCGCACGGTGGGACCGAGTCGAACATGGCGGAGGCGAGCGGGCGACCTGAGAGCGCGCGCAGAACGAGGACGAAATCGGTGGTGGCGGCCGCGATCGGTGGCGCGGGGATGCCCGCTTCGATCAGCAGTTCGTGCCGACGCAGCGTGGCCGCGAAGGCCGCTTCACGCAGCACCTTGGCGTAGAGCACGACCCGACCCTCCCGCGTGCGGACGATGACCCGCAGCACCGCTCGGCGGCGGGGGCGGTAGCCGACCATCTCCAGCACGATCTGGTCCGCGGTCACCGGCTGCGGCAGTACGCGATGTTCGTTGAGCAACGCCGCGATGGCTACCGGCGTTGACGTTCGCACCAGGCCCGGCAGGTCCGGATCGTTGGGATACAGCCAGACGGCCACCTCGCGGTTGCCGTCGGCGAAGATCACGGCACGCTCGTCGGCGCTCAAACGCTGACCTGCTCGAGCGCTGGCGCCCAGCAGCTCGCGTCGCCGCCCGAACGACCAGTCGACGACCGCTTCGTAGATCGCCGTGGTGGCGTGCCCTGGTTGGCTGTCGATGTGATCCAGCCGCCAGGAGGCCAGGCGGCCGCCGCCGTGGCCAACGGCGGCTTGCAGAAGATCGTCGACCCGATCGGACGACAACAGACCGGCACCGTCGAGATCACCGGTGTCCCGCCCCCCGGTTTGGAGAGCGGGCTGAAGGGTGCTGTGCGTGTCGATCATCCCCTCGGCGCGATTCTGTGTTGGCCTTCATCATCGATCCACACAGTTCGATCCGGACGACGGACATGCCGCTTAGAATCCTGGCGTGGCGACGGGCGGCGCGGACGCGGTGCAGGACATCCGGTTCGCGCGCTCGGCTGACGGTGTCGGGATCGCGTACGCAGTCCACGGTTCCGGTCCGCCGCTGCTGATCGACGCGTGCTGGTTGAGCCACCTGCAGTTCGACTGGCAGAGCCCGGTCTGGCGGCACTACCTGGTCGAGCTCGGCAAGGTCGCGACCGTGATCCGGTACGACGAGCGTGGCCATGGCCTGTCGGACCGCGGGGTGAAAGACCACAGCCTGCCGGCTCGGGTGGCCGACCTCGAAGCGGTCGCCGACGACGCCGGGTTCGAGCGCTTCGCCCTGATGGCCATGGCGCAGGGAGGGCCGGTAGCGATCGAGTACGCCGCCCGGCACCCCGAGCGGTTGACCCGACTCGCGTTCTACGGCAGCTACGCCGGGGCGCAGGCGGCAGCGACACCCGAGGAGCTCGAGCTGTACGCGGCGTTCGAGGCCCTGATCCGGGTCGGCTGGGCCCGGCCGACGTCGGAGTTCCGGCGGGTATTCTCCCAGCTGATGATCCCGGATGGGACCGAGGAGCAGATGCGCTGGCTCGACGATCTGCAGAAGATGTCCGTCGACGCGGAGACGGCCGTGCTGGCTCGGTCGCAACGCCAGGTGACCGACTCCAGCCCACGGATGGCCGAACTCGACCTGCCGACCCTGGTGCTGCACAGTCGCGGCGACCGGATGAACGAATTCGGTCACAGTCGGGAGCTGGCGGCAGGCATCCGGGGGGCTCGGCTGGTCGCTTTGGAGAGCAACAACCACATCGTGCTGGCCGATGAGCCGGCCTGGCCGGTGTTCCTGCGCGAGATCACGCAGTTCATCGCCCCGGACCGGGCGACCGCGCCGGCGGCGGTGGACGACGATCACATGGCCTCGGTGTTGTCACCGCGTGAGCTCGACATCCTCCGGCTGGCGGCGCAGGGACTCGACAATGACGCGATCGCTGCCGAGCTGGTGTTGTCGGTCCGTACGGTCGAGCGGCACCTGCAGAACGCGTACGCGAAGCTAGGTCTGCAGGGCCGCACCGCGCGGACGGCGGCCGTGGCGCGGCTGCTTGCCCGCACCTGATCCGGCCCGACATCGACTACGCGTCAGCCGCCACCGACCCCGCCGATTACGCGTCAGGTTGCGCGTTGGCGCCGATGTGGCGAGGGGGTGCGAATTCCTACCGTTGCGGTCATCGACAAACCCGGAGGAACCATGACCACCACCATCACACGCGTCCATCACCAACACCCCCGAGGATCGGGTCCTCAAGGCCAAGCACGCGGCCATGTGGGCCAGCGGCAGCTACCGCGACGGTCGTCGACGAGGTCGTCGCACCGCTCGGCGGGATCCTCGTCGAGACCGTCGACGTGCAGCCCGGACAGCGGGTCCTCGACGTCGCCGCCGGCACCGGAACCTCCGCCCTGCCGGCCGCCCGCCGCGGCGCCGAGGTGATCGCCACCGACCTGACGCCCGAGCTGCTCGACGTCGGCCGGGCCGCGGCCGCCGCCGAAGGCCTGCAGCTCAGCTGGCAGACCGCCGACGCCGAGGCGTTGCCGTACGACGACGCCGACTTCGACGTCGTGCTGTCCGCCATCGGCGTGATGTTCGCCCCGCACCACCAACAGGCCGCCGACGAACTCGTCCGGGTCTGCCGGCCGGGCGGCACCATCGGCGTGCTGAGCTGGACCCCGGAGGGCTTCATCGGGCAACTGTTCGCGGCCATGAAGCCGTACGCGCCGCCGCCCCCGCCCGGAGCCTCGCCGGCCCCGCTGTGGGGTCGGGCCGATCACGTGCACCACCTGTTCGGCGACCGGGTCACCGACCTGGTGGCCCACCAGCAGACGCTGCGGGTCGACCGCTTCACCACCGGGACCGAGTTCCGCGAGTTCATGAAGGCCAACTACGGCCCCACCATCGCGGTGTACCGCTTCCTCGCCGACGATCGGGCCAAGGTCGACGCGTTGGACGCCGACCTGGCCGCGCTGGGCGAGGGGTTCATCGACGAAGGCGTCATGGCCTGGGAGTACCTGCTCGTCACGGCGCGTCGGGTCTGACCGCAAGCACCTCGTTCGGCGGGCCAAGACGGTCGTCCTGGCCCGACCCGAGGCACTGATGGTCACGCCTAGCTCCGGCGGAGCTCTCGACCACGAGAGAAGACACGGAGTCAATCCACTTTCGTCAACTGGAAACCCTCATGAACATCTTCATCGGCCGACGAAGCGCGTCGTACTCGTCAGTCTCTTGCTCGGCACCTTCGTGACCGGCTCGGCGGAGCTGCTGACCGCGGACCTGCTGTCGTGATCTCCTCCGGTCTCGACGCGCTCGGCGCGCTCGCTCTCGCCGTCGCCACTCGACGGTTGCGCTGGTCTAGCCTCGCACTGTGCAGGAGACCGGGCGATCGGCGAGCGTGGTTCTGGTCCACCGCGGAGCGGTGATCGGCCGGCTGCCTCCGGTGCCCCTCGAGATGCCCTGGTGGCCCGAGGTGCACGATCTGGTTGCAGCGGTGCGGGAACGAGACGGCATCGACATCACGGTGCTCCGACTGCTGGAAGCAACCTCGGATCGAGTCGCCGGTGGAAAAGTCATCTATCTCGCCGAGACCGACTCGGCCCCGGCAGCATTGGCGGCGGCGTTGTCGGTCTGGCCCGGCGAACCGCTGGCCGACCACCCGCTCCGCCAGCCGTGGGCGCGGCCCGGTGGGGCGGCCGAGCTGCTCAACTGGGCGGAGGAGCGGCTCTCCGACCGCGGACTGATGCGAACGGGTGCCGCTGAGCAGGTGCGGACCTGGAACCTTTCGGCGTTGTGGCGGATTCCGACCGACGCAGGCGTGGTCTGGCTCAAGGCCGTACCCGCCTTCTTCGCGCACGAGGGCGCAGTCATCGACTGGGTCGGTGCGCCGGTGGCGCCCCGGCTGATCGACTTCGAGCCGGGCCGCGCGCTGATCGCCGACATCGCGGGCGCGCCTAACCACGGCGTACAGGAGCTGGCGGCGCTGCGCCCGATGGTCCGGCTGCTGACCGATCTGCAGCAGCGTGTTCTCGACCACCTGGACGAGCTGGCCGCCGTCGGCGTGCCCGACCGGCGGCTGGGGTCGATGCTCCCGCGGATCTCCGACGCGGTCGAGGGATGGCGGAACGCACTCGAGCTGGCGGAGCGTCGATCGCTGGATGCGCTCATCTCTGGTCTCCCGAAGCGGCTGAGCGCCATCGCCGACTGCGGTGTGCCGGACACACTGGTGCATGGTGACTTCCACCCTGGGAACGTCGTCGGCCCACGCGACGGCTACGTGATCTTGGATTGGGGCGACTCGTTCCTCGGCCATCCGCTGATCGACGAGTTGGCCTTCGCCGAGGGGCTCTCAGTATCGGCCCAACACGCCGTACGCGAGTGGTTCGTCGCCGACTGGGAACGGATCGTCCCCGGTTCCCATCCGGCCCGCGCCGCGCGGCTGCTGGAGCCGATGGTCGCGCTGCTCGCCGCGGTCATGTACGCCGGTTTTTGTCGCGACATCGAGCCCGACGAGCGCATCTACCACTCCTCGGACGGACTGCGAATGCTGCGAGTGGCGGCGGGCCAAGACAGCCGGCTCTAAAGGTGTTCGAACTCGAGATCAGGGGTGGCGGCCCGCAAGGACGCAGAACTCGTTCCCCTCGGGGTCGGCAAGTACGACCCAGCTCACATCGCCCTGGCCGATGTCGGCGTGTCGAGCACCTAGGTCGAGCAGGCGACGGACCTCTTCGTTTTGGTCCCTGTCGGTCGGGTTGACGTCGAGATGGAGCCGGTTCTTGACGGTCTTGCCCTCGGGCACCTGCGCAAACGTCAACGCCGGTGGCACCGGGCCGATGTGATTCTTGCCCTCAGGCACCAGAGGGGAGCCAATGGTGACGGTTCCGTCGTCCTCGTCTTGCACCTCGTAGTCAAGGACCGAGCACCAGAACCGGGCGAGACCGTTGGGATCGGCACAGTCGATCGCAAGCTCGGTGAACTTACTGGTCAAGTCGGAACCTCCCTGTCACGTAGCGGGTCTGCCGAGGCCACACGCTAATCGCCGTCTTCGGCGGCGAGGTTAGGCGCGCACTCAACAAGGTAAACCGCGCCTTGGATGTGACCTTCGTTATCCGCGAGCGCATCGCGCAAGCCATAGCCCGCACGCTGATAGAGGCGTTCCGGGGCGCTCCGGCCTCCAGTGAAAAGAGTGTCAGTTCGATTGTCAGTGGGCTTCTATAGCGTTGCTGGTATGTCAGCGTTGCGAGTTGAGGAGCCCACGGAGGCTCCTGGATCCCCGGGATCACCGGATCCGCTGGTCGCTCGCCTTGATCAACTAATGACCGAATTGGCGGCGGCCGCCGTCGACGGCTCGGTCGTGTCGGACGCGGTGCGGATCGATCGGGTCGCCGGGTTGGAGAAGGTACAGGCGGCAACGGCGGCGGTGCAGATGGCGGAGTCGGTGCGGTTCGCCCAGATCCCAGGTGATCGAGCAGATGGCGGCCGATGTGCATCCGGAGCGGATCGGGCAGGGCATCGCCGAGCAGCTCGGGTTGGCCCGCCGAGTATCCCCGGTGGCTGGAGCCCGCCGGCTCGGGGTCGCGCGGGCGTTGTGGTTCGACTTGCCGGAAACCTACGCCGCCCTGCTGGCCGGGGAGCTCCGGGAACAGGTGGCCGAGCTGGTCGTGTCGGAGACCCGGCATCTCGACCCGCCGACCCGCCGCCGGGTCGACGCCCAAGTGATCGCGGCCAGGATCACCACGATGGGGTATGGGCAGGCCGCGGCATGCGCCCGCAAGTACGCCTACGAGGCGGACCGGAAGGGCTACGTTGAGCGGGGCCGGACCGAACGGAAGCACCGGCGGGTCGGAATACGTCCCGCGCCGGACACCATGTCGATCCTGACCGGGTATCTGCCGGTCGAGCAGGGCGCCGCTTGCTACGCCGCGCTGCGGCAACACACCGACGGGGTGGTGGCGCAGGGGGACGAGCGGACCCGGGACCAGATCATGGCCGACACCCTCGTGGAACGCCTCACCGGGCAGGCCGAGGCCGGCGACGTGAACATCGAGGTGCAGATCACCATGCCTCTCGACGCCCTCCTCGACCCCGATGACGCCGCCGATCTCGATGACCCCGACGATCTCGATGACGCCGCCACCCGCGATTACCTCGGCGATCTCGATGACGCCGCCGCCCGAGAGGACATGGCTCCCGAGGACACGTCCGACGCGGATCCGGCCGAGACGGGCGGACCGGTCCACTCGGAGACCTGCCGTCGTGAGACGGGCAGATGGGGGTCGGCGAACCTGGCCGGCTATGGGCCGTTGCCGGTCGATCTGGCCCGGGAGCTGATCATCAGCAGCAACGGTCGGAAGTGGTGGCGGCGGCTGTTCACCGGACAGACCGGGCATCTGATCGGCGGGGATCCGACCCGGCGTCGCTTCGACGGCTGGCTGGCGAAGCTGATCTCCCTGCGGGACCAAACCTGCCGCGATCCGTACTGCGATGCTCCGATCCGACACCATGACCACATCCACCGGTGGAGCGAAGGTGGACTGACCACGCTGCGAAACGGACGAGGCACCTGCGCCCGCGGCAACCTGATCCGGGAACTACCCGGCTGGCAGGTCACCCTCATTCACTCCGGACAGCTGGCCGAACCGCACACCGTCCGGGTCACCACGCCGACCGGCCACACCTACCTCAGCCGCGCACCCGATCCACCGTGAAATGTTTGGGTGGAGCGCAGAGGCGCAGCATGATCGTGACCGCGAACGGTGATCGGCGCAGGTGAGATTGGGCCATGTCCAAGCGTGGCACGCTCACCACGCTTAGTCGACACGGAGCTTGAGTCACGCCAACGGAGCCACGCCTCGGGCGCCCAATCGTGCTCTGGAACGATGGAGAGGTGGAAGCGGCATTCGCCATCTTGGCCATCGCGGCCACCGTGATCGCGGTGACCGCATTGGCCGAGCGCCTCAACATCTCGGCGCCGCTGGTGCTGGTGCTGGTTGGGATCGCGGCCTCCTTCGTGCCGTTCATCTCCGAACCCGCGCTGAGCGCCGACGTTGTCTTGTTCGGCTTGCTGCCGCCGCTGTTGTACTCGGCGGCGTTGCGGACCTCGGTACTCGACTTCAAGGCAAATCGACGCTCGATCGGGTACCTCTCGGTGCTGCTGGTGGTGGTCACAGCCCTCGGCGTCGGTCTGGTCGCCTGGTTGATCCTGCCCATCCCGTTCGCCGTCGCGTTCGCGCTCGGGGCCGTGGTCGCGCCTCCCGATGCGGTGGCCGCCACCTCGATCGCCCGCCGCGTCGGACTGCCCCGCCGGCTCGTGACGATCCTCGAGGGGGAATCGCTGATCAACGACGCCACTGCCATCACCTGCCTGCGTATGGCGATCCTGGCCATGTCCAGTGCCGTCACGGTGTGGGACGTAACCATCGGCTTCCTGATCGCCGCCGGGGGCGGCTTGCTGGTCGGGCTCCTGGTCGCCGTCGTGGCCATCGCGGTCCGCAAGCGGCTGGTCGAGCCGGTCGTCGACAATGCTGTCTCACTGCTGGTGCCGTTCGCGGCGTACGTACCCGCCGAAGCCATCAGCTTCAACGGCTCCCACGGTTCCGGCGTGATCGCAGTGGTCGTGGCCGGACTTATCATCGGCACCAAGTCGCCCGGCTTCCAGTCCGGACGCTCCCGGCTCAGCGAGCGAGTCAATTGGGCCACCATCCAGTTCTTGCTGGAGAACGCCGTCTTCTTGCTGATCGGTCTGCAGGCGCGCCGGATCTTCACCGAGGTCGGCGGCTCCGGCCTGTCGCCGTGGGCAATCATCGGGTTCTGTGCGGCGGTGCTGGTGACCGTGATCGTGCTGCGACTGGGCTGGGTCGCGGCCGCCCGGCTCTTCTTGTTCCGGCGGGACCGTGACCGTTTTGGCGATCCGCCCCCGTGGTCGAACGTCCTGGTGGTGGGCTGGGCCGGTCTGCGCGGCGTGGTCACCCTGGCCGCCGTCTTCCTCATTCCCACCGACGCCCCGTACCGAGATGTGCTCGTCCTGGCCGCCATGGTCGTGGTCGCCGGCACCTTGCTGATTCAGGGCGGCACCCTGCCGGCTCTCGTCCGCCGGCTCGGGCTCCGCGGCCCCGACCCGCGCTCCGACGCCCTCCAGGCTGCCACCGTGGTCGAGTCCGCCACCCGCGTCGCACTGGCCAAGCTCGACGAGATCACCGGCGACGACGATGACGACGAAACGGTGCAAAGCGTACGGCAACGAATCCTGTCCCGGCCGCACGCCATGTGGGAGAAGTTGGGCGCCCGGGATCGCGAAACCCCGGCCGAGGAGTATCGCCGCCTGCGACTCATCACCTTGCAGGCGGAGCGAGAGGAGGTGCTGCGGATCCGGCGGACCGGCACTCAGGAGGCCGACGTCATCGAGCAGGTGCTGGCCATGCTCGACATCGAAGAGTCCATGCTCGATCTCGCGAGCGAGCGGGCCGACGAACTCTCCGAGGCGCCGGTGGTCACCCCGGTGGCACCCGAGGGACCGTGTGAGCACCTCGACTCGGCTCCCGCTGACATCTCCACCAACGGCGGCGGAGGTTGTCCGGACTGCGCCCGTGAGGGAACCACGTGGGTTCACCTACGCGTCTGCCTGAGCTGCGCGAACGTCGGCTGCTGCGACTCCTCCGTCGGGCGGCACGCCTCACGACACTTCCAGAATTCCGGCCACGTAGTGATGCGCTCGTTCGAGGCCGGCGAGGACTGGCGCTGGTGCTACGTCGACGAGCGGATCGGCTGAGCGCCGCTTCCAGCGGTCAGCGCGGGAGCAACCCGACCTTGCGATAAGCGTCGGAGAGGGTTACCGAGGCGACGGCGCGCGCCCGGTCGGCTCCGTCGGCCAGGATCGCCTCCAGCTCGGTCCGCTCCTCCATCAACTCCAGCGTTCGCATCCGGTACGGAGTTGCGAACTCGGTCACCGCATCGGCGACGGCACCCTTGAGGTCGCCGTAGCCCAGGCCGTCGAACTTCTCGACCAGAACGCTGATCTCGGTGCCGCTGAGGGCGCTCAGGATGGTGAGCAGGTTCGCCACACCAGGCTTGGCCTGCTCGTCGAAGACGATCTCCCGACCGGAGTCGGTGACAGCGGACCTGATCTTCTTGATGTTCACCCGGGGTTCGTCAAGGAGCTCGATGATCCCGGTCGGCGCCGAGGCCGATTTGCTCATCTTGGCTCCTGGCTCGGCGAGATCGCCGATCCGGCCGACCGACGGCAAGATGTGCGGTTCGGGCACCCGGAACGTCGGCCCGAAACGACCGTTGAAGCGCACCGCCAAGTCGCGAGTGAGCTCGAGATGTTGCCGCTGGTCCTCCCCGACCGGCACCCGCTCGGTCTGGTAGAGCAGGATGTCGGCCGCCATCAGCACCGGATAGGTGAACAGGGCCACCGTCACCGCGTCGGATCCGCGGCGCGCCGACTTGTCCTTGAACTGGGTCATCCGGCTGGCCTGACCAAAACCCGTGTAGGCGCCGAGCACCCACGCCAACTGCGTGTGCTCGGGAACGTGGGACTGAACGAACACCGTCGCTCGCTGAGGGTCGATCCCCGCCGCCAACATCTGCGCCGCGCTCCGCAGCGTCCGGAAGCGCAGCTCCTCCGGTTCAGGATTCGCGTCCAGCGCGTGTAGATCGGCGACGCCGTAGAACGCATCATGGCTGTCCTGCAACGGCACCCACTGCCGCAAAGCACCCAGGAAGTTCCCCAGATGCAGCGAGTCGGCGGTGGGTTGGGCCAACGACAGCACGCGCGGCTTGGCAGACATGAGGGTTATTGTTCCAGTCCACCGTGAGTACTGCTGACCAGAATCACGCGCCCTGAGCCGACGTCGACGTCACTTCGGCGGTCGAGGCCTCGTTCGCGGCGGGCGGATCGGCTACCCGCCGGACGGCGATAGAGGAGGCTCGGCGACCGTCGAGCTCGATCACGCGGAGCTCGAGCCGGACGGGATCGGCATCGTCGAGGTCAACCTGCTGCTGCACCTCGACCTCGACGGAGGCGTTCAGGGTGGGTAGCTGGCCGTACTCGGCCATGAAGAAGCCCGCCAGGGTGTCGTACGGGCCCTCGGGCAACACCAGAGCCGTCTTGTCGGCGAAATCCTCCAACGTGGTCAGTCCGTCGATGACCTGGTCGCCGCGGAGCGTCGTACGTTCCTCTTCGACCACGTCGTACTCGTCGGTGATGTCGCCGACCAGCTCCTCGACCAGATCCTCCATCGTGACGATGCCCGCGGTCCCTCCGTACTCGTCGAGCACGATGGCCAGGTGGTTGGCGGTCCGCCGCATCTCGGTCAGCGCACGCAGCACCCGTACGGTATCGGGCAGCGAGATGACCGGCCGCGCGACCTCCGACACGGGCGTGGTCCGGCTGCTGACCTCGGGATCGAGCAGGTCGCGGACGTGGACGAAGCCGATGACGTCGTCAGCCGAGTCCCCCATCACGGGATACCGCGAATGCGGGGCCTTCAACACCTCGCGTACGGCCTTGTGCGCCGGCATGTCGCCCGGCAGGAAGTCCACCTCCGTACGCGGCAGCATGACCTCGCGCAGGCTGCGCGCACCGGCGTCGAAGACGTCGTCGACGATCTGACGTTCCTCGTCTCCCAAGGTCCTCGAGCCACTCACCAGGGCCCGGATCTCCTCGTCGGTCACCTCCTCCCGACCGGCGTTGGGGTCACCGCCGAGCAGCCGCACCACCACGTTCGTGGAGGCGCCCAGCAGCCAGATGAGCGGCCGGCAGAGGCTGGCGATGAAATCGACGAAGGGTGCGAGGGCCAGCGCGACCGCCTCAGCGCGCTGCAGCGCCAGCCGCTTCGCGACCAACTCGCCGAGCACGATCGACGTGTAGCTGATGACCACCGTGATCAGGACCAGGGCGAGCGTGTCGGCCACCGTCACACTCATCGGCATCAGGCGCTGCAGCAGTGGGCTGAGCGACTCCGCGAGGGTGGCGCCGCCGAAGGCGGCCGACAAAAAGCCGGCCAGGGTGACGCCGATCTGCACCGCAGACAGGAAGCGATTGGGGTTCTCGTGCAGCTTGGCCACGGTCCGGCCGCGCTTGCCACGATGAGCGAGTTGCTTGACCTGACTTTCCCGAAGCGAGACCAGCGCCATCTCGGCGGCCGCGAAGACGCCTCCGATGGTGATGAACACGATAATCAACGCCGCGTTCAGGAGGTTCTCGTTCATGGGCCGGTCACCTCCGCAAGCGTAGTGACTGCGGCCTCAGCGGCCGCTCGCGGCGCGTGCCGACGGCGCGCGCCGCCGCACGCCTGGCGGAAACTGTTCACAGTTTGCCGAATGAGGGCCCGAATGAGGCCCTCCTCCGGCAAGACGGCAACAGTTTCCGCGTCAGCGGGGATGGAGGAATCGATGCCCAGCCGACCAAGAGGCGATCCGCGCAATGTCCATCTCGGTCTCATGCTCAGTTTGACGGCGGCGACCGGGATGGTCGACGCTGCCGGGTTCCTCGGACTCGACCGCGTGTTCACCGGAAACGTCACCGGGAGCATCGTCATTCTCGGCATGGGTATCGCGGGCACCGCGGATCTGCCCGTCATCGGCCCGATCTGCGCCCTCATGAGCTTCATGGTGGGGGCGCTCGTGGCCGGCCGCGTGTTGCGCCCGATGGCCGACGGCTGGTCGGGTCGCTCGACGCTGCTCTTCACCGTCGTCGGAGTGCTGGTCGGCGCATCGGCCGTCGTGATTCTGGCGACGGGTCGGGCTCCCACGGGTCCCCTGGTGTATGCGGTGATCATCCTGTTGGCGTTCGCCATGGGCGTTCAGACGGCAACGGCACGACAGCTGTCCGTCAAGGACGTCAACACGGTGGTGGTCACCACGGTCGTGGCCGGCCTGGTCGCAGACTCCCCACTGGGCCTGCGCCGGCCCCAACCGGTGTTCCGCCGTGTCGTCGGTATCGCAGGCATGGGTGTGGGGGCGCTACTCGGAGCCTTGACCTGGCGGTTTCACCTCGGACTGGCGCTCGCGTTGGCGGCCGCGGTGATCCTCACGGTCAGCGCGGTCGGCCACTGGCGTGGTCGTACGAGTTCCGGCTGATCATCGCCCGTCCGGTCGATCGATTCGTCAGTTGATCGGCACCGGCGCGAGCCGGGCGAGTTGGGTGACGTGCTGGGGTCCGAGCTCAGCGAGGGAGGTGACGCCGAGGAGACGCATGGTCCGTTCGATCTCCCCGGCGAGGATTTCGATCACCCGGTCGACGCCGGCCTCGCCGCCGGCCATCAGCCCGTACAGGTACGCCCGGCCGATCAGCGTGAACCGGGCGCCGTGCGCGACCGCGGCGACGATGTCGGCGCCGGACATGATGCCGGTGTCGAGGCCAATCTCGTACGCGGATCCGAACTCGCGCGCGACGGACGGCAGGAGATGGAAGGGTATCGGCGCGCGATCCAGCTGCCGGCCGCCGTGATTGGACAGCACGATGCCGTCCACGCCGACCTCGGCCACCCGGCGCGCGTCGTCGAGGCTCTGGATCCCCTTGACGACCACCTTGCCGGGCCACTGGTCCCGGATCCAGGCCAGGTCGTCGGTGCCGACGGTCGGGTCGAACATGGTGTCCAGCAGCTCCCCGACCGTCCCGGACCAGCGGTCCAGCGACGCGAAGGCCAGCGGCTCGGTGGTGAGGAAGTCGATCCACCACCACGGCCGCGGTACCGCGTTCACCACGGTGCCGAGGCTCAGCGCCGGCGGGATCGAGAAGCCGTTGCGCTTGTCCCGCAGCCGGGCGCCGGCGACGGGGACGTCGACGGTCACCAGCAAGGTGTCGAAGCCGGCCTTCGCGGCCCGCTCGACCAGTGCCATCGAGCGGTCGCGGTCCTTCCACATGTAGAGCTGGAACCAGTTGCGGCCGTCCGGGTTGGCCGCCGCCACGTCCTCGATGGCGGTGGTGCCCATGGTGGACAGCGAGAACGGGATGCCGTGCCGACCGGCCGACCGGGCGCCGGCGAGCTCGCCCTCGGTCTGCATCATCCGCGTGAAGCCGGTCGGCGCGATGCCGAAAGGCAGCGACATCTCACCCCCGAGCACCTCGCGCGACGTCGTCACCTTCGACACGTCCCGCAGGATCGACGGCGAGAACTCGATGTCCTCGAACGCTTGCCGGGCGCGGGCCAGCGAGATCTCGGCCTCGGCCGCGCCCTCGGTGTAGTCGAAGGCTGCCTTCGGGGTGCGCCGTCGGGCGATCCGCTGCAGGTCGTACACGGTCTGCGCCTTGGCGAGCCGGGTCTCCTTGAACTTCAGGCTCGGCTTGCGGAACTTCATCAAGGGCGCCAGGTCGCGCACGTTCGGCAGTCGTCGGTCAACCACGCTGGGCCTCCTCGAGCTCTCGAACTCCTCGGGTGCTCCGGGGTTCGTACCGGATGTGCGGGAACGCGTCGCGCACGGCATCGCGGACGTTCTCGAGTGTGCCGCTCAAGCGTTTTCCGGCTCGCGCCTGCACGACCAGGTTGCCCAGGGCGGTCGCCTCCACCGGACCCGCCAGGACCGGTAGGCCGGACAGGTCGGCCGTGAGCTGACAGAGCAGCTCGTTCTGGCAACCCCCGCCGACGACGTGGATGACGGTCACGGTCTGTCCGGAGAGCCGTTCGGCCTCCCGTACGGTCCGCGCGTACGCCACCGCGAGCGAGTCGAGGATGCACCGGACCAGGGCGGACGGAGGATGAGGGTGGGTCCTGCCCGCTCGATTGGCAGGCGGCGCGGATCCGGCTGGGCATGTCCCCCGGCGGGAGGAACTCGGCGTCGTCTACGTCGACGGTCGGGCCACCGGCCCGCAGGCAAGCGGCCTCGGTCAGCAGCGTGTCCTGGTCGGGATCGTCCCCAGCCTCCCGCCACGTCCGCAGCGACTCCTGCAGGAGCCAGAGGCCGCCCTCGTTGCGGAGGTAGCGCACGCGTGCGTCGACTCCCCCTTCGTTGGTGAAGTTCGCCGCGCGGCTCTCGGCGCTGAGCACCGGCTCGTCCAGCTCCAGGCCGACCAGCGACCAGGTGCCCGACGACACGTACGCGAAGTCTCGATCCTCGGCGGGCACGCCGACCACGGCGGACGCGGTGTCGTGGGAGCCGACTGCGATCACCCGCACGTCCGGTGCGAGACCGGTCCGGGTGGCCACCTCCGATCGGAGCGTGCCGACGACCTCGCCGGGTTCGATCAGCGGGGGGAACAGGTCGGCCGGGATCTCGAGCGCGTCCAGCACCTCGTTCGACCACGATCGGGAAGAGGCGTCCAGCAGCCCGGTCGTCGAGGCGTTCGTGATTTCGCTGCGCAGCTGCCCGGTCAGCCAATACGCCAGCAGGTCCGGCAACAGGACGGCATGCCGAGCCGTACGCCAGAGCGGGCCGCGCTGCTCGGCGGCGAGCTGATAGATGGTGTTGAAGGGAAGGAACTGCAGGCCGTTGATCGCGTACAGGCGCCCCGGGTCCACGCGGGCATGGACGTCGTCGACGACCGCCTCCGTCCGCCCGTCCCGGTAGGCGATCGGTTCGGCGAGCAGTGCGCCGTCGGAGTCCAGCAGGGCGTAGTCCACCGCCCAGGTGTCGATGCCGAGGCTGGAGACCTGCGGGTAGCGCTCGCCCAGATTCTGGAGGCCGACCAGGACCTGCTCGTAGAGTTCACTCAGGTTCCAGCGCAGATGGCCGTCGGATTCCTCGGCGCCGTTGGGAAAACGGTGCACGATGTCGACCTCGACACCGTCGTCGGTCCAGCGACCCGCCACTACCCGACCGCTCGATGCGCCGATGTCGATCGCGCCGAACACCACCTGGTTCCCTGAGCCTGTCGAAGGGTCAGGTCGCGATCCTTCCTTAGTCACCGGAGGAAGGCAGCCGCGACGCCGGAGTCGACGGGGATGTGCAGGCCCGTGGTGCGGGACAGCTCGCCGCCGGTCAGGGCGAACACCGCGTCGGCGACGTGGTCGGGCAGCACCTCGCGCTTGAGCAGGGTGCGCTGGGCGTAGTACTGGCCCAGGTCCTCCTCGGCGACGCCGTACACCGCGGCGCGCTGCGCACCCCAGCCGCCGGCGAAGATGCCCGAACCACGGACGACGCCGTCGGGGTTGATGCCGTTGACCCGGACGCCGTGCTCGCCGAGTTCGGCCGCGAGCAGCCGCACCTGGTGGGCCTGGTCGGCCTTCGTGGCGGAGTAGGCGATGTTGTTGGGTCCGGCGAAGATCGAGTTCTTGCTGGAGATGTAGACGATGTCGCCGCCGAGCTGCTGCTCGATGAGGGCCTTCGCCGCAGCTTTCGACACCAGGAAGGAGCCCTTGGCCATCACGTTGTGCTGCAGGTCCCAGTCCTTCACCGTCGTCTCCAGCAGCGCCTTGGACAGCGAGAGGCCGGCGTTGTTGACGACCAGATCGATGCCGCCGAAGGCCAGCAGCGTCGCCTCGATCGCGCTCTGCACCGCGTCTTCGTCGGTGACGTCGGCGGCGATGCCGATCGCGACGTCACTCTGGCCGATCTCGGCGGCGGCCGCCTGCGCCTTCTCGGCGTCGAGGTCGGCGATCACGACGCAGGCGCCCTCGGCGGCCAGCCGGGTGGCGATGGCCTTGCCGATGCCGGAGGCGGCCCCGGTGACCAGCGCGATCCGGGTGGCGAGCGGCTTCGGCTTGGGCATCCGCTGCAGCTTCGCCTCCTCCAGCGCCCAGTACTCGATCCGGAACTTCTCGGCCTCGTCGATGGGGGTGTAGGTGGAGACGCCCTCAGCGCCCCGCATCACGTTGATCGCGTTGAGGTAGAACTCCCCCGCCACCCGGGCGGTCTGCTTGTCCTTGCCGTAGCTGAACATGCCGACGCCCGGCACCAGGATGATCAACGGGTCGGCGCCGCGGATGGCCGGCGACTCCGGCGTCGCGTTGCGGTCGTAGTAGGCCTGGTAGTCGTCCCGGTACGCGCTGTGCAGCTCCTTCAGGCGAGCGATCGAGTCCTCGACGCTCGCGCCGGCGGGCAGGTCGAGCACCAGCGGCTTGACCTTCGTACGGAGGAAGTGGTCGGGGCAGCTGGTACCGAGGGCCGCGAGCCGCGGGATGCTCCGAGGCGGCCAGGAACTCCAGCACCCGGTCATCGTCGTTGAAGTGCCCGATCATCGGCTTGTCGTAGGACGCGATCGAGCGCAGGGTCGGCGCGAGCGCGGCCGCCTTGGCCCGCCGCTCGTCGGCCGGAAGGGCGCCGTAGCCCTCGAGGGCCGCGCCGAACGGCTCGGTCTTGGAGTGCTCGGCGAGGTAGGCCTCGGCCTGCTGGATGATCCACAGCGAGTTCTGCTCCGACTCCTCCGACGTTGCGCCCCAGGCGGTGATGCCGTGGCCGCCGAGGACGCAGCCCCGCGCCTGAGGGTTTTCGGCCTTGATCGCGGCGATGTCCAGGCCCAGTTGGAATCCGGGCCGCCGCCAGGGCACCCAGACGACCTCGTCGCCGAAGATCTCCTTGGTCAGCGCCTCGCCGTCCGCCGCCGTGGCGACGGCGATGCCGGAGTCCGGGTGCAGGTGATCGACGTGCGCCGCATCGACCAGACCGTGCATCGCCGTGTCGATCGACGGCGCCGCCCCGCCCTTGCCGTGCAGGCAGTAGTCGAACGCCGCCACCATCTCGTCCTCGCGGTCCACGCCGGGGTAGACGTCGACCAGCGCGCGCATCCGGTCGAGCCGCAGTACCGCCAGCCCCGGCTCGGTCAGCGTGCCGAGGTCACCGCCGGAGCCTTTGACCCACACGAGCTCGATGGGCTCGCCGGTCACCGGGTCGGTTTCGGTGCCCTTGGCGGAGGTGTTGCCACCCGCGTAGTTGGTGTTCTTCGGATCCGAGCCGAGCCGGTTGGACCGGGTGATGAGATCGGCTACTGCTTGGTTGGTCATCATTTCCTCTGGTTCGTTCATTGCAAATGCTCGGGTTCCACGTTCCTGCTCGAGTTGCAACTCGAGCAGGAACGTGGAACTCGAGCAGCTGTGGGGCTGGGCCCGAGCTTCCCTAGGCGCCCCAGCCTGCTTGTGTGCCGCCGACGCGGTCGGTTTCGATCTGCTTCTGGTAGCCGGACTCGGCGTAGGCGCGCATCGGGTCGGCGGGCAGCCCGCGGGACTCTCGCCACGCGGTCAGATCCGGGCGTACGTCGGTGTAGAAGGCATCCATGATGACGCCGTTGGCGCCGAGCACGTCACCGGCCTCCTGCGCGGCGGCCAGCGCCTCGGTGTCGACCAGGAGGGCACGCGCCGTCATCTCCTGGACGTTCAGCACAGATCGGATCTGGCCGGGGATCTTTTCCTCGACGTTGTGACACTGGTCGAGCATGAAGGCAACGTCGGAGTCTGGGCCGTACCCGCCGCCGCGGATCACCTCATACATGATCCGGAACAGCTGGAAGGGATCGGCCGACCCCACGATCAGGTCGTCGTCGGCGTAGAACCGCGAGTTGAAGTCGAACGAGCCGAGCTTCCCGAGTCGCAACAGCTGAGCGACGATGAACTCGATGTTCGTGCCGGGAGCATGATGCCCGGTGTCCAGGCAGACCATCGCCCGGTCCCCCAATGCCGTGACCTGGGCGTAGGAGGTGCCCCAGTCCGGCACGTCGGTGTGGTAGAACGCCGGCTCGAAAAACTTGTACTCCAAGACCAGTCGCTGGTCCGGGCCGATCTGTTCGTAGATCTGCGCCAGGCTGTCGGCCAGCCGATCCTGGCGTCCGCGGATGTCGCCCTGCCCCGGATAGTTCGTCCCGTCCGCCAGCCAGATCTTGAGATCGCGGGAGCCGGTCTGGTTCATGATCTCGACGCACTCGAAGTGGTGCTCGATCGCCTTGCGACGAACGGATTCGTCGACGTGGGTGAGGCTGCCGAACTTGTAGATGTCGTCCTGGAAAGTGTTGGAGTTGATCGTGCCCAGCTCGACGCCGAGATCGGCCGCATAGGACCGCAAGGCCGCGTAGTCGTCAACCTTGTCCCACGGGATGTGCAGCGCCACCTTCGGGGCGAGCCCGGTGAGTTCGTGCACCTTCGCCGCGTCCGCCAACTTCTCTTCAATGCTTCTGGGTGTGCCGGACGTGCTGAACACCTTGAACCGGGTGCCGGAGTTGCCGAAAGCCCAGGACGGCAACTCGATGGCCTGGTGGGCCAGCTGTTCGGTGATGGAGGTGAACCCCGTCATGAGTCCTTCCTCAGGTGCTCGGGTTGAAACGTTGCAAGTAGTGGTCGAAAATAGCCCATCGGACGTCGGCTGTCAAGGTCTGCGCGACCGCCGGTTACCTGTCTCAGTAGAGTTCTACCGTGTCCACCGACGGTGGGACCGAAAGACGAGGCTCGTCTCGGCCCACGCTGCCCGATGTGGCCACGAGGGCCGGTGTCTCGGTGGGCACGGTGTCCCACGTGCTGAACCATCCCGACCGAGTCTCGGCTCCCACCCGCGCGCGGGTGCTGGCGGCCATCGCGGAACTCGGCTTCTCCCGCAATAGCATGGCGAGCGCCCTGGCGTCCGGCAACACGCGAACGGTGGGGCTGGTCGTCCCGACCCTCCGCAACTCGCTATTCGTCGACATTGCCGACGGCGCTCAGCGCGCCGCGAAGGCCAATGGCCTCATGCTCCAGCTGGCCAGCTCTGACAGTGATCCCGAGCAGCAGCAGGCGCAGCTGGACTTTCTCGACGGCGCCCGTGTCTCCGGCTTGCTTCTGTCTCCGATGGAGGACCCCAAGCCGGTGATCGAACGGCTGCGCCGACATGGCCGTCCCGTTGTCGTCCTGAATTACGCCTCCCCGTCCGACGACGTCTGCACTGTTTTGATCGACAACGAGCAGCTCGGGTACCTGGCGGTCCGCCACCTCATCGAGCTCGGACGCAAGCGCATCGCCTTTGTCGCCGGCCGCCACGACCTTCAGCCGGTCGTGTTGCGACGCCAGGGCGCCCTGCGTGCCGTCAGCGATGCCGGTGATGGAGTCGAGTTGCAGGAGATCACGGTGGACGGCCTGGACGCTCCCGAAGGCGCCATCGCCGGCCAGCGCATCATCGCTCAAGGACGACGGCGAGCGGACGCCGTGGTGGCCGTCACGGACATGCTCGGGATGGCGATCATCAGGCAACTCATTGGTGTGCAGCTCGCCGTTCCGGAAGATGTGGCGGTCATCGGCTGCGACTACAACTCCGGGGCCTGGGGCGGGGCGATTCCGCTCTCCTCGGTGGCCATGCGGGGCGAGGAGATGGGTCAACACGCGGTCCAGTTGCTTCTGCAGGAGATCAAGCAAGGATCCGAGGCACACGTCCACCAGGTGGTGACGTTGGAGCCCGAGCTGGTTGTTCGGGAGAGCACGGTCGGCCGCTGACCACTCACATGGTGATCGGCTCCAGACTGGCAAACAAACTGTTGTATCGTTTCACCAACCCCTTCGCCCCTTTGGCGGAAAGAGAGAGGCCCATGCCCAATTGGCGCGCACTAGCCGTTTCCCCCGACGAGGACTTCGACGGGGCCCCGCTGCTCCGTCACGAGTTCGGTCTCGACGCGGGACACGGCCCGGTCACGCGAGCGACCCTCCACGCGACGGCGCAGGGTGTCTTCGAGGCCTATCTCAACGGCCGGCCGGTCTCCGACGACGTGCTGAGCCCGGGCTGGACCAGCTACGAGTGGCGTCTGCGGTACCGAAGCTACGACGTGACCTCCCTGCTGCAACCGACCTCGCAGCCCGACACCTTCGTGGTCGGCGCCGCGCTGGGCAACGGCTGGTTCCGGGGGCGGCTCGGCTGGGGCGGCGGTCGCGCCCACTACGGCGACGAGCTGAGCTTCCTGGCCCAACTCGAGATCGAGTTCGACGACGGCCACGTCCAGACGGTGATCACCGACGAGAGCTGGAGCGCCGGGCCATCGGCGGTGACGGTCAACGACCTGTACGACGGGCAGACCATCGACGCACGTCTGGAATCCACGGGGTGGCTGGAGCCCGGGTTCTCCGGCGATGGCTGGGTGGGCGTACACCAGGCCCACCTCGATTTCAGCACCCTCACGCCGTACATCGGCCCACCGGTTCGTCGTTTCGAAGAGCTGAGGCCCGAACGGATCTGGACGTCTCCCGCCGGCAAGACGCTCGTGGACTTCGGCCAGAACGTCGTGGGCTGGGTGCGCACCGAGGTGCAGGGCCCGTCCGGCACCGAGATCGTCCTCCGGCACGCCGAGGTGCTGGAGCACGACGAGCTCGGCGTCCGGCCGCTGCGCACGGCGGTGGCCACCGATCGGTTCGTTCTCAGCGGCGATCGAGACGTCTTCGAGCCGACCCTCACCTTCCACGGTTTCCGCTACGTCGAAGTCGAGGGCTGGCCCGGTGGGATCGACGCCCTTCGACGGGCTCAGGGAGCGTTGGCGGCCGTCGTCGTCTCGTCCGATCTCCGCCGAACTGGCGAGTTCGAGTGCTCGGACGACCTGCTCAACCAGTTGCACAACAACGTGGTCTGGGGTGCGCGGGGGAACTTCTTGGACGTGCCGACCGACTGCCCGCAGCGCGACGAGCGGCTCGGCTGGACCGGTGACATCGCGGCCTTCGCTCCTACCGCCGCCTACCTGTTCGACGTCGACGGATTCCTGCGCGACTGGCTCCGCGATCTTGCCGCCGAACAGTCGGCGGCCGACGGGCTCGTCGCCTACGTGGTTCCCGACGTGCTCAAGTACATGCAGCACAAGAGCTCATTCCCCCCGCAAGACAGCACCGCGATCTGGAGCGACGCGTCGGTGTGGGTGCCGTGGGCGCTCTGGCAGGCCTACGGCGATCAGCAGGTTCTCGTCGACCAGTTCGACTCCATGGCTGCCCACGTGCGCCGGGTCGAGTCCAAGCTGTCGGAGACCGGTCTGTGGGATGTCGGCTTTCAGTTCGGAGATTGGCTCGATCCCGCCGCTCCGCCGGACAAGCCCGCCGACGCCAAGGCCGACAAGGGCGTCGTGGCTACGGCGTGCTTGTACCGCAGTGCGCGCATCGTGGCCGACTCTGCCGCGATCCTGGGCCGCACCGAGGACGCCGACCACTTCGGCCAACTCGCCGACCGTACCCGGGCCGCCTTCAGCGAGCATTACGTCTCCTCGGACGGCACCATCGCCAGCGACGCGCCGACCGTGTACGCCTTAGCCATCACCTTCGGTCTGCTCGACGACGATGCGGCACCGCTGGCCGGCGAGCGGCTGGCGAAACTGGTCGCCGACGGCGGGTACCGCATCCAGACCGGATTTGCCGGCACGCCGTTCGTCACCGACGCCTTGACCAGCACCGGTCATCTCGACGACGCGTACCAGTTGCTCCTGCAGACCGAGAACCCGTCGTGGCTCTACTCCGTGACGATGGGGGCGACCACGGTGTGGGAACGGTGGGACTCGATGCTGCCTGACGGCACCATCAATCCCGGCCAGATGACGAGCTTCAACCACTACGCGCTGGGCGCCGTAGCCGACTGGATGCATCGGGTGATCGGCGGCATCGCGCCGCTCGCTCCCGGCTATTCGGAGGTGTTGATCGCACCACAGCCCGGTGGCGGCATCACCTGGGCACGAGCCTCGCTGGAAACCCGCCACGGACGGATCGCCGTCTCCTGGCAGGCGCCGTCGTCCGGTGATCTTCGCCTCGAGGCCGACATCCCGGACGGTGTCTCGGCGTTGATTCGGTTGCCCGACGGCACCGAGCGCCAGGTGGGTGTCGGGACGCACCAGATGGCGACCACCGGCTAGAGGGCTAGATCCGGCGAAGCCGGAATTCTGAGTCAAGTCTGGGTTCAGCCGGCGTCCCGCTGGACCCACCGTCTGCCGGCACTCGGCGCACGTACGACCCACGCGGCAGCTCGCCGGCTGCTTGGCACCGCAGGTGCCACCCCAGGCGAGATCTGGCGCGACCGGAGGTGACTCACGTCCTGGATACACGCGGCGAGTCCGTCTTGATGGTGACTCGCCAACCCGCGCCAGAAATGGACGATGTGACCTCGTAGTCGGGGTGGTGTTGAGTCGGGGTCGAATCGTTCACCCTGTTCGGGACGGGGCGGAATTTGCTGATCACGCGGAGCCTGGCGCTCACCGCCCGTCGACGCCGCAACCACGTGCCCAGCCTGACGACGGGCTCATCCGGCACCATCCGCACGACAACGTGAGTGATTTGGCCGCGTAGTTGCGGTGCGTAGTCGCGGTCGGATCTTTCACTCTGTTTGGGTTTAACGGAATGCACCGGCCAAGTGACGCCCTCACATCCGAATCGACCACCGCACGACTCGGCGCCCGAGGACCTACCAACGCGCCCTCGACACGCTCGCCGACCAGAATGCCCGGTCGGTGGCACGTCCGACCTGTGCCAGTTCTTGGGCCTGGTGCAAGCCTTCGATCCGACGTACGCCGACGACTTCTGGAGCAAGCCCGGATCCCTGGGCATGGAGGAGACAGCACTTGATGGCTTCGTCCGGGCCGCCCGGATCGACCATGTCGCCACCATCGCCGAGGTCAGCCGGGACACCGGAGTTGCACCGACCAGCCTGGTTCTGGACGGTGTCCCGCCGATCGATATCGGGTGCCCCTGGAGTACACCGTCTACCCCGCCGACGGCACCACCACCGCCACCAGGTGCCGAGGCGGTCCCGCCCAAAAGCGCCCCAAGCAGACGCTGCACGTGCAGGCCAGGCACACCCTTTGCCGGGCCCGGCACCTACTTCACGGCGCTGCGCGCGACCTCCCAACGCGAGGGTGACCGGAACAACCCGTTCACACCGATCGACTACCTCGACGTCGTGCGCGTCGTGGTCCACCAATGAAAAAGGGCCGTTGTAACGATCTAGGCGCGAAGCTTGACGACCCTCGCACAATAGGCTAACTTTCCACTTGAAACGCTTCAGAACGGCGTGGAGGAAGCCCGCACCAGTCAGCACCACATCACCTTGGAGGTTCCATGAAGTTCATCACGACGGCCCGGCGCGGCGTAGCGCTGGTGGCTGCCGGCACGGCAGCCGCGCTGATGTTCGCCGGCTGTAGCGCCGGAAGCCTGGGCAGCAGCAGCGGCGAAGGCAGTGCCGGCGCCACGGAGATCACGTGGCTGCACCCGAACGGCGATACCGACGTCGCGAGCGCGAAGGCCCTGATTGCGGCCTTCCAGGCCGCCAACCCCGGTATCACGGTCAAGACGGAGACCCGCCCGGGTGGTTCCGAGGGTGACAACCTGGTCAAGACGAAGCTGGCCACCGGTGACATGGCGGAGGTCTTCAACTACAACAACGGGTCCCTGCTGCAGGCGATCAAACCTGCGCAGAACCTCACCCCGCTGGACGATCAGCCCTGGGCGAGCCAGCTCGATCCGCTCTTCGCCGAGTCGTCCAAGTCCGACGGCAAGCTCTACGGCGGTCCGTACGGGACGGCGTTCGGCGGCGGCGTGCTGTACAACATTCCGCTCTACAAGAAGCTGGGTCTGCAGGTCCCGAAGACCTGGGACGAGTTCATGGCCAACAACGAGAAGGTCAAGGCCGACGGTAGCGCCGCCGCGGTGGAGCAGTCCTATGGGGAGACCTGGACGTCGCAGCTGTTCGTCCTGGGTGACTTCCACAACGTGGCGGCGGCGGACCCGAGCTTCGCGGAGCAGTACACCGCGGGCAAGGCCAAGTACGCGACCACGCCGGCTGCTCTCACGGGGTTCGAGAACATCGAGAAGGTCAAGGCCGCCGGCTACTTCAACAAGGATTTCGCTTCCGCGAAGCTGAACGACGGCATCAAGGCAATTGCCACCGGCAAGGCGGCCCACTATCCGATGCTGGGCGGGGCAGCCGACGGCATCGAGGTCGTCGCGCCGGGGAAGTCCAAGGACGTTGGCTTCTTCGCTCTCCCCGGCAAGGACGCAGCGACCAACGGTCTGACCGTCTGGCCCGGAACGGCCGCGATGTACATCCCGAAATCGGCGGAGGGCGCGAAGCTCGAGGCGGCGAAGAAGTTCATCACGTTCACCGCCACGCAGGAGGGCTGTGACGCCGTCGCGGAGGGTTCCGCGCCGCAAGGCCCGTTCGTGTCCAAGCAATGCAAGCTGCCGGCGGACGTCTCCCAGGTCGCGAAGGACACGCAGGCCTACCTCGACGCGGGCAAGGCCAGCCCCGCGCTGGAGTTCCTGTCGCCGATCAAGGGTCCGGCGCTGGAGCAGATCTGCATCCAGGTCGGCACCGGCCAGGTGACCGGGTTGAAGGGCGCCGAGCTCTACGACCAGGACGTCAAGAAGCAAGCTCAGCAGCTGGGCTTGCCGGGCTGGGAGTGACTCGGGAACGCAACCGGGCTACTAGCTAGCTCTGATTCTCCTGCCGCCGGTCTCGTCCGGGACCGGCGGCAGGACCCCTATCGGATCGGCACGAAAGGGCTTCGCTATGGCGAGCACACTGAGCACTTCGGAAGCGACCAAGCTGACGCCGGCCAGACGAGGCGTCAAGGGGGGCAGCAAGAAGCGACCGGGACCGTACCCGTACTGGTTCTACGTTGCCCCGGCCCTCATCTACGCGATCTTCTTCATCGTTCCCACGATCGCCTCGTTCTACTTTTCCTTCACCCGTTGGGACCTGTTCACCTCGACGTGGATCGGCCTGGAGAACTACCAGACCTTCTTCGAGGAGCAGGCGCTGATCATCGGCCTGCGCAACACGCTGATCTACGCCGTGATCACCTCCGGGCTCAAGGTGGTCATCGGCATGGCGCTCGCCCTGCTGCTGACCTCGAAGATCATCGCGCGGGGATACCTGCGCTCGGTCATCTTCTTTCCCGTCCTGGTGAGCGCCGTCGGCGTCGGACTCACCTTCACCGTCTTGATGAACCCGGAGCGCGGACTGATCAACCAGATGCTGGGCGGCGCCGACATCGGCTGGCTGACCAACCCCAATCTGGCCATCTTCTCTATCGCTTTGGTCGACATCTGGAAGGGCGTCGGACTGGCCACGGTCATCTTCATCGCCGGCCTCGTTTCCATTCCCACTGAGTACTACGAAGCCGCCCAGGTCGACGGCGCGAACCGGTGGGACGTCTTCAAGAACATCATTCTTCCCCTCGCCCGGCCGGCCACGGCCACGGTGATCACGCTGTCCCTCATCGGCGGCCTGCGCTCGTTCGACCTGATCTGGGTGATGACCAAGGGCGGACCAGGCTTCGCCTCCGACGTGATCGCGTCGGTGATCTACAAGCAGTACCAGGCCGGCTTCTACGGCCTGTCCACCGCGGGCAGCGTCGTGTTGTTCCTGCTCGTCACGATCATCGTGGTCCCGCTCACCAGGTGGCTCAACCGAGGAGATGAATCCTGATGGCAACCATCACCACCGCCGCCCCGACCGGCACCACCGCTGGCTCCGACAACCGCCGCAAGCGCAGCACGGGCAGCGTGATCATCGGCATCGCGGCCATCGTGCTCTCCGCGATCTTCTTCGTGGTGCCCTTCATCTTCATTCTCCTCATTGCCTCCAAGCCGGTCGCCGAGGCGAACCTGCTGGAGTTTTCCTGGCCGTCGAACTTCGTTCTCCTCGACAACCTCGCCCAGGCGTTCGCGGCCCGGGACTACCTGATGATCATCGCCTTCATCAACAGCGTCATCCTCACCGTGGTGAGCGTCGCCGCGATGGTCATCTTCAGTGCCATGGTCGCCTACGTCTGGCAGCGCCGAGCCAGTCGGCTCAACCCCGTGATCAGCGGTCTGATCCTGGCCGGCCTGATCGTGCCGCCGGCCATCGTGCCCACCATCTGGGTCCTGCAGGGGCTGGGCCTCTTCAAGACCATGCCCGGTCTGATCCTGATCGAGATCGCCTACGGCTTGCCGTTCTGCATCCTGTTGTTCCGTGCCTTCATGTCGACGGTGCCCCGGGAGCTGGATGAGGCTGCCGTGGTGGACGGAGCCGGACCCCTGCAGATCTTCTTCCGGGTGATCTTTCCGATCCTGCGGTCGGTGATCATGACGGTGATCATCCTGCAGTCGGTGTTCGTCTACAACGATTTCCAGAACCCGCTCTACTTCCTCCCGGGTACCGAGAACGCGACGATCCAGCTCACGGTGGCCAACTTCCAGAGCCAGTTCAGCACCCAGTACAACCTGCTGTTCGCCGCCATTTTGTTGGTCACCATCCCACCGTTGATCATGTTCATCTTCTTCAACCGCAAGATCGTGGAGGGCATGGCCGCCGGGTCGGTGAAGGGCTGAGTGCGAGCCGTCACATCTCGGCCGTTCGACGGCGTGTCGCTGCAATGGGCTCGACGACGGAGGGAAAGGGGAGACGATCTGGTGACCGTCTCCCCTCTCCCAGCTTGGCGAGCAAAGGATGGCGACCGCACGTGTCACCGCATACCTGGACTGTTCCCGAGAGCGTCAACCGTCGGGTCGCTGAGCTCTCGCTGATCGACAAGATCGCCCTCGCTCTGCACGACTTCGCGGCCGTCTCGGCGGAGGACGTTGTCCCGTTCGAGTATGCCGACGGGCCCAACGGTGTTCGGGGACACGCCGGCGCCACCGCCTTTCCCGCCATGCTCGCCCTCGCGGCCAGCTTCGACCGAAGCCTCGCCGCTGAGTACGGCGCCGCCCTCGCTCGCGAAATCCTGGCTGCCGGCAAGAACGTGGTGTTCTCCCCCGGTCTCGACATCGTCCGCGTTCCCTGGGGCGGCCGGGCCGGTCAACAGCTCAGTGAAGACCCGTTCCTGGCCGGCGAGATCGGCGGGATTGTGGGCCGAGCCGTGCAGGGCGAAGGCGTACTCGCGATCGCAACCCACTACGTCGCCAACAACTTCGAATGGCGACGGACCGGTGCGGGCAGCCCGCCCCGACGCGGTCCCGCCATCGACGTGCAGATTTCCGCCCGCGCGCTGCAGCGAGATCTACCTCAGCCCCTTCCGACGGGCGCTGACCGCGTACGGCGTAGGCGGGATCATGGGTTCCTACAACCGGCTCAATGGCGAGTACGTGTGCCACAGTGCCGACCTACTGCAGTTGCCCCGGACCCAGTGGGACTGGCCCGGCGTGATCGTGCCTGACGCCGTCTTCGCGGTCCGCGATCCGCGCGCTGCCCTGGCGGCAGGCCTGGACCTGCCCGCCCTGGGCGACGATGGCGGTCGGACCGAAGCCGACCTTCGGGCGGCGGGAACTGCGAAGATCGACGAGATCGTGACGCACGTCCTCGCCGCCGCTGAGCACGTGGGCCTCGAGCGCCCGAGGAAGCCATCTCTGGAACCGCCCGTCGGCAGCGCCGAGCTCGCGCGGCGCATCGCGACGGACGGAATGGTCCTGCTGACCAATCGCGACGAAACCCTGCCCCTGCCGAGATCGGCACGGGTTGCCCTGATCGACGCCGTCGGTGTCCGCAACGTCCTTGTCATGGGCGGCGCCGTATCGGTAACCCTGACCGACGACCGCATCCAGTCCGTTTCGGACGCACTCCGTGAACGGCTCACCGACACCGGTGGGGAGGTGATCGAGCTCACCGTCGGGCACGGGGAGCAGCCGCTGCCACCGATCGACGCCTCGGCCACGGCGGACGGGATCTCCGCAACCCTTCGGGACGGCAGCACCGGACAGGAACAACAGATCGTTCTCCGCCAGTTCGAGCTGGCTACCCCGGAGGACATGAGCAGCGACTGGTCGGCCACGGTCACCGCAAGCCTGCGGGCCGAAGTGTCGGGTCCGCATACGCTGACCGCAGAGTTCGCCGGTCGGCTCACCATCTTCGTCGATGATGTGTCGATCACCTCCGGCTTTCGTGAGGCCTCACCCATGATCGCCGGCCCGCCTTATCCGTTGCATGCCGTCCTCGACCTCGAACAAAACCAGACCGTCGACCTTCGGGTGGAGTACTAGACAAGCGTCGCCATCGAGGTCCCGCCGATGGGGGTGGCTCCTCACCTTGGCCTCGGCTCGCGACGCCCGATGATCAGCTGAGCCGGCGGTCGAACTCGCGGCGCAATGCGACGCCGCCGTCGTGATCTGCGGTCGGCTCGCGGGTGAAGCGATGGACGTCGATTCTCTCCGTCTGCCCGGCCGCCAGGAAGCGATCGCCACCGCCATCTGCGCAGCGAACCCCCGAACCACACTAGTCACGCTGGGCGCCGGACCCGTGGTCCTGCCGAGGACGAGACCGGTTCGGCGCGATGCTGCACGCCTGGTACCCAGGCGAGCAGTTCGCGCCCGCTCTCGCTGACGTCCTCACCGGCCGCACCGAACCCGGCGGACGGCTGCCCATCACCTTTCCGGCCGACGAACAGAGCACGCCCATCCAGGACTCGGCCCAGTACCCAGGCGACGGTGACACCGTCCAGTACTCCGAAGAGCTCCTGGTCGGGTACCGCTGGTACGACGCCACCAACGTTGCGCCCGCCTTTGCTTTCGGCCACGGCCTCGGCTACACCACCTTTGCCATCGAACAACCGGTCATCCACCACGACCACGCAGGCGTGTCCGTAAGCTTCACTCTCCGCAACGACGGTGCGCGGACCGGCAAGGCCACGCCCCAGGTGTTCGTCGGCTTTCCCGATCACACCGGCGAACCACCGGCGCAGCTCAAGGGCTTCGACGCCGTTACCCTCGAGTCCGGCGAAGACCGAAAGTTGATCATCACCATCCTGAAGGAGGACTTGATGATCTTCGACGGCGCGGCCGATAGGTGGACCTTGCCGACCGGCACATTCGAGTTCAGCCTGGCGCTGTCCTCGCGTGACGTTCGCGCCGTCCTGACGGTCGACGTTCATTAAGTCGACGTGCATCAAGTGGTCAAGAATGCATCCCCCAGCGAACACCAACTGATGGCCAGGGACACGTTCCGCTGCGCAGAAGGTGTCCCGACCCGGCAGTTGTGTGAGTCGGAGGGAAAACACGCCGGCAGCGGGCCTTACTATAACGGTTCAACCGGCAGCAAGGTCTGAGGAGCGAGGCGAATGGCGACCCGCAAGGCGTCGGTCAACATGAAGGACGTCGCCACCCTGGCCGGCGTCTCGTTGGGCACGGTTTCGAATGTGGTCAACACCCCAGAGATCGTCAGCGAGCGCACCCGGGTCCGCGTCACCGAGGCGATCACCAAGCTGGGTTGGGTTCCCAATGAGTCCGCGCGCCAACTTCGCGCCGGTCGCAGCAGGTCCGTTGGCATGGTCGTCCTGGACATCGCCAATCCGTTCTTCACCGAC
>CAWBUC010000020.1:0-389654 GCA_963791865.1 uncultured Actinomycetota bacterium
AGCGTGCGCAACCGGTTCGGAGAAAGTCTGAATATTGCCAAGACAGCGCACAGCCCAAGATCGCGCCGGCCAATAATGAGGATCAAGTGCTAGCGCTACCACCACCTCAACCATTTCATCCAGGCTCCAACCTTTCGCAAGGTTCACAATAGGCGCCGAATCACTGATCGATGCAAGTAACGCCGCCAAAACGGTCCTTCGCGCACCGTTGGGGCCTCTGTCGTTCGAGATTTGGCTACGTGCCAATTCGAATACGCCCTTCAACAGCGTTCTTGCTCGTTCCCGCCCCCCTTCGAGAATCCACGCTGCCAATTCTCGGATGATCGCTGGTACATCAGTCACGACTGTGATGTCGTCCGCGTCACTTGCCATCCCGATCATAGACTCAATAGCCGCGAGTTCCGACCCGAGTAGTCGCTTTAATCCAGGCAACCTGGACCGGAGGGGCTCTAGGGCGGCCAGGCATTGAGCAACCGCGTCTCGGGTGTCACCGACCGAATTTCTGCCATGTTCCGACAGTACTGCTCTCATCGCCGTGAGCCGGTCGGACGCGCCATCACACAGCGTTCGCACCGACTGCTCCATAAACAGTTGATCGACGAACGCTTCATCATAACTTGACTTCACAGCGCCGGCGGACGAATCGGCCCGCAGGCCACGCATCGCGACTCCGCACGGCGAGGGCCGCCTCTACTTCTTCGTCATTGAGCGATGTGTAGACGTTAGGACGCAATTCCGCGATAAGGGTCGAAACTGCTGGGTCACGCTCTCGTTGCAAAGACACATAGCGTAGAACCCTTTCGCACGCGTAAGAAGCAACTCGACGCGTCATCCGGTTGTTTCGACGCCATTCCCACAAGCGCCTCCGCAACAGCGACGGGATCCGGACCCTCGTTCCAGCGAAGTAACGACATCGCGAATCTGGCTCGGTCACCGTCCGACTGCAGCGCCTCGAGCAACGACAGTTGAATTTTGGAGTTGCGGCGAACCCTGGGATCCTCATCCATGACGTGTTCGAGCGCACCTGCAGCTGCCGCGATGATCTCGGACTGATCGGACGAAATTGCTTCCATCAACAATGAGATTACGTCCGGACCTACCGAGCGGAGATATCCCAATGAGGAACGAGCAAGTTCCTTGGATACTTCGGCGGCATCAGGTCGTCTCAAGGTGGCGAACCACTTCCTGGGCCAATAGTCCATCGAGTAGTCGAAAGCGGATACGGCGCTCGCAAGAACGGTACCCAGGTAGCCGGTCGCCGTGGCGACGCGTCGTTGTACTATCTCAACAGCCTGCGTCGTCCCATCTGTCGCTGTGGCGGCGCAAGCAGCGGTCAGCCCATCGCTAGCCAGCAAGCGGATCTCTTCTGTATCAGACTCGACCGCGCTGCATAGGGTCTCTACGATCAAGGCTTGCACGTCGCTGGTGTCAAGCGCTATGAGGATTGCTATCTGAGCTTCCGCGCCGCATGGGGCCGAGTATGCCGGCGAGAGCCGGCGGCCGAGAATCGATCTCGAAAGCGTGCGATCTGAATTGGTCCGCCGCCCACTCGCGGAGCAGCTCGAAGACCCCTCGGCAGTGATTTTTCTCGATATCAGCGGTATCAACAAAGCCCCCCCCCGAATCCCTTGAAAGGTTGAAGATCAACCCATCAGCAATCTCCTCCACAACTGACTGCGTCACGTCCGCATCTTCGGGCACCCTCTTTGAAAACGCCGCGGCAGCCTCCTCGAAGGCGGGAACGGCAGGAGAATACTGCGTGCCTTGATCGATAATCCAGTCGATGAACCTCTCCGGTCAAGCGGTGCCTCAATCTCATCGATTGCTAATCGGTACTCCCAGGTTGCGTTCTCATCGGACATTCCCTTAACGAATAGCGTTACCAGGTCCGAAAATCCGCGGCTCCACAGTGCCTGCAAAAGCCTTCTCATAGCCGGAGTCCGCAACTCGTCAGCAGACGCCTCAACAGTTAACGAGGATCGGAGCAGGTCACTCGGCGGCCCTAGCAACTTGGGAGCGAATCTCTCCGTCCAGATTTGGTGCGCTGCTAGCTGGTGATTAGCGCCACCTTATGACGGAAAACGTCCGATGGATGATTTAGCCATTGGAGAGCCACCACGGCGTCTTCCGTACGCAAATCACCCACCCGGAGTAGAAGTCCCTGGGCAGCATCACTGGCTGATTCGCTCAGCATACCCACATTGATGGCGTCCAGCACCTCAACACTCGCACCCAACTGACATGACTCTAGCAGGCGTAATGCCGTCGAGCGACTGGCCTCACCACCAGTATCAAGAATTTTCCAGCACAGCCGTAGTAAGTCGCCGGTCACGCCTGACTTGAACAGGGCGCGAAGAATCGATGGGCTTAGTGAGTGATTCCCAGCAACCCTCCTATGAACTCAGACCGAGCACTCGCCAGCGAGATAACCTTGGCTTGGGCCATCAGCGAGGGCCTGTAAAGCCCAAGCGCAGGTTTCTCCATCCGTCTTAATGTCTTCGAGGACTATTTCGAGGCACTTCGATGCTTCGACTGGACCATCGGGAAGCCTCAGCACAGCGATCGCCATACGAGCTGCTTCGTAGTACTCGGCTGATGTCGAGACTGGACTTAAGGCGCAGTGCAAGGTTCGAGAAGAATCGATGCTGTACAGTGTCCACAAGCTGAGCGCTAATATCCCCGACGGTCCAAGACCTATTAGGCAGATCATGGGAAACGTCTTCCAATAGGGAAACCAAGGTGAGGCCGGTCGTCGACGAGCGAAGCAACTCTTCACCAGCAGCGGTTAGCCTCGATGGAGTCTCCGACGAGCCATAACTTTCGCCGAAGGCGGCTGACCTCAGCCCGAAGATCGTCAATGTCACTTTGTGCGACGTCCTCTTTTGGTGCCAATCGCATTATTGTGCTGCCGAGTCGTTCAGGGGTGCTCCCAGACGGGGAGCGGAAATATAGGTCCGATCCTGCCCTTCTGATTCGACTCGGTCTGCGACTTCGCGTCCTCGACCAACTCCAACAATTTCGGCTCAAGCGGAAGACAAGTGCTTCGCCGCGATTCCCAAGAAGCTTTCTCACCCGTTCCCACGCTACGCTTGCCTCTTCCAGAACCCCCTGACTGCGGAAGCCATCTCTGTATCCAGCGCGTATGGATCTCAGCATCACCTGATCCATGACGTTACCCCAGACGTCGCACATCGCGCACAGCATCGAGGGCCGCCGGATGTGTCGACAGTCAACAAGTAGTCTGCGTCGTCGTCGCCGCCGCGTCGGCGTACTTCGATTGCAAGCTGTCGGGCACCAAACTTGAATACTGGATCTTCGACATTTTCTAGTGCTTCCGCCACCAGAAGATCATTAGATTCCAGACGGGACACTAGCTCAAGTGCAGAATCAAGCCGAGGCGAAGCATCACACGCAGAGACAGCCGAAGAAACAACAATACCGATCGCGTCATCTTGCCTTCGCTGACTCAATGCCAGAAGCGCCGAAAGGGACTGATCTCGCAGTGCTCTGAACTTCCCTTGACCGTCTCTATCTAAGTACAGTTCAATTAGTCGACCGCCCAACTCGCGGCGAATCGCATGGAAAAATGGCGCTGTCCGCGATACATCGTGCTGTGAAAAGCAAATCACGGCTGAGCACACTTTCGTACTCCGATCCTGCAGATAGAATTGACCGTAGCAGGGTCGTCGGCCATCTGGAAGAACATTCGGCTCATGAGACCGACTGCTAGTAAGATCGGCTCGCGCCAACGGGGGTCATGTAGAACGGCCAATATCCGGTCACGAGCGCTGGTCGCGTCGCTTATCATATGGCGCGCAGTGAAATACTCTTCGAACGTGAGGTGCATAAAGCCATACAAGCCCTCCCCTCGTTCGATGAAGAGTCCCGAATTTAGACGTACTGATTCAAGAAAATCCTCCACCTGCTGTACAATCTCCGCGCTGGGCTGGTTGGGATCCTGATTTCGCTCAGCAGCAAGGACGCCCGCCATAAGTTGTACCGCCCGGCCGCGCTCGATCAGCGCGCTAGCTCGATTCCGCGCATCCAGAAAGCGACAGGGCCAAGAAGGCTCATGACCCTTGTTTCATCCAAAGCTTCCGGTTTGTTTCCGCGCGAAAGCTGCCAGTCTCGCAGTAGGGTTATTGTTGCAGTTTCGATATTCCGCTCGCTTCTGAGGTAGGTGTCTCTCGTTCCGGTGGATGATTGCCAAAATCCGCAATAGTAGTGGGTTTTTTGACAGCCGCCTTACACCGGGCGAAATGTCAATCGACTTAAGAATCCCATCTATCTCTAGCCTTGCACGGTCCTCAACCTTAACGGGATCTGGCATTTCTCCGACTCTGACTCTACGGCACGACACCACTTGTCCAGGAACAGCGCCACGTCATCGCGATTCATCTCCCGCAGCGCATACAGTTCGTAGTCGCCAGTGATGGGAGCGAATGGGTATCCAGCATGTCGGGACGTCACGATGAAGTGGTTCCGGTATCGGCTTCTTGAGCTGTTGCAGAGCCGCGCTGCGACTACTGATCGGCTGACTGAATATCTCGCTGATGCGCGAGCGCCAGGATGCCCTGGCCGCGTCCGGTAGTGATTGGTCGGAGAGAATGACATCTAGGTCCAGCTTTTCAACTAGCTTGGGCTGTCCGCTCCGCACTCTCTGGTGCGCTGGTCCTATATGGCCATCGGTATCGTCGTTCGCCGCAACCATTCTGGCAAGCCCTTGTCGGCGAAAACACCTGTGAATCGGACGATGCTGTCGGCGATATTACGTCGGTCCGCATAGTCGGTTATCTCGTCGAGACCATCGAGAATACAAAGCATTGGCCGCGTTCTAAGAGTTCGACGATGACTTCCCCGACGAGCTTTCGGCTCTGGGATCTGCATTGAAGCCAGGTGCATCGGAAGGAAGTCTACGAACGACAGTCCTGGTGATCCTCCCCGACGAGGGTCACGTGCCTCAGCGTAAGTTGCAATACGGATGAGTATGGGCAGTCGGATAGGTCCGAAGGCCCGCGCCAACGAGTCACTCGCGTCATCAACTTCCCACCACGGACGTCTGTCGAAAGTCCGAAGGGGATCGGCAAGGAGCGCCCTGGCGTGGTTAACGTGATCCAGCGAAGCAGCGTTGTCTTGCCACCTCCGGGATCGCCCAGAAGAACAATCTGTGCGTGATCTCGCGCCACCGCCGTTACATCCTCGCCTTCTGTCTTTCTTCGCTCCAGGTCGGCATTTACTAGACTAGTTGCCGGGCCGATACCTCATACTGCTTCTCACGCTCTGAAGGATCGTCTAGGGCGCGAAGCCGGCCCGCTTATCTCGCTTAATTCCTCAACGAGAAGTCTCCTATCGACGTCTGGCCGATCTGGGTCCGCCCGGAGACCGATAAAGACGGAGTCCAACGGAAGTGATACGTCCAACTTAACTTGTCTTAATCCGCCCTGGGCTGAGCTCTCGTCGGTGTCACGGAGGATAACCCGCAAGATATTCGGTAATAGCCTCAATTTTGCGAGTTGTGGACTCCGGTGCGGGGGCGCTGAAGTCGGGAAGTTGCAGCACCTATGCTGGTGATGCCGTTCGCCAACGCATACTTCCATAACGCCTGTTCCAATTCTCCTCGTACGCGTCTCTCGAATTCGTCGACGCTGTCATAGTCCTTCTTGATGCCAGGATGTTTCCCACCCGCTTCAAACTCCTTGAAGAAGTCCTTGACCAGGCCAGCCTGCACTAGGTCTAAGGTTCTCCAATCCTTCGGACCTCGAGTGCACTGATATACTGCAATTAGTGGCCAGGCTCCACCATGCTTACGGGCTCGAAGTGCATGCATGAACTCCTCATGGGTGCCAGAGCTAAGGGAATCCCGCTCGCGTCCTGAATAGCTCCGCCTGGGCGAGCCAAACCTGGTCCAAAGAATACCCACAAAGATGTCAAAAGGCTCATCTGCGAAGTACCGCATTAGCACCTCCTGGGGCCGTCCGATATCGGGCGGAACTGCCTCCCACCGCTGAAGCGTCAGAGTGAGGCCCAGCCTTTTAGCGAGCCCATCACGGAGCCCATCAATAACGTGACTTAGAGCATCGCGTTCCGCCGCTACGTCCGACGGTGAGGCGACGAACACTTGGACGTCGCCAAGCTTCGTCTGCTGAGCCCACTGGGTCCTTGGCCTTCCTGCGTAGTCACTATCAGTTTCCTTCCTTATACCTTTCCGCCAGTACCCACTTAAGCACCGAATAGGAAGTTGATACGGAAGGTCGGTGAAATGGTGGCGTTGACCGTCTCCCACGGCCAATATCCGCTGCGGAACTGTAGTGCTGCCGTGATTGTTGGTTGCTCAGCCGGACACTCCCTCCCCATGGACATATTGTGCCGCCGTAGACGAGCCGTGTCGAGGTATCTATCTGCGGAGTATGGGACGGACTCGTCGTCGGCTGGCTTGCCTGACGATCCGCTGGTCTCCAGTTGAACTAAGTCCGTGTTCCACGGGCGACCCGTCGGGCTGGCCAGCCCTAGTCCAGGGTCGATCGCTTGCCCGGAGTCTGCACCTCCGCGCCTGTCGTCGATCTGGCCACAGGCACCAGCTACTGAGTCAGTCCTTCACGAATGCTGCGTAGGGACGACGCAGCGGACTTCGCTCAGAGCTCCCGGCGTCTCCGCCTCGCCCCGACCAGTAGTCCCTGGCATGCCAAGAACTGCCCTCGGGAGTCACCGGAACGATGCCCCTAGGCTTTCTCTGCGCAGGCACATGTACATCGACGCCTGCCAAGCCGATAGTTTAGTCTATAAGGACCACTGGCCGAACTACAAGAGTTGGAGTCTACGTTGCCGGGTCCGATCGCTGGTTCAGCGCAAACTTCCGAACTGCCAAGCCCGCCTCTCCTGACGAAGTGGAGTCCTCATTGTGGAATCCTGAGGTGACCGAGGCGCAGTACTCGGAGTCAAACGAGAAGTACCAATCCGCCATTTTAGAGCAGTACAAGCTGTGTGTAGAGATGGCAGATCGGGTGAGTGCCCGCCGCGCATTGGTCAACACATTCTTTCTTTCCCTGAACGTCGCAGTCCTTACGGTATTCGGTGTATTGTGGAGGGATCGGCCGAGCGGAGAAATCGTCCTGCTAGTTGTCCCTCTGATTGTCGTCCTAGGCTTCAACTTAGCGTGGTTCTGGCTGGTTCGATCATATCGACAGTTGAACTCCGGCAAATTCGCGGTTATTGGAGCCATGGAGAGAAAGGCTTCCAGCATCACCGTATTGGCGTGCAGAGTGGAAGGCCTTAGGGGAGGCAAAAGGAAGGCCATATACTGGCCCCTCTCACACCTCTAACAGTTTATTCCCGCACTATTCTCGGCTGCCTATACCTTAGGTTTCATCCTGGCGATTCTGGGCTAAGAGTTCGTCTTCGTCGATACAAGCCTGCGCTGCTATCGGCGATCTCAGTCTTGCTGAATCGCTCAATACGCCAGCACCCAGGTGACTATTATCTGGAGCCCGCTGATGCTAGACATACGCCTTTGGTCGGCGTGTAAGCCACGAATGTGCATCTTCGACCGCTTATGCAATGCAGCTGGGATCGGACGGAGTCGCCCATCCGTGTAGGTGTCCGCCGGTGGGTGTCGTGGCGCGCGCCGGATCCCCGCAGGCGGTTCGAGGTTCATCGAGCAGCGGCAGGGCTTCCTCGCGACGGGATCCCGGAGGTCGGTCACTCATACTCACACGGGTGGCGGCCAGGTCGCTGCCGTGGTTGCACGAGGTTGTCGTACCACCGGTGACCTTCTAGGTACAAAGGCCAATGCTCGGGTGCACCAACGAGATGCGCCCGGCTCTGCCAGTTGCGGCTCGCTACGCCGGGCCGTCTCGCGCGCCCCTGGCTGGTCGGCACCCTGACAGCCAGACTGCCAGCCAATCGGGGCCGTGCTATGCGATCGCCAGCGGACTCGTAGGCACTCCGCACGGGCGGCGACAGGCATGGATGCGCAGGAAGGGCTGCCCTGACACGGAAGAGGTCGGGTCAAGCGTCGCTGCCGAGCCCGCCTCTGATTTGATCGAGCCCGCCTCTGATGTGATCGAGGGCCGGGCTAAGCGCCGCGGCGGCGCGTGTCCTCGCTTCGCTGCGGGCCGCGCCGCAAATCCTTCGCTGACAGTCCGCCACGACGGGATCGGCCGAGCGCGCACTGGTGAGCCCGTCAGCCCAGCTCCGTGCGGCACGCGGGGCATGTGGGGCGGAGGCTCGACGCGACGGGCTGCCGGCCTCGCGGAAACGGCCCTGCGGGTTGCCGAAGCAGTCGATCACCGCCGACCCGGTGATCGGGTTTTCGAACCCGCCTAGGCTGCCCGGCCCGGCGTCCGGATCCGGCATCCGCCGGAAGACGGGCTCTCCCGGAGTTCCGTTGACCGACGCGTACATCTCGAAGGCCGGGAAATCATCAACCGCGCCTGAGAACTCGATCCGCGCCAGCTCGATCATGCGCCCGTCGGCCGTCCGGAGGGGGAAGATGCCGATGGCGAGATTGCCCGTCCAGTCGATGGTGGGCGATGGTGGTACGAGCGGGTTGGCCGTTCTCGCTTCCAGCTGGCAACTGAACACACCCGGGGCGGGATTGGCGAAGTTGTAAGCCCGGATCGTAGATGGATCGGGTCGACGTCCACCAGCGCACCAGTGTCGCAGTCGACCTCTATCGTCTGGCCGACGTCTTCCCGCGCGCGGAACTGGCCCGCGTCCAGGTCCACGATGACCTCCATGTGTATGCGGGCCGCCGCGTCGACGTCGTTGCTGAAACTCCGGTGGTCGGTCAGGAAGCACTCATGCGACGATGTCCTCCAGCATCCACTGGCCGGGATGGTACGGACGGTCCAGCGTCCAGCTGCTTCCGTCGGGCTTGGGCAGGTAGTTGGGGATGAACGCGTTGATCCAGACCGTGACCTCCTCGACCCGGCACGTCGGCGTGATCTCGTCCTCGGGCTCGCCGCCGGTCGCCTCGGCCGCGGCGTTGCAGCCGCTGTACCCCTGCAGAGAAAGTTGCCGAAGTTGTGGGAGGCGTTGCACGCCAAGACGCAGTCGACGGTGCTTCGCCCTCCGAGTCGTCGTCGTCGTCCCCGTCGTCGTCCTCGTCGTCGTCCCCATCCACGCAGGCCGCATCGCATGCTGTTGCCACGCTGGCGTAGTAGTCATAGCAGGTCACGGTGTTCGCCAGGCAGGTGCACTTCTTCACGCAAACCATGTCGCCGAAGCAGTAATCCATGCAGGATGCCGCCCGACCGAGGGCGGTCGCTCTCCGGATGTCCGAATAGGCGCGCCGCACGACCGTGCCCGGCGGCGGGACCGGCAGGTCCACGACGAACCTTGGCGCCGCCACGGCACGGCGGCTCGCCAGCAGATGCGGTGAGCGTGCCCCGCAGGAAGGGGAACTTGTCGGTCACGTCCACCCTGACGCTCCACTTCTCGACCCGCGAGTCCACACTCGCTTGGAAGGTCAGGAGCACGACGACGAGCGTCCGGCCACCAGTTACCGGCGGCCGGGGAAGCGGACAGAGCGCAGGCTGAGTCCCTCCGCCGCCTTCTCGAAGGCAAGCTGGTAGTCTTCGGGTAGCGCAGGACGAGGTAGTTCAGGGCACGGTGCTCGCCCGTGAGCCCTGGTCCACTGATGCTGGTGAGCGTGCGCAGCATGTCAGCGACGAACGTCGGGTCGACCTCATCGACGCCGGTCGCTTCCTGGAGGCTCTTCGCGAAAGTGTCGGCGTCGAAGGAGTGGCGCTGGTCGAAGATCAGCACCGGCAGCGGTGCCGTGTGCGCGGCATCGATCTGGGCGGGACTGGCGACCCGGCCGAGTACGGCAGGCCCGGACGCCATAGCCACGCGCATCGGGCCGGATCGCCTCGGGCAGGCTCACGAGATCCGACGGGTCCGACGGCTGCAGGACGTAGGAATCGATGCCGTCGATGGTCAGAACCCAGCTCAGTTCACGCACGAGGTAGCGGTTCTCCGCGTTCATCAGCGCGGTGCGCAGCTTGCCTGCGTGAGCGAGGTGCATTGGATCGTCACCGCCGATGGCCTGGCGCAGCTCCTGCTCAACCCCCTCGGTAGGGAGGCGGGTGCCGACTGTGCCAATGGCGTACACCCATCCCCCGCCCGCCAAGTGCGGGGCCACTTCGGGGGACGATCCCCGCCTCGTGGTGGGGTCAGCTGAGGTCACTGCGCGCTCCGCTCGGCGCGCGGCTCGAAGGCGACCAGCCGGTTCAAGCGCTGTGCTCGCCGCTCGCAGGGCGCGCACGGGCGCACACCGAGGAACCGGGTGACTTTCTTGACAACGTCGCCGGATCCGATCTCCTGATCGACGACGAAGCGGGGTAGCCGTGCCACGAACCGCGGACCGCCGTCGGGACGCTCGTCCTCACTCATCTGCCCCGCCCTCACCAATAGCTTCACAAGCCTGCCCGATCTCGTTCAGCCCGTCTAGCCATGGCCGCGATGAAACCCCAGCGCGGTGTTGTTGATCAAGACTGCCAGGTTCTCGGTCTCGGCGGCGACCAGATGTGCCACCCACTGGTCTGCCGAGCCGCGCGGGTAGGACCGGTAAGTGACCACTCCCCCACCCTGTAGACCGGACATCGCCCTCGCACCGCCTTGGAGAGCGGAACCCACCTGGACGGCCCCGATCCGGCCCACGAGCGGCCGGAGCCTCCAGTCCGGATCTCGGGGAACTGGCCGGCGGTCGGGTCGATCAGCAACCCGGTTTCGGTGATAAGCCCGATATGGCCGACGAAATCCTGCCCGTCGAGGCGAGACTCGTTGCCGTACCGGGTCGTTCCACCGCGGCCGTTGGGAACGTTCAGGGTGAGGACCACTGGCTCCGCCTCGATGCCGAAGGACGGCCCCCATCACCAGCTGCAGCACCGTGGTGGCCAGTAGGCACTGGTTGGCGATCCGTTGAGGGTTGGCCAGCAGGTACCAAAACGTCAGGCCTATTGTGGGTAGGTATTGGGAGATTGCGGATTTCAAGAACCGCAATGTCGACAACGCCGTTCCGCTGTATCGGCCTAGACCTCATATTGACCGCTGCCGAGAGCATCATCTGTGCAATGGTGTTGGTTGATTCGGAGTGGACCCCGGTAGGTAGCGGGATAGCTGCCAGGTAGACGACGCTCTCGATGGACGGAGGTGGCGCGGAGATCACTGGGCGGACAAGCGACGGCAGGCACCTCCGAGGACTTGCCGCCGAAGCAGGTCCTCTGACCTGCGGGCGCGCCGTGATCCTGCCCAGCTGAATGGCATAACGGCCGTGCGCTGGAGCGTCCTGGCCTGATGGCTGCACATTCGCGGTATGTATGGGGATGGCTCAAACCGTATAGGACGATCGGACTCAAACGATGGGACTGCTTCGAGATCGGCGCGACGTCGTCGAGGCGATCGAGCGGCGTGAGATGATCGCGCTGGGTGAGGCAAACATGGTGAGCGCGATGAACGACGAGACCGCGGTATGCGACCGACGGACAACCGAGTTGCTGGGGGGCCGAAATCTACTCCGACCTCGACACAGGTCGGGGGCTGTCCCCAGGGCCCCTGGGCTCCGACAACTCAGGCGATATCACCAGCGTGGCTGAAGCGGTCACGGGCACTGGCGGAGGGTAACGATGTGGTAATCCCTCCGACCCGACTCGAAAATCCCTACGTTCGGCCCACGGCCAATTCGCCTCGGCGAGTCGAACTATGGGCGGGAACTGGAATCGCGGGATATTACTGACCTGCTGGAAGCTGAGCGCGTCATGCTTCTGTACGCTCCGTCTGGCGCCGGCAAGACATCGCTCATTTTGGGACCAGTTGCTGACATCCTTCAGGCGCAGAGGAATTTCCGTGTCTCGGGTCCGCTACGACTCAATGGGGTGCCGCCTTCCCACGCTTCTGTGACTAACAGATATGTATGGAGTGTGGCGTCAAACCTCGCTTTCGCCCATAGCGAATGGTACCCTTGGGTCGGGCCTGGATCCGTCCGCCCCCGAAGAAATGACCCTGGCCCATTTGTTAGATGCGCTAGAATCCGATTCGAGTCAAGAGCACGCCCTCATTTTCGACCAGTTTGAGGAGATTCTCACCCTTGACCCCTCAGACTTAGTGGGCAAGGCGGAGTTCTTTCGGCAAATCAGACAGGTGCTCGAAAGGCCCCATCGTTATATACTGTTCGCCATTCGCGAGGAGTACATGGGCGGCCTCGATGATGACCTCCGGCGGGCGACGGATTTGCGCGTTCGGTACCGCTTGAGCCCTCCTTACGCACGAGGCCGCTCGGCGGGCGATAGCGTTGCCGGCTCGGGACCGGGGCGTCTTCTTCGGCGATGAAGCAGTGAATCTACTCGTCAGCAGGATTGTCAACCACGATGATTCAGGGACCTAATGGGCCTGTATCCGTCATAGCTCCGTATGTTGAGCCGTTCCAGTTGCAGGTTGTCTGTCGAAGCCTATGGCAACAAGTACATAGAGAACGAGGTGAGAGCTTCACGGAAATCGATTCAGCTGACGTCGAACAGAAATGTTGACATCGAGGGAGCCCTTGGTGATTTCTATTCAAACGCCGTACACGCGACTGCGGCGTTCGACTGGAGCCAGCGAGAGAACGATCCGTGAGTGGATCGAGACTCAGCTGATTACGCTCACAGGGTTTCCGCAGCCAATCCTTGACCGGACCTGCTACTGGTGATGACACGTTGGCGACAGATGTGCTCTCCTCTCTTCAGGCGCGTTACGTGATTAGGAGCGAGGCACGCGGCGATGTGACGTGGTACTGGGCTTAGCCACGACAGGTTGGTGGCCGTGGTTCGCCTAGGAAATGACCGCTGGCGCCGAGCCCATCTGAGTGTCTGGGAGGTTGCGGCAAGCGCATGGCATCAACATAACCGCGATCCTTCCCTTCTGCTTCGGGGCAGTGACGTGCTGGACGCAAGCCGCTGGCTGAACGAGCAGGGCTCGGCTGCGAGAGAAGTTGAGCGGGAATTCGTCCGAGCGTCAAGGGAGACTTCATCTCATCATCGCCTACGAATGCGGACGAGCATCCCGGTAGTAGTTCTCGTTCTGATCGTCGTGATCGAGACTGTGCTCCTCGTGTATGTCCTTGCCCTGCTAGCATTCATGCCGCCTTCCATCCCGGCAACCGGAAAACCCCGTGGGGGGATTAAAGCGCAGACTTGCAATACGACCGTCGGGCTCGGCACTGCGCGGTCCGAGTGGCCTACTCGGCTCGCGATCCCGTCTCATTGCAACTCTGCAATTACGCGGTTTAGTCCCGCTGTGTGCTACGGCGTCGCAACAGGCTACTGGTCATCCGACTGGCGGTTCCCATGACTCGATCGTGTCGCCTGGAAGACCGGAAAGCTGCCAGTCATTGAGTACGAGGATCCACCTCTAGCCAGTCTTATATGTCTAGTCAAGTCTTGCAGAAATCGACAACGTTGCCCTCATATACTTCAAACGCATCCCCCTTCCACCACGGCGATCGTTCCTCGTGATGGGGTTCGTTCTCAGGCGGTTCCAGCTGTATAAGGTGGGGTCTCTCTGGGGTTGTCGAGCCGGAGCACCTGCATGACTGCGCCACAGTGTGCGGCCGTCTTGGTCGTCAGCGTCGAAACCTAGGAACAAGAGGCTCGATCTGACCAACGCCCTAAGAATTCTAGGCGACAGATAGTCACGCCTTGACGCGAAGAACATCAGATAGTCGTAGGTGTCATCCTCTGTAAGTACAATTGAGCGCGGCTCGTCAAAGCTACCGAAAGCTTGAAGGACGAGCGGCGCCTCCGGGGTGGGTATGTAGTTGTAGTCGTCTCGTGCGAGGAGGATCTCGGTAGGCGCGCCAAGGAAGGACGAGAACATGGGGCAGTTTGCCGGTTTCGACGAGTGTTTCAGCTAGCGAGTTATCTGAATTGATGGTCACAAAGATAGGGAAGGGCAGTGCTGCGAGCAGACGGTTAGGGTCGGTTGAGTCCTGACCAACTAGTTTGTGCCAAGCCAGCCGCAGCAGCTGATCTGGCGGCAGCCCGGCGTCGGGCATGTCGGCCGAACTATCGTGCCGTTGGAGGCGACGCCGGACCTCTTCGCGGACGCGCTCGGTTAGGAGGCGGCGCATCACAGAATCGCCCTGGCTCTGAGCGAGCTGCTGCGCGACATTTGGAAGGTCAACCCGCCCCGGCCCGACTGGCAGAGCGAACCGATTGACCCACTGCTTTGCAATGGCGGTTCTCGAAGGTAATGACGGCACGGCAGCCGGACCAAGGACAGGCGTACAGTCTTGGATCCGGATCCGCTGGATCAGTTCTTTCCAAACGTAATTCTCGCCCTCTGGCTCTGGCGGTACTTGCTTTATACCCGGCACGTACCAAAGGCGGCAGCTCGGGAACCCGGTGATTAGCATGGGCGCCCACCAGTCCAGAGAGTTGCGTATAGCATCACGCGCAGTCGCCATCGCTTTATCAACCTGCCCGTCAAGCCGCAGCCTCCGAAGCAACGTCGATAGAAGCCGCTCACGGGTATGCTCGGATACGGATGCGGGAATGACAACCACGGCTGGCAAACCAACTCCCGCCAGTTGCTGCACCAAGAGTGCTATCTCGCTAGAGTCGGTGATGGGAATACTGTGCTCCGCACCAGGCTGTACATCAAGCACGAGGAGGCGGGGTGGTCGGAGAAGCAAACCTAGGGCGTGTAGCTCTCGAGCTGGCACATCCCAATGTGAGACCCCAAGCCTGATCCCGTCAGCCGCCATGTGGATCCGACACGTCAGTAGCGCGACGTCATATCCTTTATCGAGCTGCGCGATCATATCGTGAGGGCTGAGATCTTCGGGGGATAGATGTACGTCGGCCACAATGTCGGGCATAGTGAGAAAGCCTGGTCCTGTCCCTGCGGACCGAAGCCCGCCTCGCCAGATGCTCTGTGCGCGCAGGTCAGATTTGGCGCGCAGTTTGCTGTTCGAATGGGCAGCTAAACGCCCAAAGGCCACTCCGTGATCGGTCAGGAGTGGCGCCCCGTCGTTTGGGTGCTGCAGCGTTTCCCAATACAGTCCGTGCAACTCCGGTGCGACAGGATCTATTCGCACTTGCAACCTACAGGTTCGGTGGAATCTTTGGGCCTCCTCGATTGCCTCGACGACGCCGTTTCGCATCTCGACCGAAGCGAAGAAGCTGCTACTTAGGATCCGACCGTATGCCGCGGGGTCAGCGGCGACTGCTTCGAGAGCTCTATGATCGACGTCGAATGGGACGACGGGGTGGCCGGACTCAACCGCGGCGGCGTACTTCTCGGTTCGCCGATGGCGCAGGACTATCTCTAGCGTGTCAAACGTTCCACGGCGCGGATCGGACCAACCCGCGCGCTGTGGCAGGAGCTCTGCTTCGACTTCCCAGGGACGGTAGCGATCGTCGGCGTCCTCACACGCTTGTAGGTAGGTCTGCTCAAGGCGGTTAAGTCGCAGCCGAGCGTGACTGGCTAATTGTTGCGCATCATCGAGCCGCTTGCCCCGATGCACGAGATAGTTGTCGTCCCGGTCACTGCTTAGCCATTCTAACGCGGCTCGCCGTAGTCCTTCGCGGATGCGGAGAGCTGTCCTGTCCTCGTCTAGCCAGCGGTTTAGTAATGGCCAGTACCTTATAAGCGCCTCGTGCGCAACTTCGACTTCTTCCTCGCCGGTAGCGACGTTCGTGCTGGTGACCAGCAGCCGCGCGCTGGCCAACCGAGTCACGAGCACCTTGGTGGTTGCCGGATCGGTGCCCACGGGGACGAGATCGGTTAGCCCCACGCGCCGCCGCGTGTCTCGCCGGTCCTGCGCCTGGACGGAATCTTCGTCCAAGCGGGTCAATCGTACGAAAATGTCTCGTACCTTGTCTTGCTCGTCGGATGCTAAATTGTTGTAGACCATGTCGGCGCTTTGGCTTATCGCCCGCTGAACTCCTCCAAGTGCGCGATACTCCTCGGCACCCAACCAGGCTCCATGGCGGCGTTCCCACAGCTCGAGGAGTGCGTGTTGAAGCAGCGGCATCGCACCTGGCTCACCGCGCACGTCGTCGAGGATATTCGCAGCAACATCGCCCTCGAAGCGGAGCCCGACGGCGGCTGCCTGCTGCTCCATTGCCCGCCTTAGTTCTTGGTCGTCCATTGCGGGTACCAACTCCTGGTGTGCCTGCATCAGCGCTTTGAATTCTTCGTATGCCGCACACTCACCCCAGAAATCGGCCCGCATGGTTAGCACTATGGGCACGGACGGGATCAGTTCTACGATTCGCGCGAGGAACGTCCGGCGCTTGCCTTCATCCGAGCAATGCGTGAATAGCTCCTCAAACTGGTCTACCACGACCAATGCTGGTTGGTTGCCGAGTTCAGTGAGAGTGGCCTCCAATTGCAGGTCTGGGTCAGCGCCTGGCGATAGGTATGCCACAGCCCCCGCAGGTACCTGGAGAGCTGGGACTAACCCCGCCAGCACCAGCGAGGATTTGCCGCACCCGGAAGGCCCGAGCACCGGCAGGAACATTGCCTCCGCCAGCTTTTGCTTCAGCTTCCCGATCAGGGTCTCGCGGCCGAAGAAGAACTCCCGGTCCTCGACATGGAAGGGATACAGGCCCCGGAAAGGACACCGTGGGTCGTAAGTTGGTGGTTGCTCTCCAAGCGCAATGGCCTTGAAACCCAGATCGGTGCATTCGAGCGACAAGCTCTCAAGGTCGACGACGGCGTCCTCGCGGTCACGAGCAGCCTCGGCGCTTAGCGACGAGGACTCGACAGCGTGAGTCTGGGTAGCGCCCAGCACACCGGCGAGCCGATGTAGTTCTGGCAGCAGGGTCGGCGCACGTTTCACAAGTATCGCCTGGAGCCGCGTGAGACCCTGCCTCAGCTCCGAAGGTGTGAGCGGACGCTCAAGGGTGTCGCTGAATAGGGGTCGATCGCGCAGCCGACTAACCAGGACCGGGACGGTCACATCTCCCCGCTCGGCCAGCCCAACCATGGCCTCGGTTAGTGCCAGATCAACTTGTCCATGCACTCTTACCCGTCGGTAGAAGGCGCTGGCTAGGTCAGTGGCGGACTGGATCGTGATCCGATCGGTCATGGCGACCACCGCCGGCATGCCGAGATCCCGCACTAGCCGCTGTGCGAGACCACCAAGAGCGCCTTCGGCCTCGGGCTTGGCGCTGTCGCAGGTTGACAGGTAGGCGAGTTGAGGGAGGCCTTTTCCGCCGCGCAGGGATTCCAGCCTCTGAAGCAGACGAGTTGCCGGGATCGGGTCAACGTTGCCGTCCGGACCAGCCAGGAAGACGTGACTCTCCTCGCCGGACGGGTCGTACCCGCCATGGCAGACGACGTGCAGGATCGTGTAGGAGCCGGCTGTGATCTGCTCACACAGCGCGTCCAGCGTCGGAGGGCCCAGGGCGTCGTCGAGATCGGCCAGCACGTCGCAGGGGATTTCGCCGCATGCGGCCCGGGTGCTGGAGATAGACGCCTCGACGTCGAACTTATGCAGCCCATACTCATCCAACCCGCCGGGACTAGCCGCTAGCAGCAGAACGCGCAAGTCAGCTCGACCGATCGGAGGAAACCTCCGATCGGTGAGGCTCGGGAGGTATAGCGAGAACGGTACCCGTTGGGCCAACCGAAGCAGTCGCCAGCCGCCATCCAGCGGTGCGCATAGCCGCTCCCATCGAAGCCGCCGGGCGGACGGATCCTCCACAAACAGCAGGAGCCGCAGGAGGTCGTCATTCCTGGCCTGCGCCCTCATGAACGCGTCACGGATGTCGTCGCGAAATAGAGCTTGTCCAAGCAACCTACCGTAGGTTTCGGTCGAGAGTTGTTTCCCGAGCCGGCCCTCTTCTAGCACGAGGAACCCTTCCCTGCGAACGGGGAGTTCCAAAGGGCTGTGGAGAAGCGCCACAACTGGCCAACCGTCGCCGGACCTCCGCTGAACCGTGATCTCCAGCGTGGTCATGGCATCGCCAACATCGCTATCGGGCAGTCTTAAGCTTGGCTGCGGGGTCGCCCAGCAGGACGTAGTTCTGGGCGTCGTTGCGCTCGGTCCATAGCGCTCGCCAACTGTGCGTCAGGATGATCTTTCCGAGGCCCAGCTTCTCAAGGGTGTCGCTGATGTTGGCGCGACAGGGCCGCGTATTTTCGTTGAAGTCCTTCATCGCGAGCCGATGGGCTCGCCGGCCAGAATCCGACCCAGCAGCGTTCCGGAACGGGAGGAGCTGCGCCCCGCCCTGGATACGAACGAGTACCCCCACGCCCGCTCGATGTGGCCAATCACCGCCAGCGCCCCGCCCTCGGGATGCGCAAGCAGGCCTTTGGGAAGCGCGGCCACGAACGCTTTTCGGCGACTGTTGGCGGCGGCTCTCCGGGCTGGTGCTGGAAGTGGTCGACCTGCGGCGTTCCCGCCCCATAACACGCAAAAAAGAACGTCACCAAGCCGTGGACCTGGGCGTCGACTGGCACATCGGCTGCAGAAAGGTACTGATCCGAGTTGATCTGTCCTAGACCCGGCCAGTCCTGGCACAGAAGCGCGCCATGGCGGGCGGTCTGGTCCGGGTGGCCAGCGGGCCAGCCCGCCCATACCATGGGTGGCCGAAAACAATACGGCGGGACGTCCGAACTGTCCGGTGCCAGTCAGGATCTCTCCCAACGCAGCCTTGGTGGCAGACGGTCCGAGGCAGGTGTGGATCTGGTAGCCGGGGATCGCGCAGCGAAATGGCCGTCGGGCGCGAAGCTGTCGGCCAGCGGACGGACGAGTTGATCCGCAGAGAGCTGTGTCGCACCGTCGAAGGGGTGGCGGGTGCCGAAGAAGGCCGCCGTCTTCATGGTGCGGCGCCACGGCCGCTTGCTCGTAGCTGATCAGCGCTCGGCGTACGGCCATAATCGTCGGCGGCGTCGAAGTCAAGGCGCCCGACGGCATATCGACGTCCAGCAGGTACTGGAAGCTGAACGGAATGCGGCTGGGATGCCCGACCAGCAAGACGTAGTAGGGGACCTTGCGGGGGTCGATGTTGCCTGGTCCGACGTGGTGTCGGGCGAGCCAGTCCGCCCAGGTCTCGTCAGGGAGGTAGTCGAGGACCTTGACTAAATCACCGATCCGCTGTTGGCGATGTCGACCAGGGGCGCAAGCGCACGCTTGACGTCATCGTGCTCGTCCACGGAAAAGACGATCGCCCACCCGGCCTGGGCGAGGTCGGCGGGATCGACATTGAACGGCAGACCGAAGTGTGGCTGGGAGATGTTCTCCCACGCCTGCTTGAGCCACTGGCAGCACTCGGGATCCTCCGGGGTCTGCCTGGCTTGCTCTGCCAGCTCGGCCGGCGTGAGCGCCGGGAACAGGTACTCGCCGGTGAGGCCGCTGATCCCGTTGGCGTAGATGAGATTGTCAAGCATGCTCGGTCAGCCCCCAATGTCGGATCCTGCATCAAACACTGCGAACACGTCGGTCACGGGATTGACGCGATCTTCGCCGTGACCGGAGGCGGTAGGTGCCTTCCGAGAACGGCCCCAGCTCCGCCTCGCGCCAGCCCTCCGAACCTGGCCGCAGGCCCGTGGCGACCTCCCGACCAGTGTCAATGTCGACCGCCTTGGCGGTCAGGGTCACCCATTCCTGCTCGGGCAGCGCGCGGATGACCACTGGTTCAGTCGCGAGATAGGCGTCGTCCAGGTCCAGGCTGATTCCGCTCCCGGGCGCGAACATCTGGGACTGGTCGATCCGCTGCCGTCGTATGACTCCATCACTTGGTCCAGTGTGAAGGCGGCGTTCTGCAGGCAGGCGTGCCGCTCGCGGACGTACACCTCGAGGTCCTGGTTGTTCAGCTCCAGAGGGGTGGCCGACACGCTTGGACGTGCCGTCCCCGCCACCTCGCGATCCTCACCCTGGTAGGACCGCCAGGATCGCAAGCTTGCGGTCGGCCAGCCTGGCCGACTGGGCGGTGGCTGAAATCCCGGCCAGCGGCTTGATCTTTAGCCATGCTCCAGTAGCTGCGTCCTGACGGGGGCTGTCGACTCATCCCTGATCGCCCGGTGGGAAGCCACGCCTCCAGCCGCCCGGTCCCTGTTTAGGCCGGGGATGCCGTCCACCTCGGTGACCCGGCCCAGCGTCCCGTCTCCACGGTCGACGCAGGGGTAGATCGGTAGCAGCTGGTACACGGAGGTGAAGGAGCGCAGCAGGTCGGTGAGGTCGACGAGGGTGATCGGTCCGAGCGCCTTCTTCATTCCGTTGGCGATGAAGTCGAGGGCGTTTAGCGAGCCCGGTAGGGCGTGCCGAAGGTGACTAGGAGTCGAGTGTCCTTCCAGCCGTCGAGGAACTCCAGGAAGTGCCGTGCCACTAGGCCACCCATTGAGTGGCCAAGCAGGATGAGCTTGGCGTCGGCGTTGCCGGAACGGTCGCGCCAGCTTTTAGCCAGTCGTGGCTCTGGCGAGCGAGCCGGCGGGCGCTGGCCCGGTTGTCGCGGCGCCAGTCGTAGGGGAATTCGAAGAAGTTCACGCCGGGTGTCAGGTCGAATTGTTCCTTAAGCTTGGCGGCCACCTTGGTGTAACCGTCGATCTTCCACAGGCCAGGTACCAGGTGGGTGTCCGGCATCAGCCGTGGCGCGGTGATGCCGTCACCCAGGTCGTCGGCGTCGGGATCGTCGCCCTGGAGCCCCAGGTCCTTGATGCTCCCACCCAGGCTCACCAGGCTCTTCAACGCGGCAGCACCAGAGAGGGCCCAGACATCCTTGCCGTCCTTGGCCAGAACGCTCCCAACTATTCCTGGAAGCAGCACGATCATGTCGGGCACTGGCGTTCCTTGCATTACAATTCCTTTCGCTCGGTTTCGCTCAACCTCTCCAGAGCAGGAGGACGACTAGGACGACGGGTTCCTGCAGTAAGAGAGGTGCAATGAGAGGTTCATGGCGTCGCGGTTCGGCCGGCGATGCTGCGCTCCTCTGTCGCCGTGCGCCCGTTGAGGAACTTGAGCTCATGCGGCGTGGTGGTGCGGAAGGCGTCACCATAACGCTCATTTGCGGCCCGACGTCATCCGCGCTCACGACCGCTAATCGCGCTTCTACAAGCTGTTTGAGTCGTTGCCCGAAAACCACGGTCGGGTGATCCTGCGCGTAGTGAGCTTTGGCCCAGCCAGGGAGGCGCCTCAATGATCTGGGTGCCTTTGGCTGACCTCGCCGCAGAAGCGCGCCGACTCAGTGGCCGGCTCGGCTGTTTTCGCCGAATCAGGCTGGTGGCGCTGACAGCGGATCGTCGGGAAGTGGTGGTATCCGCTGTCCGCGCCGAGTTCGTTGAAGAAACCTCTTCGTGCGAGATCCCCAGACCGGCCAGTCCCCAAGGATCATCTTCCACGGCGAGGCTACTTTGCGATCAAGCTGATAAACAGCACGATGATGACGACAGCTTCAATGATGGCCGTCAAAGCTAGCAGGCTCATCGCCCTCCTGGTCCGGGCCAGGATGCCGATCTGGTTGTCCTGCTTCTTCTGCCTGTCCTGGTTCTTTGATGCCTCTATGAAGGCCCGCTCGACATCAGTTACGTCCTTGCGGAGAGATGTATGGGGCAAATCCTCCAGAGGCAGCAAGTACGCTGGGTGACGGTCACGGAAATTCCACTCATGAGCCATGACTTGCCATAGCTGGAGGCTGTCCCAGCGCCAGCTGTCGTTACTGGCTAGCACCGGTCTGATGAGCCGGTCGTGCGTGAGTTCGTACCACGTTGACGCTCCCCGCAAGTCACCACGGATGAGGTACCCTTTTTCCAGCAGGGAGACTACCTTATCCGCCTTCTCAGTCTGGGGCAGCCTCAGGGTTTGGCTTCGGAAACTCTGTTTGGTGATCAATTGAAACTCGATCCAGTCACGAATCTTTCGCTCGTTGGCGCCCGTCTTGCGAACGACATCGGTCACCGTGTCATCGAAATATGCCATCAGCGCCTGCTCTACATCGGCATGCTTCTCGACGTCCGCGACATCGATAGTCGGAAAGTCATTGCCACGTTCTTCGCGAATGCTCTTCCACAGCTTGCGGCAAACCACCTGCAGCTGGAACGGTTCCACATACGGAGCCTTGACGGTGCGCAGCGATTCTTCGCCGGGCCGCTGCACTCGAACAACGGTGAGCCGGTCAATAAGTGCGTCAGCAGCCTCGGTCTTGAATTCGACACGCTGCTGCTTCGCAGGCACCTGCATGGCAAGCCTGGCTTCATCGATCGTGAGGAAGTCCAGTCGGTAGCGTGAACGCAGCAGCCCGGGCAGGAAGCGGAGGTAGCGGTCCAAGCCGCCCATATAGTCCTCGCGCATCGATAGAAGCGCCCAAACCGGCTCGGTGTTGAGCAGAGTCCCAAGTTCGCGGAAGAAGCCCTCCTTAGAGCTCGAGTCGGTCGGGTCGAGAGTTAAAATCTCCTCGAGCTGGTCGATAATAAGCACCGTTGTTAGGTCCCTTGATGGCCCTAGCGCCCTCCACTGCCGGACGGCCTCCGCCAGGGAGAGGTCGTCGAGTCGATCTGGGCTGTTGAGGCTGGGAAGGGATACGTGACCAAGCTGTGAACGTATCGATTTCGTACCTGATCCTGTCGCAGTGGCTCATTGACGCGCAGCCGCGGCGTCGGCAAGAATCCCTCTTCGATGAGTTCGTCAACGACGGCCGCCTCAATGAGCGAGGTCTTACCAGCTCCTGAGGGCGCATGCAGTAGCACGATGCGTTCGGCCACCACGCGATCGGTGAGTTCGCGCGCTTCCCGCTCCCGGTTGGGGAGTTGATCTCCTCGACGGAATTCACGCGGTCCCCGGTAAGGGTTGCGCCGTGGCTGCAGCGTTGCTTCCGTGCTGGTCGGCGTAGTCACGTTTTCATCCCGGTGCGGCGGCGGTACTCGTCGAGGAATCTTCGGGTATCCGACCAATAGATGCTGACTTTGTTGTTCCCGAAGTAGGACTCGAGGTAGTCTTGGGCAGCTTCGGGCTCCACCTCCCCTAGGCCCGGGTTGAACTGGACCCCGACATGCTTATTCCGGGCGAGCAGGGATTTACTCGCGGGAAAACTTTTTATGGCTTGGAACACGGTCCTAAATTCCCATTCGTCAAGACAGTATCCAAGGAACAGCAGCGATCGATTGGTTAGCCGCTTCGCAACTACATCGGGCACAAGTTTCTGATTTGCAACCCATGCGATCAGCCACTCGAAGTAGTCGTCCTCGGTAAGCACCAGTGAATCAGGGTCCTCCATCCGGCCGAAAAGGTGATAGACGAGCGGAGCATCGACCGTTGGGCTTTGAGGGGCGGTGGGTCGGGCCATTCCGCCCGGTCGTTCCACGGGAAGTAGACCGTCCTTGGCTCCTTCTTGGGCGTGCGCGCCTCCAATGCCTGCTCTAGCAAGAGCGTCCAATTGGTTGTGATAAATACGGGCACAGGCATCGCGGCGACCGTGCGGAAGACATCCCCCGGATCCTCGAGCTCACGCCGCCCGGCCTGCATGATGGCTGACTGCGGTGATATGGCGGGATCCAAGCCATAGAAAGGATCGTCCGCCTTGGCCTTGGTGATTCGTTCGCGGATCACCTCCTGCAGGTATTCCACCATGCGGTTTAGGACAGCCCCCTCTACCTTCTGCTCCACACGCAGATATTGAGCTACCTTTGCAAATTCATCCCGATTGTGGGATGTGATCGGCATCTGCCACCGATCGACCCAGCGGTTCGCGATCTCATGCCGGGACCCAAGAATCCCGTCGGTCATCCCTGGGCCTAGAACCGGGGTGATGCGTCCGCTAATTTGAGTAGATGTCAGCGCCTCCCAAGTCTCATCAGCGCCCTCGGTGAATTCGGCCTTAAAATAGGTGCGCCCCGAACGTAGCCGTGAGAACAGAGTAGGTACCCACCAGTCCGGGCGGTCCTCCTCTCTTAGCAATCGCCGAGCGGCTGCAACAGCACGATCCACCATGCCGTCGTGCCGCAGTTCGATGAAGAACCTTTTGGCGAAGAGTTCCGCGGTCTTCATCGACACGTTGCCCTGCATGGCAATCACTGCGGCGATGCCCGCGCCAGCCAGGCGCGGGCCAAGTCCTGCCAGGACTCCGTCGTCGGCGGTGCTTTCCGCACCGCCCTCGCCCGCCGATTGGCAGGAGTTGAGCATGGCGAGCGTCGGGCGCTGTGCCAGTGAAAAGACCGCCTCCGCTAGGCGTCGCCCATCCACTGGGTCTGCTGTGCCGTCGCTATGTTCGAGCAGAACGAATGGCACGTCACGGTTAATGGCGCCGTGGCAGACGAGGTAGAGAATGTCGACCTCACGCTCGAGCTCCCTCGCGAGATTCACCAGGGTCGCCTTTCCCGGCTCGGCCAAGTACACCGTATCAATGCCGTCGAGCGCGGCCTCGGCATAACTGCGCTCCTTGTCCACCTTGACCTCGGCCAGCTGTCGCTCTCCTGGAGCATAGCTATCGAGGTCGGTTGGGCCGGCGATGACGACCAGCGCCCGTGTTGCCTGCCTCGTGCGCCATGGGACTGCCCGGAATCAGGGCTGGTCAGATAACGCGAGAAGAGAACGTTGTCAGTGGTCGCGATGGGATAATTGGCTTTCGGGTCACGCAACAGCTCCCAGCGGACGTTGTGCAAGGCCGGCGGGGCATCAAGATTGAGCCGCAAGTGGATCGGTCTGTCGTCAGCGGTGCCACGGCTTCCCGAGTAGAATTCCGCAATATCTCTGTTCGAAAACACCATCTCCGTTAGCGCGTTAGCATAGTCTTCAACGTTTCTCACCTTCCGCGCCAGAGCCGGGAGATCGATTTCAATAAGTTTGCCGGTCAAATGCACCCAGTTGTCGACAGGCCGGTCAGAAAGTACGAGCCGCAGCCCTACATCGAGCGCTTGCTCATCCCGCATCCATCGGAACGCGATTTCGAGATCTGCGGACCGCTCCGCATTTCTCCCCCTGGACGCAGGTAGTCTCCTTGCGGCGTCGGCCCGAAGGCGAGCCCTTATCTCAGACCTTCGTATCTACGCCTCTGCCCGGTACGACGTGGATGGCTTGTAGCCTATCAGATGTTGCTGTTGATCAGAGTCAAGGGCTTATCCGGTTCTATCGTCGTGAAGGTCGGTGAGGCGGTGAGGTTATGTCACCGGTTGGGTTTCTGGAGGTGGAGTAACACGAGCCGAGCTGCAGAACAAGAAGGGGTCCCGGGGCCGAAGAGTGACCGGATCGACGCCGTTCAGGCGGCACGCACCGCCCTCGCGCAAACCCATCATGCCACCCCGCGAGCTCGGCGTTCGCGAAGCACTTCGGCAACTCTTAGCCACCCGACAAGGAGTTTTGGTGAGCCGGACCAAGGCGATCAACGAACTGAAAAGCTTGATCATCATCGCCCCAGAGCACATCCGAGCCCACCTGCGAGGGCAGGTCCGACGCTGCTGGCCGAACCCGGCGTCGGACCGTCGTGGCCGCTCAGCTGCTGATCAGCTGGTCCCACCCCGGACGCGTCCGCAACGAGGCCGCCTTCGCCTGCCTGGCTGGTGTTGCCCCGCTTGAGGCGAGCAGTGGCCAACGCACCCGCCACCGGCTGAGCCGCATGGGAGACCGCGGCCTCAACCGGGCCCTGCACACCGTCGCCATCACCCGTTGCGCTGAGCCACCCATCGTTCGTCGCGGGCAACAATGGCCGAGAAGGGACCTGCAAAACTCGCGCTCGGTGATACCGCCGTGATACTGCCGCCGATGGTTCTGGATGTCCAACGATGTTGCCGCGTGCGGACAGGTGGCCGCGGTTCACGCCCAGCAGGACATCCGCTGACCCCAGACGCATCCCGATGTGCCCCTCTTGCGGGGGGTTCAAGTCCCCCCTCGGACACACAACCTTCTCTGTCTCACTCTCTTTCTCGCGGTTCTCGCGCGCGAAACCGGCATCCGCGCGGGACTTTTCGCGAGCGAACGCTGGAATCGCGCGCGGGAACCGGCTGGGTGACCTGGACGAAGGGCGACGTGCGCGTTAGAGGAGTCCCTCCGGGTGGCTCCGTCAGAACGACGAGGAGCGCGTCACCATGTCGATGAGCCGGCCGGACAATCCTTCGTCGCTCTCGATGTCGGTCTGCGCAGTGACGCCGATCCCCGGCTGGTCGGTGATCAGCCCGTTGACGTCGTCCTGCATGTAGATGCGCATCCGGTCCTCATCGTTCACCGTCCAGACGATGACCTTGTAGCCCTTGCCCCAGGCCTCAGTGCGGAAATCGTCGGAGTAGGAGGCCTGCTCGGTGACCAGGAAGTCGGCGTTCACCTTCGGCACACCGCCGAAGTTGATCGGGATGATGAAGCCGACCACCAGCTGCGGCCGGAGCCGCTTCATGTCCTCGACGACCTCGCGGCTGATCGAGTGGTAGGTGAACCAGTCGGTCACCTTCTGAGCGTCCAGCAGGGCCAGCAGGCGGTTGAGCATGTCGGGACTCTCGCCGCCGTGCAGCTTGACCTCGAGCAGACCCGGCTGGTCGATCCTCCTGGACTCCGCGATCCACTGCTCCAGGGAAGGGATCTTCGCCTCGAAGTCCCCGGAGCGCACGGTGATCTGCATCAGCTCGGCCTGCGTGAGGTCCTTCACCTGCGCGTTGAGCCCGGCCAGCCGCTGCAGATTGTTGTCGTGGATGACGACGAACTTCAGGTCCTTGGTCTGCAGGATGTCGAACTCGGTACGGTCGGCGCCGGCCTTGTCGCCCGCCACGAGTGCCGGGATCGTGTTCTCCACCCCACCGTCGACGAAGCCGCGGTGGGCGATGATCGAGGTCTCGTCGGCGGCCGCCAGCCGCGTCATGGTCCCGTAGTTGACGACGGCGGCTCCACCGAAGGCGAGCACCATTACCGCCGCCGCCAGGATCCAGAGCTTGCGGCGCCGCGATTTCGTCACCGTCGAGTCCGCCGAGTACGTGATCTCGTGGACCGCGTTCTGGTGCTTCTCGGGCAGGCGGGCCAGCCAGTCCCGCATCATCGCGACCAGGCCCTGCATGATCAAGATCGTGACGAGGGCCGCGATGATGAACGCGCCGACCTGCCAGAGACTCAGCCCGAGGGTGGCCGCGGTCGGGGACCAGTACGGGTAGTTGAAGTCGGTGATGATCGTCGGGATGATCGTCAGCAGGAACAACACCACGAACGGCATCGCCGCCATCAGGCCGAGCACGATCACCATGCCGAGGATCCGCAGACTCCGCCAGCGGGTCAGGCGCCAGCTGGTCACGAAAGAGCGCCACACGCTGGCGTCGGTGGTGGCGAGAATCGGCAGGGTCAAGATCAGTCGGAGGTTGAGGTAGGTCAGGACCAGCAGGAAGCCCGTGTAGAGCAGGCTGCTCGTCGTACTCTTCTGCAGCTCCTCGGAGACGAAGGGCGGTACTCCGATCTGCTTCGTGAGCGTCGAGGACAGACCGAGATGGCCCAGCGGCAACAGGAGGAGAAGGTAGAGCACGATCAACAGACCCTGAGGGTGCAGCATCTTCCGGATGGTGCCCCAGACCTGGCGCAGCACGAGGCGGAACGACGTCGAGTCGCCCGCCTGGTGGTGGGCGGCAAGGATGAACAGGGTGGTGAATTCGCAGAGCACGACGAGGACGGCGAAGGCGGCCAACACCAGCAGCGTGATGTCAGCGAGCGGATTCTTGAGGACGGTCGCGATCTTGTCGTACGCCACGCTGCCCAATCCGGTCTCGACCAGGACGAGGGAGTACATCATCCGGATCAAGGGGACGGCGAGCAGCACCAAGACCAGCTGCAGCGTGGCCACGGTGAGGACGTAGAAGTGCGGCTGACGCCACGTCGTCCGGTTCGCGATGCCGATCGCCTTGAAGATGCCGACGGGTTTGTCGGGCTTGGGCGCCGGCGGGTCGGCGCCGGGGGCGGGCGCCAGCTGATCAGCCGCGGTCATGGTCGAACTGTAAGCCTTGCGAACACGTTCTGGCTGTCATCGGCTTGACAGGGAAAGTCGTTGGCGCCGGGAGGTGTCGGCCCGTCATTCTCGAAGCCATGAGAACGCTGGCAGAGCTCTGGCCGCCGTACGCGCTGTGCATCACCGAGGGCGATCTTGGGTTGACGGTGGTGACCGACGGCGATGTGCCGGGGCTGGTGGAGCTGGCACTGGCCGGAATCCACGATCCTGCGAAGATGCCGTTTGCCGAGCCCTGGACGCTCGAAGATCCGGACAAGCTGCCGGCGAGCATGATCCGCTACTTCTCCCGCAGCCGGGGTGAGTTCCGCCCGGAGAAGTTTGACTTGTTGTTCGCCGTGCGGGTCGCCGACGAACTCGTCGGACTCCAGGCGCTGCACGCGGAGCACTTCGGAGTCACACGTACCTGCGAGACGGGATCTTGGCTGGGCCGGTCGTTTCAGAGCCGCGGCATCGGTACTCGGATGCGGCGCGCCGTCTGTGCCTTCGCCTTCGACCACCTGGGTGCAGTGGAGGTCACCTCGGGCGCCTTCCTCGACAATCCCGCGTCGTTGGCGGTGAGCAGGAAGGTCGGCTACCGACCGAACGGACGGACCCGAGACAAGCGTCGGGAGAACGAGCTGGCGGTCCACCAACGGTTGGTGCTGACCCCAGAAGACTTCGTCCGTGGTGACCCGATCGAGGTGCAGGGAGCCGACGAGCTCCGCACCTTCCTTGGCCTGGCGCCCTGAGCAGATGGAAGGGCTCGCTGGCCCCACAGATGCACCCCTTCCTTGCAGATGCACCACGTGCACGGGGTGCATCTGCAAGGAAGTGGTGCATCTGTGGTGGCGTCAGGGGCAGTCAGCGAAAGTCGCGCGACATGTGCCGGGCGGGCAGGGTGCCGGCGGCCTGGGGCACGACCGAGGTCAGCGGGGTGAGTTGATCAGCGACCAGGTTGGTGACACCGTCGGCGTGCTCGACCTTTCCCCGGATGATCAAGCCTGAGGCCTGGCGACCGATCCGCCGGTGATGCCGCCACATCGCTTCGTTGCAGACGACGTTGAGCATCCCGGTCTCGTCCTCCACGTTGAGGAAGGTGACTCCACCAGCGGTGCCGGGCCGTTGGCGGTGGGTGATGAGCCCGGCGACCTTGACCCGCCGACCGTCATGGGCCGGCCCCAGATCAGCGATCGCCACCACATCTCGCTCGGCGAGAAGTGGGCGCAGGTGAGAAACCGGATGGTCGTCAGGAGAGATCTTGGTGGCCCACAGATCCGCCAGGGTGACCTCGACCGCGCTCATGCCCGGCAGCTCCGGCGGGGAGGCGTCGATCGCAGATCCCGGAAGTGTGCTCTGGGTGTCGGCGTAGCCGGCGTTCCACAGCGCCTGTCGTCGACTGAGACCGAAGCCGTCGAACGCACCCGCGGTAGCCAGCGCCTCGGTCTGTGCCACCGTGAGGCCGGTGCGCCGGATCACGTCGTTCATGCTCGTGAACGGAGCGCTGTCGCGCTCCGCAACGATCTGCGTCGCCAGCTCACGTCCGATTCCCTGCACCGAGGTGAAACCGAGCCGTACGGCGCATTCACCGTCGCGGCGATGGTCCGCCGTCCGGTCGGGAGCATGGCGCAGGAAGGCTGGCACCGGCGGCTGTTCGCGGTCCAGACATGCCGGCATCCCCGTTGGCCGGGGCTGATTCGTGCCGATCGGTTCCAGTCCGGCTTCGGCCGCCGAACACCCGATGTCGGGCCGGAGCACCGTCACGCCGTGGCGACGGGCGTCGGCCACCAGCGACTGCGGGGAGTAGAAGCCCATCGGCTGGGCCCGCAGCAGTCCGGCCAGGAAGGCACCGGGAAAGTGCAGCTTGAGCCATGAGCTGGCGTAGACCAGCAGGGCGAAGCTGATGGCGTGGCTCTCGGCGAAGCCGAAGTTGGCGAACGCCTGGATCCGGCCGTAGATGTCGTCGGCCAGTGCACCGGTGATCCCGTGCTCGGCCATCCCGGCGTACAGGGTGTCCCTGAGCCGTTCGATCTTCTCCACTCCCCGTTTCGAACCCATGGCGCGCCGGAGCAGGTCGGCCTCGTCGCCGGTGCACCCGCCGACCGCCATGGCGATCTGCATCAGCTGCTCTTGGAACAGCGGCACGCCCTTGGTTCGCTCCAGCACCGGGATCAACGCCTCGTGCAGGTAGGTCACCTCTTCGCGTCCGGTGGCTCGGCGGATGTAGGGGTGCACGGCGCCGCCCTGGATCGGACCCGGCCTGATCAGGGCTATCTCGATCACCAGGTCGTAGAACCGACGCGGCAAGAGCCTGGGCAGCGTCCCCACCTGAGCGCGGCTCTCCACCTGGAAACACACCGATGGAATCCGCTCGGCACAACATGTCGTAGACGCCCGGTTCTTCCTTCGGCATGGACTGCAGGGTCCAGCGTTCGCCGAGGGTGTCCGCCACGAGATCGAACGTGTACTGCAGGGCGGCGAGGATCCCGAGCCCGAGGAAGTCGAACTTCACCAACCCCATCCAGGCGCAGCTGTCCTTGTCCCACTGGAGCACCGTGCGGTCGTCCATCCGTCCTCGCTCGATGGGACACACCTCCCCGACGGGCCGTTCGGTGAGGACCATGCCGCCGGAGTGGATGCCGAGGTGCCGCGGCGCACCCAGCAGTTGATCAGCCAGTTCGACCACGGGCTCCGGCAGATCGTGCTCGGTGCTCACCGGTAGGGCACCCCAGGAGTCGATCTGCTTCGACCAGGCGTCCTGCTGGCCTGTGGAGTAGCCCAGCGCCTTGGCCACGTCACGGATCGCCGACTTGGGTCGGTAGCTGATCACGTTGGCGACCTGGGCAGCGTTGCGCCGCCCGTAGCGGCGGTAGACCTCCTGGATCACCTCCTCGCGACGGTCGGAATCGAAGTCGACGTCGATGTCGGGCTCCTCGTCCCGAGTGGCGGAGAGGAAGCGCTCGAACGGCAGGTCGTACCTGATGGGATCCACGGCGGTGATCTTGAGCACGTAGCAGACCACCGAATTGGCCGCCGAACCCCTGCCCTGGCAGAGAATTCCGCGATCGCGGGCGAAGGCCACCATGTCTGCCACGATCAGGAAGTAGCCGCTGAAGTCCAAGTCCCCGATGACGGTCAGCTCCCGCTGCAGCCGGACGTCGGCCTCCTCCCGATTGTCCGGGTAGAGCTCGTCCGCCCCGCGGGCGGCCAGCTCGCGCAGCCAACTCATCGGAGTATGTCCGTCGGGCACGTCGAGCTTGGGCAGCCGGGGTTTGGCCAGCCGCAGGTTGAAGGCGCATGCCGCCGCCACGCGAACGGTCTCCTCAACAACGCCCGGATAACGCCGGAATCGGTGGAGCATTTCGGCCCCGGAGCGCAGATGCGCGCTCGGCGGCGGTAACCAGCCGTCCATCTCCGTCAAGCTTCGTCGCGCCCGCACCGCCGCCATGGCCGACGCCAGCCGGTTCTGGGCCGGGACGGCGTAGTGGGCGTTGTTCGACGCCACCAAGGGCAACTCATGATCGCCCGCCAGCCGGGCCAGCTGATCGTTGACGGTCGAGTCCGTAGGCAGGCCCTGGTCGATCAGTTCGACAATCACCCGGTCGGGCCCGAACAAGCCCGTCAGCTCGTCCAAGGCTTCGGCCGCGGCAGCCGGTCCGCCCGTCGCCAAGGCGGAACGAACACTGCCCTTGCGGCAGCCGGTCATGATCAACCAGTGCCCGGCCGCCTGCTGAGCCAACTCCTCGAGCCGGTAGAGCGGTCGTCCCTTCTCGTCGCCGCTCAGTTGCCCTTCCGTGATCGCCGCCGCCAACCGGTGGTATCCCTCCACACCGCGGGCCAGCACCAGGAGGTGGTTCCCCTCCGGATCGGCGATGCCGTTCTGCGGGGTTGTCAGACCCAGGGACAGCTCGGCGCCATAGATGGTCGGCAAGTCGTACGCCATCGCCGCTTCGGCGAACCGGGAGGCGGCGTATAGACCGTCATGGTCGGTGATGGCCAAACCGGCGAGTCCTAGACCCACCGCTTCCTCGATCAACTGTTCGGGGTCGCTCGCCCCGTCCAGGAAGCTGAAGTTGCTGTGGCAGTGCAACTCGGCGTACGGGACGACGTCACCGGTCGGGCTGGGCACCCGGGGCGAGGGGTCTTTCCGGATCCACGGCGGAATCGGATCTCCGTTCCGGTCGAGCTCGGGAGGATTCCGCCCCGACATTCGGGCCTCCAACTCCGACCAGGACACGGCCGGGTTGTGCCAGTTCATGAGGCCTCGGTCCCTGAGCACTTCGACAGGCTCACGAGAGCCCCTGTCGAAGGGCCTGAGCTCGACGAATGGCTCTCAGTCATGACGGCCTTGTCAGTCATAGCGGGCCTCGGTCCACCACTGACCGTTCTCCACCATGAGCAACCAGGCGCTCCCGTCGACGCCGACGATCTGGAAACGGGCCACCTGTCGGGGGCCAGCAGGATCCCACCAGAGCTCGTCGATCGGCCACGGTCCGGCCCAGGCCTGAATGGCGATGAAGTCACTCTCCGGATCCGGCTCTGACCAGCGCCGGCTCTGCGGTCACCGAACCGCGCTGGGACACTCCGACCACCTGACGCTCCGGCCCCAGCACCGCGGCCGCGGCGGGTCGGGTGAACACCCTGGTCGGTGCCGGTGGCGGGATACTGCCCGGCCACGGCAGTTCCCGGCTGCGGGCCAGGTTCGATAGGTCGGTCGATCGCTGTCCCCAGGGGACGCTCCGCTGGCGTTCCCGTGGACCACGACCGCCCTGCACCCCGGGTGCCTCGACCGCATCCGGGCCAAGAATCCCCTGTAGCCGAGCTACTCCACGCTCCACCCGCTGGTCACGGGCACTGCCCCACAGACCGTCACCATGATCGGCCAGGGACTCCACCAATTCCGGCACCAGCCGCACCTCGCCGGCCGGCTCGGTCAGGGGGTCGGCCTGGAGTTGCCAGTAGAGACGGTCCACGATGTCGCTGGCCCCGAACCAGCGTGAGTGTCCCCACGTACGGATCGACTGACAGCCAGCGTCTCCGAACACCTCGATCCGGATGGTCGTGCAGACCAATCCGTGCCGGGACAGCTCTGTGACACAACGCTCAGCCGTCTGACGAGAACTGAACACGATCGGCTCGATGGTGCTCAACGGCGGTTCGAAGGTGACCGCGGCGGTGAGATCGGAGGGAGCGGGGCGACCGGCGGCCACCCGGAAATCGCCACCCCGGGCCAGCCGGTGCCACCAAGCCCCCTGACGACCGAACCGCGTCGTCACGTCACGGACCGACAAGGCGGCGAAGTCGGCGAGCCGTCGCAACCCCAGCCGGCGCAGCAGGCTGACCAACTCCGCATCGTCTAAGACAGTGACGGGTAGCTCGGCGAGAAAGTCTGCCGACCGGCCTTCCGGCACGATCTCACAGCCCTGAGGTGCGGCGCGTCGAGCGGCCTGTTCGGCGGCGAACATCCCTTCGGAGATCCCCAGCCGACAGTCCCACACCCCGGCCTCGACCAGTCGTTGGGTGACCACGGCGGCCGCCTCGGCTTCTCCACCGTAGAAACGACGAGGTGCAGACAGGGCGCAGAGTCCGGGGCGAAGGGGAGTCACCGATGCGCTGACGTCTTCCACCGCACCCAGAACGGCCTCGAAGGCTCTGATGTCCCTGGTCTCGTTGGCCTCCACCAGCACCAGTTCTGGGCAGTGGGCTGCCGCATCGCGCCGGCGCATACCGCGTCGCACCCCTTCGACCCTGGCCGCCGGGGAGCAGGCCAGCACCTGACCGGCCTGTACGACGGCGATGGGAGCCTGATCGGACAGTCGTAGCTCGGTGCTGGCCGCCACCACCGGCCAGTCCGGGCACCAGACCACCATCACCCGGGCGGTCTTTTGGTCCGTGCCGGTGTCGCTGATGGTGTCGCTGACGACCTCGATCACGACTCAACCCGCCATTGCGGCCGCTGGGACAGTTTGCTCAGCCACGGGTGTGTGCGACAGCAAGGCGACCCCGCGATCGGCGGTGGGGAGACCCCAGCAGGCCTCATCGATCGCCGCGCCTCCGAAGTGCACCTGCACCGTCACCTCACGGCTCTGCAGATGGCCGGACCCCCACCCGAGTCCGTTCCAACGGTTGCGCAGGGTCGACAGACTCAGCGCGACCCGCGGCCAGACTCCGTCCACGATCAACACAGTCCCCCGTTGCCGTAGCCGGGCAGCGATCCGACTAGCCTGCCCGTCACTGACCCGGCCGCGAGGTCGCACCAAGACGACCGAGGCGACATCGATGAGACCCGCGGTCACGCTCAGCCAATGCTCACCGGGGTCGGGCACGGCAATGGTGCGACCGAGATCGAGACCGAGATCCTGCGCTGCCTCCCACCCCACATCGGGCATGGACACGACCCCGACCCAGGACCCCGCCCGCGAGGGACCGGCCGCCAAAGCCACCGCCAACCCGCTCGAATCGACGCAGCAGACCGTGCCGGAGCGCATGGTCACGACTTCGGCCAACGCCGGTAGCAGAGCAACATTTTGTGATAGGCCGGTGCCTTCCATCCGGCGTACTCTGTGCTGGAGTTCGCGGATGCTCTCGGCGGTGGATGGTGGCACCTACCCATAATCGAACTTTTGTTCGAACCCGTCAACCGGCAGGTTTCCGCAGTGTGAACAGGGAATTGAGAGTTCAGCGCGTCGTCGGCCTGCCCGCGTCTGCAGGCCGTTAGGTAGGAATAATCCGAGCAGGAAGGGGTGATGGCGATGTACAACCCAGAAGTCTCCGGCAACGTCCAGCGTGATGTCCGGCGTGATGTCCGGCGTGATCGTGTTGAACACCGACAACACCGCCCTGCACACCGTCTCGGTCCAGCACGCGATCCGGATGCTGATCCGGGAGGTGGCGATCGTCGAAGAGGCGCATGAGGACCGCACGTTCGGCCCGTTTCCCTGGCCGCGGGTGCTGCGGCTGGTGCGCTACGTCAAGACGGCCTTCCGGTACGCCCGCTCGCCGGCCTGGTCCAAGCGCGGTGTGCTGCGCCGAGACGGCCACCGCTGCGCCTACTGCCACGGCCGGGCGGACACGGTCGATCACCTTCTCCCCCAATCGCGGGGTGGGCGGAACGCGTGGCTGAACACGGTCGCCGCGTGCACCCGGTGCAACCACCAGAAGGCCAACCGGACACCGACTGAGGCCGGCATGCTGCTGGCCATCAAGCCCAGGATCCCGACCTGGCGGGAAGCGCGTGGCTGAGGGATCCACCGACCCACCCGCCGAGCAGGATCCGGCGGCCGAACGCGAGTGGTGGGACGATCCTCGACTGCCGTGGAAGGGCAAACCGGAGCGCAACGACATCTTGTGCTGGATCGGCTTCAGCCTGACCGGGATCTACGCGCTGGTGCTGCTGCCTTTTCGACCGGTGCTCCTGGGCGCCAACCCGTATCTGCTGGCGGCCCTCGGCGGCTCGCGGGTCTCGGCGGTGACCATCGGGGCGCTGGCCGCCACCGGACAGGGCTGGTGGCCGCTGGGTCTGCTGCTCGGTGTCTTCGGCGCGATCAAGTTCGATCCGTTGTTCTGGTGGGCCGGCAAACTCTGGGGACGCGGTCTGATCGAGATCGTGGCGGGCCGCTCCGCGTTCGCGGCCCGCACCGCCGATCGCGCCGAGAGACTGGCGATCCGGTTCGGGCCCTTGGCGATCTTCATCACGTACGTGATCCCGCTTGCCGAGCGCCGTCATCTACGCCACGGTCGGAGCAACCGGGATGAGCCTGGGCCGGTTCCTGCTGTGGGACGGCGGCAGCGCCCTGGTGACCCGGGCCTTCTTCATCTGGCTGGGGTATCAGCTCGGGCAACCAGCCGTCGACGTCGTGGAACTCATCGCCCAGTACTCGTGGTGGATCTCCATCGCCCTGCTGGTGGGCATCGTGATCAACCTGATTCGCCAGTCGCACCGAGCTCGCCGAAGCCGCGCATGACCGACTGGGAGCCGGCTCGGTACCTGCAGTACGCCGACGAGAGAGCGCGCCCCTTCGCCGACCTGCTGTCCCGGGTCCGGGCGACAGAGCCGCGGCGGGTCGTCGATCTGGGTTGCGGACCGGGTCAGCTCACCTCCGGCCTGGCCGAACGCTGGCCCGGCGCCGAGGTGCTCGGCCTCGACTCGTCACCGGCCATGATCGAGGAGGCACGCACCCTCGCCCGTCCACGGGTGCGTTTCGAGCAGGCGGATCTGCGCGCCTGGGAGCCGGCCGAGCCGGTCGGACGTCTTGATCAGCAACGCCACGCTCCAGTGGGTGCCGGGGCACCGCGACCTGTTGCCGCGGTTCGTGGCGGCCCTGACGCCCGGCGGCTGGTTGGCGTTCGGTCTGCCGGGCAACTTCGGCGCGCCGAGCCACGTGTTGCTGCGGACGCTGGCCGCCGCTGGACCCTTTGGCCGAGCACACGGCCGGGCTGGTCTGGCCGGAGTCGGCGGAGCCACACGACTATCTGGCCGATCTGGCGGCGCTGGGCTGCACTGTCCAGGTGTGGGAGACCACGTACCTGCACGTGCTCACGGGCGACGACCCGGTCTTCGACTGGGTCTCCAGCACCGGCGCCCGGCCGGTCCTGCAGGCACTGCCAGGTCAGCTGCGCGAGGATTTCGAGCAGGAGTACAAGGCTCGGTTGCGGCGCGCCTACCCGGCGACCCCGTACGGCACCGTGCTGCCGTTCCGCCGGATCTTCGTGGTGGCGCAGAGGTAACCAGAGACGATGCGATCGAGACGGCCGGGTGCGTGACCAACCCCAGACGCTGCACATTCCGACCACGGTCGACATCCGGGGCTTCCGCACAGCCCTCAGCCGCTGCACATTCCGACCACGGTCGACATCCTGGGCTCCGCAAAGCCCTCCGCCGCTGCACAATCCGACCACGGTCGACATCCGCACGCGAGCCAACCTCCAGACGCTGCACATTCCGACCACGGTCGACATCCGGGACTTTCCAGGTCGCCGCCACACTCGGCGTATATCCGTGGTCGTGTCAGCGGACAACACTTCTGCTGTGGATAACCTGCTGTCCGACCGTCGCCGTAGCGTGCGAGCCGACACGCTAGGTGAATGTCTTTGGATTGCAGCAAGCCCTTCACCAGGCAGGTCGCTCTCGCGTCGGGCATCAGCGTCACCGCCTTGGCGGGGCCCAGCTATCAACGGCTGTTCCACGGGCTCTACATCGGCGCCGGCGTCCGGGTGGCTGTGGAACACCAGGCGCGCGCAGCCCTTTCCGTGGCACCCCCGGGTTCTTACGTCAGTCACCACACCGCGGCTCGGCTCTGGGGCGGGTGGGCTCCGCTGGATCCGAACACGCACGTCAGCACCCCTCCGGGCTCCTCGCGCTCCGAACGGCGGGGGATCGCTGCCCACCGTGGCCGAGGAGGAGCACCTGCTCTCCGTCGCGGGATTCTGCTGTCGCGACCGGCGGAGGTCTTCGGTGAGTTAGCGGCCGCGGGCATCAATCTTGTCGACCTCGTCGCGGTCGGCGACTCTCTCGTCAAAGCCAAGGTCATCACTCCCGAGGAACTACGCGACCACGCGGCGGCTCACCAAGGAGCCGGCTGTCGGCGAGCCCGACGCGCAGCTGCGTACGTAAGATCCGGCGTCGATTCGGTCATGGAGAGCAAGTTGCGGATGCTGATCGTTCTCGCCGGGTTGCCCGAACCGATGGTCAACAAGATCACTCGAGACGAGATCGGGACTTGGATATGGCGCTTCGATCTGTGTTATGAGTCCCTGCGGCTGATCATCGAGTACGACGGGCGCGATCACATTCTGCGGTCACGGCAGTGGAATTCCGATATTCGCCGTCGCGAGCAACTGATCAGTGAAGGTTGGCGAATTATTGTGATTACCGCGGAGGCGTTCTTCGATTCACCGACCGAGACCCTGGGCAGGATACGGGCCGCTCTGGTGGATTGCGGAGCCCAGCTCACACGCCGGCGGCCCTCCCCAGAATGGCATCGGTGCTTCCCGGCAAACCCACCGGCATCATAAGCCGTGCCATCATGCGTTGGTGAGGCTCCGACCGTGGTCGGAAAACGCAGGTCCAGGACGACCGCGGAACCACCAAAGCCGACCGTGGTCGGAAAACGCAGCCCCAAGCCTGCCCACGAAGCCCAAAAGCCGACCGTGGTCGGAAAACGCAGCCTTAGCCGGCCCGCCGCCCGACCGCGCCCTCAGGCGGCGAGACGGGTCGATTCGTCGGTCTTCCAGAGGTCGATCAACCCGCGGAAATGGCCGAGAAACCGCTCCTGCTCGTGCTCGGGATAGGTGGCGATGACCGTCTCGTGCAGGAGCCGGTCGAAGTCGTTCGACGACACCCACTCGAGCACAATCTCGTCGATGTTCGGCAGCGCCGCCGCGCAGAACTCGAGATAGTGCTCCTTCTCGAAGTGCTCGTCGGCCAGCCGCTGGTAGTGCCGGAGCCGGGCGGCGTAGTCCAGACCCGGATCGTCGGCGATCGCGAACCACGGGGTCGGATCGACGTGCAGCCGGGCCGCGCGGTCCGTCGCCGCACAAAACGCGGTCCACTTGACCAGGGTCCGCATCGCCCAGGGGAAGTAGTAGTGCAGCGACGTCACCGCCACGTCCGGACACGCGTTGGCGTAATCGATCGGCAGCACCGTGTCGCCCTGCACCAGCATCTCGCAGGAGTTGAACTCCCAACGGAAGAACGCATTCACCGTCTGGGCGATCGTGATGGTCTCCAGCCCCGCGGACGGGGACAGGAAATCATGATCAACGGCGTACCGGTCGTGCATGGGCTCGTCCGGGCGGAAGTGCATGACCATCGACTCGGGCCCGATGGTGAGGGCCCGGGCGAAGACGTCGAACGGTTCGACGGACTTCTGCAGGTGCATCAACATCTCACCCGAGTCGTCGTACGCCGAGGTCAGCGCCGACTCGTCCTTGATGCGCGAAACCCCACGCCAACCGCCGCCGTCGAACGGCTTCATGAACAGCGGATAGCCCATCTCGGCGGCGATCGAGGGCAGGTCGAACGAGTCGTTGTAGTTGCTGGCCGTGTAGGCCCACCGAGAGTTCTCGACCGGATTCTTGTAGGGGACCAGCACGGTGTCGGGGATGTGCATGCCGAGCCGCATCATGGCGCAGTACGCCGAATGCTTCTCCATCGACTGGAAGGTGAACGGAGAGTTCAGCAGGTAGAGGTCGTTCATCAGGGCGGCCTTCTTCAGCCACTCACGGGGGTGGTAGTACCAGTAGGCCAGCCGGTCGATCACGACCTGATGACGTACCGAGTCGCGGAGGTTGAACGGCGAGATGTGCACCCGTTCGGTGTCCAAGGCGTGCTGCCGTCCGTCGTAGCTGAAGGCGCCGACCCGGTGCACGATCGCCTCGAACGCCTGGGGCCAGTCCTCCTCCGCGCCCAACAACAGCCCGACCAGATGGCGTTCGTCCGACACCGGTGATCTCCCTTCGTAGAGTTCTTAGGAAATGGAATGATCAACAGAAGCGTGGTAGGTGATGAGCGAGCTGGCGTTGCCACCAGACCCAGTCGTGGCTCACGTCGAACCCCCAAAGATCAAGTTCGCAGCGGATACCCTTGTCCTGGAGAAGTCCCGCAATCTTGATCGTGGACGGCAGCGAGCCAGTCGGATGCGTTTCCCAGGCTCCTTGACCGACCACGAGCAAGATCGACACCTGTCGCTTCAGCCAGTCCAGATGATCACCGTGCAGGTTCGGCACGTAGTCGGTGGGGTTGGCGAAGTAGGTGGCGTCTCCCCGGTCGCCCCACGATCCCCAGGTGGTCACGTCGTAGTTCCCGGACAACCCGATGGCCAACGGGGCCAGATCGGCGCGCTGCAAGCTGAAGTGCACCGCGTGGTAGGCACCCAGACTGCAGCCGAGTGTGATCAGTTCCGTGCCCGCAGCGGTGTCGTCGTGCACGTACGGGATGACGTGATGGGTCAGCCAGCGTGTGTAGACCTCATGCCGGAGCGCACGCTCCTCGATCGGTGCACCCTTGTCCGACCAGCTCTCACCGTCGAGAGAGTCGACGCAGTACAACTTGACTCGTCCGCCGGAGACCAGATCGCCGACCGCGTCGACCATGCCGTTGTTCTCGAAGTCCCAGGCGCGACCCGCCTCACTCGGGAAGACGAGCACGGGCCGACCGTAGTGGCCGTAGCTGATGACCGTCAGGCCGCGATCGATGCCGCTCCCGAGCGGAAGCTCCACCTGGTGCCGCCTCACCGGTTCCCCCTCACTACTTCCCCCGTCACACCGTCATCCTTGGGCCCGAACCGGCCTCCCGCAAGACTTCGGGCGGCTTGAGTCCGCTCCGGCGCAACTCGACGGCAGCCAAGGCGTTGATCACGGCCCGGTCGCCCCGGCGCCACGCCGACACCGGATCGTCGCTGATCTTGGCGATGACGTGCATGGGCTGGGCCACCATGGCCCGCAGAGCGAAGAGATCGAGATCGGCCTGCGCGTCCAGGAACTGCCGCGCCGCTCGGGCCCGCAGGAAGAAACGGATCCGGGCCGGCAACCAGATCACCAGCAAGACCAGGACCGGGATCAAGAACACCAGCCAGCCCAGCAGCAGCCCGGTCCGCTCGATGCTGGCGACCTGCTCGTCCGCGGCCGAGATGACGCCCTGCAGCGAGCCCGCGGCGTCGTCGAGCGGTTTTCGGAGCTCGCCGCCGAGCCCCGGCACTCGGCCCGCCTGTTCAGCGGCTGCACGCACCTGATCGGACAGCTGACGAGTCGCGTCGCCGGTGCTACGGGCCGGCGCCGCCACGGCGTCGACGCTACGTTCGGTGGCGCGTCCGGCGAACCACCACAGCACGACCCAGCCGATCATGAACAGATCGGCGGTCAGTTGACCGATCAGCCGCCGCGGCCTCCGCGCGTAGAAGCTCATGTCGGCTGACCCTACGACGGGAGAGGCCGTGGCCGGGGCCGATCGGTACTCCGGTCTGACGAGCCGCCGTGACAAGATGGGGCAGATGCGCCAAAGACCCCCACACCGTCGCTGGCGGCGGGCCACGGCGGCGGCGTGTTTTGGGGCGTGTCTCGGCGCCGTGTTGCTGGCCGGCTGCAGCTGGGACGGCACACTTCCCACCCCGGACCCAACCGATGACCCCGATCGTGCCGCCGCCGAGCTCGCCGGTGGCCTGGCGAAGCGTGATCTGACCAACGTCGAGTTCGCGGGCGCGGCTGGTGCGGCCGTGAACGCCGAGTTCCAGCCGCTGGTCTCCGGGATGGCGCAACTCAAGCCACGGGTGAGCGTGGCGGGCGTCGCCGTGCAGGGCGATGCGGCCACGGTCACACTCACCTACTCCTGGACCTTTCCCGGGGTGTCCGCCGCGTGGGGATACCGGACCACCGCGTCGCTACGCCAAGAGGGAGGCCGCTGGCGCAGCAGCTGGGCACCGAGCGTCGTCCATCCGAAGCTGGACGGTAGCAACCGGCTCAGTCAACGTCGGCTGGCCGCGCCGCGCGGGGAGCTGCTCGGCGACCGCGGCGAGGCGATCATGATCCCGCGACCGGTCGTACGGATCGGAATCGACAAGACGGCTCTGAAGGCGACCGAGTTGACCGCGTCGGCCACCCGGTTGGCCCGACTGGTCGAGATCGACGCGAAGCGCTACACGAAGGAAGTCGCCGACGCCGGACCGGAGGCGTTCGTAGAGGCGATCGTGCTGCGGGCCGAGGACGAGGACCGACCGCCCAACTCGGCAGTGAAGGCGATTCCGGGTGCCTTGCCGATCGAGGACGACCAGGTCCTGGCCCCGACCCGGGACTTCGCCAGGCCGGTCGTTGGCACCGTCGGCGAGGCGTCCAAGGAGATCGTGGACTCCTCCGGCGGTGCCGTTGTCTCCGGAGATCAGGTCGGCCTCTCGGGCCTGCAGCGCCGTTACGACCGGCAGCTCCGCGGAGCGCCCGGGGTTCAGGTCCGGCTGCTTCCTCCTCGCCCCAGCTCGAGTGCGAGTGCGTCACCGGGCTCGAGCTCCCCTCCAAACCCCACGCCCAGCCCCACGCCCAGCCCGAGTGCGTCGCCCCGAGCACCGGAAACGGTCTTCGAGGCCAAACCGGTGCCGGGCAAGGATCTGACCATCACGCTCAGCGTCCCGCTGCAGTCGCTGGCCGAACGGACCCTTGCCCGTACGAGGCCGGCGGCAGCTCTGGTGGCGATCCGACCATCGACCGGTGCAGTGATCGCGGCCGCCAACAACGCCGGCACCGAGGGCTACTCGGTGGCAACCGTCGGACAGGCCCCACCGGGCTCGACGTTCAAGGTGGCGACGACGCTGGCTCTGCTCCGAGCGGGTCTTCGGCCTTCGTCGCCGGTCAGCTGTCCCGCCCGCCTGGTCGTCGACGGCAAGCAGTTCGTGAACTACAGCGACTACCCGAGCAGCGCGCTCGGCACGATCGATCTGCAGACGGCGGTCGCGCAGTCGTGCAACACCGCCTTCATCGGTCAGCGGGACAAGATCGCCCCCGGGGCGTTGCTCGAAGCCGCTAGCTCTCTCGGACTGGGCACCGACTATGACGTCGGCTTCTCCTCCTATTTCGGCTCGGTACCGACCAACGACACCGGTCCCGCGGAGGCAGCGGCCCTCATCGGGCAGGGCGAGGTGTTGGCGTCACCGCTGGCCATGGCCACCGTCGTCGGATCGGTCGCCGGCGCCCGTACGGTGCTGCCCTACCTGGTCGAGGAGACCAAGGCCACCGCGAAGGCCAAGCCGCTCACCGCGGCTGAGGCGGCCAGCCTGCGGTCGATGATGCGCGCGGTGGTGACCCAGGGCAGCGGCCAGGTGCTGGAGGATCTCCCTGGCCCCGCCGTGATCGCCAAGACCGGGACGGCGGAGTACGGCAATGACGAACCGCGCCGTACGCACACCTGGATGATCGCCGCCCAGGGCGACCTCGCGGTCGCGGTCTTCGTGCAGGACGGGGAGTCGGGGTCGCAGACCGCGGGCCCCTTACTCCGAGCCTTCCTGGCCGGGGCTCGCTGAGGATACGATGCGGCCATCCCGGCGAGCGACGAGGAGATCGTGGCAGGCAACGCGGTGATCCGCCGGCTGGAGAATATTGACCCCGAGCACTTCGGGCTGTACCGCGGCGTGCGCACGGCTATCGCCGCCACCGTCATGCTGGTGTTCGGCTTGCTGGTAGGGAATCCGCAAGTCGCCCTCATTGGCGTCTTCGGCGCGGTCGCCACCTTGTTGTTCGTCGAGTTTCCCGGCAACCGCGCGGCCAGGTGGGCCGGCTACGGCATGCTCGGCTTCTTCGGTCTCTTCCTCATCGGCCTGGGCACGTTGGCCTCAACGAACGTCGTCTTGTCCGTCGCCGGCATGGCCGTGTTCGGTTTCGTGATCCTTTTCGCCGGCGTGCTCAGCGCGGGTGCCGCTGCCGCGGGCCGCGCGGCGATTCTGCTGTTCCTGCTGCCGGTCATGGTTCCGGGACCTCCTTCCGACATCCCGCCGCGGCTCCTCGGCTGGATCCTCGGGTGGGCGTTGTCGGTCGCTCTGTCGATGTTCTTGTGGCCGCGACGGGACTTCGACAATCTGCGAGCCGCCGTGGCTGGGGCCTGCCGCGCGACAGCGCGGGCCATCTCGGGGCCGTCGGCCCAGAACGATCCAGGCCAGAACGATCCGGCTCAGCTGGATAAGCTCCAGCAAGCGTCCCTGGACGCGATGACCGATCTGCGAAAGGCGTTTCGCGCCAGCACGTCGCGTCCCGTCGGCCTCTCGGCCGGGGGACGGCTGCTGGGGCGGACCATCAACGACCTGGAATCGCTGTTCATCGATACGCGGGACATCGACGGTGCCACTGGACAGGCCGCAACCGTCGTTCCGATGGAAGTTGCGGCGGTCGCCGAAGCTTCCGCCGATGTCCTGGACGCGGCCGCCGACGCGTTGGACACGCCGGCGCAGACCAACCTCCAGCGGCTCGAGGCCAGCATCACCACCTTGGGCCGCGTTCGGGAACAGGCGCTGAACTCCTGGCTCGTCTCGGTGCTCGAGCGAGGTCAACCGCAGACGAGCGCAGGGACTGAGCGGATGCACGGCCTGGGCTACTCGACCGACCTTGTCGGGCGCCACGTCGCGGCGTCCATCGACGCCGACGCCCGGCCGGTGATCGACAAGTTGCTCGGTCGCGGAACAACCGTCGTGGCCGCCAGCCCGATATCGGCCATCGAACGCCTCACTCGCTATCACCTGTCCTGGCGCTCGGTGTGGTTCCACAACAGTCTGCGAGGAGCTCTCGGCCTGGCTCTGGCGGTCCTGGTCGCCCAGCTTCTCGATGTCCAACACGGATTCTGGGTGGGTCTCGGCACGTTGTCGGTGCTGCGCTCCACCGCTTCGAATACGGGCTCCACCGCTCTGCGCGCAGTGCTCGGTACGACCGCCGGGGTCATCGTGGCGGCGCCGATCATGGTGCTGCTGGGCGACGGTCCTGGGCTCTGGGTAGCCCTCCCGGTCTTCATGTTTCTGGCCGGCTTCGCGACCGCAGCCTTGCCGTTGGCCGTAGGGCAAGGTGCCTTCTCGGCGGCGGTATTGGTTTTGTTCGCGCTGCTGGACCCGGGAAGCCCGCCGATCGGACTGATCCGGATCGAGGATGTCGCTCTCGGCGGCCTCACGGGTGTCGTCGTCGGTCTGCTCTTGTGGCCGCGGGGAGCGGCGGCGGAAATCCGGCGGGCGACGGCCGAGGCCTACCGGGCCGGAGCGCGACTGCTCGACCACGCGGTAGCGCGGATCGTGGCACCGACCGAAGATCCCGAAACGCAAGCGAAGCCGGTCGATCTGGCGGAGGTTCGCGGAAACGCTATTCGGCTGGACGATGCCCTGCGGCAGTACCTGGCCGACCGGGGCGGCAAGTCCGGTCGGATCGACGATCTGGTCCTGGTCTGCGTCGGGGCCGAACGACTCCGGCTGAGCGGTGAGGCGATTGCCGAAGTTGGGAGCGGGCCGGGGCACGCCGAGGCGCCGCCCGCCGAACTCGGCGCTCTGGTCCGCCGGCGCACCACCGAACTGACGAACTGGCAGACCAGGCTGGCTGACGCCTTGGAGGACGGCGCGGGGGAACAGCCGGTCGCCATCCCCGACCCGCCGCCAGCCGACCTGGGAGCCCAGGTGTTGGGCTGGGTCAACCAGCATCCGCACGAGGCGAGAGCCGCGCTCACGGCCGCCCCCGATCCGCGGGCGGCCAGCGCGAGCCGGGCCGCTTCGTTGGGCACGGCCGAGACGCCGAGCCCCCTGCTGTGGGCGGCCATTCACCTCGACCACGTGGCTCGGATCCAGGTTCGGGTGCAGCCCCGGGTCTCGGGAATTCTGCCGACGCCGGCGCAGGCCCCGCCCCGACGCGCACAGGTGTCACCCGTCGCGAGCTAGGCGACCGAGCCCGGCCTTACTCGCCAGCCGTCGGCGCTTCCGTCGATCAGGTCGGCCCGCTCCAGTTCGGCCAGTTGCGCCAGGCAGGTCGGCAGTGAGACGCCGGCCACCATCGCGATCTCTCCCGCACTGACGCGTCGTCGGGCGGGGATCGCCTCGTAGACGGCCAGCCGCGTGGCGTCAAAGCTGTCAGTCTCGCGGGCGGCGCCTGACCGGGTCGGCGAGGTGTGTTGACCTGCGGGTGAAATCATCTCGAGCACGTCCTCAGCACTGGTGACCAGCATCGCCTGACCGTTGCGGATCAGCAGGTGCGGCGCCTCCGACAGGGCCGAGTCGATCGGTCCGGGCACGGCCATCACCGGACGGTGACAACCCAGCGCCCAGCTTGCGGTGTTGCGGGCGCCCGAGCGCAGCGCGGCCTCCACGACAACGGTCCCCAGCGACAGAGCGGCGATCAATCGGTTGCGGGAGAGGAAGCGCATCCGCGTCGGGGTCGTGCCGGGCGGTAGTTCCGAGACGAGGAGTCCGTCTCCGGCCAGGCGATCCAGGATGGCCGCGTTTCCCCGCGGATAGGCCACATCGACCCCGTTGGCCAGAACGCAAATTGTCCGACCCTGTACCGCGAGGGCACCGCGATGGGCCGCCACGTCGATCCCGTACGCTCCGCCGGACACGACAGCCACTCCGGACTCGGCCAGGTCGGCCGCCATGTCGGTGGCCACCCCACTGCCGTACGCCGAGCACGCCCGGGAACCGACGAGGGAGACCGAGCGCTCCAGCCCGCTCCTCAGATGGACCGGCCCTCGCAGCCAGAGACCGAAGGGCACGCCGCCTCGGCGCTGTACGGAGTCACAGAACCGCAGGGCGGTCAACGACTCGGGCCATTCGTCGTCGCCGGGGATCACGAACCGTGCGCCGCAGGACTCGGCGAGAGCCAGGGTCGGCGACAGGTCGGCCTCGGTCGCGCGGGTGGCGGCCGCAGGACCGAACTCACCCGCGAGCACGCGATCCCAGGCGGCGCTTCCACCCTCGAGCGTCGTGACTTCGCTCACGGCCGGCTCGCCGCCCTCCACCGCAAGGCTCAGGGCCAGTCGCGCGCTGCGTTCGGACCACCCGGTCACGAGACGACCCGAATCTGAGTGGCCGACGCCTCACCGCGCCGCATGGCGACCGCCGCGGACAGTTCGTCCACGCTCGGTCGCGACCGGCCCGCCAGATCGGCGAGGGACCAGGCCAGCCGCAGCACCTTGTCGACGCCGCGGGGGCTGAGCCGGCCACGGTGCACGGCGTCGTCCACGAGTTCCACCCGGTCAGGGAGCGGAAGGTGCTTGCGGAGGTACGGACCGGGCACCTCGCCGTTGGTCTGCCAGCCGCTGTCGCGCAGTCGGAAGGCCTGGCGGGCTCGAGCTTCCGCCACGCGCCCCGCGACCACCGCCGACGACTCGACCTGGGTCAGCGCACCAGCCAAGAACGACTTCCGCAGCGGCCGCAGCGTCTGGGTGATGTCGATGCGGTCGCGGATCGGGCCCGAGATCCGGTCCGCATAGCGCCGGATGGATATCGGCGGGCACGTGCACTGCATGCCCTTGGTCGCCGCCAGGCCGCACGGGCACGGATTGGCGGCCAGCACAAGCTGAAACCTGGCGGGATAGCGGGCCTGGGCCTCGCTCCGCCCGAGGCTGATCATCCCCGACTCGAGGGGTGTACGCAGCGCCTCCAACACTCGCGGCGGGAACTCGGGCGCCTCGTCCAAGAACAGGACACCCCTGTGTGCGCACGAAATCGCTCCGGGTCGTGCCAGACGCGGCCCGCCACCGACGACGCTGGCGATGGAGGCCGAATGGTGCGGGTCGGCGTAGGGCGGACGCGTGATGAGACCCTCGGACAGGTCGACCCCGGCCAGTGAGTGCACCGCGGAAACCTCCAGCGACTCCGTCAGCTCGAGATCGGGCAACAGGGTTGGCAGGCGCTCGGCGAGCATGGTCTTGCCCACCCCGGGTGGACCGCTGAACAACACGTGATGGCGTCCGGCCGCTGCCACCTCGAGCGCCCACTTGGCCTCGACCTGCCCGACCACGTCGGCGAGATCCAGGTGGCGAGAGCGTTGGTGGCCGGCCCGAACGCCGGCCGGCAGCATAAGGTCGTCCGGTGGGGCCGCCGAGTCATCAGCCTCGCCGACCTCGGGTATCGGCTCGTGACGCATGAAGGCCACCAGCTGGCGAAGGGAGCCGACGCCGATGATGTCGATGTCGGAAACCAACTGGGCTTCGGGCGCCTGCCGGAGCGGAACGATGGCCCGCGAGAACCCCGACTGGGCAGCGGTCAGCACTGCGGGCAGGATGCCGCGGACCGGCCGCACCCGTCCGTCCAGTCCGAGTTCGCCGAGCAGGACGGTGCGCGCCAACTCGACCTCTCCGAAGACCTCGGCGGCCGAAAGCACGGCGGCGACGATCGCGAGGTCATAGGTGCTGCCCGCCTTCGGGAGCGTCGCCGGCGACAAGTTGATGGTCAGCAGAGAGGACGGCCAGCTTTCGCCGGAATTGGCGACGGCCGCCTTGCACCGGTCCCGCGCCTCGTACAGCGAGGCGTCCGGCAACCCCACCAGGACGGTCCGCGGCAATCCCGAGCCGATGTGTGCTTCCACCTCGACCAGCCGGCCCTCCAGACCGACGAGAGCCACCGACCAACTCTTGGCCAGGTTCACCCGATCCCCCGCACGTGCGTCAGCCGTGGCGGTTGGCCGGCCAACATGACCACGCCCATTGCGTCGATCCGGATGGCTTCCGGCTTGTCGTCCGAACCTGCCAACCATTCCCCCGCCAGCTGGCGCAGCTTGCGCAGCTTCGCGTACGTGATGGCCTCGAGCGGATCGCCGAAACCCAGCCCGGTGCGACACTTCACCTCGCAGAAGACGACCGTGCGGCGGCCGTGGTCCAGCTCCTCAGCGACGATGTCGATCTCGCCGACGGCGCACTGCCAGTTGCGTTCGAGCACCACCATCCCCTGCCGCTCGAGCTCGGCCGCCGCGAGATCCTCGCCCTGCTCCCCGACCTGTCGACGCGTTCGCAACTCGCCCATCCACCCACCTCCGTACTGATTCTGCGGATGGACGGCGAAATCATGCGCGTGTGCGCGCCGCCTGTGGAGACGGCTGCCTGAGTGTTGTGGACAACCTCAGCAGTGGGTTCTCGATCGGCTTCGCCCGCCACCCCGCTCCGCCACGCCGTCAACCAACTGCTGGGTTGGGACAGCTTTCAGCCGAAAACCATGTCCCAACCCAGCAGTTGCTTTGGCCCGGTGGAAAAGCCGGAGCCTGATCCACAGGCGGCACGCACGAGCGGCGCGTCTGAGCCAACCTAGACAGACTCCGAGTGTGACGACACCAGTGTTGGGCAAGCAGCGGCTGGCCGGCTCGACACGATGGTCCCGCGGCTTGTACGTGCCGACGGCGACGCGGACGAGCAGCCGGGATCTGGCGGCTTGGAGTCTGCTTCTACCGGCGGGTGCGGCCTTCACCCACCTCACCGCGGCCCGACAGTTCGGCTGGTGGCTGCCCGAACAGGTGCCTCAGCCGATCTTCGTCGCGGCTCGCGAGGACGTGACGATTCCCGTACGGCCAGAGCTGTTGATCAGCCGCCACCCGCGGCCCCTGCCGGTGACCGTGGTCGACGGCGTTCGGCTGACCACACCGGCGGAGACGCTCCTGGCGGCGGCCCGTGACCTCGGGGTCCTCGATCTGGTGATCATGGGCGACAGCGCCCTGCGCTTGGAGCACTGCAGCGTCGATGATCTCTGGGCGGCGGCCCGCCAGCGGCGCCGCGGCGTAAGGATGCTGCGCACGGTCATCCCGCTGCTGGATCCCCGCAGTGAGTCGGCGTGGGAGTCGGTGATGCGGGTCCTGCACCAGGCGGCCGACATCGACGTCGATCCGCAGTACGAGATCTTCGACCACCGGGATCGCTTCATCGCCCGGTCCGACCTGTGGATCAGGGGAACGCGTCGGATCCACGAGTACGACGGCGGCGGTCACCGCGACGTCGAGGTCCACGTCTCCGACCTCGACCGGGACGCTCGCCTGGTCGAGAACGACTGGCAACGAATCGGCTTCACCGCCCGAACCCTGCTGCGTCACGGCGGCTCGATCATCGCCTCGGTCGACCGCCTGCTGGATCGCCCATGGGACCCGAGCCGCCTCCGGCGCTGGAACCACCTGGTCGCCGAATCCCTGTTCGGGCCGGTTGGTCGCGCCCGGGTCCGCCGGAACTGGCAGCGGGCCCTCTCCGAACACTAAGTGTTGGGTCGGGACACGCGTCGTCGCCGAAATCATGTCCCAAGCCAACAGTTGGCGGGAGAACTCAGCGGCTATTCGACGGTCTTGGGGACCTCGAGGTCGCTGTGGGCGATCTCCTCGATGGAGACGTCGCGGAAGGTGAGCACCTTCGCGCTCTTCACGAAGCGGGCGGGGCGGTACATGTCCCACACCCAGGCGTCGGCCATGGACACCTCGTAGTACACGTCGCCGCCTTCGGTGCGCACCTTGAGGTCAACGGCGTTGCACAGGTAGAAGCGCCGCTCGGTCTCCACCGCGTAGGTGAAGATGCCGACGACATCCTTGTACTCCCGATAGAGCTGAAGCTCCAGCTCGCTCTCGTACTGCTCGAGGTCTTCGGTGCTCATTCGCCCATGGCCTTCATGACACTGCTCGCCGCAGGGGCCGGCGCTCGCTCCGCTCGCAAACTCTCATCGGCCTCGACTTTAGTCGTTCGCCGTACGTTCACGAACCGCATCCGGTGGGTGGCCGACGGTCCGTAGCGGTCGAGCCGCTCCTGATGCAGATCGGTGCAATAGCCCTTGTGGATCGAGAAGGCATATTCGGGGTAACGCTCATCCAGCTCGCACATGATCTTGTCCCGGGTGACCTTGGCGATGATCGACGCCGCGGCGACGCAGGCCGCCACCCGGTCCCCCTTCCAGATGGCCAGTCCCGGGACGCCGAGCCCGTCGACCCCGAAACCGTCCGTCAGCACGTACGTCGGCGGCACCTCGAGGCGCAGCAAAGCTCGCCGTAGGGCCAGCACGTTGGCGACGTGCATGCCGAGCCGGTCGCATTCCTCCGGCTCGATGACCACGACCGACCACGCCTCGGCCTTCGCGGTGATTTCCCCGTAGGCGCGCTCCCGCTGGAGGGCCGTAAGCAACTTTGAATCCCGCAAGCCTCCGATCTGTCGCGACTTGGCGTCCGACAGCACGGCTGCGGCCGCCACCAGGGGTCCGGCGCAGGCCCCCCGCCCGGCCTCGTCGGCCCCGGCGACCGGGTCGAGCCCAACCCGTTTCAACGCCCGCTCGTAGCCGTAGAGGCCGCTGTTACGGCGGACCTGAACGGCCCGCAGGTCCTCCGGTGAGCCCATCAGCACGTCACGTTGGCCGGTTTGATCACCGCTTCGTCGGGCGGAGGTCGGTCCGGGGCGGGGACGCGGTCGAAGGTGACCGGTCGCTGCAGCAGGCCCGCCCGACTGAGCGGGGCTGCGATAGCAAAGGCCGGTCCCACCACCAGGTTCTCGGGCACGAACGCCGGCGAACCGCGGTACTCCAGGGACTGGTCGGAGAGGTGGCAGCGCGAGTCCGCACTCAGGTCACGATGGTCGCCCATCACGAAGATCCGTCCCGCCGGCACGACCACCTCGAAGCGGACCTCCGACGGCGCGATCTGTACGCCCTCGGGATCGGTGTAGAGGTAGCTGCGCTCGTCCAGCGCCACGCCGTTCACGGTGATCCGCCCGCTGCGGTCACAGCAGATCACCGTGTCCCCCGGCAGGCCGATCACCCGCTTGATCAGGTGCCCGGGACTGCTCGCGGTGGGAAAGCCGACGAACTCCAGGGCGGCATCCAACGGACCGCGCTGCGGCAGCGGTTCTCCGCCGAGCCAATCGCCCGGATCAGTGAACACGACGACATCCCCACGGGAATACCCGGTGATCTTTTGCACCACCACCCGGTCCCCGACGAGCAGCGTGTTCTCCATCGACTCCGACGGAATGATGAACATCTGGCCGACGAAGGCCCGCAGCAGGGACGACACGATGAGCGCGCCGATGACGACGAACGCCAGTTCCTTCGCAATTGACGTGAATCGTCGCCAGCCCGGAGCCCTCTTCGTCTCGGGCGGGGTATCGCTGCCCGGTATCACGCGGGTCAACAGCGTGCCTCCGGTCCGGCATCGATGATCGGAGTCACCGGTGGGGGCGCGCCGGCGGGCACCCCGGCGTAGACGGCCGGCGTCGGGAGCTGGCCGACGTCGGCCAGCGGCCAGGCCACCGCGATGGCACGGCCGACCACCAGATCGAGAGACACAAAGGCATTCTCACCCTTGACCGCACCCGCCTGCACATCATTGAGGTGACAGCGCGAGTCACGGCTGGCGCTCCGGTTGTCGCCCATCACGAAAACCCGATCGGCCGGCACGGTGACATCGAAGCGAATGTCGGAGGGCCGCACCATCTCCCCGCTCCGACTGCGGTAGAGGTAGCTGGTCTCGTCCAGCGGCTGGCCGTTGATCGAGATGCGGCCTCGCTTATCGCAGCAGATCACCCGGTCACCGGGCATCCCGATAAGGCGTTTGATCAGGTGCTCGGTCCCCGTGTCGGGAAGCACGCCGATGAACTCGAGCGCCTGACCGAAGGCTCCGCGCTCCGGGGTCACGGTGCCGACCAGCCAACCGCCGGGATCCTCGAACACCACGATCTGCCCGCGTTGCACCGACGTCAGCTTTTCGACCACCACCCGGTCGGTCACCTTCAGCGTGTTCTCCATCGACACCGAAGGGATGAGGAACATCTGGCCGACGAAGGCCCGCAGCAGCGACGAGACGATGATCGCGCCGATGACCACCGCGGTCAGCTCCTTGACGAAGGCCCACGTGTGCTGACCCAGACTTGTCTTGGCGGGGCGGACCTGGCTGTGACGTGTGGTGGTGGGGCTGGGCTCGCCGGGGGTGTGCTCGGCGGGCCGGCGCTCTACCTCGGGCTGAACGTCGGGGTCCGCCATCGGCTGTGCGCGTGCGCTCAGTGAGCGTCGCGCTTTTCCTTGATCTTGGCGGCCTTGCCGCGCAGCCCCCGCAGGTAGTAGAGCTTGGCGCGGCGGACGTCGCCGCGGCGATCGATCTCGATCTTGTCGATGATCGGGCTGTGCACCGGGAAGGTTCGCTCGACCCCGACGCCGAAACTCACCTTGCGGACGGTGAACGCCTCGCGGAGGCCGTCTCCGGAGCGCGAGATCACGACGCCGGTGAAAACCTGGATGCGGGAGCGGTTGCCCTCGACGACCTTGACGTGGACCTTGACGGTGTCCCCGGGTCGGAAGGCGGGTACATCGGTCCGCAGCGATGCGGAATCCAGCTCGGTGATGAGCTTGTTCATGAGTGTCCCTCGTAGTGCCACAGGTCACCGATCTCGAGTTGTCAGTGATTCTTGAGTTGCGTCTGAGCCTGGTGATCAAGCCGACCCGGCGAAGCGACCGACCCCCTGTGGCAGGCGTCGCGGATTCGTACGGGCAACAGCGACCAAGTCTGCCACAGCCGGCCAATTGCCTCGAAATCCGAGCCCAAGAGCCAGCCGCGTCGCGGTATGTACGGGGAGGAGGTTTATGCCGATGACAGCGGTATCCGGAAGGTCTACTCTTACGGCCAACCGGCGGAAGTTCATAAGCGATGGTGGCTGTCGTCTTTGCGGAAAAGATGCGTCGTCCCGACCCCGGAGGTTTGGCTCGGCAACGCGTTGAGCAGCGGTTGGTCGGGCCCTCGGCACCACCGGTCGGGCTGGTGCTCGGCCCTGCGGGTAGCGGCAAGACGACCCTCCTCAGTCGCGTCGCGACCGCTTCACCGGCCAGGTCGGCGTGGTATCGCGCCGGAGCCGAGGACTCCGACGAGGCGGCCCTCGTGCTCCACCTCGCGCACTCCCTCGGTACGGCTCTCGGCGACGAGGCGGTCATCGCGTGCGGACGGTCCGGAGCCGTTGACGATCTGCTCAGCGCCTTGGAGCAGCAGGGGCCGTCACGTGCGGTCCAGCTCGTGGTCGACGACTTGCACGAACTGAGCGGGACGAGAGCCGAGACCGCCCTGGAAAGGTTCCTTACTCTGCGGCCGCGCAGCGTCCAGGTGCTGCTCGGGAGCCGCCGGCCGCCGGATCTCAACACCTCCCGCCTTCTCGTCTCCGGGGAGCTCGGCCAGGTGGACGCCGAGGATCTGCGCTTCCGGTCCTGGGAGGTCGAAGAGCTCTTCCGGGTGATCTATCGCCAAGCCCTCTCACCGGAGACCGCGGCGGCCCTCACCCGGCGCACCGGAGGCTGGGCGGCGGGACTGCAACTCTTCCACCTGGCCACCGCCGGATTGACGCGGCTGGAGCGAGAACGCGCCGTCGACGAGCTGAGTGGTCGCTCTCGGCTCATCCGCTCCTACCTCGCCCGCAACGTGCTGGACGGGCTGGACCAGGCACGACGGGCCTTCCTCCTGCAGACCTGCACCCTGGGCGTCCTCCGCGCCTCGGTGTGCGACGAGTTGCTCGGCGCCACCGGCAGCGCGGCGGTGCTGGCCGAACTCGAGCAGCAACAGTTTTTCACCAGCACCAGCGACAACGGCGCCACCTACCGCTACCACCAGGTCCTGCAGACTCACCTCGAGGTGCTGCTGGTCGACGAGTGGGGGCCGACCAAGGCTCGAGAGCTGTACGCCCGGAGCGCTGAGCTCTTGGAGCGGGCCGGACTCACCGGCTCGGCGCTCCGGGCCCATGCCCGTGCCGAGGACTGGGGCGCCGTCGCCCGCCTTCTGCAGGAGACCTCGTCGGCACCACCCACCGACGAGCCCGACTGGATAGGTGGTGTTCCCGGGCTGGCTCACGACGACCCCGGTCTGGTCGTGGCCAACGCCCGGCGGATGCTGCGCTCCGGACGGATCGATGCGGCGGTCGACGGCTTCCGAGTGGCCGCGTCCCTGCTCGACGATCTGGACTTCCGTGCTCGATGCGCCCTCGAGGGCGCTACGGCGGCAGAGTGGCTGGCGGCAGCGCCGGCGCCGGACGTGCACCAGGTCGCTCCGCAGAGTCGGAGTCTCCGGCTGTCCCGTGAGCTGCGCCAGCTGACGCGCAGTGTGGAGGATCCGGGTCGCGCGACGACCGGGCTGGCGCGAGGCGTCGGTCTGGTGCTGGCCGGTGATCGTCACGGCGCCATGCTGGAGCTGGGGCAGGCGCGGTCCGAGCCCGACGCGGCGCCGTGGGAACTGCTCGCGATACGGCTGGCGGCTCTGCTGGCCGATGTCGACGGACCCTCGGAGTCGTCTGCGAGCCAACTGGAGCAGATCGTGCTGGCCGCCGATCTGGAAGGGCTGCCGTGGCTGTCGCGCGTGGCGCGCGGGTTGCAGGCGGCGCTGGCGCTGGCGGATTCGCCGACACGGCCCGATCAGGCCGTACGGCGGCTCGGCCCCGCCGGCGATCTCATCGACGAGTGCGACCGTCAGGGCGACCCGTGGGGGTCTTGCCTGCTGGCGCTGGCCCTGGGGGCCGGTTGTCTGGCCGGGGGTCACGCAGGCGGCCGCGTCGTGGTTGGACCTTGCGGAGGAGCGCGCCAACCAGTTGGCCGCGCCGGTCCTGGGCGTCTGGGCCCGCCGCCTGAGGTCGTCGCCTCCGGACCGGCGACGCTCGAGACCGTCCGATACTGGGACGCCACGGGTCACGGCAGGGCCGCAGGTCCGGCTCAGCTGCCTCGGACGATTCGAGCTGTCGGTCGATGGCCGGGACGTGCCGTGGCGGACGCTGCGCCCGCGCGCGCAGTCGCTCCTCATGCTGCTGGCTCTGCACCAGGGCCGGGGCGTGCACCGGGAGGGCTTGATCGCAGACCTCTGGCCCGACGCCGCGCTCGCCTCGGGACTCAGGAGCCTGCAGGTGACGGTGTCCGCCGTCCGACACTGCCTGCTGATCGCCGGGTTGACCGACGATTGCGTCCAGCGTCAAGGCGACGCGTACGCGCTGCGTCTGCCGGGCGCCGCTGCCGACCTCCAGGAGTTCGAGCTACTCCTCAAGCAGGGGGCCAGAGCCGAAACCGAGGGTGATCTCCACCGCGCGCTGGCCCACCGGCTGGCCGCACTCGATCTCTACGCCGGTGATCTGCTGCCGGAGACGGGGCCGGCGGAGTGGGTCGTGCCGGAACGCGATCGGCTGCGCACCCTTGGTGCTCAAAACGGTGCTGAGGCGGCGGAGCTGGCGTGTCGCATGGCCGACCTTCCGGCCGGGCTCCGCGCTGCCCGCCGTTCGCTGGAGCTGGATCCCTACCACGATCAGTCCTGGCGGCTGCTCGCCGATCTCTTCGAGCGGGCGGGTGACCACACCGCCGCCGCCGTGACCCGACGCGATCACGAACGGGTGTGCGCCGCCCTCGGGCTGTGATCTCCGGCTCGCGCACCCCGGCGAGCGTCGTTAGCGGAGCGCCGGCTCGGTCTGGACGACCGAAGGAGCAGACGCGCTCTCCGGCGAGCGTCGTTAGCGCGGCGCCGACTCGGTCTGGACGACCGAAGGAGCAACGCGCTCTCCGGCGAGCGTCGTTAGCGCAGCGCCGGCTCGGTCTGGACGACCGAAGGAGCAACGCGCTCTCCGGCGAGCGTCGTTAGCGCAGCGCCGGCTCGGTCTGGACGACCGAAGGAGCAGACTCGCTCTCCGGCGAGCGTCGTTAGCGCAGCGCCGGCTCGGTCTGGACGACCGAAGGAGCAACGCGTTCTCCGGCGAGCGTCGTTAGCGCAGCGCCGGCTCGGTCTGGACGAGCGAAGGAGCAGACGCGCTCTTTGTCTGCGACTGAGAGAGGAAGACCGAGTCATCAGGCGCGGAGCGTGCGCGAGCCGGACAACGCGTCTGCGACTGAGAGAGGAAGACCGAGTCACCAGGCGCGGAGCGTGCGCGAGCCGGACAACGCGTCTGCGAGTGAGAGAGGAAGACCGAGTCATCAGGCGCGGAGCGTGCGCGAGCCGGACAACGCGTCTGCGAGTGAGAGAGGAAGACCGAGTCACCAGGCGCGGAGCGTGCGCGAGCCGGACAATACGACAAACACAGCTCAGCGCCGTACGAGTAGCCCCCCGATGTAGCCGATGATGCAGCCGGCGAGCACCAGCACCGCCCCCTGCCCGAGCGCCCCGTTCCTGTTCACCAACACGAACGCGATCAGCAGGCCAGCCACGACCACGGCGGCAAGTAGCGCCGCCAGCCGGGTGAGTCGGCCTTTCGGCCCGGTCAGGCCGAACATCATCAAGACGCCCAGGGCGATCAGCACCAGCCCGACCGTGATGAGAATCTCGAAGCCGGCCAGGATCACGGACCCGTCGAACTCCTGCGCAACCTCGTTGATGTTGAAGCCGGTCGCGGTCTCGTCGTCTCCCGCCCGGAACGGCAGCAGCGCACCCAGGATCACCGCGAGTCCACCGAGCAGCGTCAGGAGGCCACGGAACACGGGTCGCATCGATCGTCGCTCCGGTGCCGACTGGACCAAGGTGCCTTCGGCCTTGACCTCCGTTCGGCCGTCGCTGGCCAGGACGGCGAAGGGCCGGGTCAGCTCCTGGCCGGCGGAGGCCCGCGGAGCCTCCACGGTTACCAGAGCGGTGGTCACCGAACCCGGCGGGATCTCGAGCATCCCGGGGTTGAACGTGAAGTGCACGATGTTCTGCGGATCGTCGCCGCGCATCGAGACGCGGACCGGCTGCGTTCCGCGACGGTTGTCCAACACCGCGGTGACCTGCCCGCGGCGCCCGCTCGAAAGATGCAGCACGCTCGGGTCCACCTGCATGCTCAGCACCTCGATGGCGGCGCGAGAGGAGGCCTGGACCAAGGACCCGGACGCTTCAACCGCTCGCTCGCCGTCGCTGGCGACGACCGTGAACTGCCGCGTCGACTCCTCCCCGGGCGGCGGGCGCCACGCGTCGAGTTGGAGACGCACCTGAGCAGTCTGACCGGGTTCGAGGTCGACGACCGCGGGCGAGAAGGTGAAGCGCATGGCGCCCTCGGGATCGCTGCCCTGCAGGAAGATCCGAACCGCCGCCTGTCCCTTGCGGTTGTCGACGAGCACGCTGAGTGCGCCGCCGTCGGCGTCCTGGGCGCGCACCACCATTGGCTCGAGCCGCACGGCCAACGTAGCCATCGGCGAGGCGCTGGCCGCCTGGCTGAACGTCGCGGTCGCGCTGGCGGTGCGCAACCCATCGTGGGCGGCCACGGTCACCGTACGCGAGACCTCGGTCCCGGCATCGGGCAGCGGGGCTTCGAAGCTCACCTCGGTCTGCGCGGTCCGACCCGGCGGCACATGGAGCACCGGAATCGCCCAGCCCACCTGCACGACCCGCTCGGGATCGCTCGCCTGCAGTCGTAGGTGAGCCCATTCGGTCCCCGCCCGGTTGTCGGCTACCACCTGCGCCGTGCCCGACGTGGTGTTGCGCACCCGGACCAGGCTGGGCACGACCTCGAGCTTGACGAGCGGGTCCTCCACCCGGGCGGTGGTCGACTGCTGCATCGTTACCAGGGTCTCGACGCTCCGGTCGCCGTCGAGAGCGGTCAGGGTCAGGGCCCGCGAGACCTCTTGTCCCGCTTCCGGGCCGGCCGCCCGAGCGGAGAACGAGACCGAGCCGGTGGCCCCCGGCCCGACCTCCAGCACCGGCGGATCGAAGCGGAACTGCACGGCCAGTTCGGGATCGGAGCCGGAGAACTGGAGGTGGATCTTCCGGTTGCTTCTCGTGTTGTCGACCAGCAACCGGCCGTCGGCGGAGTCGCGATCGCGCACGCGGAGCAGGCGCGGTTCGGCCCGCAGGAGAACCGGGACGTCGACGACCGGAACGGTGATCCAGACTCCGAGTTCGGAACGCGCCGGAGCCTGGCTCAGGGAACGGACCCGCAACACGAGTTGGTTTCGCTGCGCGGGCACGAGGGCCTCGGAGATGATCCGGATCCGTACCGCCATGACGTCTTCGACGCCCGGCAGCAGATGCAAGTCGCTGGATTCGACCGACAGCCAACTCGGCGCACCCGGGGCCTCGATCGTGTATCCGTCGACGATGGCGGAGGTGTTGGACACCCGTAGGTTCAAGGCGGCGACCTCGCCGGTCGCCGGGACCGTGACGGCGTTCTGCTCGGCCACCACCCCGAACAGACCGAGGCTTGGGTCGCTCGGCGCCTCCCGTAACTCCTCCTGGCGCACCGGAGCCGGTGACGTCTCCTGCTGAGGCGGCCGGGCACCGTCGGGGGGAAGATCGGAGATCCGCGGGATCATGCGGGTCTCGACGTTCTGTTCGGGCTGCCGAACCGGCTCGGGTTGTCGAGGCGCCGGCGGTGCAGACGGCTGGCCTACGGGATGCTGGCGCACTGGTGCCTGGTCGGTCTCGTCCCAGGCAAGGAAGGCGTGACAGTACTGGCAGAACTCGGTGCCGGCCGGATTGCGTTCACCGCATTCGGGGCAGACGTAGGTCGTCATTGTCGCCCGGCCTCCTCGCTTCGAGACCTCAGCACTTCGCACCTCCTCCGCCGAAGTGCGTACTTGTGGGAATTGTGTCATGATCAGCCGTTTCGTGAGCAACGCGTGGCGCCCGACGACTATCCGGATGGGGATCGTCGCGCTGACTGAGGGAGTCGCGAAACGCCTCCCTGATACGCCGGTTCATATTCGGCCGACGAAGCCGCACGGAAATGGCGTGCACCAGTTCTCATACCTCCTGGACGCGGTAGCGCACGTGCGCCGGCAGGGCCGACGCGATCACCGCATCCAGTCGCTCGAGGTCGAGCTCGCGCCCGGGTTCGGAGCGCGCGGTCACGACGACACGCGGAATCGCCTCGCCCGGCAGATTGCCGCCCGCCGACTCCGACCAGGCCGCGGCACCCGTCTCCGAGACCGTCACCTCGATCCCGAGCGCCGTCCGGATGGCCAGAGCGACGCCGGCTGCCGTGCCGCGGACCAGGTGCAGTTCGCGGGCCAGGCCCAGCAATTCGCGCTGAGCCTCCGCCTCCTGGCGCGGATCCAGGTTCACACCGAGCCATTGGCCGAGCCAGGGCAGCATGTCTTCCGGAGTCGTACCGACGTCGAGGTACGCGGCGAAAGAATCCAGACTGAGCATGACCGGCGTCAACACCTCGTCCAGGCCGGCGCACAGCTGACGGGCGAAGACATCCTCGCGGAGCATCGCCGGCAGGGTGTCCGCCAACGGGGCCGGCGTCGCGGTCCCCTCCAGCAGCCCTCTCATCGGTTAACACGCACCTGATGCTCGTAGGAGTAGACCAGCCCGATGTCGGGCAGGTCGAGCCGCTGGACCGTTTCGCCGCGGCGACCGGTGTCGGCCTCGGCCGGGAAGAGGGAAACCCGGACCTCGCGGGACATGTCGACACCGGGGATCCGGGCCAGGGCGGCGTGCACCTCGTGGGACTGTACGGAGCGACCGAACGGCCAGCCGGTCCCATCCGGACCCCCGGACAACGGGTCGTAGAGGCGGTAGAGGGCGCGGAGCACCTCGGCGCGCACCTCGGCGCGGTCGAAGCGGGGCCGGGCACTCAGACTGACCACCGCGGTGAGCCAGGTGTAGTCCGGTGGCTGGACCAGCAGTCGGGTCCCCACCAGCCGCCGACTGTCGAGACTGGTGCTGATCCGCTCGAGGGTGTCCGGATGGGGATTCAGATCCTCGCGGTTGATCCGGCCGACGTCGTCGCCGGCCACGTGCGGGACGACCAGCACTCGGACGCCCGCCGACTGATCGGCGTCGGCGACGCAGGAGACCCGGGCCGCCTCGGGAGCCACGTCGTGCGCAAGCTGTTCGAAGTCTTCGGCCGTGACGGCCCGGCCGCGGGAGCGGAGCAGTAGCGGGCCGCGGGCCTTGGCGTCGTCGAGGGTCTCGGCCTCGGCGCCCCCGACGGCCGGCGCCCGGTTCTCCACCCGTGACACGTACGGGATCGAGGTCTTGAGCACCCGGACCTGACCGCGCGCCACGTTGCCGCGCCGCCCGCCGCCCGTCCGGTACGAGTCGACCCGAAGGACCGTCCCCGCGGCGGGGATGGCCCCGAAGTTGGTCACGCCGCCGTCGGGCGCGCGGACCGCCGGACCGAATTGCACCTGTCCGGCGTAGGCGTCGATCCGGAAGTGTCGATCGTCGGCCCGCGATTGGGCGAAGTGCCCGGCCGGCGCCTCGTGCCAGACCTCCTCGGTCTCGCCGTACAGGGCGGTGAGCGTCGCGGGCGTCATTGAGGTGACGACCGGGCGTCGCTGCAGGGCGAACCGCTGACCGGCTGTCCCGTCGGACCGGCCGATCACCTCGCCCTGGATCACCTCGGCGTGCACCGCCGGCACCGTCCCCCCGACGGTCATGGCCTCGATCGACACCACGGTGGGCGGCGCGCTGTAGGTCGGTTGGTCCGGTTGGGCCTCGATCAGCCGGCAACGCAGCCAGCCCGCCCGTTCCCGAGCGATGATCGAGGCCTGGTGGGTCTCCGGCACGTGCAGGACGACGTCGCCCGGTTTGTTCAGCCCACCGGTTTCGTCCGAGCCCACCTCGCAGGCCTCCCAGCCCGAATCGCTCCACGCCTCCCAGACCACGGGTGGCCGGCGCGGATCGACCCCCCGCCCGGACACCCGGCAGTCCATCCGGAGCAGCACCGCACAACTGGGGACGGCGTTGGACAGCCCCACCAACAACGCGTCGCCGGGGACGGGTGGGGAGGAGAAGCACCGGAATCCGGCGGCACCGAGGGCCGCCGTGCTGTCGACGGGTGAGCCGCCGGACGGGTGGGCGCCGGCGCGCTCGAAGGTGCAGGGCACGATCTGCAGCTCACGGGTCGTGCTGAAGACGACGGGGTCGCTCACGTCGGTGCGGGGCGTGGCCGCCTGGGACTCGCTCCGGACGAGCACGGGTTGCGGCTGGGGGGCGGACAGCCAGAAGGTCACCTCGCCCGTGGCCGCTGCCGGTGCCCGGAGCTCGACGCCGATCAGCTCGAGGAACTTGATGTAGTGCAGATCTGGGACCCGATTCAGCCGGAAGATGAGTTGGTCGACCATCTGCGCGAAGGCCTCGATCAACGTCACACCCGGATCGGACACGTTGTGGTCGGTCCAGGTGGGGCAGCGCTGCTGCACCAGTCGCTTGGCGTCGTCGACGAGATCCTGGAAGTGACGGTCGTCGAGATTGGGAGCGGGCAACATGGCCTAGCCTCCTGGGCCGGACGTCAACGCGAGTTCAGGAGTTCCGCCGATCTCGGGCTCGGCCGGGATGACGTAGAACGGGAAGACGAGGTTGCGCGGGTCGTTGAGCGCGCGGATCACGTAGCTGACGTCGACGTAGAGCCGCCCCTGCTCGATCGCGTCGAAGTCGACCGCCACCGCATTGACGTCGATGCGCGGCTCCCAGCGCTCCAGGGCCTCCCGCACGTCGTACGCGATCTGACCCTCGGTGGCCGAGTTGGCCGGACCGAAAACGTGATCGTGGATCCGGCAGCCGAACTCTGGTCGCATCGGTCGCTCGCCGCGTGCGGTGCCGAGGATGAGCCGCATCGCCTGCTCGATCTCCCGCTCGCGGGTGACCAACGCGACCCCGCCGGTGGCGTCGGTGCCCAAGGGGTAGGACCAGCCGGCTCCGATGAAGTCCGTTCCGGGGATGCTCACGTCCGCTGCGCCGACGGTCATCTCAACCTCCGATCATCACGGTCGGGCAGCCCATCACGATCGGGGCGCCGCAGGCCGACATGTCACCCATCCGGGCGGCCGGCATTCCGCCGATCAGTACGGTCGGGCAGCCGGGCGGGATGATCGCTGTCGGTGGGTGGACCGCGGGTGGTGGGAACGAGCAGATGTGCGGCGTGCCGACGGTCGCGGCCGGCATCCCGCCGATCAGCACGGTCGGTACGCCCGGCGGTCCGATGACGCCGGGGTGACCGGTCGGGTCAGCGACCCGGGCAGCCATGGGCATAGTCGATCTCCTGATTCATCCGGTTAGTTGATCTTGACCATCGCTGCGGACACCGAGCACATCGCCCCGCCCTTGACCTCGGTGGTCCCGCTGCCTTCGAGTTTTGCGGTCACCCCCGACAGGCTGAGCTGACTGCCGGACTTCACCGACACGGCTCCCCCGCCGCCGTCCACGGTCACCCCCTGGGTGGCCTTCAGCGAGATCTGTCCACCCTTGAGCTCCATCGCCGCACTGGCCGAGTCGATGGTGATGCCCTGGGATCCCTCGACCAGGATCTTCCCGTCCGCGTGCACGGTGATCGTGGTGCCGACGTGATCGAGCTTCAGGAAGAGCTTGTCGTCCTTCGTGTTCAGCGAGATGCCTTCGGTCTTGCCGTTGTCGTCCAGCAGGTCGATCCGGTGGCCGTTCCGGGACACCATCGTCCGCCGGTTGACCGCACCCGACCCGCCGTCGATCAGGTCGGTCGGCCCGGCGGGCATCGTGTCGACGCCGTTGTAGAGGCCGCCGAGGACGGTCGGGCGGATGAAGTCGCCCTGCTCGAACGCGACCAGCACCTCATCGCCGACCTCGGGCAGGACTGCCCAGCCGCGATCCTTGCCGGCACCGAGCTGAACGGTGCGGGCCCAGTCGCTCACGTAGTCGTCGGACAGCCACGGAAACGTCAGCTTGACCCGGCCGGCCTTCTCGGGGTCGTTCGTGTCACTGACCTGGGCGATGACCACACCCGGCTGGCGGCGACCGGCGCGCGAGCCGCCGGAGGCCAGCCCCAGCAGGGTGCGGTCTGCTCGGCCACTGACCGAGAACGAGGTCGTGTAGCCGGTGGTGGGCTCGATCCGGTGGCGCGACGTGGTCACCGTGTACTTCCCGTCGAACGGCTCGCCGAGTCCGGAGACGCTGATCGCTGCGCCGGCGCGGAGCTTCGGGTTGCCGCGCGCCACCCCCTCGAACTCGGCAAAGCCCGCGGCGCGTTCGTCGGCGAGCGCCTTCGCGGCCTCGTCGACCTCCGGCTGCGTGCGGTAGGGCACGTCGGCCGAGGTGTGCACGCTGTCGCCGAAGGCCTTCGCCAAACTCTCCGGACTGACCGTTGGCAGCTCTGCACTGCGCGTCTTGGCCGGGACGGTAGCGGTGAGCGCCTGCTTGGTCGCGACATCCCAGCCACGGACCTCGATCTCGGTGGTCTGTTGCGCTGAGGTGAGTACCGAGCGGAAGCGGAGCAGGTCCTTGCCCAGTTCCAGGACCAGCGGTTCGGACGTGTTCGATCCTCGTGCCGTCGGGGCGTCCGACGCCGTCGTCGGGGCGGTGAAGGAGAACTTGCCGTCGCGAACAGCCACCTCGTACCCGTTGTCGCGAATCAGCTGCTGCAGCAGGTCCCAGTCCGTCTGCCCCGCCTGCGAAAGGTGGGGAAAGACGGTGGTGGTCGAGGACACCTCGCCGATCGTCAGTCCGGCGTCGCGGGCCACCAAGGTGGCGATGTCGGACGCGGTCATCTGGACGAAGCTCTGCGTACGTCGAGCCCGAAAGAGGCGGTGGGCCTCGTCGTAGCCCCGAATGACGGTGAAGGTGCCGCCGCTGTCGAACTCCGCCTCGACCGCCGTGAGCTCTCCTTCGATGAGCGGCTCGGGTGCGGGACTGCCGGAAACCTGGACGCGGATCTTGACCTTCGCGCCCACCTTCGCACCCGACTTGCTGAGCACGATCCGGCCCGGATCGCGGAACCGCAGGCGTGAAGACGTCCGGCAGTCGCTGGCTGTCGTCGACGAAGGCCGAGATCAACAACGCCGCGACGTCGCTGGGCAGTTGCTGACCATCGATCTCCACCAGCCACATGCTCGTGATAGAGCTCATAGCGGCATCAGCTCCTCGGCCGGGGGCAGCAGCAGCGTCATGCCCACCGATAGCCGCAGCGGGTCGTCGATCCGGTTGTAGGCGGCCAACCGACGCCACATCGTCGGATCGCCGTACTCGGCGAAGGCGACGGAGGCGAACGAGTCGCCGGCCACCGTACGGTGCACCCGACGCACGTCGTAGCCGCCGGACGTGGGGTTCTGCTTGAACGGGTCACCCGGCATCTCCTCCAGGGCAACGCTGCAGACCGCCCTGATCGGCATGCCGTCGGCGGTGAACAAGGTGTACTTCGCGCTGACCGAGGTGACGAAGGAGGCGAAGCTGCGGACCTTGCCCCAGTGGAAGACCACCAGCGGCGGCGCTGCCTTGTCCTTGGACCTGGCTCTTCTCGGTCGGGACGCAGCAGCTGAAGAGCTGCTCCACCGCGGTGACGACCGCGCCGTCCTGGGTGCTGGTGGCGTCGAAGAACATCTCGACGGTGAGCTTGCAGGGGTCGGCGCCGTTGAATTCCGGTGGTCCGGCCGACTTGCCGTTCTTGGCCGGTTCGCGTCCCCATTTCGCCGTCTTCGCGATGGTGACTTCCTTCGGGTTGAACTGGAACTTCAACTCCCCCAGGAACTCCCCCGTCTGGCTGCCCCCGTCGGCGGGTTCGGCGCCGTACATCTTCAGCATGGCCGGCTGCATGCTCACGCGACTCGTGCTGCCCGCCGCGGCGCCCGTCTCCATCGGCTTGAGCAGTTTGGCGGCCGCCGGCACCTGGAGGGCGATCGGTTCGGTCATCGCCCGGCCACCCGCCCCGGCAAGAACCCGTGGTAGGCCAGTTCGATGGTCTCCATCGCGACCTTCGCCGAGTCCTGATTCAGGCTGGGACCGGTCCAGCGGACCGGCAGAACTCCGTCGAGGTTCCAGGTCGACGATGGCGGTTCCGTCGGTTCCGCGGGCGATGATGCTCGCGGTGCGCAGGCTGACGCCAGTGGCGAAGCCCGCCAGCCAATGCCGTCAACTTCTCACTGTCCTTGCAGATCGGTCGCGTGAGCTTGATGTTGCTGTACTTGATCCGCGTCGGCAGCTGCCAGACGAAGCCGTTGTTGCCGCCTTCCTCGCGCTGCTCCAGCACCAGCTCACAGCCGAGACCCTCACAGGTGCTGAAGACCCCCAGGTCGGCTCCGTCGATCTCGACGGTGTAGCGGAGGCTGATCGCCGGTTCCCCCCGATCAGTCATGTCGCCGCCGATCCCGTGATCGCTGATATTTCTCAGGGCCGTACATCACTCATCAGCCCTGCTCGTTCGCGGTCGAGCCATAGCTCGGATCGCAGCCGTGCCGACAACGGTTCAAAGAGTCGCCGCGCGAGTTCGTCGACGTCCGCGCCGGTCGCGGGAGCGCCCGGCGGCGCGGCGGCGGCAGCCGCGACCGTTGTCTCGGCGTCGGCGTCGGCGCCTCGGCCGCGGAGTCGCTGGCGGCCTCCTGTCGCTGAAGCACCGGAGCCGGCGGAGAAGTGGCGGGAGTCGCGGCGCCGGTCAGCTCGACAGTGGTGTAGTCGACGCTCGTGAAACCGCTCTCCTGCTCTACGCCGCCGGCCGCGGAAAACATCGAGGCGAACGACACCTCGGCACTCGACGTCGAAGGGCGGGCCACCGTCAGCTTCGTCGGGCGACGAGTCGTGCGCCGGTTGGCGTTGCACGATCGGCAACGCCGGCAACGTCGTCTTGGACCGTTGGGCAAGCGCCGGCTCGTGCTCGGGCGCGGCCGGCTCGTGCTCGGGCGCGGCCGTCTGCGGCAATGAAGGCCCCAGCGGTGTCGCGTCTCCTCCGGGGCTGGGAAAGGTCGGAAGCTCGTATACCTCCGCCACTTCCGGGCCGGTGTCAGCGAACGACGCGAACGGCTGAGGCAGGTAGGCGGTCTCCTCGGCGTTGAGCACCGGAGTGACAGCCTCGGCGGTGACCGAGCGCGCGACGGTCACGGGCAACTCCACGCTCGATCTGCTCACTGGGACGGCGTCCGGCAACGCAACTCGGCCGAGATGTTGGGCCAGCTGAGCATCAGGCGGCCGGGCCCCCGGCGGGGACGGGGTCGTTCCGGCGGCAGGAAACGTGACTCGCTGTACAACCGGCGCGGTCACCTCGCCGGCCGGCGCGGATCGGACCATCGGCTCCAGCTGGACGTACGGGGTCCGTGTCCCGAGGAGCCCGACTGCCGGTGCGGGTGCAGCCTCTACTGCTACCGGCGGAGCCGGCGGGCTGATCGGCTCGAGCGGTTGCGCGGCAGGCGCCGGCCGCCCCGTGATCGACCGTCGCTCGCTGGCACCGAGTTCAGGTGGGTCGGCGACGAACGCGTGCTCGGTCGCCGCACGCTGCAGCGCGAGCGGTACGGGCAGCGCGCTGGCCGGCGAACTCCGACATCGAGTCTTCGCGCGCGAATCCGGCATCCGCGCGCGATGATTCGCGCGCGGATGCCGGTATCGCGCGCGGGAAGGCTTCGGAAGAACTGGGTGGAGTCGCCGATTCCTGACCGTCGTCGTGGAGCCTGGAGATCGCGGCGGCGAATCCGCTGAGCGGTGCCTTGTCCGGCTCGCTGCCTCGCGCAGCGGTCGGGCGCTCATCGGAACTGGCGGCGGCCGTCTGAGGCATCGCGAGGTCCAGATCAAGCGACTCCCCCGGCACGTCGTCCGGCGCCGAGGACCGACCTCGGAGCTGCCTTCGGTCTCCGCCGACGTCGGCGGCTTCTCGAGCGGTGCCACGGTCAGCTCACGCGCTGGTAGCTCGGGCCACTCGGCCCGCCTAGGCGACCGATCAGACACAACCGGCCAGACACGTGTCGTCCGCGGAGCCAGGGGTGCGAGCGTCCGCTGGACCGCAGGCGGATCGTCGGCAGCCGACGGGTCATCCCTGACGACAGCCGGTAGCGACGCCTCGGGATGTCAAGGGAGCCGTCGGCGCTTTCGTACCGGTGGACGCAGGGATGGGTTCGGCCTCCGGTCCGGCGGCTAGATCCTGATCGACAGGTGACGCGGATAGGCCCTTCGACGAGCTCAGGGCGCGAACAGGTGGATCGACCGGCTCCGGCGAGGCGTCCAACCGCTGAACGACAGGCGACGCGGATTGGCCCCTCGACAAGCCCAGGGCACGAACAGGTGGATCGACCGGCTCCGGCGAGCCGTCCAACCGCTGAACGACAGGCGACGCGGATTGGCCCCTCGACAGGCCCAGGGCACGAACAGGTGGATCGACCGGCTCCGGCGAGCCGTCCAACCGCTGAACGACAGGCGACGCGGATTGGCCCCTCGACAAGCCCAGAGCACGAACAGGTGGATCGACCGGCTCCGGCGAGCCGTCCAACCGCTGAACGCCAGGCGACGCGGATTGGCCCCTCGACAAGCCCAGGGCACGAACAGGTGGATCGACCGGCTCCGGCGAGCCGTCCAACCGCTGAACGACAGGCGACGCCGATTGGCCCCTCGACAAGCCCAGGGCACGCACAGGTGGATCGACCGGCTCCGGCGAGCTGTCCAACCGCTGAACCGACAAGTGCAGCGCGGATTGGCCCGTCGACAAGCTTAGGACGGGACGCGGGTGACACGGACCGGCCGGTCGAGGCTGCAGGCGGTGGATCGTTCACGGCGCGCAGTGGCGCATCCGCCTCGCCCGGTACCGGCGAAGGTGGTCGGGGCCCACCTCGGGGGGCTCGGTCCAGGGCTCAAGCGCGACCTCGTCGGAGGATGCCGACCTGTCGACGAAGGATGCCCAGCTCACCGCCTGGCGTTGGACGACCGGCTTGACCGCCGATCGGGGTACGGCCAACTCACCGGCCGAGCGATAGCGGTGCGGAGTGCCCGGCGACAGGTCGGCGAGTCCATCGACGAGACCGCCGGCCGCGCGTGCCGACACCGCATGTCCAAGCGGCGCCAGAAAGCTCGGATTCTGATGCGCCGTGAGGGAGCGGGCGAACACGTCGAGGGGCGCGGTCGGCGTGATGGGTTCGGCCAGCACCCGCTGGACGCCCGGCAGCTGCGGCCAGGCCGGCTCGCCTGGTGTCGGCCGCGGCGGATCCCCGGGGGTGGGTGCCGAAGGCCGGCCGGCAACCGGCCGGCTCAGCACCGCGCGGACCGAGGACCACCACGACATCTCGGGGCTCCTAGCTCTGCGAGATCCGCGTGTTCAATGCGGCGGTCTCGGCGACGAACCGCTGCCGCTCGGCGTGCTCCAGGTCGAGGATGTCGTCGCGGTTCCAGTGCAGGTAGTACGCGACGTACGCGATTTCGGCGTAGAGCCGGTCCGTCGCGTACGTCATGATTCCCCCAGGCGCCCACCCGACACGTCGACGGCGAACCGGTGGTCGCAGGACGGACAGGTGACCGCGGCCCGGGTGTGTCCCTCGGTGTTCACCCGGCGGTAGAGGTCCTGCAGGAAGGCCAGATCGGTCGCGAAGAGGTTCTCGACCACGCCCGCGTGTACGTCGTCGATGGTCCCGATGCGGGTGATCACGCGAGCCAGCAGCACCACGGTCAGGTAGGCCTGGTTCTCCCGGACACGGTCGTCGCGCAGCGGGACGAGCTCGTCCCGCGCTGTGGCCAACCGCATGATCCCGTCCCGATGCACCGTCCCCGACCCGTCCACGTAGCCCCGGGGCAGCAGAAAGGCGAACTCGGTTCGGAGGTGCTCCTCGGGATGCGAACCGGAGTCGATGGGCGCGGCATCGGCGGCGGGATCGGGCAGCGTCAGCGACCCACGCCGCATTACTCGACCTCGATCATTTCGCAGGTGAGGACCAGCTTCTCGGTCAAGACACTGGTGTCACCGGCCTTCATCGAGCCGATCTCCAGGCTCTTGGGCCAGGCGTTGGTCAGCTTGTAGCGCTTGACCGCGGTACCCTCGTAGTCGTAGACGATGATCGCGCCGCCCTTGCGCACGTCGGCCATCTTCCCGAACTGACTGTCCTTCACCCACTTCTCGAAGCTCTGGTCCTCGCTGAGTCCGCGGGTCAACGTGATGTCGGGCACCTTCGGTCGGCCGGGCAGCTTGCGGATGACGTACTTGCCGTCCGGGCCGTTTTCCTTCAGTTCGACCACGTCCTGCTCGATCTTGAGGCCGCTGACTTCGTTGATGCTCTTGATCGTGATGCCGTCGAACTCCAGTCCGAACGAGTGTCCGACACCCTTGTCGCCGGTGGGAAACGCCATGATCAACTACCTTTCGTGTGTCTCGGGTTGGGGTGCGGACTATTCGCTGACCAAGCTGGCGCCGCCGGAGAACTGGGCCAGGCGGAAGATCACGAACTCGGCCGGCTTGACGGGAGCGACGCCGATCTCGCAGAGGACCTGACCGGCATCGATCGCCTCGGCCGGATTCGTCTCGGAGTCACACTTGACGTAGAAGGCCTCGTCGGGGGTGGAGCCGAACAGGGCACCGGCTCGCCACTGCAGAACGAGGAAGGCCGCGATGGTCCGCCTGATCTTGGCCCACAGCGCCTCGTCGTTCGGTTCGAAAACGATCCAGCTGGTGCCGCTCAGGATTGACTCCTCCAAGAAGTTGAAGAGCCGCCGGACGTTGAGGTAACGCCAGGCCGGATCGGACGACAGCGTGCGCGCCCCCCACACCCGGACGCCGCGTCCCGGAAAGGCCCGGATCACGTTGATACCTTCGGGGTTCAGCAGATCGTGCTCGTTCTTCGTGATGTTGACCTCGATGTCGATCGCCCCGCGGACGATCTCGTTGGCCGGCGCCTTGTGAACGCCGCGGGTGTCGTCGTTGCGACCCCAGATGCCCGCGACGTGTCCGGACGGCGGCATGTAGCTCAGCAGCCCGGTAGCGGGGTTCATGGTCTTCACCCACGGCCAGTACAGCGCGGCGTACGCCGAGTCGTAGCGGGCCTTGTCGACCCGCCACTCCTTGATCTGCTGGGCGTTGAAGCCGGGTGGTGGATCCAGGACGGCGATCCGGTCACCCATCAATTCGCAGTGGGCGATCATGGCCGTCTGCACCGCCTGCACGGTGTCGAGGTCGATCGAGCCCTGCTGGTAGGCGCTCATCAGATCCGGGACGCAGAGCATCGTGATCTCGTCGACCGCCTCCAAGCCGGCGAAGCCGGTGCGGTCGGCGACGTCGCCGACGTAGTCGTCGGCGTTCAGTCGGGGCGAGGGCAGCGCGGCCGGTGGGGCCGGCGCCACCAGCGCGGTCTCGCCGTCGGCCAGCCGCTCCACGGTGCCGCTGCCGGTGTCTTCGACCGAGATGGTCTTCGAGACGGCGTTGACCATGGTGACGACGTTCTGCTTGCCGCGGCCGAACGAAGCGCGATCGAACTCCTCCACCATCTCGCCGTTCCGCTTGATCACGAGCCGGAACATGTCTTCGCTCGGGCTGTCGCCGCCCGCCGCGGTGACCTCGACACTGATCTCCCCCGGCTGGACCGCGGGGTCGAGCACGTTGATCTTGAGCCGGCCGATCTGCGCGGTCGGGGCTGCGGCAAGCTCCTTGGCTCGGGCGCTCCGGGGTGCCGGGCCACCATCGGACCCGTTCTGGCCGATGCGCACGACGTAGCAGTTGCCGCCGCCGTTCATGAAGTAGCCGTAGACCGACTGGGCAAGATATGAACCCGGAACGAAACCGCCGAAGGTGGTCGTGAACTGGGTCCAGTTGCTCACCAGCGTGGGTGCGTTGAACGGACCTTGCTCGGCCAACCCGATGAACGAGGCGACCGCGGTACCCACCCCCTCCAGCGGCCGGGCGCCCGAAGGCGCTTCCTCGACGAAGACACCGGGTGACTGATAGGTCGGCATGCTGGCTCCTAGCTGTACGCGGGGTAGGCGTCGGCACCCGGGCGTGGTGCCTAGGAGAAGCGTGCTCTCGGCGCGCGTCCCGCTGACAGGACCGCGCGGACTCACCGGAGGGCAACGCCTCTCTGCCCTTACGGGCAGCCGACCGGGCAGCGTCCAGAGGATCACGATCAAGTTCGAGCTGACAGATCCGCCTGGACCGGATCAAGACTGCGGGAGACCACGGAGTCGAGGGCCCGATCCGTCAATGACGCGGTAGCTACTCCACTTCCCGTCACCCGGGACCGGTGGAGTTCCTGCCGCTCGCCGCACAGGCTCGCACGAACTCCGCAACGGGCTCCGCTGCTTGTCAGTTACCATGAAATTAGGTTCGCGTCGCTCGGAACCGTGCCGCACGTTCTTACCTCGCTGATGGCAGATACCGACCACCCCGCCCCCCGAGTAGTGCACCTCTGAGTCGAGTTAGGTCCAGATGGCTCGATCTCGTAGTTGAACGGATCGGTCATGAACTTCTCGACGGCCTTCGACTGCGGGCCGGCGAACCGTCCGTTGGTGTTACCACCACGTGACGGCGTCGATCACGTGGCCCATTGCGCACTCGCTGATGGGATAGAGGTCGAACTTGCCCGGCGGGTCAGGGGTTCCTGTCGCGTCCCGGTAGTACTTGACCTGGCCGTTTACCGGTTTTCCCTCGCCGGTCATCCGTGTCTGGACAAGCTTGCCAACCGGTCCGTTCTTGGATGGAGTCGGACCCATGTAGAGATTCCGAGGATCGGCGGTGTACTCCGTCCATGCCTTGTTCACGAAGGTGGCGGACACCGTTTCGGGTGCTCCGGTGCGGCCCGAAGTGGGTGCTTCGAAACCGTCTGTCTCCTTCAACCTCGGCTTGATGATCCGATACTGCACCATCGGAAGAGCGGGGTCTGGACAGGTCGACGTTGAGGACCTCGGCCTTTCGGTTCTCCCGCGTCAGCTTCACGAGCTTGAAGGGTTTGACCCAGGCGGGCAACGTGCTCGGCGGAGGTGCGGCAGTGCTCGGAAACACTATGGGAACGATCGGGACCAAGAGCTTCACGAGGTCTTCCATGGCCGTGTTCAGCGTGCATCGACATCCGTTGGCTGACGTGCGGTCGGTGCTGAACCCTCGACCCGAGTCTTGATCTTGAGGATATCGCTCTGCTTGGCCTGAGCCGCCTGCAGATGGCCGTAGTTGGGGTGCGATGTCGTGATCACGCGCGACGCCTGGACCAGCACTGCGTCGACCGGCGTCGGCGTCGTTGCGACGGTTAACCGTGCGGACGCGCCACGCCCGCTCCAGTAGAGCTGATGTGCACCATCGGCGGCTCGGAACGACTTCCTCAGGGTCGAGCCAGTCGCGCACCGTCTACCGAGTGCCGCGGAAGCCTTACCCTTCACGTAGGCCTTGCCGGCGGCGAACTTCGCCTTGATCTTGCCTCCGACGCCCTTCAACCCGCGAATGATCGGCGCCGCGAGCTGCAGACCCTTCTTGATCACGAAGTCCAGAGCCTGGTTGACGGGCTTCTGGAGTTTGGTGATGATCTCCCGGATCTTCTGGCCGATGCCGCCGAGTCCGATCAGGCTGGCCAGGAAGCCGATCAAGATCGGCACCAGCTGCCCGAGCACGTCGTTGATCTTGTTGATCACGCCGCCGACGTTGCCCCGCACCACGTCGGCCACCGAGTCGATCACGGTGTCGACGAAGGCCTTGATGCGGGCGGCGTTGTTGACGAAGAACATCACGACGTCGTAGATCAACTTGCACGCCTTGATGAAGGCGGCCGCGGGATTGAGCAACCCGATCAGCCAGGTGATCCCGGCGGTGATGATCTTGGTGATCACGAAGTCCTTGACCTGCTCGAGGATCATCTCCTTGATGTCGCCGAGCTTCTCCAGCAGCATCTGCCACAGTCCGGAGACGCCCTCGCTGGCCAGCACCGAAAAGATCTCGACGCCCTTCTCGATGGCCGCCATCGCCTTTTCGCCGATCTGTTTGACGATCCGGTTGCGGATGTTGGCCCAGGTCAGTCCGAAGATCGAAGCGAGGAGCTTGATGATGCCCTTGAGGTCGAAGGTGTCGGGCAGCTCGATGCCAGCCTCGGCCAGCGCCCCGAACAGCCAGCTCATCAGCCCCTTGCGCAGATGGGTGAGGATGTTCTCGGCGAATTTGAGGATGCCGCCTTTGATGCCGGTGATCAGGTTGCCGAGGAAGGCCACCGGGTTCTTGATGATCTCCCCGACCACGAAGCTCACCCGGGAGAGGACGTCCTTCAGCATCGCGATGAGCTCGCGGATCGTATTGATCACGGCCTTGATCGCGCCGATGGCCTTGTCGACCAGGCCCTTGTTTTCCTCCTGGAGCTTCTCGATCCGCTCGTCGAGCCCCTTGCGGGCCTCGACGTACTTGGTGGCCAGGGTGTCGACGACCGCTTCCTGCTTGTCGTTGACCTCGCTCTCCAGCTGCTCGAAACGCTCGCCGATCTCCTTCGACGCCTCCGAGCCGACCTTCTTCAGGTCCTTGGGCAGGCTCTTCACGTACGTGGCGATCTCCGCCTTGCCGCGTGCGATCCGCGCCTTCGCCGCTGTGAGGTCACCGCCGACGATGTCCGCCACCCGGGAGATCACGCCGTCCATCTGCTTCAGGTACAGCTCGCGACCGGCCTCGTAGAACTCGTTGACCTTGTCGGGCATCCCAACGAGTTTGTCCTTGGCCCAGCGCAAACCACCGAGCCAGCCGCTGTACCGATCTGCCTTGTACGCCGACATCTTGGCCGCGACGTAGCTCTCGAAGGCAACTCGCGCCTTGCCCTCGCCGTCGTTGAACTCCTTCTCGACCTTCGGGTCGATGCCGTCCAGGATCTTCTTCACGTCCGCCTCGGCGGCGGTGAAGATGCTCGTGATCTTGGTAGTGACCTCGGCCCGCTTGGCCTCGTCCTTGGTCTTTGTCTTGCCCTTGTCGGCCACCAGCTTCGCCAGCGCGGCGCCCTTGGCGCCCTGCATTCCGGCGATCCCTGCGGTGGTTTCAGCGTTAGCGTCCGCCTTGCCTTGGGCGATGACCTGTTGCTCGGCCTGCCGGAACTCCTGCGGGGCTGTGTCCGCGTGCGCAGCGGCCGCTTTCTTGTCGGCGAGGGCAGCAGTGAACTCCGGTTCGTTCGACTGGGCCAGCTGCGGCTCGGTCACCTGGGCGTCGGCCATCTCCTGGCTGGCCTGGGCCTTGCCGGCCTGGAGGTTGGTCTGCTCGGGGGGAGCGACCTTGGGCACCGCACCAGCGGCCGAGACGGCGACGGCCGCTCCCGCCGGCTCGGGACCCATCGGGGTTACTGGCTTCGGCACCGCCTTCGACTGGTCCGGGGGCGCCTCGGTGGCCGCCTCGATGTCCTTGGCCTGACCCTCCTTGCCGGCGGTGACCAGACCCTTAACCTCACCCTTGACCTCACCGGCCTTGCCGGACTCCTTGTACTTGTCGGCCTCGCTGAGCGTCTTCGGGGACTTCGCCTCGATGGCCGCCTTGACGGCGGCAATGAACGCCTTCTTATCGAACGTGCCCGCCTGCTGGGCGTCCATGGTGTCGGTCTTGGCGGCCTGCGCCTGCCCGGCGATGTCACCGGCCGGCGGCAGCGCCGCGTCTTGGGCCTCCTTGGCCTTCGCCGTAGCCGGCGGGTGAGCCTTCTTCTCCTGGGCGAAGCCCTTGACCTGACCGGTGACCTGACCGAAGGCCGGGTCCTCCTCGGGCCGCACGGGAGTCGGCGCCACCGGCGGTTGGAGCAGCTGGCCCCCCGACAACGGTGCGCGGCCCGGCGCCAGCGCGCCGCCGCCAGCCGCGGCGGCCGACTTTGCTTTCGGACCGCCCGCGGCCGCCCTGCCCGCCTTGGCGGTCTTGCGGTCTTGGCGGTCTTGGCGGTCTTGGCGCCGGCCTTACCGAGTGGAGACACCGCCGGTACGGGCTTGGGCGGTGGCACCGGCTTCTTGGCCGGCACCGCACCCGGACCGAATCCGGTCTTGGTCACCGCCAGAGCCGACGCCGGCGGCTTAGGGCCCTCCAACTCGACGGGGACGCCGGTCGCCTGAGCGGCTTTCAGTCCCTTCTCCACCGTGCCGACGGCCGGCTCGTCGCGCCGCAGTTCACGCAGGGCGCCGTCGATATCGGCCAGCGAGGACTGGCCGGGGGATCTGATCTTCGCGGCCAACAAGGCGCTGACCGCGGCGTTGCCGGCCCTGCGCTGGAGCGCCAGCACGGCCGACGGTCCGACCAGCGGCGCGGCCGGCTTCGGGCCGGCCCTCTTCCGGCCTTCAGCCAGCGCCGCCCGGAGCGACGTCCCCGGCCGTTCGGACGTCTGGTGCGCAGCGGTCATGGGGGCTCCGGATCGGGAGCGACGCGTCCGTCGGCGTTAAGCCGGCAGCTGTTCTTCCTCGTCCTCGCCCTGGCGCTGGACGAAGAGTCCCTGGACCGGTTCCTCCTCCTCCTCGCCGGCCTCTTGGCGTTGCAGGAACACCCCTGGACCGGCTCCTCTTCCTCCTCGGGCTCGGCAGCTTGGCGTTGAACCGCCGGAGACCCCGCACTCACCGCAGGAACTTCAGACGGCCCGGTCATGACTCGGTCTGCGTTGCTCGCTGCCTCCCGTTCGAAGCGATCCTCCGGATCGCTGACCTTGATGCCGCCGGGCGCGGACGTTCCGTCGACGGGCCCGCTGCGCTGCTGCATCACGTGGGTCAGCTCGTGGGCCAACGTCGTTCGACCTGCCTGCGACGACGGATCATAAGTGTCGCGCTGGAACACGACGTTCGAACCGACCGTGTAGGCGTGCGCGTTGACCGCCTTGGCGGAGTCGGCCGCGGACGCGTCGTCGTGGATCCGCACGTCGCCGAAATCGGCTCCGAGGCGGGACTCCATGTCGGTCCGCACGTCCGGATCGAGCGCGCGTCCGCCGGAACTGATCACGTCGTGCACGGGCGAGCGCTGCTCGTCCTCCAGCAGCGAGGCCACCCCGGCGTTGCCGGCGACGCGCTGCAGTCCGAGCAGACCGCCGGCGCCCAAGACGTCGGGGCGACGTTCAGCCGCTGCGCGACCCAGGTGGTCACCCAACTCGTCGTCGATCCGGTCGCCCTTCGGCCGGAACGGATCTCGTCGGGAATCGGACAGGTGATCATGCATGGCAACCTCCGCGTTCACGCTCCACATCCACTCTGACATGTCGCGCGGCGCGACGGCAGAGCCAACCGGCGCTATCCGTTGCCCGAACGGGCAGACTTCAAGTGGTGCGTTAGGGAGTTCCTTGCCGTTGGGAGTTGTCCAGTGGATGCTCCGCAAGGCCGAGGAGGAGGTCATAGCGTTGTTCTATGGCCGACGACGAGAACGCCGCGGAGCGCCGCGTGGGCAGCTCCCAACGTTAGAGATCTCCCTAACGGGCCACTGGGCCCACGCGTCACGCCGGACCTCACTTCACGAGGGCGTCGTAGTAGCGGCCGAACTCACGCTCGAGCACCAACCGGCCGAGCTTGCGGTATTCCTGCTCGACGGCGGTGATGAGGTGCTCCATGGTGACCGGCGCGCCCCCCGCGGCCGCGAGATAGGCCGCCGTGGTCGAAGCGGAACGGATGTTGCCGCCGGCCAGCTCGAAGGACTCCGCGAGGAAGTCCAGGTCGATGTCGTCGGCAACCGGCAACGGCGACGCCAGGCAGTGCACCCACAACGACCGGCGGAGCTCCGGTGTAGGTGCCGGGAAGTCAATGATCGCGTCCAGCCGCCGGGTAAAGGCCTCGTCGATGTTGGCCCGCAGGTTGGTGGCCAACACCGCGAGTCCGTCGAAGGTCTCCAGCCGCTGCAACAGGTAGGCGCTCTCGATGTTGGCGTAGCGGTCATGGGCGTCCCGGACGTCACTGCGCTTGCCGAAGATGGCGTCGGCCTCGTCGAAGAACAACACGGCGTTCACGCCCGCCGCTTCGGCGAAGATGCGCTCGAGGTTCTTTTCGGTCTCCCCCACGTACTTGTCCACCACCGTAGCCAGGTTCACCGTGTAGAGGTCGAGTCGCAGATCAGTCGCGATCACCTCGGCCGACATCGTCTTGCCGGTGCCCGAGTCGCCGGCGAACAGGGCGGTGACGCCGTGCCCGCGGCCACCACCGCGACGCATCCGCCAATCGGTCAGCACGGTGTCGCGGTGGCGGGCCCGAGCCGCGACCTCCCGCAGACCGCGCAGCACGGCCGGAGCCAGCACGAGGTCCTCCCAGTCGACCTCCGGCTCGATCCGCCGCGCCAGCCGCTCCAGACCGGCCGCATTCTGGGCCCGCACGCCCCGCCGGAGATCCTCCGCCGTCACGGGCCCGCCGGCCAGGCGGGCGGAGGCTTCGGCCGCCCGCACGGCCCGATGAATCTGCGTCGGCCCCAAGGCGAGATGTCCCGCCACATCCAGAGGATGCAACGCAGCGGCGTGCGGCCCGAGCTCCCGCTCCCACAAGCTCAGCCGCTCGCGACCGAGCAGCGGTGGCACCTCGAGCACCAGCGGAGCCGTCGTCGACCACTGTGGGTCCCAGGTCGCCGTGCCGACCAGCAGGACCGGCACCGGGGCCGAGGCGAACACCTGCACCGCCTCGGCCGCTTCCTCGGCAAGCGGCGCGACCGGACCCGCCACCACCCCGCCGTTCGCCAACAACGCCTCCCGTACGGTCAAGGCCACCAAGGCAACCGGATCATGGGCGTTGGCGAGCCGGCGCACATCGATCGCAACCGAAGGACGCCCCGCGTGCGCCAGGGCGGACACCGCGATCGCGTTGCCGGTCCCGGTGACCCGCTCGTGCAGATAGACGAACGTCACACCCGCGGACAGGGCTCGACCCAGCCGCTCGGCCAACGGCTCAGACCACGCGACGACGGGTTCGACGAGCGGGGCCACCAGCGGGTCGGCCGCGTCGTCGCCGAGCAGGTGGGCGGTGACGCGGTCGGGGACCCGCAGCGAACGGGTCAGGAGCGGCCGGTCGGTGTCCTCGATCAGCAGCAGCCCCGCGGCGAGCAGCGGTCGACTGGGCTCCAGCCGTCCCCGCGCCGCCGCCAACATCGCGGACTGGCCGGCCAGCTGCAGGGCCAATCCGACCGACGCGCGGCGCCGGGTCACGTCGTCATTGAGATAGGCGTACAGGCGCTCGAAGCGGGAATCGAGATCCGGCAGCAGGGCGATGATCAACAACTCGACGTCGAGGTCGGTCAGATCGGCGGCGCGGGCCGCCTCACGCAGCCGCAGACGCGCACCCGCGGCCTCCAACCGGTCGGCCTCGGCCTCGAGACTCGTGCGAGCTGCTCGAGCCGCGTCGTGCGGCGGCGACTCTTGAGCGGACGGGTCCACCGATCCTTCCAGCAGTCGGTCGACCGTCTCGTCACTGAGGTACAGACCACGGAAAGGGTCGTCGGGTGCGTGGTCCGCGGCTCGGCGTTCGGCGACAACGGCGCGCACCCGGTCCTCTACGAGACTGGCGCGGTCCAGCAGATAGGACAGGCCGACGTCCCTCGCGTTCCGGTCTGTCACGACCTCTTCCTCGGGCGCCGTTGTCGCCGCATCGTGACGCGCTGGTCGGGCGCTGCCTCCTCACGCGTTCCGCCGGCGCCCACTCCCCCGGCCCGCTCGCCGCCGGCCCGTTCGGTCGGTGGCCAGCCGGTGCTTCCGCCCATCGACACCACTGGCGGGACGGTGACCGGCGGTCCCGTCTCGTAACGCTGCCCGGTCTCGACGGGCGTGCTGACCACGAGATCGATGGACGGCTTCAGCTCACCGCCGAGAGCAGACCAGACATCGGCGAAGGCCCGGTCCTCGGGTGGCGGCAGCGCGACGGTGACCGGCACCGGTCGCTCGAGGGAGGCCAGCGGCCCGCTGAGCAGGTCGGCGGGCAGCGCGTCGTAGCGCAGGAAGGTGCTCAGCAACGACGACAGCAGACGGTGTTCGTCCTCGGGACGCTGGGTCCAGGCGGTCACCAGGTAGGAGAGCTTGAAGTGCCGCGGCGGCAGATGTCGGGCGATCACCCGGATGTCGTCGTCGTACTCGTTGAGGAGACCCCGCTCGCGGCGGCGCAGGTCCTCCCGAATGTCGTACAGGTAGACGTCGATGGTCGGCGCATTGCGTCGTCCCGCCCACTCGCGGGTCGGCGCGTCGAAGACGACCTCGACGTCGCGGGTGCCGACGGCATCGCGCTCGATCAACGCGCGCAGCGCGGAGTCCACCTCATGGATCACCTAGATCAGACCCTCTCGAACGGCGTAGGCCACGGCGTGCGTTCGGTTGCGGAGCTGCAGCCTCGTCGTCAGGTCGTGCAGGACGTTCTTCACCGTCCGCTCGCTGTAGCACATCCGAAGAGCGATCTCGGAGGTGTCGTGCCCGTCGGCCACCAGCCGCAGCACCTCGGTCTCGCGCGGCGTCAGACCCGAGAAGGTCAGCCCGCGCGGAGCCAGCACCTGCCGTTGCAGCCGACCGACCTGCTCCAGCAGCCGGCGCCAGTAGGTCAGGCGGCACCTCTCCCTCGCCAGAGGCGACCCGCCGAATCGTCCGGACCAGAGTGTCGGGATTGGCGTCGCTGCGCCGGAGCAACCCGGCCACTCCCGCTTCGGCCGCCAGGACCAGGGCCGCGTCGTCGACCGCAGTGGCCACCAGCATGAGTTGCGGCCGGCCGTCCTTGCGCAGGCTCCGCAGTTCGCGGGCCGTGTTCGCGTCGACCTGATCGGCGATCACGACCGCGACGTCGGCCTGCTCCGCCTGGTCGACGACGCGGATCTCTGGTCGCGATCTGAGCTGGCTCACAACCCCCGCCTGGGAGATCGGATCGCGGCCGTGGATGAAGGTGGGGATGGGATTGCTCACAATTCCTCAGGATGTCGATGGCGCTCATACTTCGCTCAACGCCGGCTCATCACCCGCTCAACAGTGCTTTCCGGCTCGCGCACGCTGTGTTCTCCGGCTCGCGCACGCTGCGCGCCTCATGACTCGGTCTTCCTCTCTCACTCGCAGACGAAAAAGCGTGTCTGCTCCTTCGCTCGTCCAGACCGAGCCGGCGCTCCGCTAACGACGCTCGCCGGGGTGTCGCCGGTGCGTGCTACGACAGGAGCCGTGCCTCCGGTTCGCGCCCTGAGCCTGTCGAAGGGCCAATATGCTCAGGCCCGAAAGGCTTCCCACATGACCGCCTCCCTGCCACGCATCTCCGACGAGCACCGCCGTGCGCGGTTGGTGGCGCGGCACCATCTGACCGGAGGTGCAGCCACACCGGAGGAGGCGGCCGCCTCCGTCGTCGTCCTGCACGCGACCGATCCCGCCACCGTCTTCTTGTCCGTGCTGGCTCGATCAGCTCAGTCGGATCTTGCCGCCGTCGCCCGAGCGCTCTACGACGACCGCACACTGGTTCGACTGATGGCCATGCGGCGGACGCTGTTCGTGGTGCCGCAGACGCTGGTGCCGATCGTGCACTACGGAGCGGCCCTGGAGATCGCCGCATTTCTCCGCAAGCGCCTGCTCAGCCAGCTCACCACCCTGCCGACCGAGCCGCCGGTCCCGGCCGACCCCATCCCATGGCTCGCCGCTGTCGAGGCCGACACCGCCGCGGCGCTGGAGAAGCTCGGGGTGGCCACCGGAGCGCAGCTTTCGGTCGCCGTGCCCCTTCTCCGGACGGCGTTCTTGCCAACCACCGACAAGAGCTACGACGTCCGCCGCAATGTCACCACCCAGGTGCTGACCCTGATGGGTGCCGAAGGCCGGATAGTGCGTGGTCGACCACGTGGTGCCTGGGCGTCTCGGCAGCACACGTGGGAATCGGCCGACCGCTGGTGGCCGTCCGGAATCCCCCCGCTGACCCCGGCGGAGGCAAGGTCCCGACTCGTCGAGGCGTATCTCGATCGATTCGGGCCGGCCACCGAGGCCGACATCGCCTGGTGGACCGGCTGGTCGCTGCGCCAGACACGAGCCGCGCTCGCCGGAGTGGCGACCGCAGAGGTCGCGGTGACCGACGGGACCGGCATCGTGGCATCCACCGACCAGGAGACCCCGCCCCCGACAGCTCCCGTCGCCACCCTGTTGCCCGCCTTGGACCCGACCCCCATGGGGTGGAAGGCTCGGGATTGGTTCTTGCCGCCGGACCGTTCGGTTCGCGCTGCGCTCTACGATCGCAACGGAAACGTCGGCCCGACCGTCTGGTGGGGCGGCGAGATCGTCGGTGGTTGGGCGGTGCGCCCCGATGGCGTCGTCGTCACGCGGCTGCTCGTCGACCGGGGCGCGGCGGCCGTTGAGGCCGTCGAGCAGGCCGCGGTGGTGCTCCAATCACGGCTGACCGGCGCGGTGGTGCCCTCCTTCGCCACCCCGTTGGAGCGTGAGCTGCGCGAGGCGGCCCCGTAGGCGAGTCGCACGCAACCTCGCGACGTCTCGAGGGGTGACACTGTTGTGGGACACGCGAGCGTCCGGGCACCGGTGCTGGCCTCACCCGCTCGGCGAAGGGCAGGATCGGGCCAGCAGTCAGGCCAAAGGAGACGTTCCGTGGCGGAGGACAACGCACCCGGACAGTTGCGGCCACTGGGTGACCAACGTCGTCGGCACCGGTACGCCCTGATCGGAGCCGGCGTGCTCGTCGCCCTGCTCGGGGCCGGAGCCGGTGTGGTCGCAACGCCGGGCCTGCTGCGAGGTGGCGACCAGAGGGTGCCACCAGCCTCTGCGGCGGGCACTCCGGCGATGCAGAAGCCGACCGAGCCGAGCTCGGCGGCTACGCGCACGGTGACCGCCAAGAACCTGATGACGACCGATGAAGTGCCCGTCGAGGACGCGCGAGACCACCGTGCCGGTCATCGCCAAGGAGGGTGCTGGACGCTGGATCAACGAGATGTCGGTGTGCTGGGCCACCGTGGGCCGCATCGACCTCGGTGTCGTCAACACGGTCCAGCGGAACTTCCGGTACGACATCGTCGACCTCAGGGCGCCCCCGATCCCGGCCCGCTGCGCAACCAGCCGCGCATCTACAACCAGGCGCTCCAGTTCGCCGACGCCGCGGCGGCCAAGAAGGCCCGAGACGTCTACGCGAGCTGGCTGGCGAGGTGTCCGGCCGAGCTCGAGGCCAAGGGCTACGAGGTCGTACCCGATCTGGGCTTCGTGAACGAGCGTGTCTCGGTGGAAGTTGGGGCACTGGTGAGTGAGGTGGTCTACCAGCGTCCCGGAGGCGTCGACGGTGACAACGCCTTCTGGGAGAGCGCCGGCCTCACCCTGGTCGAGGACCGCCTGATGGTCACCGTGTACCTGCACTACGGCGAGGACTTCAACGTCTCCTTCGACCAGTCGGAGGGCGACTTGCAGCATCCGCAACTGGCCCTGGTCGAATCCGCCGTAGAGCGCCTCCGAGCGTAGCGACCGGAGCTGGTTCGCCGCGTGCTTGGGGCAAGCTGGTGACAGCGAGATGAAAGCGGGATCGGCTGGAATGGGTCCATGACCGAGTTCATCTGTCGCGCTCCGCGCTCCGCGGTCCCGGGCGGCCAGCACGATGCATCCGCTCTCGGCACCCTGTCTTCTCTAGGCACGACGGTGTCGCTCTGGGCCCACCCCGACGACGAGACGTACCTCGCGGGAGGCCTGATGGCAGCACTGACGTCGTCCGGCGTACGGGTGGTCTGTGTGACCGCCACCCGAGGAGACGGCGGCAACGGACTCGACCGCAGCGGGACCGCCGAGCAGCGAGCCGCCCTCGGACAGCTCCGGTCAACCGAGTTGACGGCCGCCCTCGCCGAACTGGGAGTCACCGAGCACCACTGGCTCGACTACCCGGACGGCGGACTTCCCGCCGTGGACTCCGAGGTGGCGATCGGCCGGCTGAGCGCGGTTCTCGAGGAGGTCGGCGCCGAGACCATACTCACCTTCGGCCCGGACGGCTTCACCGGGCATCCCGACCACCAGACCGTCGCGACTTGGGGTCTCGTGGCCTCCGCCCGCGCCACTCGTCCGATCCGGCTGCTGCAGGCCGTCGTGGCCGAGGCGGACGCCGCCACGATCAAACCCATCGATGACCGATTCGGTGTCTACTACCTCGGAGTGGGACCACCCGTCGTGGCGGACGACGATGTCAGCCTGCGGCTGGTCCTTCGCGGCGCAGATCTCCAGCGCAAGATCACCGCGTTGCAGCACCAGGCCAGCCAGACGGCCGAGGTCTTCGCCGCGCTCGGGACGGAGGCTTTCGGGCAGTGGGTGGCATCCGAGTCCTTCCGGGAGGCGACCCCGCTGGCCGAATCGGTTGGCCCTGGTTAAGGATCGTCCCATGGTGGCGGCGCTGGGGTGGGGGGCACTGGCCGCATCGTCGCTCGTCATCGGCGCGCTGCTGGGCATGATCTACACGTGGCGGAACATCGTCCTCGGCTGCGTGCTGGCCTTCGGTGCGGGCGCCCTGATTGCCAGCGTCGCGTTCGAACTGGCGCAGAAGGGCATCCAGGTCGCCGGGCCGGGACCGGTCGCCGTCGGTCTCGCCTTGGGCGCCGCGACGTACTTCCTCGCCAACCGGCGGGTCAAGCGCCTCGAGGCCACGCCCGGCGCCGCCGCCGGACTGCCGCTCGCCTTGGGCGCGCTGCTGGACGGCATTCCCGAACAGGCGGTGCTCGGTATAAGTCTTGAGCGCGGCGGCGGCATCAGCGTGGTACTGCTGGCCGCGGTCTTCGTCTCGAACCTTCCCGAGGCGGTTGGCTCCGCCTCCGCCATGGCGGCGGCTGGCTGGACCCGGCGCAAGATCATGGGGCTCTGGAGCATCGTGGCCGCGATCTGCATGCTGTCGACGGTCGGCGGTCACGCCCTTGCGAGAGTGACGGGTGGGCCGATGGAGGCACTCATCGACGGGTTCGCAGCCGGTGCCTTGTTGGTGATGATGACCGACGCGATGATTCCGGAGGCCAGGCACAAGGCCAAGGACTGGGCCGGTCTCGCGACGGTGCTGGGTTTCGCGGTTGCCGCCGGGCTGTCGACCCTGTCGGCCTGAGCATGTCGATGTGACATCGAGCTTCCCCCAAGTCAACAGGGAAATCCAACCTCGCTGATCTGTTCGACGAGGGGTTGGAGAGGGGTTGGACGAGGGGTTAGACGAGGGGTTAGTCGTGCGGATGGGCCAACGCACCGAGCATGTCGCGGTTGAGCTGGTTGATCGTGTCCATGGGAATGCCCTTGGGGCACACGGCGACGCATTCGCCGATGTTGGTGCAGCCGCCGAAACCCTCGGCGTCTTGTTGGGCGACCATGCCGCGCACGCGGGAGTGCCGCTCCGGCTGCCCCTGGGGCAGCAACGCGAGGTGCGTCACCTTTGCGGCGGTGAACAGCATCGCCGAGCCGTTCGGGCAGGCGGCGACGCACGCGCCGCAACCGATGCAGGTCGCCGCGTCGAACGCGTGATCGGCATCCCTCTTCGGGATCGGTGTCGCGTGCGCATCCGGTGCCGTGCCGGTCGGGGCGGAGATGAAGCCCCCGGCCTGGATGATCCGGTCGAAAGCCCCCCGGTTGACGACGAGGTCCTTGATCACCGGGAACGGCTCGGCCCGCCACGGCTCGATGTCGATCAGGGCCCCGTCCGAGAACGAGCGCATGTGGAGTTGGCAGGTCGTGGTCTGCAACGGACCGTGCGGTACGCCGTCGATGACCAGTCCGCACTGACCGCAGATGCCCTCCCGGCAGTCACTGTCGAAGGCGATGGGCTCCTCGCCACGAGACGTCAACCGTTCGTTCAGGACGTCCAGCATCTCCAGGAACGACATGTGCTCGCTGATGTCGGGCACGTGGTACCCGACCATCCGGCCCGGCGAATCAGGTCCGTCCTGTCGCCAAACCCGGACGGTAACGTTCACTTTTTCTGGCCTTGTCGGCTCGCGCTCGCTTCGCGCTGTGTTGTCCGGCTCGCGCTCGCTGCGCGCCCCATGGCTGCGTCTTCCTCTCTCGCTCGCAGACGAAAAGCGTGTCTGCTCCCTCGTTCGTCCAGACGCAGCCGGCGCTCCGCTACCCGACGCTCGCCGGTGGTCGTGCTCACTTGTAGGACCTCTGCTTCATCTCGACGTACTCATACACCAGGGGCTCCTTGTGGAGGATCGGCTTGGACCCATTGCCGTTGAGGCTGTCGCCGCCGAACTCCCAGGCCGAGACGTAGGCGAACTCGTCGTCGTGGCGCAGCGCCTCACCGTCTTCGGTCTGCGACTCGGCGCGGAAGTGCCCACCACATGATTCCCGCCGGACCAACGCATCGATGCACATGAGCTCACCGAGTTCGAAGAAGTCGGCCACGCGACCCGCGCGCTCCAGCGCCTGGTTCAGCTCCTCGCCGGTGCCGAGCACCAAGACGTCGGACCAGAACTCGGCCTTGAGCTCGCGGATGCGTGTGATGGCCTTGCGCAAACCCTCCTCGCTGCGCTCCATCCCGCAGTAGTCCCACATGACGTGACCCAGCTCACGGTGGAACGAGTCGACGGTCCGGCTGCCTTTGATCGACAGGAGTTTGTCGATCCGCTGCCGGACCGCTTGCACGGCCTGGGCCGCCGCCGGATGGTACTCGTCGACCCTGGGGAACGGCCCGGCGGCCAGGTAGTCGTTGATCGTGTTGGGCAGCACGAAGTAGCCGTCGGCCAGGCCCTGCATCAGCGCACTGGCCCCGAGCCGGTTGGCGCCGTGATCGGAGAAGTTGGCTTCACCGGCGACGAAGAGCCCCGGAATCGTGGACTGCAGGTCGTAGTCCACCCATAGCCCGCCCATGGTGTAATGCACGGCCGGATAGATCCGCATCGGCGTCTCGTAAGGGTTCTCGCCGGTGATCTGGGCGTACATGTCGAAGAGGTTGCCGTACTTGGCCTCGACCGCCTTGCGGCCCAGCCGCTTGATCGCATCGGCGAAGTCGAGGTACACGCCGAGACCGCCGGGGCCGACTCCCCGACCCTCGTCGCAGACGTTCTTGGCTGCGCGCGAGGCGATGTCACGGGGCACCAGATTGCCGAAGGCGGGGTAGATCCGCTCCAGGTAGTAGTCGCGCTCGTTCTCGGGGATCTGACGCGGGTCGCGCTTGTCCTCGCCGGACTTCGGTACCCAGATGCGGCCGTCGTTGCGGAGCGACTCGCTCATCAAGGTGAGCTTGGACTGGTGATCACCCGAGACCGGGATGCAGGTCGGGTGGATCTGCGTGTAGCACGGGTTGGCGAAGTAGGCACCCTTCCGGTGGGCCCGCCAGGTCGCGGTGACGTTGCAGCCCATTGCGTTCGTGGACAGGAAGAACACGTTCCCGTAGCCGCCGGTCGCGAGCACGACCGCGTCAGCGAAGAACGGCTTGATCTCCCCGCTGACCATGTCGCGGATCACGACCCCGCGGGCCAACCCGTCGACCACGATCAACTCGAGCATCTCGTGCCGGGTGTGCATCTCGACGGTGCCGGCCGCGACCTGACGCTCCAGGGCCTGGTAGGCGCCGATCAACAGCTGCTGACCGGTCTGGCCGCGGGCGTAGAAGGTACGGGACACCTGGACACCGCCGAAGGAGCGGTTGTCGAGCAGCCCGCCGTACTCGCGCGCAAACGGAACCCCTTGGGCGACGCACTGGTCGATGATCTGCACGCTGACCTGGGCCAGCCGGTAGACGTTGGACTCCCGCGCCCGGAAGTCCCCGCCCTTAACCGTGTCGTAGAAGAGCCGGTAGATCGAGTCGCCGTCGTTGCGGTAGTTCTTCGCCGCGTTGATCCCGCCCTGGGCGGCGATCGAGTGGGCTCGACGAGGTGAGTCCTGATAGCAAAAGCTGGTGACCTGGTAGCCGGCCTCACCCAGGGTGGCCGCGGCCGAAGCACCGGCCAGACCGGTGCCGACGATGATCACGCTCAGCTTGCGGCGGTTCGCCGGATTCACGAGCCTGGCGTTGAACCTGCGCTCTTCCCACTGCCGTTCGATCGCGACGGCGGGAGCCTTGGTGTCCGCAATGTCGCGACCTTCGGTGTAGATGGCATCGGCGTCGATGGAGAGCGAGTCGTCGCGTTGCCAGGGAAGTCTCATCTACCGCACCAATCCGAAGAAGATCGCCAGCGGTGGCAGCAGGAAGCCGACCGTGATCACAGCCGCCACCAGATAGGCGAGGAGGTTGAGCCGATATCGCGCCTTCACGCTGCCGTTGAGTCCGAGCGTGGTCAATGCGCTGTACGTTCCGTGCCGCAGGTGCAGGCACACCGCGATCATGGCGATCACGTACGAGAGCGTCACCCACCAGATCTGGAAACCGTTGACCAGCCGCTCATACGGACTGTCGGAGGCTCCGCCCGGAGCGACGACGTTCCAGGTCAGATGCAGCAGGTGATAGACCACGAAGAGCGCAATCGTCACCCCGCCCCAGCGCAGGGTGAAGGAGGCGTAGCTGCGCTGCACACCGGTCTTGGCCTTGCTGCTGTAGTAACGCTTGGTACCGCCCCGTGCTGTTCGAGCCCGTCGCCACAGCGTCAACGCAGCGTAGACGTGAGCGACGACGCTGACCACAAGCACCACCCGGACCACCCAGAGCAGCCCGGAGTACGGCAGCACGGGTTCACCGATGATCCGGAGGTGGTGGGCGTACTCGTCGAACTTGGCCTGGCCCTCGAACACCTTGAGGTTGCCGTACATGTGCAAGACCAGGTAGCCGAGCATGATCAGGCCGGAGACCGCCATGATCACCTTGAGCGCGACCGTAGAGCGCGCCGCACTGCGCGCCGGGGCCAAGGAAGTTACCGCCACACGCCCAAATCTAGAGCGTTTGGCCAGGCTTTCCGAAGTAAGGCCACCCTGGTAACTGGTCTGATCAGCGTAATCACGCCTACGGTGTGCTGGACTTCACACGACTTGCCCTCTCCGGGCTGACGCAAAAACACCGCGCACGCGAAGTAAAACGATTCAGTAAAGGCTTTCCCGAAACTCACGGCACTCTTACGTCAAAGTCGCTTCGACAGGCTCAGGGCGCGAGTGCCACTGCGCCTTCGATCACAAACCGCGGCGGCTGGCGGCCTCGGTGACCGTGCGGGACCACCACGCCAGCTCGTCAGGGTCGCCGACGGCCTTCTCCCACGCGAAGGTGGCCATGATGCCGATCAGGCAGAGGTCGAGTTGACGCTGCCACCAGCCGGTGGTGTCACAACCCGCCGCCTCCAGGGCGGCCCGGTAGCGCGCGATCGCCGCCTCCTTGGGCTCTGGCAGGCGGGTCCGATTGAGGGCTAGGTACCAGACCAGTTCCCAGCAGGGCGGGGCCGCGCCGGGATACGCCCAATCCAAGACGACGCTGACGCCGTCCGGCCGACTGCCGAGGTTACCGAGCTTCCAGTCCCCGGCGACGAAGGTCTGGGGGGTTTCCATGATCATCCCGGCGAGGAGGTCCGGGTTTGCGTGAATGCGACTGACCAGTTCATGCAGGGCGGGATCGATCGTCGGGAGTCGTGCCCAGCCGCGCTCGGCGACCTGCAGGGCGCCCGGCACCGGATCCCTCGACAGCTCGGGGGCGATGGTCACGGGAGCGAAGAAGAGCAGCCGTTGCTGGACCGAACACAGTCCCAGATGATCTTGCCAATGCCAGTGATGCGCGTGCATGGCTGCCATGTGGCTGAGGAAACGCCCGTGCTGTGCCGCGGTGATCACGTCATCACCGGGTGGCACGAGATGCGCCGAGTAGTCGTGCATCAGCATGGCCAGGCGGGATGCGCCGGTCTCCGATGTCTCCAAGGCCATGCCGATCACCGCCGGATCGATCACCGTGGGCACATCCGCGTAGAGCCCGTTCCGCCAGACGGTGAGCTCCCAATGACTCGTGTTGCCGGTGCATCGCATGATCCAGTCCGACTCCGCGGAGACCAGCTTGAGGAAGCAGGACCGGCCGTCGATCGTTAGGGTCTCGAACGTCGAGCCCGACTTGGCGTCACTGCTGCGCACCGGGCGGCGGTCGGTCGCGCCTCGCACCAATTCCTCGACCGTGCCCGCCACCCAGGCGTTCGTCATCGCTCGCCTCCGGGGCCCAGTCTGGCAGCTTCGGGCGGGAGCAGGTCGGGGCGGCGCTCCGCGGTCCTGGCCAGGGCTTGCGCATGCCGCCAGGCCGCAATCTCGGCGTGGTGACCCGACAGCAGGATCTCTGGTACGTCGAGCCCGCGCCACGACGGCGGCTTGGTGTAGAGGGGGTACTCGAGTAGGCCGGCGTGAGCAGCCGAGTGCGACTCCTCCGTCAAGGACTGCGGGTTGCCGATGACGCCCGGCAGGAGTCGGACGACCGCCTCGATCACAACCAGCGCCGCCGCCTCGCCTCCGTTCAAAACGTAGTCGCCGATGCTCAACTCCTCGGCGTGCAGGCGGGTCGCGGCGTCCTCGACGACCCGGGCATCGATGCCCTCGTAACGCCCGCACGCCAGCACCAGGTGCGCCTCCTGCGCCAGCTCGGCGGCCAGCGGTTGCGCGAACCGTGTCCCGGATGGGCTGAAGACCACCAGCCGGGTGTCCTCGCGGGCGACGGCGTCGAGTGCCTCACCCCATGGTTCGGGCCGCATCACCATGCCCGGCCCGCCGCCGTACGGGGCGTCGTCGACGGTCCGGTGCCGGTCGTGCGTCCAGTCACGCAGATCGTGAACGCCTAGCTCCACGAGGCCCGTCTCGATCGCGCGGCCGACCAGCGAGAGCCGCAGCGGAGCCAGATAGTCGGGGAAGATGCTGATCACGTCGATACGCATCACTGCTCGCCCCCGTCAGAGAGCAAGCCGGGCACGTCGGCGAGGACGAGCGTCCCGGCGTCCACGTCGATCTCCGGCACCAGCGCGACGACGAAGGGCACCAGCCGTTCGCCGTCGGAGGTCTGGATCTCCAGCACGTCGTGGGCCGGCAGATGCAACACGGCGCCAACTTGCCCGACCTCACGCCCGGCCGCGTCCAGCACCCGAAGTCCGATCAGCTGCCGGTCGTAGAACTCCTCGGGCTCGTCAGGGCGCTCGCCCGACAACACGTCGGCCACCAAGGTGACGCCGCGCAGCGCCTCGGCGGTCCTGCGATCCGGAGCCTCGACGAAGCGGAGCAGCCACCGTCCGCTGTGCGCCCGGCTGGAGGCAATCGTGAGCACCCGGGACTCGCCCTCCTCTCGCAGCAGGGCACCGACGGCGAACCGCCGGTCGGGTTCATCGGTACGAAGACCGACGCTCACCTCGCCGCGCACGCCGTGGGGTCGTCCAACCACGCCGACAACGACCTCGACTGTTTCTCTCACGTACGTCAGCGGCCCTTCGAAAGGCTCAGGGCGCGACGCTATCGACGGCGAGGGCGGTCGACGTCGACGAAGTCGACCCGGATCTGGTCGCGTCCCGCGAGGGCGCCGACCACGGTCCGCAACGCGGTGGCGGTGCGACCGGATCGCCCGATGACCTTGCCGATGTCGTCCGGATTCACCCGCACCTCGAGCATCCGTCCGCGACGCAGATCCTTATCGCGCACACTTACGTCGTCAGGGTGTGTGACGATTCCCCGAACCAGGTGCTCCAGCGCGTCAGCCAGCACCGTCACGCCTCGTTGACGGGGGTATCGGCGTCGGCGACTCCCGCGTCCGCGGCCTCCTGGGCCTCTTCTGGGCTCCCCTCGACCTTGGCTTCGGGCTGGCTGGGTTCGGATCGACTGGCTTCGGATACTGGCCACTGGCTTCGGACTCGGCTTCGGATCGACTGGCTTCGGATCGGCTGGCACGCCGACTGGTGGTCGCCGAGCTGCTGGGCTCGTTGCCGGCCTCGGCCAGCGCGGCGTTGAAGGCGTCGGTCTTGCTCTTCTTCTCCGGTTGCGGCAGCACCCCCGACGGCGAGGTGTCCCCGGAGTACCTCTGCCAGTCACCGGTCCGCTTCAGCAGGGCGATGACCGCCTCGGTCGGCTGAGCGCCGACCGAAAGCCAGTACTGCGCGCGCTCGGAGTCGACCTCGATCACTGACGGGTCGTTCTTGGGGTGGTACTTACCGATCTCCTCGATCGCGCGTCCGTCGCGCTTGGTGCGCGAGTCGGCGACGACGATGCGGTAGTGCGGCGAGCGGATCTTGCCCAGCCGCTTCAGACGGATCTTGACAGCCACGTGTGTGGAAACTCCTGTTGGATGGGCCGGGGATGCCCCGGTGGTGCGTGTGAGAGTCGTCTCGTTGGTGGGGACACCGCGAGGTGAGTCTCGATGAGTCCGAACCGGACGGTGGTGAGAGGGCACCGTCGGTACAGACGCGCCCCACAGTGTGCCAGATCGGCCTCGGTTATCGCGAACTACGGAGCCGGAGCGTGGCTGACCAGACCGAGGGTGTTGCCCTCGGAATCCCTGATGAACGCCATCCACTCACTCGTGCCGACCGGTCCGAGGGCGTCGTCGTGGTGGGTGAAGATCACGTGCGGTTCGGCCCGGACCTCGATGCCGTCCGCACGGCACCGCTCGATCGCCTCGGCGACATCGGTCACCCGCAGATAGATGAGGGCGCTTGGGGCCTCCCGGTCCAGCAGCAGCCGGACCCCGTTAACCATGAAGAAGAGCAGACCCGGGGGGTCGAAGAAGCCGGCCGGTTCTGTCCCGAGCAAGCGAGAGTAGAACCGGCGGGCCCGATCGAGATCCTCAGCATGCTGCGCGACCTGGAACAGATCCATCTGCGAAGTGTCTCGCACTACCTTGTCCCCATGCACACCCGAAGTGAAGACCGGACTGTCGACGGCCGGCAGGTGGTCTCGTCCCGTCCGGTCGAGGATGGGCCGTGGCCCGGGGTCGTGATGCTGCACGAGGCGTTTGGGATCGACGACGTGCTGCGCCGCCAAGCGGATCGGCTGGCCTCCGCGGGGTACCTGGTCCACGCGCCCGACCTGCTCGGCGAGGGCTTCCGCCTGGGTTGCATGATCAGCACCATCCGGTCGTACGCCGCCCGCAAGGGTCGGCCCTTCGAACTGATCGAGACCGTACGACAGCTTCTGGCCAGCGATCCGGAGTGCACGGGGCGCGTCGGGGTCATCGGCTTCTGCCTGGGTGGCGGCTTTGCCCTGCTGGTCGCGGGCCGCGGATTCGACGCCGCAGCCGTCAACTACGGCCAGATCCCGGCCGACGTCGACGACGTGTTGCGCGGGTCATGCCCCATGGTGGCCAGCTACGGGGAACGGGACCGGCTGCTCAGCGATGTGCCCCGGCTCGAGGCGGCGTTGGTCACCAACGACATTCCGAACGATCTGAAGACCTACCCGACCGCAGGCCATAGCTTCCTGAACGACGAACCAAACGGTCCGCGCATCTTCCGGCCGCTGATGCGCATCGCGCACGTCGGTCCCGACCCCGTGGCGGCCGCCGACGCCTGGCAGCGGATCGAAGCGTTCTTTGCCGCGCGACTCGGCGGTCAGGAGGACTAGTAGCCCTGCCCCACTCGCTGCCCGGCAAGAGTGTGAATTATGAGAGAACTCTCATCGACAAGGGGCTCGTCTCCCACGTTGGCGTGCGTCAATAGGGACATGACCACTCAGGTGTCACCCCCTTCAACTTGGTCAAGAAGGGCTCTCGGAACTGGGGCGCGTTCCGCCAGAGCGGAGCTGGCCGCGCTGCACACCCACTTGGTGTTGCAGTTCCGATCCATGGTCGCCCAGCACCTTCCTGGCTGCGCCTTCGTTGCCGCCTACCCGAGCCAAGATTGTTCGCCCAACGAGATCCTTGTCATTCCCCTGCAGCGCGGAGCAGCCTTGTTCAGCATCGGATTCCGCAACGATGACTGCACCAGCATGGACGTTCGCATCGGTGAACACGGCGTCTGGGAATGTTCTGATGCCGGGCAAACGGCTCACGCTCTCGCCGCCACTGCCGAACAGCTGTTCAGCATCGCCCTGAGCGGACGCTACCGCGAGGAACGCTGGAGCCGCGCCGGGGCTGGCCGCTGCGTTGGCGTTCGGTCGTACTTCATGGACGACTCAGGAGAGTGGAAGGAGTTCGGAACTCCCCAGCAGTCTCGCTCGCAGTTCCATCCGGGCTCAGAGCTCACCGTCCAAGACCGTCGGTACGAGCCGTACTGATCACCGGTCAGAAGTCAGAAGGGGGTGCATGATGGCGAACAGACGGCGCCTGGCGGCGGTGTCCGTGCTGTCCTGCGCGGCGTTACTCCTTCTCGGTTGCGCTCCCGACCGCCCCGTAGCCCTCGGGACGGAGGAAGTCACGGCGGGCACGGACGGAACTGAGCAGACAGCGCCGAACCCCAACGAAGCCAGGGGAACCCCCGAACCCGACGCGCCAACCCCAACCGAACCCGAACCCGACACACCAACCCCCGAACCCGAACCCGAACCCGACACACCAACCCCCGAACCTGAAGCCGACAGACCAACGCCGCCCACGGCCTCCCCTGCGTCAGCTGCCGCCTGTGCCCCTAGCTCGGGTACCGGTCAATCCAGCCGTGGCGCTCGCGCCGTTCCGGCAACGCTCCGCGATGACCGGGCCGAGCTTGACGTCGACGGCCAATCGGGTGACGGCCACAGCGTGTTCGTCGAGGAAGTGCAGCTCACATTGGCCAATGGGTTCGTGGTGGTGTGCTCACTCGACGGCAACCAGCTGCTGGGCTTTCACCGGATTGCCCGCTCCCCAGGGAGCAATCCCTCAAGGTCGCCCTCACAGAGCGGCTCACCACAAGGACCCCGCTACTGGTCGAGCTGTACGCCGACGACGGCGACGGCAGTTTCGACGCGAACACGGACTCTCGCGTTTCGGGCGATGACGACGACATCACCGATCTCGAGGTGGAGCGGATCATTTACCGTTACAGTGGTTGATCGTGCTCGTCCGTCAGGCGAAGTCGGCCGCGGGCGAATCGGTGCCGGTGAGGGATGATCAACTGCGTCGCCATGATCACGTCGATGGTATTGATCAAGGTGAGGCCGGGACCCCGCGAGAGCGCGTGAGACCTCCTCGAGTGCATTCGGGACGCGTCCGGATCGTCGGGTCACTGGTCGCGTTGGTCGCGTTGGCCCTCGGTATCTCGATAACCACTGGCTATCTTGTTGCTCGTCAACGTCTCGACCAACGCATCGACGCAGAACTGACGCAAGAGGTCAACGCGGTTGTCGCCTTCGCGCAACGCGGGATCAATCCGGACACGCTTCGACCCTTCACCGACGTCCGGGAGATCCTCAGGGCCAGCGTCGGACGAAATCTGGTCGGCCGCAACGAGGCGATCATCACGGTGGTCAACGGGCAGCCCCATCTCCGCGACGATCACGACCCGCCGCTGCGATTGGACGAGCAGCCGGAGGTCGTGGCGCGTTTTGCCGCCTCGAGCCACCCGGCCCTAGGCACCATCCAGACGGCTCGAGGCGCCGTGCGCTACGGGGTCGTCCCGGTGCGTGTGTCGGGTTCGCCGGATACCGGTGTCTTCGTGGTCGCCGTCTTCAGCGACTTGGAGCGCGCCGATCTCACCAGTGCGACGTGGACGTCCGCAGCGGTTGCCTTCGGCACCCTCGCCCTCGCCGCCGTCGCCGCCTTCGTGATTGCGGGACGCGTCCTGCGACCGATCCGCCTCGTGCGGCAAACCGCCCAACAGATCTCCGCGACCGACCTGTCCCAGCGGATTCCGGTGGAGGGCAATGACGACGTGGCCGAACTGGCCCGCACCTTCAACGGCATGCTCGATCGCCTCCAGACCGCCTTCGCCGCGCAACGGGAATTTCTCCATGATGCCGGTCACGAGCTGCGGACGCCCATCACCATCGTGCAGGGCCACCTCGAGCTGGCCGCAGCCGACCCGAGCGCGCGGGCAGAGTCCTTGGCGATCGTGATGGACGAGCTGGAACGGATGCGTCGCATGGTCGACGACTTGCTCGTGCTCGCTCGGTCCGACAGCCCGAACTTCCTGCGCTTGAGCGAAGTCGACCTGGAGCCCTTCATCGATGAGGTCCTCGACAAGGCGCGGGCGCTGGCACCACGGGAGTGGCTTCTCGACCACCAGGCCGAAGGGGTCGCCTGGCTCGATCGCCAGCGCATCACCCAGGCGCTCCTGCAGCTTGCCCTCAACGCCACCCAGCACACGAACACGGGCCAGGAGATCCATCTCGGCACGGACATTCGCGGCGATCAGTTACATCTCTGGGTGCGCGACACCGGTGCAGGGGTGCCGCAGGTCGACCGGGAGCGGGTTTTCGACAGGTTCGCTCGCGGGGACAGTGGCGGCGGCGACGGCTCGGGCATTGGTCTCGGCCTGGCCATTGTCCGCGCCATCGCTCAGGCCCACGGCGGCACCGTAGTCTTGGTCGAAAGCTCCGGGGGAGCAGAGTTTCGGCTGGAATTGCCATGGCGATCGCCAGCACGGAGACCTGGCAGCCGCCTCCCAGGAAACGATGCGGAGCTGATGGGCGTGAGCCGAGTCTTGATCGCCGAGGATGAGACCCGCATCTCCTCCTTCATCGAGAAAGGCCTGCGAGCAAGCGGTCTGGCCACGACCGTGGTGGGGAGCGGCGTCCAGGCCCTGGCGATGGCGCGCAGCGGCGAGTTCGACTTGATGATCTTGGACATCGGGCTCCCCGAACTCGACGGCTTCACGGTGCTGCACGCCCTCCGCAGTGGATCAGTCGACTTGCCGGTCCTCATCCTTACGGCCCGCGACGGGGTCGAGGACACGGTCGCGGGACTGGTGGGTGGCGCCGACGACTACATGTCCAAGCCGTTCCACTTCGATGAGCTGTTGGCCCGCGTTCAGCGCCGCCTGCGCGCCCCGAACCCATCCGTCGAGACCAACATCCTCACCCACGACGGAATCAGCTGGATCTGCACACCCGACGGCTCAACTGCGCTGGCCACACCACCGATCTGACCGCCCGCGAGTTCGCACTGGTCCAAATCTTCCTGACTCACCCCGGTCAAGTTTTCTCGCGCGAGCAGTTGCTCAGCCGCGTCTGGGGGTACGACTACGAGCCCGGGAGCAACATCGTCGAAACCTATGTCCGCTATTTGCGCCGGAAGCTCGGCGCAGACCGCATCGAGACCGTCCGCGGCATGGGCTACCGACTCCGGGACTGACACCGGGCCAATGCCGGCCACCGGGCTCCTGCGGACCTGTGGCCAGAGCGTCGGCTCCAAAATAATCCGCGAAACCCCTTCGCGCCGACCCGCAAGATCCTCCATACTTGCAGTCTCGGTCGCCGTACTCACTACCGACCCAAGGCATAGCTTGTGGGCATTGCCGAGACGCTGCTTGGGGGTCACCACGGAGTCGCTCGCGGAAGGAACTGCACTATGGGAGGGCAATTCGAGTAGGAATCGTGGGCGTCGGTAATTGCGCGGCCTCACTCGTCCAAGGCGTTCAGTACTATCGCGACGCGCCCGTCGATGACCGTGTGCCCGGGCTATGCACGTGAAGTTCGGGGATTATCACGTGCGAGATATCGAGTTCGTCACCGCGTTCGACGTCGACGCCAAGAAGGTCGGGCTGGACCTGTCCGACGCCATCGGTGCGAGCGAGAACAACACGATTAAATTCGCCGACGTTCCGCGGCTCGGCGTGCCGGTCTTGCGCGGACATACCCTCGACGGTCTGGGTGAGTACTACCGAGAAACCATCGCGGAAGCTGATGACGAGCCGGTCGATGTGGTGGCCGCCTTGCGGGAGAACAGGGTCGACGTGCTGGTCTCGTACCTGCCCGTCGGGTCGGAACAGGCCGACAAGTTCTACGCACAGTGTGCGATCGACGCCGGCGTGGGTTTCGTCAACGCCCTGCCCGTGTTCATCGCCTCCGACCCCGTCTGGGCCCGAAAGTTCGCTGACGCGGGCGTACCCATCGTCGGTGACGACATCAAGAGTCAAGTGGGTGCGACGATCACGCATCGCGTGCTGGCCAAGCTCTTCGAGGACCGGGGCGTGAGGCTGAACGCACCTACCAGCTGAACTTCGGCGGCAACATGGACTTCAAGAACATGCTGGAGCGTTCCCGGCTGAAGTCGAAGAAGATCTCCAAGACTCAGGCGGTCACGTCCCAGATCCCGCACGAGATGCGCGACGCCGACGTCCACATCGGTCCCAGCGACTTCGTCCCCTTCCTCGACGACCAAAAGCACGCTCTGGTCCGGCTCGAGGGGCGCGGCTTCGGCGATATCCCAATCCGCCTGGAGTACAAGCTCGAGGTCTGGGACTCGCCTAACTCTGCTGGCATCATTATCGATGCACTGCGCGCCTGCAAGATCGCCATGGACCGCGGCTTGGGAGGCCCGGTTCTCAGCGCGAGTTCTTACTTCATGAAGAGTCCACCCGTGCAGTACGACGACTCAACCGCGCGCGAAGAAGTCGAGCGGTTTCTGCGCGGCTGAATCTTACCCTGAACGCCCTTTGCTCACTGTTAATACGGCGTTCACCCGCGTGTCGTCTTGTGCTAATGTCGGGCATCGCAGTAAACGTCCCGCTGGCATGCGGGCCAGTGCTCCTCGACGTAGAGGGGCGTCGGTGGGACGTTCCTCGTAACGGCGGGTGGGGATCATGCCAGGACTGCTGGGGAGTCGACCGTGGTGGTGCGCGAGCATCGCTGCACCCGGTCGTGTATCACAGGCGCGGTTCGCGGCCTCTTACACCAAAGGCTCCCGCACCACGACACGAAGGATTTCGGACTGATGAGTCGAGCTCTGGTCACCGGTGCAGCCGGCTTCATCGGAAGCCACCTCTGCGAGGAACTGCTGTCCCAGGGCTGGACCGTGCGCGCCGTGGACAGCTTCAACGACTTCTATAACCCGGACTCCAAGCGTCGCAACATCGCACCCTCACGTGATCATCCCGGTTTCGAGTTGATCTCCGCAGACCTTTCTGATCTTCGGTTGGACGATGTCCTCGACGGCGTCGATGCCGTCGCGCACCTGGCGGGCGAGCCGGGAGTGACCACGTCCTGGGGACCGGCGTTCGCTCGGTACATCGAGCGCAATGTCATGGCCACCCAACGCCTGCTCGAGGCGGTCTCTCGACAAGGCCCACGGCCGTTCGTCTATGCGTCAAGCTCATCGGTCTACGGCACCGGCACCGATGCCCTGAGGGCACGAGGCGAACCCAGACCGACCAGCCCGTACGGAGTCAGCAAGTTGGCCGCTGAGGCGCTGGTCGGATCGTATTCCAGCTCCTACGGCATCCCAGCCGTGTCGCTGCGTTACTTCTCGGTGTACGGGCCTCGCCAACGGCCCGACATGGCTGCGCACCGCTTCATCGAGGCGCTGCTCGATGGCCGGCCCATCACGGTCTTCGGTGACGGCACCCAGGTCAGGGACTACTCCTACGTCGGTGATGTGGTGGACGCCACGATCCGCTCGTTGTCCGCCGACCTGCCACTCGCAGCCGTTCTCGACATCGCCAGTGGTCACCCGGTGGACGTCAGAACACTGATCGGCTACTTGCGGGCGCAGCTTCGCAAGGACGGCGTCACCGTCGAGCAGCTCGGCGAGCGTCGCGGCGATGTGCAGCGCACGGCGGGACGGATCGACCTGGCGCAGGAACGCCTTCATTGGTCTCCGAGAACGGATCTGCCGTCGGGCTTGGCCCAGCAGATCGCCTGGCACGTCGGTCTCCGGTCGGGGCAGGCCATCGCCGACGAACCGTTGGCATCATTCTCGGGCAGCCAAGCATGAGAACGTCAACCTCACCGCGGCTCGTCGTTTACTCCCAAGACGGTCTGGGTCTTGGTCATCAGCGGCGAACCACCCTGCTCGCGAGCGAGTTCCTGGCGGCCGAGTCCAGCGCCAGCGTGCTCACCATCTCGGACTCGCCGCTGGGTCAGTTCTTTTCCACGGGCGTGGGCCACGACTACCTGAAGCTGCCGTCGATTCACAAAGTCGGACCGGGCGACTGGCGACCACTGTCGTTGTCCCTGTCTTTTCCCGAGGTGCTGGAGGTGCGGCGGGAGATCATCCGAACCGCGGTGCTGAACTTTGCTCCAGACGTTGTCCTGGTCGATCACATGCCGCACGGCGCCATGGGTGAGCTCATCTCGACGCTGGAGGCTCTGCAGGGCAGCGGTACTCGCATCGTTCTCGGTCTTCGCGACATTCTGGACGCGCCATCGGTTGTTCGTCGGCGGTGGCGGCTGGAGGGCGCGTACGACGCGGTGGAGCGGTACTTCTCCGATGTGCTGGTCTACGGATCCCAGAATGTCTTCGACGTGGCCGAAGAGTACGACTTTCCGGAAGTAGTCAGCCAGAAGCTGCGCTACTGCGGCTACGTTTGCTCACCACCCGCATACCGTTCGGTCGGCGATACGCCGCGCCGGCGTTATCTGCGCAACGCTGGTGACAGCGAGCTCATCGTCGCGATGGCGGGCGGCGGTGCCGATGCGGAGGCGCTTTTCTCCACCCTGTTGAGCGCTGCGCCCGCCATCAATGCCGAGCGACCATGCGTGGTCGTGATCGTGAGCGGTCCGTTCCTGCCGGCCCGCGAGCATCGCAAGCTGGTGCGGTTGGCCCGCGGCCTCCCGGTCCACGTCATCCGCAGTGTGTCCGACTCGATGACCTATCTCAATGCGGCGGACCTGGTCATTGCCATGGCCGGCTACAACACCACCGCGGAGATTTTGACGCTCGACAAGCCGGCGTTGTTGGTGCCACGGCCCGGTCCAAGTGCCGAGCAGCAGATGCGGGCGAAGCTGTTCGCCGATCGCGGGTGGGTCAACTGGCTGCCGCCCGAGAATCTGTCGCCCGACGCCCTGGCCCAGGCGGCTCTCTCGGCGTTGACCACCCAGCGTCGTCAGCTCTCCCGGCCTGACCTGCGCGGTCGCCATGCGGCCGCACAGCTCCTTCTGACCAAGGTCGGTCACGGGACCTTCGCCAGCAGCGAGCCGGTCGAGATGGAAACCATCGAGCTTCCCAGTGCGCACCTCCGTGGTTCAGGCTGACGCACCAGTGCAGAAACAACACCTTCGCGGTGGCGTTTCGGTTCCCCGCCGGACCGGCGTGCGAGTCGCTGACGTGCTGGACGGTCGGCTCGGGACAGAGGGTATCCGCGAATTGGTGCACAACCCGCTGCAGCATGGCTTGGCCGATCTGGTTCGCCAATGCCTTCCAGGTGGAGAACAGCTCAGTGGGACAGAGTTGCTCCGTACGAAGTACAAGCCCGGCCGCAAGCTCACCGCGTACTACCGGTTGCACGTCGGCGCGGAAGTTAGGCCCATTGCGCTCAGCTGGGCAACCGAGCGGCCCACCGACAGCGGCGCCGCCGACCTGCCGCATGACGCTCCCCGCCAGCTGGTCGCGCCCTTCGCGCGCCTCAGCGCACAAACCGACGGCGGACAGCTGGGCCTGCTGATCGCTCCCCTTGATCCGCAGCTGCCGCAGCTCATGCGGCTCAACGATCACTCGTACGTGGCCGGCCTGCTCCAGGACCTGGAATCGGGCTCAAAGCTGCGGCCAGCCACGACCATCATCCAGGCGGTCCGCTACCGGCCCGGCCAGCGGCACGTGCTCCACGTCTCCGCCTCATCTGATGGTGACCGTAACGCCGTCTTCATCAAGCTCGACCGCGACAACCACGCGCTTCGAGCCGTACGGTTCGCTCAGGCCGTCGGGCCGCTGTTGGCTGAGCGCTGCCCCCAAGCGCGGCTCGTCGAACCGCTGGGCTATGCACAAGGAGACCAGGCGGCCGTCTATCGCGCGCTGACAGGCACGATGATGTCCCAGGAAATCCGCGATCCTGCTCGAGCGGCCGCCTGGATCTCGCTGATCGGCCAGGCGGTCCGTGTTCTGCACGACCTGGACGCGCCGATCACGACCAGCGTCGCAACGGCAGATCAGTGGTCAGCGCCGTATGCCCCCGGGACGGAGCTGGCCTCCAGCCTGGGTGCCGGCCAGCATCTGAGTGCCCTCCTGCCTGAGCTCGGAGTGCGCTACCGGCGGATCGCGATGGAGGTCCTGAGGAGGCTCGAGGACCTACCCACCGAGGATCCTCGGCTCGGGCACGGCGACCTCAAATGCGACAACATCCTGGCTGCGGGAGATCGGATCTGGCTCCTCGACCTGGATCGGACCGGCCTGGCGGAGCCGGCCATGGATCTGGGCAAGTTCCTGGCGGACCTGGCGTGGTGGGGGCACCACCACTCGGTGGACGTCGCAGGACTGGCCGATGCGTTTCTCGAAGGATATGGGCCCTGCGACCCGGCTCGGATCTCCCGTGCCCGCGTGATTGCGGTGCTGTTCCGACTGAAACTTGCGGCTCGGCGGACCCCTGTGCACGCGCTGGATTGGGAGGGGGAGGTGACGCGCCAGGTCGGCGAGGCGGCCGCAAGTCTTCGTGAGGTGACGACCCGATGATCGCCGCGCTGGAAGCTCTCGATGTTTCCGCGGCCGAGTGGCTCGCGCAACGCGATCCTGCCTTGGTGCATCTTCCCGAGGCGTTGGCCGCGACCGCGCCGAACTGGAATCTGCACGACGTCCAATGGACGCCAGGCCAGGGCTGCCGGCTCGCTTATCACGTGGGCGTCGAGGATTCCGAGGCCGCGACCTTCGTGGCCGTCAAGCTCGATGCGTTGAGCTGGTCTCGGCACGACTTCCACCGCGATCCCGCCCTGCCCGGGCTTTCCGCCGTGACCGACCCGGCCGTCGTGACGGAGCGGTTGGGTGCGGTGATCGGAGAGCCGATCGTGCACGCTCGAGTGCGACCGGTCCGCTATCGACCGGGTGAACGGTGCGTCCTCCGGTATGACCTGGAGACGTCGTCGGGCCTCGCCCGGTACTACGCGAAGGTGTTCTCGACGTCGGTCTTCGCGGATGCGGCCGGAAGGGCGACCCGGGCCGGGGCCGCGGCCGAGCTCGCGGGAACACCGGTCACCCAGGTGATCGCAGTCTGGCCGACCTGGTCGGTGACCGTGGCCAGAGCGGTTGACGGGCTGTCCGCCTCAGCCGTGATGCGCGACACGAGGGTGTCAATCCACAATCGAGTCAATCTCGGGAATCGTCTCGGCGGACTTCTGGCTGAGTTCCACACCCTGGCCGGCGTCTCGGTTCCGATCCGGACCGCTTCGGACTACGTACGTGACCTGACCAAGCTGATCCCAGCGGTGTCCATCGTGGACGCGGCACTTGCCGATCGCCTCAGGAGACTGGTCGACCGTCTCGGCGGGCACCTTCCCCCAGGTGATCGCCGGACCGTTGTGACCCATGGGGCGTTCCGGCTCGGCCAGGTCGTGGTCGATGATGCCGGACGTCTCTATCTGCTCGATCTGGACGGCGTGGGTCGCGGCGATGCCGCCCAGGATCTGGCGAGTGCCTCGGGCCACCTGTCCTGGCAGGCGATTCGGCATCCGAACCAACGAGAGGAGTTTCGACTGATCGACGAGGCTCTACTCGGCGGCTACGAGGCACGGGGCCGCGCGGTGAACCCGACGTCTCTGGTCTGGTGGCGAGCAGCCGCCCTGGCGCAGATTGCCCTGCGCCGTTTCCGCCGTCTCGAGATCGGTGATTGGGCGTTGGTGCCGCGGCTGATCGACCTCGCTGAGAGCATGCTGCGATGACCAACGCCGCCCTGACCAAGACTGAGCAGCTGCCGCGTCAAGAGGCGACCGAACTGCTACGCGGAGCCCTGGCCGGGCGCACGTCGCATGCTCAGCTCACCGTGGTCTCCAGCCAGGAACTGAGCTCGGTCGCCGGTCGGCGGCGCGTCGTCAGCTACACCGTGGAAGGACTGGACTCGACGGGTCCCGCCGAACTCATCGCCAAGAGTTTCAGCGAGCCGCACCGCGCTCGGCTGTTGTCAGCGCATCTGCAGGCACTGTCCGATGGTCCCTTCGCGGTCGGAAGATTCCGGGTGCCGCAACTCCTGGCCTTCGTTCCGGAGGAGAACTTGGTCGTCTACCGAGCGTGCACCGGGACTCCGTTGACCGAACTCGATGATCGGCGGGCCCTGGATGGGGTGCGCGACGCGGCACGGTGGCTGGCCACACTGCACACCTCCTCGGTACCGATGCCGCGGACCTTCGACGCGTCACAAGAGGTTGCGAGCACGCACGACTGGGCGGCGGCGGTAGGCCGATACAGCCCAGAGCTTCTGGAGCCCGCTGATCGGATTGCTTCCCTGTGGGCGTCGTCCGGGCCTGATTCGCCATCGGAAGAGCGGGTGCCGATTCACAAGGACTTCCACGCCGGTCACCTGCTGATCGGCGACCAGGTCTGGGTCATCGACCTCGATGAGGCCCGATTCGGTGACCGAGCCTTCGATCTGGCTCACTTCTGTGCGTACCTGGAGTTCGACGGGGACCGGGGCATTCGTCAGGAAACCTTCCTCAGCGAATACTCCCTCCTGACTGGGTGGGCTGATGACGGCTCCTGGGCTGGGTACAGCGCCTACACCTGGTTGAAGATTGCCAAGCAGTTGGCACTGCGCAGCGGTCCCGCTCGCACCCGGACCGGCGACCGCGACCGAGAGGTCGGCGACGCCGTAGCGAGGGGGATGGCGTGTCTGACCCCGTGATCTATTTGGTCCGCAGCTGGCCACGCCTCTCCCAGACGTTCATCGTGAACGAGGTGCTCGCGCTCGAACGGCGCGGAATCGACCTGGTTGTGTTCAGCTTGGTTCGATCGGGCGAGTCGGTGATCCAGCCCCAGGTCGCCGAGGTCCGGAGCGCCGTGCACTTCCTCGAGGATCGCGAGTCGCTCCGACGTCGGGTGGGCGAACATCTCGCGGTCTTCTCGGCCGGCCCCGTGCGCTACGCCAAGACTGCCCTGTTCGCCATCCGCCGGCGAGATCTCGCCGCGGGCTACGCCACCGCCACCACCTGGGTCTGTTTCCGGTACGCGGTTCGGGTCGCCGCCGCCGTCATCCGGCTCCGGAAGGCGGGCCAGGGACCGGCGCATCTCCATGCCCACTTCGCTCATGACCCCGCGCTCGTCGCCTTGCTGGTACGACGCCTCACCCGGCTGCCGTACAGCTTCACCGCTCACGCCCGCGACCTGGTGCAGATCCCGCCGTCCAGCCTTGCGGCTCGCGCCGCGGAGGCCACCGCATTGGTCACCTGCTGCGAAGTGAACGCTGACTACATCGCGTCGACGGTGCCCTCGAGCCTGCCGGCGGTCAGGGTCATCCGACACGGTGTTGAGCTCGACCGCTTCGAACCAGCACTTCGGTCGCCGACGGCCGAGCTCGCCCCGGAGAACCCAGATCTCCGGATCGTCACCATCGGGCGTCTCGTGGAAAAGAAGGGCTTTCCGGATCTCTTGCGGGCACTCGGCCGGCTCAAGGCCTCCGGACGCCGCATCACGTGTCAGGTCTACGGCGACGGCCCCCTGTCGGGACCGCTCACCGAGCTCCGGGACGAACTCGGGCTCGGGGAAACCGTCCACTTCGCGGGTGAGCGCAGTCGCGAGGCGATCATCTCGGCCCTCCACGAGGCAGACGTGTTCGTGCTCACGCCGACCGTGACCGAGGACGGTGACCGGGATGGTATTCCGAACGTCTTGGTGGAGGCCATGGCCTGCGGGCTGCCGGTGGTGAGTACGTCCGCCGGTGGCATCGGCGAATTGGTCGCCCATGGCGTCAATGGCTTCCTCACCGCCCCGGGCGACGTCGCCGACATCGAAACCCAGATCTCCCGGCTGGCTGATTCGCCCGCACTGCGCCAGCAGATGGGAGCTGCTGCGCGCCGGACCGTCGAGTCGGGCTACGACGTCAACGCCGCGGCCGAGCAACTGCACGAGATCTTCTGGTCCGCACCGAGCGTGAGAACAGCGTCGTGACCGGCCACAGCGAGGTCAAGCGGTTCGAGGCTGCCCTCGACGCCCATCGGATGGGACCGCGACTGTCGGCTGCGCTCAGCACCAGCCACCGACCCTGCCACGTCCTCGACGCCAAGTTCGAACCGGGCATCCGGGCCAGCGTGCTGTACCAGCACGGAACCGACCTCGTCCGGGGTGACTTGCTGCCGCCCGACAATCCGGCGAGCGGTCTGGCGTCGAGTCACCGGACGGTCACGGGGTGGCCAGGGATGGCTCTGTCGATCTACCCCGATGACCCCGACCTGCCCACCCTTCCGCTGGCGATCACGGCCTCGGTCATGGGGCCTCATATTGCCCAACTCTCACCGGCCCTAGCCCCGATCGAGCGTCGAGCACTGGCCCGGCGTTGCCGAGTGGCGTTGCTGCGCTACCGGCTGGGCAAGCGGGCCACCGTACGCTTGGGTTCACCGGTCTCCGGGGTCAGCTACGTCGCGAAGGTCTACCACGATCCGGCCAAGGCCGCCGCCGTCGCGCACGAAGCGCAAGCCTTCGCTCGGCTCGGCACTCAGCACGGCCGACTTCGCCTGGCGCCCACCGTCGCTCACCTCCCCGAGATCTCCGTCGTGGTGCAGCAATCGGTCTGCGGACAACCGCTGGATGCTCTCCTCCAGGCAACCGGCTGGCAGGGACCGGCGGCCGACGAGGCGGTACAGCTTGCCGCGGCGGCGCTCGCCCAACTTCATCGGGGCGCGTCCGTCAGCATGCGGCTGCGTCCGGTGGAGAAGGAACTGCACCGTTTCACCGAACGCGCGTTGCGCATCTCCTCCGTTGACTCCCGGCTCGGAGACTCCTTGCTGGGCGTGGCCGAGCGTCTGCTGCAGAGCTTTCCGGTGTTCGGAGTCGGCCGGCCGGGAGTCGTCCACGGTGACTGCAAGCCCGGCCAGTTTCTCGTGACCGGAGACGGTACGGTCTACCTGCTCGACTTCGACCACTGCGGTGTCTCCGACCAGGCCGGCGATGCGGGCACCTTCGTCGCATCGTTGCGGCAGCTCGCCGTGCGGCGGACCATGGCCGGCGCGGCACCGGCCACGATCGCGAGTCTTGACGCACTGGCCGATAAATTCATTACTACGTACTGCGCATCCATGGAGGATGATGTATCCCAGCGGATCCGATGGCATGAGGTCGTCGCACTCCAACGAAAGGCGCTCAGGTCGTTTGCCCGGTCGCCGAAGTCGCCCTTACCCACAGCACTTGTCGAGGAAAGTCACCGGTGTCTTGACCGCGTGATGCAGGAGTTGTCGTGAAAACTATTGACGAGACGGAAACTCGTGAGGAGACGCCGTGGGGCTGGCCGGGCGGCTGGCGGCCACCAGGAACATCTCCGCCGGAGAGCCGCCCCCCGAAGAAGCTGAGCGACTTCCGGCGCACCGTCCGGTTGTTCCGCCGGTTCGCCGGCAGCCCCAAGCCGTACGTGGCGGGCATTCTGCTGCTGATCTTCGAGGCTTTGACGTCCATCATCGAGCCCTACCCGATCGCGTACCTCGTCGACTTCCTGACCGAAAGGCGTCCGAACCTCAACGAGCTGGGCTTCCCGGCGTTCGTGGAGTCGCCGCAGATCAACACGCTGATTCTGCTCACGATCGCGATCGTCGGCATTGCCGCGATCAACAGTGCCGCCGACTCCTTGACCGAGGTCGCCATGGCCCGGGGCGGACGAAGGCTCGGATACAGCATCCGGGTGGCCATGTACTCCCATCTGCAGCGACTGTCGTTGAGCTACCACGACAAGAAGCGGACCGGGGATGTGCTCACCCGGGTGACCGGAGACGTCTTGGTGGTCGAAGAGTTCATCGTGCAGTCGGTCAGCAACGTCCTGGGCAGCCTGCTGGTGCTCGGCGGCAGTCTGGCCCTTCTGTTCTGGCAGTCCTGGAACGTGGCCCTGGTGGCTGTGGTCGTCGTTCCGATGCTTGCCCTCGTCTCCAACTTCTACTCGAGCCGGATCAAGACGGCGTCGAAGACCCAGCGCAGCAAAGAGGGCGAGCTGGCCTCCACCGCTCAGGAGATGCTCACCTCGATCCGGCTGGTGCAGAGCTACGGCCGCGGTCGAGTCGATCTCGAGCAGTTCTCCTCGCAGACCGAGAAGAGCATGCGCGCCTCCCTGGGAGCAGCCAACATCCAGGCCCAGTTCAGCTTCGTGGTAGCGCTCATGGAGGCGCTCGCCATCTGTGCGGTCGTCTGGTTGGGGTGGTGGCTCATCGGTGGCGGCGCCATCACGGTCGGCACCCTGGTGTTGTTCATCCTGCTGCTGCAGAACATGTTCAAGCCCGCGCGCAAGATCGTCAGCGAGTGGTACAAGATCGGCAAGGTCTTCGCCAGTGTGGAGCGGATCGACGACCTTCTGGAGCGTGACGTCGTGGTGCAGGACGAGCCTGGCGCGGTCACCGCCCCCACCTTGACCGGAACCCTGACGTTCGACCACGTCATCTTCGCCTACCCCGCCGAGCACGAGGACGGCTCCATGGCCGTGCAGCGGCCGAAGGTGCTGCACGACATCGACTTCGAGGTCGCCCCGGGCGAGGTCGTCTCACTCGTCGGATCGAGCGGAGCGGGAAAGAGCACGATCGCCCAGCTGGTGCCTCGGCTCTACGACCCCGACGAAGGTGCCGTGCTGGTCGACGGCATCGATCTCCGACGCTTGACGCTGAGCTCGTTGCGCAGTCAGGTGAGCCTGGTACTGCAAGACACCGTTCTACTCAGTGGCAGTGTCGCGGAAAACATCGGCTACGGGATCGCCGATGCGACGCCGGAGCGGATCGAGGCAGCGGCTCGGGCGGCGAACGCCCACTCCTTCATAATGGACATGCCCGACGGCTACGACACCCAGCTCGGCGAACGGGGCTCGATGCTCTCCGGTGGCCAACGGCAGCGCATTGCCATTGCTCGGGCCTTCATCCGTCAGACGCCCATCTTGATTCTCGATGAACCCACGACCGGCCTGGACCTCGAGTCAACTGAGCTTGTCTTGGCGGCCCTGCGCAGTCTGATGCGAGGCAAGACGACGATCATCATCTCGCACGACCCAGGACTGATCCGGTGCGCAGACAGGATCATGGTCATCGCCAACGGCCGTATCGCCGAAAGTGGTGAACACAACGAACTGATCATCGCGAGGGGTCTCTACGCGGAGCTGTACGTCCGTGAGTTCAATGCTGAGTTCGCACAAGCCAACGCCAACGGAAACGGCTCCAGTGACGACTCCAGCGACGACTCAGGTGACGACTCCAGCGACGACTCAGGTGACGACTCCAGCGACGACTCAGGTGACGACTCCAGCGACAGCTCCGGTGACGACTCGGGTGACGACTCGAGTGAGGAAGGCTGGTACAGCGACGAGGGCGAGTACGTGGCCGCTGGGGTGACGCGAACCAGCACCGGCCCGCGGGGCGAGGCGGAGTCAGCCTCGACGCACGGCGGCGAATGACACTCTGAGCATGACAGACGGGTATGGCGGTGCTGGGACTCTGCTGCGTCCGCTCGCGGCGAGGTTGCCGGCCCTGGCGAGCGCCTTGAATCCGGAATTCACGGCACGCCACATCGAGCGCACCCTGCTCGGGCCCGGGGGGCAGGTCCACCTGGTCACCCCGCATGCGGTGTGGTATCAATCCGACGGCTCATGCTCGCTCCGTTATCGGGTCGTCGTCTCGGTCGGGACGGCTGAGGTCAGCGAGCACACCGTACTGGCTGGGGTGTATCCAACCGAGGACGCCGCGCGTTCCCGCGTGAGGGATGCGCAGCGGCATGCGCCGTCCGACGACCCGCCGGTTCCCTGGCGGCGGTGGACCACCCTGGGCGACGCCGGAGAGGTAGCGCTGTCCGTCTTCCCTGCCGATCCGGCACTTCCGACCCTGGCGACGGCCATGAACATCGCTGCCCTGCAGGGCGACGACTGGCCCTCCCAGACCACACGTCCGACATCAGTAGATCTGGTGCACCACAGCCGGCAGGGTGCTTCGGTACTGCGCTACGGCGTGCGGCGACTCGATTCAGCGGCGACGTCGGCGTCGGCGTATGTGTACGGGAAGGTCTACCCGGACAAGACGACGGGAAGCCGGGTGCACCACTTCCTGGGTTCATGGGTTAACGACGGCCGGGTTCATGTTCCCGTCTCCCTCGGCTACTCCTCCCGATTGAGGCTTGGCTTGACCGAGGCGCTGCCCGGACAGCCGAGCCTTCCTAGCATCGTGCGGTCTGCTGTGCGCGTCGGCGTCGGCAGATTAGTGTCGGAGTACGACGGCTCCGCACGCGACGCGGTCGGTTCGACGGGCCGCACCTTGGCCGCCCTGCACAGCACTCGGCAAGCGACGGCACCGGAGCGGACCATCCGTCAACTCACGCGTGAGCTCGACGCAGAGCTCGACGTGGTGCAGCAGGTCTGGCCGCGAACCGTCGACCACGTTCGCTCCCTCCTGGATCGAGCAGGGGTGGATCGAGCACTGGGGGCTCGCGCGGGCACCGCTGGAGCCGCACCGGTGTTGTGTCATGGGGACTTCACCCCGTCGCAGGTGCTTCTCACGGATCAGGCCGTGTGCGGGATCGTTGATTTCGACACGGTCTGTCGGGGTGAGGAGGCCATGGATGTCGGCCGGTTTCTCGCCCACCTGGATCTGCTCATCACGAAAGACTGCGGCCCGTCAGCGGGACCGATCCGGCAGCAGCTGGCCGACAGCTTCCTGACCGGCTACGCCGGCTCGCTCGGCATCACGGTGACAGACCAACCATCTCTTGACCGCATTGCGGTGTTCCGGTCGCTGTCACTGGCCTCGACCGCTCTGCACGCCTGCCGTCAGCTCAAGGAGCGTCGTCTGCACCTAGCGCTGTCCCTCCTCAGTACTGGCAATGACCGAACCGGAAAGGCCCCACATGAAGACCTGGTTTGACAATGAGACGGTGATCGCGCCGCTGGACACCTTCGCGGTCCTGCCGGACTGGCTGGCAGCCGGGATGGACGGTGAGCGAGTCAAGGAGTCACTCCAGCGGCAGGTGCCCGAGTTCTTCGAAGAGCGGGCTCGCCTGCTCTCGTGCACGCCGGAACGCCTCCGCGCCAAGGGGGAGGAATGGCTCGCCCGCTATCGACTGAGCGTCGCCGACCCTGACGGGCAGACCGACAGCGTCGTCGTGGTCGGCAACCTGTTTGCTCCCTCGGCTGATGAGCCGACCGACCCCGGAGCCGGGACCGATGCCCGGTTCGGCGAGGAGGGTTGGGCCTGCTGGCTGGCCGACCTGCGACTCGAGCTTCGGGTCGAAACCGCTGATCCAGCTCTTCCGGCCCTCCAAGACATCATCGACCCGACGGCGGCACGCGACCTGCTCCAGCAGGTCGTCGTCGAGGCCGGCTACAGCGACGCCGCCGTCGCCGCCTGCCGACCGAACGTCGTTCGCTACAAACCCGGAAGCCGTTGCACCGTTGTCGTCGACGTGGACTACGACCCGGCCAACGGGAACCGACCCGGCCCCGATCCGATCGTCATCAAGACCCACCAGGGTGACAAGGGACAGACCGCCTGGGCGGCCATGAAAGCCTTGTGGGAGTCGCCGTTGGCTCACGGAGACATCGTTACCCTCGCCGAGCCGCTGGGGTACGAGCCAGAGCGGCGCATCCTCTTCCAAGGACCCATTCCGGAAGATTGCACGCTCAAGGAATTGGCTCGAGAGGCCATCGCCGACGGGACTGACGGCCAACTCGACCGGCTGCGCGAGGAGCTGGCGAAAACGGGGCACGCGCTCGCCGCCCTGCACAAGACCTCGACGAGCTACGGGGAGACGGCGACTCTCGACGGAGAGCTGGCCGAACTTCGCGAGGTGGTCGGGCGGCTGTCCTTCAGCGTCCCGCCACTAGAAGCTGCTGCCGAGCCGCTGTTGACGCGCTTGCACGAACTGTCGGTCGAATTCCCGGCCGAGCAGAGCGTTCCCAGCCATCACGACTTCCGGCCGGCCCAGGTGCTGTTACACGGCGGCAAGGTCGGCTTCATCGACTTCGACGGCGCCTCGATGGCGGAGCCGGCCCTGGACCTCGGGAGGTTCCGGGCGAAGTTGCGCGACATCGGCATCAGCGTCCTGTCCGCGAGTGGGCAGGACCTGGCCGGCCCGGCGCTGGAGCACGAGCTCAGCGTCATGGATGAGCTCTGCGAGCACTTCCTGGATGCGTACCGCGAGAAAGCCGAGGTCTCCAGGGAGCGCGTGTTGCTCTGGGAGACGTGCGACCTCATCACCGCCATGCTGCACGCGTGGACCAAGGTGCGGTTGGCCCGCATCACTCCCCGGCTCACCGTCCTGACGCATCATCTGACGAAGCACTCGATCGCCGACGAGTCGCTCGCCAGGCGCTGAACCGGACGCCTGGCAGCGAATCGAGGCCTTCTTCGCCGGACCGAGTTCCCTAGCCCGCGTGTTCGAGAGCGGCCTTGCGCTGGGTCCAGGCGAACACCAGCCCGACCACCAGGAGCACGACACCGGTCCACAGCAACGTCGAGGAGGTGGCGGTCGCGAGGTCGGGGCCGAAGGCCTCGATCCCGACCGAGCCGATGATGACGCCCATCCCGCCCAGCGTGACGATCGTGGTCATCACCACACCCGACGCCTCCCCGGACAGGTGCACGGGCAGCACGCTCTGACTGGCGATATTGGTGAAGTTGAAGCCCATCCCGAAGCAGATCGCGGTGATCACCAATCCAATGACATCGATCGCGAGGTTGGCTGCGAACGCCTGCACCACCAGCCCGATCGAGCCGAGCACCAGACAGACCGCCATCACCTGCCCGCCGGGGAAGCGCGGCGCCAGCACCCCGGAGAGCGGTCCGCAGAATGCGGTGGCGACGGCGGGAGCGAGAAAGACCAGCCCGGCGAGCCCGGAGGAGAAGTCGCGGACCTGCTGGAGCTGGATGGTGACCACGATGATCATCACGCAGTAGCCCACGTTGGCCAGGGCGCCGGCGCAAAGGAGCTCAACGAAGGAGCGCCGGCCCATGAGGTCTGCGCTGATCAACGGCCACGGGTGGCGGCGTTCGGTACGGGCGAAGGCGGCGAGCAGGCTGATCCCGACGACGAGGCCGCCGAGTGTAGCCAGGCTCAGCAGTCCTGCCTCGGAGGCGCTGTCCAGTCCGTAGCTGAAGGTGGTCACCCCGATGGACACCAGCACGATCCCGATCCAGTCAAGATCGCGGACGCCGCGACCACTCGGCTCGCGGCTCTCTCGGAGGCTGTGACGACCCCAGAGGAACGCGGCCACCGCGAACGGCACGTTGAACCAAAAGACCCAGCGCCAGCCGATGGTCGAGGCGAAGACGCCGCCCAGGATCGGTCCGAGTGCCGTGCCGATGTTCGCGATTCCGGCGATCGTGCCCAAGATCTTCGGGCGCACGGACTCGGCGGTCGCGTTGCTCATCAACGTGTACGCGACCGGCAGGAGCATCGCCGCACCCACGCCTTGCAGCACCCGGGCGGCGATCAGGAACGGGGCCGCCGGCGCCAGGCCGCACAACAGCGAGGACAACCCGAAGAGCACCACACCGACCAGCAGGATGGTCTTGCGACCCACGAGATCCGCGAGCCGGCTGGCCGGGATCATCAACGCCCCGAGCGCGAGCAGGTAGCCCGAAACGACCCACTGCAGGTTTGTGGTCTCGGTGCCAAGATCCTCCGCGATCACCGGCAACGCCAAGCCGAGCGCGAAAAAGTCGAGCTGAATGCAGAACAACGCCAGGGCCACGGACCCGAACTGCAGCCAGGAGGTGCTGCTCCGAGAGTTAAGCTCCGCCTTCGGCTCGGCCATGTCGAAACGATAGTGCTTCGGCGCACTGATCGGCAGACTGATGGCCATGCCTCAGCCGCGCCAGCCATTCCTGCACGAGCTCGTTTCGCTGATCGCCGCGCCGACCCAGATCTGGTCGGGTCGAGACGGAGAGATCGACCCCGCGCACGGCGCACACGGCGTGGTGCACGCCGACGTACGCGTGCTGAGCGCGTTGGAGCTGCGGGTCGATGACCAGGCGGCCGAACACATTGGCACCGAGCTGCGGGCCACCGAGACGACCGGGGCCGGCGTTCGATTCAGCTACCTGGTGCGAGGCCTGGGGCGGATCCCCAACCTCATCGCCGATCCCCCGCTCCGGCTCGACCGGGACCGCCGCGTACAGCCCGGGTCCGTCACCGAGGAGGTGACGTGCACGTCGGTGCTCGATCAGCCGGTCACTCTTGCCGTGACGATGCGACTGGCCGCTGACCTCGCACCGATCGAAGTGATCAAGGTCGGGAATTCGTTCGCGGCGCGACCCTTGAGCTCGACCAGCACCGGCGGCGCGTGGACCGACGGCACGGTCAGCGCGACGTTGACGGCGGACGCCGCAGCCATCGTCACCGGGACCGACGACTTGACCCTGTCCTGGGAGGTCACCGTGCCGGCCCACGGGTCGTCGACGCTGGGCTGGCGGCTCGAGCTGGCCGACACCGGCGCGGTGGTCGAGGCTGCTCGACCGGGTGCGCGGGTGAGTGAGCTCGTCGCGCGCGGGCTCGACCTGGCCGGCTCCACGGTGGCCGCCGACCACCGACTGCGACCCTGGGTGCAGCAGTCGTTCACAGACCTGGCGGGGCTGCGGATGGCCACGACGGACGCGCCCGACCAACCCTTCTACGCGGCCGGAGCCCCGTGGTACTTCACCCTATTCGGGCGGGACAGCATCCTGTCCGCCCGGATGATGCTGGCGATCGATCCGGACATGGCCGCCGGGACCTTGCAGACCCTGGCCCGGCTGCAGGGGACGACGGTCGATCCCGAGAGCTGCGAGCAGCCAGGCAAGATCATGCACGAGTTGCGCCGCGGCACCTTCGCGTTCGGCGACGTCAGCCTGCCGCCGTTGTACTACGGGACGATCGACGCGACGCCGTTGTGGATCTGTCTGCTCAGTGAGGCGCGGAAGAGCGGAATGAGCGACAAGATCGTCCGTGGCCTGCTGCCGAATCTCGAGAGGGCGCTGGGTTGGCTGGTCGAGTTCGGTGACCCCGACGGCGACGGCTTCTTGGAGTACCTCGATCCGACCGGCCACGGCCTCGCCAACCAGGGCTGGAAGGACTCCTCGGATTCGGTCCGGTTCGCCGACGGCCGAATGGCCGAAGGCCCGGTGGCCCTGTGCGAGGTCCAGGGCTACGCGTACGAGGCCGCGACCGTCGGAGCCGAACTGCTCGACGCCTTCGGGCGGCCCGGTGGTGACCGCTTCCGAAGCTGGGCCGGCGTGCTGGCCGCACAATTTCGGGATCGCTTCTGGTGCGAGCGGGACGGCCGCCGGTTCCCCGCGCTGGCGCTCGACGGGCGCAAGCAGCGGGTGGACTCGCTCACCAGCAACATCGGGCACCTGCTGGGCACGGGGCTGCTGGCGGAATCCGAGGAGCTCGTCGTGGCCGAGCTCGTCAGCGGTCCCGAGCTCGACTCCGGGCTCGGCCTTCGCACCATGGCGGCGAGCGACGGCGGCTACGCTCCGCTCAGCTATCACTGCGGATCGGTCTGGCCGCACGATACGGCGGTGGTGATCGCCGGCCTGGTCCGTAGCGGCCTGACCTCGTACGCTCGCGGACTCGTGGACGGCCTGATCGAGGCCTCGGTCGCCTTCGACGGACGCTTGCCCGAGCTGTGGTCGGGTGAGGGCCGGCCGGTGCCCTATCCGATGGCGTGTCGGCCGCAGGCCTGGTCCGCCGCCGCGGTGGTCCCGGTGCTGATGGCCTTGGGCCAGCTGTCGGCCTGAAAACGCTCCCGCGAGCGTCGTTAGCGGCGCCGGGCGCCGGCGCCACACTGAGAGTCTTGAGGCGCGGAGCGTGCGCGAGCCCGACTAGTGGTCGGCGCCGGCCAGGGCGGTCTCCGGTCGCCGGCTCACAACCGTGCCCCGGATCGCCAGCGCGGTCACAGCCGCGGCGAAGACGGCCGTCAGCAGCAGCCCGTTCGGAAACGGCACCAGGGCGCCGGCCAGAACCAGCGGGACGGCGGCCACCGGCCACGGCCAGATCGAGCGCAGCGTCCGGGTGGTGCCACCGATGATCATGGCGACACCGGCCAGGAAGACCGCCAGTCCGCTGGCCAGCACCCAGCCGGCGGCCGAGGGAGCGCGATCGAGGGGATGCACGGCCAACTCTTCCAGGCCCACCCCGGCCAGCACGACGCCCAGGGCCACCGGCAGGTGGCCGTACACGAACAGGTCGTGCCGCTGGTCGGTGGCGACATCCTCGTCGTCCCGGGATTCCTCCTCGGCCTCGTCGAGTTCACGCTGGCCACTGCTCGCGGTGATGTCGAAGTAGATCCACCACATCCCGGCGGCCACCACGAAGCCCAGCGCGCCGGTGCCGACCGACAGCGGAGCCCAGGACGCGTCGTGCACCCCACGAGCGGCACCGCCGACCGCCTCGCCCAGCATGAGAATGATCAGTAGCGCGAAGCGTTCGGGTAGGTGTTCGATGTGCAGCGGCAACTTGTCGTGACGCAGCGTCGCCACTACCGGCCCGACGGCGTCGATCAGCACCGCCACCGCCCACAGCACATACCGGGCGTTACCGGGCACCGCCAGCGAGACGGCCCAGATCGTCGCGCTGACGCTCACCGTGACCAGATAGACCTGGATGGTCGGCCGGCCCTCCTCGACGTGCCGCCACGCGCGCAGGTAGAGCAGCAGGAGGAGGAGCCGGCTGCCGAGGTAGCAGGCGCCGAAGGGCACCGCGAAGTCGGAGGCGACCCCGCTCGCGCTGGCCGCACACCCGGCGATGGCCCCGGTGGCCGCCAGCTTGGCGATCCGGAACACCACGTCGTCGGTGTCGAACCGGTTCGCGTACAAGGTGAAGGACACCCAGGAAAACCAGATCGCCACAAAAGTGCCCACCAAAACCAGCAGCCCGTGCCAGGTCAGGTCCTCGTAGAAGGTCTTGGCCAGCTCCATCACGACCAGCACGTACGCGAGGTCGAAGAACAACTCGAGCCGGCTCGCGCTACCCTCCCGGCCGAGGTGCAGCCGGGGCGGTCGCACCAGCGGCTCGTCGACGGTCTGGCCCTTTTGTCCCATGCCTACGAGGTGCCCCCCGCGGCCGGTAGCCAAACACCGACTAGCTGGTGATGTCCTTACGCAGGAAGTGCCACGCGGCCGCGCCGATGAGGACCACGGCGTAGCCGATGGACCACAGGGCGCCGCTGACCATGTCGGAGTAGTCGATCACCGGTTGCAACGCATCGGACCAGGCGTACGCGTAGTGGCCGGGCAGCACCTGGCGGAGATCACCCAGGGCGGGAATCGTGTCCAGGATCGTGGCGATGATCATGATCAGCACGGCTCCGCCGACCGCGCCGAGCGGAGCGTCGGTCCAGACGCCGAAGGCGAACGCGAAGCCGGCCACAGCCAGCAGGCTGACCAGCAGGTAGGCCGTGATGATCGCCAGTCGGACGGCAAAGTCCGGCCAGCCGATCTGGTCGCCGGTGATGCCAATGAAGGGCCCGAAGCCGTACGCGATGCCGCCGACGAACACCGACCAGGCCGGCAGGAAGATCAACGCCACGGTGGAGAACAAGCCGGCAACGATCAACTTCTGCCGGATGAGCCGCTCGCGGGGCACCGGAGCTGCCAGCAGGTAGCGCAGACTCGACCAGCTCGCCTCCGAGGGCACCGTATCGCCCGCGAACAGCGCCACGACCACGATGAGCAGGAATCCGGTCGAGGCGAACAGGGCGAAGACCGTGAGGTTGGCTCCGCTCTGCTGGGCCAGATCGACGAACGAGCGGGGACCGGTGCCCGGCTCGCCACTGCTCCCCAGCTCGAAGGCCGCGATCAAGATCAACGGGAGCGCCACCAGCACGACGAGGATGCCGATGGTGCGCCGCCGCTTCACCTGGCGCCAGATCTCGGCGTGCAGGGGCAGGGCCCGTCTCGTGGGCCGACTTGCCACGCGGTCAGCTACTCGGCTAGCCACGGGAATCCACCACCTCGTGCCCGGACGAGCCGACCAGACTCATGAACACGTCTTCGAGGTGCCGGCGGCCGTCGACCGACTCGATCTCGTAGCCGGCGGAGACGAGGGAGGACACCAGGGCCGATCGCGACGCCACCCCACTCACCCGGATCAGTTCGCCGTCCGGTTGCGCGTCGGCACCCCAGGTCCGGAGCAGACCGATCGCGGCCGGCAGATCCGATCCCGGCGCCAACCCGATCAGCGTGACCGCGTCGGATCTGGTCAACTCGGAGATGGCCCCGGTCAAGATCAACTTGCCGCGGTGCATCACCACCACGTGGCTGCAGGTCAACTCGATCTCGGCCAACAGGTGACTCGAGATCACCACGGTGCGCCCGGCCCTGGCGTAGTCGGCCAGCACCTCGCGCATCGCCCGGATCTGCGGCGGGTCGAGCCCGTTGGTCGGTTCGTCCAACAGCAGCAGCGGCGGGAAGCCGAGCATGGCCTGCGCGATGCCGAGGCGTTGCCGCATGCCCTGGCTGTAGCCGCGGACCAATCGGCCGATCGCCGTCCCGAGACCGGCGATCTCCAGGGCCTCATCGAGCCGCGCCTCGGGGAGTGGCCGGCCGGTGGCGGCCCAGTAGGCCTTGAGGTTCTCCATCCCGCTGAGGTGCGGCAGAAAGCCCGGACCCTCGATGAAGGCGCCGACGGAGCCGAGCACGTCAGCGCCCGCGTGGACCGGCTCGCCCACGATGTACACCGAGCCGGCGTCCGGCCGGATCAGCCCGACCATCATCCGGATCATCGTGGTCTTGCCGGCGCCGTTGGGCCCCAGCAGACCGACCACCTGGCCGGGTTCGGCGCGGAAGGAGACCCCGTCCACGGCGCGGATCCCGTCGGCGTACGTCTTGACGAGATCCTCCACGACGAGCGGGGTGTCGACGAGTTCCGGCCGCACGTGACGGCGGCGGCGCTGACGCCAGAGCACGATCAGACCGACGATCCCGGCCAGCGTGAGGATGCCGACGACGACGGCCAAGATGGGGTTGACCCGCAGCGGCGAACCCTCGGCGGCCAACGGCAGTTGGAGGATCGAGAGTTCGCGCGCGCCGTCGATGTCCACCGTGTAGGTCGCGGCCGCGGTCGGGAGGGCGTACGCCTCGTCGGTGCTGGAGATGACCACCCGCAGCCGGTGACCGACGGGCACCTGATGGGCCACGGCCGGCAGGGCCACCTGCACGGTCGTCGCCGAGCGCGGCGTGAGGTTGGCGAGATGGATGGGCGCCACCGCGAGCTGCGGGAGCACGGCGGTCTGCGGCAGACCGGCCTGCTCGCCCGTGCCGTCCGGGCCGAGGTCCCAGACCGAGGCGAACATGGTGGCCTCGCGCGTCGAGGAGGTGACGGACAGGTTGATCCGACTGCTTCCCACCAGAATCAGCGGGGCGGTCAACGGTGCCGTGGTGAAGGTGGCCGCCTGGCCGGGCAGGACCGCGAGCCGGTAGCCGCCGAGCCGGTTGAGCGAACTCAGTGCCTCACCCGTCCCGGGCAGACTCGTGAGGGCGGTCGGCACACCGCCGGGCGGATTGACCACGGTCTGGCGTTCACCCTCCAGCGGGATGGTGGTCGGGATCAGCTGATCGCCCAGCGGATAGTCCGGTCCGGTGAGGATCTGAGGCGGGCGGGTCCCGGCGTTCTGTCCCACCAGGCGCGTCTGCGGGATGCTCACGCTGAAGGCAGGCATAGGGTCGACCGGCTCGTTCTTCAGGTGGCGCGCGAACCAGCCCTGCATCGTTGGGAGCAGAGCGTCGAGGTCGATCTCCGCATCGTGTCCGCCCTCGACCCACGCCATGGCCTTGGTGGTCGAGGCCGGCAATCCGCCGAAGTTGGCGTCGGCCTGGTCCAGCGGGAAGAGGGTGTCGTCCTCGCCGTGGACGATCAAGGTCGGCGCGTTGATCTTGGCCAGGATCCGGTCCAGGCCCGATTGGTCGAGCAGGGCGATGAGGCCGGGTGCCGGTCGGCCGAGCTGGGCGGTCTGGACGTAGGCGCGACAGATCTCCGGCGCGAACCGACCGCACAGGTTGCCGTTCTCGACTCCGCTACGGCCCTGACCGGCCCCGAAGAACAAGGCCGCCCACCGTTCCTTGAAGGTGCCCGGTGTGCCGACCGGACTCACGTAGGCGGCCGAGCTCTGCGTGCCGGTGACCGCGTACTGCGGCACGAGGGCCTGGGTGAGGCTGTGCCAGGTGAACGCCGGGACGATCGCGTCCACCCGGTCGTCCAGGCCGGCGGCCAGGATGGAGGCGGCTCCCCCGTACGAGGCGCCGGCGAAGCCGATCACCGGATCGGTGCCGGTCTTGGCCACCTCGGGCCGTTCGACGGCGAAGTTGATCAAGCTCCGGGTGTCGGCACCCTCGTACGCCGGGTTGTCGAGGTGAATGCGGCCGCCGGACTTCCCGAATCCCCGGGCGGTATAGGTGATCACGGTGTAGCCGTCGCGAGCCAGCGTGCGTCCGACGTCTGCGCTGTCGGCCTTGCTGCCGCCGAAGCCGTGGGCCAACACGATCGTCGGTCGTGTGGCACCCGGGTCGGTGGTCAGGACCGAGGTGTCCAGCGTGACGGGTTTACCGTCCGGCTCTGCCTTGGTCGGCACCTCGAAGCTGGTCTCGATCACCGCCTCGTCCTCGGCCGCCGCGGGCGGTGCTCCCGGAAGCACGAGCCCCAGCGCGAGGGCGAGCACCCCCCACGACCGCAGCTTCACGCGACAAGCTTGCCTCGAAGCACAATCTGCGTGGGCGTTCGCAGCACGTTCAGATCCTGCCGGGGGTCGTCAGCAAAGATCACCAGATCGGCGGGGACACCGTCTCGGAGGCTGTCAGGGCGGCCCAACCAACGGCGAGCTCGCCACGAGCCGCCGCCGAGGGCGTAGTCCGGTGGACACCACTGGCCCAGGGCGGCGATCTCCTGTCGGATCAAACCGTGAGGTAGGTAGCCACCGGCGTCGGTGCCGGCGTAGATCGGCACGCCGGCCTCGTAGGCCTGGGCGAAGACGACCTGCTGCCGGTGGGCGAGGTGCCGGATGTGCTTGGCGTACGTGGGGTAGCGCTCCTCCCCGGCGGCGGCGTAGGACTCGAAGTTCGCCAGCTGGAGCAGGGTCGGGACGAGGGCGACCTGCCGCTCGGCCATCAGCGCGATGGCGTGGTCGGTCATCCCGGTGCCGTGCTCGATGCCGTCGATCCCGGCCCGCAGCAGCTCCTCCAGAGCCTGCTCGCCGAACACGTGGGCGGTGACCCGGACACCGAGCTCGTGGGCGCGCGCGATCGCCGCGACCGCCGTTTCGACGGGCCACAACGGAGCAAGATCACCGGAGTCGCGGTCGATCCAGTCCCCCACCAGCTTGACCCAGCCGTCGCCCCGCCGGGCCTGCTTCTCGACGGTGGCCACGAGGGCTTCCGGCCCGACCTCGTCGGCGAAGTTGCGCAGGTAGCGCAGCGGCCGGGCAATGTGCCGACCCGCGCGGATGATCTTGGGCAGGTCCGCGCGGTCGTCCATCCACCGGGTGTCGGCCGGGCTGCCGGCGTCCCGCAGCAGCAGGGCTCCGGCGTCCCGGTCGGCCACGGCGTGCTCTTCGGCCCGCTCGGCCGGCACGGCGCCCGTCGACTCCAACCCGACGTGGCAATGTGCATCCACGAGACCGGGCAGGATCCAGCCGAGCGTGGCGATGGTCTCGGCGTCCCGTACGGGTTCGGTGGAGATGACCCCGTCGACCACCCACAGGTCGCGGTGCTCGCCCTCCGGCAGCACGGTTCCCCGGAGGTGAAGCCTCATGGGCGGATCCACCCAGACGCGGCCCAGATGCACCCCTTTCTTGCAGGTGCACCACGTGCACGTGGTGCACCTGCAAGAAAGGGGTGCATCTGTGGGGGCGCCTACTGGCCGAGCCGACCGCGCAGCGAGGCCGGGAGTTCGAACTCGGCCATGGCCTTCTGCAGTGCGGCGGGGTCCATCTCGGGGTTCGCGCCGAACGCGGCCGCCGGATCCACCGCGGCCGGTTGCTCGCGCGGGGCGTTGCGCTTGGCCGGGTTGCCGGACACGCCTCGGCCGGCCTTCTTCTTGTTCTTGGCCGGTCGCCGCGATGGACCTGGAGCCCCGGGCAGGGCCGGCATCCCGGGCATCTTGCCGCTGGCCATCTGGGTCATCATCTTGCGGGCCTCGAAGAAACGGTTGACCAGGCCGTTGACGTCGGACACCTCGGTGCCGGAGCCACGGGCGATCCGCGCGCGCCGGGATCCGTCGATGATCTTGGGGTTGTCCCGTTCGGCCGGCGTCATCGAGTGGATGATCGCCTCGATCCGGTCGACGTCCTTCTCGTCGATGTTGTTGAGCTGGTCCTTCATCTCGCCCATCCCCGGCAGCATCCCGAAGATCTTGGACAGCGGACCCATCTTGCGGACCATCTGCATCTGCTGGAGGAAGTCGGCTAGCCCGAACTCCCCGCCCTGACCGGTGAGCTTGGCCGCGGCCTTGGCCGACTGCTCGGCGTCGAAGGTCTTCTCGGCCTGCTCGATCAAGGTCAGCATGTCGCCCATGCCGAGGATCCGGCTGGCCATCCGGTCGGGATGGAAGACGTCGAAGTCCTTGAGTTGCTCGCCGTTGGAGGCGAACATGATCGGCTTGCCCGTCACGCGGGCGATGGAGAGCGCGGCGCCACCGCGGGCGTCGCCGTCGAGCTTGGTCAGCACGACGCCGTCGAAGCCGACTCCCTCCGCGAACGCGTTGGCGGTCTCCACCGCGGACTGCCCGATCATGGCGTCGACGACGAACAGGACCTCGTCGGGATTGACGGCGTCACGGATGTCCGCCGCCTGCTGCATCAGCTCGGCGTCGATCCCGAGCCGGCCGGCCGTGTCGACGATGACGACGTCGTACAGCCGGCGCTCCGCCTCGGTGATCGAAGCCCGGGCCACCGCGATGGGATCACCGCTCGGTTGATCGAGGTCGCTCCGCGACGAGGCGTTCCCGGGCTCGGGCGCGAAGACGTGTACGCCGGCCCGCTGACCGACGACCTGCAGCTGGTTGACCGCGTTGGGGCGTTGCAGATCGGCCGCCACGAGCAGGGGTGAGTGGCCCTCGCCCTTCAACCACAGCGCGAGCTTGCCGGCCAGGGTCGTCTTGCCGGAGCCCTGCAGGCCGGCCAGCATCACGATGGTGGGCGGTCGCTTGGCGAACCGCAGCGTACGGGTCTCACCGCCGAGGATGGCGATCAGTTCGTCGTTGACGATCTTGATGATCTGCTGGGCGGGATTGAGGGCGCCCGAGAGCTCCAGACCACGGGCGCGGTCCTTGACGTTGGTGATGAAGTCCTTGACGACCGCCAGGTTGACGTCCGCCTCAAGCAGGGCCCGGCGGATTTCCCGGGCCGTCTCGTCGAGATCGGCCTCGGTGATCCGGCCCTTGCCGCGCAGCCGCTTGAATGTTACGGAGAGGCGGTCTTGGAGAGTGTCGAACACGGGGATTTCCTTCGGTCACGCTGCCGGGAGTGCTCGAACAGCCTACTCACTCATGACGCGAAGCCCGTTGTTCTGCTTTCTCGGTAGGGAGGCCCCGAAGGTCAGTAGCCGCTACCGATGCGCTCGGATCCGTGCGGACACGAGGGTGGGCTCATGTCCCGATTCCTGTTCGCCACCGTTCCGGCCGACGGCCATACGCTGCCGGCCCTGCCCATCGTCCGCGCGCTTATCGAGCGCGGCCACTCCGTGCGCTGGTACGCCGGGATCAAGTACGCGGACCGTATCCAAAGCATCGGGGCCAGCTTCGCCTCGATGAGCGACCACGACTTCATCCGTGGTCGGGTACGACGAGTTCTACCCGGAGCGCGCCGGGCTGACAGGGCTGGCCACGCTCAAATTCGACATGGCCGTCACCTTCTCCCAGCCAACGCGCACCTACGTCCGCGACCTGCTCGCCTTGCTCGAAGACGAGCCCGCCGATCTCATCGTGGGCGACACCGGAATGGCGGCCGGTCACATCGTGACCGAGCTGGGCGGTCCGCCGTTCGCCACCTTGGGGATCACCGTTCTCGGCATGGCGAGCCGGGACGCCGCCCCGTTCGGCCTTGGGCTGCTGCCGTCGAGGAACCCGCTGAGCCGGCTCCGCAACGCCGCCTTGAATGTCTTCGCTCGCCGGGTGGTGTTCGGGCCCATGATCGAGACCATCAACGAGATCCGGAGTGAACTCGGCCTTCCCGCGACAGAGGACCTGGCCTTCGACTATCCGGAGCGGGGCGCCACCTATCTCCAGCTGGGCGCCGAAGGCTTCGAGTACCCGCGCTCGGATCTGCCCGGGTCCGTACGCTTCGTCGGCCCGACCCGGCCGCTGAGCGATGCGCACTGGCAGCCGCCGGAGTGGTGGGCCGAGCTCGAGTCGGGTCGCCCCGTGATCCTGGTCAACCAGGGCACCGTCGCCACGGAGCCGCATGAGCTCCTGCGACCCGCGCTGACCGCGTTGGCCGACGAGGACGTACTCGTCGTCGCCGTCACGGGAGGCCGGCATCCCGGCGACCTGGGCCGGGTCCCCGCCAACGCCCGGGTAGAGCGGTTCATCCCGTTCGAGCGGCTCCTGCCGTACGTCTCCGTCCTGGTGACCAACGGCGGCTTCGGCGCCGTGCAGTTGGCCCTTGCCGCCGGCGTACCGATCGTGGCCGCTGGGCAGACCGAGGACAAGATCGAGGTGAGCGCCCGCGTCGGCTGGTCCGGTGTCGGCATCAATCTGCGTACCCAGACACCACGCCAGGACTTCATCACCGCCGCCGTCCGGCAGGTGCTGGAGGATCCGCGTTACCGCATCCGTGCGCAGGAGCTGCAGGCCGAGATCGCCGCCGCCGGCCGGGAGGACGCGGCCGCGGACGCGCTGGAGGAGTTGACCGTGCGCCGCGCCGAGGTCGGGGCCTGAGTTCCAGGGTTCCGCTCGGGCTCCACGGCGTACGACGCGCTCTCGTTGGTTGGCAGCATGCGGTTGTGTTTCGGCCCGAAAAGCAACCGCACGCTGCCACGCAACGTTGTCCGTTCTGGTGCCTTCAGCGGGAACCCTCGCCCGCGTCCCGGAAGTTATCCACAACGAGGTGAGATCGGGATGACACTGGCACCCGTCGTGTGTCAGGGTGGCCGCTTCCGTACTCGGTGGGAGAAAGCCTCGTGGGTCTGCACACCCTCGCAACACGCGCGGCGGCGGCGGTCGCTGTCGGCGTTCTGGCGCTCGGCTGCACTCCTCAATCCGGCCCCGGCCCGTCCCCCTCGCCGAGGCCGACCCCGACGGCCGTCGCCACTCCACCCGAGACCGCCCGCGAGCGCCAAGAACGCCTCGACTTCGAAGCCGCCGAGAAGGCGTATAGGACCTTCCGCGCCGAGCTGACGAGGGTCCTACAGGCCGGCGGATCCAGCAAGCCAACTCGGACGATGACTGAGACTGCGAGCGGCGAGTATTTAGCGACCTTTGCCGAGGTGGCAAGCGCCTACAAGAAGTCCAACAGTCGCGAAAAGGGAGCGGAGCGGATCGGCTTCGTGCGCCGCGGTGCCTATTCGCCTGCGTCCCTACTGCTGGATGTCTGTGAGGACGGCCGGCAGATAAGGATCTTTGAGGGGTCGAAACTTGTCGGTAGCGGAGAAGTCAGAACCTCTACTCTCGAACTCCGTAAGCAAGGCGCAATTGTGGAAGCTCGACTCCGGCGAAGGGGCGAAGGTGTCTAGATGCGCATGAAGCCACGTGCCTGGCTAGCCTTCGTTGCTGTTCTGGTTTCGCTCGTAGCGCCGGTGACGGTCAGCCACGCGGAAGACCCGGACACAAGCTCCAAAACGAACGACAGTCTGGCGTACAGCGGGCGGGGAGAAGTCGTGGCCCGAACGACCCGCAATCGCGTCAGGTCAAGTTCGAATGACAATACTGCGTCGTCCAGGGCTTACTCGAGGTCGGCTGACTCAACCTCCGGTTCCGGCTCGGGCGGAGGCGGCAGCGCGTCCCGATATCGATACGTGCCGAAGGAGCAGTACAGCAAGCTCAAGTCGGCGTGGGAGGCTGAGGCGAAGCGGGTGGCGGCGTACAACAAGCGGGTCGTCAACGCCTACGGCGCCTGCTTGGACAATCCGCAGTCGCTGAGCTGCGGACGGCCGAACACCCTCACCGGACCCAACGCCCTCGATGTGCGGGCCGCGGGCGATCCGGCCGACCCGAATCCGGCGGCGCCGGCGCCGTTCGGGGCCAGCTTGCCACCGGAGGTCGTCGCCTACACAGCCGTGGCCCGACTGCAACTCGTCGCCCCCGAGCCGATGCTCGGCCCGCCGCCGGAGATCAACGAATGGAAGATGGCCGCTGTCGGCTACCCGCTCTGGCTGTGGGCCGACGGCAACCTGGACCCGGCGCCGGTCTCCGACTCGGTCTACGAACTGTCGGTCTCCCTGGACGCTCGGCTACAGAAGGTCATCTTCGACATGGGCGACGGCGGCCGTGTCACCTGCACAACCCTGACCCGCAAGTGGACCCCCGCCGTGACCCCAGGAACCCCATCACCGGTCTGCGGCTACCGCTACCAGAAACCGTCCCTCCCCAAGGGTCCCTACACCGTCACCGCCCGCAGCTTCTGGGCCGTCGACTGGAGCATCAACGGCGCCACCGGCACCCTGCCCTTCTACCAAACGGCGACCACCACCATTCCCGTCGGCGAACTCCAAGCCATCGTGCGCTGAACCTGGCTGAAGGGTTGCTGAAGGTCCGGCCGCTTCTACTCGGTTCGGCGCCGCGTTGCCAACAGACTGGCGGTACGACCACGCAGTCTGGAGGGACTCATGCACAACAGCCTTCTGAACAACAAGGCCAAGATCCTCATCGCCGGCGCCGCGTCCCTGGCCGTGCTCGGCGGAGTGGGCGTCACGCTCGCGTACGCCGATCCGTCGAGCCCGAGTCCCACGCCGGGCGGCTCCCCGAGAGGGAGTCCCACCCAGGACGCGCAGAAGGACAGGGGTGAGCGCCGCGGCCTGCTGCGCCGGGCCCTACACGGGGAGGTCACCCTCGGCGGTGAGAAGCAGCGCGTCGTCGTCTTCCAGCGTGGCGAGGTGACGCAGGTCGGTGCTACGGCCGCCGCGGTGCGCAGCGAGGACGGCTACTCGGCCACGTACGCGCTGAACACCGATCTGCGGGTGCGCCGGGATAAGGAAGACGCGGCGATCGCCGACGTCAAGGTCGGCACGACGATCCGGGTGCTGGCCACCAAGGAGGACTCAACCCTGACCGCCCGGCGCATCCTGCTCCTGGGCTGAGATGGCCAAACGATCGGTCAGGAACAGAAACGCCTCGGCGAACGGCTGCCCGTCGGCCTCGGAACGCAACTGAGCCCAGTCGAGCTGCTCGCGGATGGCGCGCACGACCGGAAGCAGAGCACCGAAGTCGCTGTAGTGCTCCGACAGCGATCCCAGCTTGGCGATCATGATCTCGGTCGGCGGCAGTACCGGGAAACGCATGCCGAGCACCTCGAACTCCTCGGCCCGGTCGGTCAACGCCCGTGTGACGACCCGGCCCTCCAGCCGGTGGAGGACGTCGACCAGAGCGTCGTCGTCGTAGGCCTTGAAGAGCCAGTCCTCGGGCGGCCGTTCGACGCGCAAGCCGGCCGCCGCGAGCGAGTGGGCGGCCGCCTCGACGTCGTCCTCGGGAACCACCAAGTCCACGTCGTGCAGGGGTTCGGGGGCTCCGTGGACCCAGAGCCCGTAGCCACCGCCGAGGGCGAAGGGCACGCCGTCGGCCTTGAGGGCCGACGCCGCACGCTTCATCGCGTTGCGGAGGGCGGGTGATCCCTGTCCGCCGTCACCGGACGTGTCGTCGACCGTCATGCTCGATACCTTCTCACCTATGCGGCTGGCTACGTTCAACCTGCTCCACGGCCGGACCCCGGCCGACGGAGTGGTGGATCTGAACCGCCTGACCTCCGCGGTCCGCACCATGGACGCCGATGTCCTCGCCCTCCAAGAGGTCGACCGGGACCAGCCGCGCTCGCATCTGGCCGACCTGACCGCCGTCGCCGCCGAGGCCATGGGCGCGGAGAGCCACCGCTTCGTGGCGGCGATCGCCGGCACGCCGGGAGCCACCTGGAGCGCGGCCACCGGACGGGAGGCGCCCGGGCAGGCCTCGTACGGAATTTCGCTGCTGTCCCGCTACCCCGCCCGCAACTGGCAGGTGCTCCGGTTGCCCCGCATCAGGCCGACGTTTCCGCTCTGGTTGTCGGGCCCGCGTACGTGGATCATGGTCCATGAGGAGCCTCGGGCGGTGGTGGTGGGACAGTTCGACACTCCCACCGGCCTGCTGACCGTCGCCAACACCCACCTCTCGTTCGTGCCCGGTTGGCGCCGGCTTCAACTCCAGCGGCTTCGACGTGATCTTGCTCCGTACCCCACACCCGTCGTGATCATGGGCGACCTCAACATGCCACCCCCGCAGCCGGAGCGGATCACTGGATTCCGTTCGCTCGCTGCTCAGGCGACCTTCCCGCAGGACAGCCCGGAGGTTCAGCTGGACCACATCCTGCTCCGGGGGGAGCTCGGCGAGGTGATCGCCAGTGAGGCGGCAGACATGGGGTTATCCGATCATCGGGCCCTGTGGGTGGACCTTTCAATTTAGCTCGCTCGCCCGCCGCTCTCGACAGCGCTAGCATCGGAAGGCCATGGATTCGGAGATCATCGCGGCCTTCATCGGCCCCCTGTTCACCACGGTGCTGGCCGCGGCGGGAATTGCACTCAAGAGCATCCAGGTGCGGCGCCGGGACCAGAGTTCCCGCGCGCGCGACATCCAGGTGGCGGCGCAGACGGTCACGTTCATCGACGCCTACCTGTCGGCGCACGAGAAGCTCGCCGCCGGGACACCCGAGCAGCGGCAGTTCATTCGCGAGCGGGCGCTGCACGATCTCGAAGCGGCGTACCGGACCATGATGATCACGGCTACCGCCGATCACGAGGCGTCGACGACCACCGGAGCCTGGCTCGCCGTGATCAAGCGCGCGCTGCTGATCCCGTTGCAGCGCACCGCGGCCAAGGTGGTCCGGGTGTTCTTCTACATAGCCGTCGTGTACGGCTTCATGTCTTCCACGTTGTACGTGGCCTTCGCGTTCACCGACGCTGAGTTGCTGCGTGACATCCCGGTGATGATCTTCACCCTGGTCGTCTTGTTGATCTTCGCCTTCTTGCCCATGGTTCTGCTCTACCTGTGGGCACGGTGGCTCGACCGGGATCGAACGCCGAAGCCGATTCCCCAACCTGCTCCGCCCGGTCCGTGGCCTGAGCCCGGCGGATACGGGACGTGGCAACCGGTGCCTGGTCCACCCACCCAACCCAGCGCGCCGCGCTAGCGGACCTCGGCCAACACCCGCCGGACGGCGGCGAGGGTTCGATCGACGTCCTCGGCGGTGGTTCGCCAGTTCGACACCGAGATCCGCAACACCGCGCGGTCGTGCCACGTCGACGGCGTCATCCACGCCGTACCCTCCCGGAGCAGGCGACGCGCAACCTCCCGGGTGACCTCGTCGGTACCGAACGACACGACCACCTGGGTGAACACCACGTCGTTCACGACCTCGACGCCCTCGATCTCTTCCAGTCCTGTGGCGAACCGCTGAGCGTGTGCGCAGAACCGCTCGACCATCTCGGCGACGCCGCTGCGGCCCAGCGACCGCAGGGCGGCCCAGACGGTGAACCCGCGCGCGCGGCGGGAGAACTCCGGCACGCTGGCGAAGGGATCGGGGCGCTCGTCCTGGATCAGGTACGCCGCGTGCATACCCATGGTGGCGTAGAGCGCGGTGCTGTCGGCTACGATCGCCAAGCCGTTGTCGTACGGAACGTTGAGCGTCTTGTGGGCATCGGTCGTCCAGGAGTCGGCCCGCTCGACACCGGCGACCAGATGCCGATAGCTCGTCGAAGCGGCCGCCCACAAACCGAAGGCGCCGTCCACGTGCACCCAGGCACCGTGCTCGTGGGCGAGGTCGATCGCCGCCGCCAGCGGGTCGAAGGCGCCACTGTGAACGTTGCCGGCCTGCAGGCAGACGATCGTCGGCCCGGGCTCGAGCTGAGCCAAGACCTCGACCAGCGAGTCCAGCCGGAGCCGGCCTTGGTCGTCGGCGGCGACCTCGACACTGCGCGCTTCGCCCAGACCCAGGTAGCGGAAAGCAAGGTCGACGCTCTCGTGCCGCTCGACCCCGGTCACGAGGTTCACCCGGGGTGCACCCTGCAGCCCGTCGCGGTTGGCGTCCCAACCCACCCGGCGCAGCACCTCATACCGGGCGGCGGCCAGACAGGTGAAGTTGGCCATCATCGCTCCGGTCACATAACCCACGCCGGACTCCGGTGGGAGCCCGAGGAGATCGAGCAACCAGGCGCTGGCGACCCGCTCGACGCCGGCCGCGGCCGGCGACGAGGCGAGCAGACCGGCGTTCTGATCCCAGGTCGAGGTCAACCAGTCGGCGGCCAGCGCTCCGGGCAGCGCACCACCGATCACCCAACCGAAGAACCGGCCGGACGGCATCGCGACCAGCCCGGGCTCCGCGCCGGCAATCAACTCCTCCACCACGGTCAGGGCGTCCGTCCCCTCCTCGGGCAGTGGTCCACCGAGCACCTCGACCACGCCGTCGACGTCGGTGCGGGCCGCGACGAGGCGCTCGTCCAGGCCGTCGAGATAGGTCGTGGTCTCGTCCAGAACCCGCTGGAGCACCTTGTGCTCGTCGTTCATCGTTCCTCCCGTTCGTCCCCCATCAGAGCGAAAGCCGTCAGCCGAAATACCGGGTCACCGTCCGAACTCGAACCCCACGGACTGCGTCCACTGAAGGTGGTCGCGCCGACTCGCCGCAGACCGTGTCCGGCCAGCACCGCGGTGATGCGCTCGTCATTGTCGTTGAAGCTGTCGGTCTGGTCGGTGCGGGTCGCGCTGTGAGCCAGCTCTTTATCGACGGTGATGACCAGATGGCCCCCCACCCGCAGCACGCGGGCGGCCTCGGCCAGCACCGCGTCGACGACCGACGCCGGAACCAGGTTCAGCATCCAGATGACGGTGACCAGGTCCACCGATCGATCGGAGACCGGCAGCCGGTCGCCCAGGCCCTGAGCGACCCGGCCTGGCAGCCGCCTGGCCGCGACGGCCAACATCCCCAACGAAAGGTCGACCAAGAAGACAGAACGACCCTGGGCGGCCAGTTCGGCCGACACGATGCCGGTCCCGCCGGCAATGTCGAGGCAGCGCCCGCCGGGCGGGACAAGGCTCGCGATGGCCGCCGCGGCGGCCCGTGCCCGTTCCGGACCGCCGCGAGATTCGTCGTAGTCGACGGCCTCCGCGTCGTAATAGCGCTGGTCCATCACCGACTCGAACACGACCTGATCGTATGACTTCCACGTACGAGCGTCAGGTCCAATACAGGAGCCGAGCCGCGGGCAGGCGTCGCTCGAGCTCGGCCGCGAACCATGACTTCATCTCGGCCATGATGCCTCGCGGGTAGAGGTACTTGACGCCGCCGAACTTGGAGCGCTTCTGGGACCGGGAAGCCTCGTCCATCTCCAGCTTGGTGCGCGGGTACCAGCCGAGTAGGACGTCCTTGCTGCCCGGCGTGAAGCGGTGGGTGATGATCTCCGCGGAGAGGTCGAGGTCGGGTACCCCGTCCACCGTCGCCGCCACCTCGTCCAGCAGTTCTCCGTACGCATCCCGCCAACCCGGAATGGGCATCACCGGCGCGATCGTCAATCCGACCGGATAGCCGGCTCGTGCCGTCGCGGCGAGGGCCGCCAGCCGAGCGGGCATCGAGGCCGTACCCCCCTCGAAGCGGGCCGCGACCTCGGCCGCGTTGACCGAGAAGCGGACCCGGGTCCGCCTCTGATGATCGAGATCCACCAACTCCGAGGCGGCGTCGTACTTGGTGGTGAAGCGAAGGGACACATCGTCCCCGAACTCACCCGCTCCGACCCGTCCGATCGCGGCGGCCAGCGATCCGGTCAGGGGCTCGAGGCCGAGCGGGTCGGTGTAGCAGGACAACTCGAAGGTCGTGCCCTCGTGACCGCGAGCGGCGGTCGGACTGGTCACCGTCCCGCGTCCGGCGTGGGTGCCGATGCCCGCGAGGACATCGTCCAGATTGGCGTAGACGCGAGTCACCGGCGGGCCGCTCAGCGAACCGGCAAGGTAGCAGTACTGGCAGTGGGCGGGACAGCCGCGGGCCAGGTCGATCCGCCAGTCGGCGCTGGGCGGGATCGGCTGCGGTTTCAGCGCGCTCGGCGGCGCGACGACCACGGCAAGCGTGGACTTGGCCCGAACGTACGTCTCGCGCTCATTGGCTCCCGTGAGGCCGACGAGACGGTTGCCCGGCAGGATCTCGATGCCGGTGACGCCGGCCGCCTCGCAGCGTCGCATGATCTCCGCCGTGTGCGGCTGCTCGGCGGCGGGCGCGGTGATCAGGACCCGTTTCGGGAGCCAGCGGCGGGTGTCGAGTTCCTTCGTGAGAGCCATCCTCGGTGGCAACACCGTCGCGCTGCACCTCCTTCCCTGCTGGCAGGATCAGCACGTGCGTGTTGTGGTGATCTCCGACACCCACGCGCCGCGTTTCTGGAAACGCTGCCCACCTGCGGTGGCCGCCCATCTCGACGGGACGGACATGATCCTGCACGCCGGCGACGTCTGCACCGCCGAGGTGTTGGACGAGTTGGTGCGTTTCGCGCCCGTACGGGTGGTACTCGGCAACAACGACGGACCGGACGTCGCTGCCTGGGGCGCCCCCGAAACGCTCGAGCTCGACCTCGCGGGTCTGTCGGTCGGGATGATTCACGACGGCGGGTCGCGTACGGGTCGCGTGGCTCGGATGCGGAGGCGATTCCCGGCGGCCGATCTGGTGATCTTCGGCCACTCCCACATCCCGATGGACATGACCGACAGCGACCTGCGCATCTTCAACCCCGGCTCGCCGACGGACAAGCGCCGTCAGCCGTGCGGCACCCTGGGCGTCCTCAGGATCGAAAACGGCGAGTTGATCGCCGCCGAGATCGTCGAGCTCCGCTAGGTGTTATCGGTCCGGGCCGGGGCCCGGCTGGCAGCAGGGACACCACCAGGTGCGGCGCCGATCGGGGTCACCGGGCACCTCAGCAACCGCGGCGATCGTCGTCCCGCAGCGCCGACAGGGCTGGCCGGCGCGGCCGCTGACCCAGTGCTCGGCGCCGCGGCGGTTGTTGCCCGTGGTGACCTGCAGAGCCCCAGGCGTCAGCGCGGAGTGCCGCAGCGCGCGGGCCGCCAGCGCCACGGTCGAACCGATGTCGACCTCGCTCATCGGCGTCCACGGACTGTATCCGCGCAGGAACGCAATCTCGTTGGCCCAGAGATTGCCCAATCCGGCGAGGTTGCGCTGGTCCAGCAAGGCCGGGGCGAGTGGCCGGCTCGGATCGGCGGAGAGCCGGGCGACCGCCTCGTCCGGATCCCAGTCCGCGCGCAGCGGATCCGGCCCGAGGTGTCCGATCACGTCAGCCTCGTCGCTGGTGCGCAGCAAGTCGACCATCGGCAGCGACAGCCCGTAGGCGGTAGGTCCGTGCTGCACGGCCAGCAGCACGCGTACGTCCGGCATGAGCTTGGTCGGGAGGTGCTTGCCGCAACGCACGACGGTCCAGGACCCGTTCACGAGGGGGTCCAAGCATCTGACGACGGCCGGCCGTTTCCGAGGGCGTGCGACCGCCGGTTCTGGAGGGGCCTTCGAGACAACACGCTTCTCCGTTGTCTCGAAGGCGCCGAAGAGACGGTGGGATGGAGCACGCCCGAGCGCGAGCGGAGCGAGCCATCAGACACTGTCACCCTCGGGCATGCCGGGTGCACCTCCTCGTAAGGTGTCGCTCGTGCCGGACATGCTCGACCTGCGGATCGCGCGTTACGACGACCCTGACGCCGAGGCGTTGACCGAGCAGGCTCAGCAGTTCTACGTGGAAATCTACGGCGGGCCTGATCGCGAACCCTTGACGGTCGAGCACTTCTCGGCGCCGGACGGAGGTTTCCTGGTCGGCTACGTCGACGACGTGGCGGTGGCCATGGGCGGCTGGCACTTCACCGCGGACGATTCGGGACGCCGCGCTCAGATCCGCCGGATGTTCGTCGCACCAGCGCTCCGCGGCCACGGATACGGCCGAACCCTGCTGCGCTCACTCGAAGAGGACGCCGCGGCGCACGGGGCAACGATGATGATCTTGACGACTGGCCCGGTGCAGGTCGAGGCGGTCGGGTTGTACCGGGCGGCCGGCTACACCGACATCGAACCCTTCGGCTACTACGGCGCCCACAGCCAGGCGATCCATCTCGGCAAGCCGCTCACGTGAACACGCGGACGGTTGTCGTCACGGGCGCCTCGCGCGGACTGGGTGCGGTCATTGCGCGCCGGCTGGCCGGCGAAGGCTGGGCGGTGGCGGTGAACTACCGGAGCGATGTCGAGTCGGCCCAGCGGGTGGTCTCCGACATCCGTGCCGCCGGTGGTCGAGCGGAGGCCTACGCGAGCGACGCGACCGACGAAACCGACGTCCGGCAGCTCGTGGCGCAGGCTGAGGCGGACCTCGGGCCCGTACTCGCCGTCGTGGCGAACGCCACCGGACCGCAGCCGCCGACCCCCGTGGACGAGCTCACCTGGCAGCGTCACCTCGACCAGCTGACGTACTTCGTCAAGAGCCCGACGCTGCTGGTCCAGGCCGCGCTGCCGAGGATGCGGGAGCACTCGTACGGACGCGTGATCCTGATCGGCTCCGACATGGTGGACCGAGCCAAGCCGCTCTGGTCGGCCTACACGGCGGCGAAGGCGGCCCAGGTCGGCCTGACGAAAGTCTGGGCGCGCGAGCTCGGCCCGTACGGCGTGACCGTGAACCTGGTGGCACCGGGCTTCATCCCGGTGGAACGGCACGCCGAGGCCGACACCGACGCGTACCGGTCGGACGTGCCGCTGGGCCGGATGGGGACACCGGAGGACATTGCCGGCCTGGTGACCTACCTGGCCTCCGACGCCGCCGGATTCGTCACTGGGCAGCGAATCTCGGTCAACGGCGGGCACACCCTGGCCTGAGCCGTTTACGGCGTAAGCGATAGCTTGGAAGCATGGCAGAAACAAAGAAAGTTGCGTTCCTGGTCGCGTCCGAAGGCATCGAACAGGCCGAACTCGTCGAGCCGTGGGAGGCGGTGTCCGACGCCGGGCATACGCCGCAGTTGCTCAGCCCGGAGACGGGGAAGGTGCAGCTCTTCGACCACCTGGACAAGGCGGACACCCAGGAGGTCGACGTGGCCGTCTCCAAGGCGAAGGTCGACGACTACGTCGCGCTGGTACTCCCGGGCGGCGTCGCCAACCCGGACGCGCTGCGCATGGACAGCGACGCGGTGTCGTTCATCGAGGAGTTCGTGAACTCCGGCAAGCCGGTGGCGGCGATCTGTCACGCGCCGTGGACGCTGGTCGAGGCGGGCGTCCTCCGCGGCAAGCGGCTGACGTCGTGGCCGAGCCTGCAGACCGACATCCGCAACGCCGGTGGTGACTGGGTCGACGAGCAGGTCGTCGTCGACGGCAACCTGATCACCAGCCGTAACCCCGGCGACCTCCCGGCCTTCACCAGCGCGCTCCTGGAGGCGGTCAACCACGGCGTGTCGAGCAGCGCGTCGACGGCAAGCTGAGCCGGGTTCTCACCAGCGGCTGTGCACCGCCGGTCCGATCTCGCGGTCGTAAAGGTCACGGACCTGGTCCCGGAACTCCGGACCCAGGTCATCGACCTCCGCGGCGGCAGCGTTGGCCTGCACTTGTTCGACGGAACGGGCCCCGGGGATGACCGAGGTGACGCCCTCGGTCTGGATGATCCAGGCCAGCGCCGCCTGAGCCGGCGTCACGTCTCCCTTGAACCGGTCCCAGACCAACTCGGCGAACGCCTGCGCGGCCGCCACCCCCCGCTCGAAGTCCACCCCGGAGAAGGTTTCGCCCGCGTCGAAGGCCTGCCCGCCCCGGTTGTAGGTGCGGTGATCGTTCTCGGCAAACGTCGTCGAGGTGGTGTAACGCCCGCTGAGCAGGCCGCTGGCCAGCGGCACCCGGGCGATCACGCCGACGCCGGCCTGCTGGGCGGCGGGCAGGACGTATTCCATCGGCTTGTGTCGGAACGCGTTCAGGATGATCTGGACGGTAGCCGTTCCGCGCCGGGAGATCGCGGTGAGGGCCTCGTCGGTGGTTTCGACGCTGACTCCGTACGCCGCAATCAACCCGTCGTGGACCAGCTCGTCGAGGGCATCGTAGACCGCATCCGCGGAGTACACCGCGCTCGGCGGACAGTGCAGTTGGACCAGGTCCAGCCGGTCAACGCCAAGGTTTAGCCGTGACCGGTCGATCCAGCTCCGGAAGTTGGTCAGCGTGTAGTTCTCGGGCGCCTGGTCGACGCGGCGGCCCATCTTGGTCGCCACCGTCAGCACCAGGTCTGGATTGTCAGTCATGAACCGGCCGATCAGCTGCTCGCTGCGGCCGTCGCCGTAGACGTCGGCGGTGTCGAAGAAGGTGATGCCGGATTCGACCGCCCCCTCCAACACCGCCAAGGCCTGCTCTTCGGGAACCTCGCCCCAGTTCCCTCCCAGCTGCCAGGTGCCGAGTCCCACGACGGAGACGGGTCGCTCAGTCCGACCGAGGATGCGTTCTTCCACCCGAGCACCCTATGTGGCGGAGCCTCCCTCTGTGCAGGCAGACGCCCGTCGCGAGAAGGAGCAGTTGGACGCAGATTCGCCCTCGATGCGACAAACTGCCCTTCTCGCGTTCAGGCGGCTGGTTCGAGCAGGGCGTCGACGAAGGTCTCGGTATCGAAGGGGGCAAGGTCGTCGACGCCTTCGCCCAGTCCGACAAGCTTCACCGGGACGCCAAGTTCTCGTTGTACCTGGATCACGATGCCGCCCTTGGCCGAGCCGTCGAGCTTGGTCAACACGATGCCGGTCACGGCTACGACCTCGGCGAAGATCCGGGCCTGGGTCAGCCCGTTCTGGCCGGTGGTGGCGTCCAGCACCAGCAGCACCTCGCTGACCGGGGCCTGCCGCTCCACCACCCGCTTCACCTTGCCCAGTTCGTCCATCAGGCCGCTCTTGGTGTGCAGTCGGCCGGCGGTGTCGATCACGACCACGTCCACCTCCTGCTCGACACCGGACTTGACCGCCTCGAACGCCACACTGGCCGGGTCCGCGCCCTCGGCTCCCCGAACGGTGGGCACCCCGACCCGATCACCCCAGGTCTCCAACTGCTCGGCGGCCGCAGCGCGAAAGGTGTCGGCGGCACCGAGGAGGACGTCCTTGTCCTCGGCCACCAGCACCCGCGCGAGCTTGCCAACGGTCGTCGTCTTTCCGGTTCCGTTCACCCCGACGACCATGACCACGGCCGGATACTCCAGCCGCGTGACGTTGAGTTCACGGTCCAGGGTGGGGTCGACGAGCTTCACGAGTTCCTCGCGCAGGATCCTGCGTGCCGTGCCGGGGTCGCCGACCCCCTCGACCCGGAGCCGTGCCCGCAGGGCCTCGACCAATTCGGTGGTCGGACCGAGACCGAGGTCAGAGGCGATGAGCGTGTCCTCGAAGTCCTCCCAGGTGTCCTCGTCGATCCGGTCCCGCGTGATCAGCATCAACAGGCCGCGACTGAGGAGATTGTTGGATCCCGCCAGTCGTCGTCGCAGCCGGGCCAGCCGGCTCGCGGGCGGTTCGGGGCGCTCGATCCCGGGCTCGACAACGAGCTCGGGGTACGGGCCCAGGTCCGGCGCCACCGGTGGAGTCGCGAAGGGTCGCTCGGCGACGTCGACGGATGGCCCGGACTCGTCCCCGGCGTCGACGGCGGGCTGGCTCGGCCGCGACCCGGGGTCGGCCGGGAGCTCACGAATCCGCTCTCCGCGCCGGATCGACCGGCGGTTGACCGCAACGAGACCGACCACCACGAAGGCAGCGAGCACGATGCCGCCCACGATGAACCAGATGGTCATTGCGTCCACCCCGACATCCTAGGGGCGGCGCGCGAGCGGGCTCTTGACTCAGCGGCGGACGCGCACCCGCTGCGAGGGCTGGCCGTCACCGTTGAGGTGGCGGGCGGCCTTCGCCATTGTGCCGGCCAACTTCGGCGCCCGGCGCTGACCGCGGCCCTCCATGCCCATCACGACGAGGCCGGTGGTCACCCCGGCCACGGCCAGGATCACCACCATCGCCACGAGGACCGGGATCATGAGCACGCCTTTCTCGTCGGAACGTATGCGTTTCGTACGGATATTGAAGCAACATCGAGGGGCCCGGAGAGGGCAATCTCGCTAACTTCTGCTTTCGGTTTCGTTACGATCGACGCTTCTTTTGAGCTGCTCGTGCGTCTCAGGCGATCACTCGACCCCAGCTCTCAGGCCACCGACTCGGAGGGCTCCCGCATCCGCTGGGAGATGACGGCCGACACACCGTCGCCCCGCATCGTCACCCCGTACAGGGCGTCGGCGATCTCCATCGTGCGCTTCTGGTGGGTGATCACCAGCAGCTGGCTGTTGGCCCGCAGCTCGTCGTAGATCTCCAAGAGCCGGCCGAGGTTGGTGTCGTCCAGGGCGGCCTCGACCTCATCGAGGATGTAGAAGGGGCTCGGCCGGGCGACGAACAGCGCCACGAGGAAGGCCACCGCCACCAATGACCGCTCCCCGCCTGAGAGCAGCGACAACCGCTTCACCTTTTTCCCCGCAGGACGAGCCTCCACGTCGATCCCGGTGTTGAGCCAATCCCCGGGCTCGGTGAGGATCAGCCGGCCCTCGCCGCCCGGGAACAGCCGCGCGAAGACCCGCTCGAAGGCGGTGGCCACGTCCGCATACGCCTCGGCAAAGACCTGCTGTACGCGCTCGTCGACCTCGGTGATGATGTCGGCCAAATCGGCCCGAGTCCGCTTCAGGTCGTCCAACTGCTCCGACAGGAAGCGGTGCCGCTCCTCCAACGCGTCGAACTCCTCCAGGGCCAGCGGGTTGATCCGACCCAGGACGGCGAGTTCCCGCTCGGCGGTGCGCAGCCGCTTCTGCTGCTCCTCTCGCACGTACGGAACGACCTGCTGCTCGCCATCACCGTGATCGTTCGCCGTCGACTCCCCGTCGATGATCAGCACCGGGACTCCCAACTCGGGCCCGAACTCGCTGACCAGCGCCTCAGCACTCAGGCCGAGCTCCTCTCGGGCCTTCTCCTCATACGCCTCGACCCGCAGCCGTTGCTCCGTGCGAGCCATCTCGTCCCGGTGAGCCACATCGACCAGGGCTTCGAAGTCCAGGGCGAGCCTGCGGACCTGCGCTCGCGCAGCGCTGAGCGCCTCGTCGGCCTCGGTCCGCGCAACTTCCGCCGCCCTCCGCTCAGCCGCCGCGGCGGCGAGTGACGACTCGACCCGATCCACCAGCCAAGTCGCCGCCGCAGCGACGGCGGTGGCCGTAGCGGCCTCGCGCCGGAGCCGTTCGAAGCGGACGACAGCGCGGGCCCGCGCTTGCCGCTCCTGCTGCGCAGCTCCGCGCAGCGCCTCGGCCCGGCCGGCCAGGGAGCGGACCCGCTCCTCCATGGTCCGCAGAGCGAGCCGCGCATCCATCTCGGCGGCGCGGGCGCGTTGCGCCTCATGGTCGAGCCGGTCTCGTTGTCCCAGGTCGGGCGCGACCTCGTCGTTGCTGTGACCGGCCAGTTCGAGCCGGCGTTCCAGGTCGGCCAGGCCGGACAGATCGGCGGCCCGAGCCTGCTCGGCCTGAGCCACCGCCGCCAACAGACGCTCCGCCTCGCCGTGCGCCGACCGGGCGGCGGCGCTCGATTGGGCCAACTCTTCGGCGAGCGCCGCCATGCTCGCATCCGACTCGTGCAGTCGCGCCAAGGTGACCTCGACGGCTTGTGAGGCGGATCGCTGCCGGTCCTCGAGCTCGCTCTGGGCGAACCGGAGTCGTTCGCACGCATGATTGGCCTCGGCCAGCCGAGACTCGGCGTCGTCGATGGCCGCCTGCACCTCGATCAGGGTGGGCTGGGTCGATGAACCGCCAGCGGCGAAATGGGTGCTCAGCACGTCGCCGTCGCTGGTCACCGCGACGATTTCGGGTACCGCAGCCACCAGCTGGTGCGCCGCGTTCACATCTTCGACCAAGACGACCTTGCGGAGCACGCGGCGTACGGCGGCTCGGAGCTCGGGCGGGACGTCCACCACGTCGACGGCGTACCGAGCCGAGTCGGGCAGCTCAGGCCAGGTATCGGCCAGTCCTTCGGGCCCGTCCTCGATCTCGGGGGCTCCGAGCAGCATGCCCGCCCGGCCGAGGTCGCAGGCCTTCAGGTGATCGAAGGCCTGCAGCGCGGCGTCGAGTCCGGCAACGGCGACGGCGTCGGCGGCGGATCCGAAGGCGGTGGCCACAGCGGTCTCGTAGCCCGGCTCCACCGAGATCAACGCGGCGACCGAGCCCAACAGTCCGCTGACCTGATCGGTGGCGGCCAACAACGCCGCCGAGGCGTCTTGTCGGTGTAGGCCGACGTGCAGCGCCTCGACACGAGCCGCGAGCGCGGCCCGTGTCTGCGCGGCCGCCAGCTCCTCGTGCCGCAGAACGCCAAGTTGGGACTCCAGACCGGTCAGCACGTCGACCGCCGCCTCGTGCTCGACGTCCAGCCCGAGTTCACCCGCGTCCAGCCCCGCCACCTTCGACTCGGTGCTGGTGAAGGCGCGGTTGGCCTGCTCGGCCCGCTCCGTCGCCTGGCGGTGCGCCGTGGTGAGCCGCCCAATCTCGGCGTCGGCGGCCTCCGCCCGGCTGCGGAGCGAGTTGACCTGCCCAGTCAACCTCGCCAGCCCTTCCCGGCGGTCCGCCGCGGCCCGGAGGACTCCGGCCAGCCGGTCCTCCTCGGCGCGGTGTGCCTCTTCCGCCGTCTTCCGGGTGGCGGTCGCGCGCTCGAGGTCAGCGGCCAGGGCGGCGACCCGGAGCGCCAACTGCTGCTCCTCGGCTTCGATGGTCGCGGCCTCGGCGTCCAACTCGGCGGGATCGCGGCTCCAGCGCTGCTCCCCCGGATCGTCGTCGGCGTTCCGCATCCGCTCCTGCGCGATGGACAGTGTCGAGTTCACCCGCTCCCGCAGCGCGGCCAGGCCGTACCAGCTCTCCTGGGCGGCGGTGAGGCGCGGGACACAGCTTCGTACGTCGGTTTCGGCCTGCGTCTCGAGCGCTCGAGACTGATCGAGCGCCTGCTCCAGCTCGAGCCGCCGCTGCTTGGTCTCCGCCTCGCTGACCAGGTCGGCCTCGAGCGCCAAGGTGGCCTGGACCAGGTCGTCGGCGATCAGCCGCGCCTTGGCGTCCCGCAACGTGGCCTGGATGAGGGCAGCCTTGCGCGCCACCTCGGCCTGGCGACCCAGGGGCTTCAGCTGACGCCGGATCTCGCTGATCAGATCGCCAAGCCGGGTGAGGTTGCCCTCGCAGGCCTCGAGCTTGCGGAGGGCCTTCTCCTTGCGTTTGCGGTGCTTCAGCACTCCCGCGGCCTCTTCAACGAAGCCGCGGCGGCTCTCCGGCGTCGCCTGGAGAATCGAGTCGAGCTGACCCTGCCCGACGATCACGTGCATCTCGCGGCCGATCCCGGAGTCACTGAGTAGCTCCTGGATGTCCAGCAGTCGGACGGTGCGGCCGTTGATCGCGTACTCCGAACCACCGTTGCGGAACATGGTCCGGGAGATCGTCACCTCGCTGTAGTCGATCGGCAGCGCACCGTCGGAGTTGTCGATCGTGAGCACGACCTCGGCCCGACCGAGCGGAGCCCGCTGGGCGGTGCCGGCGAAGATGACGTCCTCCATCTTTCCGCCGCGCAGAGTTTTCGCCCCCTGCTCCCCCATCACCCAGCCCAAGGCGTCGACCACGTTGGACTTGCCGGAGCCGTTAGGGCCGACCACACAGGTGATGCCCGGCTCGAAGTTCAGGTGCGTGGCCGACGCAAACGACTTGAAGCCGCGCAGCGCCAAGCTCTTGAGGTACACCAGGCACCTTTCTCACGGGTTCGCAGCGAGCAGTGCCACCCTAATTGCCGGGACTGACCCGCCCCGGGACGTCACCGGGTGACGGCCCGCGTGTCCTCCTTGGCGTCCACCGACAACCCGCGTACCGCAGAGAACGTCCAGATCTTGTTGAGCACGAAGGACAGCGGGGTCACCAAGCCGATGGTGATCAGCTGAGCCCAGTAGAGCTTGGTGCGGAAGCCGGTGCTGTTGTCGAACACCGCGGACGGCAGCGAGAAGATCGACCCGGGGTGCATCAACAGGGTCAGGATGCCGAGCCCGACGATCTGTCCCAACAGCCCCACGGCCAGAAACGGCACGTACTCCTTGAACCAGCCGGCGTGGGCGGCGCTGCGGAACGTCCAGACGCGGTTCAGCTGGAAGTTCCACAGGTTCGCCACCACGAAGGCAACGGTCGAGAACACGTGGTACCAGCGGATGTTGAAGTCGGTGAACGGGAGATCGATCGCCACGCCGTACGCGTTCGGGCCAATTTTGTTGCAGATGATGACCGTGAGCAGGTTGACGAGAACGCCGGATCCGCCGACCAGCCCGAACCGGAACAACAGGATCCAGTTATGGCTGTGCCGGACGAACAGGTAGTGCCGGAGCCGCTCCACGATTGAGCGAGCCTACAGGGGGCGAGCCGCAACGCGAGCGACCCAAAATCACGGTGGAGTGGTGGGAACCCAGTAGCGACGTTTGATTCCGATCACATTGTCGAACCGGCCGCCGCCACCTTCGATGATCCGCCGGGACCCCTCGTTGTCGGTGTCACAGGTCACCAGGACCGGATCGATGCCGAGCTCGTGCGCGTACGGTAGGCAGGCCAGGAACGCCGCGGTGCCGACACCACGGCGGCGCGCCGACGGCCGCACCCAGTAGCCGATGTGACCACCCAGCGTCTTCAGGGTGCCGACCAGCTGATGCCGGATTGTCACGCGAGCCAGGAACTCCGCATCCTCCACCCACCACAGCGTCGTGCAGGGCACCCAGCCGGGTGGCCGCGGGAACTGGAGATCCGCGTCGGCCCGGAGCCGGCGGACGAACTCGACGAAGTCCAGTTCGACCTCCAGACGCAGGCCGTCGGCCACCCACGACTGCGGCAGACCCGGATCCTCCCGGCGGGCGGCCAGGTAGGAGGTCCGGTAGGTCACCGCCGGCTCGACGAGCACCCGCCCGACCCTGCTCAGGCCTGGTCGAGCTCGAAGCGGAAGTAGGCACCGTCGTCGTCGTGCTCGATCCTCGCTGTCCCCGACCAGTCGGCAAAGTCGCCGGTGCCGGACTGCGGCACGATAGCGCCGAACCAGCGTTCGGGAGCCGACTCCAAACCGCCGTGCTGGACCGTGACACTGCCCGCCTGCTCACCGACCGGCCCGGTGATTCGCCCGGTGATGCGCTCGGTCGCGAAGTAGCAGCGCTGTCCCTCGACCTCGCCCGCCGAGACGAACAAGGCGACACTCTCGCCCACCAGGCCGCTGCTGAATGACTTGCTCATGCGCACGGCGCCGACCCAGCCGGCGTCGAGCCCCTCCAGCGGCAGCTCGTCCCAGCCGGAGACCGAGAACCGTGCGATCAACTCCGTCATGACCAGACGCTACTGTGTTGTCCCTGCTCGCGCTCGCTACGCGTCTGATGACTCGGTCTTCCTCGTCGCCCGTCGAGGAAAAGCGCCTCGACGGCCTCCTCGTCCAGACCGAGCCGACGCTCCGCTTACCGACGCTCGCAGGGGTTTCTGACAGGCTGTCTGCATGATGGGTGCCGATGGCTGAAACCAAGAAGAGCCGCCGGATCCGCTGGACGACCATCGCGCCGCCAGTGGCCGCGGTCGCGTTGGTCCTCACCTGGGGCCGCAGCTTGAACACCGTGCTGGTGGTGGTCGCGGCGGTGATCTTGGCGGCAGCCGTGGTGAGCGCGGTACACCACGCGGAGGTGGTCGCCCACCGGGTCGGGGAGCCGTTCGGCTCGTTACTCTTGGCGGTCGCGGTGACGGTGATCGAAGTGGGGTTGATCGTCACCTTGATGAGCTCCGGTAAACCGGAGTACGCCTCACTGGCGCGCGACACCGTCTTCGCGGCCGTCATGATCACCTGCAACGGGATCGTCGGCATCTGTTTGTTGCTGGGCGCCATCCGTCGGCACCTGGCCGTCTTCAACGCCGAAGGCAGCGGGGCCGGACTGGCCACCGTCGCCGTCCTGGCCACGCTCAGCCTGGTGCTGCCGAACTTCACCACAACCACTCCTGGCCCCCAGTTCTCGCCCAGCCAACTGGCCTTCGCGGCCCTGGCGTCTCTTGTCGTGTACGCAGCCTGGGTGCTGACCCAGACCGTCCGGCACCGAGACTTCTTCCTCCCCGTCACCGCGGACGGGGAGATCATGGACGCGGAGCATGCGGCCCCGCCGACCAAGCGGGCCGCCGTGATCAGCCTGGTCCTGCTGGTGGTGGCGCTGGTCGCTGTGGTCGGCCTCGCCAAGGTCGAGCAGCCGGCCATCGAGTCGGCAGTGGCCGGGCTGGGTCTGCCGCCGTCGTTCGTCGGGGTGGTGATCGCCCTGCTCGTCTTGGCGCCGGAGACGTTGGCCGCCGCCAACGCGGCCCGGCGGGACCGGATCCAGGTGAGCCTGAATCTTGCCTTCGGCTCCGCCATCGCCAGCATCGGGTTGACGATCCCCGTTATCGCCTTGGCCACCATCTGGCTGCCGGGACCCTTGGTGTTGGGGCTGGGTCCGCTGCAGATCGTGCTCTTGGCCGTCACCGTGGCGGTCGGCGTGCTCACGGTCGTGCCCGGTCGTGCCACCCGATTGGATGGAGTGCTCCACCTCGTCTTGATGGCCGCCTTCCTCTTCCTGGCCGCCCGGCCTTAGACGCCTCAACCGTGTTCCCGCGCGCGAAACCGGCATTCGCGCGGGACTATTCGCGAGCGAACGCCGGAATCGCGCGCGGGAACTGTCTCAGCGCCGTGCAGGCCGCTCTGGACGCCAGTCGGTGCCACGTCCCTCGCGGGGATCGGCGACGAGCCGAACGTTGCGCCGACCCGATCCGCCAAGTCCGCTGCCGCGCCGTCGTAGCCATCAATCAGCGAGGTGCACATCGGACAGGGCGACTTCGTCACGCGCCGTACGGTAGGTCTCGCTCTCGTTCGGCCCGGAGTGCCGACGGAGTCCTAAGTCCACACGAGATCCTTCCAACGTCGCGCGTCGACCACGGAGCCGAGCCTGCCGTGCGATGTCGGCAAGCGCAGCGTCGGCGCAGTCCTGGAGGACCGGTCACAAGGCGCATAGCGTGGACGATGTGACCCTGACTACGGGGTGTTGACTACGGGGTCACATCGTTCACCATGTGGAGTCGGCATGCCCAAGTGGCTGTCAGAAGCGGGAGTGTCGGGGCGCGCGCTGGCAGCGCGGGCAGCGGTACGAGGAGCGGTTCATGAACGGTTCGCGCCGGATGGGCGAGCCGCAGCGCGGGCAGGGCTCACCCTCCCGGCCGTACACCGCCAGGGACCGCTCGAAGTAGCCGCTGGAGCCGTTGACGTTCACGTACAGAGAGTCGAACGAGGTCCCGCCCTCCCCCAGCGCATCCCGCATAACCTGCGCGGCGCTCCTCAACACGAAGACGGCCGCGGCTCGGGTCATGGTGTCGGTGGCGCGCGCGTAGTGGGTTCGGGAGCGCCAGAGCGCCTCGTCGGCGTAGATATTGCCGATCCCCGAGATCACCGTCTGGTCGAGTAGTGCCCGCTTGATGCCGGTCCGCTTCTGGCGGATCCGCGCCGCAACACGCTCGACGTCGAACTGCGGGTCGAAGGGGTCCAGTCCGATGTGAGCCACCTCGACCGGCAGGTCGGCCCCACCGGGCGACAGCGACAACCCGCCGAACATCCGCTGATCGATGAACCGCAGCTCCGGATCACCGTCGGCGAACCCGAACCGGACCCGGGTGTTCGCCGCATCCGGTGCGGTCCCGGGCTCGAGCCGGAACTGACCGCTCATGCCGAGGTGAGCCAGCAGGGCGTCGCCATCGGTCAGTGGCAGCCACAGATACTTGCCCCGCCGGCGTGGCTCGGCGAAGGTCCGGCCGACCAGGACGGTCGCGAAGTCGGCGGCTCCGGCGAGGTGCCGGCGGACCGGCCGCGGGTGCAGGACCTCGACGCGGGTGATCCTCCGGTCGGTGATGCCGGCCGCGAGGCCGCGCCGGACCACCTCGACCTCCGGGAGCTCCGGCATCTGCGCTAGTTCGTCGACGGGTCCGGGACCGGATCTGAGACCGAGTCCGAGACCGCATCCGACACGGCGTTCTTGAGCGAGGCGAACGCGACTGCCGCAGCGTTCTGCTCGGCCTCCTTCTTGTTCCGGCCGGCCCCGGGGCCGTACGTGAACTCACCGATCACGACCATCGCCCGAAAGCTCTTCGCGTGGTCGGGGCCGGACTCCACGATCTGGTAGAGGGGCACGCCGAGTCCCGCGACGCGAGGAGATCTCCTGCAGACTCGTCTTCCAGTCCAGGCCTGCGCCGCGCGTGGCGACATCGGCCATGAGGTCGTCGAACAGATAGTGCACGAAGATCCGGGCCGCGTCGATGCCGTGCTCGAGAAACACGGCTCCGATGACGGCCTCCATCGTGTCGGCGAGGATCGAGGACTTGTCGCGGCCACCGGTGGTTTCCTCGCCCCGGCCGAGCCGGACGAGGGCGCCCAGGTCGAGTTGTCGAGCCACGTCGGCCAGCGCGCGGGAGTTCACCACGGCGGCCCGCAACTTCGCCAGCTGCCCCTCGGAGTGCTCAGGGTAGACAAGAAAGAGATGCTCGGTGACCACCAGACCGAGAACGGAGTCGCCGAGGAACTCCAACCGCTCGTTGGTCGGCAGGCCACCTTGCTCGTAGGCGTACGAGCGGTGGGTCAGCGCGTGGTCGAACAGCTCGGGGCTGACGCTCATCCCGAGCTGGGCAAGCAACGGCTCCGCCGGGAGCTTGACGTCGGGGCCGCTCACCGATCGGTCAGGACTCGAGGACCTGGCGGCGACCGTTACGGGGACCGTATTGGCCGCAGGACGGACAAGCGGTGTGCTGGAGGTGCTTCTGCCGGCAGGCAGGGTTGGTGCAGACCACTAGGGCCGGCACGGTCGCCTTCCACGCCGACCGGCGGTGCCGGGTGTTGCTCCGCGACATCCGCCTCTTGGGTACGGCCACTGTTTCTTCCTTTTCCTCAGTTCCGGCTAGGCCGGTCGATCGTACTTTCGGCGTCCGACCGCTCGTCCCCCACGCCGCGCAGGTCGGCGAGCATCGCCCAGCGTGGGTCGATGTCGCCGCTGTGCGCGTGCTCGGGATGGTCGTTCAGGTTCGTGCCGCACTCGACGCACAGACCCGAACAATTCTCAGAGCACACCGGTTGGAACGGCAACTCGAGCACCACCTGGTCGCGGAGAACCGGCTCCAGGTCGATCAGCTCGCCCTGCAGTCGCGACGCCTCGCCAACGCCCGCTTCGCTCTCGGAGTAGGTGAACAGCTCCTGGACATCGACCTCCAACTCATCGGAGATCCCGACCAGGCAGCGCACGCACTCCCCGCTCAGCTGGACGACCGCCGTACCGGTGACCAGCACCCCCTCCACCACCGACTCGAGCCGAAGATCGAGGTCGACGGGTGAACCCGGTGGTACCCCGATCACCGCGATCCCGAGATCCGTCGGTGCTTCGGCGGTGGTCCGGACGGTCCTCATGCTGCCCGCACGACGTCGCAGATCGTGGGTGTCCAGCACCAGCCCTGATCGCGTGTCGAGCGGGCGATGCGGCGAGCCCATCGCTACCCCTCCAAGCACAGACGGCCGCGGCGTCGCCGTGACCGACGTCCAAGCCTACCTGGGGGGCCCACGCCTCACAAATAGTCTTGCTCGCGCTCGCTTCGCGCCTTCAGACTCGGTCGTCCAGACCGAGCCGAAGCGCTCCGCTACCTCGACGCGTCCAGACCGAGCCGGTGCTCTGCTAACGCCTCACCGGTGTTCGCCTGCTTCGGGCGTCGCGACTCTCAGTCGGCGGGATCGGCGCCGCGGCCGTCCAACTGGCTGCGTTGCGCCAGTCGCTGCCGGGCGGTCGTGACCTGGCTGGTGGTCTTGTGCAGCACGGATTCGAAGCTGGCCATCCGGGAGTCGATGAAGATGTCGGTCTCCCTCCGCAGGGCGGCCGCCTCCTCTGCCGCGTCGGCTTTGATCTTGGCGGCCTCGGCCTCGGCGACGCGAATCACTTCGGTGTGCTTGGCCAGGGTGGCAGCGTGTTCGCGGGCGTTAGCCAGGATCTGCGCGGCCTCGTCTTCGCCCTCGGCGACCTTGGCCAAGGAGGCGTCGATCACATCCTGGGCCTCGGCGATTTCGTCGGGAAGGTTGTCGATCACGTCGTCGATGGCCGCCAGCACGTCGTTGCGGTTGATCACACACGACGCCGACATCGGCATGGATCGGGCAGAGATGATCATCTCCCGCAGGGCAGCCAGCTTCTCCTCTGCGGTCGTACGGTCGGCCATGCTCTCCTTCTCACCCGTTCACTCATCGTGGATCCCACTCGAGTTCAGCGTATCCGTTGCCGGACCCGTCGTACGGTCTCCTCCGCGACGCCTTCGGGCAGGTACGCCGAGACGTCTCCCCCAAAGGTGGCGACCTCCCGGACGAGGCTGCTGGACACGAACGACCACTCCGGAGCGGTCGGAACGAACACGGTCTCGACGCCGGTCAGCGACCGGTTCATCTGCGCCATGGGCAGCTCGTAGTCGAAGTCGGCAGCGAAGCGGAGGCCCTTGACGATCGCGCTGGACGTCATGCTCGGCGCAGAAGTCCACCAGAAGACCGTCGAACACCGCGACGCGCACGCCCTCCAGGTCGGCACATGCGTCGGTGAGCATCGTGACCCGCTCGACCGGTGCGAAAAGCGCGTTCTTGCCCACGTTGGCCCCGACCGCGACGATCACCTCGTCGAACAGCCGCGCGGCCCGGCCGATGACGTCCAGATGTCCGTGGGTGACCGGGTCGAACGAACCTGGGCAGACGGCCCTGGTCATCCGGGCTGGGTCTCTTCCCGATTGGTCTCTTCCCGATTGATCTCCTGGACCGACCAGCCGTTGCCGTCGGGGTCGGCGAAGAACGCGAACCGGGAGCCGGGCGCCCCGACAGGACCCAACTGCTGCACGTCGGTGATCGCCAACCCACGCGCCACCAGTTCCTCGCGGGCGGCGTCGATGTCGGAGTACGACGAGTTGGGCGCCCTTGGTGCTTCCGGGCTCGCCCAGCGGCAGCCCCTCCCCGATAACGATCGAGCAGGCCGATCCAGGCGGCGTCAACTGCACGACCCGCATGCCGTTCGACCTGCGACACATCGTGGTCGACCACGAAGCCGACCACGTCGCGATAGAACGTCTTTGCGACCTCGACATCGGATACGGGGATCCCGATGACCTCGAGCTTGTACTCCATCGACTCTCCGCCTTTCGCGGCATGCATCGTCGACGTCGGTGCCTGACGCTATCGCTCCGCCGAAGTACAGCACGGTCTCGCCGTACGCACGTGGTCGGAGCGGCGTCAACCCGGCCGGCCAGGGGATCGGGCTCGAGCGGCTCGAGCGCTCCACGACCACGAGGCCCGACTCGGCCAGCCAACCGTGCTCGAGGACCACGGTCAGCAGATCCTCCACTGCTGTCGTCTCGAACTCGTACGGTGGGTCGGCGAAGATGACGTCGAAGGTGTGGTCGGCCGGCTGCCGAACCCACGCCTCGACCGAGGCGGTGACCACGCCGACCTCCAGCGCCAATTCCTGGGCGTTGCGTGCCGCCAGCGTGGCGGTACGCCGGGACCGTTCGATCAGCAGCACCGGGGCAGCGCCACGACTGGCCGCCTCCAGCCCCACCGCGCCTGACCCCGCGAACAGGTCGGCGAACGAGAGCCCGGCCAGAGCTTGGTCGGCACTCCCGCGACCGACCGGCCCAGGCGATGATCGTCGAGAACAGTGCCTCGCGGACCCGATCGGTGGTGGGGCGGGTGCGCTGCCGGTCGGCATGGCCAGCCGGCGGCCGCCCGCTGCGCCCCGGCGATGATTGGTCAATGTTTTGTCCGGCTCGCGCACGCTGCGCGCCTCATGAGCGCTCGAGTCGTGACGCTGCCTCATGAGCGCTCGAGCCAGTCGCCGGCGGCGCGCAGCTCGACCGCGGTCACCGCATCCGCCAGCCCGGCGTCGCCGAGGTCGGGGTCGTCGGCAATGCAGCGATCGGCGATGGCTCGGGCCTGACCGATCACCTCGGCATCGCTGAGCACCCGGAGCAGGCGCAGGCTGCTGCGCACGCCGGACTGACTGGCGCCCAGCACGTCACCCTCGCGGCGCTGCTCGAGGTCGATCTCGGCCAGCGCGAAACCGTCACGGGTACCGGCCACCGCTTCGAGCCGCTCGTGGGCCAGGCTGTCGGGATCGGCCGACGTCAGCAGCAGGCACACACCCCGATGTCCGCCACGACCGATACGGCCGCGGAGCTGGTGCAGTTGGGAGATCCCGAAGCGATCCGCATCGCAGATGACCATCATCGAGGCGTTCGGCACGTCCACCCCGACCTCGATGACCGTCGTCGCCACCAAGACGTCGGTCTCGCCCGCCGCGAACCGACCCATGACCGCCTCCTTCTCGTCGGTGGCGAGGCGGCCGTGAAGCATCTCCACACGCACCTCGGCCAGCGGTCCGGCACTGAGCTCAGCGAACAGCTCCTCGACCGCGGTGGGCACTGTCGCCGGGGTCGCCGTCCGCGAGCGCCTCGAGATCCTCGCCGTCGCTGGTGGTGGTCGTCTCGCGGGAGATGCGGGGGGCGACGACGTAGGCCTGGCGGCCCCGCGACACCTCCTCGATGATCCGGCTCCAGGCCCGTGCGACCCATCCGGGATGGCGCCTCGTGTCGACGACGACCGTGCTCACCTCGGCCCGGCCGGCGGGCAGTTCCCGCAGCGTGGAGGTCTCCAGGTCACCGAAGACGGTCATGGCGACCGAGCGAGGAATCGGCGTGGCCGTCATGACCAGTACGTGCGGCCGGCTGGCGGCCTTGGCACTGAGGGCGGCCCGCTGCTCCACCCCGAACCGGTGCTGCTCGTCCACGACCACCAGACCGAGCTCGGCGAAGTCCACGCCCGAGCTGAGGAGGGCGTGAGTGCCGACGACGATCCCCGCCTCTCCGGAGGCGGCGCGCTCGGTGGCGGATCGCCGAGCTCCGGCCGTCATCGAGCCGGTGATCAACACGACGTCGGTGCTCTGCTCGCCCGCAAAGATGCCGCTCCCGGCCAGATCGCCCAGCATGGTGGTGACGGTGCGGAAGTGCTGGGCGGCCAGGACCTCCGTCGGGGCCAGCAGCGCCGCCTGGCCGCCGGCGTCGATCACCGCCAACATCGCCCGCAGCGCCACCACCGTCTTACCGGAGCCGACCTCGCCCTGCAGAAGGCGCTGCATCGGGCGGGGCAGGGCGAGCTCGGTCATGATCTCCGCGCTGACCTCCCGCTGTCCCGCGGTCAGCACGAACGGCAGGCGCGCGTCGAAGGCGTCCAGCAGGCCGCCAGGCACCGGCGGCCGTGGAACGGCGCCGTGGCGGGCCGCGTCGGCTCGCCGGTGGGCCATCGTCAACTGCAGGCCGAAGGCCTCGTCGAACTGCAGGCGTTTCCGGCCGGCGTCGATCTCGGGCCGGGTCTGGGGCTGGTGAACCGACCGCCAGGCGTCGTGCAGGTCGAGCACACCCGCCTCACGACGAACCGACTCCGGAAGTGGGTCGGAAACACCGGCCAGGCTGTCCAGCGCCATCTTGATGCAGGCGGCAATGGTCCAGGTCCGCAGCTTCCCGGAGGCCGGATAGAGACCGATGAGAGGCGCCTGGGACACCTCCGCCAGCTGCTGGTTGCGGTCGGCCCCGCCGACGATCTGGCCGTCGGCGTCCAGCATCACGAAGTCCGGGTGGGCCAGCTGCAGCGCGCCGTTGAACTCGGTCACCTTTCCGGCGAAGATCCCCCGAGATCCCTGACTCAGTTGCTTCTGCCAGTAGGTGACGAGCGGCCCGGAGCCGAAGAAGGCCAGGGTCAACGTGCCCCGGTGGTCGGTGATGGTGGCCTGCAAGCGGGACGCGGGCCCGCCTCGTCCGCCACCCCGACCGCGCCCGCTCATTCCGAACGTGCGAACGTCGATGACCTCGGCCATCACGGCGACCTCCTCGCCGACCTGAAGAGCCGAGAGGTCGCTCAGTTCGGTTCCGGAGAAGTAGCGCCGAGGCAGGTGCAGCAGCAGGTCACCCACGGTCGCGATCTTGAGCGGCTCGAATGCCTTCGTCACCTTGGGATCGAAGACTCGGCCGAGCCGCTCGCTGAGTCGGGCGTACATGTCCGTACGCCACCGTGCCGAAACCGGCGTCAGGGGACGCGTCGCTGCGGTCACCGGCGGGCCACCACTATTCGATTCCGATCAGCAACAGGTAGCGGCGTTGCCCTCCGTCGACGACCTCGACGTCCAGGCCCGGGTCGTGCCGAAGTCGCAGCTGCTCGACGAGTTCTGGCTGGGCGTCGGCGCCGGTGATCAGGGTCAAGAGTTCACCCCCGCCGGCGGCGAGGCGGCCGATGATGCGCTCTGCCACCTCCGGCACCGAGGAGCCGATCTCGACGAAGTCGCCGTCGAGCAGACCGAGAACGTCACCGACCTCGCAGCGTCCGGCCATCGTCATCGCCGCCGCTTCGGCGATGGTCACCGCTCCGTGCCGAGCGTGTCCCGCGGTCGCGCTCATGGCGACCACGGCCGAGTCGAAATCCGCGCTCGGCTCGTGCACGGCCAGCGCAGCCAGACCCTGCACCTGCGCCGTCGTCGGGATCACCGCGATCCGACGGCCGGGACCCCGTCGTGACGTAGCGAGGTGGTTGGCGAGTTCGAGGCTCTCCATGTCGTTGGGCAGGATGACCACGTCGCCGCAGCCGCTGTCGAGGACGCGGGCAAGCTCCTCCAGCGTCACGTGGCTGTTCGCGGGCCGCACCGCCACGCCGCCGAGGGCCGCCACGGCCGCGGCCAATCCGGGTCCGGCCACGACGGCGATCACCGTGCGGCCCGTCATCGCCGGCGTCGTCGGCAGAACACTGATGCGCACCTGGCTGAGCGCACCCCGAGCCATCCCGGCCTCGACCGCCGAGCCGGCATCGACCAGGTGCACGTGCACCTGGGCCACGGTCTCATCACCCACCACGACGACGCTGCCACCCTGCGCCGACAACTCGCCGCGCAACGCGGTCAGCGCCTCCGGATCGGCGCCACGCAGGGCGTACATCACCTCGTACGTCACGTCGTCCAACATCTTGTCCGCCGCGCCGGCTCGAGCCGCCTCGTCCGGCGCGGCAGCCGGCACGAGGTCGCTCAACGGCTGCGCCGGATCACCGTCGAGCAGTTCGGACAACACGTCGATCAACAGCACGTACGCCTGCCCGCCGGCGTCGACCACGCCGGCCTCGGCGAGGACGTCGAGGAGTTCGGGTGTGCGGGCGAGGCTCTCCGCCGCGGCTCGCCGGGCCGCATCGATCACGACGGCCGCGTCATCGGGATGCGTATCGGCCGCGACGTGCGCGGCCTGCGCGGCGTCATCGGCCACCGTCAAGATCGTGCCGGCCACCGGTCTCGCCACCGCCCGGTCGGCCGCGTCGGCCGCGACGCGCAGAAGGTGCGCCAGCCGTGAGCCCGCTCGCCGACCAGGGCCCGTCGCCGGCCGGGACGCCTCCCGGGCGACGCTGATGAGCATCTCCGCCACGATCGCACCGGAGTTTCCGTGCGCCGAGAGCACCGCGGCGCGGACGAGATCGTCGGCGGCAATCGGGCCCGAAGCAGGCAACGCCTCGACGAATTCCCGCCAGCGTCAACTCGACGTTCGTGCCGGTGTCGGAGTCTGACACCGGGAACACGTTCAGCCGGTTCAGCACGGCCGCCGAGGCGGACACGACCTGATGAGCCCGCCGGAGCCAGTCGCCGAAGTACGGCCACCACAGATCCGGAGCCGCGTTCATCTCTGCTTCTCCTGGCGCTCCGGCCGAGACCGCGCCCGACATGGCCCTACCCTAATCATCCTGACCGCGGCCGCACCGATCCCGCCCGCGAGCTGTGGACGGCAGCGCCGCGAACACATGATTCGCGTCGCGTGAGACCGGTCGGGTAAGCTGTCCCGGTTGTCCGCAAGGGCTCGTCGATCTGTCGTCATCTTTCGTGGGAGTGAACTCCAGTGGCTGCCGTATGTGATGTCTGCGCCAAGGGACCTGGCTTCGGCCACAACGTCCCGTGGTCGAAGAAGAGGACCAAGCGTCGGTGGGACCCCAACATCCAGCGGGTGCGCGCCGTCGTCGCGGGCACGCCCAAGCGCCTGAACGTCTGCACGTCGTGCCTCAAGGCCGGCAAGGTCAGCCGCTGAGCGGCTCTCCCTGAGCAGACGGAAGGACCCGCGACATGCGGGTCCTTCTGCGTTTCTGGCCAGCGCCTCGGCCACGACGTACGGCGCACGCCGGCGGATCAGGTCGAGATGACCACCGGGATGATCATGGGTCGTCGGCGGTGCGTGTCGTTGACCCACCGACCCATGCGCCGGCGGATCACCTGTTGCAGCCGGTGAGTGTCGTCGACCCCATCCCTCAGCGCCTCGTCCAGCGCCGCCACGATCAGCGGCCGGACGTCGTCGAACGCTGAATCGGCCTCCATGAAGCCGCGGGCGTGGATGTCGGGTCCGCTGACGATCTTCGCAGCGTGGGTGTTGATCACCACGATGATGGAGATGAAGCCCTCTTCGCCGAGGATCCGACGGTCGGTCAGCGACGCCTCCGACACGTCTCCGACCGACGCCCCGTCGACGAAGATGTAGCCGCAATCGATCTTGCCGACGACCTTGATGCCGCTGCGATCGAGATCGATCACCGTGCCGTCCTCGACGACGAGCGCCTGGTCGGGGGGCACACCGGTCGCCACAGCCAGCTCCGCGTTGGCGCGGAGGTGGCGGACCTCGCCGTGCACCGGCACCACGCTGCGCGGCTTGACGATGTTGTAGGCGTAGAGCAGCTCCCCCGCGCTGGCGTGCCCGGAGACGTGTACGAGCGCATTGCCGCGGTGCACGACGTGCGCCCCGAGGCGGCTCAGGCCGTTGATGACCCGATACACCGCACTCTCGTTACCGGGGATCAGCGAGCTGGCGAGCACGACGGTGTCGCCGGCCCGCAACGAGATCACCGGGTGCTCCCGGTCGGCCATCCGCGCCAGCGCGGACAGCGGCTCACCCTGAGACCCGGTACTGATGATCACGACGTCCTGCGGGCGGTGGTCGGCGATATCCCGCAGCTCGATCAGGGTGTCGGCCGGCACACGCAGATAGCCCAGTTCTCTAGCCACGCCCATGTTGCGGAGCATGGAGCGTCCCACGTAGACCACCTTGCGACCGTGGGCGACGGCTGCGTCCAAGACCTGTTGGACGCGATGCACGTGGGAGGCGAAGCACGCGACGATGAGGCGCTGCCGGCTCCGGGCGAACACCCGGTCGAGCGCCGGCGTGATGTCCCGCTCGGGCGTGGTGAAGCCCGGGACCTCCGCGTTGGTGGAGTCGACGAGGAACACGTCGACGCCCGCCTCGCCCAAACGGGCGAAGGCCCGCAGATCGGTCAGCCGACCGTCGAGCGGCAGCTGGTCCATCTTGAAGTCTCCGGTGTGCAGCAGCGTTCCGGCGGCCGTGCGGACCGCGACCGCCAAGGCGTCGGGGATGGAATGGTTCACCGCGATGAACTCGAGCTCGAACGGCCCCGACGACCAGGCGCTCGTTGTCCTGCACCACCTGGGTCCGGGTGCCGCGGATGCGGTGCTCCCGGATTTTCCCCTCCAGCAGCGCCAAGGTGAGCTTCGACCCGAGCAGCGGGATGTCGGATCGCTGCCGCAGGAGGTACGGCACCGCCCCGATGTGGTCCTCGTGTCCGTGGGTCAGGACGAGTCCGACGACGTCGTCCAGCCGGTCGGCGATCACATCGAAGCCGGGCAGGATGAGGTCGACACCAGGATGCTTGTCCTCGGGGAACAACACGCCACAGTCGATGAGCAACAGCTGGCCGTCGTACTCCAGAGCCGTCATGTTGCGCCCGATGTCACCCAGCCCGCCGAGCGGGATGATGCGCATCCGACCGGACGACAGCGGCGGTGGGGTGTGAAGAGCAGTGGCGGCCACGCAGACACATTACTGAGGCGATACTGTGGTGGAGACTCGAGCCGTCACTCTACCGTGCGAGACGTCCAGAGCGGTCCGCCGTTGGGACCGAGCAGGAGCAAGGGATCAGACGTCTGCTGCCGGCTGTTGAGAGAGCGAGAAGACCGAACCACGGCCAGCGTCGTTAGCAGCGCCGGCTCGGTCTGGACGAGCGAAGGAGCCGGACACGCCCGCGAGCGGAGCGAGCCGATGGGACAGAGTCGTCTGCGAGTGAGCAGAGGGGTGAGACCGTCGAGTGACGAGTCGGAGGCGCGAGCGTGCGCGAGCCGGACAACACGACGAAGCCCGGAGAGTAGTGAAGTCCGTGAATACCTGCTCGGGGGTTCAGGTAATCACGGACTTCGTACATAACTTGACGGATTCCACCGCTACCGGCAAACGCTTGCGCCATGTGATCTAGGTCACAGCTGCCGGTGACGTAGCCTTTCCCCTTGTGAGCGCGCCGGCGCAGACCAACGACCACGTTCGGCTGGCCTGCCGAGCGAGGCGCGGACCATCGCCGACGTGCAGCGCCGGGTCTGGGCAGCGGACACGAGGCCGCAGACGGAGCCACGCTTCTCGAGGGTCTCGACATCGCCACGATGGTGGACGCCTGGACCAGGGCGGTGACCGCGCCGCCGGCGGCGCGCTACCGGGTCCTCGTCGCGCTGGTCGACACCCGGCTCGTCGGCTTCGCCATCACGAGTCCCTCCGCCGATCCGGACGCCGACGCCGCCGCCGACGGCGCCATCGAGGAGCTGGCCATCGACCCGGTCGCCCGACGCCGAGGGCACGGCTCCCGGTTGCTCAACGCCTGCGCCGACACGCTGGTCGCCGACGGGTTCACGCGCGCGTCGATGTGGGTGCCGACCCGAGCCGACGAGCTGCGGCGCTTCCTCGCCGACAGCGGGGTGGGCGGCGGACGGGGCATCACGAGAGATCGGCACCGAAGACGCCGCCGTACGGCTGAAGCAGGTCCGGCTGCACGTCTCGCTCGCGGGAGTCCCCGGACGGCGACTGAGCTCAGCCCCGCAGCGGAAGGTCGTGGCCGGACGCGGTGACCTGTACGCCATCGTCGCGGACCGTCATCGCCGTGAGCCGAAGATCGTACGGAAGGCCGGTGAGCGGCACCGGCCGGAGCACCAGCTGACCGGCCGCGTCGACGACGGCCTGGGGCACGTCGGTCGAGGCGACCGACACCTCGGCGTCGGCGATCTCCAGGGTCTGATCCGCCACGTTGAGGACGGGTCGGCCGGTCGCCGTGCCGCGGACCGTTCACCCGTCCCACCGGCACCACGAAGTCCACCTGCACCCGGTCGGGGCCGCCGTAGGGCAGATCCAGCCCGGTGAGGGCGCTGAGACTCGCGATAGGGCAGCAGTCCAGTCGCCTCGCCGTGGCCCGCGACGATCCGGGAGAACTGGTCGCTGATCGTGATGTCGGCGAACGTCGCGTCGACGCCGGTCGCCGTGGCGCCGTTGCCGTTCGGCAGCTCGACCTCGTCCAGTCGTACCTGCGCCGAGGCGACCCGGCCCGTGGCGATCTCGGTGAGGAACGGGAAGGGACCGAGGTCGACGGTCGGCTTCTCGGTAGTACCCAGGTCGGTCTGGAGCTGGGTGGCGATCTGGTTCTCCGCGACGGTCTGGACGCCGCGGTCGGCGACGACCACCAGGCCGGCCAGCACGAGCACGGCGACCAGCGCGACGATCCAGCCGCGCCGGCGACGGCCGTCAGGCCACGGGGGACCGATCCCGAGCAGGGACTCGATTCCGACAGTGAGCCCGGGTCGCTGCGCCACCGCTCGGGCGGCCGCGACGACCCCCGGCATGAAGGACACCCGGTCGAAGGAGTCGTGCCGGATGGTCAAGGTCTCGCCCTCCGCGCCGAACAGCACCTCCTGGTGGGCGACCAGACCGCGCAACCGGACGCCGTGCACCCGGATGTCGGCGACCTGAGCACCCCGGGCGCCGGGTACCTCGTGCACCGTCGCATCCGGTGGCGGGGCGAGCCCGGCGGCCGCTCGGGCCGCGGCGACCCGTCGGGCGGTGGTGGCGGCCGTGCCCGATGGGGCGTCGGCCTTGCCGGGATGGTGCAGCTCGATGATCTCGACGCTCTCGTAGAACCGCGCGGCCTGATCGGCGAAATGCATCATCAACACCGCACCGATCGAGAAGTTCGCGGCAACGATCACGCCGACTCCGTCCCGGGCGGCGAGCCAGCCGCGAACCTGATCGAGCTTGGCATCGTCGAAACCGGTGGTGCCCACCACCACGTGGATGCATCGGTCGATGCACCACTGCAGGTTGCCCATGCACCGCGTCCGGGTGCGTGAAGTCGATCGCCACCTCGGCGGCCTCGACGCGGCGACCGGTCGTCGCCCACGTCGACGGCGGCTACCAGCTCCAACCCATCGGCGGCTTCGACCGCGCGGCAGACCTCGGCACCCATCCGCCCACGAGACCCGAAGACCGCGACCTTCATGAGGGCCCCTTCATGTGAACCCCTCATGATGACCACCGTGCCAACATCCGCCGCAGGTCGCGGGTTGCCACCCGCGGGCCCACCAGAGCCATACCGGCGGATCGGAGAACAGCTCGGCGGCCACGCGCTGCACCTCCTCAGAGCTCACGGCGTCATAGCACTCCAGCAGGTCTTCGAGGGTGCGGTCGTCACCGATCAGCGCATTCCCGCCCAACCTCGTCATGCGGCTCACCGGACCCTCGTACGCCAGCACGGTCTGTCCCCGCATCTGGCCCTTGGCCCGCGCGAGCTCGTCGGGACGGACGCCGTGCTCGGCGACGTCCAGCATGATCGTCCGCACGATGGCGACGATCTCATCGAGCCGCTCGGGCGCGCATTGCCAGTCGACGGTCCATAGGCCGGCGTCGGTGTAGGCTGGTCTCGCCGGCGTCGATCCCGTACGTGAGTCCCCGCCGCTCTCGGACCTCGACGAAGAGCCGCGACGCCATGCCGCCGCCGATGATCAAGGACAGGAGTCCGAGGGGATACCGTCGGGGATCGAAGACGCCGGGACTGGCAAAGGCCAGGACCGCGGTGATCTGTTCGAGAGCCCGGCGAGCAACCAGCAACTGGCCCCCACCCGAGGTGCCGGTCGGCGGGTTCGCGCGAGGCGCCGGCACCTGAGGCGGCGTCTCCAGAGGCCTCAGCTGCTCGAGCAGTCGATCATGATCGACGTTTCCGGTCGCGGCTACCACGAGGGCGTCGGGACGGTAGTGCCGGGCCCAGTGCCGGACAACTTGTGAGCGGGTCAGTGCGGTGACCGACGCCTGCGTGCCGATCACCGGGGCACCCAGCCCCTGCTCGCCGAAGAGTGCTGCGCTGATCACCTCGTGCGCCACCTCGCCGGGATCGTCGGCGTGCATGGCGATTTCGTCCAAGATCACGGCGCGCTCGCCCGCCACATCGGCCGTCGTGATCAACGAGGACGTGATCATGTCGGACAAAACATCGACGGCCCGCGCGGCGTCGGAGTCGACGACCCGGCCGTAGAAGCAGGTGTGCTCCTTGGCCGTATAGGCGTTGAGATCGCCGCCGACCGATTCGATGGTCACCGAGATCTCCTCGGCCGTGCGCCGACGAGTGCCCTTGAACAGCAGGTGCTCCAGGAAGTGCGAAGCACCGGCCAGCCGGGCGGACTCGTGGCGGGAGCCCACGGGAATGAAGAACCCGACGCTGAACGTGCGGCTGCCCGGCACCTGCTCGGTGATCACCTGCAGGCCACTGTTCAACGTGTCGCGCCGAACCTCATCGGCCAGATCATCGGGTCCCCGAGCTTGTCGAAGGGCCGTGGCGCCCTTCGAGGAGCTCAGGGGACGACGAGGAGTCAGACCGGGACCTCTTCGGTCACCACCGGGATCAACGAGAGCTTGCCCCGGTCGTCGACCTCGTTGATCTCGACCTGGATCTTCTGGCCGACGCTGACCACGTCCTCCACGTTCTCCACGCGCTGGCCCCCGGCGAGCGGGCGCAGCTTGGAGATGTGCAGCAGACCATCCTTGCCCGGCAACAGCGAGACGAACGCCCCGAAGGCGGTGATCTTGACCACGGTACCGAGATAGCGCTCGCCCTTCTCCGGCATGGTCGGGTTGGCGATGGCGTTGATCATGGCCCGCGCCGCCTCGGCCTTGTCGCCGCTGTCCGCGCCGACGTAGATCGTGCCGTCGTCCTCGATGCTGATCTGCGCGCCGGTGTCGTCCTGGATCTGGTTGATCACCTTGCCCTTGGGCCCGATGACCTCACCGATCTTGTCGACGGGGATCGTGATGGTGATGATGCGCGGCGCGTACAGACTCATCTCGTCCGGCCCGTCGATGGCCTCGCCCATCACTTCGAGCAGCGTGGTGCGGGCGTCCTTGGCCTGGTCGAGCGCCGAGGCCAGGACCGAGGCCGGAATTCCGTCGAGCTTGGTGTCCAGCTGGAGCGCGGTGATGAAGTCCGACGTCCCGGCAACCTTGAAGTCCATGTCACCGTACGCGTCCTCCGCGCCGAGGATGTCGGTGAGCGCGACGTATTCGGTCTGGCCGTCGACCGTGTCGGAGACCAGACCCATGGCGATGCCGGCCACCGGAGCGCGCAGCGGCACCCCGGCGTTCAGCAGGGCCAGCGTGGAGGCACAGACCGAGCCCATCGAGGTCGAGCCGTTGGAACCCAGCGCCTCCGAAACCTGCCGGATCGCGTACGGGAACTCCTCGCGGGTGGGCAGGACGGGAATCAAGGCCCGCTCGGCCAGTGCCCCGTGCCCGATCTCCCGCCGCTTCGGCGATCCGACCCGACCTGTCTCCCCGGTGGAGTACGGCGGGAAGTTGTAGTTGTGCATGTAGCGCTTGGAGGTCTCCGGCGCCAGCGTGTCGAGCTTTTGCTCCATGCCCAGCATGTTCAGCGTCGAGACGCCGAGGATCTGAGTCTCGCCGCGCTGGAACAGCGCCGAGCCGTGCACCCGCGGAATCACGGCGACCTCGGCGGACAACGTACGGATGTCGGTCAGCCCCCGGCCGTCGATCCGGACCTTGTCGGTCAGGATCTTCTGCCGCACGAGCTTCTTGGTCAGGGCCCGGTAGGCCCCGCTGATCTCCTTCTCGCGTCCCTCGAACTGGTCGGCGAGTTGATCCTTGATCTTGTCCTTGAGAACGTCGGTCGCGTCCTCACGCTCCTGCTTGTCCGCGATGGTCATGACCTGGGACAGCTCGTTGCTGGCGGCATCGGACACGGCGGCGTAGACGTCGTCTTGGTAGTCCAAGAAGAGCGGGAACTCCGCTGTGGTCTTCGGGAACTTCGCCGCGAGCTCGGCCTGTGCGTCGCACAGCGCCTTGATAAACGGCTTCGCCGCCTCCAGACCGGACGCCACGATGGGCTCGGTCGGCGCCGTCTTCCCAGCGCGCACCAGATTCCAGGTCTGCTCGGTGGACTCGGCCTCGACCATCATGATCGCGACGTCACCGTCGGGCAGCACCCGTCCGGCCACAACCATGTCAAACGTTGCCGCCTCCAGCTGGTCGACATCGGGGAAGCCGACCCACTGGTCGCCGATCAAGGCGACGCGGACGCCGCCGATCGGACCCGTGAACGGCAACCCGGCCAGCTGGGTGGACAGTGAGGCCGCGTTGATGGCGACCACGTCATAGGACTTGTTGGGGTTCAGCGCCATCACGGTGACGACGACCTGGACCTCGTTGCGCAGGCCCTTGACGAAGCAAGGACGCAGCGGCCGGTCGATCAGCCGGCAGGTGAGGACCGCGCCCTCCGAGGGGCGTCCCTCGCGGCGGAAGAACGAGCCGGGGATCCGGCCCACCGAATACATCCGCTCCTCCACGTCGACGGTGAGCGGGAAGAAGTCGAGCGCCTCGCGCGGCTTGCTCTGTGCGGTGGTGGCGGACAACAACATGGTGTCGTCGTCCAGGAACACGGTCGCCGATCCGGCGGCCTGCCGGGCCAGCAGCCCGGTCTCGAAGCGCATGACGTGCTTGCCGAGCGCTCCGTTGTCGATGACGGCTTCAGCGAACTGAAGGTCAGGTCCCTCCATGGGGGTACTCCTGTTCTGACGCCGCCCCTCTTGAGCGGCGCCGATACGGATCGCACCCGCACGTCTCGAACTCGGAACCGTCGTGGAAGGAGGTCGGTCTTCGATCGAGGTCCTCGGTGCGCCATGGTGAAAGCGGGCGTTCCGAAGACCACTACCGGAGACCGAACCAGAGCCAATCGAGGCTTACCGGCTGGAGCGTTCGTGGGATGCAATCGCTTACTGATCGCTATGTAGTTGTCGTCAACGCCGAAGGGCGGTCCTCACCTCCGGCGGAGGTTTGTGTCGTGCTGGAACCGCTCTGGCGTGGTGGTCAGCGCCGCAGACCCAGGCGCTCGATCAGAGATCGGTAGCGCTCGATGTCGGTCTTGGCGACGTAGTTCAGCAACCGCCGCCGCTGACCCACGAGGAGCATCAGGCCGCGACGACTGTGGTGGTCGTGCTTGTGCTCCTTCAGGTGCTCGGTCAGGTGGGCGATCCGCTTGGTGAGGACCGCAACCTGGACCTCGGGAGAACCCGTGTCACCCTCGCTGGTCGCGTACTCGGCGATGATCTTGCTCTTCTCGGCAGCGTCGATCGACACTGTTCTCCTCTCGATGTCCGATGCGCGGCGCCCCCGTCTGTCCTCGATCGAGGTCCCACCTGGTGAGTGGAAGGGAGCCCTTACGGATCCGCGGCCGTTCGAACGGCGCTCCAAGATTACCAGCCATGCCCCGAAGGCCTAAATCTCACCGGAGAGCGTGCGCGAGGTGCGCGAGCCGGACAACACAGCTCGACTCACCGTTGGATCTCCACCAGGAGGACCCAGGCGCTGCTGACGGCGGCCAGGAACCCCAGAACCAGGGACGGGACCAACCAATAGAGTCCACCACCCGCCTCCAGCAGCAGACTGAGCCCGGCGATGGCGATCGGCGCCAGGCTGACCATGACGGTGACCACCGGAGTGACCCGCCGCTCCTGCGGACTCTCCTTCGGCAGCCCCCAATGGGCGATCCACGCCCTCAGCCGGATCCCGCAGGCCAGAACGCCGGTGAGCAACAGCTCCAGACCGAGGACCGTCGTGCTCTGACCCGGCGTAAGGACGAAGATCGAGACGATCAGCACGCTGACCATGATCGCCAGGGAGTCGACCGCCCGGATGGGTAAGGACTTGGACTTGAGGATGTCGCCCAGGTTGATCGAGATTGCGATGAACAGCAGGCCGGCCAGGGCGGCCGTCGCTCCGGCCATGGCGACAAACAGCTCGTGCCACTCGGCCGGGTCGTACGCGATCATCGGCGCCCTCCGCTTCGGCAGCGTAACGGAGCCGACTCCGGCTGGGTAGAGCCCGCGGAGCCGACGTTTGACCCGCGCTCATCGGAGGCCTAGCGTCAAGGGGTTGTCAACACGGACGGAGTCAAAGATGACTGGAGTTTCTCGACGACAGCTGCTCGCCGGCAGCCTGGGGGTCGCTGCGGCGGGAGCTCTGGGAAGTTCCCTTCCCGCCGAGGCCCATCGCCCGTCAGAGTCCGCTGAGCGGATCTCTGGCGCGGGTCATCCGCGCCTGGGCGCGGGACACCTGGGCCAGCCTGGTGGCGATGACCGACGAGCGCACCGGTCTCACCGCGGACAACATCGAGGCCTCCATCCGCCGACCCGATCCGCAGCGGATACACCTCACCGACCAACATCGGCGGCTACCTGTGGAGCGCGATCGTGGCCCGCGATCTCGGGCTGATCTCCCGCCGGGAGTGCAGCCGACGGATCCGGCAGACGCTGGTCACGCTGCCCGACCCTGGAGTTCCACCGAGCAGAGCGGGATGTTCTACAACTGGTACGACGAGGAGACCGCGAGCGAAGCTGACCACCTGGCCGGTGGACGGCAGCAGGGTCTACCCGTTCCTCTCCAGCGTGGACAACGGCTGGCTGGCCGCCGCGCTGATCGTGGTGAAGAACGCCGACCCGGCCAACCGCCACCGGGCCGACGCGGATCCTCCGCCGGATGAACTTCAAGATGTTCTTCAACCCGAGTGGCCGGCACCGGCCCAGGCCGGACTGATCAAGGGCGGATTCTGGGACGGCGAGTTCCCGCCGGCCCCTCCGAATGCCACCGCACACGGTCGGCAACTACCTCGGCGGTCCCAACGTCAACTACACCTTCTTCCACTACGACACCACCGTGTCGGAGACCCGGATCGCCTACTACATCGCCATCGCCCGCGGCCAGATCCCGCGCCAAGGCCTACTTCGGCACGTGGCGGACCTTCCCGGACGGCTGCGACTGGATGGCAGGAGCGCGGCCGGTCGGCAGATCCCGCACCTACTGGGCGTGACGGTCTTCGAGGGCGCCTACCGATACCGCGGGATGCGCATCGTGCCGTGGCTGGGGCGGATCGATGTTCGAGGCGCTGATGCCGAACATGTTCGTGCCCGAGGAGCGCTGGGCGCCGAACTCGTGGGGCATCAACCACCCGCTGACCGTGCGAGCCCACCGCGAGCACGGGCTCTACGACGCCGGGTACGGGTACTGGGGATTCTCGCCGGCCAGCGACCCGACGAGTCCTCCGGCTACCGCGAGTACGGCGTCGACGCCATCGGGCTCAACCCCGACGGCTACTTCTCCGACGTGGAGCGGACCAACTACGACCGCGGATACCGCGGCTGCCCGCTGCCCGGGACCAGCCGACCAACCCGAATCCCGGACTACGGCGACGGGGTGGTGACGCCGCACGCCCTGTTCTTGGCCATGCACCACGAGCCTCGGCAGGCCTACGACAACCTGCGCAAGCTGCAGCGAAACCTCGACGCGTACGGCGAGGGCGGGTTCTACGACGCCATGGCGCTGTCCCCCGGAGATCGTCGCCCGAGCGGTACCTGTCGCTGGACCAGGCGATGATGATGGGCTCGATCGGCAACGTCTTCGGCGGTGACATCGTCCGACGCGCCTTCTGTGCCGGCGACATCCGCCGCACCATCCGGCCGTTGATCGCCCTGGAGGAGTTCGGCGCCGGTCTGATCTGAGGACGTGTCAGAGTGGCGGCAGTGATCACCGTCGCCGCCCTGGCGCCGTCGCTCGACCTGACCTACGTGGTCGATCGGCTCGAACTCGGCGAGATCCACCGACCCATCGAGGTGGTTCGCTGCGCCGGCGGCAAGCCGCTGAACATGGCCCGGGCGGCGGGCACCCTGGGCGCCGACGTCGAACTCGTCGCCGTGCTCGGCGGACCGACCGGGCAGGTCCTGGGCACCATGCTCGTGGAGGCCGGGATCGCGACCGTCGCCGTTCCCACCCCCGCGGAGACCCGGACCTGCGTCTCCATCGCCGCCGAGGACAGCGGGACCCTGACCGAGGTCTACGAGTACGCCGCGCCGATCCCGCCCGAGGTGTTGGGACAGCCTGACCGAAGCGGTGACGGCGGCCGCTGGTGCTCGACCGGGCTGGCTGTCGATCTCCGGCGGACCGCCGAAGGAACTGGCCGCCGACGCGATCGCCGTGCTCGTAGGGATCGGCCATGCCGCCGGGGTTCGGGTCGCCGTCGACACCCACGGCCCCGCGCTCCCCGGCGCGGTCGAGGCGGGCCCGGAGCTGGTCAAGATCAACCGCTACGAGGCTGCCGACCTGCTGGACCTGTCTCCCAGCACCGATCTGCAGCAACTGGCTCTGGCCGTCCGGGACCGCAGCGGTGGTCTGGTGGTGATCACCGACGGGCGCCGGCGGGGCGCTGGCCGTGGACGGCCACGACGTCCACCGGATCACCCTGCCCGACGTGCACGGCCACTACCCGGTCGGCAGCGGCGACTCGTTCCTGGGCGGTCTGCTGGCCGAGCTGGACCGCGGGGCGAGCTTTGTCGACGGACTCCGCGTTGCCGCGGCCGCAGGCGCCGCGAACGCCCTGGTCCCCGGTCCGGGCCGGTTCGAGCAATCCTCGGTGGAGGAGCTGACGGCGCAGGTGCGCATCGATCGGGTCTAGCGCAGTTCAGATCTGATGCAGCAGGTGCCGAACCTGCTCAACGTCGGCGTGCATCTGCTTGATCAAGGCTTCCATCCCGGTGTATTTCACCTGACCACGGAGCCGGGCGTAGAAGTCGATGGCGATCTCGACCCCGTACAGCTCCAAGTCGTCGCGATCCAAGACGTAGGCCTCCACGCGCCGTTCGTGACCGTCGAACGTCGGATTGGTGCCCACCGAGATCGCGGCCGGCCATCGCGCTGACGGCACGTCCAAGCGGGTCACCCAGCCGGCGTAGACCCCGTCGGCCGGCACGGCCATGCCCCGCTCGACGGGCACGTTCGCGGTGGGAAACCCCATTTCCCGGCCGCGCTGGTCGCCGACCACGACCACCCCGGTGAATCGGAACACCTGATCACTGAGTTCCCGCACGCGGCCGAAGTCGCCCTCGGCCACCGCGTGCCGGATCAGCGTCGAGGAACTCGCCTGGGTGCCGTCGGTCAGCAACGGGACGGCAACGACCGCGAACTCGCCCCGGGCCAGTTCGGCCAGCGTCTCGACGGTGCCGGCCGCGCGGAACCCGAAGCGGAAGTTCTCCCCGACCACGATCCGTGAGGGGTGCAGCGGCCGGAGCACGCGGTCCACGAACTCCGCCGGACTCCACTGCGCCACATCGGAAGTGAAGTCGACCACCACGACGTCATCGACGCCGGAATCCTTCAGCAGTTCGATCCGCCGCGCGAGGCTGGTGAGCAGCGGCGGCGCTTGATCAGGTCGGACGATCGACATGGGGTGTGGCCAGAACGTCACGGCCACCAACGGAGCGTCGGGCTCGCTCGGCGCGCGCTGTCCGCAGCAACGCGGCGTGCCCCCGGTGCACCCCGTCGAAGTTGCCGATCACCACGACCGGTCCCTTACTCATTCGAGAAGTTAACCACCGGGCTCTGCGGTTACCGGTCGCCCCGCTCCCGGGCGCGGCGGATCAGCTCGGCCTCGCGGCGCCGGAGCTCCCGCAGTCGCCGCTCGGCTTCGCGGCGCTCCCGCGTAACTCGTTTCAGCTCGTGGTCGCGTGGATAGTCCGCCGACTCGGTCGTCGCCGGCTCGGTGCCGATATCAGCTCGGCCCTCCCGCTCCAATCGCTGGACGTAGAGCTCCACCCCGTCCAGTGCCCGTTCGGTCGCGAACGCGAACGGGTCGAGGCCCTCCGGTCCGAACGCACCGTCGTCCACCGCGGCCGCCACCTCCGGCAGCGCGTCGGCGTCGACGAGTTCGCGGAGCATCCGTTGGTCGTAGTCTGGCGGGTGGTCGCTCTGCGTCAACGCTCGCACCAGTCCGGATTGCCATCGCGTCAGGCCACTGAGCATCAAGATCACCGACGTGCCCTCGTCGCGGCCGAGGGCAGTGGGCGCGAGGATCCGCAGGCCCCAGTCAAGCCAGGCGAGGTTGTTCGGCCCCAGCGGCACGCCGTCGATGGGAATGTCCAGCAGCCACGGATGCCTCCCGTACGCGGCGCTGATTCCGGCGCTCCAGCGACGCAAACCCGCGCGCCAGTCGGTGTCGATCGGATCGTGGTCGGGGGGTAGACCGACCCCCTCTTCGGTCATCAGGACGAGCAGGTCGTCCTTGGCACTCAGGTACCGGTACAGCGACATCGTGGTGAAGCCGAGTCGGGCGGCCACGCTGCTCATCGACACCGCACCGATCCCGTCGGCGTCGGCGAGCTCCACTGCCGCCTCGACAATCCGCTCGATGCTCATCTCCCGTTTGGGCCCGCGCATCGGTTCGGCCGCAACGCCCCAGGCCAGGGCGATCGCGCGCGGCAGCTCGAGATCAGACATGTCACCCACTTTCGGCGCCATCCTATCGGCTCATTGCGTACGTCATACACAGTGTGTATGGTCTAAACAGTTTGCGGGGTACACAGAACGCCGCCGACACGAAAGGAGTGCCATGAACGCCATCGAGATTCGAGGCTTGGACAAGTCGTTCGGCTCACTCCAGGTCCTCGACCGGGTGGACCTGGAGGTGCCCGCGGGAGCAGTGTTCGCCCTGCTCGGCCCGAACGGCGCCGGGAAGACGACGTTGATCAACATCGTCACCACACTGCTGCGCCCGGATCGGGGCGAGGTCCGGGTGGCCGGTCACGACGTGGTGACCGACCCCGCCGCCGTTCGCCGGCTGATCAGCGTCACGGGACAGCAGGCCGCCGTCGACGAAGTGCTGACCGTGACCGAGAACCTGATCTTGATGGGCCGGCTCCGTGGCCTGGCCCATGGCGCAGCGCGACGCCGAGCGCAGGAGCTGAACGAGCGGCTCGGGCTGACCGAGTCGGCCGCTCGGCGGGTGCGGACGCTGTCCGGCGGCACCCGGCGCCGGCTCGACCTCGCTCTGTGTCTCGTCTGCCCGTCGCAGGTGATTTTCCTGGACGAGCCGACCACCGGGCTCGACACCCGCAGCCGGCAGACATTGTGGGCGATCATCGACGAACTCACCGTGTCGGGCGTGACGATCTTCCTGACCACTCAGTACCTGGAGGAGGCAGACCGGTTGGCCTCGCGTGTCGCCGTGCTCAACGCAGGGAGCGTGGTGGCGGTGGGCGATCCGCGTGCGCTCAAGGCCAGGATCGGGCGAGAGGTGCTCGAGATCCGCGATGGTGACGACACCTTGCTGGCCGAGCTCCCGGTCGACGGCACGCTCACGTCGATCCGGCAGGCGCTGGCCGCGCTCGAGCGGTCAATGGATCCGGCGGCCTCGGTCTCGTTGCGCAAGCCCACCCTCGACGACGTTTTCGTGACCGTGACTGCAGGCGGTGTGCGGTGACCACGCTCATGGATCCGGCCGCCGTCGTCCCGCCGCAGGTCAAGCTGTCCGGGCGGCAGACAAGCATGATCTTCGTCGGTCGCAGTTTTCGCCACACCGTACGCAACGTCGAAGCCTTGATCATGGCGATCGCGCTGCCGGTGATCTTGATGCTCTTGTTCGTGTTCGTCTTCGGTGGCGCGATCGAGCCCGGCGGTGGGTACGTCGACTACGTGGTGCCCGGCATCATCCTGCTCTGCGCGGGTTTCGGCGCGGCCGGCACCGCGGTCGGCGTGGCCGAGGACATGACGACCGGGATCATCGACCGATTTCGGACCATGCCGATCACGAGCGCGGCGGTGATCACCGGGCACGTAGTGGCCAGCCTGCTCCGCAATCTCGTGGCCACCGCCGTGGTGATCGTGGTCGCCCTGGTGGTTGGGTTCCGGCCGTCGGCCGGGCCCGTGGAGTGGTTGGCGGCGATCGGCCTCGTGGCGCTGTGGATCCTTACGATCACGTGGCTGTTCGCCGCCCTCGGGCTGGTGGCCCGGAGCATCGAGGCCGCCGGCAACTATGGGTTCGCTCTGCTGTTCCTGCCGTACCTGTCGAGTGCGTTCGTCCCGCTCGAGACCTTGCCCAGCGGACTGCGCTGGTTCGCCGAGCACCAACCCCTGACGCCAGTGATCGAATCGATTCGCGGCCTACTGCTGGGCGCCGATGTCGGCAGCGCGCCCCTGTGGGCGATCGGCTGGTGCCTGGTCATCATGATCGCGGCCCGGACGTGGGCCGGGTGGCTCTTCCACCGCCGCGCAGGAACGCGGTGAATGCGATGAGGCACGTCGGCAGCCTGAAGGATGCGACCGCGTAGTCGCACCGCGTAGTTGCGGTCAGATCCTTCACGCCGACGCTTCAGATCCGGGGAAGAAGACCGCTTCCGCGACGGCGTCGCGGCCGGCCTGCCGATAGAGAGCCAAGAACGAACCGTCGGGTGCCAGCACGGCCGCGGTCGGTGCGGGCAACCTCAGGTCGATCAGCCGACGGCCGAACCGGACATCGGTGGCCTGCTTCTCGCTCAGGTCGACGGTGGCGAAACAGCGACGCGCGACGTCGGCCATCGCGATCAGCCGCAGTTCCGGTCGGTCCTCGTCGACGCTCTGGGCCTCGGTCAGGGTGAACGAGCCGACGGCGGTCCGCCGAAGCGCGGTCAGGTGCCCACCCGTGCCCAACGCCTGTCCAAGATCCCGCGCCAGAGCCCGCACGTAGGTTCCGGTGCTGCACTCGACCATGAGGTCCAGATCGACGAACTCGCCCGTATCGCGGCGCTCCCGCACGTCCAGCCGAAGGACCCGCACAGGGCGAGCAGGCAAGGTCACCGACTCCCCGCCGCGGACCCGGGCGTACGACCGAACTCCGTCGACCTTGATCGCCGAGACCGCCGACGGTACCTGGAAGATCGACCCCCGGAGTCGCATGAGTTCGGCCTCGATGGCCCCCTCGGTCAGACCGGCCGCTGAGGACCGGCTCACCACCTCGCCGTCGGCGTCGTCGGTGCTGGTGGCGCTGCCCAACCGGACGGTGGCCTCGTACGCCTTGTCGGTCAAACTCAGCTGCCCAAGCAGTCGCGTGGCGCGATTGACGCCGACCAGCAGCACTCCGGTGGCCATCGGATCGAGGGTGCCGGCGTGTCCCACCTTCCGGGTGTCCGAGGAGCCGCCGGACTCTGCCGACCACCTGATGGGAGGTCCAGCCGGCCGGCTTGTCGACGACGAGCAGACCCGAAGTCTCAGTCCTCGGGTTCGTCATCAGGCCGCTTGTACGGATCGGCCTCGCCGGCGTAGGAAGCCGAGGCCGCCTGCTCGGCCACCTTCGCGTCGCCGGTCCGTGCCTGGGCCAGCAGTTCGTCGATCTGGCGTGCGTTCTCCGGCACCGCGTCCGGCATGAAGGCCACCGTCGGCGCGTGCCGCAGACCCAACTGCTTGGCCACCTGCGATCGGATCAGACCGTTGGCGGACTCGAGGGCTGCCGCACTCCCGGCCTGCTCCTCCGGCGAGCCGAAGACGGTATAGAAGACGGTGGCGTTCTGGGTGTCCCCGGTGAGGCGTACGTCGGTGATCGTCACGAAACCGAGCCGCGGATCCTTGATCCGCCGCTCCAGCATCTCCGCCACGATGACCTTGATCTGGTCGGCCAACTTCAACACCCTTGGCGACGCCATGAGTCCTCCTCCGCTCGAGTGAAGCGCAACGATCGATTGTGCCTGATCCCTGGTCAGCGAAGACGTTGTGGGCCTACTACCGCGCGATCAGGAGGATTCGGGGGCTTGGATGCCGTCCGAACCCCGCGTAGCTCCTGCTCACACCCGACCCGCTACTCGAGCCACTCCGTGATGAACTCTGAGTTCGCGTGGATGTGAACGGCCTCGTAGCCGTCGGGCCCGGTCGCGAACTTGTGCGGGGTGTAAGCGGGCACCACAAGAACCTGCCCGGCGTGGGCGTCCAGGCGCTCGGAGCCGACCGTGAACGTCGCCGATCCACGCCGGATCAGGAAGGTCTCGGCGTACGGGTGCTGATGTAGGCGAGGCCCGACGCCGGACTGGCGGGTGGACTCGAGGATGACAGAGACGTTTGCGCCGCCGGGCAGCCGCTCGTAGTCCTCGGCCCAGTCTTCGCCGTTGTCACGCCCGTCCGTCCGATCGATGAGGTAGCCGTCCATCTACGTGGTCAGTTCCGGGCCTTCTCCTGCATCTCGTACGTCTCGATGACGTCGCCGATCCGGATGTCGGAGTAGTTCGCGAGGGTGATGCCACATTCGAACCCTTCCCGCACCTCGGTGACGTCGTCCTTCTCGCGACGCAGCGAGGAGATGCTCGAGTCGGCGATGACCACGCCCTCGCGCAGCAGCCGCGCCTTGGCGTTCCGCCGGACCGCGCCGTCGATGACCATGCAACCGGCGATGATGCCGGCCCGGGACGAGCGGAAGATCTCGCGGATCTCGGCCTGCCCGAGGGTGGCCTCCTCGTAGATCGGCTTGAGCAAGCCCTTCAGCGCGGCCTCGATCTCGTCGATCGCGGCGTAGATCACCGAGTAGTACCGAATATCGACACCCTCGCGGTCGGCCAGCTCCGTCGCCTTGCCCTGCGGGCGGACGTTGAAGCCGACGATGACCGCATTCGAGGCGGCCGCCAGACTGACGTTGGTCTCGGTGATGGCACCCACTCCGCGGTCGATGACTCGCAACGAGACCTCGTCGCCGACATCGATCTTGGACAACGCGTCCTCGAGTGCTTCGACCGATCCGGCCCCGTCGCCCTTGAGGATGAGGCGCAACTCGGAGTCCTCGCCCTTCTCCAGCTGGTCGAAGAGCTGGTCGAGCGTCTTGCGTCGGGTGCCGGCCGCCTGGGCCGCCATCCGAAGCCGGGACGCCCGCCGTTCCGCGATCTGCCGCGCCATCCGGTCGTCGTCGACCACGAGGAAGCTGTCGCCCGCGCCGGGGACCGCGGTCAGACCGAGGACCTGGACCGGGAACGACGGCGGCGCCTCGTCGACACCTGCGCCGTGATCGTCGAGCAGGGCGCGGACCCGGCCGTAGCCCGTACCGGCCACGATCGAGTCGCCGACGTGCAGCGTGCCGCGCTGGACCAGGACGGTGGCCACCGGACCGCGGCCCTTGTCGAGATGCGCCTCGATGGCCACACCCTGACCGTCCATCTCCGGATTCGCCCGCAGGTCGAGGGCCGCGTCGGCGGTCAGGATGACCGCCTCCAGCAGCTCATCCAGGCCGACCCCGGTGACTGCGGAGACGTCGACGAACATCGTGTCGCCGCCGTACTCCTCCGGCACCAACCCGTACTCGGTGAGCTGACCGCGCACCTTGGTCGGATCGGCACCCTCACGGTCGATCTTGTTGACCGCCACCACGACCGGCACATCCGCCGCCAGGGCGTGGTTGAGCGCCTCGATCGTCTGCGGCATCACGCCGTCGTCGGCCGCGACCACCAGGACGGCGATGTCGGTCGACTTCGCCCCGCGGGCACGCATGGCGGTGAACGCCTCGTGGCCCGGGGTGTCGATGAAGGTGATCTTGCGCTCGTCACCGTCGACCTCGGTCGCCACCTGGTAGGCGCCGATGGCCTGGGTGATGCCGCCGGCCTCCCCCGCCACGACGTTGGTCTTGCGGATCGCGTCCAGCAGCTTGGTCTTGCCGTGGTCGACGTGACCCATGACCGTGACGACCGGCGGCCGGGCCGCGAGATCCTCCTCGCCGCCCTCGTTCTCGCCGAACTCGATGTCGAAGCTCTCCAGCAGCTCGCGGTCCTCGTCCTCGGGCGAGACGACCTCGATCTTGTAGTTGAGCTCACCGGCCAACACCTGGAGGGTGTCCTCGGCCACGGTCTGGGTGGCCGTCACCATCTCGCCCATGTTGAACAGCACCTGGACCAGCGACGACACGTCGACGTTGATCTTCTCGGCGAGGTCGGTCAGCGACGCGCCGCGGGCCAGCCGGATGGTCTGCCCATCGCCCTGGCGTACGCGTACGCCACCGATCTCCGGCGCCTGCATCTGGTCGAACTCTTGACGGCGCTGGCGCTTGGACTTCCGGCCACGACGAACTGGACCGCCGGCGCGACCGAACGCACCCTGGGTGCCGCCGCGTCCGCCGCGTCCGCCGCGTCCGCTCGGGGGCGGACCGCCGGGCGCACCGCCAGGACCGCCGCGGCCGGGGGGGCCGCCGCGACCACGGGTGCCGGCCGAGCCGCCACGACCGCGGGTGCCCGCGGGACCGCCCGGGCCGCCGGGACCACCGGGGCCACCGGGGCCACCGAGCTGACCAGAGCTCTGCCTGGGCATCATCGCCGGGTTGGGTCGCGGCATGCCGGGCACGCCGCCTGGTCGGCCCGCTCCGCCGCCGGCGCGGTCCACCCATCGGCGGTCGCGGACCACCGGGCCGGTCCGGGTCCACCGGACGGGAGGGCCGGGACGTGCCCATGCCCTGGGACGGTGCGAACGGGTTGTTGCCGGGCCGGGGCGTGCCCGTACGTCGCGGGTGGCCGGCGCCGGGCAGGCCGCCGGTGGATCCCGGACGCGGCCGAGGTCCAGCCGAGCCGGGTTGACCCGGCGGGGCAGACGGATTCGGCTGATCCGGGTGGGCGTCGAAGCGGGACGGTTGGTCGCTGCGGGCACCCGGGGGCTGCTGCCCTGGTGCGCGCGGGGACAGTCCCGGTCGCGGTGCAGCCGGGCGCGGCGGCGTTGCTGAGGGCGGGCGGTCTGGCCGTTGGGCTGGCCACTGGACTGACCGTTGGGCGGGGCACGGTTGCGTGCTCGGCTGCGGATCGACGGCGGGTGCCGTCGGGGGCGCGTCCGGCCGGCTCACCTCTGCGGGTGCGGCTGAGCTCGTACGATCCGTGGTTTCGGCGGTCGCTGGCGTGGCAGACGGCGTGGCTACCTCGGTCGGGGTCAGGGGTTGCGGCCGCCTTCTTCGCCGTCTTCTTGACCGGCGGGCGGCTGCGCTGGCCAGCTGCTCTTTCAGGCGCCGCACCACCGGTGCCTCCAGGGTGGAGGACGCCGAACGGACGAACTCCCCCATGTCCTTGGCCATGCCCAGGACGGTCTTGCTGTCGACTCCGAGCTCTTTCGCAAGCTCGTAGACTCGGACCTTTGCCACTGCTCTCCTTGTAGCGGTCCGAGCGGTTGCAGGCTACGGACCAGTTAGTTGTTGTGCATGCTCATTGAGAAGTTCTCATCGAGAGGTCATGAGCGGAAGCCCACCTTCTGGTTCGGCTCCGGCAAGCCGGCCGGAGCTTGGTTCGACCCATCCCGTAGCGGAACAGACCCGACGGACAACTCTATGCCCACCCCAGCCTATTCGCCTAAGCGACGACCGGATCGGATCTCGGTCGCGACGGCGGTGCCGTCGACCGACACGTTTCCGTCGAGCCTCAAGGGCCCGACCGAACACGCGGCGACGGACGGCCGGCTCTACACAGGCCGGGTCAGGGTGGAGGTAGGCCCCGCGCCCCGGCTCGATCTGCAGGTCGTCGACCACGAGAGCTTGCCGCCAGACCACGCGGATGAGTTCAGCCTTGCAGCGCGTCCCCGGCACCCCACGCAGGTGCGTACCGGAGAACTCACTCTGGCAAGACTAACCACGGCTCCCACCGCCGGTATTCCTTGCTCGGTCGAGGTCGTCTCCCCGGCGCCCCAGGTGTACGTTTCCCCGCCCGGGCGGAATGACACGCCCGAGATCCGGCATGTGCCGGCGTGTCATCCAGCTTGGGCGGCGAAACGTACGGGGTGCATGCGATGTTGTCACTTCCGGAGTTATCCACAGATCTGCTGGTCAGGGGTGACGGCTCGCCGGCCGGCTGTCCCAGGATCTATCCGTGTCCAGAATCGATACCCCGAAGCTCCTTAGCCGGGCCGACGCGCGTGCCGCTGGTCTGCCGCTCCGCACCCTTCTTGGGCATGAGTTCCAGAAGGTGCTGTACGACCAGTACGTGAGCGCTCGGGTGTCGGTCGACCTCCGGCTTCGAGCCTTAGCCGCTCTCAACGTGTCGCCTCCGGGCTCCGGTCAGTCACCACACCGCAGCCGAGCTGTGGGGTGCTGTGGCCCCGGTGACATCCGCGATCCACGTACGGCAATCCTCGCGGCAGGGCCGCTCCGTCCGGCAAGGCGTACACGCCCACTACGGCACCAACGCCGTCGAGGAGCACACGTGCTGCGCGGCCTGCCGATCACGACACCGGAACAGACCTTCCTCGACCTGGCCGCCGCCGGAGTCACACTTGGTCGATCTGGTCATCGTCGGCGACAGCTTGGTCAAGGCGAAGGCGACCAGCCCCGACCGCTTGATCACGGCTGCCGCCGAGGCACAGGGCCGGGGCCACCGACTTGGCGCGCCGTGCCGCGGCTCTCGTACGGAAGGGCGTCGATTCGGTGATGGAGACGCGCCTGCGGCTGCTCCTGGTGTTCGCGGGACTGCCGGAGCCCGAGGTCAACTTCATCGTCCGGGGGCGTGACGGCGAGTGGCTGCGACGGTTCGACCTGTGCTACCGGGCGCTCCGCCTCGTCGTCGAGTACGACGGTCGCCAGCATGCGGAGGACGTCGAGCAGTGGGTCACCGACATCGACCGGCGCGAGGAACTCGACCGACGTCGCTACCGGCTGGTCGTTGTGACCCGGGACGGCATCTACATGGAGCCGCTCCGGACGCTCGAGCGGGTACGCAACGCATTGATCGAGTGAGGCGCGACCGACGTACCACGACGGTTCCGTCCGGAGTGGCGTCGCCACTTCGGCTGAGTGACTCGAGGCACCTTTCGTACGTTTCGCCGCCCAAGCGGGATGACACGCCGAGGAAGCGGCTTCTGCCGGCGTGTCATCCGGCTCAAGCTGGGAAACGCACGCCAAGGACAAGCACGGCTCGGACGGGTCCGAGGTGGTCGAGCACGCGGTGGGGCGGTGGGCCTACTCCGGTGCCGTGTCGGAACGGATGTCGATGCGCCAGCCGGTGAGCCGGGCGGCGAGGCGAGCGTTCTGCCCTTCCCGGCCGATGGCCAGGGACAGCTGGTAGTCAGGGACGACGACGCGCGCGGCCCGGAGCGTCTCGTCGACCACGGTCACCGAGGTCACCTTGGCCGGCGAGAGGGCCTGCCCGACGAACCGGGCGGCGTCGGGCGACCAGTCGATGATGTCGATCTTCTCCTCGTTGAGCTCGTGCATGACGGCCCGGACCCGCTGACCCATCGGCCCGATGCAGGCCCCCTTGGCGCTGACGTCGGAGTTGTGACTGACCACGGCGATCTTGCTGCGGTGACCGGCCTCCCGAGCGACAGCCTTGATCTCGACGGTGCCGTCCTCGATCTCGGGAACCTCGAGCTTGAAGAGCTTCTCCACCAGACCGGGGTGGGTCCGGGAGACGATCACCTGCGGCCCGCGCAGTTCCTTGCGCACCGCGACCACGTACACCTTGATCCGGGTGCCGTGGGCGTAACGCTCGCCGGGCACCTGCTCGGCCAGCGGCATGATCGCCTCGATCTTGCCCAGATCGACCAGCACCGTACGGGAGTCGTGTCCCTGCTGGACGACGCCGGAGACGATGTCGCCCTCGGTACCGGAGAAGTGGCCGTACTTCTGCTCGTCCTCGGCGTCCCGCAGCCGCTGCATGATCACCTGACGGGCGGTCGAGGCGGCGACCCGGCCGAACCCCTCCGGCGTGACGTCGTACTCGCCGATCTGATTCCCCTCGGCGTCCCGCTCCGGTACGAGCACCACGACGTGCCCGGACTTGCGGTTCAGCACCACTCGGGCTCCCTCGACGGCGCCGTCGGTCTTCTCGTACGCGGTGAGCAGCGCCTCCTCGATGGCCTTGGCCAAGCAGCTCGAAGGGCAGATCCTTCTCCCGCTCCATCAAGCGGAGCACCGAGATGTCGATGTCCATCTAGTCCTCGCTTTCCTCACCCGATTCCGCGCGGCTGAATTCCACCTGGACCAGCGCCTTGCCGATCTCGCCGTACGGCAGCCGTCGCTCGGCGCCGTCGACGGCGAGGATCACTGCCTCCTCCTCGGCCCCCGACACCCGCGCCACCAGCTGCCTCGCCGTCGAGGAGCGTGACCGCGACCAGCCGGCCGCGGTTTCGTCGCCAGTGCCGAGGACGCTCGAGCGGCCGACCGAGGCCGCGCGAGGAGACCTCGAGGGTGTACGGGGCGCTGCCCGCCGCCGCCGAATCGTCGAGGGCCGCGGAGATGGCCTTGCTCGCGTCGGCGATGTCGTCGAGCAGAGGCCCCCGACCTTCCGGTCCGTCGCCGTCCACCACCACCCGCAGCAGCCGACGCTTGCCGGCCGGAACCACCTCCACGGTTTCCAGCTCGAGCCCGAACTGGCTGAGGACGGGGGTCAGCAAGGAGGCGATCTCGCTGTCTCGCATGTCCTTGCCTCGATTCAGTTGGGTGCCGCGGTTGTTTTGGGCTGTCTTCTTAGACGCAGTGTCGTGCGCGACCGGAGCACCAGCCGCGTGCCGATATTCTTCCACGCTCGTGAGGTACGTTCGGCGCGTGGCTCAGCACACCCGGCGATGGGCGCCGTGACCTCGAGCTCCGCAGCCGGCGTCGTTCCTCTGGCTGGGCCTCTCCGGCGAGTCTCGCGGCCGCTCGGCCTGACGCCGGCTGCAGCGTCGACGACCCCCGTATCGAGGCGCCCCGCAGTTCAGCCGAACCAGAAACCGCCCCGAAGGGTTCAGACCCAGCCCGGCAGCACTCCTTCCCCCACGCCGACCTTCGCCGGCGCCACGGCGGGAGCCGAGGCCGAGCAGCGATTGGCCGGTCTGGCGGCGCCATCCTCGAGCGGGCCCGTGGCGGAATCGGCTCGGCGCCCGCAGGCCCTGATCGCGGGATCCAGGCCGCCCACCTCGAGCACGCGGCCGCCCTCCTCGGACCCCAGCCAACGGCACGTGCCACCGACCCGAGCGGCGAAGCCGATCACGCCGACCGCGCCGGCGAAGTCATTGGAGTCGGCGCTGAAGCGCTGGCGAAGGCCGAGGTCGCCCAAGCCGCCCGGCACCGCACCGCCGCGCTCGGCCACCACCGGCTACAGCGCGTTGCTGTGGGGGTCGCTTTCGGTGGCGGCCAGCAGCTATGCGTCCGCACTGACGAGCGCCCAGCCGGTTCCCGTGCGCAAACTCGAGGCCCACCGGCCGATGCCGCAACTCTCCGACGTCGAGGCGATGCAGTTGCTCGTCCGACAACTGCACGCGATCATCTACGGCTACCAGTTGGCCATCGGGCAGCTCGCGGACGGCGGCCGCCGGACCGACGCCCTGGCGACGGCTCCGGCACCACCGCATCCTGCTCGACTGGTTGACCACCGCCCTGGTGGCCCGTTCGGCGCAGGTGCCGGTCGCCGAGCCCGCCTACGTTCCGTCGGTGAATCCCCGCAGCGACGCGACGGCCGCAACGTTGATCGAGTCCATGGAGATAGCGCTGGCGCCGTTCTGCGGACTCTGGCTCGCCGCTGCGAACGACCCGGAACGCGGTCGCGCCTTCTCCGCACTCTCCACGACTGTCGCTACCGCCCGCCGGTGGGGACGCCCCGATCAGCGCCTGGCCGGGCTGGGTGAGTTGATCGGTTCTATCGTGCTGGCTCGCGCCCGCTCCGCGCCCCGTGACTCGGTCTTCCTCCCTCACTCGCAGACTGACTGAACCGATCAGCTCGCTCCGCTCGCGGGCGTGTCTGCTCCTTCGGTCGTCCAGACCGAGCCGGCGCTCCGCTACCCGACGCTCGCCAGCTGACGCACGACGTCATAGCTGAGCCTGATCACCAGGCCGGCGAGGACGATCAAGAACACCTTGCGGATGAAGGCGTTGCCACGGCTGATGGCCGTGCGCGCACCGAGGAATCCGCCGACCAGATTGGCGGCGCCCATCGACAAGCCCGAGCACCCACAAGATCGCGCCGGCCTGGGCGAAGACGACGATGGCGGCCAGGTTCGTGAACAGGTTGGCGATCTTGGCCTTGGCGCTGGCCTCCAGGAATCCGTACCCCAGCACGGAAACGAGCAAGATCACGAAGAACGAGCCCGTGCCCGGGCCGAGGATGCCGTCGTACGCGCCGACCCCGAGCCCGATCAGCACCGTCAACCCGTAGTGCTTGCGATCGTCGTACTTCCGCTCGTTGATCAATCCGAGTTCGGGCCGCCGCCAGGTGTAGATGCCCACCCCGATCAGGGCCACGAGGACGATCGGGGTGAAGTACTCGCGCGGCAGGAGTTTGGCCGCCTGGGCCCCGAGCGCGGAGCCGACCGCCGCGGCGACGACCAGGGGCAGCACCGTCCGCCAGTCGGGTTTGATCTTGATCGCGTACGTGATCGAACTGGTCGCGGTGCCCCAGATGGAGGAGACCTTGTTGGTGCCGAGGATGGCGGCCGGCGGCGTGTCGGGAGGCAGCCCGATGAGCAGGGCGGGCAGCTGGATCAGCCCGCCGCCGCCGACGACGGCGTCGATCCAGCCGGCGGCGAAGGCGGCCAGGATCAGCAGGGCAACGACCCACGGCGCGAGGTCGAGACCGTCCACCCGCAGTCAGTCGAAATCCGGCCGGCCGTGCACGACGGCCACGATCCGACCCGTCGCCTCGGCGACGTCGACGTCGGTGCGTTCCCCTGCTGCCCGGTCCCGGACCTCGATCGTGCCGTCGGCCAGTCCCCGGCCGACCACCACGATGGTGGGCATCCCGAGGATCTCGGCGTCGGCGAACTTCACCCCCGGCGACACCGTGCGGTCGTCGAGCAGCACCGAGACCCCGGCCTCGTCCAGGGCGGTCGGCCAGGTCGGTGGCGGCCAGAGCATGGCCTCGCCCTTGCCGGCCGCCACCAGGTGCACGTCGAACGGCGCGATCTCCCGCGGCCAGCACAGACCCTTTCTCGTCGGAGGTGTTCTCCGCGACGGCGGCGACGGCCCGGGACACCCCGACCCCGTAGGAGCCCATGGTGACCGTGACGAGCTTGCCGTTCGCGTCGAGCACCTTGAGCCCGAGAGCCTCGGCGAACTTGCGGCCGAGCTGGAAGATGTGGCCCATCTCGATGCCCCGGGCCAGTTCCAACGGTCCGGAGCCGTCCGGCGCCGGGTCGCCGGCGCGGACCTCGGCCGCCTCGATCGGTGCCGTCCGGGGTGAAGTCGCGTCCGCAGACCAGGTCGAAGACGTGCTGGCCGTTGACGTTGGCTCCGGTGATCCAGCGGGTGCCCTCGACCACCCGCGGGTCGACCAGGAAGCGGATGGCGCTGGCCGAATCCGCGCCCAGGGCTTGCGGTCCGATATAGCCCTTGACCAGCATCGGGTAGCTCGAAGTCGGCGTCGTCGAACGGCTCGGCCGCGGCCGGCTCCAGTTGCGCGGCCAGGCGCTTCAGGTCCACCTCGCGGTCCCCCGGCACCCCGACGACGAGCGGCGCGGAGGACCCGTCCGGCTCGGTCACCATCAGCACGACGTTCTTCAACGTGTCCGCGGCCGTCCACGGCCCGATCCTCGCCGCGGGAACCGCTCGTTGGCCATCGCCACCAGCGTGGCGATGGTCGGGGTGTCCGGGGTGTCCTCGATGTGGGCCGCGCGGGGCGTCGTCGTAGCCGATCGGATCCGGGACCAGCGTCCGCACCGCCTCGACGTTGGCCGCATACCCGCCCGGGGAGCGGACGAAGGTGTCCTCGCCGTTCTCGGCGATGGCCAGGAACTCCTCGCTGAACGACCCACCCATCGCTCCCGACATGGCCTGGACGATCACGTACTCGAAGCCGAGCCGGTCGAAGATCTTGATGTAGGCGTCGCGGTGGTCGGTCGTAGGACTTGGCGAACGCCTCGTCGTCGACGTCGAAGGAGTAGGAGTCCTTCATCACGAACTCCCGGCCGCGCAGGATCCCGGCTCGCGGCCGCGCCTCGTCGCGGTACTTGATCTGGATCTGGTACAGGTACAGCGGCAGGTCCTTGTAGGAGGAGTACAGGTCCTTCACCAGCAGGGTGAACATCTCCTCGTGGGTCGGCCCGAGCAGGTAGTCGGCGCCCTTGCGGTCCTTGAGCCGGAAGATGCTCGGCCCGTACTCGGTCCAGCGACCGCGAGGCCTCGTACGGCTCCTTGGGCAGCAGAGCCGGGAAAGTGCACCTCCTGGGCGCCGATGGCGTCCATCTCCTCGCGCACGATCCGCTCGACGTTGCGGTACACCTTCCAGCCCAGCGGCAGCCAGGAGTAGATCCCGGGGGCGACCCGCCGGACGTAGCCGGCGCGGACCAGCCAGCGGTGCGACGGGCACCTCCGCGTCGGCCGGGTCGTCGCGGAGCGTGCGGACGAACAGTTCCGACATGCGGGTGATCACAGCCGCCGATCCTAGCTGCCGCCGTCGCCTCGGCCTGACAGTGTTTTCTTGCGCGCGCCTCTCTCGGCTCCGTCTTCTCCTCTTCGCTCGCAAGGAATTTAACAGCGGCCTGTCAGCGCTGCATGAGAGCGTGGGTTCACGAGGAGGAGTGAGATGAGCACCGTACGGGTACCGCGAGCGCTGAAGCCGTTCGCGCACGCCCAGTTCCGCATCCTGGCCCTGGCCGTCGCCATGTCCCTGCTGGGCGCCGGCGTCTGGTTGGTGGCGGTGGTGTGGCAGGTGATCCAGTTGGGCGGCGGACCCGCCGACCTGTCGCTCGTCGCCGCCGGCGCGAGCCTGGGTCTGGTCGGCGCCGTGCTCGTCGGCGGGGTGGCCGCGGACCGGATCCCGCAGAAGCGGATCCTGGTCGCGACCGAGCTCGTCAAGGCGTTGGCCGTCGGCACTGGCGGCCGCGCTGGCCCTCACCGGCACGGTGGAGATCTGGCACCTGGCCGTCGTGTCCTTGGTGCTCGGCATCGCGGACGGCTTCTTCTACCCGGCGTACTCCGCGCTCCTGCCCTCGGTGCTGCCGCCCGAGCAGCTGCTGGCGGCCAACGGGATCGAGGGGATGCTGCGACCGACGGTGCTGAACGCGGCCGGCCCGGCGCTGGCCAGCGCCCTCATCGCGGTGGCCTCACCGGGCGCGGCCATGGTCGTGGTCGCCGCCTCGCAGCTGTTGGCCATGAGTGCGCTGCTGGTGTTCAGGACGACGCCGCTGCGGCGCGAACTCGCGCACGGCGGGCACCCGTTGCGGGCGGCGCTGGCCGACCTGGGCGACGGCTTCCGCTACATGGCCCGGACACCCTGGCTGCTCGGCACCCTGTTGTTCGCGACCGTGATCGTGCTGTTGATCATGGGTCCGCTGGAGGTGCTGCTGCCCTTCGCGGTGCGCGACCAGACCGGGGGTGGCGCCGGCAGCTTCGCCCTCGCCATCGGCGCGTTCGGCGTGGGCGGCGCCGTCGGTTCCCTGATCGTCGCGTCGCTGCGGCTGCCCCGGCGGTACCTGAGTGTCATGGTGATGTGCTGGGGCGCCGGCTCGATCCCGCTGGCCATCATGGGACTGACGAACCAGTTGTGGGTCATGGTGGTGGCGCTGTTCGTCGTCGGGTTCGCCTTCCAGTCCGGCCAGGTGTTGTGGGGAACGCTGCTGCAGCGGCGGGTGCCGACCGCCATGCTGGGCCGCGTCTCCAGCCTGGACTTCTTCGTGTCGCTGGCCCTGATGCCCGTGTCGATGGCGCTCGCCGGACCGGTCGCGGAGGCCATCGGCCTGGCCCCGGCCTTTTTGGTGGCCGGCCTGGTGCCGGTGGTCCTGGCCGTGATCGCGATCCTCGCCGCCCGCATGCCGGCCGACGAGATCGCTCATCCTCTGGATACGGCGGCGCCGTCCGCGTCCCCGCCGATCGATAGTCGCCTATTCGGGATGCTTCACGTCGCTGACCGGCGGAGAGCTGGGAATCTCCACAGTGTTGGGTTGGGACAGGCCGGAGGCCTGGAACGGTGTCCGAAGCCAGCAGTTAATTCCCCACAGCCCGGATCTAAACCCCCCGACGAAGTCACGGGCGTGAGCCCGAACCGGAGCCGGTCCGCCTCCCCGCCGATCAGGTGCAGGTAGGCGCCCAGGACCAGGAATCCACAGATCAGTACGAACAAGATCCCCAGCAGCGGCAGCAGGAACCGCAGGTACTTGTCGTAGCCGACCTTGGCCAGCGCGACCCCGCCCATGACCACGGCGGTGGTGGGCACCCACAGGTTCATCCAGCCGGAAGCGGCCGCCCACGCGGTGATGACCACGGAGCGACTCACCCCGGCGAAGTCTCCGAGTGGAGCCAGGATCGGCATGGCCAGCGTGGCGTGTCCCGACGTCGAGGGAATGAGGAACGCCAACGGCAGGTTCACCACGAAGACCAGCACGGCGAACAGGGCCGACCCGGCGCTGCTCACCGCTCCCTCCATGGCGTGCAGCACGGTGTCGGTGATCTGAGCGTTGTTCATGATCGCGGCGACGCCGCGGGCCAGCACGATCACCAAGCCGGCGCCGATGAAGTCTCCCGCGCCGGCGCTGATCGTCTCGCTCAGCTTCTTCTCGCCCAGGCCGCCGATCAGGCCGACCACGATGGCGGCGACCACGAACCATGCGGCCAGCTGACCGAAGCCCCAGCCCAGCTCCCAGGGGTACGGGATCGGCGTCCGGCCCGGCGAAGATGCCGGACCAGGGGATGATGCCGAAGATCATGATCACGAAGGTGAGCGTGACCCAGACCAGAACCAGGATCTGCCGCGTCGTCAGCGGCGGGCGGCTCGGGAGCGCGCGCCGCCTCCCGATCACCGGGGAGGAAGCCGACCAGCGACCTCTCGGGCGTCCGCTTCACGCGGGTGGCGTAGCGGAGAGGTAGCGCGACGGTGACGGCAGTGAGCACGAGCCACATGACGGCGCGGAGACCGATGCCGTCCCCGATGGAGATCCCGGCGGCGGAGGAGGCCACGCCGATGGCAAACGGGTTCACCGTGGAAGCCAGCACGCCGACGCCGGCACCGGTGATGATCGCGCCGACAGCGACCATCCGGTCGTAGCCGAGCGCGAGCATGAGCGGAACGATCAGGCCGTAGAAGCCGAGCGTCTCCTCGGCGAATCCCTCGACGCTGCCGAGCAGGGAGAACAGCACCATGATGCCGGCAATCAGCAGCCAGCCGCGATCGGCGAGCCGGATCGCCAGCCGGCCGATGCCCCGCTCCAGGGCGCCGGTGGCCATCATCATCGACACGAAGATGCCGATGGCCAGGACGAAGAAGAAGACGGCCGCGCTGCCGTACAGGTCGCCGCTGGCGTCGGGTCCAACCCGGCCGTCGGCGCCACGTATCCCGTACAGGCCGTTGACCGGCGCCAGGAAGAGGTCCTGGACACGAGCGACGAACGACTCCGGGGCGGCGACCGGTGCGTAGGAGCCGGCGATCGGGCGACCGTCGGCGTCTCGTCGGTACTCCCCCGCCGGGATGATGAACGCCAGAACCCACACCAAGACCGTGACGCCGGCCAGGACCGTGTAGGCGCTCGGGAAGTGCCGGGTCGTGCTTTCCGAGGTTGGCTCCGAGGTCGGCGTCGAAGTCACGGTGCGACGTGGCGGGCGGACGCGAAGCGGGTCAGGAACTCCACGATCGCGATCACCGTTCGCCGGACCTCGTCGATCACCACCCTCTCGTTCGGTGCGTGCAGGTTGCACTGCATGTCCTCGGCGCCAAAGAGCAGTACTTCGGCGTCGGGGACGGCCCGGTGCAGACCGCTGACCAGCGGGATGGCGCCGCCACTGCCGATCTCGATCACCTCGGCGCCCCAGGCACTCTCCAGCGCGGCCCGCGCCGCCTCATACGCCGGGCCGGCCGTGGTGGCCTCGAACCCCGTGCCGATGTCGCCCCGCTCGACGGTGAGCCGGAGCCCGAACGGTCGTAGCGTCTCCAGATGAGCCACCAGCGCATCCTGAGCCTCGCGCGCGTCCTGCAGCGGGTGCACCCGCAAGTTGATCTTGGCCCGGACGTACGGCACGACCGCGTTCACCGCTCCCTCGACGGCCGGGACGTCCATCCCGACCACCGTGCACGCCGGCCCGGACCACAGGCGGTCGGCGATGGTGCCGGTGCCGAACAACGGCGTCCCCGGCTCGATGCTCGTAATTCTGCGGAACTCGTCCTCGTCGATGGGATCGGCGCCCGGCCAGGCCTCGTCCCGCAGGCCGGCCACGGCCACGTTTCCCTGTCGTCGTGCAGCGTGGCGAGCGCGCGCATCATCGCGATCAGGGCGTCCGGGGCGGGTCCGCCGTACTCGCCGCTGTGCTTCGGTTCGGCCAGCGTGCGGAGCGTGACGTACACGTCGGCGGTGCCGCGCAGCGCGGTGGTGAAGGTCGGTACGCCGGGCTCGATGTTGCCCATGTCCGCGATGATCATCGCGTCGCAGGCGAACAGCTCGGGGTGCTCGGCCGGGTAGGCGTCGAACGGGCTGCCCCACTCCTCCTGGCCCTCGAAGACGATCTTGAGGGTGACCGGCGGCTGGCCGTCGCCGACGATCCTGAGGGCCCGCAGGGCGCCGATGTGGGAGATCAGGTTCGACTTGTCGTCGGCGACGCCGCGGCCGTAGATCATGCCGTCGATCTCGGTGGGCTCGAACGGCGGCGTACGCCACAACGCCTCGTCGCCGGCCGGTTGCACGTCGTAGTGGGAGTACATCAGCACGGTCGGCGAGCCGGGCGGCCCGGGCACGGTGGCGACGATGATCGGCGAGGTGTCGGGCAGGTCCAGCCGGTCGATCTGCTGCACGCCGGCGTCGGCCAACAGCGAGACGATCAGATCGTGCGCCTCGATGACCCGACTCTTGTCGAAGCCGTCGAACGCGATCGAGGGGATGGCCGTCAACCGCTTGAGATCATCGACCAGCCGCGGCAGCAGTTGATCAACCGTGTGCTCGAGCTCCGACATCGACCCCGTCCCTCGAAGAGTTACCGTCAGTAGTGGATGGTGGCGAACTCTCCCACGTCGACGAAACCCACGCGACGGTAGGTGGCCACCGCAGGGCGGTTGAAGTCATTCACGTACAGCGAGACGGTCGGCGCGGTCTGGCGGGCCAAGCCCGACCACGGCGGCCATGGCCGCGGCCGCCCGGCCCTGCCCCCGGAGCGCGGGGTCGAGCCAGACGCCCTGGACCTGGCAGACCGAGCCGGCCACCGAGCCGATGTCGGCCTTGAAGAGCACCCGACCCCGCTCGATGAGTCCGAACGCGCGACCGGAGGTGATCAACTGCCGAACGTAGAAGCGGTATCCGGCCGGCTTGCCCTGCTCGGGTGAGACCCCGACCTCCTCGGTGTACATCTTGACGGCGGCTTCGTGGTAGGCGTCCCAGTGCTCCAGGGTCACCCGGCGCACACCTCGGGTGCGGAGGCACCGGCGGATCCTGATCGACCGCCATCACCGGCTGCCGGGGGCGTACGTCGCGGACCGTGGACCACGGGGTCCCCCAGCGGTCCGACAGACGACGCCACAGCGTCATGGCCGCATGGGAGGGACCGACGATCGAGAAGCACATCCGTTCCGGACCGGCGAACTCGGTCCAGGCCTCGATCGCGTCGGCGTCCGCGTTGACCGGAACCATGTTCGCGCCGGCGTGGCACAGTGAGCGCAGCACCCCGTTGCGCTCGTAACCCCAGACCGGGCAGCCGAGACTGGCCGCCTCCAGGCCGGCGCTGTGGATCCTGGAGCTGACAAAGACGTTCTCCACCGGGCTGAGGGCAAGCACGCGCAGCGCGGCCGGCAGGTCACCGCGGTCCAGGATCCGCACCCCGGCGGGCGGGCGGCGGGCCAGCGCCCCGGTCCGGTGACCCTGGGTCACATCAACCCACGCGGACTTCGGGTGCGCCTTCTCCGGCCGGCATCTCATCGGCCAAGCGCATGGCCTCCTCGATGAGCGTCTCGACGATCTCGCTCTCCTTGACGGTCTTGATGACCTCGCCGCGCACGAAGATCTGGCCCTTGCCGTTGCCGGAGGCGACACCGAGATCGGCCTCTCGGGCCTCACCGGGTCCGTTCACCACGCAGCCCATGACGGCGACACGCAGCGGGACCTCGAGTCCGTCCAGTCCGGCCGTCACCTCGTCGGCCAGTTTGTAGACGTCGACCTGGGCGCGACCGCAGGACGGACAGGAGACGATCTCCAGCTTGCGGGGCCGAAGGTTGAGGGACTCCAAGATCTTGATGCCGACCTTGACCTCTTCGACCGGCGGGGCGGACAGCGACACCCTGATCGTGTCTCCGATGCCCTTGCTCAGCAGGGCGCCGAACGCGACCGCCGACTTGATCGTGCCCTGGAAGGCCGGCCCCGCCTCCGTCACGCCGAGGTGCAACGGATAGTCGCAGGCGTCGCTGAGCAATTCGTACGCCCGGACCATGATCACCGGATCGTTGTGCTTGACCGAGATCTTGAAGTCACTGAAGCCATGCTCCTCGAACAGGCTCGCCTCCCACAGGGCGGACTCCACGAGGGCCTCGGGGGTCGCCTTGCCGTACTTCGCCAGCAACCGCTTGTCGAGTGAACCGGCGTTGACGCCGATCCGGATCGAGGTGCCCGCGTCGCTGGCGGCCCGGGCGATCTCGCCGACCCGGTCGTCAAAGGCTTTGATGTTCCCCGGGTTGACCCGGACCGCTGCGCAGCCGGCGTCGATCGCCGCGAACACGTACTTCGGTTGAAAGTGGATGTCGGCGATGACCGGGATCTGGCTCTTGTGCGCGATGGCCGGCAGCGCGTCCGCGTCGTCCTGACTGGGCACGGCCACTCGAACGATGTCGCAGCCGGTCGCGGTGAGCTCGGCGATCTGCTGCAGGGTGGCGTTGACGTCGGCGGTAAGCGTCGTGGTCATCGACTGCACGCTGACCGGCGCATCGCCGCCTACCTCGACCTTGCCCACCTTGATCTTGCGCGTGGGCCGGCGCGCGGCGAGCGTGGGCGGCGGCATCAGCGGGATGCCGAGATCGATACTCATCGGGGCCATTCTGTGGGACGGGCGGTAGGCGGCTCAAGCGAGCCGCCGACGGTCCAGCGTAGCCCGAGTGCTCACGCCCGGAGGGCGCAAGCACAGCCCTCGAGGCGGCTGCCTACTTCTTCTCCTCCAGCCGGAGCGCGACGCCGAGGGAGAACAGGGTGGGCGCCCAGTGGCCGATGAAGATGCCCCACCGGTCGGACTGCGCCTTGTCGTCGCCCTTCTTGGCGCGGCTGACGAAGTAGCTCGCGTACGAGAGCACGATGGAGACGAAGCCACCGATGTAGGCGTACTCGCTCTTGACTCCCAGCTCAGACAACTGCTTGATCATGGCTTTCCTTCCGATGTGCTCCGGTCGAGGTCAGCACTGATTCTTGCCGAACGCGCTCCGCGGTTGCACCCCACCCGCCGGCGTATCTGAGGGCCCCGACCCGAAGCGCGGGATGCGGTCGCGTGGTCGACTCGCCGACCCTCGGTCCTTCTCCAGACGGTCAGAACAGACTGATCGGGGTGATCACGTCGGCCAGGATCAAGATCACGCCGGAGATCAGGATGACACCGCCGACGGCGTACGCCACCGGCAACATCTTTGCGGTGTCGACGTAGCCGGGATCGGGCTTGCCGCGCACCCGCGCAAACCACCGCTTCAGGCCCTCGTAGAGCGCGCCCGCGATGTGCCCGCCGTCGAGCGGGAGCAGCGGCACGAAGTTGAAGAGGGCGACGAAGAGGTTCACCGAGCCGAGCAACGTGATCCCGACCGCAATCTTGTTCGCATTCTCGATCTGATCGGTCGAGGCGACCTCACCCGCCGCGCGCGAGGCACCCACGATGCTCATCGGGCCGTAGATGTCGCGAGGCTGTCCCGTGATCAGGTTGTACGCCGTGTTGGCCACCTTGACGGGGAAGACGATCAGTGCCCGTACAGTCTGCTGCGTCATCTCCCACATGTCCTGCAGGACGACAACAGGGCCACCGCGTTCCCGTTCAACCACCGGCTCCACGCCGAAGAAGCCGGCGGCAACCCGCTTGCCCGGATCCCAGCGATCGGGCACGCCGTTGATCACAGTGTTGACCGGCTTCAGCTGGACGGTCTGGCCGGCTCGGTCAACGGTGATCTGGGCCGGACCGTCGAGATTGCCCCGGATCGCCTCCGACATCTCCTGCCAGGAGCCGATCGGTCGGCCGTTGAACGCCACGATGGTGTCACCGGGCTGGATGCCGGACACATAGGCCGGCGTCTTCGGCTTGCCCGCACAGCTGCGGTCCGTCGCGTCGGCAGCGACGACGCACTCCTGGACCCGATTGACGGTCAACTGGGACCGGTAGACCCCGTACGCCGCGGTCACCCCGAAGAGCAGCACGAAGGCGAGCAGGAGGTTCATCGTCGGACCACCGGCCATGATGATCAACTTCTCCCAGGTCTTCTTCTGGTAGAACAGCCGGCCGTCGTCGGAGGGCTGGATGGTCTCCCACTCCTGGGCCCGGGCGTTGTCGGCCAAAGACTGGAAGATCCCGGTCCGGGCGGCCCGGACCTGGCCGGGACGGTCGGCGGCCGGCGGGTACATGCCGACGAAGCGAACGTAGCCGCCGAGGGGAATGGCCTTGATCCCGAACTCGGTCTCGCCCCTCTTCCGCGACCACAGGGTCTTGCCGAACCCGACGAAGTACTGGGTGGTTTTGACGTCGAACAGCTTGCCGGGCACCAGGTGGCCGATCTCGTGCAGCGCGATGGAGGCCATCACCAGGGCGAAGAACAGCACCGCCCCGAAGAGGTAGACGAGAATGTCCACGGCTGCGCCCTATCCCCTTACCACCAGACTCTGCGTCATCCAACGGGCTCGTTGCCGAGCCCAACGGTCGGCGGCCAGCAGCCGGTCGAGATCCAGATCCTCCGTCCGGATCAGGGACGAGCCTACGTGGCCGTCCGAAACAGCTTCGCTCACTGAGCCTGTCGAAGGGCCTGAACCTGTCGACGGATTAGTGTGCTCACCCAGGACGGCCGCGACGATGTCGGTGATGTCGCCGAAGCCGATCTCCCGGTCGTGGAAGGCGTCGACGCAAACCTCGTTGGCGGCGTTGTAAACCGCGGGCGCGCTGCCACCGGCGCGGCCGGCGTCGCGGGCGAGCTCCACCGCCGGGAACGCCTCGTTGTCGAGCGGCTCGAAGGTCCAGGTCGCCGCCGCGCTCCAGTCGCATGAACGCGAGACCCCGGACAGCCGGTCGGGCCAGCTCAAGGCCAAGGCGATGGGCAGCTTCATGTCCGGCGGGGAGCACTGCGCCAGCGTCGCGCCGTCGACGAACTGCACCATCGAATGCACGATGGACTGCGGGTGGACGACCACGTCGATGCGATCGAGGTCGACCCCGTACAGGAGATGGGCCTCCAGAAGTTCGAGCCCCTTGTTGACCAGCGTCGCGGAGTTGGTCGTGATCACCCGGCCCATCGCCCAGGTCGGATGGGCGAGTGCCTGCTCCGGGGTGACGTCGAGCATCCGCTCGCGCGACCAGCCGCGGAACGGGCCGCCGCTGGCGGTCAGAATGAGCCGATCGACCTCGGCGGCACTGCCACCGCGCAGGCACTGGGCGATCGCCGAGTGCTCGGAATCGACCGCCAGGAGCTGACCCTCCTTGGCCGCATCGATTACCATCCGACCGCCGATGACCAGGGATTCCTTGTTGGCGAGCGCCAAGGTGCTGCCGGCCGCCAGCGTCGCCAGCGTGGCGGCCAGTCCCGCCGAGCCGGTGATCGCATTGAGTACGACGTCGCAGGCCAGCCCGGCGAGCTCCGCTGCGGCGTCCGGTCCGGCCACGATCCGCGGCAGCCGGGTCTTTCCGTGCGCCCAACCGCGGCGCTGGGCCTCCGCGTAGAGGGCGAGCTGGAGATCCTGAACGGCCGTCGCTCGGGTGACGCCGACGACGGCCGTCTGCGTGTCCAGCACCTGCTGAGCCAGCAGCTCGATCTGTCCGCCGCCGGCCGCCAGCCCGACGACGCGAAACTCGCCTGGGCGGTCGGCGATGACCTCCAAGGCCTGGGTCCCGATCGACCCCGTACTGCCCAGAATCACCACGTCGCGCACGCCGCCAGTCTCTCACCAACGGCCATCCACACCCTTTTGTCGGATCCACACCCTCTCGATTGGGTGTGGATCCGACAAAAGGGTGTGGATCAAGGGTGTGGATGACGGCGGAGAGCTTTCCACAGGTCGAGCGGCGGGTCTGGTGGGTGGAGCTGGTGGCTGGTGAGCTGGCACCATGACGCGCATCCGGCTCAGCCGTGAGTTCACGGCGGATGGCTATCAGCGCGACGAATTGGCCCGGTTGAGCCGACAGCACGACCTCGTGCACGTTCGCCGCGGGGCCTACGCCGAGCCGCCGGCCGAAGCGCTCACTCCGCAGCAGGCGCACCTGCAGCTTCTCGAGGCGACCGTTCGGCAATCCTCGCCCGAGGCGGTGGCGAGTCACATCTCGGCCGCGGTGCTACACGATCTGCCGACCTGGAACGATTCCCTGGGCCGCGTCCATCTCAGTCGAGATCGAACTGGAGGTGCTCGCCAGCGCCGCTACTCGGAGATCCATTCCGCAGCGTTGCCGGATCCAGACGTGGTGATTGTCAATGGGATACGGGTCACCAGCCTCGCTCGAACGGTTGTCGACCTCGGCTGTTCTCTGTCGATGGAGCGCGCGGTGGCGGCCGGAGACGCGGCCTTACGCCGAGGCGTCGATCCGGCCGAACTCGCTGAATTGCTCGAGCGAGGCAGAGGCCGACGCGGCATCGCACGAGCTTGTCGAAGCATCGCGTTCCTGGACGGTCGGAGCGAGAGCGCCGGAGAGTCCGTGAGCCGGGTGAAGTTCTACCTGATCGATCTGCCCAAACCAGACCTGCAGTACGACGTGTACAACGCTGACGGCCGATGGATGGCGCGGACGGATTTCTGGTGGGAAGACTTCAACACCGTCGGTGAGTTTGACGGCAGGATCAAGTACGGTCGGGCGCTTCAGCCGGAGCAGCCCATCGAAGATGTGCTCTTTGACGAAAAGCTTCGCGAGGACGCCGTGCGCGACCAAGGCAAGCAGATGGCGCGCTGGATCTGGGGCGACCTCTACCCGCCGCTGGACCTCAAGAAGAGGCTCGAACGCGCCTTCGCTCGGGGAAAGGGGCGGTCGGTAGGCTCGCGCAGGTGAGCGTCACCCTCCCCCGCAGTACGCCCAGCGAGCAGGGCATCAATCCGCGCGGCCTCGACGCCTTCCTCGACGCGATGGACGCGGCGTCCGACATCGAGCTCCACAGCCTGATGGTGCTGCGGCATGGACACGTTGTCGCCGAGGGCTGGTGGTCCCCGTACGCACCGGATCGGGTGCATCTGCTCTACTCGCTGAGCAAGAGCTTCACCTCGACCGCGGCCGGTTTCGCCGTGGCGGAGGGGCTGCTGGATCTCGACGCGCCGGTCATCTCCTACTTCCCTGAGCTCGACGCCGAGATCACCGATCCGGGCAGCCGGTCGATGCGGGTCCGGCACATCGCGGCGATGGCGAGCGGTCATCTGGCCGAGACGCTCGACGAGGCCATCGGCGGAGACCCGCTCGAGCCGGTGCGCGGTTTCCTGTTGATCCCACCGGACGCCGAGCCCGGCACGGTCTTCGCCTACAACCAACCGTGCACCTACACGCTTGCCGCGATCATCCAGCGACTCAGCGGCCAGAGCCTCACCGACTACCTACGCCCACGGCTGTTCGAGCCGCTCGGCATCGAGGAGTACGGGTGGCTCCAGCACCCACCGGGTCGCGACATCGGCTTCTCCGGCTTCCACGCCACGACCGAGGCCATCGCCAAGCTGGGCCTGCTCTACCTGCAGCGTGGGGTGTGGGACGGCCGGCAACTGCTCAGCGAGCGATGGGTGGCCGAGGCGACCCGTCGCCACGTCGACAACCCGGACCAGCCAGAACCGGATTGGCGTCAGGGCTACGGATTCCAGTTCTGGATGGCTCGGCATGGCTACCGGGGCGACGGAGCGTACGGCCAGTTCTGCGTGGTCCTGCCAGAACACGACACCGTGATCGCCACGACCGCGGACACCCTGAACATGCAGGCAATACTGGACGCCCTCTGGACCCACGTGCTGCCGGCGATCGGCGAGTCAGTCCAACCGAGCGCGGCCGATGATCAACTGAGAGATCGGCTGGCTACCGCTGAACTGCCTGCCCTCGCGGCGGAGCCGTCGCCGGCCGATCCCGACCGCTGGAGCCGACGCTTCAGCCGGGCCGGAGATCCCGTCGCACAGCAGCCGACTCTCGAAGCGGTAGAGCTGGCCCCGTCGGCGGGCACGTGGAGCGTCGAGCTGCAGGACGCCGGCCGAACCATCACCTGTCCATTCGGCTCGGGCGTCTGGCAGATCGGCTCCGGCGAGGTCCCGGTCGCGGCCAGCGGTGGGTGGATCGAACCCGACCGATTCCGGGTCGACGTGATCTTCCTCGAGACCCCGCACCGGTTGCTCATCGAGTGCGCGGGCGACACCTTCACCGCAACGTGGCGGACCGAGCCCCTGCACAGCGGCCCGCTCCACCAGCTGCGGCTGCCGGTGCCCGGAGTAGCCGTTGCCGTCTGAGGGCTACTTCTTCTTGCTCTTCTTCAGGGACTTGGCCGACTCACGGTTGTTGGCCTTCTGCAACGCCTTCACCAGTTCGCCCTTGGACATCGACGAACGACCGGGAATCTGCAGCCGCTTGGCCAGGTCGTAGAGGTGCTGCTTGGACGCGTTCGCGTCGACCCCGCCGGCGGTCGGGCGGTTGGTGTTTCGGCCGCCCTTCGCCTGGGCGTCGGACGGCCCCTTCTTGCCCCTGCTCTTCTTCTCCCAGTGGTCGCCGACCTTCTCGTGGGTGTGCTTCAACGCCGAGAAGCCGACCTGGTGGGCCCGCTGTTCGTCCCCGTACTGACCGAGGGCGGCATCATGCGCCTTGGCGAAGGTGCGCTGCGCCTTCTTCCCCGACTTCTGCAGCGTGCTCGGCAGCTCGTTCTGCTTCGGCTTACCCGACTTGGTGGTCTTGGGCATCTGATTCCTCTCACGCGATCCTGGTCGTCACAATGTCGAAGCCCTGACGTCGCAGTCTTCCGGCCAAAACCTCCCCCATCGCCGTCATCGGCGTCAATACCCCTCCCTGCTCGGGTAAATCATCGAACGCGAGGGCCAGCGCCGACTCGCCGAGCATGACCGCCGTGCCCCGATACCCCGGCTCCAGATCCGCACCCACCCTCGTGTTGTACGCGCTGCCGCCCGCGGTCTGCGCGACCACCTCGATCCGGAAGCGTCCGCGCCGCAGCGTCTTCTCGTCCGGCCCAGAACCCGGCGTCGGCAGCAGCCGATCCAGCACCGCCCGCGTCGGCGGGAACCGAGGGATCGGCCTGAACCTCGTCGATCTGACCGCGGAGCGTGTCGATAGTGCCACCGCTGATGCCGACCCGGGCGGAGCGGACGTGGAGCACGGCGCTGACCAGGCGGTCGCCGTCCGCCTCGGCGCGCGCGGCCGAGAGCCCAACACAGATCGGACGGGACGGAGTCGAACCCACACGAGTGCACCAGCCGGGCGCCAGTCCGCTCCGCCCGCTCGTGGCCGGTTTCGACACTCCACCGCACGAACAACGTCTCCCCCGTCAGATCGGCGTAGTCGGTGCCGGCCGCGGCGCACGACTGGAGGAGGAGCCGTCCGTACTTCGCGTACGGCCCCGCGGTCGTGGCCACCACACGCGTTCGGCGGGCCAGGCCGGCCACCGCCTCGGCGTCGGTCAGATCGAGGACCACCTCCGCCCAGTCGCGCGCCGATTCGGGCAAACCGGTCCGGAGCCCCGACAACCGTTCGGCCGACCGGCCGGCCAGCGCGATTCGTGCCCCCGGCGGCGCCGACCGGGCCAGGTGCTGCGCGGTCAGGCGGCCCACGAATCCCGTAGCCCCGACCAGAACCAGATGGAGCTCGCCTGGCCCGTCCCTCATGCGCACATGCTCTCCGGAGCGCTGTCGACGCCGACGCCCACCCCGGCTCGAGAACGTACGCTCGAAGCATGGAGCTACTGCCGCTCACGTTCGCCAGCGGCTGGACGAGTGGCATCAACGCGTATTTGACCGTACTCATCCTGGGTCTCCTGGGACGGTTCGCCGGGATCGAGGACGTGCCGGCCGGCCTGCAGCGCACCGATGTCTTGATCGTGGCCGGCGTGTTGGCGGTGGTCGAGTTCGTTGCGGACAAGATCCCGTACGTCGATTCGGCCTGGGACGCGATCTCGACGGTGATCCGGCCGGTGGCCGGCGCGGTGATCGGAGCCCTGATCGGCGGGGCGAACGGCGATCTCCTCACGCTCGCGCTGGCCGCCGTTGGTGGGACCACGGCGCTGGTCAGTCACCTGGTGAAAAGCAGTCTGCGGCTGGCCATCAACACCTCACCGGAGCCGGTGACCAACATCGGTGCGTCCCTCGCGGGCGACGTCTCGGTTGCGGGGGTGGCGACGCTCGCCGTCTTGTTCCCGGTCGCGGCGGCGACCATCGCGGCGATCTTGCTGATCGTCGGGATCGTGGTGGCCTGGTTCGCGTTGTCGCGGATCCGCCGCGGCTGGCGCGCCTTCCGAGGGTGGGTGACGCGCGCCCAGGCGCCCGATCTTTCGACTGGTTAGTGCTCAGCGCGACTCACTCCGGTGACCGCCGGCTTGGATGTTTCGGCGTTCCTCGGTGAGCCAACCGGTCGGGCTCGTGCCGGTCAGCGCGGCGAAGTCCCGGTCGAGGTGGGCGTGGTCGTAGAAGCCGGTCCGCACAGCGATCGCCGTCAAGTCGAGTGCGCCGCCCGCATCCACCGCCTCGATGATCGCCTGCTTCGCGTGGTCGAAGCGCATCAGCCGGCTGACCTGCTTCGGACTCATCCCGACCTCGCGATCGAAAAGCGTACGCAGTTGTCGCCCACTCAGGTGGACGTGCCGGGCCATGCCGTCCATCGACCCGGTGCCGCGGAACCGCGTCATCCAGGTCCACGCCTCGACCAGCTCGGCCCGCGGATGGCCGAAGCGGTCATTGTCGACCCGGTGCCGTAGATAGCGCTGCAGCAGATTGAAGCGGTCCGGCCAGGTGTCGGCGGCCCGCAGTTGCTCACTGACCCGGCGGACCTCCGGTCCGAGCACATCCCCGCCGTCGCCGGCCAGCACACCAAGCTCGCGCGTCGGCATCCCGAACACCGCCCGCGCGGCCAGCGGGTGCACGGCGAGCTGCACGCCGGCCTGGCTCGTCGGCTGCACCACGTAGGCGGGTCGCGCCACCAGACCACCGACCAGTACGTCGTGGCTGTGGGCGGCGGGACCGTACGCGTCCTCGATCGTTTCGCCCGCGACAACCGGTCCCTCGAGCGAAAAGATGAAGGTCAGATACGGCGACGGGAGCCCCCGGTGGATCCGGGTCTCCGGCTCGATGGTTGCGTAGCCGACCGTCGCCGGGACGAGTGGGCCGAGCAGCGGCGGCGCCGCGCGGTACTCGTAGACCTCGCTCACATGCACATTCTCAGGGTCCTGCCAGGTTGCTGCCAGTGCTCCGCTAACTGCGTCCACCAGCGGTGGGATCTCGGCACATCCGTCCAACAGTCCGCCGACTCGGCGGGAAGGAGAAGTTTCATGGCAGTCAACAAGAAGGCCACCGGCGTCGCCGTCGCCGCCGGCGTCCTCGCCCTCGGCGCGGGCGTCGGTGTCGCCAGTCTGGCCCAAGCCCAACCGACACCGTCCCCGGGCTCACCCTCGAGTTCCGCGTCGCCGAGCGCCGGCGCAGACCGTCCAGGGGGTAAGGGTGACCGCGGCGGGCGCGGCTTCTTCGGCGGCGACTCGGCGGCTCAGCTCGCCGAGAAATTGGGCGTCACCGAGGCCAAGGTCGTCGAGGCTCTCCGGGCCATCCACGAGGAACGCAAGGCAAACCGGCCGAGCCAGGATCCGAGTGCGTCACCGAGCGAGCGTCCCGATCCGGCCGAACGCGAGGCCGAGCTGGCCAAGGCGCTGGCCGAGAAGCTGGGACGTGGCCGAGGAAAAGGTGACCACGGCTCTCGCCGAGATCCGAGCGGCACATCAGGCTGAGCATGCCGCCGCGCTCAAAGAGAGGCTGGACGCCGCCGTGCAGGCGGGCACGTTGACCCAGGCCGAGGCGGACGCCGTCACCAAGGCGGTCGAAAAGGGCGTCATCGGCGGCGGGTTCGGACGGCGCTGACGAGTCGGTGCCCTGACCTGTCGAAGGCTCGGACCAGCTCTTCGTGCCCTGAGCCGGACGACAGGGCCGAATCGGCGGTCGACCCGGCGGTGACCCTTCGACTGGGAACGTACGTCAGGGCGACGACCATCAAAAGGCCCTTCGACAGGCTCAGGGCGCGAGCCGGTCGAGCCCAAACTACCGCGCTCAGGGGGCGATGATCTTCAGCAGGTCGGCGGCTCGTTGGCTCTGGAAGACATCCTCCAGAAAGATCGGGCGGCCGTCGGGGCCTGATAGCGGTACCCGCCAGTTGGGGTACTCGTCGATCGTCCCGGGTTGATTCTGGATCCGTCGGTCGCCGACTGCGTCGGTCAGGGCGACGCCCAGCAGCCGGCACCGCGTCCAGGACAGGTACCGGTACAACGCCCGCACCGTCTCCTCCTCGTCGGCGTCGGGCGCCAGCGCCCAGCGCCAGCGCAGGTTGTCCAACCAGGCCTGGCGTTCCGCCTCGTCGGCCGCCAGCTCTTCGGCTACGGGCCGGGTCAGAACGCCGAGTTTGTCGCGGAGGCGTACGTGGTCGCCAGCCAAGTAACCCGCCGTCGGTGGCAGGTCGTGGGTCGTCACGGACGCCAGGCAGTACTCGCGCCAGCGTTCCGGGGCCAGTGGAGCTGCCTCACCCCGCTGGTCAGACTCGTAGTCGAACTCGAACCAGAGAATCGAGGTCCCGAGGATGCCACGCTCCTTCAGGTAAACCCGCACCCACGGCTCGACTGTGCCGAGGTCCTCGCCCACCACCACTGCCTCAGCGCGGTGCGCCTCCAGCGCCAGGATGCCGATCAGCGCCTCGTGGTCGTAGCGGACGTAGGTGCCCTCGGTCGGTTTCGCGCCGTCGGGGATCCACCACAGCCGGAACAGACCGATGACGTGGTCGACCCGGACGCCGCCGGAGTGCCGAAGGATCGTCGACACCATTCGGCGGAACGGCTCGTATGCGGTCTCGGCCAGCCGGTCGGGCCGCCACGGCGGCTGGTTCCAGTTCTGGCCGTTCTGGTTGTACGGATCGGGTGGCGCTCCCACCGTGATGCCCTGGGCGAAACTGTCCTGCAGCGACCACGCGTCGGCGCCGACGCGATTGACCCCGACGGCCAGATCCGCCATCACGCCCAGACCCATGCCGGCACGCAGGGCGGCCTGGTGCGCACCCGCGAGCTGTTCGTCGAGGACCCACTGCAGCCAGCAGTGGAAGTCGATCTCCCGCTCATGGGCGGCACGGAACTCCGCGACTCCCTGACTGTCCGGATGGCGGAGCTCCTCCGGCCAGGCGGTCACGTCGGCGCCGTGGGTCTCCCACAGAGCGGCCCAGGTCGCGAAGTTCTCCAGACCCTCGCCCTCGCGCCGGCGGAACGCCGCCAGCGAACGCTCCCGCCCCGCAGTGCGGGGCACGGCGAAGATCAGCTCCAGTGCGGCTCGTTTCGCGGCCCAGCCGGCGTTTCGGTCGATTCGCTCGACCAGGTCGGCTCGGTCGTCCAGCTGAGCCCTGCGGCCCTGCACCTCGGCGCGCTGCGCCTCGGTCGCGGTGGCGTACTCCGGAATGCGCTCCGGCCGCAGGTAGAGCGGATTGGCGAAGCGGCGGCTCGTGGGCAGGTACGGCGACGGCTCCATCGGCACCCCGGGCTCGGCGGCGTGCAACGGATTGATCAAGAGGTAGTCGGCCCCGTGCTCGGCCGCCGACCAGACCGCGAGGTCCTCGAGATCGACGAGGTCACCGACGGCCCAGGACTGCCGAGAGCGAACGCTGTACAGCTGCGCCGCGAAGCCCCAGCCGCGGTGCTGCCCCATTCGCGGCGGCAGACCCAGCCAGGCCGGCGTGATGATCAACGGCATGCTGGCCGACTGGTCACTGCTGCGCGCGTGCAGGGTGTGGTACCCGAGCGGCAGGTCGGTGGGGATCGCAAAGGAGGCTTCGCCCACCCAGCGGCCGTCGACGTCGGTTGGGGCGGCCCAGTTCTCCAGTTGGCGCAGACCGGAGCGAACCTCGCCGGTCTCCAGCTCGATCCAGGTCTCCACCGGGTCCCCGTGAGTGACGTGGACCCAGACCGAGGCCGAGCGGCTCTCGCGCAGGGCCAGGCACGGCGGCAACATCCGCGTCCACGGTCGATGTGCACGGTCGGCGAGCGCCCGCCCGGCCGCTTCGGGAGTGCCGGCGTCGACATCGAGACCGGCGAGCACCCGGATGATCGTTTCGGCCGGTACCGCGACGTGGCGGCCCTGCCAGTCCCAGTACTCGGTCGCGATGTCGAACGCGGCCGCGAGTTCGGTGAGGGTCGCGTCCAGTGGGGGAGGTGGCTCGATCACGGGCACATCCTGCCAATACTCTTCTGGCGACCCGTCCCCGGCGAGAGGCACGCAGATGATCACGGTGCAGACGGCCGAAGGTGAGGCCGTGAAGAGCGCGTTCGACGACATCTTGGCACCGAGCTTCCCGTACGACGAGCTGGAGCCCTTCGACGTCTTCGCGGGAATGGTCGAGGACGGCCGCCGCGAGGTCCGCATCGCGCTCGACGGCGACGAGATGGTAGCCGTCGCCGTCACCAAGGACCTGCCCGGCTCCGGTGCCGTCCTGATCAGCCACCACGCGACGAGACCGGACCGGCGGGGCGCCGGCTACGGTAGCCAGCTCTACCGGGCGCTGCTCACTTCGATTGTCGATGAGCTCCAACCCAGCCTGGTGCTGGGCGAGGTGGCCCACCCCGACCATCACGAGCCGCATCCGCAGCACGGCGATCCGTTGGCGCGGTTGCGGTTCTACGGTCGCTTCGACGCCCGGATCATCGACGTCCCCTACTTTCAGGCCTCTCTCGGTCCCGGTCTGCAGCCGGTCTACGGGCTGCTGCTGCTCGCCCTGTACGTGCGGCCGGATCTCGTGGACCCGGCGCGCACCCGCCTGGACAACCCGGAAAACCTCCTGGCCGCCCTCCGCACCATGCTGGAATGGGAGGGCGAACCGGACGACGCTTCAGCGGCCCGGCTGTTGACCGTCGCCTCCCAGGGTCGGGTCCGTCTGGTCCCGGTCGAGGAGTATCGACAGGTCGTGCCGGGCCTCAAACGCTGACGCGGGTCCTGAGTGCGACGCTGAACGCCGACGGTAGGAGGCCTCCGGCGGCCGTTCCGTCAACCGGCGCGACGGCGTCGGAGCATGAGTGCCGTGTGCACGCTTCGACGAACCACTCGGCGTCGGCAAAGACGTGATCGGCCCCATAGTGGAGCAGGGCCAAGCCCTATGAGCAGTCAGACCGACCTGACGAGATCCAGCGCGGTGAGCGCCGGCACGGTGACGCGGAAGCCGTTGGTCTCGACTACCAGCTCCGGGTCGAGTCGCTCGCGGGTGAACTCGAAGCCGGGTCGAGGTGCTCGTTTGGCGGGCGTCGACATAGGGATCACGGGAGTGGATAAACACCCAAGGTGATGGCGACTGGTTTGTCGCAAACACACCGCGCACGGGCTGAGAAGGCCGGAAGGCAAGCCTCTGACCGCGTGCGCGGTGCGTTTGCGACATCGCGGGTCGGCAGAGCACTTGAAGATGCGGCCTGGAGCCCTGTCGGCTCGGTTACTCGGCCGCGGCGAGCTGACCGCAGGCACCGTCGATCTCCCGGCCCCGGGTGTCGCGCACGGTCACCGGCACCCCTCTCACCTGGAGCCGGCGGACGAACTCGTCCTCGTCCCGGCGGCGGGACGCCGTCCACCGAGAGCCCGGAGTCGGGTTCAGCGGAATGAGGTTGACGTGCACCCAGCCCCAGTTGCCCCGTCGCCGGAGCACCCGGGCCAGCAGGTCGGCCCGGAACGCCTGGTCGTTGACGTCACGGATCAGGATGTACTCGATAGAGACTCGCCGCCGCGTCTGCTTGGCGTACTCCCAGGCGGCGTCGACCACCTCGGACACGTTCCAGCGCGTGTTGATCGGCACCAGTTCGTCGCGTAGCTCGTCGTCGGGAGCATGGAGGGACAGGGCCAAGGTGACCGGAATGCCCTCGGTTGCCAGCTGCTGCATGCGCGGGACCAGTCCCACGGTGGACACCGTGATGCCGCGGGCGCTCAGTCCGAGCCCGTCCGGCGTGGGTGTCGTGAGCTGCCGGACGGAGCCCATGACCGCCTTGTAGTTGGCCAGCGGCTCCCCCATGCCCATGAAGACAACGTTGTTGATCCGTCCAGGGCCTCCCGGCACGCCGCCCCGGGCCATCCGGCGGGCTCCGTCGACAACCTGCTCCACGATCTCCGCCGTGCTGAGGTTACGCTGCAGGCCACCCTGACCAGTGGCACAGAACGGGCAGGCCATCCCGCAACCGGCCTGGCTCGAGACGCACAGTGTCGTCCGATCCGGGTAGCGCATCAAGACGCTCTCGACCGTTGCCCCGTCGAACAACTTCCAGAGTGTTTTGATCGTGGTCCCGCCGTCGCAGGTCTGCTCCCGTACGGCGCGCAGCAGCTCGGGCAGGAACTTCGCCGCCAGCACCTCACGGACCGAGGAGGGCAGATCCGTCCACTCGGCCGGGTCGGCGCGCAGTCCCTCGAAGTAGTGGGCCGACAGTTGCCGCGCGCGGAAGGCGCGCTGGCCCGCCGCTTCGACGAACTCCCGTCGCTGCGCCGGTGTCAGATCAGCCCAGTGCCTCGGCGGCACCCCCCGACGAGGCGCCTCGAACACCAGGGAAAGGGACTCAGTCACTCAGCCGCCCGGAACTAGCAGGTACATGATCAGCCAGGCTACCGGGGCGGCCAGCAGGAGCGAGTCGAGTCGATCCATCACTCCCCCGTGGCCGGGCAGGAAGGAGCTCATGTCCTTGATCCCGAGGTCGCGCTTGATCATCGACTCGACCAAATCCCCGGCCGTGCCGACGGCGACCAGGCAGACACCCAGGATGATCCCGACCCAGAACGGCCGATCCAACACCAGTACGGTCATCAGCACCGCTGCGACGGTCGCGAAGAGCACCGATCCGCCCAGGCCCTCCCAGGACTTCTTCGGTGAAATGGTCGGTGCCATCGGGTGGCGGCCGAACAGAACCCCGAGCACATAACCGCCGGTATCGCTCATCACCACCACGAGCAAGAACGTGACCATCCGAGACGACCCGTTCGCACCCGCCAGCATCAACGCCCCGAACGAACCGAGCAGCGGAACGTACGCGATGATCATCAGGCTGGCGGCGACGTCGGTGACATAGCCGTTGGCTCCCCGGGGGATCCGCCAGATCAGGGCGGCCAGCACCGTAAGGGCTAGAGAGGCGAGCAGGACGCTGGTCGTGGAAAAGACCACCGGGGTCTGCTGCCCGGCGAGGTAGGACCCGGCGGTGATCGGCACGATCCCGATGACGATCGGGATGATGGCAGCGGTCATCCCGTGCCGCTTCAGGGCCGTGAAGAGTTCGATCGAGCCGAGGGCAAGGGCCACCGCGACCAGGACGACGAAGCCGGGCTTGAAGAACATGAGGGACGCCACGACGTAGGCGCCCAGTCCGACGCCGACGGCGATCGCCGACGCGAGATTGCGCCCGGCCCGACCGTGCTTCGGCTCGGGGGCGGGTGCTGCTGCCGGGTTCGCAACCATGGGCGGGCCCGGGTCGGATCCCGACAGCTCGCTCATCTGGCTCATACCTCGAGAAGTTCGGCCTCTTTGTGCTTGAGCACGTCGTCAATGACGTCGGTGTGCCGCTTGGTGGCGGCGTCGAGCTGCTTCTCGGCTCGTACGACGTCGTCTTCGCCGACCTCCTTGTTCTTGACCATCGCCTCGAGCGCCTCCTTGGCGGCGCGGCGATGTCCGCGGATGGAGATCCGGGCATCCTCGGCCTTGTGCCGGGCCAGTTTGATGTATTCCTTGCGCCGCTCCTGGGTCAGCTCCGGCAGCGTAACCCGGATCAGGTTCCCGTCGTTCGAGGGATTGACGCCCAGGTCGGAGTCGCGGATCGACTTCTCGATGGCGGTCATCGCGGACCGGTCGAACGGGGTGATGAGGATCATCCGCGCTTCGGGTACCTGGAAGCTGGCCAGCTGCTGCAGCGGAGTCTGCGCCCCGTAATAGTCCGCGGTCAGCTTGGCGAACATGGCGGGGTGCGCGCGTCCGGTTCGGATCGCCGCGAACTCGTCCTTGGCGTACTCGATCGCCAGTTCCATGTTGTCCTCGGCGTCACTCAGGATGTCGGAGATCAACGTCTCGCTCCTTCCTCAATCGTGCGTAGCCGTGCCTAAGCGTGGACTGTGGTTCCGATCTTCTCACCCGCCACCACCGCCACGATGGTGCCTTCGGTGTCGAGGCTGAAGAAGATCATCGGTAGCCGGTAGTCCCGGGCCATGCTGATGGCGGTCGCGTCGGCGATGCGCAGGTCGCGAGCCAGGTACTCGTCGTAGGACAGATGGTCGAACTTGATCGCGTCGGGATGGGAGTGCGGGTCGGCGTCGTAGACCCCGTCGGTCCCCTGCTTGCCCATCAGCAGCACCTCGGCGTTGATCTCGAGCGCGCGCTGGGCGGCGACGGTGTCGGTCGAGAAGTACGGCATCCCCGAGCCGGCCCCGAAGATCACCACCCGGCCCTTCTCGAGGTGTCGCTCGGCCCGGCGCGGGACATACGGCTCGGCGACCTGTCCCATCGTGATGGCGGTCTGCACCCGGGTCTGGCAACCCCGCTTCTCCAGGAAATCCTGCAGGGCCAGACAGTTCATCACGGTGCCGAGCATGCCCATGTAGTCGGCCCGATTCCGCTCCATCCCGCGCTGTTGCAGCTCGGCCCCGCGGAAGAAGTTGCCCCCGCCGACGACGACGGCCAGCTGCACGCCGGTGGCGTTGACGTCGGCGATCTGCGACGCCAACCCCGACACGACGTCGGGATCGACTCCGACCTTGCCGCCGCCGAAGACCTCGCCGGACAGTTTCAGCAGGACCCTCTTGTACGGACTCGACCTCTGCACGGGCCCCACCCTCTCAGGACCAGCCGTCAGGAGCCAGCCGCCTCGAAGCGTACGAAGCGCCTGACCTTGATCCCCGCCGCGTCGAGCACCTTGCTGACCGGGGTCTTGTTGTCGGTCACCGAGAGCTGGTCGAGCAGCGTCACGTCCTTGAAGTAGGAGTTCACCCGACCTTCGATGATCTTCGGCCACGCCTGCTCCGGCTTGTTCTGCTCCTTGGCCGTAGCCTCGGCGATCCGGCGCTCGTTCTCGATGGTCTCCGCCGGCACGTCGTCCCGGCTGAGGAACTGGGGCTTCATGGCGGCGATGTGCATGGCGGCGGTACGGGCGGCGGTCTCGTCGCTGCCCTCGTACTCCACCAGCACGCCGACCTGGGGCGGGAGATCGGAGGCACGCTTATGCAGGTAGACCACGGTCTGGCCGTCGAAGAAGGCCGCATTGGCGACCTCGAGCTTCTCGCCGATTTTCACGGCCAGCTGCTCGACGGCCTCGGCAACCGTTTGGCCGGACGGCAGCGGCGCCGCATTGGCGGCGTCAACCGTCTCGGCCTTGGTGGCCGCGGCGGCCTTGACCGCGTCGGCCGCCAAGCCCTGAAACTCGGCGTTCTTGGCCACGAAATCGGTTTCGGCACCGAGCTGGAGGAGGGCGCCGTCGGTCGAGGCCACCAGTCCGTTGGTTGCGGAGCGTTCCGCACCCCGTTTGGCCGCCTTGGCCTGACCACTTACCCGGAGGACCTCGACGGCTTGGTCGAAATCTCCGTCGGCCTGTACGAGGGCGTTCTTGCAGTCCATCATTCCGGCGCCGGTGGCGTCCCGGAGCTTCTTGACATCAGCAGCGGTGAAGCTGGCCATACGTCTGTGCTACCTCGTTCTCGTGGTCGGTTGGGGTCAGTTCTCGTCTTCGGGACGGTCTTCGTCCTGGGCCCGGGCGTGCTCGGAGGCGAGCGTCGGCAACGCCTCGTCGTCGGCCTCGGCGGCCACGACGGCCGGCACCTCGTCGGCGGGTACCGGAGCGGCATCGGCGGCGGTGACGGCCTCGATCTCTTCGGCGACGGTCTGCAGGCCGGGGGTCTCACCGGTCGCCTCTTCCTGGGCGTCCTCTTGGGCACCAAGCAGTTCCCGCTCCCAGTCCGGCATCGGCTCGACCTCGGACTCCTCACCGGTCTGGGCGCCGCCCGACCGGGCCATCAACCCGTCGGCGACGGCATCGGCCAGCACCCGGGTCAGCAGCGACACCGAACGGATCGCGTCGTCGTTGCCGGGGATGGCGAAGTCGACCTCGTCGGGATCGCAGTTGGTGTCGAGGATGCCAATAACCGGGATCTTCAGCTTGCGCGCCTCGTCGACGGCCAGGTGCTCCTTCTTGGTGTCGACGATCCAGACGGCCTGCGGAGTGCGGGTCATATCCCGGATTCCGCCGAGCGTCTTCTCCAACTTGTCCTTCTCGCGGCGCAGGCCGAGCAGCTCCTTCTTCGTCAGTCCGGAGGAGGCGACGTCCTCGAAGTCCATGCCCTCCAGTTCCTTGAGCCGCTGGATCCGCTTGATCACGGTGTGAAAGTTGGTCAGCATCCCGCCGAGCCAGCGCTGGTTCACGTACGGCATGCCCACCCGGGTCGCCTGCTCGGCGATGGCTTCCTGGGCTTGCTTCTTGGTGCCGACGAACATGATCTGGCCGCCGCGGGCCACGGTGTCCTTGACGAAGGCGTACGCGCGGTCGATGTAGGTGAGCGACTGCTGCAGATCGATGATGTAGATGCCGTTGCGCTCGGTGAAGATGAATCTCTTCATCTTGGGGTTCCACCGGCGGGTCTGGTGTCCGAAATGGACGCCGCTCTCGAGGAGCTGGCGGGTCGTGACGACGGCCATGGCCGCATTCCTTCCTTACCGAGCGTTGCGCCCGGCGTACGGTTGTCCGGTGCCGAGCCTTTCGGCACCCCTGTCGTCCGCGCGGCACCCCACCTGAGTTCAGGACCGAGGGCTGTCGCCCCGGGACCGGGCCCGGGCTGCGGACATGCGAAGTCAGTCCCCGCGAGGACTGCCCGGTGAGTCTACCCGACATCGAGGAGACCTGGGGACGGTCAAGTTCGCTATCCACAGGCACTCTGCGCGAGCGAACCGATTCGCGTGATCGCCACAACGTTGGAGCGTGAGGGAGTTCATCCGGCTCGGGTCGGCGCTGGTGGTGGCACTCACGCTGACGGTCGGGTGGCTGCCAGCCGCGCGCGCCGATCAGCGTGTCCTGGGCGGTTGGCCGCTGGCGGGGATGCCGCAGGTGCTGCGCGCGTTCGACCCGCCGGCCAAGCGTTGGGGTCGGGGTCACCGGGGGGTCGATCTGGCGGCGGCGGTCGGTGCGCGAGTGCTGGCCGTCGCCGCCGGTCGGGTGACCTACGCGGCTCGGCTGGCGGGGCGGGGTGTGGTGGTGGTGGATCACGGGGACGTGCGGACGACGTACGAGCCGGTGCGGGCGGCGGTGTCGGTGGGCACGGTGGTGTCGGCCGGTGCGACGATCGGCCGGCTGGAGACCGGGTCCCACTGCGGCGCACGCTCCTGTCTCCACTGGGGGCTCATCGAGGGCAACACCTACCGTGATCCGCTGTCCATCGTCGCGAGCGACGGCTCCGTGCGGCTGCTTCCGGCGGCGGCCCGAGCCATCGCGGTGCGGCGAGCGGCGGAACGGGAGGCGGCGGCGCGGCGTGCGGCCGCGGCCGGAGGCATTGGGACCGGGGCGCCCTACGACGGAACCGTTGGGCGCAACGGCTTGCTGCGACCGGTACCAGGCCCGATCACCTCGCCGTTCGGGCGTCGGTTCCATCCGGTCCTGCACGTATGGAAGCTTCACGACGGCACCGACTTCGGCGCGTCGTGCGGCACCCCCATCCGGGCCGCCGCCGACGGTCGGGTCATCAACCGCTACTTCAACTCCGGCTACGGCAACCGGTTGATGATCGATCACGGCACGCTGTCGGGTCGGGGCCTTGTGACGGGCTACAACCACGCGACCCGCTACACCGTCCGGGTCGGCCAGACCGTGCGTCGCGGAGAGGTGATCGGCTACGTCGGGAGCACCGGCTACTCCACCGGCTGTCACCTGCATCTCATGGTGTGGGTGAACGGCGGAGTGGCCGATCCCATGCGCTGGTTCTAATTCCGACGGTTTTGCGAGCCAAGGCGCTGCGACACTGGCGCACGTGCTCAGCCTGGCCCTGAAGCTGTTCCTGGCTCCGGTGCTGGTGGTCGCCTCAACGCTCGCCGGCCGGCGCTGGGGCCCACGGGTCGGCGGCATCCTGGTCACGCTGCCGATCGTCGCCGGGCCGATCCTGCTGATTCTCTATCTCGACCAGGGCGCTGCCTTCACCGCTCGGGCCGCAGCCGCCGCCACGCTGGCCATCGCGCCACTGGCGCTCTTCGTGCTGAGCTTCGCGTATCTCTCGCGTCGCCGCGGCTGGGCCGTGACGCTGGGAGCGAGCTGGCTGGTCGTCGGAGTCGTCGACCTCGGGCTCGCGTCGATCAGCGTGCCCGCCGTCGCGGCGCTGATCGTTGCGCTCCTCGCTCTGCACAGCGCCGGCCTGGTGCTGCGACGGATGGACACACGCGCACTCGCTCCGGTCGTCCCGCCGGCGTGGGATCTGCCCGCCCGAGCGGGGGCGACTGCGGCGTTGGTACTCGGAGTCACCGGGCTGGCGGCCACCCTCGGCCCCGACGCTACCGGCGTGCTGACCCCCTTCCCGATCGCGCTCAGCGTGGTGCTCGCCTTCACCTTGGCGCAGAGCGGCCACCCCGGTGTGCTCGCCGTGACCCGCGGCATCGTGCCCGGCCTCGACGGGTTCGCCCTGTTCTGCTTCGTGGTCGCTGTCAGCATCGAGCCGCTCGGTGCACCGGCCTCGTTCGGCCTGGCCACGGCAGCAGCGCTGGTCGTCGCGCTCGTCCTCACCGTGCGACGCCCGGCATGACCGTGATGCACGCTGCTCACCGTTGCGAGTGCCGCTGCCAATCGTCGCGGGTCAGCCGGTACTGGCGAAATTCGGCGCCGCCGTACGACACTTCCCCGTCCGGCTGGAAACCGAGACGGGCCACCGTCCGTTCCGAGCTGCGCGTGAACGGCAAGGCGATGAGCACCGCCTCCAGGCCGAACTCCTCGAACCCTCGAGCCAACGCGGCACGCGTGACGTCGGCGCCGTAACCCCGAAACGCTGGAGCCAGCACCAGGGCGAAGTCCGCGCCGTTCTCCTCCCGCTGGAAGCCGCCCCAGCCGGCGAACTCACCGTTCACCAGCACCGCCCACGGCCCGTACCCGTGCTGCTCCCACTGTGCGTCCTTTGCGATCACCCACTCCGTGGTCGACTGTTCGCTGAACGTCCCGGAGAGCGGCATATGCCGGGTGTTGCGTGGCTCGTTGAGGAGGTCGACCACCGCCGCAATCGGCACCTCGGTCAAGCGGGCGAACTCGACTCTCGCTTCGGTCATCAGACGGTCCTCTCCATCCCACCAGCGCTACGGCCCGATGGTGACGGTAGCTCGGCTTGTCAGGATGGGCGACATGGCGCGAACTGTTCTGCTCACCGGTGTGGGGCGACGCCGAGGGATCGGTGCCGGGATCGCTGCGGGTTTGGCGGCGGACGGCTGGGATCTCGCCCTGTCGTATTGGCACCCCTACGACGAACGGTTGGGCCTCGGAGGCGCGCCTGACGATCCCGACCGGTTGGCCGACGAGTTACGCGGCGGCGGCCGCAGGGTCGAGCTGATCCCGGCTGATCTCGAGGACCCGCAGGCGCCCGAGGTCGTGGTCTCCGAAGCCGCCGACCGGCTCGGGCCGCTGGCTGCACTGGTGATGTCGCACTGCGAGAGCGTGGACTCGGGAGTCCTTGACACATCCGTGGAAAGCTTCGACCGGCACTACGCCGTCAACATCCGCGCCAGCTGGCTGCTCATCGCCGCCTTCGCGCGTCAGCTCACATCCGAGGGTGGCGTGGTCGTGGCGCTGACCAGCGACCACACGGTCGGCAACCTTCCGTACGGGGTGACGAAGGGCGGCCTGGACCGACTGGTCCTGGCGTCGGCGCATGAACTCAGCGATCTCGGGTTGCGAGCGAACGTAATCAACCCCGGACCCGTCGATACCGGCTGGATGGACGCTGCCACCCGCGCCAGCGGAATCGCCAAGCAACCGACGGGCCGGCTCGGGACGCCAACCGATACCGCCAATCTTGTCCGGTTCCTGCTGTCCGAGGAGGGCGCCTGGATCAACGGGCAACTCCTCATCAGTAACGGCGGGTACCCGAAGGGTCACCTACGGGTGTGATCGCCAGCCGCTACCGCGGCGCGTTCCACACTCAGCAGGCTCGCGGTTGCGTGTTCGGCGTGGTAGGCGGTGCCCCCGCCCCGCAGCCCGAAGAGCCGCTTGCTCCACAACAGCCAGACGACCGCGGCAATATTGATCACGAGCGCGACAAGCTTGAGCGGGGTGACTCGCTCGAGGAGTTCGTAGATCTCCAGCGGCAGGAAGATGCTCGTCGCGACGACGGCGAAGTACTCGCCCCAGCGTTTGAGCAGCCACAGCCCGGTCGCTTCGATCGCCTCCAGGACGGCGTACGCCACCAGGCCGACCGCCATCCAGAACAGGACCGTCTCCGACAACGAGAAGGCGTCGTGGATGTAGCGGACGATCGCCGAGTTCGCGATGTCCCACCCCAGCTGGTTCTCCAGCGGCTGCAGCAGAGGAAGGTCGGTGTCGAACGCAGTGCGCAGGTCGTCGCGCACGGCCGAGAAGCGGACGATCAGCACGGCAAGAGTCAGCAGAACAACCGCGCGGATTCCCCGGTCGACGGCCAGCAGCCGCATGATCATGCGGTCGCGCAGCAACCTGCCGCGCGGAACCTCGGGTGCAGAGTCGGCCGGACCCGACATCTTCGGCGGTCCCACCACGTAGGTCTCGCAGCGCAGGCAACGCCAGGCCTCACCCGCCGGAGTGTCGACGTGCAGTCGCGCGCGAAGTTCCGCCTCGTCCGGCGCGAACGTGGCGTGCCCCCGCTGGCCGCAGACCAGCAGGTTCCAGTTCACCGCAGCAGCGTACGGGGCTGGCAGTGATCACGCCGATCACGCGGGAGCCCGTATTCGCGGCGCAGCTTCGGTGATGTCGTGGTCACGTGCCGAGGCCGCTCCGGCGAGGGCCTGCAGGAGACGCTCGGCGGTCAGGTGAGGCCCAGAAGGCCGCGGGAACACCGTCGTCATCCCCGGGCCTGCTGGAGGGGCCAGGCCACTCTTTGACGCAAATGTGCCGCGCACGGGCGGGAAAGCCTTTACTGAATCGTTTCGCTGGCCGTGCGCGGTCGTTTTGCGTCAAGCACCGATTGGCGCCACCGCGGAGGGCAACGAACGCGTCGCCGTCGAGACCCGTCGGTTGCTCATCGTGTTGCATTGGGCGGGTCTGCATCCCGGGAATGCGGTGGATCCGGAGGGTCTGCCGGGCCGGGAACGGCCCAGGCTGGTGGTTGGCGAGGCAATCAAACTACGCCCCACAAATCTGGGGTGCCGCGAAAGCACGACCGGCGACACCTGAGCCAGCACTCGAAGCCGATCCTTCGACCAGCGGCTGCGCCTACACCCTTGCCACGTAGAGCAGTCGATAATTCCGCTGCGTTTCAGCGGCGGTGACGCGATCATTGCCCGGTGACCACCGCCATTCGCCGCACTGGACGCGTCCTGCCGGTGCATGAGGGGCGAGTGCTGCTCCTCCGCGGCGGAGACCCGGATCGCTCGGATGGCGGTCAATGGTGGTTCACGATCGGTGGCGGATGTGAACCCGGAGAAGCCTCGGCCGCAACGGTCCGACGGGAGGCTCGTGAAGAGGCGGGGCTTCTCCTGCCGGATGAACTGGGCCCCGTCGTCCTCCACCGCGAAACCGCCTTCGAGTTCGAGGGCCAACGATTCGAGCAGACGGAGGACTACTACCTTTGCCGCGTGTCGTCGGCCACGGTGGATACGGCCGGCTGGACCGATCTCGAACGTAGGACGATAACGGCATACCGCTGGTGGTCTCTGGCCGAACTGCGCGAGACGAGTGAGGTCGTGCACCCGGCCGGACTCGCCGACCTCCTAACCACACTGCTCGATGCTTCGCTCACGCCCGCGGATGAGCTTGGTTGAAGGCGGCTCGAAGCCGGTCGTTGCTGACGTGGGTGTAGATCTGGGTGGTGGCCAACGACGCGTGACCCAGCATCTCCTGCACGCTGCGCAGGTCTGCGCCACCCTCCAGGAGGTGAGTGGCCATGGCGTGCCGGAGCCCGTGCGGTCCGAGATCGGGCGCACCGTCGGTCGCCCGCAGCGCCCGGTGCACGATCCGGCGGACCACTCTCGGATCGATCCGTCGGCCGCGTTCACCGAGGAAAAGCGCGTCCCGGGACTCAGCCGTGGCCAGGCGCCCCCGACCGACGCGCAGCCAGTCCGCGACGGCCGCCAGGGCGGGGGCACCGACGGGGACGACCCGCTCCTTGCTGCCCTTGCCGAAGACCCGTACGGTGCGGCGCGGCGACGTCCACGTCGACGCAATCCAGACCGCACAGCTCGGCGACCCGGAGCCCTGAGGCGTACAGCAACTCGAGCATGGCCCGGTCCCGCAGCTGGAGCGGTTGCATCCTCCCCCGCCGCCGGTCGCTGCTGCTCGAGCATCGCGATCGCGTCGACCTCGCTCCAACGTCGGCGGCAAGGAGCGGCGTTGTTGTGGTGACCGCAACGTGCTGGCCGGGTTGCTGGTGATCTGCCCCGCCTCGACCGCCCACGAACACAGCGTGCGGGCGGCCGCCGCGCGTCGCTGCAGGGTGCTACGCGACCGTCCGAGCGACTGCTGCTGGGCGAGCCAGCTGCGGAATGAGCGGATTCCGGCTCGATCGAGACTGTCGATCCCGAGCCGCTGCAGGTGAACGAACAGCCCGGTCAGGTCGGATCGGTACGCCCGGACCGTGTGGTCGGACAGTCCCCGTCGCGCGGTGAGGTGGCGCAGGTAGTCCTCCAGCAGCTGGCGATAGACCGGCGACAGCTCCTCCGCCTCTACACCCGCCTCCGCCTCGGTCACAGACCCACCTTCGATTCGACGGCGCTCACACGCAAGGCGGCACACCGTTGCCGATCGACTCGTGATATCCAAGACGGCGTGTCTGCATCTCCAGCTCCCTACATCCGCAACGTCCTGATCGGGGGATTCACCGCCGAGGGCGGCGGCTCGGCCACCGGCATTCGTTCGCTCCTGAACACCGCGGGCGGCACGGGAAGCGTGACGTTGGCCGAGCGGCCAACGCTGTCCCTTCGCTCGCCGTCCTTCCTCGTCGGTCACCCGGACGGACCCTGGGCCTTCGCGGTGTCCGAAGGCAGTTCCAGCACGCTGAGCAGCGTCGAGATCGACTGGGACGGCAAGCTGAAGGTGCTATCCACGGTCGAGACCGGCGGCCAGGGCGCCTGCCACCTCGCGTTGAGCGCCGACCGTCGTTTCGTGCTCGTCGCCCACTACATCTCCGGCTCGATCGCCAGCTTCGCCATCGGCGAAGACGGGACGCTCACCGAACGCATCGACCTGCTCCAGTTCGAGGGATCCGGCCCGAACGTCGAGCGTCAGAAGTCGGCCCACGCCCACCAGATCGTGGTCGACGGCGACGAGCTCCTGGTCTGCGACCTCGGCTCCGACGTCATCCACCGTGTCCGACTCGAGCCGGCCGAGGGCACGCTCACCGAGGAGGCCGACCCGATTGAGCTCCCCGCGGGCTCCGGTCCTCGGCACCTGGTCCTGGTCGACGACTTCGTGGTGGTTGCTTGCGAATTGAGTGCGGAACTGTGGTTCGCCCGCCGCAACACCGCCGACGACGGCGCTGACAACGACGACTGGGAGCACCTCCGGACCGTCGCCACCTCCGCAAGCGGGGCGGACCTCGTTCAGCCGTCCGGGATCGTCGCCGTCGACAACCGGGTGTTTGTCGCCAACCGCGGGGCCGACACCATCGCCGTCTTCGACGTCGAGACCGCCCGGGGATGGCTGACCCGTGTCACCGAGTTCGACTGCGGCGGGGTCTGGCCCCGCGACCTGACCGTCCGCACCGGTCTCCTCTGGGTGAGCAACGAGCGCAACGGCCAGATCAGCGTGTTCGGCATCAGTCCGCTGCCGCCGACCGCGCCGGTATTCGAGATCGCCTCTCCCAGCCCCGCGTGCGTCTTGTTGCTGCCCGTCGAAGAGGTGACGGTGATCGAGCTGCGGACCGGCGGCACCGCCCGCCCGATCACGCGCTGGGGGACGCCGGTGCTGCACCGCCCGACCCGCCCGGTGACCGAGTTCGACGAGGGACTGCTGGATCTGGTCCGCGACATGTTCGCCACTATGTCCGCGGCCGAGGGAGTCGGGCTGGCGGCGAACCAGATCGGTGTCGATCTGTCCGTCTTCGTTTACGACTGTCCCGACGATGATCATGTGCGGCACTCCGGGGTCTTCTGCAACCCGACCGTCATCCTCCCGGAGGGGAAGGACCGCGTCCTCGACGCCGCGGATGAGGGTTGCTTGTCCCTGCCGGGTGCCTACCAGGAGCTGTCTCGTCCCGACCACGCGGTCTGCCGCGGTCAGGACGAAACCGGAGCCGACGTCGAGGTGACCGGAACCGGCCTCCTGGCCCGGTGCCTGCAGCACGAGACCGATCACCTCAACGGCACCGTGTTCGGCGATCGGCTCCCCGGCCGGGCCCGCAAGAAGCTGTACTCCTTGCACGAGGACCTCGCCGACAGATATCCGGACGATTGGCCGGTCTCACCGAAGGCCGACGACTGAAGATGCACCACTCTTGCGTCCGCACCACGTGCACGTGGTGCGGACGCAAGAAGGTGGTGCATCTGCGAGGTGGGGAAGGGTTCAGACGTGCAGCACGTAGCACGCGATGGCCGAGGCCGCCGCGACGTTCAGCGAATCGATACCCTGGTGCATCGGGATCGCAGCGACCACGTCGGCGCCCTGGGACCACTGCGCCGACAAGCCGGCGCCCTCCGTGCCGAGCATGACGGCCACCCTCCGCCACTCTCGTACGAAGTCATCGCGTACGGCCTCAACGGGCACAGCACCGTGACCTAGCCCGAGGGCCACGGTGAAGAACCCGGCCTCGCGGAGCCGTTCCGGGGTCGACGCCCAGTCATCCAGACGCGCCCACGGCAACGAGAACACCGCGCCCATGCTGACCTTGATCGAGCGCCGGTACAACGGGTCGGCGGCTCGCGGAGCCAGCAGTGCGCCGTCCCAGCCGAGGGCGGCGGCGTTACGCAGGATGGCGCCGACGTTGGTGTGGTCCACCACGTCCTCGATCACCACGAGCCGATCGCGTCGAAGCAGATCGTCCGGCGAGTGGCGCTGCTCGCGGTGCAGTGACGCCAAGGCTCCGCGGTGGACGTGAAATCCGGTGACCTCTTCGGCGACGGCCTCCGTGACCACGAACACCGGGACCTGGGGCCACGCGTCGAGCAGATCGCGCAGATCGGCCAACCAGCGTTCGGCGAGCAGAAAGGAACGTGGGCGGTAGCCGGCGAGCACGGCTCGGCGGATCACCTTGGCGCCCTCGGCGATGAACAGGCCCCGGTCCGCCTCGAGGTGTCGCCGCAGAGAGGCGTCGCGCAGCTTGACGTAGTCGGCCAGCCGCTCGTCGTCGGGCCGCTTGACCAGCACGCGCATGGAAGATCAGCTGAAGCTCTCATCGAGGATCCAGCTGCGCCATGCCGGGGCGGGAAAGGGCCACCGTTCCCCGCTGCGGACTTCGCAGGGCACCGCGATCCTTGAGCATCTTCAGGGTCATGGTCAGCTCGCTCGGGCGCCGGCCCATGGCCCCGGCCACGTCGGCGGTCTTGGCTTCTCCGCCCAGCCCGGCCAGGGCCTGCAGGTAGTCCCGGCCCGCCGGTGTCACCGAGCGCCACACCGACCGGTACTGCCGGGCGACGTTGAGGCGCGCCTGCCGAACCCCGGCGCGGGCCGTGTCGATCTCGATCAGGGTGGCGCTGCCCAGCGATTCCCAGACGGCGTAGCCGTACTCCTGGACGAAACTCGGATAGCCCTCGGTCAGTTCGGCGACGTAGACCAGCGCCTCGTCGGTCCACCGCACCCCTTGAGCCGTCGCCGGCTCCAGCAGCGCCTCTCGGGTGGCGTCGGCGTCCAGGTTGCCGAGCTCCCGGTACTCGAAAAGCCGATCCGAGTGCGTGATCGCATCGTCGATCGCATCCTCCAGCTCGGGCAGGCCGGCGAGCACCAGCTGCAAGGCGGGTTTACGCAGCTGATGGGAGATCCGGCAGAGACTGACCAGGCTTGGAAGATCGCAGTCCTGTGCCTCATCGACCAGGACGATAAGCCCGGTGCGCCGCTCACTGAAGCGTCTTCGCGGTCCTCGCGACCAACCGAAGGAAGGCGGCCTCGACGGGTGCCATCGGCTGCTCGTCGGGCAGGTCGCGAGCAGCAGCCACCTCGACCGGACCGGCCTTGATGCCCACCTCGGTGACCCGGCCGTGCTTCTCGGTGAAGCTCGGTTGCTCACGCGCCAACCTCGGCAGCGCGTCGGTGAGGTAGTCACGCACCGGATCGGCACCGCCGGCCTGCACAGACACCACACCGAAACCCCGACCGGCGGCCTCCCGCTCGAAGTAGCGCAGCAGGGCGGTCTTGCCGACCCCTCGGACGCCGGTGAACGCCCGACCGCGGAGCGGCGTGTGTCCCAGTCCCTCGAGGTCGGTGAGACACCGCCGCCACCAGACCTGGGCCTCGGCTCGACCGGGCAGCCGGTACGGCTCGGTCCCCGCGCCGGGCGCGTACGGATTGCTCACGAACGCGATCTTATCGGTTCTTATACTTCGCCGGTTCTATAACTCAACCGGTGCTCCGAGACCGCAGCGGCCAGCATGTCTGGCACGTCGTCCGCGTGGTAGATCCGCTCGTCGGGTTCGATCTGCTCCACGAAGTCGGCGTACATGACGGCCGCGATCAGCGGCAGCATCGGGCGCAGGAGCGCGGCAGCTCGGTCCGGCTCGCAACCGGGAACACGCTCGCGCCAGGCGGAGCTGAATCGTGCTGCGGCTGTTGCTCGGTCCTCCGCCCCCAGCCGGCGGGTGAAGGCCAGTTCGTCAGACATCGGATGGGAAACACACGAGTCTCCCCAGTCGACGACGACGTAACCGCCCACCGGCCCCTGCACATTGCCCGGATGGAAGTCGCCGTGCGTGAGGGTGTCAGGCACCCCGAAGTCGGCGATGGCCCTGATCCGGCCGTCGAGGGTCTCGACGAGCGCACAGAGACCGGCCCGGTCCCCCGGCGGAATATCGCCGAGGTGGTCCGCAACCACCTTCTCAATCCGTGGACGCAGGGCCGCGAGCCGACGATCGGGCAGGCCCAGGGCAAGAAGCTCGTCCGTACGACCGATCCAGTCCGACTGGATGCCTGTGAGGATGTCCACCATCGGCGCCAGGGCCGGCCCGGTGGTCTCGTGGTTGTCGCCCGCGACCTCGGCCATCAGGATGCGACCGGGCTCGGCCGCGTAGAGCGCCGGAGTGACGGGCGGACCGATGAGGGACATGATCGCGCCCTCGTGGGCGAAGAAGTCCGGCACGACCTTCAGCCAGACGTTGCCGCGCTCGGTGGGCAGCCGCCAGAGCGTGGACAGATTCCAGGTCTTGACCTGGACCGGAGCGCCGGTCGGGGCGAAGCCGGCGTCGGCGAGCTGATCCAGGGCCCAGGCCACGTGCTGCCGGGGACCGCCGGGTCGGGCCCAGGACTGGCGGAGGGGGTGGTCGCCCAAGGGATCACCCGACCACGGCGCGAGCGGAATCTCGGGGCGCTGACTCACCTCAGCGAGATAGGTGACGACCCCGCCGGGCATCCGTGGGATCGACGCCTCCAGGAGCCTCAGCACGGTGACGTCGAGATCGTAGGTCTGCTTGACCGTCGCCACGACGTCCCACGCCTCCGGCCACCACGGTGCCGCCACCGGCAGTGGCGGCAGAGCGCCCAACACCTCCTGGTCGGTACAGAGCACCAGGATCGCCTCTCGGCCCGGAGCTTCCACAAAGGACGAGTCTGCCGTTACCCAATCCGCTGACCAATCTCGGTGGAGCATTAGGGTGCGTTCGTGGCTGGTCATCCCCACCTCGGCACGCTGGCGTGGATCCCTGCTCTTGACCGTCTGGATCTGCTGGCTGGGCCGGTCGTGGAGTTCCTGCAGGCCCATCCCCTCGATGCGTACGTGGCGGCCATCGACCCGGAACTCGCCGACACGGCGGAGTTCTGTGCCGCTTACGCGGTGCCGCCGGAGGTCTCCGCCAACTGCGTCGTCGTCGCCGGTCGGCGGGGCGACCACACCACGATGGCAGCTTGCCTCGTCCTGGCCACTGATCGGGCGGATGTGAACAAGACCGTTCGGAAACACCTTGACGTGCGCAAAATCTCCTTCGCCCAGATGGCTGACGCGGTGGCACAAACCTCGATGGAGTACGGCGGCATCACCCCGATCGGCCTGCCGGCCGGCTGGCCGATCTTGGTCGACGAGGCGGTCGCGGCCGCGGACTGGGTCGTGGTCGGCAGCGGTATCCGCGACAGCAAGATCGCGATCCCGGGCCGGGACCTCACTCAGCTGCCCGAGGCCAGCGTGCTGCGACTGGCTATCGCAACAGCAGATTGATGATCGCCACCAGCCCGACGACGACGATCACCACGCGATAGACGATCGGCGGCAGCCGGCGCCCCACGACGGCCCCGAGCTGGGCGCCGAGGACCGACCCGACCGCGATCGCCCCCGCCGCCCACCAGTTGACCTCCGAGATCACGATGAACAAGACACCGGCAACTCCGTTGGCGATGCCGGCCAGGACGTTCTTGAGAGCGTTGAGGCGAGGGAGGGGATCGGCCAGCCCTACCCCGAGAATGCTGATCAGCAATACCCCTTGGGCGGCTCCGAAGTAGCCGCCGTAGACCCCGGTGGCCAAGATCGCGCACCAGAGCCAGGGATGCCCGTGGTCGGGCACCTCGCTGGCGCCGAGGCGCTCGCGCCGATCGGCGAGCCAGCGCGAGAGTCGGGGGCCGATGATCACCAACAGGCAGCCGAGCCCGATCAAGATGGGCACGATGGCGTCAAAAGCGGCGGCCGGCAAGCGGAGCAGCAGCAGCGCGCCGATCACAGCCCCGATGAACGAGCCCACTCCGAGCCGCAGCACGCGCGACCGCTGTCCGACCAGCTCGGGCCGCCCGGCCCAGGCCCCCGAGAACGAACCGGGCGTAAGCCCGACGGTGTTGGAGACGTTCGCCAAGACGGGCGGCAGCCCGAACGCGAGCAGGGTCGGGAAGGTGATCAAGGTCCCGGAGCCGACCACAGTGTTGATCAAGCCGGCTCCGACGCCCGCCAGGGCGATGAGCAGCAGCTCGGGCCACGTCACCTAAGCGGGGTGTGGATCTCGAGTGGAGCCGAGCTCGGTGTTGGTCGGCTCGGCGTCGGACGGGCCTGCTGACCCGTTGTCGCCGGCCCCTATCTCTCGTGTCGCGTCCGGCAGGCGGAGGGACGACGGTTTCGGCCGCCCCGTCCGCTCCAGTTCCTTGGCCGCCGCGATCGCCGCGGCAACCGTACGGTCGGCCTCTGCGGCCTCGCGGGCGTTCAGCTCGGCGATCTCCGCCTGCACGTCGATCTTCTCCGGAGCGGTGAACTGGCCCTTCGTCTTTTCCGGGACGCTCGCTCCGAAAGAGCCGACCGCGCTCCCCAGGCCCTCCAAGGCCTTCGTGATCTCACTCGGTATCACCCAGACCTTGTTGGCGTCCCCACGGGCGATGCTCGGCAGCATCTGCAGGTACTGGTAGGCCAGCAGGGCCTGATCCGGCTGGCCGGCGTGGATCGCGTTGAAGACGGTGGAGATGGCCTGAGCCTCGCCCTCCGCCCGAAGCATCTGGGCCTGCCGATCGGCCTGGGCGCGCAGGATGGCGGACTCCCGGTCACCCTGGGCGCGAAGGATGGAGGACTCCTTCTCACCGCCCGCGTTGAGAATCTGCGACTGGCGCTGGCCCTCGGCGATCAGGATCGCCGCCCGCTTGTCCCGTTCGGCCCGCGCTCCCTTCTCCATCGCGTCCCGGATGGTCGCGGGCGGCTCGACCGCCCGCAGCTCGACGCGATTGACCTTGATGCCCCACTTGCCGGTGGCCTCGTCCAGCACGACGCGCAGCTTCTGGTTGATCTCCTCGCGGCTGGTCAGGGTCTGCTCCAGATCGAGGCCGCCGATGATGTTGCGCAGGGTGGTCTGGGTGAGCTGCTCGATCGCCGCAATGTAGTTCTGGGCCTCGTACGCTGCCCGCTCCGGATCGAGGATCTGGAAGTAGATCACCGAGTCGATGCTGACCATCAGGTTGTCCTCGGTGATCACGCCCTGGGGTGGGAACGGCACGACCGCCTCGCGCATGTCCAGCTTGTAGCGGATCCGGTCGACGATCGGCACAACCAGGTGCGGGCCCGGGCCTAGGGTCCGGTGGAACTTGCCCAACCGCTCCACCACCCCGACCTGGCGTTGCCGGATCACCTTGACCGCGCTGGCCAGGAAGAAGGCCACCAGGCCGAAGATCACGAGGCCGACGATCAAGGCGATGGGATCCATGGTTACTCCTTGCTCTTGGGGAAGGGTTTCTTCAGGGAAGGCTGCCGTGCTTGGGATACACGACCGCGATGGCGCCGTCGACCTCGTACACCTCGATTTCGGTGCCCTCCTCGATTACCTGATCAGGCTCGTACGGTCGCGCCGACCAACTCTGGCCGTCGACCTTGATCTCTCCACCGGTCCGGGTGATCGCCGAGACCGCGATCCCGGTGCTGCCCACCATCTTCTCGGTCGAGGAGCGATAACCCGGCAGGCCGCGTACCTTCGCCAGCAGAGGTTTCCGCAGCAGGGCCAAGGTCGCCACCGAGACTCCGGTTGCGACAAGGATCTGCAGCCACCAGAGGTCGGGCGCCACCAGAGACACCCCCATGCCGGCCAAGGCGCCAACCGCCAGCATGATCAACACCAGGTCGAGCGACAGCACCTCGGCGACGGCGAGCAACACCGTGAGCGTCAGCCAGATCGCCCACGGATTGTCGCCCAGCCAGTCCGTCAAGTTGACGTCCACGACCGTTCACACCTCATGCCTTCAATCGTGCCACTCAGCTCACAGCGCGAGCGGCGAAGCGACCATCGGTCTCGGTCAAGGCGAGCTGCAGGTCGAAGGTGGCCGAGAGATTCTCGGCGGTCAAGGTGTCGCTCAGCGGCCCCTCGGCGACCACCTTGCCCTGGCGCATGAGCAGGGCGTGGGTGATCCCGGCCGGGATCTCCTCGACGTGGTGGGTGACCAGCACCGACGCCGGCGCGTATGGATCCTCGGCCAGCTCACCCAGGGTCCGGACCAGGGCTTCGCGGCCGGCGAGGTCGAGGCCGGCGGCCGGCTCGTCCAGCAGGAGCAGTTCCGGATCGGTCATTAGCGCCCGGGCGATCTGCACCCGCTTCCGCTCGCCCTCGCTCAGCGTGCCGAAGGTGCGGTCGGCCAGCCGGTCGATCTGCAGCTGGCCGAGGAGTTCGTCCGCTCGCTCGTGATCCAGCTCGTCGTAGCTCTCCCGCCACCGCCCGACGACCGCGTACGAGGCCGAGACGACCACGTCGTGCACGCGCTCGGACCGCGGTATCCGCTCCGCCAGGGCGGCGGAAGTGAGCCCGATCCGCGGTCGCAGCTCGAAGACGTCGACCGTGCCGAGCACCTCCCCGAGCAGCCCCGCCACGCCGGCGCTGGGGTGGATCTGGGCGGCCAGCACCTGCAACAGCGTGGTCTTCCCGGCTCCGTTCGGGCCGATCACGACCCAGCGGTCGGCCTCGTCGATTCGGAGGCTGATATCGGAGATCAAGGTCGCGCCGCCTCGCACGATCGTCACGTCAGCGAGGTCCACGACTGCCGCCATGGGGTCAACCTACAGGCCACGTAGCATCGCTTCCGTGACGCTGTTCGCGAGCGTACGGCTGGTTCGACAGCTCAACGCGATGATCAACAAGAGTGCCCCGCTGGATCGCGCGGCGGCCGCGGTTCTGGGCCAAGACGTCGCCCACCACTTCCTGGACCCCGACGGCGTTGCCGGCCTGGACGAAACCCACGCCACGACCTTGGTCGACGCTCTCCCGAGCGTCGCCAGCCTCCAGTCGCAGGGGTGGCTGCTGGCCCTGCCCGTCCCCGGACGGCTCGGCATCCTCCGCGGGCCGGCGGACCTGAACCGGGCCGCGTTGGCCGCCGGATCGGCGGTGATCGGACTGAGTGGTGGGGTCGCCCTGGTCCCGATCGAGGTCGGACCAGCCGTGCAGTGGCGCCTCTACCGCGCGGAGCCGCCCGCATCGCCGCACAGCGGCTACGAGGCCGAGCGCACCTTGAGCGAGACCATCCTCAGCGCCGGGCGGACCCTGTCGCTCCTCGACGTCGCGGCCGGACCCTCCCCCGCCACCGACGTCGACCTGGGGCCCGCTCCCGGGTACCCGCCCCGTCAGCGGGCCGCCGCCGATCGCGCCGCCCGACTTCTTCTCGCCTGCCAGACCGCGTTGGATCACGACGGGGCCAGTCTCAGCTCCTATGAGGCCGCCGCTCGCCGACGCGAGCTGGGGTCGGTCCGCGACGCCGCCCGGGACGCTTTGGTCGCGGCGGTGAGCTGGCCCGCAGTCAACGTGTCGGCGCACGTGCCGTAGCCGGCCTCAGCTCGTCCCGCGAGGCTGCCCTGTTACGCTCCTGGCGGCTGCGGCAGGCGGGCCCAGGCCAATCTCCGCCGGAGGCGCGCGTTGATCGAAGACACCCGGCTCGCGGATCTGCAGGCCACGCTGCGCCGGCTGCGTCCGGACTCCGCGCCCAGCCGTGACGCCGAGCTGCGCACGATCGTGCTCATCCCGTCCCAGGACGTCGCCCCGGAGCTGCTCAAGGAGTTCGGGCCGGCGGCGTCCGGGTACGAGCAGCGCGCGCTCTACCTGCTCCTCGCGCTGGGCCGGCCCGAGGTGCGGATGGTGGCGGTCACCTCCGAGCCGGTGGACCCCGAGACCATCGACTACTACCTCGCACTGTTGCCCGATCCCGCCGGCGCGCGGGAACGGCTGTCGGTCCTGACCGTCGACGACCCGACGCCACGTCCGCTGGCGGTCAAGGTGCTCGAGCAGCCGGCCGTGATCCAACGGCTGCGCGAGGCGATCGGTGATCCACACGCCGCATTCATCGCGCCGTTCAACGTCGGCCCGCCGGAACGGGAGCTCGCCCTCGCCCTCGAGGTGCCGCTGTACGGGCCCGACCTCCGCTTCTACTCCTACGGCACCAAGTCGGGCGGTCGGCAGCTGTTCGCCGACGAGCAGGTGGCCCACCCCGCGGGAGCCGAGAACGTCACGGGGATCGACGACCTCGTCGCTGCCCTGCTCCGGATGCGCGCCGAGAACCCTGCGCTCACCTCGGTCGTCGTCAAGCTCGGCGACAGCGTGTTCGGCATCGGCAACATCGTGATCGCGCTCAGCGGGCTACCGGCGCCGGGGGCGCCGGAGGAGGCGTCCGCGCTCCGCGACCTGTTGCACGAAAACCTCGATGCGGACTACCTCCGCCGGCTGGCGGCCGATCCCGGGATCGTCGAGGAGATGGTGCTCGCCGACGAGGTTGCCAGCCCCAGCGTGCAGCTGCGAATCCTGGCGGGCGGCACCGAAGGGTTGGTCGCCACTCACGACCAGGTGCTGGGCGGAGCCAACGGGCAGGCGTTCGTCGGTTGCCGCTTTCCAGCCGCCGCGGAGTACGCCGGCCTGGTCGTCGCCGAGGCGGAGAAGGTACGTCTCCGGCTGCTCGCCGAAGGGGTGGTCGGCCGGTTCGGCGTCGACTTCGTCGTCGCCCGTCGCGGCGGCAGCTGGCACCCGTACGCGGTGGAGATCAACCTCCGCGAAGGCGGGACCAGCCATCCGTTCGGCACGTTGTACCTGCTCACCGGTGGCACCTGCGACCCGGACGGAGCCCACTACACCACCGCCCGGGACGAGCCCCGCTGCTACGTGGCGAGCGATCACCTGGAGCACCCGAACGCGTGCGGAATCGGAATCGCCCAGTTCCTCGCCGCGGCCGACGCCGCCGGCCTGCGCTGGGATCACCAGGCCCAGACCGGGGTGGTCTGGGACATGCTCGCGACTCTCATGCCGCTCGGACGCGTCGGCGTGACCGCGATCGCTGCCGACCGCGCCCAAGCCCAGGATCTGTTCGACCGCTGCGGCGCGCTACTGCGCGACCTCGGCTGAGAGGGGAGCCGAGTGCCCAGCGACGAAGCCGTCTTGACCCACGAGGCCGTGAGCCACTGGCACCGCTTGGTGCGCCGGCTCGACCCTGACGACCGGGGTATGCAGCGGCTCCGGGCGGTCAGATACCACGGCCGGCCCGCCTGCTCAGTCGCCCGGCCGTTTTTCGTGACCCGCCCCCGGCTGGAGGCCGAGAGGCTCGCGGTGTCGCTGGTTGGATCCGCCCTCGCCAAGACCGTCGCCGCGCTACATACCACGCCGGAACTCTTGGACCAGATCGGCATGTCCGACGCCGAACGCGACCTGGTCTCCATCGATCCGGGCTTCACCAACGTCGACGTCAACGACCGGTACGACGCATTCTTCTCCAAACGGCTGGGTTTCCTCGAGGTCCAGGGCGGCTCGCCCGGCGGGATGGGGCTGCACGATGCCTCGGCGCACGCTTTCGTCGAAACCTCGGTCTACGCCGCAGTCGCGGACGAGTTCGAGCTCGAACCACTGTGGGTGCTACCGGCGCTGCGCGAGGCGATGTTGGCGACCTGGCGGGACTGGGGCGGTCAGGGCGACCCGGTGATCGCCATCGTGGACTGGGCCGACGCGCCCCTGATGTTCGAGTTCGAGATCATCCGGGACGATCTCGTCGCCGCCGGACTGCACGCGTTCATCGCCGACCCGCACGAGTTGGCCTTCTCCGGCGGCCGGCTGCGCTGCGGTGAAACGCAGATCGACCTGGTCTACCGACGGCTGACGATCCACGACACGGTGGCCCGCCCGGACGAGGTGCGCCCGCTTGTCGACGCGGCGCGGGCCAACGCGGTGTGCCTGATCAACCCGTTCGCCGCTGACGTACTCGGGCACAAGTGCGTGTTCGACCTGCTCACGGTGCACGCCGGGGAGTTCGGGCTCACGGCGGCCGAGCGCTCGGCGGTGGTGAACCACGTGCCGTGGACCCGCAATCTGGTAGCCGACGGCAGGCCGCCGACCGCCGACACGATCTCCCGTGGTTGGGCGCTGGCCCACCGCGAGCGAGTGGTGCTCAAGCCGACGCACGATCTCGGCGGCCACGGCGTATACGTCGGCCACGAATGCGACGAAGCGACCTGGCTGGCGGCGGTGGACGAGGCGCTGGAGCTCGGCGTGGACCACGTCGTTCAGCGCCGCGTCGCCTCCCACTCCGAGGCGTTCGCGCTCGATCGGCCCGGGCATCCGCTGCAGACGTTCGTGGTCGACAACGACCCGTACACGTTTCGCGGGAAGATGGGCGGACTGCTCGTCCGGCTGGGGGCCGCCGGCGTCACCAACGTCGCCGCCGGAGCCACGTTGGTGCCGTCCTTCCTGCTGGGACCGACGTGAGCGCCGACACCGGGGCTGCGGACGTCGTCCGGGCTCTGTTGCAGGCCTGGGACGAGGGTGACGACGCGACCGCCGCGGCTCTGGTGGCTGACGATTTCCACGCGACGGCGCACCTGGACGGAAGTCTCGTCGACCGCGAGCGCTACCTGCGCGCCCACCTCGGACTCACGGAATCCTTTCCCGACCAACGCCACCACATCGTCGAGCTGGACGAGATCGCACCCGGCCGGGTGCGCGCGGTGGTGTACATGACCGCGACCAACGATCGCCCGGTGCATCTGCCCGAGCTCGGCGTGGACCTCCCTCGATACACCGGGCGGGTGCTGCGCACCGTGCCGCACACCGACGAATTCGTAGTGCGGGACGGGCAGATCGTGAGCTACACCTCCGAGCAGCCGCCCGGCGCAGGGTTGCCGGGGATGCTCGACCAGATCCGGAAGGGAAGCGATGGCTGAGCTGGACGCCTACGCCGAGTTCGAGGACTTCGAGGCGCACGCCGAGGAGGTCCTGGCCCGGCCGATCTTCGACCACCTGAACGCGGGCGCCGGCCGCAACTGGACCCGTGACGAGAACCGCCGGGCCTTCGACCGCTGGCTGATCCGCAAGAAGCTGATGCGGGACGTGTCCGCGGTCGACACCTCCGTGACGGTGGCCGGGCAGCACCTCGATGTGCCGATCCTGCTGGCCCCGTCGGCGTTCCACAAGCTCGTCCACCCCGACGGCGAGCTGGCCTCGGCGGGCGCGGCCAAGGCGATGGGCACCGGGATGGTGCTGTCGACGCTGTCCAGCGTTCCGCTCGAGGAGGTCGCCGCGATCGGGCTGCCGTGCTGGCTGCAGCTGCAGATCCACAAGGATCGCGGGATTACCACCAGCCTGCAGGACAGGGCGGAATCCGCCGGCTTCCGTGGGCTGTGCCTCACCGTCGACGCCCCGAACTACGGCATCCGCCCGGCCGACAAGCGCAGCCACATGCACCTGCCCCGCGACGTACGGATCGCCAACCTCGACGACCGCATCGACCTGCCCAGCAAGGCCACCGGCGAGACGATCATGGCTTACCTGTGGCGGGAGATGGCCCAGGACCTCACCTGGGACGACGCCGCCTGGTTCGTCGAGCGCACGCCCCTGCCGGTGATCGCCAAGGGCGTCATGACGGCGGTGGAGGCCCGCAACGCGGTGAACGCCGGCTGCAGCACCGTGGTGGTGTCCAATCAGGGCGGCCGGCAGATCGACGGTGAGCCGGCCACCATGGACGTGCTGACCGAGATCGTCGACGAGGTCGGTGACGAGGTCGACGTGCTGCTCGACGGTGGCGTCCGGCAGGGCGAGCACGTGCTCAAGGCGCTCGCCCTCGGCGCCCGCTGCGTACTCATCGGCCGTCCGACCTACTGGGGTCTCGCCGCGGGCGGCGGCGACGGCGTACGGAAAATACTGGAGCTGCTGACCGAAGAACTGCGTAACACGATGCAGCTCGCCGGCGTGAGCTCCGCCTCAGATGTGCCGCGGGATCTGGTCGTGCCCGCGCGCGATCTGATCGGCCGCTGAGGCCGCGACGGCCGCGCGAGGGCGAGCGCCGCGCCCCCGCCGACCGCCGCGACGGCGGCCGTCACGAACATCGTCACCGCGAAGGCCTCGTCGAGCCCGCTCGTGACGGCGAGGCCGAGCAGCAGGGAGTTGGTGACGCCAACCCCCACCGAGGCGCCCACGTTGCGAGCGGTGTTGTAGATCCCCGACACCATGCCGCGATCCAGTTCGCCCGCGCCGGCCATCAGGGCCGTCGTGAGCGAGGTGAGCACGACCGCGAAGCCGCAGCCGAACAAGATCAGTCCGGGCACGACCGGCGGGTAGGCCCCGCTGAGCGCGCCAAGTCCGATCCCGGCCGTGCCAACGGCGACGGTCGCCGCCCCTGCGATGACGAGTGTGCGGGCGCCGAACCGCTGCACCAGCCGGCCGGCCAGCAGGGAGGCGACGGTGATCGGGAGCGTCATCGGCAGCAGCGCCACTCCGGCCAACAGGGCCGACGCCTCCAGGCCCTCCTGCAGCCAGATGGCGACAAGCACCGTGACCCCGGTCGAGACGAACTGCATGCAGAAGCCGACCGCGTTCGCCGCGGCCATCTGCGGCTGTCGGAGCACGGCCGGATCGACCAGCGGCTCCGGCACCCGGGACTCGACGAACCAGAACGCCACCAGGCCGGCCACGCCGACGGCCAGAAGCACCAGAGTGAGCGGCGTCGTCCAGCCGTCCGGACCACCCTGCAGCAAGCCGAGGCTCAGGGCGGTGAGCCCGAGCGCGAGCAGGACAAGGCCGGCCAGATCGATCCGCGGCCCGACGCCCCGGCGCCCGGCCGGCACCGCGCGCAGCACGGCCACGGCCGTGAAGACCGCCACCGGCAGATTGATGAAGAAGATCCAGCGCCAGCCGGCGACGTCGACCAACAGGCCACCGAGCAGCGGCCCGACCGAGAGCCCGACCGCGGCGGTGCCGGTGAGCGTACCCATGGCCCGGCCGAGGTTCCGGCCGGCGAAGCCGTCGGTGATCATCGCGTAGACCCCAGGGGTCAAGATCGCGGCGCCCGCACCCTGGGCGATCCGGGCGCCGACGAGGAAGGCGCCGCTGGGCGCCAACCCCGATAAGGCCGAGCACACGGTGAAGATCACCAAGCCCGCGAGAAAGACCCGTCGGCGTCCGTACAGGTCGCCGGCGCGGCCGCCGGCCACGACGAGCACGCCGAGCGACAGCAGATATCCGTTGATCACCCACGCCTGCTCGACATCGGTGGCGCCGAGTTCTACTTGGATCGCCGGCAGCGCCACTCGTACGGCCGTGACGTCGATCGTGAGCATCCCCAACGCCGCGACCATGGCGGACAGCAGCGCGCGATCCCGCACGCGCGGAGTCTATTGCTACGTATCCTGTGCCCATGCCACACCCAGCCGCGCCCTCCCCGGGCACGATCTTCGCCATCGGCGGAGCGGAGGCCAAGCTGCGCCGGCGCAGCGTGCTGCGCTCCTTCGTCGCGGAGGCCGGCGGATCCGACGCGCGGATTGCGGTGATCCCGAGCGCGTCCTCACTCGGCGCGGAGGTGGTCGAGGTCTACCGGGCGGTGTTCGGCTCGTTGGGTGCCGGCGAGGTGATCGAGGTGCGCCCGGAGAGCCGGGCGCAGGCCCAGAACGGCTCGCTGGCGACCTCACTGGAGGACGTCAGCGGGATCTTCATGACCGGTGGGAATCAGCTCAAGCTGAGCAACTTCATCACCGGCACGCCCTTCGGCGCCGCCATCAGGGCGGCGCATCGGCGCGGGGTGGTCGTCGCCGGCACCTCGGCCGGAGCCAGCATCCTCGCTGACTACATGATCGCCTTCGGCAGCGGCGGATCCACCCCGAAACAACGGATGAGCCAGCTGTCTGCGGGGCTCGGCCTGGTCACAGACGTGGTGATCGACCAGCATTTCGAGCAGCGCAATCGCTACGGGCGGCTGCTCTCGCTGGTCGCCCAGTCACCGTCGCTGCTCGGCATCGGCATCGACGAGGACACCGCGGCCGTGATCAGGCCGGATTCTCGACTCGAGGTGATCGGCCGTGGGGCGGTCACGGTGATCGACGGCCGGCACCTGACGAGCAACGCCTACCTGGCGCAGCGGACAGCTCCGTTGCTGGTCTCGGGAGCGACGCTCCACGTCCTGCCGGCGGGTAGCCGATTCGATCTTGCCCGCCGGGTGCTGCTAACCCACGACGAGCAACTTCCCGACGCCGAGGTCGCCGAGGCCCGGGCCGCCGAAAACGATCTTCGCCTGTTGGCCCGCGAGATCGCCGCCGAGGGCGTCTCGCCCAGCTCGTACGCTCGCCGGCTGCGTCGATCGCCCCGGCCCTGAACTCAGTCAGACCTCGACCGTCACGGCCGGGAGCGGGGCGCCCGTCTCGAGAACGGTCTTGAGACTGTCGAGCACCCACACCCAGCCGTCTCGAACGCCCTCGGAGGTGAGCGGGCTCTCCTCGAGCCCGGAGTGCACGAGGCGGACGAGGGTCAGGCCCTCGCCGGCCCGCTGGACCGTCCACTCCACCCGGCCGCCCGGCTCCGCACTCTGTTCGGGGTCGTACAGCACGTGCCATCCGTGGACGAACCGGCCCGGACGGTCCCCGTCCGGCGCCTGCATCTCCTCGACGAGGCCGTCGATCGCATCCCGTCCGTCCGCCGTGACGGTGCGAAGGGCGTGGCCGGCCTCGGGCGGGGAGACGTAGGAGGTGCCGTGGAGCCAGCGGCGCGTCCACTCCGAGTCGGTGATGGCGACCCAGACGTCCTCCGGTGCGGCCGCGATGTAGATCTGATACACGTGCGCTGTCTGGGGCTGAACGTTGGTCATGTGCGGGGTCCTTCCTGAGGGCAGAGGCTGGGTGAGGTGTTGATCAAGAGAGACCAGCGCGGACGTGAAGCGAGCGGCGTAGCGGCTGATCCATCGATGGGCGACCTGCTCGATCGGCACGGGGTTGAGGAAGTGCCGTTTCGTACGACCCTCGCGCACGGCGACGACCAGATCGGCTTCGGACAGCACGGTGAGGTGCTTCATCACGCCGAACCGTGTCATCTCGGGGAAGCGGCCGCAGAGCGTCCCGACGGATTGTCCGTCGACCTCGAACAGGGCGTCCAGTAGGGCGCGTCGCGTGGGGTCGGCAAGGGCCTTGAAGACGAGATCCTGATCGGCGACCACCCAGGTCAGGTTATGTGACCTTTTGGTCACATGTCAAGGAGGGTAGACGAGAGCGTGCGTCGGGGTGGAAGGATCAAGACCACGCGCCGATCAGGAGGTTTTGCGTGACCGAACCAGCCAGTGCGATGCCCCGGCCTGACCTCCGCATCCTGTCCGAGCGGGTGTACCGGGGTCCCAACGTGTGGCACTACGAGCCGGCCATCCAACTGGTGGTTGATCTTGGTGTGCTGGAGGACTGCCCCACCAACCTGATTCCGGGGTTCGCCGACGCTCTGGTGGAACGACTTCCCGGACTGGCCAACCACAGCTGCAGCCGGGGCCGCCGGGGTGGCTTCGTGGAGCGCCTGCACGAGGGCACCTGGCTCGGCCACGTGGCCGAACACGTCGCCCTGCAACTGCAGCAGACGGTCGGGCACGACATGCGCCGCGGCAAGACGCGCCAGGTGAAGGGTCACCGCGGCCGCTACAACGTGATCTACGCGTACGCCGACGAGGGCGTCGGGCTCGCCGCCGGGGAGCTGGCGGTGAAGCTGGTCAACGATCTGATCGAGCACGATCCGGAGTTCGACTTCGACGCCGAGCTCGAGCATTTCATCGTTCGCGGCGAACGGACCGCGTTCGGACCGTCGACGCAGGCGATCGTGGACGAGGCGGTGAGCAGGGACATCCCGTTCATCCGGTTGAACACCTCGTCACTGGTGCAGCTCGGTCAGGGCGTCCACCAGAAGCGCATCCGGGCCACCATGACCTCCAACACGTCGTCGGTGGCCGTGGACATTGCCAGCAACAAAGAGCTCACCCTCAACCTGCTGTCGGCGGCCGGACTCCCCGTGCCGAAGTCGGAAGCGGTGCGAAGCGCCGACGCTGCCGTCCGGCTGGCCAACCGGATCGGGTATCCGGTGGTGGTCAAGCCGCTGGACGGCAACCACGGCCGGGGCGTGATCTTGAACCTGCAGTCCTCCGACGAGGTCCGCGCCGGATTCGAGGTCGCCGAAGGCGAATCCCGCAACGGGTGGGTCATCGTCGAGACCTACATCACCGGCGTCGACTACCGCTGCCTGGTCATCGACGGCAAGATCGCCGCCATCGCCGAGCGGATGCCGGCACACGTGATCGGCGACGGCTCCTCGACCGTGGCCGAACTGGTCGACCGAACCAACGCCGATCCGCGCCGCGGCGTCGGGCACGAGAAGGTGTTGACACGCATCAAGGTCGACCAGGCCGCTGTCGACCTGGTGCGGGCCCAGGGGTACGGGATGGACGACGTCCCTCCGGTGGACGCCATGATCAAACTCACACTGACCGGCAACATGTCCACGGGCGGCATTTCCATCGACCGGACCTTCGAGGCCCACCCGGAGAACATCGAGATCGCCGAGGAGGCGGCCCAGGTCGTTGGGCTGGACATTGCCGGCATCGACTTCATCGCCCCCGACATCACCCAGCCTGTACGAGAAACCGGTGGCGCCATCTGCGAGGTCAACGCGGCCCCCGGTTTCCGGATGCACACCCATCCGACGATCGGCGACCCGCAGTACATCGCGAAGCCCGTCGTCGACATGCTCTTCCCGCCGGGCACCCCGAGTCGGATCCCGATCATCGCCATCACCGGCACCAACGGCAAGACCACGACGTCTCGGATGATCGCCCACATCTTCAAGGGCATCGGCCGCAAGGTCGGCATGACCTCGACCGACGGGGTGGTGATCGACGAGCGGCTGGTGATTCGGGCCGATGCGTCCGGGCCCCGTTCGGCCAAGATGGTGCTGCAGAACCCGCGGGTGGACATGGCCGTCTTCGAGGTGGCCCGCGGCGGCATCCTGCGCGAGGGTCTCGGCTACGAGCGCAACGACATCGGAGTGGTCCTGAACGTCCAATCCGATCACCTCGGGCTGCGCGGCATCGACACCCTCGAGCAACTCGCGGACGTGAAGGGCGTGATCGTCGAAGCCGTTCCCCGTAACGGATACGCGGTGCTGAACGCCGATGATCCCCTGGTCCGGGGATTGCGTCGCCGCTGCTCCGGCCGCATCGTCTGGTTCACCATGGCCCAGCCGGGCAGCGAGATCCGGGAGTCCGTCGATGATCACTGCCGGCGCGGTGGCCGCGCGGTGGTGCTCGAGCACAGCGATCTCGGCGACATGATCATCGTCAAGGAGGGCCGGCGAGCCATGCAGCTGGCCTGGACCCATCTGCTGCCGGCGACGTTCCACGGGCGGGCCACCATGAATGTCCAGAACGCGATGGCCGCCGCCGCGGCCGCGTTCGCCGCCGGGGCGTCGCTGCACGACATCCGCGGCGGGTTGCGCAGCTTCTCCACCAACTACTACCTGGCCCCGGGCCGGCTGAACGAGGTGGAGGTCGAGGGCCGTACGGTCATCGTCGACTATGCGCACAATCCGCCGTCGATGCGGATGCTCGGCGACTTCGTGGACAAGACCGGTGACGCGCTGGACGCCACTACCGAGATCGGCAAGATTTCACGGATCGGAGTGGTGGCCACCGCCGGCGACCGCCGCGACGACGACATGCGCGAGATTGGTGAGGTGGCCGCCGCCCACTTCGACGTGGTGATCATCCGGGAGGACAACTCCTTGCGGGGCCGCCAGCGGGGCGATGTGGCCGCGTTGATCGCCGAGGGAGTGCGCATCGCCATGGGCGAAGGGGTGCGCTGCAAGCAGGTCGAGATCGTGCTGGACGAGCTCGAGGCGACCCGCCACGCCATCGCGCGGTCCAACCCGGGCGACCTGATCGTCATCTGCGTTGATCAGCACGCGGCCGTGATGTCCCAGCTGGAGTCGTACGGCCGGCACGCGCAGCCCGGCGCCCAGCGGGACGAGCACGAGCGCACCCGCGGCATCGCCGACCCCGACTACCACGCCAACGGCCAGCAGCCCCAGCAGGAGCCGCTCCCTCACATCTGAGCTCAGACTGAAGGATTAGACCGCGAGTACGCGGTCTAATCCTTCATGTTGCGGAGGTGTTGACGCCCACGACGTCGAGTTCGTGCTCCACCGGCATGGGTGGTTCGGGAATCCCCCGCTGAGCAAGGACGCGCGCGACCGCCGGGCGGACGTGCCGGTCCCGGTAGTCGATCCAGGCCTCCTGGCTCGCCCAGACGCCGTAGTGGCGGAGACCACCGTCGTGCCGGACGACCAGATGCGAGATCAAACCCGCTGGCCGGTGGGTGCCGATCTCCTTGGTGACTGTTTCGTACATCTCCGGCGTGGAGGGCACGTCGTAGAAGTATGCGTGGGGCATCCGCTTCTCCCTTTCTCGAATCAGTTACAATATCTTTGTAACTATTACAAGGAGTATGTATCCAATGTCGGAAGCCGTCAAGACCTCCCGGTCCTACGATTCTTCGGGACGCCGCGAGCGGGCGAGGCGCAATCGCGACGACATCCTCGCCAATGCCCGGACGCTCTTCTTGGAGCTCGGTTACGCCGGCACCACCATGAGCGCCGTCGCGGAGCGGGGAGGCGTCTCGGTCGAGACGATCTACAAGTCGATCGGCAACAAGCCAGAGGTCCTCAAGGCCGTCCTCGATGCGGCGATCGTGGGCGACTACGAACCTGTGCCGATGCTCGAACGGACTCTGGTCGCGCGGATGCGCGCGGAGCCGGATCCGCGCAAGCTGCTCGCCCTCTACGGCGAGCACGTGGTCGAGTCCTGGCCGCGGCAGGTGCCCGTCCAGTTGATCGCCCGAACGGCGGCCTCTGCGGAACCGACGGCGCATGACCTTTGGCAGGCCATCCAGACCGAACGTCTGTTGGGCATGGGTGTCTTCGCTCAGGATCTAGCCGATCGCGGCTTTCTCCGGCCAGAGCTCACGGTGGAGGAGGCGAGGGACGTGCTCTGGACGCTGACGTCGCCCGAACAGTACGAGATTCTCGTCCTGCAGCGAGGCTGGCCGATGGAACGGGTCGCGCGATTCGTCGTCGACGCGATGGCCGGAACCCTGCTTCCCCGACAGTGACTCTCGGCCGCTCCGTCATCACTCGTTCAGCCCGCCAGGGTGGCCGCCTTGACATATCGAGTAGTGATTTGCAGGGACTACCGTGCAGACCGCGACACAGTGATTCTCAGTGCGCCCGGTGAACCTTGTCCCGGAGCTCGGCAGCCGAGTCCTGGGTGGCTCCCGACTCCAGCAGCCAGTGGTCGATCTCGGCCCGATCCTGGTGGGCCATGATCGCGACGACGTCACCGTCGCGGGCCTGACCGACCAATGACTTGAGGCAGCTCAGCTCGTCGGCGTGCTCGGCGGCGATCTCGGTGCCGGCGTGGGCGGCGCCCTCCCGGATGAGGGCGCCCAGCTCGGTCATGGGCCGACCCCGCAGGTACTCACTCTTGTGCGCGATCTCCACGATGTCGGCGCCGAGCCCGGCCAGCTCGCCGAGCCGCACGAAGACCTCGTCGCCACGATCGCCGGCGGTCCCGACGCCCAGGAGCAGCCGCGCACCCGCCGGCCGAATCCCGTTCATGATCTCCAAGAGCGCCTCGAGGCCCGCCTCGTTGTGGGCCAGGTCGACGACCACACTGGCGGAGCCATTCGGAACGATCACCGTCCAGATGTTCATCCTCCCCGGATTGTTGGCCGCCGGCTGGAACCCGATCAAACCGGCCGCCACCTGCTCGGCGGTGAACCCCAGCGCCAGAGCGGCCGACGTGACGGCCAAAACGTTCTCCACGTTGACCCGGCTGAGTCCCGCCAACGTCATCGGCACGTCCGCCACCGGCACCACGGGCAGCGCGTCCGTGCCGGCTTGCAGCACGGCCACCCAGCCGTCGAGCACCGTGGTCACCCGGCCGCCGGCGTCGAGCACGATGCGACCGCTCGGCGAATCCGGATCGCGGGTGAAGACCCAGATCTGCGCCTTGGTTCCGCCTCGCATGGCGAAGGTCCGCGGGTCGTCGGCGTTGAGGACACACCAACCGTCCGGCTTGGTGATCTTGGTGATGACCGCCTTGACCTCCGCGAGCTGATCGAGCGTGTCGATCCCGCCCAGGCCTAGGTGGTCGGCCGAGATGTTGGTCACGACGGAGACGTCGTTCCAGGCCACCCCGACGCCGCGGCGCAGGATCCCCCCGCGCGCTGTCTCGGTCACGGCCAACTGCACACCGGGTTGCCGCAGGACCCGCCCGGCGCCGCTCGGTCCGGAGTAGTCGCCGGCCTCGACCAGTTCGCCGTTGAGATAGATCCCGTCGGTGCTGGACCAGCCGACCGACCAGCCGGCCGACTGGGCGACGAAGCCGAGCATCCGCGAGGTCGTGGTCTTGCCGTTGGTCCCGGTCACCGCGACCACCGGGATGGTAGGTCGGATCAGTTCCGGCGCCATCCCGGGCTCGGTTTCGGCCAGTCGAGTCGCGGCCCAGTCCAGCGTGCCCGGGAGCCGATCCGTGCCCACCGCCTCCAACGCCCGGGCCACCCCCTCGGCCAGAACCTGGGCCCGGGCGGAGTTGCGCCACGGGTAGGCGATCACCAGCTGGTCCATCTCGAGGCCGGATCGCGACCGTACGGCCAAGCGCTTGACGCCGCCGGCCAGGGCCAGCTTCCGAACCAGTCGGGTCACGGTCCGGGCGGCGAAGCGCTGCCGGAACGACGAGCCGGGCTCGCCGGGCCGTACGTCACGCAGCCCCAACTCCGCTGCGAAGCCGCGCGCGGGCTCGACGTCGATGCCCAGCAGGCTGGAGATGCGGAGCGTGACCTTGGCGGCGGGGCGCGGGAAGTACAGGTTGGGTCCGTCCAGCAGCCGGATCTCGATCAGTGCGGGTGGACCGTGATCGAATTCGGTCCCCGACGAAGGTTCGGTCACGAGCGGAGGTCAGGCGCCCATGGCGTGCACGCCACCGTCGACGTGCAGCATCTCCCCGGTGGTGCGGGGGAACCAATCGCTCAGCAGCGCCACCACGGCCCGCGCCGTCGGTTCGATATCCTTCGGATCCCAGCCGAGCGGCGCCCGGGTGGCCCAGACGTCGTTGAACTCGTCTGCTCCACCGATCGCCTTCTTGGCCAGGGTCTCCAACGGACCGGCCGCGACCAGATTGACCCGAATCCCGTCGGGTCCCAGGTAACGCGCGAGATAGCGGCTGGTGCTCTCCAGCGCCGACTTGGCCACCCCCATCCAGTCGTACACGGGCCAGGCGACCGTGGCGTCGAAGGTCAGCCCCACCACCGAGGCCGGGTTGGCGAACAACGGCCGGCAGGCCATGGTCAACGAGGCCAGCGAATACGCCGAGACGTGCACGGCGGTGCCTACATCACTCCACGGCGTCGACAGGAACTTGCCGCCGAGCGCGGTCTCGGGATTGGCGAAGGCGAGTGAGTGCACGAGCCCGTCCAGCCGCTCCACGTGCGCACCGACAGTCTCCGCGAGCCCGGCCAGGTGCTCGTCGTTCGTGACGTCGACCTCCAGCACCGGCGGCACCGGATCCAGCTTCTTGATCACCCGCCGGGTCAGGCTCATCGCCCGGCCGAAGTTCGAGACGAGCACCGTGGCACCCTCGGCCTGGGCGATCCGGGCGACGTGGAAGGCGATCGAGGTGTCCAGCGTGACGCCCGCCACCAAGATGCTCTTGCCTTCGAGAATCCCCACCCGTACTCCTTCTGTCCTTGTCACCGTTGCATCGTCACCCTGCATCCGTCGGCGGGACGAACTCAGAACTTGATCAGTGACCCATTCCCAGGCCGCCGTCGACCGGAATCAGCCCGCCGGTGATGTAGCCGGCGGCGTCACCGGCCAGGAATTCGACCATCGCAGCGACATCGGCCACCACGCCCATCCGGCCCAGCGGGATCTGGGCGGCGTACTGGCTCACCAGGTCCTCCCCCAGCTCGGCGGTCATGTCCGTCTCGATGAAGCCGGGCGCGACGACGTTTGCGGTGATGTTGCGAGAACCCAACTCCCGGGCCAGGGACCGGGCCATGCCAACGAGCCCCGCCTTGGAGGCCGCGTAGTTCACCTGTCCGGCCGAACCGAGTTGGCCGACCACGGACGACAGAAAGATCAAGCGACCGAACCTGGCCCGGATCATCGGCCGAGCTGCCCGCTTGGCGAGCCGGAACGACCCGGTGAGATTGGTCGCCAGGACCGCGTCCCAGTCCTCGTCGCTCATCCGCATCAACAGCGTGTCGCGGGTGATGCCGGCATTGGCCACGAGGACCTCGACCGGGCCGATGGTCTTCTCCACCTCCGTAAAGGCCGCGTCCACCTCGGCCGCGTCGGTGATCTCACACTGCACCCCGAGCACACCGTCGGGAACCTCGCCGCTCCGGTAGGTCGCCGCAACGCGATGTCCGGCCGCCTGCAGCCGCTCGGCGATACCCCAGCCGATGCCCCTGCTGCCGCCCGAAACAAGCACCGTACGGGGCGTCGAAGGAGTCGACGGTGAGAATGGATTCGAGGCAGGAGTCGAGGCCGGGGTGTCCGTCACGGAGGTCACGCTACCGAGTGGGTGAGCGGTGCCCGCAGAGGCGTACGCTGAGGAAGTGGCAGGCACGATGACCAACAAAGCCTCGGGGGGCAACAGCCGGTCGGCCGGCTACACCCGACAGAATTTCTCGGTCATCACCGACGCCCGGACCCCCACGAGCGAGGAGCACGCCGGGCGGGTGAAGCGCTACGCGATCACGATGGCGTTCCGGACCGCGTGCTTCATCGGCATGATCCCCGCCCCGGGAGTCTGGCGCTGGGTGTTGTTCGCCTGCGCGGTGTTCCTCCCGTACGTCGCCGTGCTCTTCGCGAACCAGGCGCACCAGCGCGGAATCATCAATTACGTCAAGACCGCGGCCCCGGAGGGCACGAGACAGCTCACCAGCAGACCGGAGGAATCCGGAGTCATCTCGGGTGACTCGATCGACGACGAGGCCCCGAGCAAGCAGCGAGAGACCCACACCGATGCCCGCTTCTCCTAACGGGGCAGATCAGTCTTCCGAGACACCCACGCTGATCTGCTCGGCGAAGGGTTGTCGCCGTCACGCCGAATTCGACCTGCAGTGGAACAACCCGAAGATCCACACCGCCGACCGCCGCAAGCATTGGGTGGCCTGTCCCGACCACCGCGAGTCACTCGGCTCGTTCCTCTCCGCTCGCGGCTTTCTCCGCGACGTCGTCGGACTGACGCCCAGCCACTAGGGCACTAGTTCGTGTCCGTGCCTGACATGTCGGGCATCGGATCGGAGGTGCCCTGCGCGTCGCCGGCGTCGCCGAGCGCGTCGAGGGGACTTCCGCTGGCCGCATCCGGGCCCTCGGGATCGTCCGGGTCGTCGGTGCTCTCGCCCAGTCCTTGCAGTCCGGGCAGGTCCGCTTCGTCGGGGGTTCCGCCCGCTGCCCCCGCCGGCGTGCTCGCCGGCCCGGTCCCCGCTGAGCTGAAGTCCGTCATGGCTGATGTCCTCTCGTCGATGTTCCTCGGGCAACACCTACCCAAGGCCAGCCTCCCGCACACCACACCGCTGGTCCTCGATAGGTTGCCCTCAAGCGGCGAGCAGCTTCTCAGATAGGAGGGAGACCCATGGGCTCAATTGGATCGCTGGTGCTGCTCGGGGCGAGTGGGGACCTGGCCGGTCGGCTGCTGCTCCCGGCGCTCGGGGAACTGTTGGAAGAGGAGAGTCAGCGGCGTGGCATGGTCCTGCACGGCGCGGGAGCGGAGGACTGGGACCAGGAGACCTGGCGCGAGCGGCTCCGCACCGCCTTTGCCATCACGAAAGTCTCGGAGGAGACACTGCAGTCCGTTCTGGCCAGCACTACATACACCAAGGCCGACGTCACCAACGCCGACGACCTTCGCGGCTTGATCGAGGCTGCACCGCCGGCGCCGGCGCTCTACTTCGCCCTGCCACCGGCCGTGACGGTGATCGCGTGCACCGAATTGAAGAAGGTCGCCCTGCCGACCGGGACGACGTTGGTGCTGGAGAAACCGTTCGGCACCAACGCCGAGAGTGCGGCCAGCCTGAACGAGTTGCTCGCCGAGCTCGTGCCGGAGGAGCAGATCCACCGGGTCGACCACTTCCTCGGTCGGTCCAGTGTGTTGAATCTGCTCGGCGTGCGATTCGCCAACCGACTGTTCGAGCCGCTGTGGAGCAACGCGCACATCGAGCGGATCGACATCACCTACGACGAGGTCTTGGCCCTGGAGAACCGGGCGCGCTACTACGACCAGGCCGGGGCCCTGACCGACATGATCCAGAGCCACCTGCTGCAGATCCTGGCCCTCATCGCCATGGATCCGCCGGCCAACGTCAACGCTGTCGATCTGCGGGACGCCAAGGCCACCGCCCTACGTGCCTGCCGGGTCTGGGACGACGATCCGGTCGCCGCGGGGAAGCGGGCCCGCTACACCGCCGGCGTGGCCCACGGCGTCGAGGTGCCGGACTACGCGGCCGAGCCGGGAGTCGATCCCGTACGCAACACCGAGACCCTCGCCGAGCTCACGGTGCAGATCGACAACTGGCGGTGGGCCGGTGTGCCGTTCCGGCTGCGTTCGGGCAAGGCCCTGAGCGAGCTTCGCAAGGAGGTGTTGGTCACCTTCAAACCGCTTCCGCACCTGCCGACGGGTCTGCACGGTGAGGAGAAGCCGGACCAGCTTCGACTCACCCTGTCCCCGGATCGGATGGCCGTCGAGATAAACGTCAACAGCCCGGACGACCCGTTCGAGCTGGAACGCGCGGCGCTGGTCCACGACCTCAACCCTGGCCGGTTGCCACCCTACGGTGAGGTGCTGGCGGGCGTGCTGGACGACGACCCCCTACTCTCGGTTCGCGGCGACACCGCGGTGCACTGCTGGCGGATCGTCGATCCGGTGCTTCAGGCATGGCGGGAGAACCGCACGCCGCTGGACACCTACCCGGCGGGCTCGGGCGGCCCGGCCCCCTGGCCGACCTTCTCGTAGGCCAGTCCGTGGCCGAACCGGAACAGCGGCTCGGCGGTGTCGAACGGGACGTCGGGCCGGCTGGCCTCCACGGCCGCCATGCTGGACGGCAGGTCGAACGGCAGCCGGCCCCGCGGCTCGGCGGCTCCGAACAGCACATCCAGCAGGGCCTGCGAATTGGCTCCGAAGTTCCCGATCACGGCGGACGCCAGCGGAAGGATCGAGGTGAGGATCGCCGGCCGATCCAGGAAGACGTCGACGACCAAGGATGTGTGCGCGGCAAGCTCGCCGAGACGGGTGACCACGGCCGGATCGAAGTCGAGCGAGCCGGCGTGGAAGAAGCTCTCGAACGTCGGTGGCCCGCTGCTCGTAGGGAGCCTTCAGTCGGACGATGGCCACGTCGGCCTCGGCCGGATCCTCGACGAGCTCGCCGTAATCCGCAGCGATCACGGGGTCGATGCCCTCGACGTAGAGGCGGGAGCCCCGGCGCATCGGCAGGGTCGGGCCGGCCGCGTCGTCGCCGTTGGTCAAGATCGTGATCGCCGCCCGCTGCGCGGCCTCCCCGGCCTCCCGGAACGCGGCCGCACCCACGACGTCCGTGGCCTGCTCGGCATCCACGTACCGCTGGTCGAAGAGCCCGAGCCGGAACTTCTCCCGCAGGAGCCGGCGGGCCGATACGTCCAGCCGCTCCTCGCTGACCACACCGGATTCGACCAGCTCGACGAGCAACTCCGGCACCGCCTCGCCGCCGAACTGGTCGACGCCGGCCTCCAGTGCCTTGACGATTCGCTCCCTCGGCGTCAGGTGCTCCACGCCCCACGCCCGCGCCGGGAAGTCGTCGCCCATGATGGTGTGGTCGGTGAGCAGGCCCCAGTCGGTGCAGACGATGCCGTCGAAGCCGTACCGCTCGCGCAGTAGACCGGTGATCACGTCACGGTTGAAGCCGAAGCCGACCTCCTCGTACTCCGTACCCATCGGCATGCCGTAGTAGGGCATCATCTGGCTGGGTCCGGCGGCGAAGACGGCCTCGAACGGCACCAGGTGCAGCTCGAACTGACCGCCGGGATAGACCTGCTCGCGTCCGTACGCGAAGTGCGGGTCCTCTCCGTCGAGTTGCGGCCCGCCGCCCGGGAAGTGCTTGACCATGGTGGCCACCGACTGGGGCCCGAGCTCCGACCCCTGGAAGCCACGGACGTAGGCCGCCCCGAGCCGGCCCGAGAGTTCGGCGTCCTCGCCGAAGGTGTTCACCTGGCGAGCCCAGCGCGGCTCGGTGGCCAGATCGATCTGCGGGTGCAGGGCCACGCGTAGTCCGACCGCGAGGTACTCCTGGCGGGCGATGTCGGCGAACGTCTCGACGACGGCCTCGTCACCGATTGCCGCCAACCCCAGCGACTCGGGCCACTCGGAGAAGGCGCCCGCGTTGAAGGCCGCGCCGGGATTGTCGTGAAGGAGTGGCGTGGATCGGTGGACAGCGAGACGGGAATTCCCAGCCGGGTCGAGGCCGCCAGGTCCTGCAGCAAGTTGTGCCAGCGGGCCACCTGGGCCGGGTCGGACAGCGCGCCGAACAGGTTGAAGTGGGTGAGGTGCGCGCCGACGACGAGGTCATGGGTGGACGGGGACCCGAACGTCGGATCGGCGTCCGCCAGTTCGCCCTCGGGACCCATGCCGATCATCCGGTGGAAGAAGAGACCAGCCTTCTCGGCCAGTGTCAGTTGGCGGAGCAGCGTCTCGACGCGCTCCTCGATCGCCACGCTGGGATCGCGGTAGGTGTCGTCGACGGGCTTGAGCGAGGTCACCGGGTCAACGTAGCGAAGTTCGCTCAGCCGCCGATGGCCGACATCGGCCGATCGGGTTGGAGGAAAGACGGGTCGTCGATGCCGTGCCCCGGGCGCTTGCCCGCCACGGCCCGGATCCAGCGGGCCGCCAGGTCCTCGTCTCCTGCGCCGCTGCGCAGCGGACCGCGTAGGTCGGACTCGGTGCGGGAGAACAGGCAGTTCCGGAGCTGTCCGTCGGCGGTCAGCCGAACGCGGTCGCAGGTGCCGCAGAACGGCTTGGAGACCGCCGCGATGATGCCCACCCGGTGCACGGTCCCGACCACGCGGAACAACTCGGCCGGGGCGCTGCCACGACGCAGGGCGTCCTCGGGATCATCGACCAGTACGACCTCCCGCTCGAGTCGCTCGCGGATCTCGGCGGCGGTGACCATCTCGGAGCGACGCCAGGCGTGCTGCGCGTCCAACGGCATCTGCTCGATGAAGCGCAGCTGCACCCCCTCGGCCATCGCCCAGCGCAGCAGATCCGCTGCCTCGTGGTCGTTGACCCCCCGCATCAAGACCGTGTTCAGCTTGACGGGTTCCAGTCCGGCTGCGCGCGCAGCGCGGATTCCGGCCAGCACGTCGGACAGCCGGTCCCGGCGACTCAGTCGGCGGAAGGTGTCGGCGTCGAGGGTGTCCAGCGACACGTTGATGCGGTGGAGTCCGGCTCGGGCCAGCTTGGCCGCTCGCCGCGCCAGGCCGATGCCGTTGGTGGTCAACGCCACCTGCGGGCTGGGCTCCAGCGCGACGATCCGGGCGACAAGATCCTCCAACTGCGGGCGCAGCAGGGGCTCGCCCCCGGTAAGGCGCACCGTGGTGATCCCGAGCCGGGTGACTCCGATCCGGACCAGCCGAACGACCTCGTCGTCGGTGAGCAACTCATCCTTGGGGAGCCACTGCAAGCCCTCGGCCGGCATGCAGTAGGTGCAGCGGAGGTTGCACTTGTCGATCAGCGACACCCGCAGATCGGTGGCGACCCGCCCGTACGCGTCACGCAGTGCACCGGAGGTGGCAGCGTCGCCCCTGTCCAGCCCGACCGCCGGCTCCTCCTCGCGTACGCGAGGGATCGGCAGCAGGACGGTCATCCGGCAATTCTAGGACTCCGACGTTACGGGCGTCTGCCGCCGGCCGGAGTAGCGGAGATACCAGAAGAGCATCAGCGCGGTGGCCACGACGTAGAAGGCGTGCACCGCCCAGATCGGCCCGACCGGCAGCTGGTAGACGTAGATCGCGTACAAGACGTTGCCGAGGTTGGCCAGAGCGATGTTGGCGAAGCTGTAGGACCGCAGGTTCTTGGTGCGGCCTGCCTTGATCAACATCGGCAGCTGGCTGATCATGAAGATCGCGGCCGCCGCGGAGCCGGCGAACAGCGCGAACTCTTGCATGTCGGTTCATCTCCCAATGGCGAGTGCCGGGCCTTGTGCCCGTGCCTCTATCAGATCGCCGGGGAACCGATCAGGACTCGGTAATCACTACCGATCTTTCGCTGGAGGTCCTACGCAGGGCTGACGATCCGTTCGGGATGGGTGTAGACGTTCATCTGGTCACCACGAGCGAATCCGATGAGCGTGAGCCCGGCGCGGTCGGCCAGCTCGACCGCCAACGAACTGGGGGCCGAGACCGCGGCCAGCACGGGAACGCCCGCGAGTACCGCCTTCTGGGTGAGCTCGAACGACGCCCTCCCCGAGACGCACAGGACGGTTTCGGATAGCGGCAGGCGGTCGGCCTGCAACGCCCAGCCGATCACCTTGTCGACCGCGTTGTGCCGTCCGACGTCCTCGCGGACGCACAGGAGCTCTCCCTGGTGGGTCAGCAATCCCGCCGCGTGCAGTCCCCCGGTCTGCGCGAAGACGCGTTGCTGCGCCCGCAGCTGCTCCTGGCCGTGGTTGATCACCGGAGCGGGGATCCGGAACCCGGGATCGAGCGTGAATCGGGCGTCACGGGTGACCGCGTCGATCGAGGTCGCGCCGCAGATTCCGCAGGCACTGGTCGTGAGCACGTTTCGCTGCAGGCCGGTCTCCGGCACCGGTACGCCGGCGGCCAAGGTGACGTCCAGGACGTTGTAGGTGTTCAGCCCGTCCGGTCCCGCGCCCGCGCAGTAGCGGGCCAGCGTGACGTCGGCGACCGAGCGAATGACCTGTTCGCTGTGCAGCAGCCCGTGCACCAACTCGATGTCGTGACCCGGTGTGCGCATGGTCACCGTGAACGCTGTGCCCTCGAGCCGGAGCTCCAACGGCTCCTCGACCGCCAGCAGGTCCGTGCGCCTGGTCACGCGGTCCGGGGCGACCGTGACCACCGCGTGCCGGCGCGTCAGTCGGCCCATGCGATCATCCTGTCAGGTGCGGGCCTTGACCCGTACGCGGACGGAGGTCGGCCGACGTGGAACTTGACGAGTGGCTGCGGGCTGTGGCCGCCGAGCTCGACCTCGAGGAGGTCGACTTCTCCAACGACACCGTGCACACCCTGCTCGACCTGGCCCGGGATTCGGCCCACGAGATCGAGCGGATCGCCGCCCCCCTCACCACCTATCTGGTGGGTGTCGCGGTCGGCCGAGGCGCCACTCTCGGCTCCGCGGCGGCGCAGATCACCGAGCTCGCTCTCCACCGGCCCCCGGCGTCGACGGCCGACTAGCCTGGGGGCGTGCGCCGGCTCTGGGTGCGATGGGCTCTCCTCATCGTCTTCGTGGCCGCGCTCGGCGTGGCGTTCGTCAATCTCGGTGACTGGCAACTGGATCGGCTGGACCAACGGCGGGCGCGCAACGCGACGACGGTCAGTAACGAACAGGCGCCGATCCAGCCGGCGAGCGAGGTCTTCGTACGGCCGATCGGCGAGGCCGACCAGTGGAAGAAGGCGACGGCAACCGGCACCTTCGATGCGGAGCACCAGTTCGTGATCCGGTACCGCAACAACGGCGGCGAGGAGGGCTATCAGGTCGTGACGCCCTTGCGTACGGACTTCAGCACGTTGCTGGTCGACCGCGGCTTCGTGCCGCGCCAGCGCGATGTTCCCATTCCGAGCACCGCGCCGGCGCCGCCGGCCGGGACCGTGACGGTCGAGGGCTACGTCCGCCGCAACGAGCAGGGCAACGCGGGCGCGGTGCAGCCGGAGAACGGGCAGGTTCGGCTGATCAACTCCGATGCCCTGCAGACCGCCCTCCCCTACCCGGTGGCCAACGGCTACCTGAGTGTCCTCACCGTCGATCCGCCGGAGGCCGAGGAGTTCGAGCCGATCCTGCCGCCGGAGCTGAACGAGGGACCGCACTTCTGGTACGCGGTCCAGTGGTTCATGTTCGCCGGCATCGGGATTTTGGGCATCGTGGTCTTCATTCGAGCCGATCTTCGTGACCGCCGGGCCGCCAAGGCCGAGAGCCAACCCGAGAAACAGAAGGAAATCGCGCCGGCGCCATGAGCCTGTCGAAGGGTCGCAAGACCCCGTTTCACCCTTTGGACCTCCACAGATGCACCCGCTTCTTGCATTGGCACCGTGTGCACGTGGTGCCGATGCAAGAAGGTGGTGCATCTGTCGGGGTGGCGCGGACGGGCTGGGCAGGGAGCCTGTCAAAGGGCCGTACCCTGACCTGTCGAAGGGTCAATCGAGCAGCTCGGGCGAGCACTCTAGGTTGAGGGTGTGGATCTAGGGCTTACGGATCGGGTGTTTGTCGTCACTGCGGCGAGCGGTGGTCTGGGGCGGGCGACGGCGGAGGCGTTGGTCGCCGAGGGCGCGCGCGTGGTGGTGGTAGCCCGGCGGGCGGCCGAACTAGATGCGGTCGTTGAGGCGCTGGGGAAGGACAATGCCTCCGCCTTCGCCGGCGACCTCGCCGACCCGGAGACCGCCGCCGGAGCGGTGACCGTGGCACTGGACACCTGGGCCCGCCTGGACGGGGCGCTGATCAGCGTGGGCGGCCCGCCGGCCGGCTCGGTGGCCGACACGACCGAAGATCAATGGCGCTCGGCGTTCGAGTCGGTCTTCCTGGCCGGGCTCCGGGTCAACGACGCCGTGGTGCGGCACGGCACGGCACCCGATCTGGCCATCGCCTGGGTGCTGTCGACCTCGGCGAAGTCACCGGTGGCCGGCCTCTCCACCTCCAACGGGTTCCGGCCGGGCCTGGCGATGCTGATCAAGCAACTGGCCGACGAACTCGGGCCGCGTGGGATCCGCGTGCTCGGGTTGATGCCGGGCCGAGTCGAGACCGAGCGCGTGCAGCATCTCGACTCACTGTCCGACGACCCGGAGGCCGCTCGCGTCGCGGCCGAGGCGGCCATCCCGCTGCGGCGGTACGGGCAACCGGACGAGTTCGCCCGGGTGGCGACGTTCCTGCTCTCCCCCGCCGCCTCGTACGTCACCGGCTCGATCATCCCGATCGAGGGCGGCGCCCTCCGCGCGCTCTAGGGTGACGTGGCCCTCGACGCCGGGCTGGACCTGCTGGTCTGCCCGCTCTGCCGGCAGCCGCTGGAACGCCACGGCGGATCGGTTCGCTGTCGGAGTCGTCATGCCTTCGACGTGGCGCGCCAGGGATACCTGAACCTCAGCGGCGGACCGCCACCGGCGAATGCCGACACCGCCGACATGGTCGCCGCTCGAGCGGGCTTCCTGGGCGCCGGGCACTACGAGGCGATCGCCGACGGGCTGGTCGGCGCCGTGCCGTCGGCGGCACGGACGGTCTTGGACTGCGGGGCGGGGACCGGCTACTACGCGGCGCGACTGCTGAACGCCGATCTCGACCGTCGGGCGCTGGCCCTGGACATCTCGGTCCCGGCGATCCGGCGCGCCGCCCGAGCGCACAAGCGGATGGCCGCCGTCGTGGCCGACGCCTGGGGACCGCTGCCGATTGCTGACGGTGTGGTTGACGTGATCGTGAGCGCCTTCGCCCCGCGTCATCCGGCCGAGTTCCACCGCGTCCTCGCGCCCGGTGGTTCTCTGATCACCGTCGTCCCGTTGCCCGAACACTTGGTCGAGCTTCGTCGGCCGTTGGGCCTGCTCGACGTGGAGCCGGCGAAGACCGATCGTTTGGACACATCGCTGGCGGGCTTCTTCCGACGCGACGCGACGCACCCGGTGAGGTTCCGGAGTTCGTGGGACATCGCCACCGCTCGGGCAGCCGTCCTGATGGGTCCGAACGCCTTCCACGTCACGCCCGCTGAGTTGGACCAACGCCTCGCGCGCCACAGGTGGCCGCTCGAGGTCACCGTCTCCTGCCTGATCAGCGTCTGGACCGCCAGACTGTTCTGATGCGGATTCTGATCTTGGGCGGTACAGCGTGGCTCGGACGTGCGGTCGCTGCCCTCGGGGTCGTTGACGGCCACGAGGTGGTCTGCCTGGCTCGCGGGGAGTCCGGGTCTGTGTCGCCTGGTGCGACTCTCGCGATCGGAGATCGGAACCGGCCGGATGCGTACGACTCCGTGGCGGGAGCGAGCTGGAATGCGGTGATCGATGTCTCGCGGCAGCCGGCGCACGTCGCCGGGGCCCTCGACGCCCTGTCCGGCACCACCAGGCATTGGGTGTTCGTCTCCACGGGCAACGTGTACGCCGACGCCTCCCGGCTGGGCGGCGACGAGTCCGACCCACTCCTCGAGCCGCTGCCGCTCAGCCAGCCGGCCACGCCCGAGACGTACGGCGAGGGCAAGGTGGCCTGCGAGCTGAGTGTGCTCGAGCGCCGCGGAACCGAGGGCGCGCATGATCGCCCGGGCCGGCCTGATCGGTGGTCCCGAGGAGCCGTTCGACCGTTGCGGCTACTGGCCCTGGCGGTTCGCCCGACCGGCCGCACTCGACGGCGCCGTTCTCGTCCCCGAGGTCCCCGAGTTGATCACGTCCGTGATCGACGTGAGGGACCTGGCGCGATTCCTGCTCGACGCCGCGACGATGAAGATCAGCGGTGTCTTCGACACCGTCGGCGAGCGGTTGCCCTTCGAGGCCCATCTGGCCACCGCACGACTGGTCGCGGGCCACCGCGGGCCGCTTGTCCCGGCGTCCCCGGAATGGTTGACCGAGCACGGCGTGCAGCCGTGGATGGGTGAACGCTCGCTGCCGCTCTGGTTGCCGCCCGACTCCGTCGGGATCACGGCTCGGCAGGGCGTTCGCGCCCGCGAGGCCGGACTCGTCAACCGTCCGCTCGCCGACACCCTCACCGACACGCTGGCCTGGGAGCTGGCCCGCGAGCAACCTAGACCCCGGCGGGCCGGTCTCACCGACGACGACGAGCGACGCCTACTGGCCGAGCTGCGGCCCTGACCCGCCCGCTTCCCGTTCGAAGTCGGTGAGCAGGGCGTTGGCCGTCCCGAGATCGGTGAGCAGGACGTTCACCCAGCCGCCGATGAGGGCGGCGCGGATGGCCTCGTGCTTGCTGGCTCCCCCGGCCAGGCCGATCCGGCGGGGGATGGCGCGAAGCGTTTCGGGGTCTATCCCGACGACCCGGCTGTCGAGCTCACTCGAGACGAGCGCCCCGTCGACGCCGAAGAAGCGATGACAGACGTCGCCGACCGCCCCGGCGGCGAGCAGCTGGGCCTGCACGGCGGGGTCCACGGCGTTGCCGCTCTCGACGAGCAACTGCGAGGGCGGCAGGCTCCCGATGCCGAGCAGAGCCATCGTGAGATCGCCCCACGCCCGACCGACCGACTCCATTGCGGGATCCCGGAGAAGGCTGTCGCGGACACTCTGGTCTCCGACCAGGCCCGGCGCGGGCACGTAGGTGGCGGTGGCGCCCAACAACTGGGCCAACTCGCCGATGAGGCGATTGGCCTCCGCCTGAGCCGACGGCGCCCCGATGCCGCCGATGAGCTGAATCACGCTCTCCGCGGCCGTCGTACGAAAGGGACGCATCCGGTCCACGGCCGACAACAGGGTCTGGCTCCAGGTGGAGATGCCGATCCGGTCACCGCCGGTGAGCGTCGCCTCCAGGTAGCTGGCCCCGGCGGATCCCAGTCCGGCGATGACGTCGCGCTCGGTGCCTTCGACGTCGACGATCACCGCTTCGGCCAGACCGAACTGGTTCTCGAGCGCCTCCTCGATGTCGGTGTGGATGCCCTGCTCCACCACCACGACCGTCCGCACGATGCCCATTTCGGCAGCCCGCTTCAGCAGCCGAGAGACTCGCGCCTGCGAGAGATGGAGATTCTCGGCGATGTCCACCTGACGGACGCCACGCTCGTGGTACATCCGCGCGACCTTGGTGATCAGCCGGAGCTGACCGTCGGTGGTAGCGCGGGTGAAGCTGCGAGGTGATGCCACGTCAGGACCCCTCTGACGATGGGAAACGGGCTCGGGCCACCTCGGCCGCCCAATCCCGCCGCCGCCGAATCCGCGTGTCGGGATCGAGCCGGCTCGTGACGACCCTCGCCCTGTTCTCGGTCGGCCACCGCGACCCCTCTCCGAGGACCTCCCACGCGAGTTTCGCGGCGCCGAGCGCGGAGACCTCGGCCACCTCGCTGACCTCGACGTCGCGGTCCAACAGGTCCGCCTGGGTTTGCATAACGAGGTCCGAGGCGGTGGCGCCGCCGTCGGCGCGGAACACCTTTAGTGGGCCCGTGACCTGCTCGATGACGTCGACGATGTCGCAAATCTGGTGGGCGATGGACTCGACCGCAGCGCGGGCGACATGCCCACGTCGGGTCGTCGTGGTGAGCCCCGAGATGAGGGCCTGCGCAGACCGGTCCCAGTGGGGCGCTCCGAGTCCGGAGAAGGCGGGCACCAAGGTCACGCCGGCGCTGTCGTCAACGCTCTCGGCCTCAGCTATGAGATCGGCGACCTGTCCGCCGGCCAAGAGATCGGCCACCCAGACCAAGGTTGCGCCCGAGGACAAGATGTTGCCCTCGAGTGCGTACGTCGGGGTGTCGCCGCGGACCCACGCCAACGTGGCCGGGACGGCCGAGCTTTCCTTGGGCAACGTCGGCACGGGCGTCATCACCGACGATCCTGTGCCGTACGTGGCCTTCGCCTGCCCGTTGTTGGTGCACCCGTGGCCGTACAGGGCGGCGTGTGAGTCGGCCAGTACGGACAGGATCGGAGTGCCGTCCGGCACCCCTGGAAGACGCGACGTGTGGCCGAAGCCATGGTCGGAGGCCACGGGTTCAGGCAGGGCCGACGGCGGAACTCCGAAGATGGCCAGAAGATCCTCGCTCCACGACAGTGCCGAGATGTCGTACAGCAAGGTCCGCGAGGCGTTGCCGCCGTCGGTGAGGTGCTCGCCACCCCCGGTCAGCCGCCAAATGAGCCAGGAGTCGATCGTCCCGAGGCGGACGTCGTCGGTCGGCACCCCGACCGGCAGGTGGTCGAGAATCCAAACCATTTTGGGCGCCGAGAACATCGGATCCACCCGCAACGCGGTCCGTTCCTGGACCAGTCGACAGTCATGGGCGTCCAGCTCTTCGGCGCACCAGTCGGCACTGCGGCGATCCTGCCAGCCAATGACCGGGCCGATCGGCTCACCGGTGCTTGCCTGCCAGCCGACGACCGTCTCCCGTTGGGTCGACAACGAGAGACCGACGATCCCGACGTCGGCAGCAGCCAGGCACTTGCCGACGACCTCGATCACGCTGGTCCAGATCCTGTCGGCGTCCTGCTCGACCCAACCCGGATGCGGAGAGGTCACGCCGACCGGGGCGGAGCCGGCGGCGAGGACGTCACCGTTGGCAGCCACCAGGATTGCCTTGGTGTTGGTGGTTCCCTGGTCGATCGACAAGATCACCGGCATCGGAGTGGATCGGATTTGACGAGCGGTCACGATTGATAGAATATTCACTAGTGAATGGATTGCACAACAATGGTTGAGGCACCCATGCCGACCGGTACTCGGCGTCGAGTCGTAGTGAACACTGACGCCAAGAATGAGGCCGATGATCAGTTTGCGATCGTCCATGCCCTGTTGTCCCCGTCCTTGGATGTCCGCGGCCTGATTGCGGCCCACTTCGGTACGGCGCGAACCCAATCCAGCCTGCAGGAGTCGCGGAAGGAGATCGACCTGCTCCTCGAACTCATGGACCGCAGCGACGTGGTCGTCGTCAACGGCGCCCCGACCGGAATCCCCGACGAGCACACTCCGCTGAGAAGTCGCGGTGCGCAGTTGATCATCGAAGAGAGCCTTCTGGCCTCACCGAGCGATCCGCTCCACGTGGCCTTCCTCGGCCCGCTGACCGACATGGCCTCCGCGATCTTGCTCGACCCCGAACTCGTCTCCCGCGACGTGATCGTCATCTGGATCGGCGGGGTCGGCTACGGTGGCCGGGAGACCTATCCCGGCATCGAGTTCAACCTGCGCAACGACATCGCGGCCGCCAACGTCGTGTTCGACTCGGGGATAACCATCTGGCAGGTTCCGAGCAACGTCTACTCGATGGTCTCCGTCGGTTACACCGAGCTGCAGGAGAAGATCGGCGGCACCAGCCGACTGGCCGACTACCTCATCGATCAACTGATCGACTGGAACGCGACGTATCATCCACAACCCATCGAGTCGCGGTCCCTCGGCGATTCGCCGGCCATCTCGCTGATGCTCTATCCGTATGGCGGCGACTTCCGTACCGTGCCGGCCCCCCGCTTCGGGCAGGAAGGCCACTACCTGCCCGGTTCCGGACACCCCGTTCGAGTCGTCGAGGCCGTGGACGTGCGGTTCCTCCTCGAGGACATGTTCGCCAAGATCCGCAAGTTCGGTCGCACGCGTACCGATAACCGGACGCCCGACCCACTCACCCGATCCGACAGGAGGCCGCGCCCGTGACTGATCTGCCCACCTTTGGTGCCGGCATCTGGCACTTCGCCACCTACAAGGACCGCTACGCCACCGAGGGGTACGGACCCGAGGTCGGTCTGCTCGAACAGATCGACAAAGCGGGCGCGGTCGGTGACCTCTCCGTCGTCGACCTGAATTGGCCGTTCGCCGGCTTCGACGGAACACTCGATGACGTCAAAGAGGCGCTGAACCGCAACGGCCTGCGGGCCGTGGCCATCACCCCGGAGATCTACAACCGGGACTACGTGAAGGGTTCGATCACCAACCCCGACCCGGCCGTCCGTGCTCAGGCTCTGAAGCTGCTCAACGAGGCCGCCGAACTGGCCAAGGAGCTGGACTGCGACTACGTCAAGCTCTGGTTCGGCCAGGACGGCTGGGACTATCCGTTCCAGGTCAACTATCACGACGTCTGGAAGCTCGCCGTCGACGGACTCCGCGAACTCGTCGGGGCTCATCCGGACATCAAGTTCGTCATCGAGTACAAGCCGCGCGAACCGCGCAACAAGATCATCTTTCCCAACGCGGCGCGCACCCTGCTGGCGATCCAGCAGGTCGGCCTGGACAACCTCGGGATCCTGCTGGACTTCGGCCATTCCCTGTACGGACTGGAGACCCCGGCTGACGCTGCTCAGCTCTGCATCGACGCCGGCAAGTTGTTCGCCATCGACGTGAACGACAACTTCCGCGGTTGGGACGACGACATGGTGGTCGGCTCGGTGCACCTGGTGGAGACGTTCGAGTTCTTCCACACTTTGCGCCGGAACAACTGGGAGGGTGTCTGGCAGCTCGACCAGTTCCCGTTCCGCGAGGACAGCGTTGAGGCGGCCAAGGCCGCGATCCGGTTCCTCAAGGCCTTGCACCGCGCGTTGGACGACCTGGACGAGGACGCGTTGGCCGCAGCGCAGGCCCGGCACGACGCCCTGGCCGCCCAACGTCTCGTCCAGAATGTGCTGCTGACGTCGATGGTCGAGGACGCCGACGACCGACACGGGGTTCGAGCATGACCGCGTTGACCGCCGAACACGCCACCATGCCGGTCTTCGGCCGACTCTCGCCGCACGCGGGCCGGGACGAGCAGATCGCCCACATCGCCGAGGCGGCCCGTCAGATCCGCATCCAGGACCTCAAGCTGGTGCACTACGCCGGCGCCGGTCACATCGGCGGCGACTTCTCCGCCATCGACGTCCTGGCCACGCTCTACGGCGCCGTGCTCGACGTCACGCCCGAGACCGCCGAGGATCCAGAACGAGATCGGTTCATCCTCAGCAAGGGCCACGTGGCCGGCGCCCTCTACACGACGCTGGCCGCGTTCGGCTTCCTGCCCGTCGCCGAGCTGGCCACCTTCCTCAAGCCGCTATCCGCCCTCAACGGGCACCCGAACCGCAACAAGGTCCGCGGCGTCGAGGCGAACACCGGCCCGCTCGGGCACGGACTCCCGATCGCGGTCGGCCACGCGCTGTCGGCCAAGCTCGACGTCTCCCGGCGCCGCACCTACGTCTTGGTCGGTGACGGCGAACTCCAGGAGGGCAGCAACTGGGAGGCCATGATGGCGGCCTCGCAGTACGAGCTGGACCGGCTGACCGTGATCGTGGACCGCAACCGGCTCCAGCAGGGCGCCACCACCCGGGAGACCAACGACCTCGACCCCCTGGATCAGAAGGCGACCGCCTTCGGCTTCGCGGTGGTCGAGGTCAACGGCCACGACCACGGCGAGCTCCTCGACGTGCTGTCGTCGGTGCCGTTCCGGCCGGGAAAGCCGACCTTCGTGATCGCCCACACCCACAAGGGCCACCCCATCTCGTACATGAGCAACAACGTGGCCTGGCACCACAAGGTCCCCTCAGCCGCTCAGTTGCAGCAGGCCATCGACGAGCTCGAGGCCGCATGAGTCCCATCGCCGACCGGCCGCGGTTCGACTGCCGCAATGCTTACGTCGAGACGCTGGCCGACCTCGCCCAGAGCGATCACCGGATCGTCGGTGTGGTCAACGACTCGGTCGGCTCCAGCAAGCTCGACGCGTTCAAGAAGGCCTTCCCCGACCGGCTGATCAACGTCGGCATCGCCGAGCAGGACATGGTCGGGGTCGCGGCCGGGCTTGCCAACGGCGGCCGAATCGCCTTTGTGTCCGCCGCCTCTTGCTTCCTCACCGCCCGGGCGCTGGAGCAGATCAAGGCCGACGTCGCCTACTCCAACCGCAACGTCAAGCTGTGTGGCATGAGCCCCGGCATGGCGTACGGGGAGCTGGGGCCGACGCACCACTCGATCGAAGACGTCGCCTGGCTACGGGCCATCGACAACATGACCGTGATCGTGCCCGCGGACCCGATCGAAACCGCGGCGGCGCTGCGCTGGGCGGCGGCCACGGAAGGTCCGGCGTTCATCCGGGTCAGCCGGATGAGCGTTCCGGAGGTTTACCCGGTCGACTACGAATTCGTGCCGGGTCGAGCCATCACCCTCCGCGAGGGCGGCGACGTCGCTCTCATCAGCAACGGCACCGTGCTGTGGCGGGCCCTGGCCGCGGCCGAGCAACTCGCCGCCGATGGCATCGGCGCCCGGGTCATCTCGATGCCCACCGTCAAGCCGCTCGACGTCGAAGCCGTGGTAGCCGCCGCGCAGCAGACCGCCGGCATCGTGACCGCCGAGGAGGGCACCACCGCCGGCGGACTGGGGGGAGCCGTCGCCGAGACGGTCGTCCAACACCACCCGACCCGCGTCACCATTCTCGGCGTACCCGAGTTCGCGCCCACCGGATCGGCCGGCTTCCTCCTCGACCGGTACGGCATGTCGCCCGACGGCATCGCCGATGCCGCCCGGCGCCTGATCAGCAGGTCATGATCGGGCCGACACGGCGTCGGTGATCAGCCGGACGAGATCGTCAAACTGTGTATCTTCGCGAGCGTGGTCCGGGTTGATCTCGCAGATCGTGAAGGTCCTGGCGTTGGGCAACCGACCAATCGCTGCGGTGAGCTCGGCCAGCTGCGGGAAGGAGAGGCCGGGCACCTCGCGCACCTCCTCCGCGATCGGGAACTGGCGATAGTCGAGAACATCGATGTCGACATGGACGAGGACACGGTCGAAGTCCTGCGCCCAGGCGGTGACGTCGGCGACGACCTCGGGGAGCTGGTCGCTCACGTCGGCGAGGGAGGCGCGCCGCAGTCGCAGCTGATCGACCGTGCGCTGCTCCGCTTCGGTCAGCCGTTCGACCGCCACCAGGTAGACCTGGTCGGGAGCCAGCAGCGGGCTACGCGCTCCGAGGGCGACCAGTTCGGGGACGCTGCCCGGCACGCCCAGCAGATGAGCCAGTCCCATCCAGTCCAGGATGCCGTCCGCACTCTGCGGAGTGTTGAGGTCGCCGTCGAGATCGATATAGATCAGACCTATGCTCGAGCCGTCCTGCGCGGCACCGGCAACGGTCCCGAGCTCGACGGTGCAGTCTCCGCCGAGGACGAGCACATCGGCCCCTGACGCGAGGGCGGGGGCGACCCGCTCGGCAACCGCCGTGGCGGCGGCCAGCACCTCCGCGACGTTGCCGGCGTCGGGATGATCAGGGTCGGGCCGGTACCTCTGCCGGATGACGTCGCCGAGGTCGTCGACCACCCGACCGCTCGCCTCGAGCCGCCGCAACAGGCCGTGCGCTCGTAGCACCTCGGGAGCCCGTTCCTGCCCCGGACCGTACGCGCCGGCGCTCGACGCGGCGCCGAGCACAACGAGGCGACTGTCCTGGCTGGCCTTCATGGTGATCTCCCTGGTTGTCGACTAAGGTCTCAACACCGCAGCCGGGACGGGCTGTTCGGCGAACTGGGTGGCGTATAGCTCGGCGTACAGCCCGCCTTCGGCCAGCAACTGATCGTGGCGGCCTCGCTGCACGATCCGGCCGTCGTCCACCACCAAGATCAGGTCCGCGTTCCGCACCGTGGAGAGCCGGTGAGCGATGACGACGCTGGTCCGGCCCGTCATGGCCAGATCAAGAGCCCGCTGCACCGCGGCCTCGGATTCGGAATCCAAGTGAGCCGTGGCCTCGTCGAGCACCACGATCGGCGGGGCCTTGAGCAGCAGCCGGGCGATGGCCAACCGCTGACGTTCGCCGCCGGAAAGTCGGTAACCGCGCTCTCCCACCAGGGTGTCCAGACCGTCCGGCAGACGCTCGACCAGCTCACCGATCTGCGCCGCGCGGAGCACCGCCAGCATCTCCGGCTCGTCGGCGCCCGGCTTGGCGTACGACAGGTTAGCTCGGATGGTGTCGTGGAACATGTGGGCGTCCTGGGTGACGTAGCCGACCGCGTGCCGGAGGGTGGCCAGACTCAGCTCCCGCACATCCACCCCGCCAACCGAGACCGTGCCGGCGGTGACGTCGTACAGCCGGGCGATCAGATGCGTGATCGTCGTCTTGCCGGCACCCGAGCGACCGACCAGCGCGACGGTCTGGCCGGCGGTCACCGCGAACGAGATGTCGTGCAGCACCGGGTCGTCCGGATGGGCGTCGAGGGCAGCCACCGATTCGAGACTGGCTAGCGACACCTCGGCTGCGCCCGGATACGTGAAGCCGACCTGCTCGAAGCGGACCGATCCGTCCTTGATCGTGGTGACCGGGGACTCGCCGTCGGTGATGGCCGGCACGAGGTCCAACACCTCGAACACCCGGTCGAAGCTGACCAGCGCGTTCATCACGTCGATCCGCAGGTTCGTGAGCTGGGTCAGCGGACCGTAGAGCTGGGCCAGCAGACCGGCCAGCGCCGTCAGCGTGCCGACGGTCAGCAGACCATCCACGGCCAACACGCCGCCGACGCCGTACACGAGTGCAGCGGCCAGCGAGGCGACCAGGGCGAGCGAGGTTAGGAAGAACCGCCCGTTCATGGCGATCCGCACCGAGATGTCGCGGACTGCTCCGGCCCGTTCGGCGAAGGTGCGGTGCTCGTCCTCCAGTCGCCCGAACAGCTTGACCAACAAGGCACCGCTGACGTTGAAGCGCTCGGTCATGGTGGCCGACATCTCGCCGTTGAGTTGCATCTGCTCACGGGTGAGTCCGGCCAGCTTACGGCCCACGACCTTGGCCGGGATGAGGAAGATCGGCAGCATGATCAGCGCCGCGACTGTCAACTGCCAGCTGAGCACGAGCATCGCGATGAGCACCAGGACCAGGCTGATGAGATTTGAGAGCACGGTGGACAGCGTCGAGGTGAAGGCCTGCTGGGCTCCGATCACGTCGGAGTTGAGTCGGGAGACGAGCTTGCCGGTCTGGGTACGGGTGAAGAACGCCACCGGCATCTGGAGAACGTGGTCGAACACGCGGGTGCGCATGTCGAAGATCAGTCCCTCGCCGATCTTCGACGAGCACCAGCGCTGGACCAGTCCGAGCACGGCCTGCAGCACGGCCAGCGCCGCCACGATCAGTGCGACCCGGATGACCACGCCACGGTTGCCCGCCAGCACGCCGTTGTCGATCAACACCTTGAACAACAAAGGCGGGGCCACCGCCAGCGCCGCCGCCACGACCACCAGTCCGACGAACAGCGCGATGAGGCCGCGGTAGGGCCCGGCGAAGCGGAGGATCCGGCGGAGGACACCCTTGGACAGGGCATGCGACTCCACGTCGGGGTCCTGACCCATCCGACGCATCAGCAGCGCGGAGCTCCGGTTCATGGACATGTCGATCTCGTCATTCTCGGTCTACCTCTCGTCCCCGCGTACGGCGACGAACGTACTCGCCCAGAGCAACCAGTCCGGACACGGCAGAGCCCGGACGAATGCTCGCCCGGGCCCGTCGATTGGCGAAGGAACTCAGCTCTTCTTGGCGGCTGCTTTCTTGGTCGACTTCTTGGCGGCAACCTTCTTGCCGGCTGCCTTCTTGGCCCCCGCTGACTTGGTGGATTTCTTGGCGGGTGCAGCGATTTTCGCCACTTCATTGGCCGCCTTGGTGGCCTTCTTGACGGCTGTCTTGGCGGCTGTAGCCGCGTCGTCGGCCGCCTTCTTGACCGCCTTGGTCACCGGGACCTGAGCCGACGCCGCCTTCTTGCCCGTGGTCTTCTTGGCCGGGCTGGCCGCCGACTTGGTCGTCGCTTTCTTGGCCGCGGTCTTGCCGGTCGCCTTCTTGGCCGGTGCTGCCGTCGAGGTCTTCCTTGCCGCGGACTTGGCGGCCGACTTCTTTGTGGCCTTACCGGCTCCCCGCGTGGCGCCGCCGCGACCGCGCAGGGCAACTCCTGATTCCTTCAGGACGCCATGTACGAAGCCGAATGATCGCCCACCGTCTTCGGCGATCTTGCGAATGCTGTCGCCCGCCGCATACCGCTTGGCGTACTGGCCGGCGAGCGCGTCGCGCTGCGCCCCAGTGATGCGGGAACCCTTTGCCAATGCCTTGGCCACTGCACCTCCTCGAGGGATCGAACCCGGGCCGAGGCTCGGGACGGCTGATCTGATCATGATCTCCATGAGCCAGTGACCTTGATCAATCTCTTTGTAGCACTTTTTCCACGGGGTGTCTGCCCAAGGTGTCGATCACGTGAGCGGCGGAACGATCTTGTGCCTACGGTCTGGGAGGCGCGCCCTACGCCAGCGCCACGAGGTCGGAGTAGTCCGGCGTCCAGTGATCCTCGACACCGTCGGGCAGGATGAGCACCCGGTCCGGTTCGAGCGCGGCCACGGCTCCCTCGTCGTGGGTGACCAGAACAATGGCCCCGGCGTACCGACGGATCGCCCTCAGGACTTCGGCGCGGGAGGCGGGGTCGAGGTTGTTGGTCGGCTCGTCGAGCAGCAGCACGTTGGCGCTGGACACCACCAGCATCGCCAGCGTCAACCGGGTCTTCTCTCCACCCGACAGGACGCCGGCCGGCTTGTCCACATCGTCGCCCGAGAAGAGAAAGGAGCCCAGGACCTTGCGTACATCGGTGTCGCCGAGGTTCGGGGCGGCGCCACGCATGTTGGCCAAGACCGTCCGCGAGGTGTCCAAGGTCTCGTGTTCCTGGGCGTAGTAGCCCAACCGGAGGCCGTGCCCGGAGATCACCTCGCCGGTATCGGGATCCTCGAGTCCGGCCAGGATCCTCAGCAGGGTGGTCTTTCCGGCACCGTTCAGACCGAGGACGACCACCTGACTGCCCCGGTCGATCGCCAGGTCCACGTCGGTGAACACCTCGAGCGATCCGTAGCACTTGCTCAGATCACTCGCGCTGAGCGGAGTCTTCCCGCACGGAGCCGGCTCCGGAAACCTGATCTTGGCCACCCGGTCCTGCGAGCGCTCGGCCTCGGTCGCGGCCAGCAGCCGCTCGGCCCGGCGGGCCATGTTCTGGGCCGCGGTGGCCTTGGTGGCTTTGGCCCGCATCTTGTCGGCCTGGGTGAACAGCCGCTCGGCCTTGCGTTCGGCATTCTGTCGCTCGCGGCGGCGGCGCTTCTCGTCGGTCTCGCGCTGTTCGAGGTATCGCCGCCAGTTCATGGCGTAGATGTCGAGCTCCGCCCGCTGGGCATCGAGGTGGAAGACCTTCGTGACGGTGTGCTCCAGCAACCCGGCGTCGTGGCTGATCACCACCAGACCTCCCGCGTGGGCCTGGAGAAAGCTCCGCAGCCACACGATCGAGTCGGCGTCCAGGTGGTTGGTCGGCTCGTCCAGTAGGAGTGTTTCGGCACCCGAGAAGAGGATGCGGGCCAGCTCGACCCGTCGCCGCTGGCCACCCGACAGGGTTCGAAGCGGCTGGTGCAACACGCGCTCCGGCAGTCCGAGATTGCTGGCGATCCGCGCAGCCTCGGCTTCCGCCGCGTAGCCGCCGGCGGCCGCCAACTCCGTCTCCGCCCGGGCGTACGCCGACATGGCCGCGTCCCGCTGCTCCGCCGAGTCCGACCCCATGGCCAGCTCGGCCTTCCGCAGTCGCGCCACCACCGCGTCCAGTCCGCGCGCCGCCAGGATCCGGTTCTTCGCCAGCACATCCAGGTCGCCGGTCCGCGGGTCCTGCGGCAGGTACCCAACCGGCCCGCCCCTGCTCACCTGTCCCGCCGCCGGTTGCACCTCTCCGGCCAAGATCCTCGTGAGCGTGGTCTTCCCGGCCCCGTTCCGCCCGACCAGACCGATCTTGTCCCCCGCCGCCACCTGGAACGACGCGTGCTGCAGTAGCAACCGGGCCCCCGCCCGGACTTCGAGTTCCTTCGCCACCAGCACAGTTGGTATCTAACGCGATCTGGCCGAGGCTTACTCCCGGATTCCGCCCGAGCCCTAAGTGTCGGGCCGGGACACGTGTCGTCGCCGAAGTCCTGTCCCGGGCCAACAGTTGTTGAAGCTAGGGCGTTTAGACGTTGAAGCCGAGCGCTCTAAGTTGTTCGCGGCCGTCGTCGGTGATCATCTCCAGGCCCCACGGCGGCATCCACACCCAGTTGATCGCGAAGGAGGAGACCAGCCCCTGGAGCGCAGTGTTGGTCTGGTCCTCGATCACGTCGGTGAGGGGGCAGGCCGCCGAGGTCAGCGTCATGTCGATGGTGACCGAGCGGTCGGGCTCGAGGTGCAGGCCGTAGATCAGACCGAGGTCGACGACGTTGATCCCCAGCTCGGGGTCGACGACGTCCTTGAGGGCCTCGTAAAGATCATCCTCGGTCGGTGCCGCCGTCGCGGGGTCGAGGTCCACGTCGGGCAGGTCGTCCTGCACCAGGTCCGACGGGCGCGCCGTCTGGTTCACGTCGGTATCGGTCATGTTCTCAATTCTCCGTCTCTAATTCTGCGACTTGGCCGTGGCGACGAGTGCGGCGTCCCTGAACGCCGACCAGCCGAGCAGAGCACACTTCACCCGGGCGGGAAACTTGGCGACGCCGGCGAAGGCGATGCCGTCCTCGAGCCGCTCCTCGTCCGGTTCGACCTGGCCCTGCCCCTGCATCATGGTCAGGAACTCCCCGTAGAGAGCCAGCCCGTGGTCGACGTCGTGGCCGATCACCAGGTCGGTCATCACCGAGGTCGAAGCCTGGGAGATCGAGCAGCCCACACCCTCGTACGAAACGTCGGCGATCCGCCCGGCGTCGATGTGCACCCGGAGCGTCACCTCGTCCCCGCAACTGGGGTTGACGTGGTGCACCTCCGACTCGTACGGCTCCCGTAGGCCACTGTGATGCTTGGCCCGGTAGTGATCCAGGATGATCTCCTGATACAGCTCCTCGACCTTCATCGCCTCCCCCCGAAGAAGCTTTGGACATACCCCAATCCGTCGACCAGAGCGTCGATCTCGGCGTGCGTCGTGTACAGGTAGAAGGAGGCTCGGGTCGAAGACTGGACGCCGAAGCGTTCGTGCAGCGGCCGGGCGCAATGGTGCCCGCCCCGCACCGCAATGCCGCGAGAGTCCAACACTTGGCTCACGTCGTGCGGGTGGAGGTCAGGCAACGTGAACGAGACGGCGCCGCCGCGGTCGACCGGCTCGGCGGGTCCCAGGATGCGCAGTCCGGGGATGGTGGCCAGACCCTGCAGCGCGTACGCGGTGATCTCGTGCTCGTGGGCGGCCACCGTGGGCATGCCGATGGCGCTGAGGTACTGGGCAGCCGCGGCCAGCCCGACGGCCTGGGCGATCGGCGGCGTGCCGGCTTCGAAGCGGTGCGGCGGTGGCGCGTACGTCGAGCCGGTCATCTTGACGACCTCGATCATCTCGCCGCCGCCGAGGAATGGCGGCAGGGAGGCGAGCAGGTCGTAGCGCCCCCACAGGACGCCGATCCCGGTCGGGCCGACCATCTTGTGCCCGGTGAAGGCCACCAGATCGGCTCCCAGCGTCGACAGGTCGACCGGTATCTGCGGCACGGCCTGGGACGCGTCCACCACCAGCACGGCGCCGACCGCGTGGGCGAGGGCGCCGATCTCCGGGATCGGGTTGACGGTGCCGAGCACGTTGGACACGTACGCGACCGAGACGATCTTGGTGCGCTCGTTGATCAACCCGGTCGCCGTGGCAGTCTCCAGGTCGAGCCGACCGTCGTCGGTGACGTCGAACCACCGCAGGGTGGCGCCGCTCCGCTCGGCCAGCAGCTGCCACGGCACGATGTTGGAGTGGTGCTCCATGACCGAGATGACGATCTCGTCGTCGGGACGCAGCGCGGCACCCAGGGAGTGAGCGCACAGGTTCAGCGCCTCGGAGGCGTTCTTGGTGAACACGATCTCCTCGGAGCGGGCGGCGCCCACGAAGTTCGCCAGCGTGGCGCGCGCGCCCTCGAACGCCTCGGTAGCCTCGGCGCCGAGCAGGTGCATGGCCCGGGCGACATTGGCGTTGTGGTTGAGGTAATGATCTTCGATCGCCTCGACCACGCAGCGCGGCTTCTGCGAGGAGTTCGCGCTGTCCAGATAGACCAGCGGCCAGCCATCCGCCGTCCGCTCCAGGATCGGGAAGTCGGCCCGGATGTGCTCGACGTCGAAGGGGATCGCGTCATCGGCGAGCGCGGCGTCGGGCGCCTCGGTCACCGGTACGGTCAACGGATACTCCGGCAGCTTGCGCGCGGCCGCCGCTTCGGCGCTCATCAGGGGTGACTCCGCCAGATCGGCCGCGATGCCAGCCTCACGACCACAGGCGCACCACTTTCTTGCATCGGCACCACGTGCACGTGGTGCCGATCCAAGAAGCTGGTGCGCCTGTCGGTGGACGTGGTCATGGTGGCTACTCCGCTCCAGCGGCCGCGGCCGCCTTGACGTACCGGTCGTAGCCCTCGGCCTCGAGGCGGTCGGCCAGCTCCGGGCCACCCTCCTCGGCGATCCGGCCCGCGACGAAGACGTGGACGAAGTCGGGCTTGATGTAGCGCAGGATCCGCGTGTAGTGGGTGATCAGGAGCACGCCTCGATCGCCCTGGGCGCTGAAGCGGTTGACGCCCTCGGCGACCACCCGGAGGGCGTCGATGTCAAGACCCGAGTCGGTCTCGTCCAAGATCGCGAAACGCGGGTTCAGGAGATCCAGCTGGACGATCTCGTGGCGTTTCTTCTCCCCGCCCGAGAAGCCCTCGTTGACGTTGCGCTGGCCGAACTCGGCACTCATGCCGACCCGGTCCATCGCACCGTTGACGTCCTTGACCCAGGTGCGCAGCTTTGGGGCCTCGCCGGAGATGGCCGTCTTCGCCGTACGAAGGAAGTTGCTGACCGACACCCCAGGCACCTCGACCGGATACTGCATGGCCAGGAACAGCCCCGCCCGTGCGCGCTCATCCACCTTCAGGCCGAGTAGATCCTCGCCGTCCAAGGTCACGCTGCCGGAGGTGATCGTGTATTTCGGGTGACCCGCGATCGAGTAGGCCAGGGTGGATTTGCCCGAACCGTTGGGGCCCATGATCGCGTGAGTCTCGCCGCTGCGGATGGTCAGGTCGACGCCCGTGAGTATCTGCTTCTCACCCGCCTCGGTGACGACCGAGACGTGCAGATCGCGGATTTCGAGAGTGGACATGGGAATCAAAGCTCCTGTTGGTTACGGGGGGCCGAGACGTCGACCAGAACATCGTTCCCGTCGACCTGGCACGGATAGACGGCGACGGGCTCGGTGGCCGGCAGGCCGAGTGGCTCACCGGTGCGCAGATCGAACCGCGATCCGTGGAAGTAGCATTCGATTTCGCCGTCGCCGACGTCGCCTTCGGAGAGCGGAATGGAGGCGTGCGAACATTCGTCGGCGATGGCGTAGAAGGTGCCACCCGAGTTCACGACGGCCACGTCGATGCCGTCGACCTCGACCGCCAGGGCGGTGTCGGCCGCGACCTCGTCGACGGTGCAGGCGGAGAGGAAGCTCATGTGATCACCTCGTTGCCTGAGCTTGTCGAAGGCCCGCTGATTGACCCTTCGACAGGCCCAGGGAGACCGACGGTCACGGCCAGCTCAGCCTCGACGGCAGCGAGCAGCTTCTCTTCGATCTCGGGGATGCCGACTTTGGAGATGATGGCGGCGAAGAACCCGCGCACCACCAGCCGTCGCGCCTCCGCCTCGGGGATGCCGCGACTGCGCAGGTAGAACAGCTGCTCGTCGTCGAAGCGGCCGGTGGTCGAGGCGTGGCCGGCGCCGGCGATCTCGCCGGTCTCGATCTCCAGGTTCGGCACGGAGTCGGCCCGGCAGCCGTCGGTCAGCACCAGGTTGCGGTTGGACTCGTACGTCGTGATGCCCTCGGCGATCTTGCGGATCAGGACGTCGCCGATCCAGACCGTGTGCGCACCGGTGCCCTGGAGCGCGCCCTTGTAGTCGACGTTGCTCTTCGTCCGAGGGGCGTTGTGATCGACGAACAACCGGTTCTCCAGGTGCTGACCGGCGTCGGCGAAGTAGAGACCGAGCAACTCGGCCTCGCCCCCGGGTCCGTCGTAGGCCACCGACGTGTTCATCCGCACGAGGTCACCCCCGAGCGCCACCGCCAGGTGCCGCAGCATGCCGTCGCGCTTGATCAACGCGTGGTGATGGGTGTGGTGCACGGAGTCGTCCGCCCAGTCCTGGATCGCGGCCACGGTCAGCTGGGCGCCCTCACCGACGATGATCTCGAGGTTGCCGGCGTAGATCGCCGAGCCCGTGTAGGTGAGCACGACGGTCGCCTTGCTGAAGGGTTCGGCGATGATCACCGCGTGTCCCGACGACGCCACGTCGGTTCCGGTCCCGGTCAGGGTGACGAAGGCCGGGCGATCGACGACGGCCTCCTTGGGAATCCGGAGGACGTAGATCTGGTCGGCGGCGGCGTAGGCACGAGCGCTGATCCGCTCGTTGGGCACGTAGCCGCTGGAGCCCTTGATGGGGCTATCACCGGCAACGAGTTCGGCGGTCATCTCCGCGGGCGCGTCCACCTCGACGGTGAACCGGCCGCCATCCAGGGGGGCGTCGAGGTGCAGCCCGCGGAGCCGTTTGAGCGGGGTGAACCGCCAGATCTCCTCGCGACCGCTCGGCACCGGATGATCGTCGACGCGGAACGAGCCCGGTGGGTGCAGGTGGCTGGAGACGAGGTCGGTCGTCTCGACCGCTCCCGCGACATTGGGAGCGTTGGTGGTGACAGACAAAGCTCAGCCCACCGCGCCTTCCATCTGCAGCTCGATCAGCCGGTTGAGCTCCAGCGCGTACTCCATGGGCAGCTCGCGGGCGATCGGTTCGACGAAGCCACGGACGATCATGGCCATCGCCTCGTCCTCGCCCATCCCGCGGCTCATCAGGTAGAAGAGCTGGTCGTCGCTGACCTTCGAGACCGTTGCCTCGTGGGCCATCGAGACGTCGTCCTCGCGGATGTCGTTGTACGGATAGGTGTCGGAGCGGCTGATCTGGTCGACCAGCAGGGCGTCACACTTCACGATCGAGGCCGAGTGGTGGGCACCCTCCTGCACCTGGACGAGCCCGCGGTACGACGTACGGCCGCCGCCCCGGGCCACCGACTTGGAGATGATCGAGCTCGACGTGTGCGGCGCGCAATGCACCATCTTGGAGCCGGCGTCCTGGTGCTGCCCCTCGCCCGCGAAGGCGATCGACAGCGTCTCGCCGCGCGCGTGCTCGCCCATCAGGTAGACCGCCGGATACTTCATGGTCACCTTGGAGCCGATGTTGCCGTCGATCCACTCCATGGTCGCGCCCTCTTCGCAGGTTGCGCGCTTGGTCACCAGGTTGTAGACGTTGTTCGACCAGTTCTGGATCGTGGTGTAGCGGCAGCGGGCGTTCTTCTTCACGATGATCTCCACCACCGCGGAGTGCAGCGAGTCGCTGCTGTAGATCGGTGCGGTGCAGCCCTCGACGTAGTGCACGTAGGCACCCTCGTCGACGATGATCAAGGTCCGCTCGAACTGGCCCATGTTCTCGGTGTTGATCCGGAAGTAGGCCTGCAGCGGGATCTCCACGTGCACGCCCTTCGGCACGTAGATGAAGGACCCACCCGACCACACCGCGGTGTTGAGGGCCGCGAACTTGTTGTCCCCGACCGGGATCACCGTGCCGAAGTACTCCTGGAACAGCTCGGGATGCTCCTTCAGACCCGTGTCGGTGTCGAGGAAGATCACACCCTGCTTCTCGAGCTCTTCGTTGATCTTGTGGTAAACCACTTCGCTCTCGTACTGGGCCGCCACGCCGGAGACCAGCCGGGCCTTCTCCGCCTCGGGGATGCCGAGCCGGTCATAGGTGTTCTTGATGTCGGCGGGCAGGTCGTCCCAGCTGGTGGCCTGCTTCTCGGTGGAGCGGACGAAGTACTTGATGTTGTCGAAGTCGATGTCGTTGAGCTCCGCGCCCCAGGCCGGCATCGGCTTGCGGCCGAAGAGCTTGTGGCCCTTGAGCCGCAGATCCAGCATCCACTGCGGCTCGTCCTTCAGCCGTGAGATGTTGGCGACAACCTCGGGAGTGAGACCGCGCTGAGCGGTCGCCCCGGCGACATCGGAGTCCGACCAGCCGAACTTGTAGCGGCCCAAAGCGTCGAGATGTTGCTCCTGGGTCTGCCCGGTGCCGACCATGCGAGCACTGGGCTCTTGGATCTGGGTCATATCGACTTACCTTTCGGGGTGGTCGTCGGGGTGGTGCTCCCGTTACTCATTCGGGGGATGTGGGTCGTGCAGACGCCGTCACCGTGGGCGATCGTGGCGAGTCTTTGTACGTGAACACCTAACAGGCGGGAGAACATTTCGGTTTCGGCCTCGCACAGTTGCGGGAACCGCTCGGCAACGTGGGCGACCGGGCAGTGGTGCTGACAGAGCTGCGCCCCGGCGACCGACGGGAGCACCGACGCGGCGTAGCCCTCGGCCGATAGCGCGCTGGCTAGTGCCTGCGCCGGTGTCGCCGCAGAATCCGCGTCGGCCAGTGTCTCCCGTGCGCGCGTCTCCAGCGCGTCGATCCGGGAAGCAGCGAACCGGCCAACCGCGTCCGGGCCACCTTCGGCGGCCAGGAACTCGATGGCGCGTACGGCCAACTCGTCGTACGCGGAATAAAAGGCACTGCGTCCCGCGTCGGTCAAGGCAAACACCTTGGCCGGGCGACCCCGACCCCGGGAGCCGTAGACCCGCTGCTCGCGGGCGGTCAGCCGCCCCTGTTCGAGCAAGACGTCGAGGTGCCGGCGGATCCCGGCGGCGGTGAGGCCCAGCCGCTCCGCGAGTTCGGCCGCGGTCGACGGGCCGTGCTCGAGAATGGAGCTCGCCACCCGCTGGCGGGTGGAGGCGTCGGAGTCACCACCCAACGGCGCGCCAGACGCACCGACATCCGCTCGTTCGGGGGTTTTCACAACACCAGTGTGCGCTTATTCGACCGGTCCATTCAAATAAGGTCCGCCTTACTCCGCCAATCGCGACGTCGGATGATGTCCTCGGGCGAACTTCTCGTTCGTCATGGTGGTGAGAGCGGTCACGAGGACCCCTCCGACCAACCGAAGGAGCTCCACATGCCACAGTACGCAGCACTCATCTACGCGGCCGACGTCGACTGGTCCGCGCCCGAGTACTCCGACGTCATGACCGAGTACGGCCATTTCGGCGATAAGAACGCCGACGCCATTCGAGGTGGAGCCGCCCTATACCCGACCAGCACCGCCACGGTGGTCCGGGTCAAGGGAGCCCGCGGTGGTGAGGTGGTGACCTCGGACGGTCCGTACGCCGAGACCAAGGAGGCCTTCACCGGTTTCTATCTGCTCGAGGCGGCCGATCTCGACGCGGCCATCGCCCTGGCCGCCGAGATTCCCGGCGCCTGGGACGGTGCGGTCGAGGTACGGCCGGTCATTCCGACGATGGGGTGAGGTGGCCGCGCCGGACGACCGCCTGGCCGAGGTAGTCCGGACCGAGGGGGCACGCATTCTCGCCACTCTGGTCCGGACCACCGGGAACTGGAGTGTGGCCGAGGACGCCGTCCAGGAAGCGGCCATCGCCGCCCTCCGAGACTGGCCGCGCAGCGGGATACCCGACGATCCGCGCGCCTGGCTGGTGGTGGCTGCCCGGCGCAAGGCGATCGACCTGCTGCGCCGGGAGAACCAGCGCCGCGGCAAGGAACGAGAAGGAGTGGACAGGATGGACCTGCTCACTCCCGACCCACCACCGGACAGCGTGGTCCGGGACGACCAGCTGCGCCTCATCTTCACGTGTTGCCATCCCTCGCTTTCGCTGGACGCCCAAGTCGCCCTCGCCCTGCGCACGCTCTGCCAGCTGTCCGTGGAGCAGGTCGCCGCCGTGCTGTTGACCAGCCCCGTGGCCATGGCCAAGCGGCTGACCCGGACCCGGCAGAAGATCGCCACCGCCCACATCCCGTACCGGATTCCGACCGACGCCGAACTGCCGAGCCGGCTCGCTGGCGTGTGCGGCGTGGTCCATACCCTCTACACCGCCGGTCACGCCCCGATCGGCGGGAGCAACGTGCTCGACGTCGACGTCTGCGCCGAGGCCATCAGGCTGGGGCGGCTGATCCACGACCTGATGCCCGACGAGGCGATGCCGACCGCCGTACTGGCCCTGCTGCTGCTCACCGAGGCGCGGCGCGCCGCCCGGACCGACAGCACGGGCGAGGTCGTGGTGCTGCCAGAGCAGGACCGCACCCGCTGGGACTCCGACGCGACCACCGAGGGGATCGAACTCCTCAACGATTCGCTCCGCCGGACCTCCGGGATGGCGGATGCCTACCAACTGCAGGCCGCCATCGCCGCCGAACACGCCCGCGCCGAGGACTATGCCGCCACCAACTGGACGGAGATCGTCCGGCTGTACGACCTGTTGCTGACCGTCGCTCCCACCCCAGCGGCTGCATTGGCCCGGGCAGTGGCCATTGGCGAGCGCGACGGCGCCGCACGCGGGCTCCAGGAAGTGGAGAACATCCCGGCGAGCCCCCGCTGGCACGCCGTGCGGGCGGATCTACTGGCCCGCGACGGCCGGATGGCCGAAGCCGTGGCGGCGGTCGATCAGTCGCTGACCGAGGACTTGACCGAGCCGGAGCGTCGGTACCGGGAGCGGCGCCGGGCGGAATGGCGACGCGCCGGGGAGCATCAGGACCGCTGAGCCGGTGGTCGGCGCCCCACGGCTGTCGACCGTTTCGCCCAGCAGCGCCAGCGCCGCCTCCTGGTCCTCGTCGGGAAGCCGGCGGAAGAACGAGGTCGCGTTGAACACCGCCTGGGTCTTCTTCGCCCACCACGCGCCGAGCAGCGCGGCGCCCAGGAGCGCAGGAAGCGTGACCACCGCGCCGAGCACCAGGTAGAACATGCTGTACCCGGGTAGCCCACCAGACACCGACAGGTGGAAGATCCTGACCACGGCGTACACGCCGATGCCGAAGCAGATCCACCGCTTGCGGTGCTCGCCGAGCCGGTGCCCGGCAGCGAGACCTAGCAGCACGGCCGACCCGATGACGATGGGGAAGACCACCAGTCCGCCGAGCGGCGCGTACGCCGTCACCCACTTCGCCGGATCGCCGTCGGAGAGCCGTACGGCCAGTTGGGTGGCCTTGGCCATGGCGTACCCAATCGCGCTGTCCACGAGCAGCAGCGCAAAGCCCAGCAACGACGCAACGATGAGCTTGGGCCGGACCTGGCGGCCGCGACTGAGAGCCTGCAGATCCTGGCGCCGCCCACGGGCCCGACGTTGGCGAATGCCGTCGATGATCAAGGGGGCTGCGCCGGCCGAGGCACCCGCCGTCTGCGAAGCGAACTCCCCACCCCAACCAATCAGGCCGAAGACGGCGCTCACGCCAACGGCCAACCCGATCCCGACGACCAGCGCGATGACCGAGCTCAGGTAGTTGGTCTTGGTCTCCGCCGGAGGCAGGCCGGTGGGCGGGGCCGCCACCGGCTGAGCTTCGGTCATGGCAGGAAGTGTAGGAACCGATGGGGCCCGCTCGAGAATCGGTGAGAATGAGCAGCATGCTGCTGCCCGTCATGCCGCCGGTCTCCCCCATGCTGGCGAAGTCGGTTCCCGAGATCCCGACCGGCGCCCTGTCGTACGAGCCCAAGTGGGACGGCTTCCGCTCGATCGTCTTCCGCGACGGCGACGAGGTGGAGATCGGTTCCCGCAACGAGCGTCCGATGACCCGGTACTTCCCGGAGGTCGTCGAGGCGGTCAGGGCGAGCCTGCCCGAGAAGTGTGTCGTGGACGGGGAGATCGTCGTCGTGGTGGGCGACCGACTGGAGTTCGAGGTCCTGCAGCAACGCATCCACCCGGCCGCCAGCAGGGTCAAGCTGCTGTCGGAGGAAACGCCCGCGAGCTTCATCGCCTTCGACCTGCTCGCGCTGGGCGACACCGACTACACCAAGCACTCCTTCGAGGATCGGCGGGCCGCCCTCGAGCAGGCGCTGACCGACGCCAAGGCTCCGATCCACCTCACCCGGATCACCCGGGATCACACGACTGCCCGGGAGTGGTTCTCCCAGTTCGAGGGGGCAGGGCTCGATGGGGTGGTGGCCAAGCCGTTGGCCGGCACCTATCAGCCCGACAAGCGCACCATGTTCAAGATCAAACACCAGCGGACCGCCGACTGCGTCGTCGCCGGCTACCGGGTCCACAAAAGTGGTCCGGACAGCATCGGGTCGCTGCTGCTCGGCCTCTACAACGACAGCGGCGAACTGGCCAGCGTCGGCGTGATCGGCGCCTTCCCGGCCGCCCGGCGCAAGGAGCTGTTCGCCGAGCTGCAGCCGTTGGTCACCACGTTCGATGATCATCCGTGGGCCTGGGCCAAGCAGGAGGAGGGCGCCCGCACCCCACGGAACTCCGAGACCAGCCGCTGGAACGCCGGCAAGGACCTCTCCTTCGTCCCGCTCCGCCCCGAGCTGGTGGTCGAGGTGCGCTACGAGCACATGGAGGGCGTCCGCTTCCGGCATACCGCACAGTTCAACCGTTGGCGGCCCGACCGGGATCCGACGTCCTGCACGTACGAGCAACTCGAGGAGCCGGTCAAGTACGACCTCGCAGAAATCTTGGCCGCCACCTGACGGGTCAAGCCAGGGACCGAGCCGTCAGTGACCGAGGCCTTCAGCCATCGCCCGCAGCTGTCGACCGGGCGGCGGCTGTTCCCCCCGACTTAGACTGCTGCCGTGATCCAGCCGCAGCCGACCGCCCTCGAGGTGGACGCGATCGGTGTGCGTTTCGGCCGTCCAGTGCTGGACGGCCTGAGCCTCGCCGCCGCAACGGGCCAGGTGACGGCAGTGCTGGGGCCCAACGGTGCCGGCAAGACGACACTGCTGCGCTGCTGCACGGGACTGATCACTCCCGACACCGGCACGATCAACGTGCTCGGGAACCGTCCGGGGGCGGCCGCCATCGCCGCTCGCGTCGGACTGATGCCGCAGAGCACCGGAGCCTGGTCGGGCATCAAGGCCGCGGAGCTGCTGCGGTACCTCGCCTCCCTGTACGAGCATCCCCATGACGTCGCCGCGCTGATGGAGCGTTGCGACATCACCGACGTCGCCCACCTGCCGTACCGCCGACTGTCGGGCGGCCAGCAGCAGGCCGTGAATCTCGCCGCGGCTGTGATCGGACGGCCCGAGCTGGTGTTCCTGGACGAGCCTACGGCGGGCATGGATCCGCACGCACGCCGCGCGACGTGGCGGCTGTTGGAGGAGCTCCGGACCGCCGGCGTCAGCATCGTCTTGACGACGCACGCCATGGACGAAGCGCAGGTGCTGGCCGATCAGGTCTACATCCTCGACCAGGGTCACGTGGCCGTGGCCGGCACGGTCGCCGAGCTGACCCGCGACGGCCGCACTCTCGAGGACGTCTTCCTGGCCCACACCCGGCTCCGGGTGGCCTCATGAGTGGGCTTGTCTTGGACCTCCGTCCCGCTGCCCAAAGCGCCCCGGCGCCCCGCCGGGTGCTGGCCCACGCCCGTACGGAGGCCGTCCTGCTGCTCCGCAACGGCGAACAGCTGCTCCTGGCGCTGGTGATCCCGGCGGGGATCTTGATCGTCGGCCGGGTCGGCGGCTGGCTTGGAGGGCTTGCGGAGCTGGCGCCGTCGGTGCTGGCCCTCGCCGTGTGGTCGTCGTCGTTCACCTCGTTGGCGATCGCCACGGGATTCGAACGGCGTTACGGCGTGCTCGAGCGGCTCGCCTGCACCCCGCTCGGTCGGACCGGCCTGCTCGCGGGCAAGGCGCTGGCGACCACCGCGGTCGTCCTGGGTCAGCTCGTGATCTTGAGCGGCCTCGCCCTCGTCCTCGGCTGGCGCCCCGTCTGGACACTCCCGAGCTTTCTCACCGCGGTCCTCGCGATCGTTCTTGCGGGTGCCGTGTTCGCCGGCCTGGCCCTGGCTCTCGCCGGTCGGCTGCGCGCCGAGCTGACCCTGGCGGTCGCCAACCTGATCTACGTGGTCCTGCTGGCCGGCGGCGGGCTCGTGGTGCCGCTCGAGCGTTATCCCGCCGTCTTGCAACCCGTGATCATGGTGCTGCCCACGGCTGCCCTCGGTGAGGGTCTGCGCGCGGCCGCCTCCGGTGTGGCACTGGGCTGGCCCCTGCTCGTGCTGGCGGTCTGGGGCGGTATCGCGGCCGTGCTGGCCTGGCGGGGGTTCCGATGGATCTCCTGACCGCGCCGGCACCGGCGACCGTCCGCGGCGACCGGTTCCTCCGCTTCTGGTCGGTGGCCTCGCTGGTGGCCAACATCGGCATCGTGGTCACCGGTGGCGTCGTGCGCCTGACCAGCTCCGGCATGGGCTGCCCCACCTGGCCCCGGTGCACCGAGGACTCCTACGTCAGCCATCCCGAGCTCGGCATCCACGGCGCCATCGAGTTCGGGAACCGGCTGCTCACCTTCGTGTTGATTGCCGTTGCGCTGCTCACCTTCGTCGCCGCATTGCGCTACCGCGACGAGCGCGGCCCACGACGCGATCTGCGCTGGTTGGCGGGGGGCATGGCGCTCGGCATCCCGGCGCAGGCGATCATCGGCGGCATCAGCGTCTGGACCCAGCTGAACCCGTTCGTGGTCGCGTTCCACTTCCTCGTATCGATGATCTTGATCGCGCTGTCGGTCTGGCTCATCCGCAAGGCGTGGCTGGTCCCTCGGCAACCGGTGGCCCGCTCGGCCCGATTGCTGACGCGCATCACCTTCGTCGCCATGTGGGTGGCGGTCTGGCTGGGCACGGTGGTGACGGGCAGCGGGCCGCACTCCGGTGACCAATATTCGGTGCGGACCGGCTTCGATCCCGCCCTGGTCTCCCACGTCCACGCCGCCGCCGTGTACGTCACCATCGGCGCGACCCTCGGTTGCGTCTGGCTGCTGCGCAGCCGGGCAGCTGTTCTGCTCCTCGTCGTCGAACTGGTGCAGGCCGCCCTGGGTCTGACGCAGTACCACCTTGGATTGCCCATCGTGCTCGTGGCCCTGCATCTCCTCGGGGCTGCCTTGGCCGTGGCCGCCGCGACGAACCTGATGCTCTCGGTCCGGCGCACGCCCACGCCGGCGCTGAAAGCGGAATCTTCGATCCCTTGGTCAATGCCCTAGCCGAGTAAGGGAAAGCGCGCTGCTCGATCGCCCAACGCTGTCTTGTCGGACATCGACAGCGGGAGCCGGTTGGTCCCCTTGAGCACCGCCTCGACATTGGACCAGTCGGCGGGCAGTGGCTGCCCGAGCAGACCATCGAGCACTCGACGCACATGCGTGAGGAGGGCGGCGTCGGGGTCGGGCGCCGGCAAGGACACGGTCAGATCGAGATAGTGCACCGTCGCCTCGGCCACCACGGTGCTGAGAAAGTCGCGGACGGTGATCACGCGATTCTGCGTGCGGATGCGGCCGTTGGCCGGTGCTCGATGGGCGGCGCGGACGGCGGCGCCCGAGGTGTCGATCCAGTGCCGCACAAGTCCGGCTGGCTCGGAGTAGGCGGCGGCCGACCGCTGGACGTAGCGGGCGTGCAGTTCGTCGCCCTCGAAGTCCGCGTCAGCCGCCGACGGCTGCCAGTAGCGCACGGCGTCGGTGTTGACCGGGTCGTCGGTCGGTGTGGCCAGGGCGATCAGAACTCGCTGGGCGTCCAGCAGCTGGTGGAAGAGAAGTTCGGCGACGTTCCACGCCGGCAGCCGGGTAGGCGCCCGCAGCTCGGCCGGCGACGCGGTCCGTACGGCGGCGGTGATCTGCCCGTAGGCAATCTCAACGAGCCGGGCCTCACCCGTCACAGCAGCCACGACCTCTTTGCGGCGCCGTCCCAGCGCCGGCACTCGGTGATCGTCGCCGTCGTCGTCCGGTCCCCCAGGATCTCCAGCGCGGCGCCCACCTGATCATTGGGCACGCGCCGGGCCAGGGTGACGTGCGGACTCCACCGGCCGGGTCCGAACTGACCCTCCGAGTCGGCGCCGCAGATCTCGGCGACCCGTGCCTGCAACCGGAGCAGGTCCTGACTTGGCACCACGGAACGCACGAGGATGCTCTGCCCCCGACGCGGCCCGAAGATCAAGACCGAACCGATGACGACGGCCAGGTCGAGCCCGGCCACCGCCTCGACCAGCGCCGGCTCGACCTCGGGGTCGATGCGATCCCCTGCGTACAAGGTGATGTGCGGCCGGTGCGATTGGTCGTGGCCCGTGCGCTGCTCGCTCGGCAGGCCGGCGGCCGCGAGCGCGGCCCACTGCTTGCGGATGATCGAATCCGCCTGAGCATCGAGCAGCAGTTCGACCGACTGGGCCATGAGCGACGTGTCGTGTTGCCGATTGGGCTCAGCGCAGGAGCGGATCCACGGCGGCGGCCACGAACACCAGGGCCAGATAGGAGTTGGACCAGTGGAAGAGCCGCATCGGGCGTAGGGCCGCGTCCAGCAGACCCGCCCGCGCCCGTCGCCACAGGGCGACCGACTCCCCGATCAGCGCCACACCGAGTCCGGCGGCCACGGCCGGGTAGAGCCAGCCGGTGCCGGCGACCGGCCAGAGCAGCAGCGAGACGGCCACGGTGATCACCGACCACACGACGATGCGACCGCCGACAGTCGTTGCGGAGCGGACGACCGGCAGCATCGGCACGCCGGCGGCGGCGTAGTCCTCGCGGTAGCGCAGGGCCAGCGCCCAGGTGTGCGGCGGGGTCCAGCAGAACACGATGGCGAAGAGGATGAGCGGCGCCCAGGCAGGAGATCCGGTCACGGCGGTCCAGCCGATCAACGGCGGGAAGCAACCGGCGATCCCACCCCAGACGATGTTCTGTGACGTCCGCCGCTTGAGCCACATGGTGTAGACGAAGACGTAGAAGGCGTTCGCCGCCAGCGCCAGGCCCGCGGACAACCAGTTCACGAAGAAGCCCAGCCACAGGGTCGACGCCACGCCGAGCACCAGACCGAAGACGGTGGCTGACCGCGCCGAGATGGCGTGCCGGGGCAGCGGCCGGCGCCGGGTGCGGCGCATCTGCTCGTCGATGTCACGGTCCAACACGCAGTTGATCGCGTTCGCACTGGCCGCGGCCAGGCAGCCGCCGATCATGGTGAGCGCCACGAGCCGCAGACTGGGCACCCCGCCCGCCGCCAGGAACATGGCCGGCACGGTTGTCACCAGCAGGAGCTCGATGATCCGCGGTTTGGTGAGGCCGACGTACGCCGAGAAGACGTCGCGGACCCGGACTGGAGCCTGCCCGAGATCGAGTGCCCCCAAACCAGAATCGAGACCGGCACCTAGACCGGTGGTGGCGTCGGTCGACACCCGACCCGTCACGTCGATGCTGGTCACCCGCCGAAGTCTATGGCCCGCTTCCCCGATTCACATCTCGGTCCGGCAACACGCCGATTGTGGGTTCCCTCCCACTCTGGGCCCGGTACCGGAGCAGGGGGCCCACCGGTAGGGTTCGAACTGTCCTGGACTGCGCGAGGATCCACCCAAGGATCGACTCGGAAGGATTTAGACGACGTGACCGACACCCAAACCGATGCGCTGGTGCTCCCCGAGGGTTGGACGGACCTGGACGGCCGGGCGATCGACACCGTCCGCATGCTGGCTGCCGACGCCGTCCAGAAGGTGGGCAATGGCCATCCCGGCACCGCGATGAGCCTGGCGCCGGTGGCCTACACCCTGTTCCAGAAGGTGATGCGCCACAACCCCGCCGAGCCGCACTGGCCGGGCCGGGACCGGTTCGTGCTGTCGTGTGGGCACTCCTGCCTCACGTTGTACATCCAGCTCTATCTTGGCGGTTGGGGACTGGAGTTGGACGACCTCAAGAGCCTGCGTACGTGGGGTTCCAAGACCCCGGGCCACCCCGAGTACGGCCATACCAAAGGCGTGGAGATCACCACCGGCCCGCTCGGCCAGGGGCTGGCCAACGCCGTCGGCATGGCCATGGCCGCCCGGCGGGAGCGCGGGCTGCTCGACCCCGACGCCCCCGAGGGCAAGTCGATCTTCGACCACCACATCTACGCACTGGCCTCCGACGGCGATATCGAGGAGGGCGTCACCTCCGAGGCGTCCTCGATTGCCGGCACGCAGCACCTCGGCAACCTCACGGTGATCTACGACCACAACCACATCTCCATCGAGGACGACACCAACATCGCCCTCTCCGAGGACACGGCAGCCCGCTACGAGGCGTACGGCTGGCACGTGCAGAGCATCGACTGGACCAACGACGACACCCAGTACGAGGAGAACGTCCCGGCCCTGATCGACGCGCTGGAGGAGGCCCGCAAGGTCACCGACCGGCCCAGCTTCATCAGCCTGCGCACGATCATCGGCTGGCCGGCACCGGACAAGCGGAACACCGGCAAGGCGCACGGCAGCGCGCTCGGTGCCGACGAGGTGGCGGCCACCAAGAAGATTCTCGGCTTCGACCCCGACCAGACCTTCGAGGTCGACGACGACGTCCTCGCCCACACCCGGAAGCTGCTGGAGCGCGGCAGGCAGGCCCAAGAGGACTGGCAGGCCGACTTCGACACCTGGGCGAGGGACAACGCGGACGCGAAGGCCTTCTACGACCGGATGATCGACAACGAGTTGACCCCGGGCTGGGACGAGGGCCTGCCCACCTGGGACGCGGACCCGAAGGGCATCGCCACCCGGGCCGCCTCGGGCAAGGTGCTCAACGCCTTGGCCCCGAAGCTGCCGGAGCTATGGGGCGGCTCGGCGGACCTGGCCGAGTCCAACAACACGACGATGGAGGGTGTGCCCAGCTTCTTGCCGCTGGACCGGCAGTCGAAGATGTTTCCCGGCAATCCGTACGGGCGAACGCTGCACTTCGGCATCCGCGAGCACGCCATGGGCTCGATCATGAACGGCATCAAAGTGCACGGCGGCACCCGGCCGTACGGCGGCACCTTCCTCACCTTCAGCGACTACATGCGACCGCCGGTCCGGCTGGCGGCGCTGATGCGCATCCCGGTCACTTTCGTCTGGACGCACGACTCGATTGGGCTCGGCGAGGACGGGCCGACCCACCAGCCGATCGAGCACCTCTCGGCCCTGCGCACCATCCCGGGCTTCGACGTCGTCCGGCCGATGGACGCGAACGAGACCACCGCCTGCTGGGTGCAGATCCTGAAGAACAAGGACCGCCCGGCAGGCTTGATCTTGAGCCGACAGAACCTACCCATCGTGGCGCGTGGAGCCGAGGGGTTCGCCGACACCAGCGGCGTCGGCAAGGGCGCGTACGTTCTCAAAGACGCCGAGGGCACCCCCGACGTGATCTTGATCGGCACCGGCTCGGAGGTGCAGTACGCCGTCGCCGCCGCCGAGGCGCTGGCCGCTGAAGACATCGCCGCCCGCGTGGTCTCCATGCCGTGCCGGGAGTGGTTCGACGAGCAGGACGAGGAGTACCGGGAGTCGGTGATCCCGGCGAACATCAAGGCGCGAGTGAGCATCGAGGCCGGCGTCAGCGGAGCGTGGCGGGACATCGTCGGGGACGCCGGACGCATCATCAGCATCAACCACTACGGCGCGAGTGCCGCGGCCGCCATCTTGTTCCAGGAGTTCGGGTTCAGTGCGGACACGGTGGCCGCCGCGGCCAAGGAGAGCATCCAGGCGGCCACCCTGGAGGGGGCACCGGCCCACGCCGCCGCCAGCGGGCCCAAGTCCACCGCCGACCTGGAAGACAACCCAGGCGTCACCATCAGCTGAAGGGATTTTGATCATGAGTGAGCGACTGAAGAAACTCGCCGACGCCGGCGTCTCGATCTGGCTGGACGACCTGTCCCGGGAACGCCTCGACACCGGCAATCTGGCCAGCCTGGTGAAGGAGAAGTCGGTCTCCGGCGTGACCACCAACCCGACCATCTTCGCCACCGCTTTGGCCAAGGGCGAAGCCTACGACGCCCAGATGAACGAGCTGGCCGCGTCCGGCGCCGACGTCGACGACGCGATCCGGGCTTTGACCACCGACGACGTCCGCAACGCCTGCGACGTGATGAGCGACACCTACCGCGCCACGAACGGAACCGACGGCCGGGTCTCGATCGAGGTGAGCCCTCTGCTCGCGATGCAGACCGAGGAGACCAAGGCCGAGGCCGCCGACCTGTGGAAGACCGTGGATCGGCCCAACGTGTTGATCAAGATCCCGGCCACCGAGCCCGGACTGCCGGCAATCACGGCCACGATCGCCGAGGGGATCAGCGTCAACGTCACCTTGATCTTCGCCCTGGAGCGCTACCAGGGCGTCATCGACGCGTATATGGCGGGGTTGGAGCAGGCGTCGGCCAACGGCCACGACCTGAGCACCATCCACAGCGTCGCCTCGTTCTTCGTCTCTCGCGTCGACACCGAGGTGGACAAGCGACTGGACGCCGTCGGCACCGACGAGGCGAAGGCGCTCAAGGGCAAGGCCGCGATCGCGAACGCGCGGTTGGCGTACGCGCTGTACGAACGGGCCTTCGCCACCGACCGCTGGGCGGCCTTGGAGGCCAAGGGGGCCAACCGGCAGCGGCCGCTGTGGGCCTCGACCGGGGTCAAGGACCCGGCGTTCCCCGACACGTTGTACGTCGCCGAGCTGGTGGTCGCCAACACCGTGAACACCATGCCGGAGAAGACGATGGACGCCTTCGCCGACCACGGTGAGGTGACCGGGGACACGGTCAGTGGCCGGGAGGACGAGGCGCAGGCGACGATGGACGCGCTCGCTGAACAGGGCATCGACTACGACGACGTCGTCGCCGTCCTCGAGACCGAGGGTGTCGACAAGTTCGAGAAGTCCTGGCACGAGTTGGTCGAGACGGTCCGGGCCGCCTTGGAGGGCGAGGACAAGGAAGCAGCGCAGCAGCAGGCCTCGCATAAGTCCTGACCCGAGCGAGAGGCTCCGTCTGTGACGGTTCTGGCGCGGCCCAATCCGCTTCGCGACCCCGAAGACCGCCGACTACCCCGGATCGCCGGTCCGTGCGTCCTGGTGATCTTCGGGGTGACGGGTGACCTCTCGACCAAGAAGCTGATGCCCGCGGTGTACGACCTCGCCAACCGCGGGCTTCTGCCGCCCGGGTTCGCCCTCGTCGGCTTCGCCCGCCGGGACTGGGCGCATCAGGATTTCGCCAAGATCGTGCACGACGCGGTCAGGAAGCACGCCCGTACCCCGTTCCGGGAGGAGGTCTGGCGGCAACTGTCCGAAGGCATCCGGTTCGTGCCCGGTCAGATCGGTGATCATGACTCGTTCGTACGGCTGAGCGAGACGATCTCCGAGCTGGACGAGGCCCGTGGCACCGGCGGTAACCACGCGTTCTACCTGTCCATCCCGCCCGGGCTGTTCCAGACCGTCGTCGACCAGCTCCGGGAGCAGGGGCTGGCCGACGAGCAGACCGGTCGCTGGAGCCGGGTGGTGATCGAAAAGCCCTTCGGTCATGACTTGTCCAGCGCCCGGGAGCTCAACCGGATCGTCTCGAGTGTGTTCCCGGCACCGTCGGTGTTCCGCATCGATCACTACCTGGGCAAGGAAACGGTCCAGAACATGATGGCGCTGCGGTTCGCCAACCAGCTGTTCGAGCCCGTGTGGAACAACAACTATGTCGATCATGTGCAGATCACCATGGCCGAGGACATCGGCATCGGTGGCCGAGCCGGCTACTACGACGGCATCGGGGCCGCGCGTGACGTGATCCAGAATCACCTGCTCCAGCTGCTGGCGCTGACCGCCATGGAGGAGCCCACGTCCTTCGAGGCGGCCCAGCTGCGGGCCGAGAAGCAGAAGGTGCTGGCCGCCGCCCGGCCCGCACGCAGGATGGATCTCCACACCGCGCGCGGGCAGTACCACGGCGGTTGGGCCGGCGGGGAGAAGGTCCTCGGCTACCTGGAGGAGAAGGCGATTCCTTCCGACTCCAAGACCGAGACCTACGCGGCGTTCCGCGTCGATATCGACAACCGACGCTGGGCGGGGGTCCCGTTCTACCTGCGCGCCGGCAAGCGGCTCGCTCGGCGGGTCACCGAGATCGCGTTGGGCTTCAAGCGCGCGCCACACCTGCCGTTCACGGCCACCGACACCGAGGAGCTCGGCTACAACGCCCTGGTGCTCCGAATCCAGCCCGACGAGGGCGTCACGCTGCGCTTCGGGGCCAAGGTGCCGGGGACGCAGATGGAGATCCGTGAGGTCAACATGGACTTCGCGTACGGGGGGTCGTTCACCGAGTCCTCGCCGGAGGCGTACGAGCGGTTGATCTTGGACGTGCTGCTCGGCGATCCACCGCTGTTCCCGCAGCACGAGGAGGTCGAGCTCTCCTGGGAGATCCTTGATCCGATTCTGGACTACTGGGCCGGAACGCCGACGATGCCCGAACCGTACGAACCGGGATCGTGGGGGCCGGCCGGCTCGGAGGAGATGCTGGCCCGGGACGGCTTCACCTGGCGTCGGCCATGAGCACCATCGTCCTCGCCGACACGACCTCCGCGCAGATCTCGGCGGCGCTCCTGAAGGCGCGACGCAACGCGGGCAGCCCGTCGATGGGCATGGTGTTGACGTTGATCGTCGTCTGCGACGAGAAGGACTACGAGGAAGCGCTCGAGGCGAGCACCCTGGCCGGCCGGGAGCACCCGGCCCGGATTCTGCTGGTCGTCATCGCCGGTGGCCGCTTGTCGTCTCTCGACGCCGAGGTGCGGATGGGTGAGGGCACACCCGGCGAGGTGGTGGTGATCCGGATGCGCGGCCCGGTCGGTGCGCACCCGGCGTCGGTCATCCGGCCGTTGCTGCTGCCCGATTCACCGGTGGTGATCTGGTGGCCCGGCGCCTGTCCGGCCAGTCCGGCCAACGAGGAGCTGTCCCAGCTGGCCGTACGGCGACTGACCGATGCCGCCGCCGTTTCCCGCTCGCGGGCGGCGCTGCTGGAGCGAGCCAAGAGCTACCAGCCCGGCGACACCGACCTCGCCTGGACCCGGCTTACCCGCTGGCGGGGACTGTTGGCCGCCGCCCTGGACCAGTACCCGGCCCGGATCAAGGCCGTCACCGTGGAGGCGGTGCGCGGGAATCCGTCGGCGGAGTTGTTGGCGACGTGGTTGTCGTCCCGGCTGAAACTGCCGGTGCAAACGCGGACCAGTGACGGCCCGGGGATCACTGCCGTCCGGATGACGACAGCCGCCGGCGACATCGCCATCACCCGGCCCGACGGATTGCTCGCCTCCTACGCGGTGCCCGGTCAGCCGGAACGCCTGGTCGCCCTGAAGCGGCGGGAGATCACGGATCTGATCAGCGAGGAACTCCGCCGGCTCGACGACGACCCGATCTATGAGCGCGCCGTCAAGGCTCTGCTGAAGTCCGATCGGAAGAGCACACCGGCGAAGAAGGCGACGCGGCGGATCAGAGAGAAGGTGAGCACGTGACGACGAGCGGACCCGAGGTCTTGGTGCACGCTGACGCCGACGACGTCGCGGAGGCGCTGACCGCCCGCCTGCTGGCCCGGATCACCGAGCTCCAACGGGACTTCCAGGTCCCGCAGATCGCGCTGACCGGGGGGCGGATCGCGACTCGGGCCTACGGTCGGCTCGCGGCCGAGGGGCGGCACTCGGCGGTCGACTGGACGCGCGTCGAGCTCTGGTGGGGAGACGAGCGCTTCGTGCCTGCCGACGACGCCGACCGCAACGCCAAGCAGGCACTGGACCTGTTGACACCGGCGCTGCCGTTGGAAGGCACTCGCCTGCACCCGATGCCGGCCAGCGATGGCGGTCTTGATCTGGACGAGGCCGCCGAGGCGTACGACGGCGAGTTGGGCGACACCCGCTTCGACATCTGCCTGCTCGGCATGGGTCCGGACGGCCACGTCGCCTCGATCTTTCCGGAGCATCCGTCGTCGTACGAGCAGGGCCGGGTGATCGCCGTGCGCTCCTCCCCCAAGCCGCCGCCGGAGCGGATCAGCCTCACCCTCGAGGTGATCAACTCTTCCGCCGAGGTCTGGTTCGTCGTGAGCGGTGAGGACAAGGCCGGCGCGGCGAAGATGGCGCTGCTGGGCACGGGGTCCGTTCAGGTTCCCGCCGCTGGGGTTTCCGGCACGTCCCGTACGCTCTGGCTGATCGACCGAGCTGCGGCCGGCCAGTTGCCGCAGGACCTGCTCCAGCGCGGTCTGATCTGATCCTCGTTTGCGCGCCGGATCCGACCGGGTAGTCGCGGCCCGATTGGACGCGCATTCCGGTTAGATATCCACAGATTGCCGCCGCCCAGTAGCGCGCCTGGCTCTGCGGTTGAGATCGTCCGGCCATGTACGCGAGAACCACCGTGCCCGATGGAGTCACACGCCTCGCCTATCACCAAGACGGTGCTCTCACCCGGGAGCAGGTGTTAGGTGCTGGTCTCAGCCGCCACGTGGTCAGCCGGCTGGTCAATTCCGGGAGCTGGCAACGACTGACCTCGGGCCTCTACGTCACCAGCTCAGGTGAACCCTCCTGGCGGGCGTTGGCCTGGGGCGGCGTGCTGCTCGGCGGCGATCGAGCCCGCCTCGGCGGCCGTGCAGCCGGACATCTCGCGGGTTTGGTGGACACGCCGCCGGACCTCTTCGAGGTGCTGGTGCCCAACGGGTCAGGATGCCCTGCCCTTCGTGGACCCTGGCAGTTCCGCCGGGAGCGACCGGGAGCACGACTGGGCATGACGGTGGGCAATCCGCCCCGCATCGCCATCGAGGACATCGTGCTGGACCTGGCGGCGGCCGAAGATGACGTCGGCCGCGCCGTGACCTGGGTGACGACCGCCGTCCAGAGTCGGCTGACCACCCCCGCGCGAATCCGCCGGGCCATGCAGGCACGCCACTTCGTCCGGCATCGGAGGTTCCTGGAGCGGTTGCTGAACGACGTTGCCGAAGGCGTCCGGAGTGCCCTCGAGCTGTCCTATCTCCACGACGTCGAACGCGCCCACGGCCTGCCTGTGGGCCAGCGCCAACAAGTACGCCGGCGCACGGAGACCGACGTCTGGTACGAGGAGTTCGGTTTGCTCGTGGAGTTGGACGGCAAGGTCGGCCATATCGGTCGCGGCCGATTCCGGGACATGCGCCGAGACAACTCCGCGACAAGCGATGGGCTAGCAACGTTGCGATACGGCCATGCCGATGTGTTCGGATGTGCCTGCGAGGTGGCGCTTGAGGTCGGCCACAACCTGGCGCTGCGCGGCTGGACAGGGCTTGTCATGCCCTGTCCCCGATGCCGCGCCACGGCTTGAGCGTCATTGCGCGCCGGATCCGACCGCATAGTCGCGGTCGAATGACGCGCGCATTCGGCTGCCGCCGTCAGTAGATGACTTCGCCGCGGTTGCGGCGGTCGCGGAGGGCCTGCAGGGCTTCGCTCAGGATGTCGGCCGCTTCGGCGTCGGTGCGGCGTTCCTTCACGTAGGCGAGGTGGGTCTTGTAGGGCTCGATCTTGGGCGGCGGCGGCGGGTTGGTGGAGTCGAGATTGGACGGCAGGCCGCAGCGGGGGCAGTCCCAGGTCTCGGGTATCGGCGCGTCGGCGGCAAAGGCGGGCCGGGTCTCGTGGCCGTGGGCGCAGAAGTAGGAGACGTACAGCCGGGGCGCCGCGTCGCCACGCTCCGCCTCGCCCATCGGGCCTGCCCCGACCCGACTCCCCCGAATGGCACTTCCACCGGTCACGCTGATCTCCTCTTGGTACGCAGTTCGAACAATCGTCCGCTGGGCTAGGCACCCAACTTGTACAGCAAACCAAGGGCCACGATGCAGGCCAGCCAGACCACAGCCACGATGATCGTCAGCCGGTCGAGATTCCGCTCGGCCACCGACGTACCACCCATCGAGGTGGAGATGCCACCGCCGAAGAGATCCGAAAGCCCACCGCCACGTCCCTTGTGCATCAACACAAAGAGCGCCAAGGCAATGCTGGTGATGGACAACACGATCGAGAAGACCAAGATCGGTGTCGTCATCAGCGGTACGAGGGCCAAAAGCACCAGGAAAGCCTAACTCACTGCTACGCGATGTCCGCTATCTGCGACGGCAGCGAGACCCGACCCACGAGACGTCGGCGAGTGAGCGGGTGGCGGCGTTCCCGGCCGGTCTGGACGACGAAGACGACAGGGGTTCCGTTCCGATCGACCGCCCGTCGGCGAGCGTCGGGTGAGCGGAGGAGGAAGACCGGATCGCCAGGGGACCCGATCGCGCGAGCCGACTAGGAAGAGGGGCAGGTCATAGAACCGCGCGATGGCGGCAAACTGCTCGACGTCCAGGCTGGCGTTGCCGACCAGACAGCCGTCGATGTCGTCCTCGGCCATCAGCGCGGCGACGTTGCTGGCGTTGACCGATCCGCCGTACAGGATGCGGATCTTCTCGGCCATGTCTTGGCCATGGTGCTCGGCGATCCAACCCCGGATGGCGGCACACACCTCCTGGGCGTCCTCCGGGGTAGCCACCCGTCCGGTGCCGATGGCCCAGACCGGCTCGTACGCGATCACCATCGCACCCACCTGCTCGGAGGTGAGCCCGGTCAGGGCGCCTTCGACGTGGTGCAGCGTGTCGGGCACCTGGCGCAGCTCCTGCCGCACGGCAAGACCCTCACCCACGCACATGATCGGCGTGAGACCGCCGTTGACAGCCTTGATCGTCTTGGCGTTCACGATGTTGTCGTCCTCGCCGTGGAAACGCCGGCGCTCCGAGTGGCCAACGACGACGTAGCGGCAGCCGAGCTTGACCAGCATCTCCGCCGAGATGTCGCCGGTGTAGGCGCCGTTGTCGAACGGTGACAGGTCCTGCGCGCCGTAGCCGAGGTTGAGCCGGTCCCCCTCGACCAGGGTCTGGACGGTCCGCAGATCGGTGAACGGCGGGATCACGATCGACCTCGGACTTGGCCGGGTCGTGCCGCTTGTCCTCCAGCGTCCAGGTCAGCTTCTGCACCAGACCCACGGCCTCGACGTGGTTCAGGTTCATCTTCCAGTTGCCGGCCATCAAGGGCTTACGCGGCACGCTCATCCACCGTTCTCGTCAAGCACAGCCAATCCCGGCAGGGTTTTGCCCTCCAGGTATTCCAGGCTCGCCCCGCCCCCGGTCGAGATGTGGCCGAAGTCGTCGTCGGCGAAACCAAGATCACGTACGGCCGCCGCGGAGTCGCCACCGCCAACCACCGACAGTCCCTCGACCTCGGTCAGCGCCCGGGCCACCGCCTTTGTGCCAGCGGCGAAGTTCTCCCACTCGGCCACCCCCATCGGGCCATTCCAGAACACGGTCTTGGCCTTGGCGACGACCGCCGCGAAGACCCGGGACGACTCGGGACCGATGTCCAGGCCGAGTTGATCATCGGGAATGGCGTTGGCGGCCACGACCGTCGGTGGTGAGTCCTCCTTGAACTCCGGCGCGACGACAATGTCCGACGGCAGCACGATCTGCGTTCCGCCGGCCGCGGCGTCGTCGAGGTAGCCCTTGACGGCGTCGATCTGGTCGGCCTCCAGCAGGCTCTTCCCCACCCCGAAGCCCTGCGCCGCCAAAAGGTGAAGACCATCCCGCCGCCGACCACCAAGGTGTCGGCCGTCTTGATCAGGTTCGCGATCACGGCCAGCTTGTCGGAGACCTTGGCCCCACCGAGGACGACCACGTACGGTCGCTGCGGCTCCTCGGTCAGCTGCCTCAGCACCTCGACCTCGGCCTGGACCAGGGACCGGCCGCGCTCGGCAATCGCTTCGCCAGGTCGAAGACCGAGGCCTGCTTGCGATGGACCACCCCGAAGCCGTCGGAGACGAAGACATCGCCCAGCGCAGCGTAGGCGTCGGCCAGCCGCCTCGCTCCGCCTCGTCCTTGGACTCCTCGCCCGGCTCGTAGCGCACATTCTCGAGCATGGCCACCTCGCCGTCAGCCAGGCCGTCGGTGACCTCCAGCGCCCCGTCGCCGACGACATCGGACGCCAGCTTGACCTCGGTCCCGAGCAACTCGCCCAGCCGCTTCGCCGCCGGAGCGAGAGAGTATTTCGGATTGACCTCGCCCTTGGGCCGGCCGAGGTGCGCCAGCACGATCACTTTGGCGCCGGCCTCGCGTAGGGCGTTCAGCGTCGGCAGCGACGCCCGGATCCGCCCGTCGTCGGTGATCTGGTCTCCGTCCAGCGGCACGTTCAAGTCACAGCGGATCAGCACCCGCTTGCCTCGCAGATCGCCGAGGTCCGATATCGACTTCATGCAGCAACTTCCTCTCGCGACGCGCCTCTCGCCCGCACTTCACCGGGAAACCTGTACTTCACCTGGCGTATATGCCGAGTGAAGTACCGGTTTCCCATGTTTACATGGGAAACCAGCAACCCGGCCTCGAGACGGTTACAGCGACTTGGCGACCAGGCCGACCAGATCGACCAGCCGGTTGGAGTAGCCCCACTCGTTGTCGTACCAGCCGACCACCTTCACCTGGTTGCCGATCACCTTGGTGAGACCGGAGTCGAAGATGCACGAATGGGGTCGGTGACGATATCGGAGGAGACGATCGGGATCCTCGGTGTACTTGAGGTAGCCCTTGAGCTGCCCTTCGGCCGCCGCCTTGACCGCGGCGTTGACCTCCTCGACCGAGGTCTCCCGGCCGGCCTCGAAGGTCAGGTCGGTGGCCGAGCCGGTCGGCACCGGCACCCGGAGTGCGAAGCCGTCCAGCTTGCCCTTGAGTTCCGGCAACACGAGGCCGATCGCCTTGGCCGCACCGGTCGAGGTGGGCACGATGTTGAGCGCCGCGGCCCGGGCCCGACGGAGATCCTTGTGCGGACCGTCCTGCAGGTTCTGATCCTGGGTGTACGCGTGGATGGTGGTCATCAGGCCCTTGACGATGGTGAACTCGTCGTTGAGTGCCTTGGCCATCGGCGCCAGGCAGTTCGTCGTGCAGGACGCGTTGGAGATGATGTGGTGCAAGGCGGGGTCGTACGCGTCGTCGTTGACCCCGAGGACGACGGTCAGATCCTCGTTCTTGGCCGGGGCGGAGATGATCACCTTCTTGGCTCCGCCGTCGATGTGGGCCTTCGCCTTGGTGGCGTCGGTGAAGATGCCGGTGGACTCCACGACGACGTCGGCGCCGACCTCGCTCCAGGGCAGGGCGGAGGGTCGCGCTCCTCGAAGACCCTGATCGACTTGCCGTTGACGCTGATGTCGTCGGCGGTCGCGATCACGTCACCCTCCAGGCGACCGAGGATCGAGTCGTACTTCAGCAGATGGCCGAGGCTCGCGTTGTCGGTCAGGTCGTTGACCGCCACCACCTCGATATCCGCGCCCGCGGCGAGCGCAGCGCGATAGAAGTTGCGGCCGATGCGGCCGAAGCCATTGATGCCAACTCGTACGGTCATGCTGCGTTCTCCTCTTGCTCAGACTCTCGTGAGGGGGCGCCGGCGGGGACCGGGGCCAGGTCACACCCTAACGAACTGGACTGCGGGCGTTGACGCGCTGTTCTGCCCGCGAAACACCCGACGAGGCGCCGAGGGCAGGCTCACTCGGGTTCGTCGAGGAGATCTGCGGTCAGACTGGCCTCGGTGGTCGGAATGCCGAGCTCGCGCGGCCCGCTTGTCGGCGGTGGCCAGCAGCCGGCGGATCCGGCCGGCGACGGCGTCCTTGGTGAGCTGGGGGTTGTGCAGCTGACCCAGCTCCTCGAGGCTGGCCTGCTTGTTCTCGATCCTGAGCAGGCCGGCGGCCTTCAGGTGCTCGGGCACGTCGTCGCCGAGGATCTCCAGCGCCCGCTCGACCCGGGCCCCGGCCGCGACGGCCGCCCGGGCGGATCGGCGCAGATTGGCGTCGTCGAAGTTGGCGAGCCGGTTCGCCGAGGCCCGTACTTCGCGCCGCATCCGCCGCTCTTCCCAGGCGAGCACCGACTCGTGGGCGCCGAGCCGGGTCAGTAGCGCTCCGATCGCGTCCCCGTCGCGGATCACCACCCGTCCACGTTGCGGACCTCGCGCGCCTTCGCGGCGATGCCCAACCGTCGCGCCGCCCCGACCAGCGCCAGGGCGGCCTCCGGTCCGGGACAGGTCACCTCGAGGGCCATCGATCGACCCGGCTCGGTGAGCGAGCCGTGGGCCAAAAAGGCGCCGCGCCAGGCGGCGACACAGTCACAGAGCCCACCGCTCACCACCTGCGACGGCAGCCCCCGGGCCGGACGGCCTCTGGAGTCGATCAGGCCCGTCTGCCGGGCCAGCGCCTCACCGTCCTTGATGACCCGCACCACGTAGCGGGTTCCGCGGCGAATGCCGGAGCCGTTGACGATGACCATCTCGCTCGGGTGCCCGAAGACCTCACTGATCTCGGTCCGCAGCCGCCGCGCCGCGGCTCCGGTGTCCAGCTCCGCCTCGATGACGATGCGTCCGCTGACGATGTGCAGGCCGCCGGCGAAGCGGAGGGTGGCGGCGACTTCGGACTTGCGGTCACACGGTTTGGTGGTCTTGATGGTCGCGAGTTCCGCTTTGACCTGAGCCGTCATCGCCATCAGTGCATCTTGCCACGCGGATGGCCAGACGATGGGCGTAGGAGGACCTCCCGCAGGCGCACCCTCTGCTTGCATCGGCACCCTTAGCACTGGGTGCGGATGAGAGAAGAGGGTGCGCCTGTGATCGGACGGGAAATCTTTGGCTCAGATGCCCATGATGTCTGCGTACGCCGAAGCCAACCGGAGCGGATCGTGGCGAGGCGAGCCGTCGCGGGCGGCCAGGTCGGCGACGACGAGCTGGGCGCCGAGGGCGGCCGCCCAGTCGGCCAGGTGGGTGTCGTCGGCGGCGAAGCGCTGGTCGGCGAGCACGGCGTCGAGTCGGATGTCGGGAGCGTGTTCGGCGAGCAGCTCGACGTGCCGGGCGGCGCTGAAGCCCTCGGTTTCGTACGCGGGTTCGAGATTCAGGGTGAGCTAGCCGTCGAGCCGAGGTGGCATGGATGGCGTGGGCCAGCTTCGGGACCAGCAGGTGCGGAATCACTGACGTGAACCAGGACCCAGGTCCGAACACGATCCAGTCGGCCTCCAGCACCACCTCGATCGACTCGGGCAGGCCGGCGGATCGTTCGGGATCAGGTTCACTGCTCGGACCTCGGCCGTCGTCTTTGCCACCTCGGCCTGACCCCGGATGGTGGAGACCTCGTCGGGATTCAGCGGATCCAGTCCGATCACTTCGGCCTCGATCTCCAGCGGCACCGCCGCCATGGGCAGCACCCGGCCCTCCGCTCCCAGGAGTCGGGCCACCATGTCGAGGCCGGCCACCGGGTCGCCGAGTCGTTCCCAGAGGCCGACGATCAACAGGTTGCCGATGGCGTGATCGGCCAGCGGACCCGATCCCGGAAAGCGGTACTGGAGGACGTCGGCCCAGGTCCGGCCGGACTCGTCGTCGCCGCAGAGCGCGGCCAGCGCCATGCGGAGATCTCCGGGCGGGAGGCAGTTGAGTTCGGCGCGAAGCCGGCCCGAGGAGCCTCCGTCGTCGGCCACGGTGACGATGGCGGTGAGCCGGTCCGTGATCCGGCGCAGCGCAGTCAGGGAGGAGGCGAGCCCGTGACCGCCACCGAAGGCCACCACGCCGGGCAGCCGCTCGCGGGACACCTGACTCCGCGTCCGCGACCCGGCGATCATCGGCTCACTCCCGTCCCACGTCGCGGTGGAGCACCTTGGTCGGCATGCCCAGTTCCCGCAGCCGCCGCCCGAACTCCTCGGCGATCGCCGTACTGCGGTGCTTGCCGCCCGTACAGCCGAGGGCGATAGTGACGAAGCGCTTGCCCTCGTGAATGTAACCCGCGGCCATCACGGTCAGCAGATCCTGGAGCCGCTGAAGGAACTCCTCGGCCCCCTCCTGCGCCAACACGTATTCCCGGACCGGTTTGCTCAGCCCGGTCTGTGGCCGCAGTTCCGGGATCCAGTGCGGATTGGGTAGGAACCGCACGTCCACCACCAGATCCGCGTCGACCGGGATGCCGTTCTTGAAGCCGAAGGTGACGAGGGTGACCCGGAGTTGGTCATTGGTCGGACCTCCGTACGCGTGCGACACCCGCGAGCTGAGCTGGTGAATGTTGATCGAGGACGTGTCGATCACCAGGTCCGCCGCGGCGCGCAACGTGGCCAACGTGGCCCGCTCCGCCGTGATCCCGTCCAGCAGGCGACCGTCGCCCTGCAGTGGGTGCGGCCGCCGTACGGACTCCTGGCGGCGGACGATGACGTCGTCACTGGCCTCCAGGAACAAGATCTCCGGCATGGTGCCCGAGGCGGTCAGGTCGGCGAACATGGTCGGCAACTGCTCGAAGAATGATCGCGTTCGTACGTCGAGCACCACCGCCAGCCGGGTGATTCCCGAGTGGCGGGCCTGACGGCAGACCTCGGGCAGGACGGTCGGCGGCAGGTTGTCGACGACGTACCAGCCCAGATCCTCCAGCGTGTTCGCCGCGGTCGACCGCCCAGCCCCCGACATTCCCGTCACCACCACGAGGCGCAGCGGAGCCTGTGCGGCCAGGGGTTCAGGGGTCAGCGGCACCGGCTCACTACTCACACGATTCATTGTCCTCTGTGTACTCCGGCTCGCGCACGCTCCGCGCCTCTCTCGACTCGGTCTTCCTCCCTCGCTCGCAGACCAAAAGCGTGTCTGCTCCCTCAGTCGTCCAGACCGAGCCCGGCGCTCCGCTTGCCGACGCTCGCCGGGGGCGAGCGGGAAACGCAGCTCTAGGTCAAGATCTCGCCGGTCGCCGTGTTGATCGCCTCGGCCGTGGGCTTGCGGTCCAGCTGTTCCTTGATTGCGGTGGCGGTGACCCGGCCGAACCCCGGTACGGCGGAGATCTCCTCCACCGTGGCGGCCCGCAGTTTCTTGAGCGAACCGAAGTGGCGGATCAACGCTTTCCGCCGGACCTCCCCCAGTCCGGGCACGTCGTCCAGCAACGACTCGACCATGGATTTGCTGCGCCGGCCGCGATGGTGGGTGATCGCGAAGCGGTGCGCCTCGTCGCGCACCCGCTGCAGCAGGTACAGACCTTCGCTGGCCCGCGGCAAGATCACCGGGTTGTCGCTGTCGGCCAGCCAGACCTCCTCCAACCGTTTGGCCAGCCCGCACAGGGCCACGTCCTCGATGCCGAGCTCGTCCATCGCCCGGGCGGCGGCGGCGACCTGCGGTGGTCCGCCGTCCACCACGACCAGGGAGGGCGCGTACGCGAACTTCCGCGGTGCACCCGTTGTCGGATCAATCAGGAGCGGGCCGTCGGCTTCGCCGTTCGGGTGCCCTCGGCCTGTCGACGGGTTCCCTGAGCTTGTCGAAGGGTGGCCGTTCCCGTTCCCGTTCACCGGCGGACGGTCGTCGATCAATCGCTTGAACCGCCGGGTGATCACCTCGTGCATGGCGGCCACGTCGTTCTGGCCGTCGACGCCGCGGATGATGAACCGGCGGTACTCGCTCTTGCGCGGCAGGCCGTCCTCGAAGACGACCATGGACGCGACCACTTCGGTGCCCTGGAGGTTGGAGACGTCGTAACACTCGATCCGCAGGGGGGCGGTGGGCAGCTCGAGGGCTTCCTGCAGCTCCTCGAGCGCACGGTTGCGGGTGGAGAGGTCGCCGGCTCGCGTCGTCTTGTGCCGGACCAGAGTCTGACCGGCGTTCCGCGCGACCGTGTCCATGAGAGTTCGCTTGTCGCCGCGCTGAGGCACGTGGACACGCACCGTCGATCCGCGCAACTCCGAGAGCAGAGCCTCCAGGGCATCCGGTTCGGGCGGCTCGACCGGTACCAGCACCTCGCGCGGCACAGTCCCCGCGGCCGGGTCGGCCGGGTCGATGTCGGCGTACAGCTGCAGGAGGAACTTCTCGATCAGTTCGTCGGTGCCGGCCTCGTCGACCCGGTCCGCCACCCAGCCGCGTTCACCGCGCACGCGGCCGCCGCGGACGTGGAAGATCTGAACGGCCACCTCCAGTGGGTCCTCGGCCAGCGCGATCACGTCGACGTCCGTCCCCTCGGCCAGCACAACAGCGTTCTTGGCCATCGCCTGCTGCAATGCTCCAAGATCATCGCGAAGCCGGGCCGCCTTCTCGAACTCCAGCGTGGCACTGGCCTGCTTCATCTCCGATTCGAGCCGCCTGATCATGGGGGCGGCATGCCCGGACATGAACTGGATGAACTCCTCGACGATGCGCCGGTGCTCGTCGGCGGCCACCCGACCCACGCACGGAGCTGAGCATTTGCCGATGTAGCCGAGCAGGCAGGGCCGGCCGATCTGTTTGTGGTTCTTGAACACGCCCGGCCGGCACGAGCGCATCGGAAACACGCGCAGCACCAGATCCACGGTTTCCCGGATCGCCCAGGCGTGGGAGTAGGGCCCGAAGTACCGGTTGCCCTTCCGCTTGGGACCTCGGCCGACCATCACCCGGGGGTACTCCTCGGACAGCGTCACGCAGAGCCAGGGATAGGACTTGTCGTCCCGGTACTTGACGTTGAACCGCGGGTCGAACTCCTTGATCCAGGAGTACTCAAGCTGTAAGGCCTCGATCTCGTTCTGGACCACCGTCCAGTCCACCTTGGCTGCCGTATCCACCATCGACCGCGTCCGGCTGTGCAGGCTACTCGGATCGGCAAAGTAGGAGTTGAGCCGCGAACGCAGGCTTTTCGCCTTGCCGACGTAGATGACGCCGCCCTGCGCATCGGAGAACCGGTACACCCCGGGCTGGTCCGGAATCGACCCGGACGCGGGGCGGTAGGCGCGGGCGGACGGCACAGGTCCAGCCTAGGTGTCCAGCCGGACACCGGCGTCAGGCTTCGACGTAGACCTTGTTGCCACTCACCGTTGCCGGGAATTCCTTCAGCGGCTCGGTGGCTTCCGATCCGGCTGTCGGTGCGCCGTCGCTGACCGAGAAGTCGCTTCCGTGACAGTTGCAGTGGATGAGATCAGCCCGCATCTCGGCGACCCGGCAGCCCTGATGAGTGCAGATGGCTGTGAAGGCCTTGTACTCGCCTTTGGCCGGTTGGGTGACGACGTAGTTGTTGGGCTCGGCCAAGATCACTCCGCTACCCACGGGGACGTCGGCCGCTGCCACGCTGGGGCCAGTCGGCGCGGGCGCCGAGCTACTGGCGGACTGCGACGGGGACAGGGGCGGCGGGCTGACCGAGCTGGGAGCCGCCGAGGTCGGGGGTGCCGAGGTCGGGGGTGCTGAGGTCGGGGGTGCTGAGGTCGGAGGGGCCGAGGTTGCGGTCGGAGTTGTGGTCCCGCCGGCGCAGGCGGCCAGCCCGACGACTGCGCTACCGCCCAGGACGACGAGACCCGCCGCCTTCAGTACGCTCCGTCGGTCCGCGGTCGGGGACGCCGTCGAGTGTTGGGTCGCATCGGCGCTATCGGGGGACGTGGCGCTATCGGGGGAAATCTTGTCATTCGACATGGGCAGACTCCGGGAATGCTTTGCGACGGTCGGCAACGGATGACGATTCAACCATTGAAGGCTGTGCTTGACCTGTGAATGTGAGACGCACGTTCACGGATGTCGATCAACTTGCGCGAGCAGCCAGCTCGCGCCGATTCTTGGGCTTGGCGCTCGCCGCCTTGGCCGCGTTCTTCACAGCCTGCTTGCCGCGCTTGCCGTTGTTGACCGGATCCGGCACGAGAGTTGGTTGCGCGTCTCCCACCGGCACCTCCCGGCCCGCCAACAGCGGCCGGAGGTACTGCCCGGTATAGGAGCGGGGATGGACGGCGATCTGCTCCGGCGTGCCCTCGGCGATCACCTCGCCGCCGCGCGATCCGCCCTCCGGACCCATGTCGATCACCCAGTCGGCCGTCTTGATCACGTCCAGGTTGTGCTCGATCACGACCACGGTGTTGCCGTTGTCGACCAGGGCACCGAGAACGCCCAGCAACTTGCGGATGTCCTCGAAGTGCAAACCGGTCGTTGGCTCGTCCAGCACGTACAGAGTGCGGCCGGTGGACCGCTTCTGCAGCTCGCTCGCCAGCTTGACCCGCTGGGCCTCACCACCGGACAGGGTGGGCGCCGGCTGGCCGAGCCGTACGTAGCCGAGACCAACCTCGTTCAGCGTCTTGAGGTGTCGGGCGATGGCCGGGATGGGGGCGAAGAAAGTCGCCGCCTCCTCGATGGCCATGTTCAGGATGTCGGCGATGGTCTTGCCCTTGTAATGCACCTCGAGGGTTTCGCGGTTGTATCGGGCGCCGTGGCAGACCTCGCACGGCACGTAGACATCCGGGAGGAAGTTCATCTCGATCTTGATCGTGCCGTCGCCGGTGCAGTTCTCGCAGCGGCCGCCCTTGACGTTGAAGGAGAACCGCCCGGGCTGGTAGCCGCGGACCTTGGCCTCGGGCGTCTCGGCGAACAGCCTCCGCACGTGGTCGTACACCCCGGTGTAGGTAGCCGGGTTGGAGCGCGGTGTCCGGCCGATGGGTGACTGGTCGACGTGGATGACCTTGTCGATCTCGTCGGCGCCGGTGATCGACTTGTGCCGACCCGGTACGTCGCGGGCGTTGTAGATCCGTTTGGCGAGCGCCGTGTAGAGAATGCTGTTCACCAGCGTCGACTTGCCCGAGCCGGAGACGCCGGTGACGGCGATCAACTCGCCCAGCGGGAAGGTGACGGTGACGTCGCGGAGGTTGTGCTCGATGGCCCGGTGGACGGTGACCTCGCGGGCCTTGGTCCGCGGGCGGCGATGGCGTGGCAGCGGGATCGTGCGGCGGCCCGACAGGTACGCCCCGGTCAGCGAATCGGGGTGCTTCAACAGCTCCGGCACGGTGCCGGAGTGCACGACGTAACCGCCGTGTTCCCCGCACCCGGGCCGATGTCGACGGCCCAGTCGGCGGTCTTGATGGTGTCCTCGTCGTGCTCGACCACGATGAGGGTGTTGCCCAGGTTGCGCAGCCGGATCAGGGTCTCGATCAGGCGGCGGTTGTCGCGCTGGTGCAGGCCGATGCTCGGCTCGTCCAGCACGTACAGCACACCGACCAGCCCGGAGCCGATCTGGGTGGCGAGCCGGATCCGCTGCGCCTCACCGCCGGACAGGCTGGCCGTCGGGCGGCTCAGCGACAGGTAGTCCAGCCCGACGTCGAGGAGGAACTTCAGCCGCTCGTTGATCTCCTTGAGCACCCGCTCGGCGATCTGGCTCTCGCGGTCGGTGAGCTCGAGGCGCCCCAGGAACTCGGCGGCACCGTCGATCGACAGGCTCGAGACCTCGGCGATGTTCTTGCCGCCGATCGTCACCGCCAGCGAGGTCGGCTTGAGGCGGGCGCCGTGGCAGGCCGTGCAGGGCACCTCGCGCATGTAGCCGGCGAAGCGTTCACGTGAGGTGTCGGTCTCGGCCTCGCCGTGCCGTCGCTCGATGTAGGAGACGACCCCCTCGTACTTCGCGTTGTAGCTGCGCTCCCGGCCGTACCGATTGCGATAGCGCACATGCACCTGGCCCGGCACTCCGTAGAGCAACAGCTTCTTCGCCGCGGCCGGCAGGGAGTGCCACGGCACGTCCGTGCGAAAACCGGAGGTTTCGGCGAGCGAGGCAATGAGCCGGTAGAAGTAGTCGGCCACCTGGGCCGAGGCCCACGGGGCGATGGCGCCCTGGGCCAGCGTCTTCTCGTCGTCGGGCACCACGAGCTCGGGGTCGACCTCCATCCGCGTGCCCAGCCCCGAGCAGACCGGGCAGGCGCCCCAGGGGCCGTTGAACGAGAACTGCCGCGGCTCGAGCTCCTCGATGGCGATGTCGTGACCGTTGGGGCAGGCCAGCTTCTCCGAGTAGCTCCGCTCGCGCAGCGGGTCCTTTGCGTCGAGGTCGACGAAGTCGATGGTCACCACGCCCTGCGCCAGATTCAGCGCCGTCTCGACGGAGTCGGTGAGGCGCTGTTTCACGCTCGGCTTGACGGCCAGCCGGTCCACGACCACGTCGATGGAGTGCTTGTACTTCTTGTCCAGCGTCGGTGGCTCGGTGAGCGAGATGACCTCGCCGTCGACCCGGGCCCGGCTGAAGCCGCCGCCGGCGAGCTGCCGAAAGACGTCGACGTACTCCCCCTTCCGGCCCCGGACCACCGGCGCGAGGATCTGGAAGCGGGTGCCGGATTCCAACGCGAGGAGCCGGTCCACGATCTGCTGCGGCGACTGCCGGCTGATCGGCTCACCGCAGATCGGGCAGTGCGGCCGACCGGCCCGCGCGTAGAGCAGGCGGAGGTAGTCGTAAACCTCGGTGATGGTGCCGACGGTGGACCGCGGATTGCGGCTGGTCGACTTCTGATCGATGGAGACCGCGGGCGACAGTCCCTCGATGAAGTCGACGTCCGGCTTGTCCATTTGGCCCAGGAACTGCCGCGCATAGGCGGACAGCGATTCGACGTAGCGCCGCTGGCCCTCGGCGAAGATGGTGTCGAAGGCGAGGCTGGATTTGCCCGACCCGGAGAGGCCCGTGAACACGATCAACGCGTCTCGTGGGAGCTCGAGGGAGATGTTGCGAAGATTGTGCTCCCGGGCACCACGAATCACGAGACGGTCAGTCACGTCGGCCATGTTATGTCTGGCGACTGACAGCACAGAAAGCCGCAGCACTAAGGTCTTGCACCATGAGCGAGCCGGACGCCAAAGTCCCCGCGAGCAACCCCAAAGCTACTCAGCTGGCGGAGGTTCGGGGTCTGGTCCGAACGGCCACCGCCCGGCTTCTCGGGGACACCATCACCGTCGCGGACGCCGATTGGCGGGCGCCCAGCCGGCTGCCCGGCTGGACCCGCGGCCACGTCGCCACGCACGTCGCCCGCCACGCCGAGGCGATGCTCCGGCTCGTCCGATGGGCCACTACCGGTGAGCGATCCGACATGTACGCCTCGTCGCAGCAGCGCGATTCCGATATCGACGCGGGTTCGGACCGGCCGGGGGTGGAGCTGCAGATCGACCTCGACACCAGTTCGGGGCAGCTCGATCAGGCGCTGTCGACCCTCGACAAGGCCGAGGCCTGGGATGCCGGCGTGGAGCTCCGCGGCGGACTGCAGATCCCGGCCCGGCTTCTGCCGCTCGCCCGGCTGACTGAAGTGGTCATCCACCACGTGGATCTCGACATCGGCTTCGAAGTGGACGACATCGACGAGACCACCGCGGCGTGGTTGTTGGAGTGGTCGGCGTACCGCTTGCGCAACCGCGACGAGTTCCCGCGGCTGGACCTGAGATCGCACAGCGGCCTGCACATCGCGATCGGTAGCTCGGGAACACCGATCGAGATCCGCGGGACCAACGCCCGCCTGCTCGGCTGGCTGACGAGCCGCGCCGATCCGGATACCGTCGAGGGCAGCGACGGCTTGCGACTGCCGCCGTTCTGATCGGTCCCATTCTGACCACTCAGAAACATCAACGACGAAAGGATCGGTCACCGATGTCCGACGCACTCACGCTCAACCCGAAGACGACCGCCCTCGTGCTGATCGAGTACCAGAACGACTTCACCACCGACGGCGGCGTGCTGCACGGCGCCGTCGAGGGCGTCATGGACTCCACCGGCATGCTCGACAAGACCGTGGAGCTCGTCAGCGCGGCCCGCGCCGCCGGCGCGACGATCATGCACGCGCCGATCACGTTCGCGTCCGGCTACCACGAGCTCTCCTCCCACCCTACGGGATCCTCAAGGGGGTCGTCGACGGCAACGCGTTCGTCAAGGATTCCTGGGGGGCGGCGATCGTCGACGTGCTGGCGCCGCAACCCGGCGACATCGTCGTCGAGGGCAAGCGCGGGCTCGACACCTTCGCGAGCACCAACCTGGACTTCATGCTGCGCAGCAAGGGCATCGACACGATCGTGCTCGGCGGGTTTCTGACGAACTGCTGCGTGGAGTCGACGATGCGCAGCGGGTACGAGAACGGCTACCGGGTCATCACCCTCACCGACTGCGTAGCCGGGACGTCCCAGGACGAGCACGACAACGCCATCAGGTTCGACTATCCGATGTTCTCCCTGCCGGTGACCGCCGACGAGGTGCGCGAGGCACTGACCCCGGCGAGGGTGGAGGCGTAGGCGGTGGGGCTCAACCACGTGAGCCCGGCGGGCCGGCCGTTGTCGTCCCGCTCTCGACCGACCATGACCATGAGCAAGCTGTCGGTCGGCGGGATGGACAACAACGCGTACGTGCTCGACACCGGCTCCGGGGTGCGTGCTGATCGACGCCGCCGACGAGGACCAGCGGATCCTCGCCCTGATCGGGCAGCGCTCGGTCGGCACGATCGTGACCACCCACCGCCACGGTGATCACTGGCAAGCGCTGGCAGCCGTCGCCGAGGCCACCGGCGCCCAGCTGGTCTGCTGGCCGGCCCGACCTGGACGCCATCGCCAGCGGCGCCTGGGTCGAGAATCTGGCGGGAGTGTGGGACGGCGATTCGATCGCCCTGGGCGAGGAGAACCTCGAAGTGATCGGCGTGGTCGGCCACACCCCCGGTTCGATCACCCTCGTCTACGCACCCGACGAGGGACCCACCCACCTCTTCACAGGTGACAGTCTTTTCCCCGGCGGTCCGGGCAAGACCTGGGCGGCCGACGATTTCGCTTCGCTGATGCACGATCTCGAGACCAAGATCTTCGCCCGCTTCGACGACCAGACGGTCGTCCACCCCGGCCACGGCGACGACACGACCCTCGGCGCCGAACGGCCCCATCTCGCGGAGTGGCGCTCCCGCGGTTGGTGAGCCCGGCAGGTTTCACTTCCGGCACCCGTACGTCGACAGTTGCAGCCTCATGTGAGGGTGCAACTTTCGACGTAAGGGTGCGCGTAGGCCCGGACAGCGCTAGAGCCGATGAATTACGGTCGAGTCGCAGGTCATTGAAGGCATGAGCGACGAAGCAGACATCCGCCGGCTGATCGAGCGCTGGGCGGCCGCCGTGCACGCTGGTGAACTCGAGGTGGTCCTCGAAGATCACGCCGAGGACATCGTCATGTTCGACGTGCCGCCACCGTACGAGGGCGTCCGAGGGCTCGCGGCCTACCGGGACACCTGGCCGCCGTTTTTCGCGTGGCAGCGCCAGGGCGCATCCTTCGAGATCGAGTCGCTGGAGGTGACGGCCGGAGGCGACGTGGCGTTCGCGTGGGCGCTGCTCCGCTGCGGGAAGCCCGAAGAACTCACGACCAACCCGGACAACCGGCTCCGGCTGACGATCGGGCTACGCCGGGAAGGGGACCGATGGGTGGTCAGCCACGAGCACCACTCCTTCCCGGACCAGAGTCAGGTCAGCTGATCGGGATACAACTCCTTGATGATCGCGATCACCACGGTGAGGGTCGGAGTGGTGAGGTTGGTCGACTCATTGGACACGAAGGCGATCTGGGTGTCGGTATCCGGTCGGGTGAGCAAGATCGGGCTGTAACCGAAGATCGCGCCGTCATGGCCGAGGAACTGGTTGAGGTTGGTGATGCCGAGCCAGTAAGCTCCGCCGATCCATCATCGTGCTTTCTCCGTCTGTCGATCGGCCATCCCCGCAGCTTGTCAACACACGATCCCGTCCGCAGTCGGCTGGCGGACAGTTGAGGCATGTAGTAGCCACGTAGGCTCACATGATGTCGCTCGCCCTCCTCGACGGTCCGCGTGCCCGCATCGCCGCCTCCGTTCGGCAGCGGATCGCCGGATCGGACTTCGACAGCGCTCACCAGCGGATCTGGTACGCCACGGGTCCACGGTGGTTCACCGAGTCCGACGCGATCTGGCGGGTGCACAACGACGTCTCCATGTTCGTGGGCGGCATCCGGGCGCTGCTCCTCCAGTCGCTCCATCCGGTGGCGATGGCCGCGGTCAGCGCCCACTCCGGCTTTCGAGGTGACCCGTGGGGCCGGCTCCATCGCACCAGCCACTTCCTGGCCACCACCACGTACGGCACCATCGCCGACGCCGAACGCAGCATCGCCATCGTCAACGCAATCCACGGCCGGGTGCGCGGACACACACCGGAGGGCGTGGCGTATCGGGCCGACGATCCGGAGCTGCTGGCCTGGATCCACCTCGCCGAGGTGGACAGCTTTCTCAGCGCCTATCAGGCGTTGGCCAGCCGACCCCTCGACGCCGCCGACGCCGATTCCTACGTGGCGCAAACGGGCCTTGCGGCGGCCAGGCTCGGAGTCGTCGATCCGCCCCACAGCGTCGCGGATCTCCGGATGCAGATGGCCGCCTATCGTCCCGTGCTGCGGTCGACCCAGGGGGCGCGCGAGGCCGCCGACTTGCTCCTCCACGATCCGCCGATCGCCGGTCTCGAGCGCGCCGGCTACACCGTGCTGGCCGCCGGCGCGGTATCCCTACTCCCGCCCTGGGTGCGCGCCGAACTCCGGCTCCCGACCTTCCCGATCACCGATCGGCTGCTGACCCGCACAGTGACCCGAGTGGCCCTGCGCACCATCCGGTGGGCGCTCGCCGGAGCACCGGTCGAGAAATCCCCAGCCGCCTAGGACCCGATGCCGACGATCGACTGGGTCGACCAGCGCCACGACAACGCGAGACGGTTGAGTTCGAGCTAATCCGCCTGCGGTTGATCGAACGTCGTGCCGCTCGAACCGGCGCGGGCTTCGGACAACGCCTGCTCGGCCCTGGTCAGCCGGGCCATCAGCGTGCGAGCGACGATCTGTTGTCTGGTTGTCGTTCGCTGGGATCGCCCACGGAACAAGAAACTGACCGCCCAATGCACCATCGTCGTGAAGCGATTTTTGAACCCCACCAGGTACATGACGTGCACCGCCAGCCACATCAGCCAAGCCAGGAACCCGGCCATCCTGATCTTGCTGCCGACACTGGCCACGGCGTGGAAGCGCGAGATCGTGGCCATGCTGCCCTTGTCGAAGTACTTGAACGGCTGACCGGTCTCCTCCCCGTCGAGCCGGCGGGTGATCTGACCGGCCACGTGCTTGCCGCCCTGCATCGCCACCTGCGCGACGCCGGGGAGATTGTTCAACGCGATCATGTCGCCGACCACGAAAACCTCCGGCCGGCCCGGCAAACTCAGATCCTCGTTCACCATCACCCGGCCGGCCCGGTCGACCTCGGCCTCGCTCTGGTCGGCCAACTGCTGTCCGAGCGGCGAGGCGCTGACACCGGCGGCCCAGACCTTGCATCGCGACTTTATGCGCCGCTCCGTGCCGTCGGGATCGATCACGTCGACCCCGGTGTTGTCGACGCCGACCACCTTGACGTTGAGCTGGACATCGACGCCGATCTTCTGGAGCTGAGCCGCAGCGGCGGCGGAGAGCTTGTCGCCGAACGCTCCGAGTACGGCCGGAGCCGCGTCGAGCAAGATCACCTTTGTCTGCTTTGTGTCGATCCGGCGGAAGTCCCCCCGCAGCGTTCGGTGCGCCAACTCAGCGATCTGGCCGGCCATCTCCACCCCGGTGGGTCCGGCCCCGACCACGACGAACGTCAACCACTCCTCCGTCTCGGCCGGATCGGTGCACAACTCGGCCAGCTCGAAGGAGCCGAAGATCCGGCCCCGCAGCTCCAAAGCATCGTCGATGCTCTTCATGCCGGGGGCGAACTCCGCGAAGTGATCGTTGCCGAAGTAGGACTGCCCCGCTCCGGCCGCGACGATCAAGCTGTCGTACGGCGTGACCGTCGTGCCGAGAGGACTGAGTGAGGTCACCGTACGCGCGTCGAGATCGATTTCGGTGACGCGACCCAGCAGCACCGTGACGTTGTCCTGATCCTTCAGCACCTCCCGGGTCGCCGGCGCCACCTCGCCTTCGGACAGAACTCCGGTCGCGACCTGGTACAGCAGCGGCTGGAAGAGGTGATGCGAGGTTCCACTGATCATGGTGATGTCCACCGGTGCCTTCGCCAGTGCTTCGGTCGACCAAAGACCGCCGAAGCCGGAGCCGATCACCACCACCCGATGGCGGTCCAGCGACTCTGGTGTCACAGGAGACGAGCGGGGCGTGGTGACGGTCATCGTTCGCTCCTCGCGTGAACGCCGGTGGAGTATCTGTGTCGATACCTTTACACGTCGCGGCTCGGGGGGCCACTCAGGACCTAGTCGAGCACCGCGACGGCGTCGACTTCGATCAGCAGGTCTGGCTCGCCGAGTTCGGCAACGCTGATCAGCGTGACCGGCTTGATCGGATCGACTCCCAGGCGCTGAGCGGCACGGGCGACACCTTCCCCAAGCTGCGGAAGCTTGTCAGCGTTCCAGTCGACGACGTACAGGGTGAGCTTCGCGATGTCGTCGAACGAACCGCCGACGGCGGCCAGTCCGGTCCCGACGTTGGCGTATGCCTGCTCGACCTGGGCCGCGAGGTCCCCGGCGCCGACCGGCGCGCCGTCAGCGGTTCGAGCCACCTGCCCGGCGAGGTAGACGGTCCGCGAGCCGCTGGCCACGGCGACCTGCCGGTAGAACTCGGGCTGCGGGAGCCCCTCGGGATTGTGCAACTCGACGACCATGGGAACTCCTCGGAGTAGTTGATACTGCCTGAGCTCTATTCATAACAATGTTATGGTACGGTTGTCAAGTGCCCCGAGTTGCCTCCGCCGATGTCCGCGTTTCCCTCGTCGAGCACGCGGCCGAGATGCTCGCGACGCGGGAGCCCGTGACGGTACGCGCTCTCGCCCAGCGGGCCGGAACGTCCACGATGGCCGTCTATACCCACTTCGGGGGATTGACCGGGCTGTGGCGCGCGGTGCGTCAGGAGGGCTTCGACCGCCTGGCCCGCCGGTTGGCGGGCGTCCCGTGCACCACTGATCCGGTCCAGGACATCGCCGCGCTCAGCTCGGCCTATCTCGGCAACGGGTTGAACAACCCGGCGCTGTACCGAGCCATGTTCGACGCCGTCGTCGACCTGGAGGACACGGGCGTCGCCGACCGGAGCTTTCGGGCGTTGGTGGAGTGTGCCACCCGGGCCCGAGACGCTGGCCGCTTCGGCGACGGGGTCGATCCGGTGGCGGTGGCTACCCAGATCTGGGCCTCGGGTCACGGACTCCTGATGCTGACCCTGACCGGTGTGCTGGGCCGAGAGGCGCTGGACAGCCAGGCCCGCGCGATCGCCATCGCCATCTGCACCGCGGGGGGCGACTCCGAGGCCCAGTGCCGGCGATCAGTCGCCGCAGGCTGGCGATCTGGGTCGTGATGCAGAGCGGTTAGGCGGCGGAGCGATTCCTCAGTCGTCGAGCGAGCTCACATCCTGGGGGACATCGACCGCGTGCTGTTGGAGAGCGGCCAGTTCGATCACGTCGAGCGCCCGCGCGTTGGTGGCGGCCAGCACGACCGGGGCAGCGGCCCCATCCTCGAACGCCTGCAGCCACCGGTGGGCCACGACGCACCAGCGATCGCCAGGCGTCAGGCCCGAGAAGCCGTACTCCGGTCGCGCGCTGACGAGGTCGTTGCCGACGCTCAGCTGATGAGCCAAGAACTCGGTGGTCACCACCGCGCAGACCAGGTGGACCGCCGCCTGCGGGCCACAGGTACACGAGCCATCGCGGTAGAAGCCGGTGACCGGATCATTCCCGCACGGCTCCAATGCTCCGCCGAGTACGTTGAGCTCACCCACGCAGACAGTCTGTCGAACGATCACTGCGCCGGGAAGGGCAGCTGCTGCCAGCTGGGCTGCTGGCTGATCTCGACCGAGACCACCCACTTCACCCACCAGAATCCCCGCCGGCCCGGAGCCACCAGACGGACCGGGGCTCCGGTTCCGGGGGACAGTGGCCTCCCCTGACAACTGACGGCCAGCCACAACGATCCGGCGTCGGCCGCGGGAAACGTCCGCGTATAGCCGGTGATGCTCCGCACCGTGAGGCTCGTCGCGGTCGCCAATGTCGCGGACGGAATCAGGTCCGCCAGGCGCACCCCGCTCCACGTGGCGTCGGCGTACCAGCCGCTGGTGCAGTCCAGCCGGGCTCGCACCGATTCACTTCGGGCCGCCAGATCCGCCACCGTGACTGTCGACCCGGCGACGGCAACCCGATGCGCTGCGCCGAGGGTGGGAACCCGGTCGAACAGCCAGATCGTGGCGGGGATCGCGTCGGGATCGACGGGACGGGATCCGGTCGCGGCCCGCGGCCGTCCCGGACTGGTCCAACGTGCCGCACCGGCCAGCAGCACGTAGCCCGCTCCGACGCCGAGCGCCATGACCGCGCCGCGCAACAGCGCCCGCCGGGACAGATCTCCGCGGCGAATCCGCTGCCGCCGATGCCGCAGCAGATGCCAGACCAGTAAGGGAACGGCGATCAGAGCGGCGCCCACGTGCACCTGAATGGGGCTGATGCCGGCGAACGTCGCGTACCCGACGAACAGTTCGACGAAACCGGCGAGCAGGCAGCCGACGATCAAGATCAACAGCGCCACGCTGGCCAGCCGGAGGACTGACGCTCGCCGGATGATCATGTTCTTCCACGGCAGCAGAACGACGACGGCGACTCCGAACAGGCCGTGTATCGCCGTCGTGACCGACGCCGTGGTCGGTCGTCCGCTGGCGAAGGCCACCCATCCACTTACGAACGCGCCGATCAGCAAGATCAACAGCGCGACGTTGGTCCGGCGACCGGCTCGGCGCAACGTTCGCAGCATCCAGCCATTCTGCGTCCGTTTCGTCGCGAGCGTCAGCGAGACTGCACCAGCCAGCGCCGGCCGAAGGGGTCCACGATCGCCGCGGTCCGTCCGTACGGTTCGTCGCGAGGCGGCCGCGTGATCTCGGCGCCAAGTTGCGCCGCCCGTTCGAGGGTCGCGTCGACATCGGGAACGACGACAGTCAACGAGTCCGCCGACGGGCCCGAGCGGATGCGCGTACCAATCTCGCCGGCCACGTACTCCTCCGCGACGCTCGCTTCGGCGAACATGAGAATGCTGTCGCCGATCACGAGACCGGCATGGGTGATCTGCCCCTGGTCCTCGTACGGAGGTCCGGTCAGCCGCGCGCCGAACACCGCCCCGTACCACCCGATCGCCCGGCGGGCGTCGGGAAGCGCGAGGTACGCCGACACCGTTGGCTGCGGCAACTCCGCTTCAGGCACCATCTCGGGCCAGGTCTCGGCCTGTTCGGACGCCTCGGTCATGATGATCACTCCTTGGGAACGGGTGAGCACATTGTGCACCCGCTCCCGGAGGCGGGCCCGGTTTCCTGCGCCCCACCCGAACATCAACGAACAGTCTGCTGATCTCGTCGGAGTACACCGCCTAACCCGAATCGGCTGCCGTCGTCGGGTGATCGTCTTCCGTTAGCGTCTGACCATGACGGTGGGGGCAGCGCGGGCCACGAAGCAGATGTGGCTGGCGCTCGTCGGCATGACTCTGGCGAGCAGCATGATCTTGGTCGACCAGACGGCGGTGCCTCTTGGTGCGCCGGAGTCCGCGCGCGTTGACCGGCCCGGTTTCGGTCGGCGTTCCCGCTGGCTCTCGGCCGTGGCCGGGGGCACCACGCCGGAAGTGACTCGGCAGCCCCCATCCGCCGGTTGAGAGTGAAGCCGTACCGAGTGAATCAGTCACACGGCCGGCCTGGCGGCCTGCCAGACGGCGTGCGCGCTCCGGCCGAGGGCGAGGGCGCCGTGGTTGGCCCTTCGACGGGCTCAGGGCACGAACGCCGACCTGCTCACCACCACGACGTCGTTGTCGAGGCCAGGGTCCGCAGGAATCGCCGCTGCCATGGAACTTCGACGGCGCGCCGGTGGTAGTGCTGCCGCACCCAGTTGACGGCCGCGTCCGGGTCCAATCCGTCGAGAACCGCAAGCGCGGCCAGCCCGGTCCCGGTGCGGCCAACGCCGCCATTGCAGGCGATCTCGATGCGATCGGAGCCTGAACGGTCGTACGCGTTGCGCAGTGTCGCGCAAGCCTCGACGGCGTCCGCGGGGAGCCAGAAGTCGACCCACCGGATCCACCACCTCTCCCACGGAGGTTCTGGCGGCGGCCGTCCGGCGAGATGGACGGCCAGCGTGGGAAGTGGCCCCGATGGGACCGGCCCGCGCAGGCTCCGCCCGCGAACTCGACGTCCTGACGGGAGTTCGATGACGCCCGAGGCCGCGATGGGCCACGGCTCGATCATCTCGCGCTTCGCGATCCGTCGGCCACGTCGTTTCCGTAGCAGCTGAAGATCAACATGTCCGCCAGCCAGCTCTCGTGGTCATCCAGACTCCAGCCGCACCGACGTATCAACCGATCCGCCAACTCGAAGGGCGTGGCCGACCAGAGCAGGTCGACGGCTCGTTCCCTCGGCAGCCGGGCCGACCAGCCGAAGCGGTCTTCGATGTGTTGCAGGAGGGCCGAGTCCCCGCTTCGGCGCCATCCTCGATTATGGCCACGAAGTCCCGGAGTTCGGCAATCCGATCCCCGACGCCGCCTGAGGCCACTAAGTGTTGGATCGGGACACGTTCTCGGCGCAAAAGGCTGTTCCGACCCGGCAGTTGCTGCGCTGGTGCCTCACGCCGCCAGATCGGCGGAGCGCGGCGGACTGACGACCGGTCGGGGTTGTCCAGGTGATCTGCCGGTCCCGGTGGCCAAGCCGGCCGCCGCCGAGACGGTCGGCGTAGGTGATCAGCTCCACTCTGTCGGCCACGGCCTATGCCCCTTCTGCCGGCGGGTCAGACACCCGGTAGTAAGACACCGGGAACGGCGAGAATACGCAACGCAGATCGAGGGGCCGAGCACCTGGACGCCGGGCCGGCGCTCAGCGCGGCGAGCGCTAGACAGCAATGGTTTCGTGTCGCGCGCGACGGATACCGAAGGCCCCGGCGCCGACCACGACGGCGACCGGCAGCAGAAGGGTCCAGGCCAACCCGCGTAGCCGAGCAGCGCAAGCAATGGACCGGAAACGGCACCACCTACGGCACCGGCGAGGTTCATGGCCAGATCGCTCCGGCCCTGCAGACGGACTCGTCGATCCAGCGGTGCAGCGTCAGCCAGCAGGGCTGCCGCGCCACGGTCGAGGCGCTCCAGCCGAGGCCGAGCAGCGTAAGTCCCAGCATCACGATGACCGTCTCGTGGGCCCGATGGCGGTGATCACGGCCGACGCTAGCAGCATGCGCCTGACCGAGCAGGATCGTCGGGAACTGGCCGAGCCGGTCGGCCAGCACCCCGAAGACGGGCGACAGAGCGAACATCCCGGCAATATGCAGGCTGATGGTGAACCCGACCACGGAGAGCGTGGCACCGCCGTGCACCAGATGGACCGGGGTCATCGACATCAGCGCGACCATGGTGGCGTGGCTGAGCGCCAGGGTCGCCATGGCGACCCGGACCAGCGTCATGCTTCCGCCGGGGGAGGCTGGCGCGCGCCGATCCAGGGCCGCCGTGGTGGGCGCCAGCCAGTAGGCGGCTGGTCAGTAACGGATCGGGCCGCATCCCGACCAGATAGGCAGCCGGCAGCGATAGTTGGGCGACCAGCGGAAACAGGAAGACACCAGCGAGCGGCGGGAGCCCGAAGGCGGCACCAAGGACGCTACCCGGCTCCGCCAGATTGGGTCCGGTCACGGCCCCGATCGTGGTCGACCAGACCACGAGGGAGAGGTCACGTCCGCGGGTCCCGGCCGAGGCCAGATCGGTGGCCGCGAAGCGCGACTGGAGGGAGCCGGCGGTGGCGGCGCCGATCGAGTCCGAGACCAGGAACAGCACGACGACGCTGGCCAGCGACAGTCCCAGCACCGAGACCGCCGAACCGCCGGCGGCGATCAGTGCGGCGCTGCTCAACGACACGCGCCGTCCCCTGCGGTCGGCCAGCCGAGCCAGCGGGAGAGCAAGCAGTGCGGCCCCCAGGGTGTTGACGGTTGCCGCGATCCCGGACCACGCCTCGCCGGCAAGATCACTCGCGGCCAGCGCGCCGACCGAGAGGGAGGCACCCAAGCCGAGCCCGCCGAGGATCTGGCCGACGATGAGGAGCGTCAGCGTGCGTCGGCGAAGCCGAACCACGTCTTCGCCGCGCAGCGTCGCCGGCTCGCCGGTGATCATCGCGTGTCGCTCCGCGAGTCGATCCACCCTCGCATCCTAGGGATGACATCGGCGTCGTCCGAAGGTTTCTTACCGTGATGGTCATGACCGACCCCGAGACCAGGACCGCACGCTTCTTCGAGCGCTACGCCGCGGCGCTGCAGGCGCGCGACGAGAAGGCCGTCGGGCGACTGTACGCCGTCCCGGCGCTGATCTTGTTCCCCGGCCAGTCCATCGCCGTGGCGGATCGGCCCAGACCGAGGCGTTCTTCGAGACTGTCCTGCGGCCATCACCTCGCCGAATCGGTTTGAGATCAGATCGGCCAGCGCGAGCATGTACGGGCCGATGTCATCAGGTCCTATGGCCGCCCGAGGAACATTCTGTACCAGCTAGACGATGGTGCTGACGGGTATCAATAGCGGAGCTCACGCCACTCTCGGCGTATTTCTGGGTCCTCACCGACCCCGACGGCAACCGGATGTGATCTCAGCACCTGGCAGGTCCGGGACTGATCACCTTGTCCGTACGACGACTCGCCCGGGACCAGGCGCGCCAGCTCGCCGTACGGGCGCAGCTGTTGGACGCCGACAGGCCAGCCGACCTGGTGGGGCTGGTTGATCACCTGACGTTGCTCCAGATCGATCCGACGGCAGCGATTGCCCCCAACGCTGACCTCGTCGCCTGGTCACGACTGGGCGCGAACTACCGGCCGGTGGACCTGGTTCGGGCTATCGAGATGGACCGCACCCTCTTCGAGCTTCGGGCCTTCATACGCCCAACGTCGGCCGTCGCCCTGCACGTCCCGGAACAGACGGGCTACACCGTCCAGACATCGGTTCAGGCCTGGATCGAGGCGAACGATCGGTTTCGGCGCGATCTGGTGACCCGTCTGCGCGAGGCCGGACCGCTTCTGTCTCGTGATCTCCCGGATACCTGCCAGGTGCCGTGGGGCTCGACCGGCTGGACCAACAACCGCAACGTCACCCAGATGCTCGAGTTCCTGTCCGCTCGCGGCGAGGTCGCCATCGCCGGACGGGCGGGTCGGCAGCGGCTCTGGGACGTCGCCGATCGCGTCTATCCCGACTTCGAGCCGTTGACGGCCGAGGAGTCGGCACGCCGGCGCAATCAGCGACGACTCCGATCACTCGGAATCGTGCGGCCGGGTACGTCACCCGTGCCGGGTGAGCCGACTCGACGTTGGCGAAGCCGGCGTACCGGTCACCGTCGAGGGCACCGACGGTAGATGGCGGGTCGACCCGGACACGCTGGACCAGCCGTTCGCGGGGCGCACGGCCCTGCTGTCGCCGTTCGATCGTCTCATCCACGATCGCAACCGCATACTCGCGCTGTTCGACTTCGCTTACATCCTCGAGATGTACAAGCCCGCCGCCCAGCGGCGCTGGGGCTATTTCGCCCTTCCGGTGCTGCACCATGATCGTCTGGTCGGAAAGCTCGACGCCAAGGCGGACCGCAAGGCCGGCACCTTGATCATCCACGCGCTCCACGAAGACGTGGCCTTCACTTCGGCGATGCGGGCCGACGTGGAGAACGAGATCGAGGCGCTGGCCCGATGGTTGGGCCTCCGGCCTGTTCGAGCATGATGCTCCACCCTTGGGTTGTCGGAGAGCCAGGCCTGCTTTCGCACGGCTTTGGATCGGTGCTGTCGTATCACGCACCTCCGGTGTAGCTCGTCCCCCCGGGCATACAGGCCTCGACGAACTCTGGTCAGGCGCACCCTTCGTGTCTACGATGCAAGCGTGGTTGGCCGTCGGCCGCGGCAGGAAAAGGGAAGCAGCGTCGACCCCGGGGGGCGTCGCACAGCCGGCGGCCACCAGTTCCACCTTGTCGCGCCACGTTCAGGGCGACGGTCCAAATCCAGGCAGCCACATCGAAGACGCCACCGTGGTCCGGTCGCTCAGAGCTGCAAGCAGAGGAGGATTGGAGTGTGCTGCCGGTCCTGACCAGCGGGATTGTCCGCGAACAGTTGTGCGAAGAAGTCGTCCTGGCGATCGCTGTGTTGGCCTAGCACGTTGCGGCCCAGATCGTTGGCGTCGATGATCGTCACTCCGCCCAGTCTGTCGCCGACCTCGCCGGGCACGACGGCGACCAGGGCCCGGCGGATGTCGCCAGCGGCCTTGTCGGGGTCCTTGGGGGGCAGCTTCACCGACACGTTGCCCGGATAGACGACGTCGCCCCCTGGTCCGTCGATGGCGTTCACGTTGTGGCCGGCAACCCGGTAGAACCAGCCGCGCTTGCCGATGGCCTTGCCGACGGCGCTCACTGCGGCCGCCAAGAGGATCCGGGGCAAGCCGACCTCTTGGATGGCCATGTGCATCGTCCAGGGGGTGCTCAGCCCGACTCCGGTCGGCAGCTTGACGACGAACCGGCTGAGCGTTCGTGCCCACCAGTCCGGCTCGATGTCCCACCAGAAATAGGACCGGCCCTGGGCGATCGCGATGATCTTCTCACCCACCACGACGTACCAGGTGCGGGACAGTCCCGGCGCCAGTCTGGGATCGGCGCGGATGGGCTCGATCGCTCCAGCAACGTAATCTGCGATCAGGGACGCGAAGTCCTCCCCGCCCTCGAAGGCTTGAGTCTGTAGGGGAATTCGGGCCCAGCGTTTTCCGGCGACGTCGATCACCAGCTGCTTGCCCTGGTTCGGGCTCAGCAGGTCCTTCGGCGGGGGCGGGTCGTGCTGGCCGGAGCCCGGCTCGGCGAAGTCGGCGGGTACGGCACCAGAAATGTCTAACATCTGCGGCACGGGCTCACATTAGCGAATCCAACCGCCAATGCCGGTCAAACATGGCCGCATGGTTCCAGGAAATCTATCTAGTCCAAACCGTTACCTTTGGCACGTCGGTCGGTCCGCTACTGCTGGCATTGGGCGTGGTAAGAACAGCCTCTACAGACGGTGCCGAGCAGGTGCTTTGTTCCGACGCGTGTCGGCAATAAGAGATGACTTCTGTGCATCGCTGTTGACCATCTACTCCGCCCCCGAACAGACCAGGTTTTCATGAGCGCAGAGTCGCGGCGAGTACTCCAGGAGATGCGCGCGGGACACGGGTACTCCGATACCTTGACCATGCCGGCGCCAACGGCATATCAGCCGACCCTCGCCTCGTCGGTCGCGATACGTTGGGCCAGTCGACCGCGGAGCGATCGATCGCGTCTGCATCAGGTGGCAGTCGTCTTTCCTGGCGGAAACACCACTGCGCTGGTCTCGGACCAACGAATGCAAGAAGATCGAGCGGTACTGAACAAGCAATTGACAGACGCACTGGGTGCTCTTCCCGAACTACCTCCTGTCGAACAGTGCGGATTCATTACCCGCCCCCACGACGTGCGGTCGATAGCGCGGCTGGAGATGTTCGGCGGCGAGTTCTGCGGCAACGCGACACGAAGCGTCGCCTGGCATATGACCGGGGGGACGAATTACGACGGACTCATCGAGGTGTCGGGCATACATCATCCTTTGCGATTCAGCGTGCTCGATGGTGTCGTTTCGCTGGAAATGCCTTTAGCGGACACGCGAAGGGGTGTACGGACAATCGGAGACACCGTCTGGGTCCACCTCGACGGCATCGTCCATGTGGTGATCACCGATCGTGCTGCGCGCCAGCGCTGTAGTCCCCGAGTGCGCCTGGAGGCGCTCTTGGCTCGAGACGTGTTCGACCTGCGCTCACAATCTGCTGTCGGAGTGACGTACTACGACCAGTTCAGCGGCGAGGCCGAGTTCTGCGTATGGGTGAAGAACGTCGACACCGTATTCGACGAGACGGCGTGCGGAAGCGGAACGTGCGCGATCGGGCTGGCGCAGGCTGCTGCACTCCGAGTACCGGCCGATCTCGCCATCACCCAGCCATCGGGAGAGACCATCAGGGTTCGAGTTCAGACCGACGCGACCGGCCAGCCCGTCTCCTGCGTCATATCGGGCGAAGTCCGCACGTTGTACGAAGGCGCGGTCGTGCTCTGAGGTTCAGGCGAGTTCCGAGCTCGGTGGTCAACCCCAACACCTGGCCAGAACCCGACCGGTCTGTGACAGTGGCGGGGTGCTGAAGGCCGCCGACCTGCTCGCCGTCTATGACCACCAGCTGCGGGGTGAGGCCGAGACCCACGCGGCGGCGACCCGTGAACGGCACGGCCCGTTGTGGTGGGCCACGTATTCCGACGGCGGCGGCTTCGTCACCTACCGCACCCTCGCCGGATGGCAGGACCGGCTCGTGTCGCTCGTGGCCGCGACGCGCGCCCACTTCGCGTCGCAGCCGGACGTGAGTGAAGCCGAATGGAAGACGCGCGGGCACGATGTTGCGCCCGGCCTGCCCGACGTCCTGGACGAGCACGGGTTCGAACCCCAGGAGGAGGAGTCGGTCATGCTCGGCGAGGCCCAGGTGATGGCCGTGGACGTCGAGCTACCGGCCGGGGTGTCGATCCGACGGATCACCGCCGAGCAGGACGTGCGGCGGATGAGCGCAATGCAGGGAGCGGTGTTCGCCGACGGCCGCAGCGACGAGGCCCACGTCGGCGCGATGCTCCGCCGGGTCGCAGCGGATCCCGACGGGCTGGAGCTGTGGGTCGCCGAGGCGGACGGGGAGGTGATCAGCGCGGGGCGGCTCGAGCCGGTACCGGGCACCCGGGTCGCCGGCCTCTGGGGCGGGTCGACGCTCCCGGAGTGGCGGAGTCGGGGGATCTACCGCGCTCTCACCGCGGAGCGGGCCCGGTCGGCGCTCCGGCGCGGCCTCCGCTACCTGCACAGCGACTCGACGGAGTACTCCCGGCCCATTCTCGAGCGCTCCGGCTTCCTCAAGATCACCACCACAACTCCGTACGAATGGCACCGGAGTCGGCAGCCCTCCAGTTGCTGACCGGCCCACGCGGCGTGACCAAGGTCAGGGGAGGTGTACGCGGAGGGCGGGGGCAAAGGTGTCAGGGTCCTCGGCGAAGCCGATGTGGTCGCCGGGGAAGATGACCGGCTCGAGCCCGAGGGCACGGGCCAGCGCGGTCGAGGTGCGGTCGCAGACCTGACCGGTGGACTCCTCGCCGATGCCGACCACGATCCGGGTCGACCCGGTCCGCAGGGACTCCAGGTCGGGAACGAACTCGATGCTCGGCCGCATCTCGTGTTGGAAGAAGAAGTCCTCGTCGTCCGCCGCGTGACCTTCCAGCGGCGCCCCGAACATCTGCGCGAAGACCGGTTCCGGCAGCTCTATGTTGGCGTCGGCCAGGAACAGCCGCCAGGCGGCGGCCCGGCCCTGCGTCCGATAGGCCTCGACGATCGCCTCGGCCACTGCCCGACGCTCCTCGCGGTCGGGCAGCATCTCGTCCAGCGGCGGCTCGTGGGCGACAAGGGTGTGTACCAGCTCGGGCCGCGCCTGAGCCAGGGCCAGCAGGGTGACCGCGCCGCCGCTCGACCCGAACGCCGCAGCCGGACCGAGATCCAGGTGGGTGAGCAGCTGGGCCAGGTCGTCGGCCCGCTGTTCCGGTCTCGAGTCGACGTCCCGGTCGTCGACCGCGCTGCGATGGATGCCGCGCGGGTCGACCGTGACCACCGTGTAGTCGCTCGCCAGGTGGTCGGCCAGCGGTGCGAAGGAGTCGGCGTCCATCGGCGACCCGACCAGCAGCACGCCCGGTCCGGTGCCCCGGACCTCGTAGTAGAGCCGGGCGCCGCTCACCGGCAGCTCTCCGGTGGTCACGGTCGTGTTCACGGTCTGAGTCATGATGAAGTCCTCCCGAATCTCAGAACTGGACTGTCCAGTACTAAGTTTCCACTCTACCTTGCCAGTACTGGACCGTCTAGTATGGATACGTGAGCAGCGCCGCCATCGCCGATAAAGCGGATGTGGGTCGGTCGGCCCGCAAGCGTGCCGCCATCCTGAACGCGGCGCACGACCTCTTCCTGCAGCGCGGCTACGGCGGCACCAGCATGGATGATGTCGCCGCCCGGGCCGCAGTCTCCAAGCAGACCGTCTACAAGCACTTCGCGGACAAGCAGCGGCTGTTCACCGAGGTGATCACCAGCGACGTCGGGAGGGACGAGGAGGGCGCCCAGGCCCAGATGGCCGCGATGCCCGACAGTGACGACATCGCCCGCGACCTCCGGGCCGTCGCCGGTACGCACCTGGCCGACGTGCTGCGGCCCGCCCGGCTACGGCTTCGCCGGATGCTGATCGGCGAGGCCGAGCGGTTTCCCGAGCTCGCCCAGGCCTGGTACACGAGCGGTCCCGAACGGTCGTGCGCCGAGTTCGCCCGCTGGTTCGCCGCCTGGGATCGGCGGGGGCTGCTCCGCACGCCCGACCCGACGCTGGCCGCCCAGGAGTTCAACTGGCTGGTGCTGTCCATCCCGCTCAACCGGGCGATGGCGTACGCGACCGATGAGCCGCTGTTCACCCGCGCCCAGCTCGACGCATATGCCGACGAGGCGGTCCGGGTGTTCCTGGCCGCTTACGGGACCTGAGCCCGAGCTGGACAACGTCGCGGTCGAAGTCGACCGTGCGGTGACACGGCTCGGATCCCCTGCCGAAAGCCGTCCAGCCATCGGAACTCCGCACACCGTCGAAAACCTCGGTAGCGATTACGGAAGCCCAGTCACGCGGTGCCTCGCAAAGTGGTCGTCGTGTCAGCGATGCGCCATTCGGACGTTTCCGACCCGAGCTGGTCGAACGGACTCGCACGTGCGGGTACGGCCAGGCCGATGGATGTCGTCGCGGTTGCCGCCGCTGCTCTCCTCTGGGGAACGATAGGTGCGGCCAACACGTACAGGCCCTCGGAAGCTGATCCGTTGGCCGTGTCAGCAGTGCGCGTTGCCCTCGGCGGCGGACTGCTCCTGGGGTGGGCGCTGATCCATGGACACGCGCAGCCGTTGATACGCCGCACCGTCGGCGACGTTCGTCGCTGGTCTTCGGGAGTGGTGGGGCCAGGCACGCCATCTGTCGTCAGGCTCATCGTGCTCGGGGCGGTATCGGTCGCGGTGTACCAGCTCAGCTTCTTCACGGCCCTGGCCGAGGCCGGCGTGGCCATCGGCACCGTCGTTTCGATGAGTACGCCGCCGATCTTCGCGGGACTGCTGGTGTTCGCACGGCGCACATCTCGGATCAGCAGGGGGTGGGCCCTGTCGACGGCACTCACCGTCGGCGGGTGTGCCCTGCTGGCCGTGAACGGATCGGACAGCCGGCTTGACTCGTTCGGAGTCGCAATGGCAGCGATAGCGGGCCTGTCCTTCACCGTGTATTCCATGGCGGCCGCCAAGCTCATCAATGCCGGTTTCGCGCCTTCCGGCGTGATGGGTGTCCTGTTTGCCGGTGGAGGGTTCCTTCTCCTGCCGGTGCTCCTCGTCTTCAATGCCGGATGGATCCTGACGGCCAACGGGCTGGCGCTTGTCGTGTATCTGGCGGTGCCCGCGACGGCAATTGCTTATGCGTTCTACGGCAAAGGTCTTCGTACCGTACCGATGACCACGTCGGCCACACTGACGCTGGCGGACCCGCTCATGGCGGCCGTACTCGGACTTACGATCATCGGGGAGCCGATGACGCCGGTAGTTCTGTCCGGCCTCACCCTTCTCTTCGGCGGATTGCTCCTCACGGCTCGAGTTCGGCCAGCCGCTCCAGGCTGAAGGCAGCGATCCGCTGCTCTCGCATGTGATTCGCTCGTTGATCGGCGTCGCCACCAGGAGCTACGCGCTCAGCTGGCGGCTGCGCCGAACCACGTGGGCAGCCGGCTGAGCAGATCCTGTTGATCGTCACCGACCCACGCCACGTGGCCGTCTGGCCGCAGCAACGCCGCCGGTACGTCCAGTTCCTCGCAGACGTCGACAACATGGTCGACTCGATCTGCCCAGCCCGCCAGCGAGAGCCGGCCGGTCTGGTCGAGCAGTAGCCCACGGCCGCCGTGCATCAACTCGTAGAGGCGCCCCCGTTTCCGCGCCTTCGCACCGAACGAGAGGTCTCGCAGCCGCCGGCCGAGCAGCTCATGTCCTTGTTCATCCCCTTGGCCGAAGTCGTAACGAACCCCGATCGCGGTGATCTTCTCGATCAGGTACCGGTTCACGTCCTCGAAGTCCATCAGGTCGGACACCAGCCGGCGCACCGCCTGTGAACCCGGCTCGAGGGACATCAGCTCGGCCTGCGCGCGAGTGTTGTCCAGTACGTCGGCGGCCACCGGGTGCCGTTCGGTGTGGTAGCTGTCCAGCAGGCCCTCCGGCGCCCAGCCGTTGACCTCGGCGGCCAGTTTCCAGCCCAGGTTGAACGCGTCCTGGATGCCGAGATTGAGCCCCTGCCCGCCGAGTGGCGCGTGGACGTGGGCCGCGTCGCCGGCCAGCAGCACCCGGCCGACCCGGTAGCGCTCGGCCAGTCGCGTTGCGTCACCGAAGCGGGAGATCCAGCGCGGTGAGTGCGCGCCGAAGTCGGTGCCGGCGAACGCCCGAACCTGCTGCTTCAGCTCGTCCAGGGTCGGCGGGACCGTGCGGTGCTCGGCCACCCCGGCGGCGGGCGCGACGACCCGGTACACCCCGTCCCCGAGTGGCCCCGCGCCGAACCCCAGCTGGGTCTTGCGGACCTCGGCCACCACGGCAGCCAGCGTTTCGGGCGCCGCGGTCAGCTCGACTTCGGCCAGCAGCCACTCGGTCCTGGCGGGCTCACCGGGGAAGCCGACGCCGAGCAGCTTGCGCACCCTGCTGCGGCCGCCGTCGCAGCCGACGAGATAGCGCGAGCGCAGCTGCGTGCCGTCGGCCAGCTCGGCGGTCACCCCATACGCGTCCTGGCTCAGCCCGACCAGTTCGCAGCCGCGCCGGATCTCCACTCCGAGCGCGACGGCGTGCTCGGTCAGCAGGCGCTCGGTGGTGGTCTGCGGGATGCCGAGGACGTAGGCATGCGCGGTGTCCAGCCGGTCCGGCGGCGGCTTGGAGATACCAGCGAAACCCCCGACCGGGTACTGCTGGCCGAGCGCGAGGAACCGCTCCAGCAGACCGCGCTGGTCCATCACCTCGACGGTGCGCGCGTGAAGGCCGAGCCCACGGACAACCCTGGTCGGCTCCGCCTCCTTCTCCAGCACGAGCGCGTGCACACCCTGCAGCCGCAACTCGCTGGCCAGCATCACGCCGGTCGGCCCTCCCCCGGCAACGATCACGTCGATCATGAAAGCCCCCATTCAACGAACGGCAAGTCCTTTGTTTTGGCAGGTTCTGGCCACGGCAGAGAGATTCTGCAGCACGACCCGGGGCTTGCCGCAAGGCCCCCGGTGCGCTATAGGTTGGGAGTGGCAAGGACGGGTAGCCCCGCCGCCATCCAGGGTGAGACCCTCAACCGGACGCGTGGACGAGTCAGCTGGCGACTGCCTCGAGGAGGCTAAACCCGGAGCCCTGTCGGTGGTGAGCGAGAAGCGTCCGTCGGCGTCCTCACGAATGACTGAAGCAAGCATGGCGCTGATCCTCCTGAACCCGGAAGAGCTCGTCCAGAGTGAGGTGGGTCTTCCTCGGGTCGGGCACTCGCCTGTGAAGGTGCCGTGGTGCCTTAGCGTCGTCGTATGCGCTCAGGACTGTTCCTGCCCCCATTCGACGCGCTGGCTGAGCCGTCGATCGTCGCTCGGTTGTCAGCCGAGGCGGAGGAGAGCGGCTGGGACGGCGTGTTCGTCTGGGATCACGTGCACTGGCGCGAGCCGGTCGCCGCTATCGCCGATCCCTGGATCACGCTCGCGGCGATAGCCACGGCGACTACCCGGATCCGCCTCGGCCCGATGGTCACACCACTGGCCCGACGTCGGCCGGTCAAGGTCGCTCGCGAGACTGTCACACTCGACCGGCTCAGCGGCGGCAGGCTCACGCTTGGCGTCGGCTTGGGTAGCGATGAGTTCGGCAGCGAATACTCGATCACCGGCGAGGAGCTGGATGCGAAGCGGCGTGCGGGGATGCTTGACGAGGGGCTTGCGATCCTGACGGCTGCCTGGTCCGGTGAGCCGGTCCAGCACCAGGGCGAGTACTACACCGTCGACGGGATGCGCTTCCTCCCGCGGCCGGTTCAGCTGCCCGGCGTACCGATATGGGTCGCAGGGTTCTACGGGAAGCCGAAGCCGCTGCGGCGCGCAGCCCGCTATCAGGGCTTCTTCCCGGTGAACCTCGAACACCCCGACCAACTCGCCGAGATCGTTGCCGCGCTGACAACTCTGCGCCGACAGGCCGATCGGGACCCGGCTGAGTCCTTCGATGTCGTCGCGGCCCTTCCTCCGCACGCTGACTCCGCGCCCTACCGGGCGGCGGGGGCCACGTGGTACGTCGTCGACTTCCCCGGTGATGCCGTGTCGATTGACCTGGTGCGAGACGTCATCCGTAGCGGCCCGGCGCCGCGCTAGAGGATGTGACCCGTCGATGTGGGCACGGTCCTGCGGGCGCTGTGCCCATATGCGGCGGGGTCCTGTCGGCCGCGCTGAGCCCCACGGCTCTGACTTGTCTTGTCACGCCGCTGCGGGTTCACTCCGCGGCAACCTCCGGAACCGTTGCGTCCGCGTGATCCCCGATCCCCGTGGAGACTCGATCAAGGCCGCGCAGCTTGATCGCAATACGAGTTGACGCCTGCGGCGGGTGAACGGCCACGTGCGACGCTGCCCCGCTGTGAGGAAGTTTGACGACACACAGTCGGCGGCGGGTAGCGACCGCCATGCTGATCGACCGCAGGTCAGCTGCATACGCGAACCCTGAGCCCTCGAGGTTCGATGTTCCTTGCCGCAGCACACCTCGGAACCACATCCCAATCGAGGCGGCGAGCTGCCCGTCACGGCGCGAGTCCCCGACGACGAGGCAGCGGTCGGGCGGAAGCCCCGACCGTTTGAGCACGGAATGCATCTGCGCGGCCTTGTCGCGCCCGCGTGACCACCCATCGACAACACGGAAGTGCTCGCCGAGGCGGTGGCGTTCGATCCACTGGCGGACCAGTTTCCGTCGGGTCGAGCTGCAGATGCACACCTCGACGCCGGCGCCGTGTAGGTCGTCGAGAAACGCCCGCAAATCCGGAAACGGTTCCACGTCGTCCATCAGGTCCAGCTTGGACGCCTCGAACCGGTGCGTGGCACGAGTTCGGGTCGCTCCCGCGGACGGATCGATCTCCTGGAGCTGCGTGGCGAAGTCAGACCCCGTCGACGCGAGATACCGCGACCGGGCATCGTCGACCTCGAGACCGAGATCTTCATGGATCACCCTCACGGCAAGCTCGGTCAGCCGGCCCATCGAGTCGGCGATCGTGCCGTCGAAGTCCACGATCACCACGTCGACATCGGCCCACTCGAGATGGCCCGCACGCCACGAGCGCACCATCCGCACCGCGATGATCCACCAACTCAAGGCGGCAACCACCCCGAGGGCGACCGGCAAAGCCCACGCAGCCACCACGGAGCCGACCAGGCCCCCGGTGAGCAGAAGCAACCGAAGATCACGCCCGCGCCCCGACGCCAACAGTCGGCCCTCGTAGCGGTGTCCCAGATCCAGCGCGGCACGGCTCGTGGAGTAGCTGACGAGCAGGTGCCCGACTGTTGCGAGCACGCCGAGCAAGCCAGCTGCCACCCCACCGCCGGCCTGAACCGCCAGGTACAGACCCGCCGCTGAGAACACCAGCCCGTCCACGACCCGGTCGAGCATCGGGTCGAGAAACGCTCCGAACCGGCTTCCGCGATGGGCGACTCGGGCGATCTCACCGTCGGCGCCATCGAGGATGCTCGCCAACTGCACCGCCAGCGCAGCGACCAACATCCACCCCGCCAGGATCGCCGGCACTGCGCTCAACCCAACAACGGCGGCGAGCACGGTGACCGTGTCCGGACGCAATCCTGGCGCGACCGACAGCAGCAGCGGTGTGATCACCCGGCCCGACAGGACCCGGTTGACCTTGGCCACGGCCCCATCACGCTCCTTGCCGCCACCTGCGAGCAGCCACCGCGACGCCATCCGCAGATCCCGGCGGGTGTCTACGTCCACCCAACGGGCGCCGGTCACGTCACAGGGCTCCAACAGACCCCGCTCCGCGAGGCGGTGCATCCCCGCCGACAACGACGACTCACCCGCCGCGACTGCATAGCGCAACGCATCGAACACCCCTCCGCTGCACAAGAACGCGCCCGTGTCGAAGGCGTCGAACGGGGAGATCCCCTTGCCGATGTCATGGACGAGCCGACCTCCGGTACGCACTCGGGTCACATCGTCGAGATCGACACCCCCGGCCGCGGCAATCGAGTGGTCGACCGCAAGCACCGCACCATCCGACGGCAGCTCCGAACCCACCAGCGTCCACAGGATCGACCGGTCGAGCACGTGGTCGGCCATGACCAATAAGAAGGGCTCGCCCCTCAGTGCTTCCTCGGCCGCCAACACCGACAGCCCGTTGCCTTCGTCGAACCGATCGTTGCGCACGCAACGCACCGAAACACCGAGTCGCACAGACAACCGACCGCAGAACCGCTCGATCTCCTCGGCCCGATACCCGACCACCACCACCACCTCATCGACTCCGACGTCGACCAGGTTCCGCACGGCGCGCTCCAACAGAGCGACACCGGCCACCGGCACGAGTGGCTTGACCCGGCCCCGCGGCGCCCCGAGACGAGATCCCTTCCCACTGGACAGCACAAGCCCACGCACGACCTCCCCCTTCCGGACAGGCGGCGGCCACTGAGCCGGTAGGAAGGAAGGCACCACCGCAAGCGACCGAGACACCGAAAACATACCGAAGGCGAACACCAGATGGACAACGCCTGAACGCTCGGTGATCTGCAAGGGGGGCAGCGAGTGACGGCGCCTCCCCAGATGGCTGTCCTCTGCGAGTCAGGTGAGCCGCTACCGCGCAAGCTCAGCGGGAACCTTGATCGGCTTGGAGCGGTCCAGAGGCGAAGACGCCGTCACGCATGCGACGCGCGTGTTCCGTCACACTGGTGACGAGACCTTCGGGAAAGGCGTACCCGAGAGAATCGGCGACCTCGCGAGCGATGCGCCCAAACAGCGTGATCATCTCGAACAGGGCGATCCAGTTCGCCTCTGGAGTTGCGCCGCTGAACGTCCGCTCCAGTTGGGCCCAGATGTCGGACCGAAGGTGGCCCTTGAGCCCCTTGCCGAGATTCCCGACCCTGGTGGACCAGCCGCGATCGCACTCCACGCGCCACTCGAGCAGCGGGAGGAGATAGTTGAAGCGCATGTCGAAATCGAGCACCCACTTGGTCGGCAGCAGTTCGTCACGCAGCAGATACTTGGCGACGTAGGGAACCCCGATCAGGAAGTCGGTGATCAGGAGGAGAACATGCCGAACATCGACTGGGGCGTGAAGATCGCTCAGGCACGGGATGTGGTTCGCCGTCACCTGCCCGCAACACCGCTGGTTCGCGTGGACGTGGCCGGGTTCGATGCGCCGGCCTTCTTCAAGCTGGAGACCCTGCAACCGACTGGGGCGTTCAAGGTCCGCGGTGCGCTCTCGGCTCTGTCCGCCGCTCAGGCACGCGGTCAGTCGGTGGTCACCGCATCGGCAGGAAACCACGGTCTGGGCACGGCGTTCGCTGCCCAGGCGGTTGGCGCAGAGGCCACGATCTTCGTCCCCGAGAACGCCGCGGCTCCCAAGGTGGCGGCGTTGCGCGAGTCCGGGGTCGATCTGCGGCTCGTGGGGCAGCGCTACGACGATGCGGAGCAGGCGGCACTGTCGTTCGCCGAGCAGACCGGCGCGACGTTCATTTCCGCCTACAGTCATCCCGATGTCATCGCTGGCCAGGCCACGATCATGACGGAGGTCCTGGACCAGATGAGCGGCCTGTTCCAGATCGTCGTGCCAGTCGGTGGCGGCGGACTCGCCTCGGGAATCGCGCTGGCAGCGCCCAGCAGCGTGCGCGTCCTCGGCGTCCAGAGCGCCAGGTCAAAGGCTGTCTCCACCGCCATGGAAGCCGGTCAGATCGTCGAGGTTCCTGTCGGCGAAACGATCGCCGACGGCCTCGCAGGCAACCTCGGCCCCGACACCATCACACCCGGAATCCTTCGAGACCGTGGCACCCCGGTCGTGTCCGTGGAGGAGGATGCGATCCGCACCGCTGTCCGGTACCTAGCACTCAAGCACGGGCTCGTCGTGGAAGGCTCCGGAGCCGTCGGCATTGCCGCTGCCCATCGAGGCCTCGTCAGCTCCGACATCGCGGCCGTGTTCGTGCTCACGGGTCGCAACATCGCAGCAGACGTCCTGAAGGCAATACTCGCATGACCTCCGTCCCGATCTTTACCAGGCCGTGGTGCGTGCAGCGGAGAGCATGGATGACGCGATCGCCTCGGGGCGGCGCGCCTTCACCGCCCGCGCCTGAAGATCATCGACGGCCGAGAAGCAGGTCGAGAGCCGCGGCCGGTTGCGGCCGTGCCCCGATCTCGGCCGCCACCTGTCGGGCCCGGAGCCGGTACGACGGATCTGTCAGCACCGCCTCGACCGCAGCCGGGAGATCTGAGATCAGCTGTCCCGGATCTACTCGCAGCCCGAGGCCGGCCGTGGCCAACCGGTCCGCGTTGTGCATCTGATCGGCGAACATCGGGACCGCCACCACGGGCAGGCCCCGACTCAGCGCGGCCACCGTGGTCCCGGCGCCGGCGTGGGTGACCACCACGTCACACTGCATCGCGACCGACTGCGCCTCGTACGCACGTATGCGCACGTTCGGCGGCACGCCAGTGAGTTGCCCCGTCTCGAATGGCCCGACGGTCAGCAGAACGTCCGCCTCGATCCGGCCCAAGGCCGACGCCAGGTCGTGAAACACTGGGCGGCCGAAGGAGTTGGCACCCGCCACGGAGCCTAGGGTTGCGTAGACCCGTGGTCTGTTCGTGGACGCCGGTGCGACTGGCCGCACGGGGCCTTCGGCGTCCTCGTGCCGAAACCAGATCCAGTCTGCCGGAAGCCGTCGAGGATCCTGCCACAGTAGCGGGGGCACCGCGCTCAGATATCGGCTGCCGTTCTCGTACGGCATGCGTCCCGATCGTCGCAGCCCCGCTTCCTGCCGTAGATCGTCCACCGCATCAATCACCCGCGCATGGTCGAGGTCTTCCAGGTCCAACGCCGTGATGCCGAGAAAGCCACTTGGGACGTCTGCGACCTCGGCTGCGACAAGTGCGGCGAAGTCGTTGGAGATCATCAGATCAGCGCCGAACTCGGTCAGGGCGTGCTGAATGGCCTGCCGCGCGGCGCGGCCATGGATCCCGATGAAGATGTCGGCCACGACGTAGGTGTTCAGGCCCTCGCGCGGCAGCTGAGACCATGCTCGTCCGATCTCGGCCGGATCCCCGTAGGGCACCGTCAGCGCGCGGAAGCCGAACCGTCCGATCGTCTGCTCGGCCTCCGCGGGGACTGCGAACACGACCTCATCACCGGCCGCCTCCGCCGCCCGGGCCAGAGGAATCACCGGATGGATGTGACCCAATCCGGACGCCGTCGTAAACATCACGCGTGATCTGGTCATCGGACCACCCCTCGTCTAATCACAGTCTCCACCAGGGCAGGCCGACGCGGCGGCGCCGCCGGACGTGAGGTGTTTCCTATGGCTAACGGCTCCGTTCTTCGAGAGGGTCTCCTCGACGGCAGCTCCGAAGTCGATCAGGTGGCGCCGGAGCAGGGTGGTCGACGACCTGGCGCTCAGCGGCCTCGTCGCCCGCGAGGACAACCCAACCCGGACGACAAGCGCTTCCGCCTTCGCGACGATCGGGAACCCACGAGCCTTCGCCTTGAGCGAACCTCGCTCAACTGGGAACAATCTCTCGCCGTACGGCATTGAGTCGACGACGCTCATGTTGGGTGTCCCTACTCAGGAGGGCTCTGATGCCGACTACTCAACTTCCTGTTCTGTTCTTGAACGACCTCGTCGTCTTGCCCGGCATGGTGGTGCCGATCGAGCTCAACGACTCTTCGCGCGCGGCCATCGACACCGCTCGAGCCAGCAGCGACTCCGAACTCCTGGTCGCTCCTCGGTTGGAGGACCGGTACGCCTCGTACGGCGTGCTCGCCTCGATTGTCCAGGTTGGTCGGCTCGCTTCCGGCGAGGCGGCAGCGGTGATCCGCGCCGAACGGCGGGTGAAGATCGGCTCGGGTGTCTCCGGACCCGGCGCGGCCCTGTGGGTCGAGGCTGAGGAGCTGCCCGAGCAGCCCGTCACCGAGACGATCACCACGCTGGCCGCCGAGTACAAGTCGCTCGTCGTGGCCACATTGCAACGGCGCGACGCCTGGCAGGTCATCGATACCGTCAACCAGGTCACCGATCCGAGCACCCTGGCCGACCTGGCCGGGTACGCCTCCTGGCTGAGTGACGAGCAGAAGCGCCAACTGCTGGAGACGCCCGACGTCGCCGAGCGCCTGACCATCCTCGTCGCATGGGCCAAGGAGCACCTGGCCGAGGTCGAGGTGAACGACAAGATCGCCTCCGACGTCCGCGATGGCATGGAGAAGAACCAGCGCGAGTTCCTGCTCCGCCAGCAGCTCAACGCCATCCGCAAGGAGCTCGGTGAGGACGAGCCCGAGGGTGCGCAGGACTACCGCACCCGCGTCGAGGAGGCCGAGCTGCCCGAGGACGTCCGCAAGGCTGCAATTCGGGAGGTCGGAAAGCTCGAGCGCGGCAGCGACCAGAGCCCGGAGGCGGGCTACATCCGCACCTGGCTCGACACCATCCTCGATCTGCCGTGGGGCACCAAGACGGAAGACTCGACGGACATCGACGCGGCGCGGGAGATACTCGACGCCGACCACCACGGCCTGGACGACGTGAAGGACCGGATGGTGGAGTACCTCGCCGTCCGCGCCCGCCGCTCGCAGCGTGGCCTGGAACTGGTCGGCGGTCGTGGCTCGGGTGCCGTGTTGGCCCTGGTCGGGCCGCCCGGTGTGGGCAAGACCTCGCTCGGTGAGTCGGTGGCCCGCGCGCTCGGTCGCAAGTTCGTCCGCGTCGCCTTGGGTGGCGTCCGCGACGAGGCGGAGATCCGTGGTCACCGGCGCACGTACGTCGGCGCCCTGCCCGGCCGGATCGTCCGCGCGATCACCGAGGCCGGATCGATGAATCCGGTCGTGCTGCTCGACGAAATCGACAAAGTCGGCGCGGACTACCGCGGTGACCCCGCCGCAGCTCTGCTCGAGGTCCTCGACCCGGCGCAGAACCACACGTTCCGCGACCACTACCTCGAGGTCGACCTCGACCTGTCCGACGTCTTGTTCCTGGCGACCGCCAACGTGATCGAGACCATTCCGCAGGCGCTGCTGGACCGGATGGAACTGGTGAGCCTTGACGGCTACACCGAGGACGACAAGATCGCCATCGCCCGAGACTTCCTGCTCCCCCGCCAGTTGGAGCGGGCGGCGCTGACGTCCGACGAGATCATCTTCGCCGACGAGGCGCTGCGCGAGATCGCGGCCAACTACACCCGCGAACCCGGCGTACGGCAGATGGAGCGGCTGCTGGCCAAGGCGCTGCGCAAGGCGGCGACGAAATTGACCAAGGCCGAGGCTCCCGAGCGGCTGGAGATCGAGCCGGGCAACCTGCGGGACTACCTCGGGCGGCCACGGTTCACCCCGGAGGCACACGAGCGCACGGCGGTGCCGGGAGTCTCGACCGGGTTGGCCGTGACCGGCATGGGTGGTGATGTTCTCTTCGTCGAGGCGAGTGCGGAGCCGGTGACTGGCTCTGGCCCTTCGACAAGCTCTGGCGCTTCGACAGGCTCAGGGCGCGGTGGGTTGACGCTCACCGGTCAGCTGGGTGACGTGATGAAGGAGTCGGCGCAGATCGCGCTTTCCTACGTACGCTCCCACGCCGCTCAGCTTGGGATCACCGATCCGTCGGTGCTGGATCGACAGATCCACATCCACGTGCCGGCTGGCGCCATCCCCAAGGACGGTCCGTCTGCGGGCGTGACCATGGTGACGGCCCTGGCGTCGATGGCCCTCGGCCGCCCGGTGCGGTCCGAGGTCGGCATGACCGGCGAGGTAACCCTCAACGGCCGGGTCCTTCCGATCGGTGGGGTCAAGCAGAAGCTGTTGGCCGCTCAGCGGGCCGGGCTGACCACGGTCTTCTTGCCGAAGCGGAACGAGCCCGATCTGGACGACGTCCCGGCCGAGGTGCTCGAGGCGATCGACGTACGGCTCAGCACCGATGTGGCCGAGCTGGTGGCCGAGGCCATCGAGCCGGCCGCCGAGGTCAGCCCGGTCCAGCACGCCGCCTGAATCCGCTCAGACGCTGATCCGTGATCCGATGATCACCGTGCGGTCGCGGGGCAGGTTGAAGTACTCGGCCGCGTCGGCCGTGATCCTCGAGGTGGCCAAGAAGAGCTGCTTACGCCACCGGCTCATCCCGGGCACATCGGTGACGTAGAGGCCGATGGTGGAGAGGAAGTACGACACATCGGTTGGGTCGATCGGCGGCCGCAGCCCCTGCTCCTCGGCCAGCCGCAGCGCCGCGGGCACGTCGGGTTGCTGCATGTATCCGAACCGGGCCGCCACGTGGGTGATGCCGTCGCCGGCGTGCCCGAGGTCGTCCACGTCGACACGATCGGTTTCGCCGACGTAGGGGATCGGACGGGTCTCTATGGTCAAGATCACGACCTGCTCGTGCAGGACATGGTTGTGCTCCACGTTGGCCCGCAGGGCCAACGGCGTCGTGCGCTTGCTTCGGTTGAGGAACACCGCGGTTCCCGGCACTCGCGGCAGGGGCGGCCGGCGTGCGTCCACGTCGGCCACGAAGGCACTGAGCAAGCCCTCCTCGTCCTGGCGGCGCTCCGTGACCAGCTGCCGTCCCCGCTGCCAAGTGATCATGACCGTGAACACGACGATGCCGATGAGAAGCGGGAGCCATGCCCCATGGGTGAGCTTGGTGAGGTTCGCCGCGAAGAACAGCCCCTCGAAGATCAAGAAGAAGCCGGCACCGACGATCACCATCCAGCGGGGCTTACGCCATCGCCGCCGGACGACGTAGAAAAACAGCACGGTGGTGATCACGATGGTGCCGGTCACCGCCATCCCGAAGGCGTACGCGAGCGCCGCGGAGGACCGGAACGCGAAAACCAGCACCAGAACGCCGATCATGAGGGCCCAGTTGACCCAGGGAACGTAGATCTGGCCGACGGTCTCGGCCGACGTGTGCCGGATCGCGAGCCGAGGCAGGTAGCCCAGGTGAACGGCCTGCTGGGCTACCGAGAACGAACCCGTGATCACGGCCTGCGAGGCGATCACCGTGGCCGCCGTAGCCAGTAGCACCATCGGGAGGCGGCCCCACTCCGGCACGAGAAGGAAGAACGGACTGCTGATCGCGCCCTGGGGGTCGTTCACGACCAGGGCCCCCTGACCCAGATAGCTGAGAATGCAGGCCGGGAAGACCAAGATCAGCCATGCGCGAGTGATGGGAGCCCGGCCGAAGTGGCCCAGATCGGCGTATAGGGCTTCGGCTCCCGTGATCGCCAGCACGACGGCGGCGAGGGCGAAGAAGGCAATCCGAAACTGCGAGAACAAGAACCCGAGGGCGTACGTGGGTGACAAGGCCGCCAGGACCTGCGGATGCTCCAGGATGCCCACGATTCCGCAGGCCCCGATGACGGTGAACCACAGCACCATCACCGGACCGAAAAGGCGGCCCACCCGCGCCGTACCAAACCGCTGGGCCGCGAACAACCCAACGATGATCACGGCCGTGATGGGGACGACGAGCGGTTTCAGCTCCGGCTCGACGACCTCGAGACCCTCTACCGACGACAGCACCGAGATTGCCGGGGTGATCATGCTGTCGCCGAAGAAGAGGGAGGCCCCGAAGACGCCCAGGGCGGCCAGCAGCAGCTTGGTCCGCGCCTTCCCCGGAGTCCGCCGGCGCTTGATCAACGTGATCAAGGACAGGATGCCGCCCTCGCCGTCGTTGTCGGCGCGCATCACCAGCAGCACGTACTTGACGGTGACAATGATCGTCACCGACCAGAAGATCAACGAAATCAGCCCGTAGACGTTGGCGGCCGTCGCCGGCACCGGGTGCGGGTCCGCGGGGTTGAACAGGGTCTGGATCGTGTAGATCGGGCTGGTGCCGATGTCGCCGAAGACCACGCCCAAGGCCGCGACGGTCAGGGCCGCCCGGGCCGGGCTACGGGACTGGGCGGTGCCCGCACCCCGAGCGGCGGTCCCGCTGGTCACGCGCTGTGCCATGTGCCAACTCCACTAGTCCCAGGCGCCAGGCCGCACCCGTTGAGGAGATGCTAACCGGGCTCGCGCGGCAGGACGGGGTTCGCCTTCCCGGACAGCGGACGCGGTGCTGATCAGCTCCCGCGGCTGGTCGGCTCCTCGTCGGCCGACTTCGCGTCGGCCTCGTTCTTCTCGTCGAACGGCCACGGCGAGGCGGGTGGGGTCTCCGGCGCGGAGTCTTCGTCGTACTTGCTCTTGATCAGGCTGGCGACGGTGGTGATGAGCAGGGTGCCGATGATGAAGGTCAGCGAGAACCAGATGGGGATCTCGCCGTCGAACGGCGCCCAGTCCGCCCAGTGGTAGGCGTGCAGCGCTTCCAGGATGAGCTTGACGCCGATGAAGGCGAGGATGACCGACAGGCCGATCGACAGGTAGACCAGCCTCTTCAACAGCCCGCCGATGAGGAAGTAGAGCTGGCGCAGACCCATCAGGGCGAAGACGTTGGCGGTGAAGACCAGGTAGGCCTCCTCGGTGAGCCCGTAGATCGCCGGGATCGAATCGAGGGCGAAGAGCAGGTCCGTGCTGCCCAGCGCGACGATGACCACCAGCATCGGGGTGATCAGCCGCTTGCCGTTCTCCACCACCGTGAGCTTGGTGCCGCGGAAGTCGTCGGTGGAGGGGAAGCGCTTCTTGATGAACCGCAGTGCCGCGTTGTCCGGCGCTTCGTCCTCGTGCCCTTCGTGCTGCTTGTAGTCGATGACCAGCTTCACGGCGGTGTAGATGAGGAAGGCGCCGAAGACGAAGAAGACCCAGGAGAACCGGGCGATCGCCGCCGCCCCGATGGCGATGAAGATGCCCCGGAAGATCAGGGCCAAGATGATCCCGATCATCAGGGCGAACTGCTGCAGGTGCCGGGGCACCTTCAGCGTGCCCATGATGATGACGAAGATGAACAGGTTGTCGATCGACAAGCTGTACTCGGTCAGCCAGCCCGCGTAGAACTCGCCGGCGTAGCGCGGACCGTAGATCGCCCAGATGCCGAGCCCGAAGAGGATGGCCAGCGCGACGAAGACGGCGATGAAGATTCCGGCTTCCTTCATCGACGGCTCGTGCGGTCGTCGGCCGATGATGAAGACGTCGACGGCGAGGATCGCACACATCACGACGACGGTGATGATCCACGCGTAGAGATGAACATCCATGGGCCGGGGCGCCCCTTCCGAGAGACAAAGATTCCGAGAGCAGTCGATCTCGGAGGTCTCTTCCGCTAGCCGACACGCTAGCCGTGACACCGGGCGGGCCCGACAACACCCTCGGCTATGCCACGGATGCGCCCGACCCCGTCCGTGATGACGATGCCACGCGGGGGAATACTCCCCTCCACCAACGAGTATCCCAGGTCCACCACGAGAGTTGAAATCACGACAATCCCCCGACGTGCGCAGTCAGTCTCCCGCCCACTCTCAGGCCGTCATCGAGGCCGTGCCCGGGCCACAATTGGCCCTTCAACCCAGGCGGCGCAACGCCGGAAGTGTGGTTGGGCCCCATCACTTGAGTCCGGGTGTGGTCGGGCGTTCCGAGCGCAGTGGAGCGCTAGCGGAACGCAGCGAGGTGGGCGGGGCTCGAGTGATGGGGCCCGACCACCTGCAGGCCGGACAAAGGTGCGCTACCTACTCGCCTCCACCATCTGCCGCAGTTCCTTCTTCAGGTCAGAAATCTCGTCACGGAGGCGAGCGGCGAGCTCGAACTGGAGGTCGGCGGCGGCGGCGTGCATCTGCGCGGTCAGGTCCTGGATCAGGTCGGCCAGATCACCGGCCGGGATGCCGGCGAGCTTGCGGGCACTGGCCACGGCGTCTCGCCCGAGAGCCGGCACCATCGTCTTCTGCCGGCGCCCGTTGCGGCCGGAGAACAGCTCGTCGGTGTCGGCGTCCTCCCGGGCGAGCATGTCGGTAATATCGGCGATCTTCTTGAGCAGCGGTTTCGGGTCGATGCCGTTGGTTTGGTTGTACGCGACCTGCTTCTCCCGCCGCCGATTCGTCTCGTCGATGGCGGCGGCCATCGAATCGGTGATCTTGTCGGCGTACATGTGCACCTGGCCCGACACGTTCCGCGCCGCCCGGCCAATGGTCTGGATCAGGCTCTTGGCACTGCGCAGGAAACCCTCCTTGTCGGCGTCCAGGATGGAGACCAGGGACACCTCCGGCAGGTCCAGGCCTTCGCGCAGCAGGTTGATGCCGACCAGGACGTCGAAGACGCCCTGCCGCAGCTCCCGGAGCAAGGTGATGCGCTGCAGAGTGTCGACCTCGGAGTGCAGGTAGCGGGTGCGGATCTGGTTCTCGAGGAGATAGTCGGTCAGGTCCTCGGCCATCTTCTTCGTCAGGGTGGTGACCAGGACGCGTTCGTCCCGCTCGGCGCGCAGCCGGATCTCGCTCATCAGGTCGTCGATCTGGCCGGAGGTCGGCTTGATGATGACTTCGGGATCGACCAGACCCGTAGGCCGGATCAGCTGCTCGACGAACCCGCGCGACTTTGCCAGCTCGTAGTTGCCAGGGGTCGCCGAGAGGTAGATGGTCTGCCCGATCCGTTCGGCGAACTCCTCGAAGCGGAGCGGGCGGTTGTCCATGGCGCTCGGCAGGCGGAAGCCGTGATCGACCAGAGTCCGCTTGCGGGACATATCCCCCTCGTACATCCCGCCGATCTGCGGCACGGTGACGTGAGACTCGTCGATGACGAGGAGGAAGTCCTCAGGGAAGTAGTCAAGCAGGCAATTAGGAGGAGAGCCGACCCCCGGCCGTCGATGTGTCGGGAGTAGTTCTCGATCCCGGAGCACGTGCCGATCTGGCGCATCATCTCGATGTCATAGCTGGTCCGCATCCGGAGCCGCTGCGCTTCGAGCAACTTCTGCTGCCGCTCCAGTTCGCCGAGCCGCTCCCCCAGCTCCACCTCGATGCCCGAGATGGCCCGCTCCATTCGACTGGGACCGGCCACGTAGTGGCTGGCCGGAAACAGGTAGACCTCTTCGTCGTCGGTCACGACCTCGCCCGTGAGGGGATGCAGCGTGCTGAGCTTCTCGACCTCGTCGCCGAAGAACTCGACGCGGACGGCGAGCTCCTCATACATCGGGAACACCTCGAGGGTGTCGCCCCGCACCCGGAAGGTGCCACGACTCCCGGAGAGATCGTTCCGCGCGTACTGGATGCCCACCAGTCGGCGCAGCAGGGCGTCCCGCTCAATCTCGTCACCGACGCGCAGCTTGACCATCCGGGCGACGTACTCCTGCGGTGTCCCCAGGCCGTAGATCGCCGAGACGGTGGCGACGACGATCACGTCCCGTCGGGTCAGCAGGGAGTTGGTCGCGGAGTGACGCAGGCGCTCGACCTCCTCGTTCAGTGAGGAGTCCTTCTCGATATAGGTGTCGGTCTGGGGGACGTACGCCTCGGGTTGGTAGTAGTCGTAGTAGGAGACGAAGTACTCAACCGCGTTCTTCGGGAAGAACTGCCGTAGCTCGTTGGCAAACTGGGCGGCCAACGTCTTGTTCGGCTGCATGACCAGGACCGGCCGCTGCACCCGCTCGGCCAGCCACGCCACGGTGGCCGTCTTGCCGGTGCCGGTCGCGCCGAGCAGTACGACGTCCTGCTCGCCGGCTCGGACCCGCGCGTCGAGCTCCTCGATGGCCTGTGGTTGATCACCGGACGGCGAGAAGTCACTCTCGACCCGGAAGGGGGCGACAGTGCGCTTCAAATCCTCGAGCGGACGCATGTCTCGACCCTACGTCGGCCCACTGACATTTAGCCTCGTCCTGCTCGCGCTCGCTAAGCAGAGCAGGGTGCCGTTTCCCGCCAGGTGACGGCTGGCGCAGCAAAATCCGCCGGCCACCGCTGCGTCTCCCGCCACATGACGGATCGCGCACGACCTGGCCAGCACGAGCAGAGCCCGGCGCGAACCCCGGCGAGCGTCGGGTAGGCGTCGATCCCGTCCGTGTCTGGACGACGAGATCGGCGAGCCAACCGTGGCGTCGAGCCATTCGATGTCGGGCAGGCTCGCCGAGGGAGGAGGAAGACACGGACAGGCGGGATCGGCGACTGCGCGAGCCGGGCTCAATAAGTCAGCCGGCGACCTGACCTCTCAGCATCGAGTTGACCATGGCCGCGAAGTCCTTGTTGATCTGGGGAATGTCGGCGTTCTGGCCGAAGTACACCGTTCCGACGACGGTCAGCCCGTCGGTCCGAACGGAGACGAGCGAGAAGACCAAGACGGTCGACGAGCTGCCACCGTTGGTGACCGTCACCTGCGCCAGGCAACTCGCCGCGTCGAGCTTGCTGGTCTTCAGATCCACCGCCTTCGGGTCCTCGAACTTCCCGTTGGTGTAGTTCTTGGCCAGCGCCCGGTGGTAGCCGTCGCAGGTCTGCCCCGGATTGCTCCCTTCGGCGAGCTGGGCCACCGCTCCGACGAACACTTCACGTCCGTTGCTCAGCTGAGCGGCACCCTCCTTGCGACTCCGTACGGCCCATCCGGACGCAGGCGTCAGACTGATGCCATTGCCGAGGTTGACCGAGCCAGGCGGGTTCGGAGCCTGGGTCGGCTGCCGTGTCGAGGGTGCGGCCGTGGGTTGGGTCGGCTCGGTCGTGGGCTCCGTGGTCGGCTCCGTAGGAGTCGGCGTCGGTGCCGTCGTGGGGCTGGTCGTCGGTTCGGTCGTCGGCGCCGAGGGGCTCACCGTGGTGACCGGTTCGCTGCTGCCTCGGGTCAACGCGATAACGATCCCACCGACGGCGGCCAGGACCACCACGGCGGCAACCACGATGCCGATGATCAGGGCCGGGCTCTTCTTGCTCGCCGGACGGGGCGGTTGCGGAGGCGGCGGCTGTTGCCCGTACCCTCCCCCGCCCTGCGGCGGATAGCCGCCGGAGGGCGGTTGCGGCGGGAAACCACCCGGCCGGCCCTGCGGCGGAAATCCGCCTTGCGGAGGGTAGCCACCCTGGGGTGGATAACCGCCCGGCGGTGGTTGGTTGGGGGGTTGGTTGGGGTAGCCAGAAGGGGGCTGCTGCCCGTATCCCGGTTGCTGTGGAGGTTGGGGTTGCTGCGGGTAGCCACCCGGCGGGGGCTGTTGACCGTAGCCACCCGGCGCGGGCTGCTGGCCGTAGCCACCCGGCGGGGGCTGTTGGCCGTAGCCACCCTCTGGCGACCACCCGGGCTGCTGGGGAGGTGGATTCTGACTCACGACCGGCCTCCCTCGTGCTCGCCGGGCTGCTGACGACGATCTGGTGTGCCACCAGTGGCCGGAGGGGCTTCCTCATCCGGCGGAGGCAGGGGCCGCGAGAGGCCGACCGTTTCCTCCGCCTGCTCCTCCCCTGCCTGCACCTCCTCCGCCTGCTCCTCCTCCGGCGGCCACGCCTGCCCAGCGTCATTCTCCGGTGGCCAGCCCGCGGCCGCGGAATCCTCCTCCGACCAGGCGGATGCGGCCACGGCGCGCGCCGGCACCGCCCTGGTCCGGTGAGCCTTGTCCTGCACCCGCACGGCCGTGCCGCACGCGTTGCAGAACGCGGCGTGGTCCTGCAACGGAAGCTCGCACCGGGAGCAGACGTCGAGATCTCCGTCCGTCCCAAGGCCACCGGCGCGGGCTGTTCGCTCGAGGGCGGCCTCCATCAGACCGACGTGCAGCACCACACGCAGGCGCAGGATCAACACAGCAAGGATCAGCAGCCCCCAGCCCAGGCTGAGAATCACGGACAGCGTGTCGTCGCCCACAAACGCGAACAGATAGACCCCGGCCTGGAAGGCGATGTTGGCGCCAATGGCCAGGGCCAGTGCGGCGTAGTAGCGCGGCGTGAACCCGTCGTATCCGCGACCCAGCCCGGAGTACTCGGCGCACGCGATGCCGGTCGCCGTGCCGATCAAAAGCGGCTTGACGAATCCGTGGAGGAAGATCAGCGAGATCCACAGGCCCGGATCGGACTCGACGATTCCGCCGGTGAGCAGATCCCAGTAGCGCACGATCGTGTCGAAGCAAGCGAAGGCAACGCCGCTGATCACCCCGAAGGTGAGTCCGTCCATGAGGTCGTCGAATTCCGGACGGCTGGCCAGGACGAGCGGCCCGACCTGCCGGATGGCCTCCCCGATGACCGGCACCAACACGGCGAGCAAGAGGAACGCCCAGACGCTCGGCGCCGCCAAGGTCGTGCCGTCGAGCACCGGGGTCGGCAGGTCAGGGCCGCGGACCAGCTCGACGATGATCATGAAGGCGATGGTCAAGAGCCCGGTCAACCCGAAGGCGAACCCGGTCACCGGCAGCGGCTCGTCCTCCCACAGGTTCACGTCGTAGAGGTAGACGATGTAGACGATCGGAACCGCGAACGCCGCTACCAAGATGGCGATCGGGAGGGCGCCGAAGATGGCCGCGACCAGGGCCACCGCGAGTGCGATGGTCAGGGCGATCCGGTAGCTCTGCGGATGCGCGGCGGCCCCTCGCGGCATGATGGTCGAGATCAGGGCGAACGAGGCCACCGGCTCGTCCGGTTTGACCGCGAACGAGCGACGCCGCGCCTGGTCGGCGCTGCGCAGGTCGGCACCGCAGACGTGACAGAAGTGTGCGACTTCGGGAAGATCAGCATCGCAGCGTGGGCAGTTCAACGACGGCCTCCTCTAGATCACCGGGGTCGATCCCGACCCCAACACCCGTTTCCCTGCGGGACTCACCGCGCACTTAGCACGGCGAGCACAGAGAGTATGTCATTCGGGGTTCGCGCGCGCGGCAAGTTCGGCCCAGATCCGCTCGACGTGTTCTCTCAGTTCCGTAGCGTCCGTCGAGTTGTCGATGATCACGTCGGCGGCGGCCGATCTCTGCTCGCGGGGAGCCTGTGCCGCGAGTCGTGCCTCGGCGTCGGCCCGGGTCGCTCCGTCGCGTTCCCGCAGTCGCTGGATCTGGATCTCTTGATCGACGTCGACCACCAGCACCATGTCGAAGGCGTCCTGCTGCCCGGTTTCGACCAGGAGCGGGATCACGTGCACGACCACGGCGTCGGCGGGCGCCTGGGCTTCCCGCTCGGCGGCTCGCCGACGTACGGCCGGATGCACGATCGCCTCCAGGTCGCGACGGGCCCTCTCGTCGGCGAAGATGATCTTGGCCAGGGCCGCCCGGTCGAGGCGGCCGTTGCTGACGACGTCGGATCCGAATCGTTCGACGATCGCCGCCAGCCCAGGCGTGCCCGGCTCGACCACTTCGCGGGCCAGCAGGTCGGCGTCGATGATCACCGCCCCGCGCTTGGCCAGTTCCGTCGCCACCAGCGATTTGCCGGAGGCGATTCCCCCGGTCAGCCCTACCCGCAGCACTGTCACACGTTAGTCCTGCTCGGACTCGCTCCTGCGAGCGTCGGGTAGGGCGGACGCCGGTTCGGTCTGGACGACCAAGCGAGAACGGCCCCCGCGCGACGACTACAGTTGCCGCCGAACGAGGGCCGTTCGAGCGCGGGAGGAAGACCGAAGCGATCAGCGTCCGCCCGGGCGCGAGCGGGACTAAAGAGCGGTCAGCCTCCGCCCTGACGCGAGCAGGACAACGCTGGCTCAGTTACCTCCCGTGAGCTTGTCGCGCAGGGCCTGCAGCGCTTCGTCCGAGGCCAGCGAACCCTCCGGCGCCGCGGTGGCCGGTGTGGCTCCCTCGGTGCTGGAGGAATACGACGTGGACCCGGCACCGGGGCTCGTGGCGGCTGTGTGGGATTCCTCGGCTTCCTCGACCTGCTTCTTGTGGGCCTCCCAGCGGGTGTGAGCCTCGGCGTACTGCTGCTCCCAGGCGGCCCGCTGCTCGTCGTAGCCCTCCAACCATTCCCCTGTCTCGGGGTCGAAACCCTCCGGGTAGAGATAGTTGCCCTGATCGTCGTAGCTGGCGCTCATCCCGTACAGGGTCGGGTCGAAGTCGTCGGCGTGTGCATCAACGCCCTCGTTGGCCTGCTTGAGCGACAGCGAGATGCGCCGGCGCTCCAGATCGATGTCGATGATCTTGACCATGACGTCGTCGTTGACCTGCACCACCTGCTCGGGGATCTCGACGTGCCGCTCGGCCAGTTCCGAAACGTGCACCAGACCTTCGATGCCCTCCTCGACCCGGACGAACGCTCCGAACGGAACCAGCTTGGTGACCTTGCCGGGTACGATCTGGCCGATCTGGTGGGTGCGCGCAAAGGCCTGCCACGGATCTTCCTGAGTCGCCTTGAGCGAAAGGGAAACGCGCTCGCGGTCCATGTCGACGTCGAGCACCTCGACGGTGACCTCCTGGCCGACCTCGACCACCTGCGACGGATGGTCGATGTGCTTCCAGGACAGCTCGGAGACGTGCACGAGGCCGTCGACGCCGCCGAGATCGACGAAGGCGCCGAAGTTGACGATGGAGGACACCACACCCTTGCGGATCTGGCCCTTTTGGAGCTGGGTGAGGAAGTTCTGCCGGACCTCGGACTGGGTCTGCTCGAGCCAGGCGCGGCGGGACAGCACCACGTTGTTGCGGTTCTTGTCCAGCTCGATGATCTTCGCCTCGAGCTCCTGACCGACGTACGGCTGGAGGTCGCGGACCCGGCGCATCTCGACCAGCGAGGCCGGCAGGAAGCCGCGGAGGCCGATATCGATGATCAGGCCGCCCTTGACGACCTCGATCACCTGACCAGTGACGACGCCGTCCTCCTCCTTGATTTTCTCGATCGTGCCCCACGCGCGTTCGTACTGCGCGCGCTTCTTGGACAGGATCAGGCGGCCCTCTTTGTCCTCTTTCTGCTGGACCAGGGCCTCGACCTCGTCACCGACGGTGACCACGTCGAACGGGTCGACGTCGTGCTTGATCGACAGTTCTTTGGAGGGGATGACCCCTTCGGTTTTGTAGCCGATATCGAGCAGGACCTCGTCCCGGTCGACCTTGACGACGGTGCCGGTGACGATGTCGCCGTCGTTGAAGTACTTGATGGTGTCGTCGATGGCCTTCAGAAAGGCCTCAGGTGAATCAAAGTCGTCGACGGCGACCTGGGGTGGTGCCTCGAGGGAGGACGTCATGTAGTGGTGCTCCGATAGGGTCTGACTCGTGGTGGTGTGCTGCAGCCCGGTCCGTACAACGAGGATCAACGAAGCTGCAGGAACAATCCGACCCGACAATCCGACCAGTACGAGCGTGACCTACTCCGTCTGAGGTCGCGCAGGCCACAGCGACATTCCAGGCTATCGCTGTGCGCCAAAGGGGGTCAAACTCGCGACACACTGAGTCCATGACAGGGTTTGTCTGTCCCGCTCCGCGCTCCGTCCTCACGCCCGAGAAGCTCCGCACATGACCGGGTTCCGCGGCCAGGCCGACGGCGGCGCGTTCATCATCGATCTCACGCCCGAGCGACTACGGATCCTGCTCGACGCTTGCGAGGACTTCATGCTCTTCGACAACCCCTCGTGGGGCCAGCAGTTCTACGCCCAGGCGCTCCGCTTCGACAACGGCGCCTGGCGCGTCGAACTCAGCCTCGGTGGTCCCGACCGGCATATCTGGACCGACGCCCCCAACACCGACGCCGTGTTCGACATCCTGCGTTCCTGGGCGGCCGCCGACGGTTGGTGGGAACAGGCCTTCCGCTGGGAGCCGATGTCTTCGGCTTAGTCGGGCTGCTGCCAGCGAACGCCCGGAAAGCGGCTGAAGTCATTGTCGTATGACACGACTGTGGCGTCGTACTGCAATGCCAAGGCGGCGAGGTGGGCGTCGTTCACGAGGTTTCCGCCGACACCGGTCGCTCGCAGGAGCTCGCCCATCCGCGGAGCATGCCGTCCGTCCGGCTCGCCCGCGATGACAGTGGGCACCTCAAGCCACGCCTCGGCGTTGGCCAGCGCGGCCTCGACCGGCAGAGGCTCGGAGTAGATCCCTGGGTGCGTGCTGATCCTCAAGAAGGCAAGCAAGCTGATCCAGGGCATCAACACCGTCTCGGCCGAGGAGAGGGTGCGATCCAGCCAACGGCTAGCCGATAGGTGGTGGACCGCCTCTTCGTGGACGGCGTAGAGGAGGATGTTGGAGTCGACCAGTTTCACGGGCTCGTGCTCATTTGCCGAGAGAGATCTTCCGTAGAATCTCTTCGTCCTCGAGCTCTCCGGCCAGCTGGGTCGCCTTGTCGAGATTCACACGAGGTCGACCCATCTTGTGCGTCTGGGTGCGAAAGGGTGTTGGCTCCCGAACCGATGTCAGTCCTCTGACGATGGCGTCATTTACGGCGTCTTTGAACGTAAGGTTTCGCTCCCGCATCGAGCGTTTGATCAGCGCTTCCGCTTCCGGCTCGAGTGTCACCGTGGTTCGCACACGGACATCATAGCATCAGCGAAGATGATGCTATGATGCTAGTGAGCGGCGGCGTGCCAGGAGCGGCCAAGTCCGACCGAGACGTCGAGCGGCACCTCGAGCTCGACGGCGTGGCCCATCTTGTCGCGCACGAGCTGGGTGAGCTCGGCAATTTCGCCGTCGGCGACCTCGAAGACGAGTTCGTCGTGCACCTGAAGCAGCATCCGGCTCCGCATGCCGGCGGAGGCCAGCGCCCGCTCGACATCGAGCATGGCAACCTTGATGATGTCGGCCGCCGAGCCCTGGATCGGGGCGTTCAGGGCCATCCGTTCCGCCATCTCGCGGCGTTGCCGGTTGTCGCTCATCAGGTCGGGCAGGTAACGCCGGCGCCCCAGAATGGTCTCGGTGTACTCGGTGCGGCGGGCGTCGACCACCAGCGAGCGAAGATAGTCCCGAACACCGCCGAAGCGCTCGAAGTACTCATCCATCAGCGCCTTGGCCTCGGACGTGTCGATCGTGAGCTGCTGGCTGAGGCCGAAAGCGCTCAACCCGTACGCCAGCCCGTAGTTCATCGCCTTGATCTTGGCCCGTTCCGCCGGCGAGACCTGGTCCGGCGCCACGCCGAACACGCGCGAGGCCGTGACCGTGTGGAAATCGATGCCGGACTTGAACGCCTCGATCAGACCGGCGTCGGCGCTGACGTGGGCCATGATCCGCATCTCGATCTGGGAGTAGTCCGCCGACATCAGCGACTCGAACCCCGGACCCACGACGAACGCCTCCCGGATCCGGCGGCCCTCGTTGGTGCGGATCGGGATGTTCTGCAGGTTCGGGTCGGTGCTGGAGAGCCGGCCGGTGGCGGCGATGGTCTGCGCGTACGTGGTGTGGATGCGGCCGTCGTCGGCGACCGACTTCAGCAGGCCCTCGACCGTCTGCTTGAGCCGGATCGCGTCCCGATGGATCAGCATCTGGGCCAGGAACGGATGCTCGGTCTTGACGTAGAGCGACTGCAGCGCGTCCGCGTCGGTCGTGTAGCCGGTGCGCGTGCGCCGGGTCTTCGGCATCTTGAGCTCGTCGAACAGCACGACCTGAAGCTGCTTCGGCGAACCCAGGTTGATCTGCTTCCCGAGCACCCGGTACGCCTCGTCGGCAGCCGCGGTGACGGTGGCGCCGAACTCCGACTCCAGCGCCTCCAGGTGGTCTACGTCGACGGCGACGCCGGTCTTCTCCATCCGCGCGAGCGTCCCCTGCAGCGGAAGCTCGACCCCGTACAGCAGGCTCGTCCCGCCGCGGGCGTCGATGTCGGCGTCCAGCGCGTCGGCCAGGTCGATCACCGCGCGAGCGCGCACCATGGCCGCCTCGGCGGCGAGCTGGGCCCCCGAGTCGTCGTCGCCGAAGTCGAGTGCGAGTTGATCGGTGTCCGCGGCGGACACGTCACCGGCGTCCACCTTGAGCTCGCGTTTGAGGTAGCGAATGGTCAGGTCGGCGAGGTCGAAGGTGCGCTGGTCGGGCCGGACCAGATACGCGGCGAGTTGGGTGTCGGAGGTGAGGCCTGCCAGGTCCCACCCGCGCTCCCAGATGGCCAGGAGCGGGCCCTTGGCGTCGTGCATGGCCTTGTGTCGATCCGGATCGGAGAGCCAGTGCGCGAGGGCGGTCTCGTCCTCGGGGGAGAGCTCGGTCGCGTCGACGTAGGCGGCGGCTCCGTCACCGGCGGCCAACGCCAACGCCCGGACGTCGCCCGTCCCGGCGCTCCAGTGACCGATGACGTCCACGCCGGTGCGTTCCCCGATTGCGTGCTCGACCAGCCAGTCGGCCAGCCGGCCCGGCTCGAGGATCTCGCCCGACAGTTCGAAACCGCCTTCGGGTACCAGCGGTTCGTTGGGCAGGCTCTCCAGCAGTCGATCGCGCAGCACCCGGAACTCGAGGCCGTCGAACAGCTGGTGGGTGGCTTCGCGATTCCACGGCTTCCGCAGGAGATCGTCCACGGAGAAGGACAGGTCGAGATCGCGGATGAGGGCGTTGATCTTACGGTTGCGGAGCACGTCCTCGGTGCGCGCCTGGAACGCCTCGGCCGCCTTGCCCTTCAGCTCGCCCGCGTGCATGACGAGGTTCTCGAGGCCGTCGTAGGTCTCCAGCCACCTCGCTGCGGTCTTCGGTCCGACGCCGGGCACCCCTGGGAGGTTGTCGCTGGTCTCGCCGACCAGGGCGGCCAGCTCGGGGTAGCGGGCCGGAGTGGCGAAGTAGCGCTCCTCGACCAGTGCCGGCGTCATCCGAGCCAGATCGGAGACCCCGCGTCGGGGGTAGAGGACCGTGACGTTGTCGGTGACCAGCTGGAAGGCGTCCCGGTCGCCGCTGCAGATCAAGACGTCGAAACCCTGGTGCTCGGCCTGCGTGGCCAACGTGGCGATGACGTCGTCGGCCTCGTAACCGGGCTTCTCGAGGTGCGCGATGTTGAGCGCGTCGAGGACCTCCTTGACCAGATCCAGTTGGCCGCGGAACTCGTCCGGCGTCTTGGACCGATTCGCCTTGTAGTCCACGTAGATCTCGGCCCGAAACGTCTGCCGGGATACGTCGAACGCGACCCCGATGTGGGTCGGCTGCTCGTCGCGCAGCACGTTGATGAGCATCGAGGTGAAGCCGAACACGCCGTTGGTGTGCTGTCCGGTCTGGGTCGAGAAGTTCTCCACCGGCAGAGCGAAGAAGGCCCGGTAGGCCACCGAGTGCCCATCGATCAACAGCAGCTTCGGACGGGTGGGCGCAGGAGTTGTCGCGGTCGCCACACCTGTGACTCTATCGGCGGCCCCGGACAGTGCTGCCCGGATTGTCCGCCCGGTTTCGGCTCGCGGGCTCACCCGTACCCTGAGCCGGTGACTGTTCCGGAATGGTTCGCCACGGCGGCGAGTGCGCTGGACGCCAAGATGGGCTTGGAGGTCCTCGAGCTGACCGCCGAACGAATCGTCGGGCGGATGCCGGTGGCGGGCAACACCCAGCCCATGGGTCTCTGGCACGGCGGCGCCTCCTGCGTGCTGGCCGAAACGCTCGCGTCCATCGGTGCGATGGCGCACGCTCGACCTGACCGACTCGCCTTCGGGGTCGACATCAACGCCACGCACCACCGCTCCGCCTCCGCCGGCTGGGTGACCGGTACGGCCACCGCCCTTCGGCTGGGTCGCACCGTCGCCATGTACGAGATCGTCCTGGTCGACGACGCCGGCGCCCGCCTCTGCACCGCCCGGGTGACCTGCCAGCTCACTGCCCCGCGTCAGACTCCCGTCGACATCAGCTCTTGACGCAAAACGGGCGCGCTGTCTCCGTAAGCCTGAGCGCCTTCTGGAGCGGCGTCCGCCGAGATCGCGTCACGGGCAATCGCCGGCAGTTAGATATCCACAGATCACCGCAGATTGCCGTTCTGCGCCCCCACGACCGGGTCGGCGAGCATCATCGTTGTCCGCATGGGCGCCCCGGACGAGATAACAGCGATCCTCGCCCGGACCGGCGGCGTCCTGCGCGCGGCCGACCATCCTCACGTACGAAGAACGGTGGAGCGGCTGGCACGGCGTGGTGACCTGCGGCGGCTGGCCCCCGGCGTCTTCTGCCCCTGGGAGCTCTCGGCGTTGCCGGAAGTCAGGGCCCGTGCGGTCGCGGCGTGGGACCCGAACGGTGTGCTCACCGGCCGAGCGGCTGCGCGGCTGACCTTCTGGCCAGACATCAGCGTCCCGGTCGTGACCGTCTCCTCCCCGAGCCACCGACCCGCACCGCCGGGAGTCGCGGTCACTAGAGAACGTCTCGATCCCGAGCTGGTGGTCTCCGTCGAAGGAGTCCGGATGACGGTGCCGGCCCTCACGGCGCTCGATCTCGTCGCGGAGGTCGGCGGGGCAGGCCGGGCGGTCAGCCAGCGAGCACCATGACGCAACGTGGGCGCAGCGCGCTCTGAAGCGCCCGGGAATGCCTGGTTGACCCGGCGCGAGCCCAGATTGCGTCACGGCCAGGCTGGAGCTTGTCGCCGGTCGGCGCGACCCCGCCGGTGGTTCGCAGTGGCGCGTTAGGCTGCCGGCCACCCCGACTCCGCTTACCAGAAGGGCGAACCGTGACGACGTCGCAAACCACCGCGAGGTTGACTGGAAAGACCGTCCTGATCACCGGTGGGGCGCGGGGGCAGGGGGCCGCGCACGCTGAGCGCCTTGCCCGGGAGGGGGCAGTGGTGTTCGCGTGCGACGTGTTGCACGACGAGGGGGGTGCCCTGGGCGAACGGTTGCGGGGCGAGGGCCTTGATGTGAGCTACCGGGGACTGGACGTCACCGACGCGGCCGCGTGGCGGGCGCTCGTCGGGGAGATCGGCCGGGTCGACGTCTTGATCAACAACGCGGGGATCATCCACGTGGCACCGGTCGAAGAGCAGGCCCGTGGGGCGTGGGACGCCACGCTCGCCGTAAATCTCACGGGCGCGATGCTGGGCATTCAGGCCGTGGTGCCGGCGATGCGGAGCCCCATCGGGTCAAAGCAGGGCGGGTCGGTGATCAACATCGCGTCGATCTTCGGTGTGGTGGGCGCTCCGGGGTACGCCGCCTACTGCACCAGCAAGGCCGGGGTCATCGCGCTGACCAAGGTCGCCGCACTGGAGCTCGCCGGTGACAACATCCGGGTCAACGTCATCGTCCCCGGCGGCGTCTCCACGCCGATGAATGAGCACGAAAAGGAGGGCGGCGTCATCCCGGACACGCCGCTGCGGCGCCGTGCCCGCCCGAGCGAGATCTCCGGTGCCGTGGTCTTTCTGGCCTCGGAGGACTCGAGTTTCGTCACCGGCTCAGAGCTGGTCGTGGACGGCGGCTACCTGGCGCGGTGACGCCGGAGTTCATCGGCGCGACCCCAGCCAGCCCGGCAGGGCGGTGCCGGCGTCACCCGTACAGGCGGCCTCGACGCAGCCGGCCAGGCTGCGGAGATGGAAGCCGCGCCCGACCGTCGCGGGGCCGTAGTGGGCGTACTTGGCCGAGCTCGTCGTGATGGTCCGCGCCAACGGCGGGACGACCGGCTCCCCGATGAAGCACCAGCAGGTGTCGTCCACCAGGTCGACGCCGAACTCCTCCAGACGGGTGACCAGGCCGGCCCGTTCGGCCTGCGCGTGAATGCTGCGGCTCGTCGTCACCACCAGCTCGACCTCCGGCGATTTCGTACGTCCGTCGCACAGGTCGGCGAGTCGGGCGAACTCAGTCAGCGAGAAGTGCGGATTGCCGAGGGCGACCATCTCGGTACGACTGACGGGGGCGCTATTCAACTCGTCCCAGGTCTGTGCCAGCTCGGCGGCGCCGACCCGCACACACCGGACCGGCCTGCCCGGCTCGGTCACCTCGTCCAGGGTCGGCGCCTCCGGCGTGACGCCGACGATGTGGAACATGGCCGCGGCCGACGTCGTGGCGAAGGCCGCCCCGAACGCGCGGAGATCGTCGGCGGTCGGGTCGGTGCGTTCCAGTCCGGTCAATGCCGGGATGTCGTGGCTGGCGATCGTGCCGACGTGGTAGCCCAGCGTCGGATAGAACGCGTCGTCGAGTTGCTCGATGGGCACGTCGACCGCGATCTGAACCGTCGCGCGCCGCCCCGCGTCGGTGTGCGCCCCGGTGTTGGGGGCCCGGCCGATGAGGGCGACGAGGATGTCCAGGTAGTCGGGGTACTTCATGGTCCGGGCACCGATCACCGCGTTGGCGAAGACCACGGCGTTGGATTCGGCCCAGGCGATCTGCTGGCCGCAGACCGGTGGGCCGTCGAGCAGGTAGGGAGCGCAGGTGTAGGTCGGCTTCACCCCGAGCCGCACGTACGCGTCGGCCAATGCCTCGGACGGTTCGCCGAGCGCCGCTGGGACGCCTTGGGTCCGCCAGCGGCGCCGATCAATGCAGAGAGAGTTCATGCTCGTGGGCACCGCGACCCGGCCGCCCAGCTCGACCAGCCGCTCGGCGAAGAGCAGACTCGCCGGGCCCTGGTAGAAGCAGCCGTCGATGTGGCCACGGTCGATGTCGATCAGATCGCGGGCCCCCTCCAGCTGCGCGGCCCGGATGACCACCCGGATGGCCAGTCGACCAGCCTCGCCAAACGCCCCGGCCAGCAACTGACGGTCACGCTCGGAGAGTTGGAAGTCGGTCAGGTCCAGGTCGGGCAGCGAGGGAGACGCGGGCTGAGACTGTCGAGGTCCCCGCGTAGCGGTCGCATGAGTCACGGTCACCACCCCGTCGCGGACCGACAGCCGGGACGCCGAGCGCAGCTGCGCGAAGTCGGCCGGGCTGAGCCGGACGACCGGGATGCTGACTCCGAACATCTCGGTGGCCAGGATCACCCCGAGGGTCAGGATCGGCTCGTCGGCGCTGAAGATCAGCGCCGCCGGAGCGTGGCCGTTGAGAAGCAGCTCGAACAGCGTGGCGCTGCCGGAGCAGGAGCCGCGGCCGCTGGGCAGCGCGAGTACGTGGGCGTCGACGCTCTGCCCGTGCAGCGGGTGGTGGGTGTCGATCACCCGTCCGGTCAACGAATCGACGCCGCCCATGAAGCTCAGCCCGACATCGGCGTGGAGCAGCTCGCCGTCCGCCGCGCCGGGCACCAGGCAGCGGCCGATCATTCGGCCGCGGTGTGGACCGGGGGCAGGTCGTCGATCTGGCGGAGCCAGGTGTCGGCGACGGTGAAGCCACGCGGAAACGGGTCGGTCGGATCGAGGCCGAACTGGTAGAGCCCGGTGATCCAGGCTTGACCGGCGACGGTGGGGATCACCGCGTCGTACGGACCGACCTCGGTGGTGGAGAGGATCGAGCTGTCGAACCGGGTGCCGATCACCGACTCGTGGACGAACGGCTGACCGACCTCGAGCCGGCCGCGGGCGTGGAGCTGGGCCAAGCGAGCCGAGGTGCCCGTGCCGCACGGGGAACGGTCCAGCCGCCCAGGCGAGACCACGACGGCGTTCCGCGAGCGCAGGCCGTCAGCCTCGTGCCGCAGGGGGCCGGTGAACTCGACCATGGTGATCCCGGGGATTTCCGGGTTGGTCGGATGCACGGCCTCCAGCTGTTCGGCAGCCGCCTTCTTGATCACCTGGCCGAGTTCGCAGATCCTCCGGGCCTCGGCGGGGGTCAGCTCGAAGCCCACCCGGGCGGCGTCAACCAGCACGTAGGTCATGCCGCCGTACGCGACGTCGACGCTCAGCCGGCCCACATCCGGCACCTCGATCTCGGCATCCAGGTAGTAGCAGAAGGCCGGCTGGTTCACGAAGCGGACCCGTTCGACCTTGCCGTCGCGGCAGTCGCAGGTGACGGTGATCAAGCCGGCCGGCGACTCCAGGGTCAGCTCGGTGGTCGGCTCGGCCATCGGCAGGATCCCGGTCTCCAGCAGCACCGTGGCCACGCAGATCGTGTTCGAGCCCGACATGGCCGGATACTCGGTCGACTCGAGAATGATGTAGCCCATCGCCGCGTCGGGGTGGTTCGACGGGACGAGGATGTTGGCGTTGTGGTTGGGCGCACCGCGCGGCTCGAACAAGATCAGCTTCCGCAGCTCGTCACGATGATCCTGCAGATGGACCCGCTTGTCGAAAACGGTCTCGCCGGGGATGTCGCCGACGCCGCCGACGATCACCCGGCCGCTCTCCCCTTCCGCGTGGCAGTCGACGACCTGCAAGATCGTGTTCCATCGCATGCAGACCATTCGACCATCTCGGGAGTCGCTGTGCCGGCCGTCGCCACCCGCCCCTGGCTGCCTGAGCCGGTTGACGAGCGGGTCGCGTCAACCGAACAGAAAGACCACTTGATCCTTTCCGTGGCAGCGTACGGCGGTGTTTCGGACCGAAAGACAGCCGCACGCTGCCACCATGAGCCGGTCCCGCGCCTGGTCTTCACTAGCCTGAACGGGATCGGCAGGAGGACGCAGTGGACACGTACGACTACATCGTGGTCGGGGCGGGGACGGCGGGCTGCGTGGTGGCGGCCCGGCTCAGCCAGAATCCCGACCTCCAGGTGCTGCTCGTCGAGGCGGGCGGCTCCGATCGGATACCGACCCTGACCATGCCGGCGGCCCTGCCCTTCGTGTACCAGAGCAAGCGGGTGCAGTGGGGCTACCGGTCCGGGCCCGAGCCGGAGCTGAGCGGTCGGGAGATCGACGAGAAGTCCGGCCGAGTCCTCGGCGGGACGTCGTCGATCAACGCGATGATCTTCAATCGCGGCAACCCGCTCGACTACGACGGCTGGGCCGCCGACGGACTGGCGGGGTGGGACTACGCCCACTGCCTGCCCTACTTCAAGCGGATGGAGACCTTCGCCGACGGGGGCGACGACTGGCGCGGCGGCTCCGGCCCGATGCGGGTGAGTCGATCGCAGGCGAAGCACAAGCTGTACGACGCGCTGCTGACCAGCGGTGAGCAATCCGGCTGGGAGGTGACGAGCGACCACAACGGCTACCGCCAGGAGGGCATGCACATCGCGCAGGCCTCGATCCACCGCGGGCTCCGCTGGAGCACCAGCCGGGCGTATCTCCGTCCCGCCATCCGCCGCCCGAACCTGCAGGTCCTCAGCAGGACCCACATCACGCGGATTGTGGTCGCCGACGGGACGGTCGTCGGGATCGAGGTCGCCGACGGGCCGGGCGCGACCAGGATCACGGCGCGGCGTGAGGTAGTGCTGTGCGCGGGGGCGTTCGGCTCGCCGAAGTTGTTGATGCTGTCCGGCCTCGGACCGGCCGACGAGCTGCGCCGGCACGGGATTCCCGTCGTCGCCGACGTCGCCCAGGTCGGGCAGAACCTGCAGAACCACCCCGGCGTCGACGTGCAGTGGGCGGCCGACCACTCCGACTCGCTGACGTCACAGCTCGGCGTCGTGGGACAGGCCCGGCTGGCGGCGGAGTGGGGTCTGTTGCGGCGGGGTCTGGGGGCGACGAACTTCTTCGAGGCCGGTGCATTCCTCCGCACCAACGACGAGGTGGCGTTCCCCGACATGCAGTACGAATTCCTCGCGCTCACCCGCAGGCTGGTCAACGGCAAGCTGATTCCGGTCCCCGGCTTCCAGTTCTGGATGGATCTGTCGCGGCCGCACAGCCGAGGGCACGTGAGGTTGCGCTCGGCGGATCCCGCGGCCCCGCCGTCCATCGTGTTCAACTATCTGGCCGACCGGCGGGACCTCACCGACCTCGTCGCCGGGATCCGGCTGATCCGCGAGATCGTCGCTCAGCCGGCCTGGACGCGCTACAACCGGGGCGAGCTCACCCCGGGACCGGCCGCGACGAGCGACGCTGAGCTCGAGGCCTTCGTGCGGAGCAAGCTCGGCACGTCCTACCATGCCTCCGGCACCGTACGGATGGGAACCGACGCGGAGGCTCCCGTCGATCCAGAAGGCCGGTTCCGCGCGGTGGCGGGACTGCGGGTGGTCGACGCGTCGATCATGCCGAAGGTCGTCACGGCCAACCTCAACGCACCGGTGATGATGATGGCCGAGAAGATTGCCGACCAGATCCTCGGTCGGCCGGCCCTCGCCGCCGAACACGTCGACGTCTACCGCAGAACCCAGCCCCAGGAGATGTCGTGAGCACCGTCGTCGTGATCGGCGGCGGGATCGTCGGAAGTGCGACCGCGTTGCACCTCGCCGAGGCCGACGCCGGACTCGGCGTCGTGCTGGTCGAGGCCGACCCGACCTACACCAAGGCCGCGACGGGTAAGGGGACCGGCGGAATCCGGCAGCTGTTCACCCGACCCGAAAACATCCTGCTGTCCCAGTACACGCTCGACGTCATCGAGGACTGGGAATCCTGGGCCGGCGCCGGCGACGAGCCGCCCGGCGACCTCGATTGGCACGCCAACGGCTACCTCTTCGTCGCCGGACCGGACGACGTCGACCAGTTGCGCCGTAACTTCGAGACTCAGCGGGAGTACGGCGTCGAGGCCGAGTGGCTCGAGCCCTCCGTGTTGGGTGCCCGGCACCCGGAGCTGCGCGTCGACGACCTCGCCGGCGCCGTGCTGTCGCCGCGGGACGGCTGGCTGAATCCGGCCGTGTTCCTGGCCGGCGTTAAGGCTCGCGCCCGAGCCGCCGGCGTCCGCGTGCTCCACGACCGGGTCACCGATTGGGTCTGCGACCAGGGCCGCGTGACCGGCGTACGGCTCCAGACCGGTGGACCGCTCGCGGCCGAGGCCGTCATGGTCTGCGCCGGTACCTGGACCCCCGAGCTCGTTGCCCCGCTCGGCATGACGCTGCCCATCGAGCCGATGCGCCGGCACGAGCACTACGTCACAGCGTCGGCGACCGCCGACGACCTGCCCTTCGTCAAGGATGTCGAGGGGCTGGCGATCCACGCCCACTCCGGAGGGTTCTCGATCGGGCTGGTCGACTTCGACCACCCCGGCGGCGAGAACCTCACCGTCGATCCCTCGTACTTTGCGCGGGTCGTCGAGCCCGCCACCGCCCACCGGCTCAGCGGCCTCAGCGACTTCGTCGAGCAGCGGGTCTGGACCGGCCTCTACGACCAGAACCGCCTCGACGGCAACGCGGTGATCAGCAACTGGCCCGGACACCACGACAACGTCTACGTCGCCGCCGGCTTCTCCGGGCATGGCTTCATGCATGCGCTCGGCGTCGGCCGGGGGTTAACCGAGCACCTGCTGACCGGCGACTACCAAACCGTCGACCTGACCCGGCTCGGCTACGACCGCATCGAGGCGGAGCAGCCGTACGCCGAGCTTGGCGTGCGCTAAGGGAGCGCTCACCGCAGGGGACTAACGGAAGACCCGGAGTCCGGAAGCCTGAGCTTCGTCGTGGTCGGTGGACCGAGGGGACGGACCCGCGACGAAGCCGGTCCAGCCCCGGCGTTGTGCGGGGTACCCGCGTGGCTCGATCACCAGGAGCAGCAGGAGGATCAAGGCGATGCCGATGAGAACTACCATGGCAGCAATCCTGTCACCATGGTATTTCTGCCAACAGTGGCTGATGTGCCCTGGTGCGAAAGTTTTCTGCCAAGCTACGCGGCAGCCGCTTGTGCGGGACCCTCGACGGACCTCCGGGCGAAAGCACTAGCGTCTCGTTTCGTGCTCTCCGTCGCTTTGGCCGCGCTGTCCGGCCTGGTGTGGGGAGTCGGGGACTTCGCCGGCGGCAAGGCTTCCCAGCAGGCCGATCCCCTGCCGGTGACGCTGCTGTCGAAGATCAACTGCCTGCCGTTTCTGGCCCTCTATCTGATCGTTTTGTACGAGCCCGTCGTGCCGGCCAGCCTGCCCTGGGGTGCAGCCGGAGGACTGTGCGGCGTCTTCGGGCTCGTGCTGTTCTACGGCGCCATGTCGCAGGGTGCCATGACGGTGGTGGCACCCGTAACCGCCGTCACCTCCGCGGTGTTGCCGGTGGTCACCGGCCTCGCGCTCGGCGAGCGGCCGAGTCTGGTCCGGCTGCTCGGCGTCACCTGTGCCCTGGTCGCCATCGCCTTGGTCTCTCTGGCGCCCAGCCCGCCCGGGGCGGCACGACGTGTGACGCCCCGGCTGCTGGGTCAGGCCGCGCTGGCCGGCGTCGGGTTCGGGCTGTTCTTCGTGCTGCTCGATCAGGCCGGGAGGCACGGCGATCCCGGCCTGTGGCCGATCCTGGCGTCCCAGCTGACCGCCATTGCCGCGGTGGGGCTCATCGTCGCGATACTTCGGCCCGGCGGTCGGCCGCGCGGTCGGGCCCTGGCGTGGACCTTGGTGGCGGGACCCTTCGACATGACGGCGAACGCGTTGTACCTGGCGGCGACCCGGGCCGGTGACCTGTCCATCGTGGCGCCGCTCGCCGCGCTGTACCCGGTCAGCACCGTGATCTTGGCCCTGGCGATCGATCGCGAACGCCTCCGGCCCGTGCAGTGGATCGGACTGGTCCTCGCCGTCGCGGCCCTCGTTCTGGTCAGCCGCTAGCCCTCGGTGTCATCGTGCACTGGCGTCATGAGGGACTCGTCTTTTGTCAGATGCCGCCATCAGGAGCTACGCGGGGTCTGATCGGCCTGTGAACCCCTAGAACCTCCTGACCGTGGTCGCTGTGGAGTTCTGTTCGGCCAGGCGGCAGCTCTCCGGGGCCTTCCACTCGCAGATGCACCCGTGATAGACCGAGTCGCCAGTAGTTCTAACGGAGATCGTGAGATTGGAGTCCGAATGCCTCAGCCCATCAGGCGCCGCACCGTCCTGGCCGCCGGCGCGGCCGCCGCTGGCTTGTCTGTGCCCGGCGTCGCCGCCTATGCCCACGGCCAGCCAGGCCGAGGCGTTCGGTTTACCCTCAATGCGCGGACGCTCGACGGTGGTGAGCAGGTCGTCTCGCTCACGCTCCACACCTCTCGGCTCGGTCCGATCAACCCGGCCAGCCTGACCACCGGCACCTTCCGCGTGCACGCCAAGGCCACCAGTCCGATCCCCCTCGCTCCAGGCGACCTGATCTTCAGCGAGTACGACCTCGACCGCGCGGTGACCGATGTTCGACTGAACCGCCGCGGCGACATCGTGATCGAGCTGGCCTATGCGGAGGGCCAAGTGGGCGGCGGCACCCTCGGCTACATCGTGAGCCGCGGCCGCAACGTGCAGCTCGACCTTGACTACACCATCACCCAGAACGCCCCGATCAGGTTGCGCAACGGCCGCCGGCTCACCATCGAGAACTTCGACCAGGGCCGGCTGTCCAATCCGGAGGTGGACGCGTTCCGCTACCGGATCTCCGACTCCGGGATCAAGTACCGGCTGTACACGCCGGAAGGCGGCTTCCGGTCCCGCGGACGGCGCGGACGGCCCCTCATCGTCTGGCTGCACGGTGGCGGCGAAGGCGCCTCACTGCCCGACTACTACGACAACGAGACACCGCTGCGCGCCAACCGCGGTGCGCTCGGTTTCGCCACGCCACGGGCCCAACGGATCTTCGACGGCGCCTACGTCGTGGCCCCGCAGAGCACGTCCTTCTGGATCGAGGACGGCGATCGATTCGCCCCGCTGATCCGCGAAATCATCGGTGATCTCGCGCGCCGGTACTCCATCAACCGTGACCGGATCTACGTCGCCGGCGCCAGCAACGGTGGCTACATGACCATGAAGATGACCGTGGAGTACCGCAACCTGTTCGCCGCGGCCGTGCCAATCTGCGGTGTCGTCCAGCCTTTCCAACCGAACGGCCCACGCCTGATCACCGACGCCGAACTGGGGCGGATCCGCACGCCGACCTGGCTCGTCGCCTCTCGGAACGACCCAGTGGTGCCGGCGGAGCCCAACACCGTCCTGGCCAGCAGGCTCATCCCCGATTCCCTGCTCACGCTGTACGACCGCGTCGTCTGGAACGGCTACGAGTTCAACGGTCACTGGTCGTGGATCTATGTCGCCCGCAACGACCCGAGGATCAACGGCACGCGCATCTGGCAGTGGATGGCCGATCAACGACGCTGAGCTGAGGCCGTAAGGCCGCCTCACGGTGATCAGAGCCCTCACGACGCACTCGTCTCTTTGTCAGACAATCTACATGCTACGCTCTGGCTTATGTCGGAGACGCTGGTCGAGTGGGATCCTTCAGCCGGTGGACGTCCCGAACTGCTGCCGGCGTCGTCGATCTCGCGGCGAGAGGCGGTGGTCAACCAGATCCGGCGGGGTATCGTCCTCGGCGTCCTGCGCCCTGGCGAGAAGCTGACCGAGGTCGGTCTCGCCACCACCCTGCGGGTGAGTCGCCCGACCGTACGGGAAGCGCTCTCTCAGCTGGCGCAGGAGGGACTGCTCACCGCAGAGCCGTACCGGGGACTTCGTGTCGCCGAGATCGACGCCGCCGCGATCCGCGACCTCGCCCAGACGCGGCTGGCGCTCGACCGGTTGGCGATTCAGGCGATCATCGGCGACGCGTCTGGTCGCCGGATGGACGCTCTGCGCCAGGCCTGGCACGCGTACGAAGCCACGGTCGACGACCCCGATCCGGTTGCCCGGCACGACGCCCACCTCGCCTTCCACCGGGCCATCTGGTCGGCCTCGGAGAACGTCCTGCTCGATCAGCTCTGGCCCGTCATCGAGGCCCATATGACGATTGCCCTGGCCGAGGACCAGCGCGCGCGGCCCAACCCGGAGCGCGCCCGCCGCATCCACGCCGCACTGGTCGACGCTGTCGTGGCCCGCGATCTCAACCGCGTCGAGGCTGCGCTCCAGGCCCATACCGTGGACACGGCCGAGGAGCTCATCGCCATCTGTCATCAAGAGGAGAGGAGGGACTCGTGAAGGTTCTGGTCATCGGCACCGGCCTGGTCGGGGGTGCCGCGGTTTCAGCGCTCACAGAACGCGGGCACGACGTGGTCGCGGTGTCGCGTTCGTCGTCGCCGGCGGTGGACGCCACCGACCCGGACTCAATCGCCGCACTCTTCGCCGAGGTGGGGACCGTTGATGCCGTGGTCGCCGCCCTCGGAAAAGCGCCGTTCGAGCCGCTCGCCGAGCTCGACCACGCCGACTTCGTCAGGGGTCTGCTGGGCAAGACGATGGCCCAGATCGACATCGTCCAGCTGGGCACCCCGCACGTCAGCGACGGCGGCTCGTTCACGCTCACCACCGGCGTGCTCGCGCGGGAGCCGATCATCACCGGCGCCGCCTCGTCGGCCGCGAACGGCGCCCTCGAGGCCTTCACCATGGCCGCCGCGATCGAGCTTCCGCGGGGATTGAGGATCAACACCGTCAGCCCGACCGTCCTGGTGGAAGCCACAGGCCACCACGCCCACTTCCCCGGGTGGACCCAGGTCTCCGCAGCGGCGGTCGGCCAGGCGTATGTCAAGGCGGTGGAGGGTGCGCACACCGGCCAGGTCTTCGCACTCGACGCATGACTGTGTTGAACTGTCGCGCTCCGCGCTCCGCGGTCCTGAGCTCCGCAGCGTCTCGCTCGTTTGTCGCGATTCCGGACGACGAAAAAGCGTGTCGCCCGGAATCGCTCCTCACTCCCGAGAAGCTCCGCTCATGACACGGCACGTTCTGGTTATCGGCGGCGGCGCCGTCGGTTTGATCACGGCCTACCACCTACGCCGGGAGGGCGCCGACGTCACGATCATCGACGCCCGGCAGACCGGCCGGGGCGCCGCCGAGGTCAACGCTGGTTGGATCGTGCCGTCGGAGTCGGCACCGGTTCCCGGCCCGGGCATGATCGGCCAATCGCTCAAGTGGATGCTGCGGCGCGACAGCCCGCTCTACATCCGCCCTTCCCTCGATCCGGTCTTCGTGAAGTTCATGCTCGGCATGTGGCGCAGCTGTACGGCGTCGGCCCAACGAGCCGGTTTCGAGGCCAACCTGCGGCTCGCCGACGGCACGACCGAGGCGTACGAGGAGTACCGCGCCGACGGTATCGACTACGAGCTCCGCACCGACGGACTGCTGATGGCCTTCACCGACCAGCACAATCTGGACCACCACCGGGGAATGCTGGACCTCACCCGGCGCTACCAGCGCGACCCCCAGGTGCTGCTCGGTGACGCCGTCCGGGAGCACGAGCCCAAGCTGTCCGACTCGGTCTACGGCGGCATCTTCTTCCCTCAGGAAATGCACATCGATCCCAACGCGCTCATGCGTGGTCTGCACCGCCGGCTGGTCGAGCGCGGGGTGCGGATCGTCGAGCACGCCCCGCTCGCCGGGGTCAAGATCGATCGGGACCGGATCACCGAGATCACCGCCGGGGAGGACCGCCTCACCGCGGACGCGTACGTGCTCGCCGCCGGCCCCTGGACCGGCCCCATCTCGAAGCTGATGGGAGTGCCGCTCCCGGTCCGGCCGGGCAAGGGCTACAGCATCGACACTCCGGCGTACGGGCTCCGCGGCCCGGTCAACCTTTCGGACGCCAGGGTCGCCGTGACGCCCCTGAGTCGCAACCTACGGCTGGCCGGGACTATGGAGTTCGGAGGTCTGGACGAGGAGCTCAACCAGATCCGGATCGGCGCGATCCTGGCCGCCCCGGCCCGCTACTTCCGCGACTGGAGCCCGCCGGACACTGCCTCCGTCACCCCCCGGGCCGGCATCCGGCCGATGACCCCCGACGGGTGTGCGATCATCGGGCGGCTCGGCGAGCTGACCAACGCCTACGTCTCCACCGGCCACGGTATGCAGGGCATTACCCTCGGGCCCGGCTCCGCGCAAGCACTCAGCGCCCTCGTCCTACGCGGCGATTGCCCGGACGTCCTGCTCCCCTACTCTCCGGCGCGCTTCACCCGAACCGCCATACCTCGTACCCCGCCGCGCCCCGCGGCGCCGTCCCAGAAAGAAACCGCTCGTGCCTCGTAAGTCCCTCGCCCTCTCCGGCATCCTCGCCGCCGTCACCACGCCGTTCACCGCCGACGGCTCCGCGGTCGACGAAGCAGCCCTCACCGCCCAGGCGGAATGGCTCATCGCGTCCGGCATCCACGGCCTGGTGCCGTGCGGGACGACCGGTGAGTTCGGAGTCCTCAGCCCCGAGGAGCACCGCCGGGTGATCGAGCTCTACGTCGCGGCCGCGGCCGGTCGCGTACCGGTGATCGCCGGCGTCGGTGCGTTGTCCACGGCTGCGGCGATCGCCCTGGCCCAGGACGCCGAGCGCCTCGGCGCGGATGCGGTGATGGTGGTGCCGCCGTTCTACGACCCGCTCGACTTCGAAACGCTGAAGACCTTCCTGCGGGCGGTCGCGGAATCGATCTCGCTGCCGATCGTCTACTACAACGTGCCGGGGGCCACCGGGATCCGGCTGGACGCCAACCAGATCGCCGAGCTCGGCGAGATCGACGGCGTCGATTACCTCAAGGACACCTCCGGCGACGCCGTCACCCTGACCGACCTGCTGGTGAACCGTACGGACAAGATCAAGGCCTTCAACGGCTGGGACACGCTGACCTTCATCGGCATCGCCAGCGGCGCCGAGGCCTCGGTCTGGGGCGCCGCCGGTGTCGTGCCGGAGCTGGCCGTCCGGCTCTGGGACACCCTCGCCGTGAAGGGTGACCTGGCCGAGGCCCGGGAGCAGTGGCGCCACCTGTGGGCGATCAGCGACTTCCTGGAGTCGGTCAACTACGTCGCGGGTGTCAAGGCCGGCTTGGAGCTCATCGGTCACCCGGCCGGGCCACCTCGCGCGCCGGTCCAGCCGCTGTCCGGTGAGCAGCGCGCCGCCTTCGCCGCGATCCTGGAGCGGGCCGGCGTACCGGTCGTCTCGGCGTGACCTGTATTCGATGACGATGAAGCTTTCTCTCGAGGCGATCGAGGCGCACGCGGAGGGAGAACCGAGCCGGGTGATCACCTCGGCCGCGGACCTCGTTGTGGGCGACACGATGGCGGAGCGGTTCGACTACTGCCGAACGGAGCTCGACGGTCTGCGGCGGCTCATCCTGCACGAGCCCCGCGGGTACCCCGGACAGTGCGCGGTTTTCGTCCTGCCACCGGTCAACCCCGGTTCGGACTTCGGCGTGGTCGTGCTCGAGCAGGGCGGGTTCACGCCGATGTCGGGCAGCAACACGATGTGCACCGTGACCGCCATGCTCGAGTCCGGTCGGGTGCCCACAGTCGAGCCGGTGACCGAGGTGCGGATCGACACCGCGGTCGGCACGGTGACCACGCTGGCAGCGGTGTCCGGTGGGAAGGTCACGAGCGTCACGATCGTCAACGTGCCGGCGTTCGTCGTCGGGCTCGACGTCCCGCTGGACGTGCCCGAGTTCGGCAAAGTACCGGTCGACATCGTCTTCGGCGGCCAGTTCTTTGCGCAGGCGAAGGCCGCCGACCTCGGTATCGAGCTCGATCCTGCCAACGGTCGCGAACTCACCCGGGCCGGCGCGTGTTTGAAGCTGGCGGCGTGGGAACAGCTCTCCGTACGGCACCCGCTGAACCCGTCCATCGACCACATCAACCTGGTCATGCTGCACACCGGCGACCGCTCCCCCGGTCGGCTCGACCGCAACGCGACCGTGCTGACCAACGGTGCGCTGCGCGCCGATGACCCGCGTACGTGGACGGGTGCCCTCGACCGCTCGCCGTGCGGCACCGGAACCTGCGCCCGGATGGCGGCGCTCTACGCCCGCGGCCAGCTGGCGATCGGGGAACGCTTCACGCACCTCAGCGTCATCGGCAGCGAGTTCGTCGGCGAGCTGACCGGCACGACGACCGTCGGACCGTACGACGCCGTGCTGCCGCGGATCACGGGGCGCGCCTGGGTGACGGGCTACACGCGTTGGGTGCTCGACGACACCGACCCCTTCCCGACGGGCTTCACCGTCGGCGACATCTGGGCGCCCCAGCCCACCTGAGAGGACTCCCATGACCGAATTCATTGACGGTAAGACGTGCGACGCGGTGAGCGGAAAGAGCGACGTCGTGCGCGACCCGAGCAATGGCGAGGTGGTCGCCGAGGTCACCCTGGCCGGCGCGGAGGACGTCGACCGCGCCGTGGCCGCGGCCCGGCAGGCGTACGCCGAGTGGTCGCGCGCCACCCCGGCCGACCGTTCGGGGGTGCTGACGACGTTCGCGCGGCTGCTGTCGGATCGGGCCGAGGAGATCGCGCAGCTGGAGAGCCGCATCGCGGGCAAGCCGATCCGGCTGGCGACCGAGTTCGACGTGCCGGGCACCATCGACAACGTGGCGTTCTTCGCCGGCGCCGCCCGCAACCTCGAGGGCAAGGCCAGTGCCGAGTATTCCGGTGACCACACGTCCTCGATCCGGCGCGAACCCGTCGGCGTGGTCGGGTCGATCTCACCGTGGAACTATCCGCTGCAGATGGCCGCCTGGAAGATCCTGCCGGCGATCGCGGCCGGCAACACGATCGTCCTCAAGCCGTCGGAGCTGACCCCGCTGAGCTCGTTGATCTTCGCCGAGATCGGCACCGAGGCCGGCCTCCCCCCGGGCGTGGTGAACGTGCTGACCGGCACCGGCGCCGACTGCGGCGCGATCTTGCTGCGGCACCCGGACGTGGACATGGTGTCGTTCACCGGCTCGACCCGGGTCGGCCGGACGGTGCTGGAGGCCGCGGCGACGAACGCCAAGCGCGTGCACCTCGAGCTCGGCGGCAAGGCGCCGTTCGTGGTCTTCGACGACGCCGACCTGACCGCGGCGATCCACGGCGCGGTGGCCGGCAGCTTGATCAACGCCGGCCAGGACTGCACGGCCGCGACCCGGGCGATCGTGCACCGCTCCCGCTACGACGAGTTCGTCGCCGGCGTGGCCGACCTCTTCGGCACCGTGCGGATGGGTCCGACCGCCGACCCCGCGACCGACCTCGGGCCCCTCATCTCCATGGCGCACCGGGAGAAGGTCGCCGGCCTCGTCGACCGCGCCCGCTCGTACGCGCGCGTCGTGACCGGCGGTGAGGCGCCGGGCGGCGACCTCGCCGCAGGTTCGTACTACGCCCCCACGCTGATCGCCGACGCCGGCAAGACGAGCGAGGTGATCAAGGACGAGATCTTCGGCCCGGTGCTGTGCGCCATGCCGTTCGACTCCGACGACGAGGCGATAACGCTGGCCAACGACACCCCGTACGGGCTCGCCGCCTCTGCGTGGACGCGCGACGTCTACCGAGCGCTGCGCGCGACCCGGGAGATCCGGGCCGGGTGCGTCTGGGTCAACGACCACATCCCGATCATCAGCGAAATGCCGCACGGCGGGATGAAGGAGTCCGGCTTCGGCAAGGACATGTCGAGCTACAGCTTCGACGACTACACCGTCGTCAAGCACGTGATGTACGACGGCACGGGTGTCGCCGCCAAGCCGTGGCACCGGACGATCTTCGCCGATCCAGGTTCGAACGACTCGTGAAGGACCCGATCCCCGCACCGGCGAGGCGGTTCGTCGACCAGGTCGTGATCGTCACCGGTCGCCCATCCGGCGTACGGGGCGGCCAAGGGCGGGCTGCTCGCACTCACCAAGGGCATCGCGCGTGGCTTCGCCCACGAAGCCATCCTGGCGTACGCCGTCGCTCCCGGCTGGGTCGCGACGGACATCGCCGAGGGGGCCGACGTCGCCGGACTCGCCGCCACTCTGCCGATGCGCGAGATCACTCCCGCGACCGACGTCGCCGAGGTGTTGGCCTTCCTCGCCTCCGGCCGCTCCCCACACACCACCGGCGCCACCATCGACATCACCGGCGCCGACTACGTCCGCTGATCAGTGCGGGCTGGCACACTGATCCCATGAGCCCAGGCGAGCCGTCCTCCAGCGAGGAGTCACGGTGCGAGGAGGCGGCTCAGACGCTGCGAAAGGCCGGCGCCGTCTTCGCCTTCGTGCACGGCAGTCGAGCCTCGGGGACCGCTCGACCCGACTCCGATCTCGACCTGGCGGCCTGGTGGCCCGCAGACGCCCCGCAGGCCTTTGAGGTACTGCTTCCGGCCGGGGTCGACCTCCTTGTGCTCAACTCGGCTCCACTGGAGCTCGCGGGTCGGGTGGCCGTCAGCGGCGTGCTGCTGTTTGAGGACGACCCAGCCGCCCGGGTGAACTGGGTCGCACAGACTCGGAAGATCTACTTCGACGAGCGACCGCGGATCGAACGCAGTCACCGAGAGTTTGCCGAGAGTCTCAGACGTGGTCGATGAAGTCCGCGTCCTGCGGCTCCTGCGGATCGCTCGCGGACGACCTGTCCGTTCTCAGGTCGGCGGCCGGAGCAGACGTGGAGCGGCGCGTGGACCCGCTGTGGCTGCGTGGCGTCAAGTACACGTTCGTGACCGCCATCGAGAGTTGCATCGACGTCGCCCAGCACTTCTGCGCCGCCGAGGGCTGGGGACCGCCGTCCGACAACGGCGACGCGTTTGCACTCCTGGGCCGCCACGGCGTACTGGACGCCCCGCTGTCGGTCCGCATGCGTCAGTCGGCCGGGTTCAGGAACGTGCTGGTCCACGAGTACGTAGGCGTGGACGACAAGATCGTGATGCAACGACTGCAGAACCCCAGCGACCTGGAGCACTTCGCTCGTCAGGTAGCCGACTGGCTCGCCGCCCATCCCAGCTAGTGTCCTGTACCTGGTGATCTTGACAGGCCGGCTCCTTGCCCGGACGATCCTCATGATCACCTCGGGGGATTGATGCCGCGGCACTGGAGCTTCAGCGGGCCGGCGAGGCGGACTGCGGTTGGCATCTCTGTCGTGACGTTGCTCTCGATAGGCGCGATGGGATTCGTCGCCGCGAACGTACTGAGCCCGCCAGAAGACCCGCACAGCTCAAGAGCGTCGTCGGCCGTGTCGCTGGTCCTCGGGTGGCTGATCTTGTGCACGGTCGCGCTCGGGCTCGCGTACGTGGCCACTGAACGGCCCGCGCCCCGCCGACCTCAGCCGCGGTTGCGACTTCGTCGACTCGGGGCCAGGGCAGCCAAGGTGGCCACAGCAGCGCTCAGCCTTCTGCCGCTCGTCGTCGCGGTTCTGACGGATGTTCCGACCGGTACTGGTGTCGACCTGGGCCCCATTGGGCGGCCGGCGTTCCGCGCGTACCTCTGGGTTGCGTTGGCGATCAGCTTGGTGTTGGTCGGTCGGGCACAGTCAGGCCGACTGAGGCACGTGAGAGCCCTTCAATTCTGCGCTCCCAACGTGTTGTTGCTGCTGGGTTCGGGACTTGTGCTGGTGACCACCCGTTCTGTGCACGCCGCATTCCTCGTCGTGACCGATCCGCTCGCAGTCCTCGGTTTCGTCGGCCTGGTCGCTGTGCCCGCCGTACTGGCGTACACCGGCGTCGAGGGACTGCGGGACGTCCGGCACCGGGCCGAGCAGTTGTCAGCAGCCGTCGAACAACGGCCTCGGCTGACCGTCGTTGTCCTCGCGGTGAAGTCCGCAGTGATCCTGGCGCTGATCGGCCTTGACCACTGGCTACGACCAGACTGGACGTGGCTGGTTTCGAGCGTCCCGATCTGGTTTGGTGCCGTCGCCATCGGTGCCTTCATGATCAGCTTCTTCGTCCTCGACAATCGAGTTCGGGTGAACCGCGCCGACCATGGGCGAGTCAGCCGAGCCTTGGGCGCCCTGGTCGCTGTGGGGCTCGGATCACTGGCCGTGTGGACTCTCTCGGTCGCGCTCCTGCGACGACCGCTGGCGCTCGCCGGGGTTGCTCTCCTACTCAGCGCTGGGTGGGTCTGTCGCCATCGAATTCGGTCAACGAGTCTTCGCGTCTCCTGCCCCGTGGCGGCCGCGGTTGGAGCTGGTCTCTCCTTCGGGTCGGCAATCCCTTGGCCAGCGGCGTGGTCCGTCTCGCTGGCCACGAGTCCGGCGAATCTGTCCTGGGTGCAGGTGGCGATCTTCTTGGCCGTCGTCTTGTTGTTGTGCACGTTAGGACTGATCGTGATGACGGTACTGACCAAGAACGCCCGGCTTCTGCTGCACCTCGCGGCAGTCGTTGTCTGGGTCATGCTGAGCGTGTTCATAGGTCACTACGCACCCGAACTATCGCTGCTGAACCTCGATATTGTGATGCTCGCATTAGTCACCCTCGCCGCCGTGACCTGGCTGGCTCAACGCCAGACTCAGATTGACGGATTCGAGATCGTCGCGCTCGTCGTGATCACGGCGACGGTGTGGGAGCTCCCACTTGCCCTGCACATCGTGTCACCGCACGTGGGGACCTGGATCCTCCTTGCCGCCGCGGTCAGTCCCGGCGCGATCGCGCTGATCGTGGAGGTTCGGCGGCTGCTGGCAGCGGGTGGTGCCACACCGGACTGGCGGCTGCTGGGCACCGTCTGCCTTCTGTACGCCCTGTTGTCAGCCCTGGTGTGGGCTGGTGGCGTCGGTGGGGCATCACTGCTGGACGACCTGTGGTCGCTCCTGGAGGGCTATCTCCTGGTCCCGCTCGCCCTGCTTCTCCTGATCTCATCGAGCGGCGACCACGCGCGGATAGGACCTGGGTGAGGTGAACGGCGACCACCTGCTCGACGCCGGCAACGCGACGATTCACCGGCAACCACCACCGATGACGATCACTACGGTGGCGACATGACGGAACCAGCCCCTCGCTACGTCGACGCGGCCAGGATCGCTGCCTGCCTGCCGCCCGAGGCTGCGGTGGAGGCCGTGCTGGCCGGTTTGCGCGGCGACATCGACCCGGCGGGCGACGTCCCCCGGTCGCTCGTACCGCTCCACCAGGGCGACCTGCTCCTGATGCCCGCGCAAAGCGCCTCGTCCGTCGGGGTCAAGCTCGCCACCGTCGCCCCGGACAATCCGGCTCGAGGACTGCCGCGGATCAGTGCCGCGTACGTGTTGTTCGACGCGGCGACGCTGCGGCCTACGCACCTGCTGGACGGGGTGGCGCTCACCAACCTGCGGACCCCGGCCGTCTCGGTGGCGGCCGTCAAGAGTTGGCTCGACCTTCGCGATCAGCCGCTTCGGGTGGTCGTCTTCGGTGGCGGACCGCAGGGCATCGGACACCTCGAGACCATCGCCGCCGTCGCCGAGATTGCCGCGTCCGCCGTGGTGGTCCGGCAACCGGACCGCGTCGAGTTGCCGGGGTCCCTGTCCGCGGCCCAGGTCTTCGGCGCCGACGACGCCAGTGTGTCGAGGTGGCTCGGCGAGGCCGACGTCGTCGTCTGCGCCACCACGGCGCGGGAGCCGCTGTTCGACTCCCGGCTGCTCGGCGACCGGGCGATCGTCGTCGCGGTCGGCTCGCACGAGGCCGAGGCGAGGGAAGTCGACGCCGCGTTCTGCGCCCGCTCATGCGTGATCGTGGAGGACCGGGAGACCGCCCTACGAGAGTGCGGCGACGTCATCCAGGCCATCGCCCAGGGCGCCATCGGACCCGCCGACCTGGTGCCGCTGCGCGATGTTGCACGCGGGACACGGGTGCCGGCGGAGGAACCGGTCTTCTTCAAGGGGTCGGGAATGTCGTGGCAGGACCTGGTCGTCGCCGAGGCGGTCTTGGCTCGGCTTTGAGCCAGCCCGACGGTCGCTCACCTGCCACGGACGGGTTGCTGGCGCCGGAGTCAGCCGGTGCCGCGGAACGCCGGGCGCTGGAGGTCGAACTGGTCGATGTCGTGGGCCGTGGTGCCGGTCTGGACCAGATCGGCGACGATCTCCCCCACGACGGGCACGAACTTGAACCCGTGCCCGGAGAAACCGCAGGCCACTACCACTTGCGGCGTCCCGTCGAGCCGCCCGATGACGAAATGGTCGTCGGGTGCCGACGCGTACATGCAGGTGGCCGCCCTGAGCAACGGACCGGTCAGGTGCGGGAAGAGTTGTACGGACCGACGCTGCATGGCGTGCACCTCGTCAGCGTGGATCGTGCGGTCGATCGTCTCCGGGGTGGTGAAACCCACGTTCTGCCGGTAGAAGGCGAGCTTCAGACCACCTCCCGCGCCGTCGATCATCGGGAAGCCGTACATCCAACCGTTCCCGTCGGTTTCCTCGATGAAGACGGGATGCCCCTCGGCGTAGCGTTCGTAGGGAACGCCGGCCGTGAAGTCCGGCGCGAACCAGTAGAAGATCTGCCGCTCGACAACGATCGGCGCGGGGCCGGGCAACAGCTGAGGAGCCCAGGCCCCGGGGGTCAGCACCAGCCGGTCGGCCCCGTAGGTCTCGGTCGCGGTGACCACTTCGACGCCTCCGCCGGGCGTCGCTTTCCAACCGGTGACCGACTCGTGGAACCGCAGCACGGCACCGTGGCGGCGCGCCAAGTCCACGCCGGCGAGGACGGTTTCTTCCGGGCGCACGTACCCGGCGTTCGGCTCGTACACGCCGACGACGTGATCGGCGGGACGCATGGTGGGAAACCGTGACCTGATCTCGGCGGCGTCGAGGACCTCGTGGGGCAGACCGTGGATCTCCGCCGCCGCTCGGCTGCCAGTGACCACGGGATTGTCCGGATCGCCGAGGTAGATGCCGCCGCAGAGCCGGAGGAGATCCCGCCCCGACTGCTCCTGCAGCTCCCGCCAGCCCTCGAAAGCCCGCTGCAGGAGGGGAACGTACGCCGGGCCCTCGAAGTAGGACTGCCGGATGATCCGGCTCCCGCCGTGCGCCGAGCCCTGGTCGTGCGCGGGTCCGAAGTGTTCCAGGCCCAGCACCCTCAAGCCCCGGGCCGCCAGGGTGTGGACGGCCGCCGACCCCATCGACCCCACCCCGACGACGATCACGTCGTAGTCAGGGCCTCCGCCGTTCACCCCACTGCTCACCGCGCGGCTCGCAGGTGGGCCCGTTGACGTCCGGCGGTGTCGAAGTTGTCCGCTGCGAGCCACGCCTGGTACGCGTCACGCACTCTGGGCCAGTCGGCGTCGATGATCGCGTACCAGGCGGTGTCCCGGTTGCGGCCCTTGACCACGACGGCCTGGCGGAAGATCCCCTCGTAGGTGAACCCGAGCCGCTCGGCCGCCCGACGCGACGGCGCGTTGAGCGCGTCACACTTCCACTCGTGGCGACGGTAGCCAAGATCGTCGAAGACGTAGCTCATGATCAAGAACTGCGCCTCGGTCGACGCCCGCGTCTGCTGCAGCGCCGGCGAGAGATGGATGTGCCCGACCTCGATCGAGCCGGCGCCGGGCGAAATTCGCAGGAGGCTGAGCACCCCCGCCGCCCGATCCCGACTCGGTGAATTCGGATCGGTATCCACGATCGCGAAGAAGTACGGGTCGTCCAGCGCCGCCGCCTCCCCGACCCACGCGGTGTAGGTCTCCACGTCGGCAAACGGCCCGTACGGCAGATACGTCCAGCTGGTGCCCTCGGTGTCGGCCCGGTCGGCGTCGAACAGCTCGCCGGCGTGGCGAGCGGGCTCCAGCCGCTCCAGCCGGCAGTACGACCCGGTGAGGGTCACGGCCTCCGGGCGAGGTCGCGCCTGCCAGTCGGGAACGAGGTCACCGACTGGTTGACCGTAGGCGTTCGTCTGCACCCGCCGATTATGACCGCGAGCTGTCCAGCCTCGACGGGACCGGTACGTCGATGCCGCCTTCGACGGTGAGCCGGTCGCCGATCTGGACGATACTCGGGGCGGCGACGAATCCACCGGCGAGCAGGGCTTCGCCCTGGCGGAAGCGCGCCGCCTGCTCGAGCATCCCCCGCGGAACGAACCCGAAGATGTCCGCCAGCTCGTTGAGATCGACCGGTGAGTTCATCCGCATCAATGTGAGGTTGTCGCATTGGGACACGATCCCGGGATGCACCTTCGACGGCCGCTGCGTGGACACCAGGAGCCAGAGCCCGAACTTGCGACCCTCGGCGGCGATCTGGATGATCCGGTCCCGTACCGCGCGACCGAGCAAGGAGTCCATCTCCGGCGCGCACAGGTTGTGGGCCTCATCGATCACCAACAGCACCGGTCGGCGCTCCTCCCGGTGCGCCCAGAGGTCATCGAGGACCGCCAGCGCGACGGTCAGCTGCTCCTCGACCCGATTGAAACCACCGAGATCGAGCACGGTTGCCGTCGGGCGCCGCGCGATGATCTCGGTCACCGGAGTTCGGTCGAAGGCCCAGGTCTGCCAGCCGAAGATGTCGAGGTTCTCGAGCCGCTGGGCCAACTGAGCTCCGTCGGAACCCGAAGAGCGCAACACCTCTCCGACTCGGCCAGGATCCTCGGCCAGCTTGGGTGACAGCCGGACCAACGCGTTGTACTCATGGCGGTCGATGATGGGATCCAGTTGCAGGATCGCTGCCTTGGCGCGAGCCGAGAGGTCCCGGAACAGTACGCGCAGTGACGTCGGACCATCACCAGGACGCAGGATCTGGATGTCTGACTCGGCCAGCCGGGCCCGATCGGCCTCCGACGCCCCAGCGCGGACCTCGTCGAGTCGGACGAAGTCACTGTTCGGATCGAAGATCAGCACGGGCAGGCCGCTGTTCATGATCATCTTCTCCAGCGCCACCCCGAGGGCGTACGTCTTACCGGATCCACTCTGTCCGCACCAGAAGGTGTGCCGGTTCATCTTCGAGGTGATCAGTCCGACCCCCACCCGATGGTCGAGGACCAGGCGTCCCAGTTCTGCCTCGACCGGACGACCAGCGAGGAATTCGGCAACCCGATCGGACGGGCAGCGCCGACCGTGAGCATGACGCAGCGGTCTCGGCTGTGACTCCCGGGTGCTGGTCAGGATCGCGCCCATGCCCACCACCTCGTCTTCACCGCTGGGTTGGGTCTGTTCGACGAAGCCGAGATGATCCCGTCCGTCGTCGTCTCGATAACTCACGTAGTCCCCGATCCGCAGGCCGGCGCCGGCCGCAGCCCTGACCCGGAAGGATCGGCCGTCGGATGAAGATACCGAGAAGTCCGTCGGCAGTCCCGAGTAGCTCTGGTCGGTCTTTCGGTCCTTGTTCATGACACCTCCACTATTCGGTCCGGCGCGTTCGCGGAGGCGCTTGCCCCGAGCCGCTTGGGTTGTCGGGGGCGGCGGGGTCGACAACGTATCGAGTGCGCCGACCGCGTCGGGAGGAGTGAGCAGATGGATACCGCGGTGCATCTCGTACACGCGCGCCTCACCGGGTGAGTTCGGGTCGTCGACGATCGGCTCGTCGGCCATGAACTGCCGGATGACGTTGGTCAGCTCGCCGGGATGACTGTAGTTGATCGCGTGCGCCGCCCCCTCGAGAACGACCAGCAGCACGTGATTGTCGTTCTGCCGGGCGATCTCCTGGATGCGGGCCGGGCCCGGGAGCAGCGGATCGCGACTCCCCACCACGACCAGAGTGGGCACCTGCAGGGCCAGCAGGCGGTCGAGAGCGGGATAGCGCGTGAGAGCGCTGAACAACCGGAGGGTGCCCGGTATGCCGAACCGGAGGTAGTCCGGCGCCGCGACGCTGATCATTCGCCGTGGCTCTCGGATGCCGTCCTGAGCGAGCTGCCGGACCGCACGTGGCAGCGGACGATTGTTGAGACCACCCGCTGGTGCGACGAGCACGGCACGGTCGAGCCGTTCCGGGAAGAGAGCGGCGAATTCGCAGATCACGGCGCAACCGAGCGAGTTGCCGACCAGGGTTGCGGACTCGACTTCCCGATCATCGAGGAACGCGGCCGCTGCTCGCGCCATCTCCGGGACGTCGGGCGGAATGGCCGGCCGACCGCTACGTCCGAATCCCGGAAGGTCCGGAACGTAGGTGTGGAACTCGTCTCGGAGAAGCTCCGCGGTTGGAGTCAGGTACCGGCCGGAAAGCCCGAAGCCGTGTATGTGCACCATCACCGGGCCACTGGGAGGTACGGGCGATTCGCGATAGAACATCTCGACGCCGTTCACGGTGGTCCAACGCTCCGCCAGCGCGGAGGTCGGTCGCGACCGGCGTCTCGACCGTGGCCGCCGACTCGATTGCCAGGCCGTCATGTCGATCTCGCCCCCTGCTGGTCGCGACGCACGTGTCTTGAGACTAGATCCGCCGCTCAGCGAATCGATCACCCGTCGTGGGTGAACCACCGGCCGATGCGTGACAACCGGTCGAGCCAGGTTTCACCCGATTCGAGTGAGGTCCTGGACGGCCAGCCGCTCGTACGATGCCCGAACTGGAGGCGATCGGTACTCAGATGATCCGAGCCCAGTCGGATCGCACAGAGAGGCAAACGGCCATGACGTCCGGATCCACCCACACCCGGCTGATCCGATGATCACCGAGCTCGTCATCTTCCTGGTCGTTTTGGCGATCAACATTCTTGCCCTCGGTTTGGTCCCGGAGGGGCGTCGCCCGGGATCAGCGATGGCTTGGCTACTGCTGATCGTGTTGTTCCCGGTATTCGGTCTGCTGTTGTTCTTGTTGATCGGAAGTCCGTTCGTGCCGCGGAAGCGTCGCGAGGAGCAGCAGAAGGCGGGCGACTTGATCCGAGGCGGCCTGAGTCACGTCCCCGCGCTGCCGCCGTCACCCGATCGGCCGGACTGGCTGGATTCGGTGATGGTGTTGAACCGGCACCTGGGGTGGATGCCGAGCGTGCAGAACAACACGGCCGAGCTGTTCTCCAACTACGAGGAGTCGATCCAGGCGAAGGCGGACCTGGTCCGCACGGCCGAACGTTACGTGCACGTCGAGTACTTCATGATGTGTCGGGACGAGCACGACGGAGGCCTTCTTCCAGGCGCTGTTGGAGGTCGCAGCGCGCGGGGTGAAGGTGCGGGTGCTCTACGACCACGTCTCCACATTCGGTCTTCCCGGCTACAAGGAGATGCTGGCCACGTTCGACCAGGCGGGCATCGAGTGGCATCCCATGCTGCCCATCCGGCCGCTGAAAGGGCAGTTTCGTCGGCCGGATCTGCGGAACCACCGCAAGATCGTTGTCGTCGACGGGCGGGTGGGGTTCGTCGGTTCGCAGAACATGATCGACTCCAGCTACCACAAGAAGAAGCTCGAAGCCGCGGGCCGCAAGTGGCGCGAGCTCACCACCAAGGTCGAGGGACCCGCTGTGCAGTCCATGAACCTCGTGTTCGCCTCCGACTGGTACCTCGAAAGCAAGGAAGTAATCCGAGACTACGTCCAGACGGAGGAGTTTGCCGAGGGTCACGGCGATCTCACCTGCCAGATCGTGCCGAGTGGTCCCGGCTTCCCGAACGAGAACAACCTTCGCCTGTTCAACACGTTGATCTACGGTGCGCAGGAGCGGCTGTCGATCACCAGCCCCTACTTCGTACCCGACGACTCGCTGCTCTACGCCATCACGACCGCTGCTCAGCGCGGGGTGGCCGTCGAACTGTTCGTCAGCGAAAAGGGCGAACAGTTCGCAGTGTCCCACGCCCAGGCCTCCTACTACCGCTTCCTGCTCGAGGCCGGCGTCCGGATCTTCATGTACCCATATCCGTACGTTCTGCACGCCAAGCACTTCACGGTCGACGACCACACCGCCGTCATCGGCTCCAGCAACATGGACATCAGATCGTTCAACCTGGACTTCGAAGTGTCGATGATGTGCACGGGTCCGTCGTTCGTTGCCCAGATGCGCCAGGTCGAAGACATGTACCGCTCGCTGTCGCGCGAGTTGACGCTCGAGGAGTGGAAGAAGCGCCCCCTGTCCCAACGGTGGTTTGACAACGTCATGCGTTTGACCTCTGCCGTCCAGTAACCGCAGTTGGCGTGGACTCACATGATCGGGAGGTCCGCCAACTGCACCGCCGCGACGGCGACCGTTCCGAGAGCCGCGATCAGCAGCGATGCCCGAGCCGGCCGGTAACGGAAGGAAGCCGTCACCCCCGCGAAGAACAGTGCGACGGCCAGCAAGATGGTGATCGCCACGTAATTGCGGGCGACGTCCGACGCCTGCTGACTGGCTCGGTTCGCCTCCTCCGCGGCGACGACGGTCTTCTGGTAGTCGGCCAGCTCACGAGCCTGGTACTCCTTGTCCTCGGCCAGGCCGACCGGCGTCCTGCCCTGTTGCACCTCGGCCTCCCATCGCTGCAGCACGGGAAGGAACGCCGGCCGGATCAGGGCCTCCCGGTAGAACCGCAACAGGTCCTGTTTGCCCTCGGCCTTCGCCTGGGCGTACTGGGCCACCATCATGCTGTCGTAGCTGACCCGCTGGATCGCCGAGCCGTACAGCCGGGCCCCCTCGACGTGCTGATCGGCGGCGGCGCGCGCCAGGTCGTCGCCGTGTTCGCTCCACTGCGCCGACTGGTAACCGCACCAGGCCGTGCCCACGGTCGTGATGCCGAGGAGCAGTACCGCCAAGATCTCGAGGATCCGGTCGGCCATAGGCACGGATTCAGTCATGAGCGGAGCTTCATGTCGGCGGCTGGTCGGGGAGGGGCGGAGCCGTGCCGATCATGCCGATGCGTCCGGCGCCGGCTCCGTGCACCGCCACTTGCAGCGCTTCCCTGCGCTGTACGAGGTCGCGCAGGAGTTCGGTCTCCCGGTATCGCCAGGCCTCGCCGGCGGGGTTGGCCCGCACCTGCAGGTCGGCGTCGTTGAGGGCGCGCGCCAGCCGGGTCGCTGCCTCGGCTTGCTCCTGAGCAAGCTCATGTCGGGCCCGTACGGTCGCTTGGATCACCTCGCCGGTCCGCCCGAGGTCCACGGCGCCGAGCACGAAGTCCGTGACGTCGATGCCGTCTCGTTGCAGGCGCTCGCGCACGGCGGCGGCCACCGTCTCCTGGCATTGCTCGCGGGCCGGCCCGAACAGATCGTCGACGGTGACCGCAGGATCCCCCATCACCGTGGTCACGGTGCGGCTGCTCTCGTCCCGCACGATGCCGAAGATGCCGCTCGCTCCGAAACGTTCGTGGACCAGGCGAAGCTGATCGGTCCTCAGGCGGAAGCGGACGGTGTAGGGCACCGAGGCGATGGTGCGGTCGCCGAGGGTGAGACGCAGAGCCGGACCGGCCATTTCGAGGGCGCTCTCCGCGGCATCGTCCGGCGACCCGGCGCGGTAGGCCAGTTCGACCGCGGGATACTCCTCGACCGTCCGGCGTCGCAGGGTGAACACGAAGTGCGGCCCGGGCGTCAGGACGGTGTCGGTCGGACGGCCGCGCTCCAGCAACAGTCCGAGGCTTCCGGGGGGGATGCGAATGATCGACGCGCTGATGATCACCCAGGCCAGCAGGCCGACCATCGGGATGACGATGACCAGCAGGATGATCCAGGCCAGCGTGCTCATGGCCGGACCCGAGTGACGCGGTCGACGACGAGGCCGCTGGCCGAGCACGACCGCAAGAAGTCGGCCAGGTCGCTGGGGGCGGCCGAGACACGCACGAGACTCTGGCCGGGCTCGGTGCGGCTGGGCCAGCCCAGGTAGCCGACCATGGCCCGGCTGAGGCGACCCTCGACATGGACCTGGTAAGCGTGCACGGCTGAGCGATGCCCAGCAGGACGCTCCGGTCGGTCAGTCATCGTCGCAGCCCTCACGTCGCCCGACTGATGCGCCGCTGAGGTGCGCGGGCGACTCCTGCAGCTCCGAAAGCGCGAGGCCCATCGACTGGAGCTGGTCGAGGAGCAGGTCGAGCTCGGCCACGTCGGTGACCTCCCGGTAGAGAACGGTCTCGGTCGGGCTGTGGTAGATCTTCACCGTCGACAGGCGCTCGCGCATGCTCGGGGGGATCTCGCCGCGGAATCTGATCTCGTAGGTCGCCACGTCGTCGCGGGGAATCGATTCGACCATGGCACGACTTTCGCCGACGTTGGACGCCAGGAGTTCACCCGTACCGGGTGAGCCGAGCCGAACACCGGCGCCGACACGATGAGGTCTGACCAGCCTGATCTTCGCGGCTCGTATCGATTCGAGCTATTCGCATCAATTCGCATCAAGGAGAACGCCATGCCGATTGCCATGGGTCTGTGGGACATCATCGTCTGGACCTTCTGGTTCATGCTCTTGGTCGCGTGGATCTCATTGCTGATCGCCTGCGTGAGCGACATCTTTCGAGATCACGAACTGAGCGGTGGCAAGAAAGCGCTGTGGGTGATCCTCATCGTCGTGCTTCCGTTGCTGGGTGCCCTCATCTACATGATCGCCCGTGGAGATGCGATGAACCGGCGTGCCGCAAGGGAACGCCGGGCCAGCGAGGACGGCTTCCGGGCCTACGTCCAAGACGCGGCCGGCAGCACGAGCACCGCCGAGGAGCTGAGCAAACTCGCCGAGTTGCGCAGCAGCGGGGTGCTCAACCCGGAGGAGTACGAGCGCGCCAAGGCCAAAGTTCTGGCGTGAACCGCCGGGGATCGACCACGCCATGATGCCCGTTGGGTTGAGCTCGACCTGGGCAAGGATGCCGAGGACGCCGACCACCTCATCTCACCCGAGGAGCGGTACCGGATCGCCGTCGCCATCCAGTGAGCTGATGCGCCGGCCTACACCGGGTCGAGGACGCAACGGAAGCCGATGTGCCCGGTCGTGCTGCGGATGGCCTGTCCCTGCCGGGCGGCGGGCCGGTAGCGGTGGCAATAACTCGGAGCGCACAGGTGCGAGCCACCTTTGGTGACGAAGCGTGTGGTCTCCGAACGCGCCGAGGCCGGCGCGCAACAGGAACTGGCGATCACCGTGTCCCGGTCGTCCCCGGCGTGGCTGTCCGTCCACGGCGTCGCCGTCCACTCCCAGACGTTTCCCGACACGTCGACCAGACCGTAGGCGTTGGGCGGATAGCTGCCGACGGGTGTCGTCATCCCGTGTTTCTTCGGCAGCTCGCTCCGCCACGGGAAGTCTCCGTGCCACGTGTTGGCCATGACGCGGCCACCGGGCATGAACTCGTCCCCCCACGGATAGCGGGCGCCGGCCAGGCCGCCGCGCGCGGCGAACTCCCATTCCTCCTCGGTCGGCAGCCGCCGGCCAGCCCAGGCTGTGTACGCCAGGGCATCGTCGTGGGCGACGTGCACCACGGGGTGCAGGTCGCGGCCGTCGAGCGTGCTCCCCGGACCTTCGGGGTGCCGCCAGTCCGCTCCCAGCTGCCAACGCCACCAGCGCTGCCAGTCGTCGAGGGCCACGGGACCGCGGGTCGGGGTGAAGACCAGCGACCCCGGGACGAGGTCGCCCGGGTCGGCATCCGGAAAATCTGCCGGATCCGGTGACTGCTCGGCGACGGTGACGTGACCGGTGTCCTTGACGAACCGCCGGAACTCGGCGTTGGTCACCGGGTGGAGGCCAACCCACAGATCACCGACCGGCACCTCACGGACGGGCTGCTCCTCGGGGTAGAAGTCCGCGCTGCCCTGAATCAACACGCCGCCGGCCACGAGGACCATGCCGCGTCTGCTCATCGGGTCATCGTAGTGAGCAGCCGGGATGCGCCGAGGACGGTCCGGAGCGGAAGTTGATCATGGTGACGGGTCGACCCCGGCCCTTGGCGGGCGCTCGCCGAGCGCGGCGCCGAAGAGCACCCGGGCCACGACCCCGATGAAGGCCACGTTGACGAGCATCTGCACCGTGGTGAGGACGCGAGCGGCCTGCGTGACGGGTGCGATGTCGCCGAACCCCACGGTGGCGAACATCGTGACCGAGAAGTACAGGGCGTCCAGGCGCGTGAGCGCTTGCGTATAGCTGTCCGGGACCGATGCCTCGAGCAGGAAGTGGACCGCAGAAAACAACAGCAGGAGGAGCGGTACGGAGATGCCGAGGGACTCCACGGCGCGGAGGGCCGGGTGTGGCGATGCCATGGTGGCGCGGATCTGCAGAGCCAACACGACGGCCACCACGAACAGTCCCGCCACCAAGAAGAGCACCGACGTCGCCCCCTGGAGGCGGTTCATGGGAACGACGAAGTAAATCACCACCAAAACCGCGACGGAGACGGCCGTGCGAGCGATCGCCATCGCGACCACCAGCCGGCGCCGGCCGGTCGGCAGCCCTGCGAGCCCGGACACGATCCCTCAGCAGAGCCCGAGCCTGCGGCCCCGGCGGACGGCGTCGGACCGTCGGTTGACCGCCAGCTTGAGGAACAGGCTCTTGATGTGGGTCTTCACCGTGTTCGCCGAGACGTAGAGGTCAGCAGCGATCTCGTCGGTCGTGAGGAACTGAGCCAGCCGTTCCAGGACCTGGAGCTCACGTGCGGTGAGGGGCTCGAGCATGGTCACGACCGGGAAATCGCGTCGCGCCGCGGCGGGTGTGGATCGGCCCGGCGCCGCGATCGTCGCCAGGAACGCGCGATGCTCCCGCGCCAGGTCCGGATGCCGGTTCACGCACGCCGCGAGCCAGGGCGACACCGGTGACAGCGCGGAGCGAAGTTCCTCTCGGTGCGCGGCACGCAGGGCCCGGCTGACCAGGGACAGCGCTTGCTCGCCGTCCCCCGCTTCCGACGCGAGCTCGGCGTCGAGGCTCCAGAGCTGGACCACCGCAGGCAGTGGCGCCTCGGCGACTCCGTTCCGGACTGAAGCCAGGAGCGCGCGGGCCCCGCGCCGATCGCCGATCGCGTGACGGGCGCGTGCGGCCAGGACGCGCGCCTCGACGCGCGCCTGCTGCGGTTCTGGCGTCAACACCGCCAAGGCACGGGCGGCGTCACCGGCCGCCAGCTGTGCCTCGGCCAGCGCCACCGTGCAGCGGTCGGCGAGCCACCGCTCTGTCATGGCCGGGTGCGTCTGCTGGAGGTCGGTCAGCAGCCGTACGGCAAGGTCGGGTTCGCCGAGACAAGTGGCCACCCGCGCGCTCGCCAGCCGCTGTGCCCCCACCAGCCACGGATCGCGGGTCTTGGGGCCAACACCGCTCGTGTGATCGAGACGCTGACCGGCCTCGGCCAGCTCGCCGCGTTCCAAGTGCACCCACGCTGCCGCCAGCTGGGCGTACCCGACTCCGACCTCGTTTCCGTCGGCCGGCCGGATGCGCAACACCTCGGCTGAGTGCCGGTCAGCGTTGGTGAGGTTGCCCCGCAGCGCCTCCAGCCACGCCAGCAGGCCGATGCACTCGCTGGCGGCCACCTCTTCCGCCTCCGAGCCCGGCGACGCCAGGGCGGCCTGCGGTAGGACCGCCACGGCACGGGTGAGATCCCCGTTGGCCATGGCGAACGCCGCTTCGTGGGCGGCGAGAAGCAGAGCGATCTCCGGTGCCGCCTTCCGCTCGCGCGTTGTCAGGTGGGCGTAGCGTCGCCAGCACTCACGCACCCACTGCTCACCGTCCTCGACATCGATCCGCGCCCTAGCGATCGCCATCGCGACGATGGCTTCGGTCAGCCGGTGAGCGCGAGAGCTGGTGTCGGCCTCCTCCGCCACCTGGCTGAGCTGGGAGAGGGCGGCCTGCGCGGCGTCGGGTTCACCGGCGCCGACCGCCGCCGCCGCCGCGATCAGTGGCTCGGTGGCACCCAGCTCGGCCCGACCAGCGATCTCGGCTGTGGCCCGATCCGCCGCCCGCAGCAGAACGCTCGGCACGGCCAGTGCCCCCACGAGTGCGGAGCCCGCCCAGTCCCAATCCGCCAGGTCTGCGGCCAGGGCCAGGCCGGACGAGCGGTCGCCGTGATCGAGATTCCAGCGGGCTGCGGCTCGCCGCGCCTGCCGGGACAGACTCGGCCAGTCGCGATCAAGACGCCGCCGGGCGGCGCGGCGGAGCAGCGGGTGACAGCGCCACGCGCCGTTCCCGCCCGGTTCCAGGAAGCCCCGAGCCCCGTCGGCCCAGGCACCAAGCCCGGCCGCATCCTCGCCGAGGATGGCGCGCCTCAATCCGGCCGGAACCTCGGCACTGACGCTGGTGCGGATGATCATCTCGCGACAGGCGGCCGGCAGCTGGTCCAGCACCTCTGCCTCGATGACGTCGTCGACCACCTCGTCGAGTTCGTCGAGCATGTCCGCAACGCCAGCGGCGTCCGCCAGCGACCGGACCGCAAGCTCGACACCGAACGCCCAGCCCTCGGTCTTGAGGCGCAGAGCCTCGATCGTCGTCGGGTCCGCACAGACCCCGGATCGCGCGAGGAGCTCTCCCACTTCGTCGTCGTCCAAGCGCAGCGCATCCGGACCGACGTGGGCGAGCTGGCCGGAAGCCCGCAGCCGAGCCACGTCGAGCGCCGGTGAACCTGTGCAGGTGATCAGGACCCTCAGCGCGGTCGTCTTGCTCAGGAGTGCGGCGAGCTGGCGTCCAAGTGACCCGGTCGGCCCGCTCGGGTAGTCGTCCAGGACGAGCAGCCGTCGGCGCCCGCCGCGCTCCAGCGCGCCGACCAGACCACCGATCCATCGTCCCCAGACTCCGCCTGGAGCCGAGGGTGCGGGAACGGGAGAAATTGGACCGACGCCCAGGTCCGCGAGACCCGCCCTCAGCCGGCTCCAGAAGAGCTCCCGGTCCTCGGCTCCTCGCCCGGCGTCGAGGCGACCCGCGTCCAGCCACAGCACACCGTCCACGGCGTGCTCTCGAGACGCCCAGCGGGCCACCCCGAGGGTCTTGCCATACCCGGTGGGAGCCTCGACGACCCTCACCACCCTGCCCTCGGCCGCCTCGAGCTGCCGTTCCAGCCGTTGCCGGGTGATCACCCAGTCGCCCAGCTCCGGTAGGCCGAGGGCCACCGGTGGGCCAAAGCCATCAGGAACGCGGTCGGCGAGGATCTGGGTCATCGGACCGGGCCGCGGGCACCGGTCGAACCGCGGGAAGGCGCCGTCATGCCCACCATCTGCCCGTACAACCGGGTGATTCGACCTCACCCCGCGGCAGATCTCACCCGGGTGAGTTCTGGTCTGTCGCCGAAATCAGATGAGCGCTCGACGCTTGCCGAGTCGTACCGCCTCGGAGCGCGAGCTGGCGCCCAGCTTGCGGTAGACCGCTCGGGCGTGGGTCTTCACCGTGTTGCGACTGAGGTACAACTCGCCGCCGATCTCGCTCATACTCAGCCCACTCCGCAGTAAGCGCAGCACATCGACCTCGCGCGCGGTCAAGGGCTCCCAGCCCGGTTCAGTGCGGCGCAGCCGCAGCAGATTCGCGCGGGCGTGCGCCAGTCGCGCCTGCATCGCCTCCATGCCGTCGGAGAAACGGGTCATCTGGCGGGCCGCCTCGTCCAGCAACTGCTCGGCGCGCGGTACATCTCCGGCCATCGTGGCGACGCGGGCCGCGGCGAGGAAGTAGTAGAAGGTGGGCCACGGGCTCAGTCCCGGGTTGCGCTGGCGGACGATCATGACCTCGTCCAGTGTTTCGATGGCGCTGGCCAGATCTCCGTCGCCCGCCTGGCTCTCGGCCCACGCCGTCAACGTCATCGAGGCTTGGGGAACGGCCCGCAGGGAGGCAGTCTTGACCACGGCCATGGCCTCGTTCGCGTAACGGCGGCTCAGCGTCGGCTCGCCTCGCTCGCGCGCGATCATGGACATGATCGCCAGCGCGAATTGTTTGGTCATCGCGAAGGAGCTGTCGTTGTAGGCCGCCTTCGGCAACCAGATCATGCCGGCCTCGAGATCACCGGCCACGTAGCGCTCATGACCACGGATCAAGGTGGCGAAGGCGAACCACGGGGAGTGTGGGTCGGTCTCCAGTTCAAGCGCGCGCTCAGCCGACGCTGCCATTTGACGTGGCCCGTCGTACGCGGACATGCCCTGAATGAGCGCCACGGCCGACGCGACCGAGCGGGTGCCGTCGGGCAGCGGACGGTCGTCGTCGACCTGTGCCAGGGCGCCCAGCAAGCCGTTGAGCGCGGACTCGTCCCCGCGTACCGCCGCCATCCAGGCGGCCGTGACCAGCGCAGCGGGGTCCGCCTCCAACTCGGGCACCCGCAACGCTCGCAGCCAGCCCTCCACGGTCGCCGCGCGACCCGCGTCGACGTAGCGGATCCAGTTGGCCTGGACGAGTCGTGAGGCACCAGCGATAGAGCCCGCGGAGATGGCGTGCCCGACGGCTTCGTCGACGAAGCCGTGGGAGCGGAACCAGTCGGCGGCCCGCTCGTGGAGTCGGGTGACCAGGGCCGGATCCTCGGCCTCCAATTCGCTGCGCGCCACCGCCGCGAAGAGGTGGTGGAAGCGGAACCACTGGCGGCTGGCGTCCAGCGGCACCAGGAAAAGGTTCGACCGTTCGAGATCGTGCATGATGCGGCCGGCACCCGGCATCTGTAGCACGTGCTCACACAGCGAGGCCGAGAACCGCTCGAAGATAGAAACCTCGAGGATGAAGGCCCGGACATCCTCGCTCTCGCGACTCAACACCTCCTCGATCAGGTAGTCGCCGATGTACCGGTTATCCCCGCTGAACTGGTGCACGAAGGCGTCGGGATCGGTTCGTCCGGCCAGCGACAACGTCGCCAGGTAGAGCCCGGCGGGCCAGCCCTCCGTCCGTTGCATCAGCTCGGCCAGCGCGACCTCGGACAGCTGGATGTCCTCGAACCTCAGCAAGGCCGTGGCCTCGTCGGCGTTGAAGGACAGGCGATCCGCACGGATCTCGGCGAGCTGGCCGGCAGCGCGAAGACGTCCGAGATGCAGGGCCGGATCGGCCCGGGTCATGATCAGGACCGACGCGCCGGGCGGGAGATGCTCGATCAGGAAGTCGACCTGCTCGTGGCAGGCCCGGGCTCGGATGAAGTGATAGTCGTCCAGGGAAAGCAGGACGGGCGCCTCGGCCAGCGCGCGGACGATTTCGGGCAGCAGGCCATTTGTGATGTCGGCGTGATGCTTGGCGACCAGACTCACAGGCCCACCATCGAACGCGCAGCCGGCCCGCTCCAAGGCCGTGGCGATGTGGGTCCAGAACCGGACGGGGTCGTTGTCGGCGGCGTCGAGTGCTACCCAGGCTCGATTCCGCCCGGTCATCCGATCGAGCCACTGGGCGACGACGGTGGTCTTGCCGTAACCAGCCGGTGCCGCGATGAGGGTCAGCGGGCAGCCGATGATGGACCGTTCGAGAGTCAGGAGGAGGCGATCGCGAATCACCCACTTCGACCGCAACGCGGGCGGTTGAAGCTTGGCCTCGAGGAACGCGTCGACGCGCGGCAGCACAGGCTCGCGCTGACTGCCGCTGGGCCCCTCCATGACCTGCTCTACCGAAGTCACTTTCCCGCCCGGAAGTCGTTCCACCACCACCATAGGACGCAAAGCCGTATGCTCGCAGCATGTCCCTGCCGAGAACCGGCGGCTCGGTGGGCGAAAAAGACTCCTCGCGGCGCGCGATCACAGCAGCATGTGTCGGCAACGCAGCGGAATGGTACGACTTTGCCATTTTCGGCGCCTTGGCGACGGTCATCGCAGTGGTTTACTTTCCTGCCGGCAATCCGGCGGCGGCCCTGTCCGCCGCCTTCGCCGCGTACGGCACCGCCCTGCTGGTACGGCCGCTCGGTGCCCTCGTCTTCGGCCGGATGGGAGACCGTCGCGGGCGGCGCACTGTCCTGATCCTGGTGATCTTCCTCATGGCCGGTGCCACCGCGCTGGTCGCGTTCCTGCCGGGCTACGCCACGATCGGCCTGCTTGCTCCCGTCGCCCTCCTCCTGCTCCGCGCGGTGCAGGGACTGGCCGCCGGGGGCGAACTCGGCGTGGCGGCGGTCTTCATCCTGGAGCATGCTCCCGAATCCGGCCGGGGTCGCGTCGGCGCCTGGCACACGGCGACGATGGGAGTCGGGATCGGTTGTGGCATGGCGGTGGTGGCCGTGCTCAGCTACCTTTTCGCAGGCTCGAGCCTGGACTCGGGTTGGTGGCGGCTCGCGTTCGGCATCGCCATCCCCCTCGGTCTGCTCGGGCTGCTCCTGCGCCGCCGGATCACCGATACCACCCAGTTCGTGTCTCTTCGCGCCGGCTCCGGTCTCAGCGACCGACCGGTTCGGGAGCTTTGGCGTCATCACCGGGTCGCCCTGCTCCGCGGATTCTGCCTGCTGGCCGCCGGTTCCCTCGCCTTCAACACCTTCTTCATCTTCATGCCCAACAATCTGATTGCTCGACACGGCGCCGGGCTCACGCCGACGCTACTCGTAACTGCACTCAGTCTGGGACTCGCCGCGATCGCCGCGCTGGGGTTGGGCCGGTGGTCCGATCGCATCGGGCGCCGGCGGGTGGTGATCGCGTCAACCGCCGCGCTCGCCGGCCTGGCCCCGCCGTTGAGTATCGTGGCGACCCAGGGATCGGTTCTCAACCTCTTCATCGCCGAGGTCATCATCTCGGTGGCGGTGGGCGGGGTGCTCTCGATCGCGATGGTGGGCGAGCTCTTTCCCGCGCCGGTGCGCTCGACCGGGCTCGCTCTGTCGGCCGGCCTGGCGACCGCGCTGATCGGCGGCACCGCTCCCTGGGTCGACCAGATGCTGGTCACCGTGGCCGGCGCCGAGACGATTCCCGGCCTCTACGTGGCGGTCGTGGCTCTCATGGCGTTGATGGTTCTGCGACGGTGGCCCGAGACGGCGTTCAAGGCTCTGAACTGAGATCGTCGTCGGGCGTGCCGAACTCGCGCCGCACGTCTAATAACACGAGGCCTTCCTGACGGAGGGCCAGCAGCAGACCGTGCAGCGCGGCAACGTCGGCCAGATCCGCCCGCAAGGTGGTGTCGAGGGTCTCACCTTCTGAGGTGACGCCCTCGAAGTTCTCGAGGACCTCGTTCGACACCTGACCCTCGACCCGGATCTCGTAGGTCACCCGCGCCATCCAAAACTCGTTTCGCTCGACCGTCTTGCCAAGCACTCTGACCCGCTCCGGTCCGGACGGCTTCACCCACGGCGGGTGACGCATTTCACCGGCCGACGTCCGACAGTGGGACGACAGCTTGCCCAGCACACCGAGGAGGTTCACCCACCGTGACTACCGAGCTGGCCGAAACCGGCCCCATCGACTACCTGGTCGTCGAGTTTCCCGGCAACAAGATGACCGGCGAGGGACTACCCCTTCTGGTCGAGCTCGTCGACGCCGGCATCATCCGCATTCTCGATCTGCTCTTCGTCACCCGCGAGCTCGACGGGTCCGTGAAGGCGGTCGACATCTCCGACTTCGACGGGGACGGAACGCTCGACCTCGCCGTCTTCGAGGGGGCGTCTTCCGGGCTGCTCGCGGAGGACGATATCGACGATGCGACGTCGGTCATCGAGCCGGGGAGCTCCGCCGGAATCTTGATCTACGAGAACGTCTGGGCCGCGCCGTTCGCAGCTGCGCTTCGTCGGGGCGGCGGTCAACTCGTTGCCAGCGGGCGGATCCCCGTCCAGGCCATCCTCGCCTCTCTCGAAGCGGCCGAGGCCGCCGAGGCCGAAGCCGCCCAGACCAGCGACGCCTCGGCCTGATCGACACCCAAACGCCCGACAGAAAGGAATCCCCATGCCCGGTCTGCTTCGCGGGGTCGCCCGCACCGCGGTCGTCGCCGGAACCGCCACCGCCGTATCCAACCGTGTTTCCCGCCGCCAGGCGGGACGATGGGCCGCCCAGGAACAGCCGGCCGAGCCCGCGTACGCCCCGCCGCCCCCGCCCGCCTACGCCGAACCGGCACCCGCGGAGCCCGCTGACACGATGGACGACAAGATCGCCCAACTCAAGGAGTTGAGCGCCCTGCGCGACGCCGGCGTCCTGAGCGACGCCGAGTTCGAGGCTCAGAAGGGCAAGATCCTTTACGCCTGATTCCGGCCGACTTCCCACCTCGCGTCCCTCCAGCTGCTCGGGTTTGAGGGCGCTGGACTCAGGACTGGCGGGAGACCAGCCGCCGTACGGTCGGCTCGGGGTGATCGGTCGCCGGCTGGTCGCTCTGGCTCCGTCCGTAGCGGCCGGACAGCGGCTTGGCGCTCAGGCCGTGGGCCACCACACTCAACAGCACGGTCAGCCCGATGGTGCCGACGACGGTGTCGATCGGGCCCGGTACGTCGTGCAGGTCCTCCAATGCGATGAGGGCGAACACCACCGAGGCGAGCCCGCGCGGCCCGAACCACCCCACGAACGCCGTGGTCAGAGCATCCATGCCCGAGCCCAGCAGGCACAGGGCGACCGGCAGCATGCGGATGACCGTCAGGCTGAGTACGGCGTACGCGACGATCGGCCAGGACAGGCTCGTGGCCAGCGTGGGCACCGCCAGCGCACCGAAGAGCAGCCAGGCGACCATCGAGGCGAGTCCGCAGGTCTGCTCGACGTAGTACACCTGCCTCTCGCCGCCCCGACCGGCGGTGGCACCGAAGGCGATCCCACCGACGAAGGCGGCGACGAAGCCGTTCGCACCGACCGCGACGGACACCAGATACGCGAGCAGAGCCAGCGCCAGAAGTGCCGGGCCCGGTGAACTCCTCCGCGCTCCAACCCCGTCTCCTGGTCTCGCGCAGTAGGAGGCCTCCACCGCCGCCGAGCACGATGCCCAGCAAGGCGCCCAGCAGGAGACCGAGGAGGGCTCCGCCGGGTGTGGAGTGCCCGGACAGGCCGGCTTCTGCGGTGATGCCGGCTAGGGCCACCATCACCACCGGGGTGGCGATGCCGTCGTTGAGACCGCTTTCGACGTTGAGGGTCTGCCGGATCCGCTTCGGCACGCGACGGTCCGACATCACCGCAGAGCCCAGGGCCGCGTCGGTCGGGGCCAGCGCGGCTCCGATCAGCAGGGCGTACCAGGGGCTGAGGCCCAACAGGACGGACCCGGCCAGCGCCCCCAGCGCCATGGTCAGGGGCAGTCCCAGGGCCAGGAGCCGCGCATAGCGGCTCAGATCGGCCCGGAGGTCAGCCGGCCGGACCCGGCTGGCGTCGGCGAACAACACCCAGACCAGCGTCACCTCGGCGACCAGCTTGATCAGGTGAGGATCCGCAGCCAGGTCGAGTAGCTGGAGGCCCTGGGAGAGGAAGAGGCCGATCGCCACGAAGAAGATCGGCGTCGAGATCACCGCCAGCCGCGTCGAGACGGCCGACCAGAGCACTATCGAGGCGAGAATCACGCACAGGGCACCGAGCTCCATCGCCGGCTCTCAGTCGCCGCGGAGCTGTAGACGGGCCATGAGGACCTCCGGGCCACTTCGATTGCGGTGCCCGCCCAGTCTGATGAGGTTGGCGCCCGCGTGACCTCACCCGGGTCGGGTGAGGCCGAGTGTCACCCGGGAAGGTGATCGTGTGACGTGACCAATCGTCTCGATCGCCCCGTGGTGGCGCGGGCCGCCGTCGTCCTGGTCGCTCTGGCGGCCGGGGTCCTGGTGATCGCCGGACTGCGCGCCGGCGCCGGAACGATAGGCCCGGTGTTCCTCGCCCTGGTGCTCACCATCGCGGTGCACCCGGCGCACGCCTGGGTCCGCCGCCACGGCTGGCCGGCCTGGGCCGCGGTCCTCCTCAGCCTGGCGTTGGTCTACGTGCTGCTGTTCGGTCTCAGCTTTGCGGTTCTGGCGGCCCTGGGCCAGCTCGCCACCCTGCTACCCACGTATGCCGTTGAAGCGCAGGCGCAGGTCGCCGCCTTGACGACGCAACTAGAACGCTTCGGGGTCGGTGCGACCGCCCAGGAGACGATCGCCGGCGCCTTCGACATCGGCGCACTCACCGACCTCATCCTCGATCTGCTGGCCAGCGTGGCCGCGCTCTCGTCGAGCCTCCTCCTGGTGGTTACCCTGCTGCTCTTCATGGCCATCGACGCAACCATGTTCCCCACCCTGCTCGGCATGGCGCGACGACTGTACAGCGACATGGCGGACGCGTTGACGTCGTTCGCGAGCGGCACCCGGCGGTACCTCGTGGTGTCCACCGTGTTCGGTCTGATCGTCGCCGTGATCGACACCGTGATCCTGTGGCTAGCCGGAGTACCCGCTCCCCTCACCTGGGGCATCCTCGCGTTCATCACCAACTACATCCCGAACGTGGGCTTTGTGATCGGACTCGTCCCGCCCGCGATCCTGGCCCTCCTCGAGGGCGGCCCTGGACTGATGTTGTTGGTGATCGTCCTGTACTGCGTGGTGAACTTCGTCATCCAGTCGATCATTCAGCCCAAGATCGTCGGGGACTCCGTCGGACTGTCCGGCACGGTCACGATGTTCTCCCTGGTCTTCTGGGCCACCGTGCTCGGCGCGCTCGGTGCGCTGCTCGCCATTCCGCTCACCCTGCTGGTCAAGGCACTCCTCGTCGAGGCCGACCCGCATGCCCGCTGGCTGCTTCCCCTGCTGGCCGGCAAAGTCACAGAGCCTGCCGAGAGTCCCACCGTTCGTCACGCGCGTTCGGCGCCGCGTTCCGGCATCAGGCGGGCTGACGGCGGCGGAACGACGCGAGGAGAATCAGAGAGCTGACCACGCAGACCCAGGCGGGGAAGACCAGCGTGACCCAAACGCTGAGGGAGATCACGACCAACAGGACCAGCGCGATCAGGTACGTGCTGACAACGAGCCAGCGAGGCATGATCCCGGTCCGCAGCCAGATCGTGGCCAGGGAGATCATGAACACCCCGGCCATCCGCAGCGCGTAGACGTTGCTTATCTGAAGCATGATCTCCCGACCGAAGGTCAGGATCTGTCGTTCCACCTCGTTGACGTCGCCGCTGGCCGCGACGACGATGCCTCCGGCGATGGCCATGGCCACGAAGAGCATGGCGAGGAAGAGCAGTCCGCTGCCGAACATCACCGAGCCGAAGAACCGGTCCTCCAACTCGCCAAGCCGGTCGCGGACGACCCCGACGAACCAGAGGAAGGCGATTCCGGAGAACGGTATGAGCGTGACCGCTACTGTCAGCTGACCCGCGGCACGCTGTGCGCTCGCCGCCGTCGCCGAAGAATCGTCCGGCAGCGCGGTGCGGACGAGGATCAAGGCGGTTGCGAACAGCAGGGCAAAGAGCAAGCCGGCCACCGCTGCGGCCCGCGGCGTGGTGAGCCGCCGGCCGAGCCTCTCCTCACCGGTTGTCGAGACCGGTCGGTGGGACCACGTCGCTCACCTCCTCGGCTCAGGACTGCACTACTGCTGGGCCATGATCCGGGCTATTTCCGCGTCCTCGTCCTTGATCAGGTCCCCGGAGACGTCGAACGTGACCGAATGGATGGTGCCGGTGAACTCGAACGGAGGCTCGTAGCCGTCGGCGGCCGGAGCACCGAAGTCGTATCCGCAGCTGAGCCCCTCCAGCTCGAACAGCAGCGGGGTCGTGTGCGGAAACTCGGTGTTTCCGACCAGCGCGCCGTCGACGTACAGCTGTCCGCGACCGGGCGTGCCCTTTCCGACCCGGATGTCCGGCGCGCCGGTCGGCTCGAACTCGTAACGGAGGCTGTGGCGGCCCTCGGGCACCGGGTCGGAGGTCTCGACCACAAACTCGTCACGTCCGCAGTAGTTGTAGACGTATCTGAGGCGGCCGTCTGCCAGGTGCAGGCTGAAGCCACCGGCGTCGCCGCCCTGCGCGACCAGGACGCCCTGCGCGCCCCCGGCGGGAATCTCCACGTCGGCCTCGACCGAGTACGGGCGGTTGTACGTCGGAGGTGCAGCAAAGGCCGGCACCACGGACGCGTTCGGGTAGTAGACGAAACGGCTCCGGGCCTTCGAGGTCTGCGGTCGCTCCGCCGCGAGCCGCGGCTGCAGCGAACCATCCAGCGGGAGGACCTTGTACTTCTCGGCCTCGGACCACCAGAGCGCGACGAGCTCCCGCAGCCGGTCGGGATGGTCCGCCGCGACGTCGTGGGATTCGGTGGGGTCTTCGCCGATGTGGTAGAGCTCCCAACCCTCGGCGTCCAGTTGCTCGAGCACCGCCGGCGTGATGGTGTCACCGAGCTTGCGCCCCAGCTCGGCCGACTCGGCGAAGCTGGGCCCCGGCCAGGGGCACACGGCCCGCCAGCCGTCGTGGTCGATCGAGCGATGGCCGAACATCTCGAAGTACTGCGTGGTGTGCCGGGTCGGCGCGTCCGGGGCGTCGAAGGTGTGGACGAAGCTGACCCCCTCGACGGCCGACTGCGGAACCCCGCGGAGCGTCTCGGGTGCGGCTGCGCCGATGGCCTCGAGAACAGTGGGAACCATGTCGATCGCGTGCGCGTACTGGGTGCGGACCTCCCCGCGCGCCGCCATGCCCGCCGGCCACGACACCACGAACGGGTCGGTCGAGCCGCCGCGATAGGTCTCCCGCTTCCAGCGCCGGAACGGGGTGTTGCCGGCCCAGGTCCAGCCGTAGGGGTAGTGGTTGTACGCCTTCGTGCCGCCCAGTTCGTCGATCTTCGCCAGGTTGTCCTCGAAGCTCTCCGGGACCATGTTGAAGAACAGCATCTCGTTGAACGAGCCGCTGACGCCGCCCTCGGCCGAGGCGCCGTTGTCGGAGATGATCATGATGATGGTGTTGTCGAGCTCCCCGATCCGCTCGAGCGTATCCAGGATCCGGCCGAAGTGGTGGTCGGCGTGGGAGACGAAGCCTGCGTACACCTCCATCATCCGGGCGTAGAGGCGGCGCTCGTCGGCGTTCAACGAGTCCCACTCGGGCACGTCGGGATCGTGTCGGGACAGTTCGGCGTCCGCAGCGACCAGTCCGCTCTCCTTCTGGCGGGCGAACACCGTCTCCCGGTAGGCGTCCCAGCCCATGGTCGAAGGCGCCCGCGTACCGGTCGGCCCACTCCTTCGGCACGTGGTGCGGAGCGTGCGCGGCGCCGGTCGCGTAGTACATGAAGAACGGCTTCTCCGGCGCGTTCACGTGGGCGTCGGTGATCAGCTTGATCGCGTTGTCGGCGAGATCCTCGCTCAGGTGGTAGCCGTCCTCGGGCAGGGACGGCTGCCGGACCGATCCGTTGTCCTGGGTCAGGTCGGGATACCACTGGTTGGTTTCGCCACCCAGGAAGCCGTAGAAGCGCTCGAAGCCGCGACCCAGCGGCCAGCGGTGGAAGGGGCCGGCCGGGGTGTTGTCCTCCGACGGCGACAGGTGCCACTTGCCGAGGCAGAAGGTGTTGTAGCCCTGCTCGACGAGCATCTCGGACAACATTCCGTTCTCGAACGGCATCCGGCCGTCGTAGCCGGGATAGCCGGTCGCCAGCTCCATGATGCAGGCCACGCCGTTGGAGTGGTGGTTGCGGCCCGTGAGGATGCTCGACCGGGTCGGCGAGCACAACGCCGTGGTGTGCATGTTCGCGTACCGGAGACCCTGGGCCGCCACCCGGTCGATGTTCGGCGTCTCCACGAGACCGCCGAAGCAGGACAACTGGCCGTAGCCGACGTCGTCGAGCACGAAGAACAAGACGTTCGGTGCACCGTCCGCGGCACGCCGCGGGGCGGGCCAGGCCGGCTCCGACTCCTCGACGGTCCGTCCCACCACTCCGGGAAACGGCGAGCCCTGTTCGTACTCGGTGACCGGCATGCCCATCCTCCTCGACTCGTGAACCGCGCCTTCGTGGTCAGCGTGCTGCGGCCACGCTCGGGAGGGCTCACCCAGGTCGGGTGGTTTGCGATGCGTCCACGGCTGACTGGCCGTACGGCCCTCGCAGATCCTGACGTCGGTCGGCGGCAACGGCCACCTCGATCGTGGCTGACCCGACCGCCAGCTCGACCATGGCGGGATGCTCCCCCAGCCGCCTGACCTCCTCGCTGGCGCCGACCCGCTCCGTATCGAGGCTGTCCGTCGGGAGCAGCCGGGTGCGGAACAGGAACGGGCCCTTGCTCCAGACCAGGACGTCACGGACCCACCGCCCATAGCCGCGACTCCAGGAGGGCCCGAGCCCGTCGATCTCGCCGTGGACCATTCGGATCACGCCGGGGAAGGCGCCCCGCTGGCTCTTCACCCAGCGTTTGCGCGACACCACGACAACGACCAACGCGACGATCACCACGAGGTCGACGCCGAGTGCGAGAAGCAGGGCGATCAACACCTCACCAGGCTGGCTCACTGAAGGAGAAGAGGCCCTCACCCAGTTCAGGTGAGGTTGCCGTCCACGCCCGATGACACGGTGAAGCGCAGTCACACATCCGTCGAAAGGACGGCACCATGACGCAGACAACCAAAGAGCCTCCTCGCCTCACCGATGCGCAACTGGCCGAGGTGCTGGCCCTGACCAAGGGCGCCGACTCGGTCGAGCTGAAGCTGACGGTGCCCGATGCCGAGCGCCGAACGACGATCAGCGCGCTGGGGATCGACGCCCTCGACGCTCAGATCCGCCAGGTGTTCTTCTTCGACACCCCCGATCTGGTCTGCAACGCCAACGGCGTGGTCGTGCGGGCACGACGGGTCCAGGGCCGGGGCGACGACTCGGTGGTCAAGTTGCGACCCGTCGTGCCGGACCAATTGTCGGCCGAGCTGCGCCGATCAAAAAACCTGGTGGTCGAGGTCGACGCCATGCCCGGAGGCTTCGTCTGCTCGGCGTCGATGAAGGGCGTGCTCGGGACCACCGACGTCAAGGAGGCAGCGGCCGGCGGACGGAAGATCCGCAAGCTGTACTCGAAGGAACAGCGGTCGTTCTTCGAGGCGCATGCGCCGAGCGGGATCGCCCTCGACGACCTGGCGATCCTCGGTCCGATCACCGTGCTCAAGGCAAAGTTCGCACCGGCCGAGTGGAACCGTCGGCCGTTCGTCGCCGAGCTCTGGTTCTATCCGGACGGGTCGCGCATTCTCGAGCTGTCCACCAAGTGCGCGCCGAGCGAGGCCTTCCAGGTGGCCACCGAGGCGAAGGCCTTCCTGGCCGGCAAGGGCGTCGACCTCTCCGGGGACCAACAGACCAAGACCAAGACGGCCCTGGATTTCTTCGCCGACGAACTGGCGTCGTGATCGATTCGGCTCAGTGACCCACAGCGAACTTGAGGGCGATGATGATCACTCCCAACACGACGTTCAGCAGCATCGTCTTCGCCAGGTCCCCCCGGCTCAGGCCCGCGTTCCGGGCGGCGGCGTAGCCCCAGATCTGCTGCTCGGCGATCGCCACCCCCAACGCGAGCCAAGCGCCGTCGGTGGGGGTCAGGCGGGCAGGAATGCGGCTACCAGTGCCGCCGCGGCCGGCGGCAGACTGGCCAGCGCCACCGGCCACTCGTGACGAAGGCTGGCGAGGATCGAGTCGAGACGCCAGCCGCCGTGCCTGCCGGCCACGGTCGCCGCGTAAATGTGGGCCAGCCAGAACACCAGGCCACTCACGATCAACAACAGCGCCAACGCGGCGGGCGAACGCAGGTCCCCGGCACTCGCCACGACCGTAGCGGCGAGAATCGACCCGTACACCGCAGACGTGTAGTCGCGGCCCTGCACGGTCGTCGGCGAAATCTCCTGGGCGCTCATCAGACCAGGGCGGAGGTGAGTCGCATGTCCCGCCGCAACGGGGCATGCGAGTCGTCGCTGATCGCGATCCCATGCGCGGATGATCTCGCCATGAGCCCACTCTGGCCCTGCGCAGGCCGCCTGGGGTCACCCTTCGCGGGTGAAGCAATAGTTGGTGGGGCGGATGAGGTTCCCGCGCGCGATTCCGGGATTCGCGCGCGAGCTTTCCCGCGCGGATGCCGGTTTCGCGCGCGGGAACGGAGCTGGTACTGCAACTGGCGCGTCGAGGGTCGAGGTGACCGAACTGGCGACAACTGCGTCGACGGCTGTACAAATCCGCACACGCCTCAACCGGTTGCGAATGTCGTGCTCAGGCGCAACAATCCTGCAAATTTCCTGTGAAGACGGTGAACGGATGTTGAACGCCGTGGTTATATGCACACGTCAGGTTGCACTTGTTGTACTCAGACACCCAAGGGCTGTACGAATGACGTTGGCTCCCGCAGGCGCGGGAGACGCCTGATCTCGGCTAACCCCCTGGACTCGTCAGGCCGGTCGGCGCACGGTGCGCCTGACCGCGTGCACTTCGTAGGAGGAGTTTTGCTAGCACGATCCATGACCCGCGTGGTCGCGCTCGGAGCCGTGGCCGTGTTGTCACTGTCTGCGTGCGCCAACAACGCCGGAACACCCGGAGGAGAGGAGGGGGGAGCGACCGAAGTAATCGTCTCGTCCGACCTTCCGCTCCAGGGCGCCAGCGCATCCACGTCGCAATCGACGAACCAAATGATCGAGCTCTACCTGGAGTCGATTGGTAACAAGGTGGGCAACAAAACCATCAAGTTCCAGAAGTACGACGACTCGACCGCGGCGAAGGGCGCCTGGGACGATGCGGCGTGCGCCAAGAACGCGACCGACCACGTGGCCAACACGGCCGAGGTCGCCGTGATGGGCACCTTCAACTCCGGCTGCGCGCAGATCGAGATCCCGACGCTCAACCAGGACAGCACCGGCCCGATGCTGATGGTGTCGCACGCCAACACCTACCCGGGGCTGACCAAGGCGTGGGCGACCGGTGACCCGGACAAGTACTACCCGACCGGCACCCGCAACTACGCCCGCGTCGTGACCACCGACGACTACCAGGGTCAGGGCGCAGCCCAGTTCGCATTCGACGACCTCAAGGTCAAGAAGGCCTTCGTGCTCAACGACAACCAGGTCTACGGCCTGGGCGTGGCGAAGGCGTTCTCGGACTCGGCCAAGAAGCTGGGCATCGAGATCGTCGGAGAGCAGGCGTGGGACGCCAAGCAGCCGAACTACACCGCCCTCTACCAGGCCGTGAAGTCCTCGGGTGCGGACATGGTCTACCTGGGCGGCATCTACGACAACAACGGCGGTCAGCTGATCAAGGACAAGGTCGCCGTGCTCGGGCCCAACGACGGAGCCGTCAAGCTGATGGCCCCGGACGGCTTCACCGGCTACCCGGACCTGCTGAAACTGTCGCAGTCCGCCGGCATGCACCTGACCTTCGCCGGGCTCACCCAGGACGAGCTCGTCAAGGCCGGCGGGGCCGGTGTCAAGCTGTTCGAGGCGTACAAGGCCAAGTACAGCAAGGATCCGGATGGCTCATATCCGCTCTACGGAGTGGCGGCGATGCAGGTGATCCTGGCGGCCATCGAGAAGTCGGACGGCACCCGCAAGGGTGTCACCGAGGCGGTGCTGAGCGGCGAAGGCATCACCATCCCGGCCGACCAGTCGGTGGTCGGCAAGGAGATCAAGATCGACCCGGCCACGGGCGACACGACCGCGAAGGACCTGACGATCGAGATCGTCAAGGACGGTAAGGAAGCGTTCTTCAAGTCTCAGTCGATCCAGTAGCCGACATCCGCCGGGCCCGGTCTTCCGGGCTCGGCGGATCTCTTCTACGCTCCATCCCAGTCAGTCTGTTTGTGAGTAGGTAGTCCGGTCCGGATCTCGTATCGGATCTCGTAGCGCTCGTGAAGGGACATTCGATGGCCACAGCTACGATGCCGGTCGGTGGAACGAAGTTCAAAGCCAAGGTCAGGCTGGGTCCCATCGTCGAGCGGGTGTTGGGCTACGTGATCCTCCTGGGGGTGGTCATCTGGGTGGTGGCGAACATCGTCGCCGACCCGGATCGGTTCGTCGGGTCATTGCTCGTCGGCCTGCAGAACGGCCTGCTGTACGCCCTGGTGGCGCTGGGTTACACGATGGTGTACGGCATCATCGAGCTGATCAACTTCGCCCACGGCGACCTGTTCATGCTGGCCACGATCGTGGCGGCTGCGCTCATGGTCACCGTGATGGGGGTCGGCGAACTGACCGCGGCCAGCATTCTGCCGTTGCTGATCGCGATGATCGTGTGCATGGCGTTCGGCGCCGGCGTCAACATGGCGTCGGAGAGGCTCGCCTACCGAAAACTTCGATCCGCGCCGAAGCTGGCGCCCTTGATGACGGCGGTCGGGCTGAGCTTCGTCTTCCGCGGGATCGCTCAGCAAGAGTACGTCAACGGCTCCGCCCAGAAGAACTGGCCGGTGACTTGGGGCGGGCCGGTGGTCGAAGGCGTCTTCGTGTACAAGCTGTTGATGGTGTTCGCCATCGGCGTTCCGCTGCTGCTGTTGATGACGTGGATCGTGACCAAGACGCGGATCGGCAAGGCGATGCGCGCCGTCGCCCAGGACCAGGACGGTGCGCGGCTGATGGGCGTCAACGTCAACGGCACCATCTCGTTCACCTTCGGCCTCGGCGGCGCCCTCGCCGGCGCGGCGGGGGTTTTGTATTTCCTCTGCCAGACCCAGACCTACTACGACACCGGTACCCAACTCGGCCTGATCGCCTTCACCGCCGCCGTCCTCGGAGGCATCGGGAACCTGACCGGCGCCGTGGTCGGTGGCCTGGCCATCGGCATCATCCAGGCCCTCAACGAAGGCGGCGCGTACGGCCTCGGCTCCAACTGGTCGCAGTCGGTGGTCTTCATCATCCTGATCGTGCTGATGGTCTTCAAACCCGAAGGCATCTTCGGTCGGCCATCGACTGAGAAGGTGTGACGCGATGTCGACAACAGTGGCTCCACAGTCGACGTTCCGCATCTGGCTCAACCACTACAAGTGGCCGGTCGGCTACGTGGTGGTCATCCTCTTCTTGTTCTTCCTCTATTACGCGATCCTGCCGAGCCTGGTCCGGCCGGTCTCGGCGCCGATCACCGCGTGGCTGCCCGTCGCCACGATCAACGAGTGCCTGATGTGGGCGATCATGGCGCTGGGGCTCAACGTGGTGGTCGGTTACGCCGGCCTGCTCGACCTCGGCTATGTCGCCTTTTGGGCGCTCGGTGGCTACACGGCAGGTTGGCTGATGGCGTACCCGTTCAACTGGACGTGGAACTTCAACCTGTTCTCGCCGGTGCCGTCGAGGATCCCGGGCACGCACATCAACTTCTGGCTCGTCTGCATCATCGCCGGATGCCTGTGCGCCATCCTCGGCATCATCATCGGCGCTCCGACGCTGCGGCTCCGCGGCGACTACCTGGCGCTGGTGACCCTCGGCTTCGGCGAGGTGATCACCCAGTTCTTCCGCAACTCCCGGGAGATCGGCGGGCTGAACATCGCCAACGGCGACCAGGGAATTGGTCCCATCGACGCGATCAGCACCTGGCCCATCGGGGCGCTGGGGATCGCACCGCCCACGCTGACGAACTCCGCGGCCGGCAACGTGTGGAAGATCCTTGTACTCGGTCTGCTGGTGGGGATCTGCATCTTCGTGTCGCTGCGGATCCGGGAGGGCCGGCTCGGCCGGGCCTGGCTGGCCATCCGCGAGGACGAACTGGCGGCCAGCATGATGGGTGTCCCGCTCGTCAACGTGAAGCTCCTCGCGTACGCGGTCGGGGCCTTCTTCGGCGGCGTCGGCGGCGTCGCGAATGCGTCGGCGATCACCACCGCGGTCTCGCCGTCGGGCTTCGACTTCGGCAAGTCGGTGCTGGTGCTGCTGATGGTGGTGCTCGGCGGGATGGGCAACGTCTGGGGCGTTACGGTCGGGGCCTTCCTGCTGGCCTGGCTGAACAGCAACGGGCTGAAACAGATCGGCGTCCAGATCGACCAGATCTTCGGGACCGAGATTGCCGAGGTGCTGCCCCGCTACAACTACATCATCCTGGGCCTCCTGCTGGTGCTCATGATGCTGTTCCGTCGCGAGGGCCTGTTCCCCGAACAACGTACGAAGGCCCTGCTCCAGACACCGTCGAGAACCGAAGCCGAGTCCCTCGGTGCCGAGAGCCTCGAGGCCGAGGCCGAGACCGAGGCGGTCGAGCACTCCAATCCGGAGGAGGACGCAAGGTTGGCGGCGGCGGCCGTCGCCATGTCGCCCACCTTGGAGGAAGGCCCCACGCGAAGACCGCCTGACGAGCCTCCGGCCCGAAGGGAGGACGGG
>CAWBUC010000021.1:0-137576 GCA_963791865.1 uncultured Actinomycetota bacterium
TCATCACTCATGTCAACCGATACGTTCACCCTGCCCCGGCGCGCCCTTGAGCACGACCGGGCTACCCCTGCCCCTCATCCGACGCCGGCGGAATCCGGCGCTCACCCGGCGCCCGCGCCGCGCCGGCAGAAGCGTGGCGCTGCGCTGTTCCGCCTCTTGCTTCAGACCCGCCATCCGGCTGGCGGTCCGGTGCTCCTGCTCGGGCCCAGCGGCGGACCGGTCTGGTCGTTCCGCGCCCAGTAAACCGTCCGTTCCCGGCGCCCGCCCCTGTCCGATCAGGGCGGGCGCCGGGCTGTTTGCACCACCTTGCCACCATTCAACCTTGACGTGCTCTGGCAGCTGCTCCACAACCTCACCGAGTCGAGCACATAGCACGTCGACTCGAACTGATGTCGTCCGGGCCGAGATCGCGCCGGAGGCCTGGCAGCGTCCGTTATTCCCTACCTGCTGAATAGCAGCTCGGTGGCGACCGGCCGACCGGCGTACCCCGCAAACGGGTCCCGTTGAGGGCAGTCTGAGCCTGGTTCACCGGTCGCCGTCCTTGTTTGTTCCGGCGAGTCCACCCCGTCACCGGCGGTGCATGCCCGCCGTCGAACGCTGCTGGTCAGCCGCGTCCGCGATCAAGTCCGGCCGGGCGCCGGACCCGGTCGGCCGCAGGGCCGACGCAGTCCAGAAGTCGTGCGTCAACACCGGCAATGCCGGTACCGTTCGGAGGTGACCGCGGAAGCCTTCGTGCCCGCCGACTTCGACCCGCCGTCGTCCCTCGTCACCAACCGGTTCCGCCTCGAACCCCTGGGTCCGCAGCACAACGAGGCGGATCACGCCGCCTGGATGTCGAGCATCGAGCACATCCACGCCACGCCGGGCTACCCAGACGGCAACTGGCCCCCGCGACACGGCATGTCTGTCGAGGAGAACCTGGCAGACCTGCGCCGTCATGCCGGCGACTTCGACAGACGCATCGGCTTCACGTTCACGGTTCTCGACCCGGTGGTCGAGGACGTCATCGGGTGCGTCTACCTCTACCCCTCGACGTCCGCGGAGTATGACGTGACGGTGCAATCGTGGGTGCGTGACGACCGGGCCGACCTCGATACGCCGCTTGCGACCGCCGTCGCGGATTGGCTCGCCGCCGACTGGCCGTGGGGGCGCCCGGACCGCTGCGGCCGCTAGGTTTTCGGACCCGCGAGTGAGCGTGCGACAACCGAGCTGAGGGTGTGACCAATGGCGCCATGCATGTCGGCAGTGGTGCTTCTCCACCGCCGATACACGTGGCTCGGCCGGTGACAACGTCGTTTGAAGTTTACCTGCGGCGCACACGCACGTTCTCGCTGAGCGGTCCCCAACTCAGGCGTCGCCGGAAGCCGCCGTCGGGCCTGCGAGACGGACATCGCCACTTGGCAACAGGCAGAATGGTGCGGTGATCAGCGGCGAGCATGCCATCTACGGGTATGAGCTCTCTTCCGAGCTGCGAATAGCGTTGGTCGCAACCCTGCCGGCCGAGGCGGTCGGCTGGGTCGAGCGAATGGTCGGAGCACCGGTCGTCAGCCAGCGGGCCCTGCTGGGCGGTACGTCTTCGGCGATGCACCTGCTTGAAACACCAGCCGCTTCCCCGCTGGATCGCGTGGTGCTGCGGCGCTACGTGCTCGACTGGGTACTTGAGGAACCCGAGATCCCGGGCAATGAGGCGCTGTCCCTCCGGCTCGTTGGCGACGGCGCCGTCGGCGTTCCGGCGCCGCAGTTGCTGGCTAGTGATCCCGACGGCACCCAGCTCGGTGTCCCGATGACGTTGATGACGGCGCTACCGGGCGAGCCGGTGTGGCACCCGACCGACCGCACCGGCTGGTTGCGGGCGATGGCTGAGCTCGCAGTCCAGATCCACTCGGCCCCGTTGTCCACGGAGCTGTCCGAATGGTTCCCGTACGAGCCGGAGTCCCGTACGGCGCCGGCGTGGAGCCGGCACCCGAAGGCCTGGTTGACGGCGTACGAGCTGTGGGACGGGCCGACCCCGGCGAGTGAGCGGGTGTTCTTGCATCGAGACTTTCATCCCGGCAACCTTTTGTGGACCGGCGAAGCGATCACCGGGGTTGTCGACTGGGTGTCTAGTTGCGCTGGGCCGCCCGAGGAAGACATCGGGCACTGTCGGGCCAACCTGGCGATCCGACTCGGTCAAGATTGGGCTGACGAGTTCCTGACCATCTGGCAGAACCTCACTGGGAAGCGGGAGTACCACCCGTATTGGGACCTGACGAACGTGGTCTCCTTCGACCACCAGCGGGTGGAGCCGCGGCTGGACGCATTCGTGGCTGCCGCGGCAGCGCGGCTTTGACCGACTCCGACGTTGGCCGCTCGAGACTTCTGCGGGCGTGGCGCGAGGCGGCACAGGCAAGCTGACATTCCGCGGCGAACCCGGGCATCGAGCTGACGATTCAGCGTGAAGCCAAGGCGTCCGCCAACTTGAAGACAGCGTGTCTCGCTGATGTGGCTCCTGAGTCTTGACGTACTACTTGTTTTTTGCAAGTGTGGAAGTCGTCCACCACCCTGCAGAGGAGATCACGATGACGGCGATGTTTGTCAACCTGCCGGTTACCGACCTGGAGCGCGCGAAGGCGTTCTACGCGGCGATCGGATTCAGGATCAATCCGCTCTTCACCGATCACAACGCGGCCTGCGTCGTCGTCGAGGAGGACCACAGCGCCATCATGCTTCTGACCCGCGAATACTTCCAGACCATGAGCGACCTGCCGATCGGCGACCCGGCGGTGAATCCATCGGTGGCGACCGCCATCTTCTTCGACGACCGGGAGGCCGTCGACAAGGCCGTCGCCTCCGGCATCTCCGCAGGCGGCGCGGAACCGCACGCGGCTACGGACTACGGCTTTATGTACCAGCGCCAGCTCAACGACCCCGACGGCAATATCCTCGAGTTCGGCTACATGGACCCAGTCGCCGCAGAGCAAGGCCCCGAGGCCTTCGCAAACCAGCCGGCCTGAACCCGATGGCCGCCCGCGACTACGGGCAGTACTGCTGCATCACGCGAGCCCTGGAGCTAGTGGGCGAGCGCTGGGCCCTGCTCATCGTCCGCGACCTGCTCGTCGGTCCCCGCCGCTACGGAGAACTCGCCGCGGGACTTCCTCGGATCCCGAGTAACATCCTGGCAGCACGGCTCAAGGAACTACAGGCGGCCGGAGTTCTCCGGCGGGTCCCGCGCTCCCGCGTCATCATCTACGAACTGACGCCCTACGGCCGCGAGCTCGAGCCCGTCGTACTCGCGCTCGGAGCCTGGGGCTTCAAGGCGATGGACAATCCGCGGGAAGAGCAGATCATCACCCCCGACTCGATGACCATGACGCTCCGCACCGCGTTCCGGCCGCAAGTTGCGGTGAACCTACCTGCGACCGCCTACGCGGCGTCCTTCGGTCCCGCCGATCTGCTCATCCGGGTAGACGGATCCGCCCTCGACGTGACGCGCGGGGACGGACCGGTCGATCTCGCCTTCACCGCGGGTCCGGGAATCCACCGGCTCATCTCAGGCGAGCTCGCCCCGGATCGCGCAATCGAGACTGGCGTGGTCGAGTTGCGGCGCGGTCGCGGCCACCTCCTTGACCGCTTCGCGAGCACGTTCCATCTAGCTGCCTGAGCCGCCCGGGCCATCTTCTGGAGTCGGAACCGCCAGGGCTCCTCGCCGGTCTGGCCGATGTCGGCCGGGCGCAGCCTACGATCTCAGCGGCGACTGCGTGGGATCTCGTTCAGTTGGTCGTTGTCTCATGACGGCTGGGGTGACATTCGCATGAGCGAGGAGCTGGTTGCTCAGGATTGCGGTCAACCAGGTCTCGTAGCGTTCGCCGCTCCAGCCGCGATCGAGAACGAGGAGGCCATAGACCTCTGGCGACGCCAGGGCGTGGAGGATGTCGGCGGCGTCGCGCTCCCGAAGCCCCGTTCGAAGCGCGCCGCCGCGGGCCAACGACTGGGCGATCCGGCGTTGACCAACGTGTCGTTGACGGGCGATGTCGGCCAGCAGCTTTGCGGCGTCGGGATCGGAGCGTGCCGCGTCGGCGAGGATGCGCTGGACGGGCCCGACTCGCGCCAGCACCTCGCGGACGAGGGCCGTAAACGCCGCCAGCTGATTGTGCGGTTGGTTCTCGTCGGTCAAGAGAGCGCGGACCTGCGGACGGTCGAGCATGCCGACGGCCTGGTCGTCACCGCCGATCAGCACGTCGAGCAGGGACTTGAGAATGCCGAGCTTGGAAGAGAACAGCCGGTACACCGTCGCCTGCGGGGTGTCGGAGCGTTCGCTGATCACCTCGATCGTGGTTGCGGCGTAGCCACGCTCCATGAACAGTTGACGGGCTGAATCCACCACGGCGGCGCGGGTGCGGCGGGTCCGCGCCTGGCGTGCTGCTCCGTGAGTCGCGACCGATCTCTTGACAGTCATCGTATTGATAGTAATACTCTCAATTCGAGAGTACAACTTTCGTTTTAGAGGGACGGGAGCCCACATGAAGATCAGCAGCATCTCGGGCCTGGTGTCCCCGGGTTCAGCCCCTCCACCGAGCCGCGGAAGATCGCTCCGGACGCCGCCAGTTTTCCTGTTGGATCCCGACGACAACCGGCTTGCGTTCTTCGCGAAGTGACATGACCACCGATCGACTCATGGCTGCCGAGCCAATCCTCCAGATCATTGGTCGGGTCGAGTCACCCCTCACCGACCCGGCCGACGCCCCGAAGCAGGCCGACGACAGCGCGCCGGCGGCCTGGCTGGTCCTCGCACCGAGCATGCGCGAAGGACTCAGCGACATCCGCGTTGGCGACCGGCTCCTGGTGATCACCTGGTTGCACCGCGCCCGGCGCGATATCCTCCGGGTCCATCCCCAGGACCGACACGAGCTCCCACTGTGCGGCGTGTTCAGCACTCGCTCCGCCGACCGACCCAACCCGCTCGGCCTTCACCCGGTCCACGTCACCGCCGTCGCCGCCGGTCGGATCCAGGTCGACCGGATCGAAGCCGTCGACGGAACGCCGATCATCGACCTGAAACCCGACCTGTAGCCTCACCGGCGTCCCCCGTTTGTCTCCCTCAGCCACCATGCGCACAGATGCGAAACAGAAGCCCTCATGAGAATCGCGGTCACCGGAGCAGCCGGGAGCCTCGGGCGGCAGGTGGTCCACCTGCTCGCCGAGCAGACCACCGCCGAAGTCGTCGCCCTCACCCGCCGACATGTTCCGGTCCCGTCCAGGGCAGTGGTCGTCGTCGCGGACTACGACGACCGCGACGCGCTGAGCCGAGCCTTGACCGACGTGGACACCCTGGTCTTCATCAGCAGCGACGGTGAGGGCACCAGGGTGCTGGCCCACCACCTCAACATCGTCGCCGCCGCCCGCGATGGCGGTGTCGCGCACATCGTCGCGCTCAGCGGAATCGACGCGGACATCGACTCCCCGTTCTGCTACGCCATCACCAACGGCCTCACCGAGCAGGTCATCCGCGACAGCGGTTGCGGGTTCTCCATCGCCCGGGCGTCGATCTTCACCGAATTCTTCGCTCACTTCATCCTGCCGGCCAGGACCACCGGTCAACTCAGGCTGTCCACCGGAGGCGGCCGCATCAGCCTGGTGTCGAAAGCCGACGTCGGCCACTGTCTTGCTGCACTGGCCCAGACGACACCCACCGGCCGCTGCCACGACTTGACCGGTCCGGTTGCGTTGGACGCCGCCGGGATCGCGACCACCGCGGCACAGGCTTGGAACCGGCCCGTCGTTCACCGGCTGGTCACTCCGGCCGAGCACATGGCCGAACTGGCCGCCGTGGAGGACCCGTGGTGGACTTACGCCTACACCAGCATGTTCGTCTCCATCCGCGAGCACCGCTGGGACCGAGTCACCGGCGACGTGGCCCACCTCATCGGACGGCCACCCCGGACGCTCCTCGAGATCCTGACCGCGCCCAGGTCGTCCGACGACGCCAACCTCACGCAACCCAGCGAGACATGAGACGCAGGACTGCCGAACCGGGGAAAGAACTGCGGCCTCGGGTGCACGCGCTCTTGGCGGATTGACCGCGTACTGAACCCGCCCGCGGGACGCGAGCGGCCAGCAGAACCGGTAGCTCTCGATGATCAGCTCAGACACGTCTCGCTGACGGTCGCATGCGAAACGCCGACAACCGCACGATCGGCCGTCGGATACAGGGGAGGTGGGCAGCGAGCGATGCCTTGACCTTGTGTCAGGGGCGACGTTCACGATGGTGAGCATGACCGACCTCGCGGCCTTCGCCCGACAGAGCGTCTACTCCGATCCCGGTCGCCATGCGCGGGTTTTGGCGGTCGTCCCGTGCGACATCGAAACGATCTGTCAGACCTCTCGCAACGTCATTTCTCACTACCGGGCCGAACTCGCCGACACCCTGCCGGAGGAGCGCCGCGACGAAATCGACAGCCGCTGGCTCGAGGTCATCCTCGACATCGACCAGCAGCGGCACCACCTCCCGCTGACCCACGACCGGCCCATCACCGGCCGAGTCGCCGGGTGCTGCCGAGACCACTCACTGTTCGTCGTCGGAGCGCTACGGCAGCGGCACGTACCGGCCCGCACCCGGATCGGTTTCGCGCACTATCTGATCCCGGGCTGGGCCACCGATCACGTCATCGTGGAGTACTGGCGCAACGGGCGCTGGCTCCGCGCCGACGCGGAACTTAACGGTCCCGGTTTCGACTTCGACGTGCACGATGTCCCAGCCGGTCACGGCGCGCCGTTCGAGACTGCGGCCGAGGCCTGGCTGGGACACCGCGCAGGCACGCGCAACGCCACGAGATACGGAGTCTTTCCTGGCTCAGAGCTCTCCGGTCCAGACTTCGTCCGCACCTATGTGTTCTTCGAGCTCGCCCACCGTTACGGCGACGAGCTGCTGCTGTGGGACAGCTGGGGGGCTACCGAAGCCGAGGGGCCGGAGATCGACGCCTTGACCGACGAGCTGGCCCGACTGCTGGTCGCCGCCGACGGAGGCGACGACGGTGCCGAGTCCGAACTCGCGACCCGCTATACCCATGACAACCGTCTACGGCCGGGCAGCGAGGTGACCACCTACTCCCCGTACGGCGATCCGCCCCGGACCACCTCTCTCCACCCGACAGGTCCTCCCGCCACCCCACAGGGGGGAGCACCAGAGTCGCATTCGGCGGTTCACACATGAACGGGTGGTCGGAACAGGAGTGGACGACGCTGCAGTTTGGGACCACTGTGGGTCGCGAGCGCGCTCATCGGTATGCGTTCGTAGACCGTTGTAGACCGTTCAGCCGCCAGGCAAAGGAGCCGCAGCTTTCCCGATCCGTGTCTTCGCAAGTAGCGGCGGAGGCGCAGGTGTATCCGGGCCGGAGCGCGGCACCGAGGTCTTCGTCGATTACGCCGACGGCCCGGTCTCGTTGTCGTTAGACGGTCAGCGGGCGGACGACCGCCTCGGCTTTAGCGACTGCCGTTGACGGTCAGCAGGGGTTGATCGTGGCTGCGCCGATATCCATGAGAGGTGAGTTCGTACCCCTGGAAGTCTGTCCAGGCCCGGATGGGTAGGCCAACGAGCACGTCGTGTCCGTCCGGGTCGACGACGCAGACGAGGTTGCCGTCATCGTGGCGGCGTGAGGTCGGCGACATTCCGAGACGTTCGGCATGTCGGCGGAACTCCTCCAACGCGTCATCGTTCTCAACCCGCCAGATCACGGGATGCTCTCCACTCAGATCGGCGTCGCCTGCGGGAAGGGTCGTCTTGAGCCGCAGGCTGAGCGCATAGGGCAGATCGCCCCGGCTCAGTGAACAACCGGTGACCAAGCCGTCGACAACGAACTCACGGCGCAACTCCAGCCCCAGCAGTTGGCAGTAGAACGTGACGCTGGCCGCAAGATCCGCCGCCGGTAGTTGCGCGACGAGAATGCCGACTGGTGGGCGCGGCTCGCTAGCATCGATCATGATCTGACACTCCGTGTATTGATCTGACAGTATGTGACTCCAAATGATAGGCGACGATGGCTGACGTAGACAAGAGGCAATACACCTCCCCGCTTCGGAACTCCCAGACCGCGCAGAGCCGTACCCGAATCATCGACGCGGCCACCGACGAGTTCGTCCGGCTGGGATACGCCAAGACCTCGATGAGCGCTGTCGCCGCCGCCGCCGGGGTGTCCAGAGAGACCGTGTATCACCTGATTGGTGGGAAGGTAGCGGTCTTGAAAGCGGTGTACGACGTCGCCGTCGTCGGTGATCACGCCAACAGCCCGGTCGCCGAACGGGCCGTCTACCAGGCGATGTTGGCCGACCCGGACCCCGCGTCGGCGGCGCGCACCTTCGGACAGCTGTCCGCCGATCTCGTCGGCCGGATCGGGCCGGTTTTGAAGGTGCTGGCCGATGCAGCCCACGAGCCCGAACTGGCTCTCCTCCTCGCCCAAACCCGAGCCGAGCGGCTGGCCGGCACCCGCCACCTCCTGGCTAGCCTTTCGAGCGCCGATCCGACGACCGACCGTTTCGCCGAGGCGGTCGACGAGATCTACGCATTGATTTCACCCGAACTCGCCCTGGTGCTCATCGACCAACGCGGCTGGGACCTGACCACGTACGGGAACTGGCTCGGGCGCAAGCTAATCGCGTCGTTGGAGCAGCTGAAGTCGGCAGCCTGAACAGGGGATCTGGTCGTGGTCGTGGCCGTGGATGGGCTAGGACGTCGTACCGCGTGGGTTCCTGCCGAAGTTGTCCGTTCCCCGGTTTCGCGTCATCTGCGTGTCACTGTTCTGGGAAGTTGGCATCCGTGACACGCTCGCCGCGTGGTCGTTCGGCGCCGGCGATGGCGGAGTCGTGATCTCGCCTGACGAGCGGTACCCGAAGCAGCGGGTTGAGGTCCGGGGACTGCAGATGACGTACCTCGACGAGGGAGTCGGCGACCCCATCGTGTTCATCCACGGCAACCCGTCGTCCTCTTATGAGTGGCGCAATGTCATCCCGCACCTCACCGGCTTTGGTCGGTGCATCGCCCCTGATCTCATCGGAATGGGTGACTCGGACAAGCTGCCGCAGAGCGGGCCAGACGCATACCGGTTCGTGGAGCATCGGGAGTACCTCGACGGCTTCCTCGAGGCCCTCGACGTGCGCGAGCGGGTGACATTCGTGCTCCGCGACTGGGGGTCGGCGCTGGGCTTCGATTGGGCGTACCGCCACCCGGCCGCAGTTATCGCGATCGCCTACATGGAGGCCTTCGTTGCGCCGACGGCGTCCTGGGCGGAGTGGCCCGAAGCGGCCGTCGGGGTCTTTCAGGCGATCCGCTCCGAGGCGGGAGAGGACATGGTCCTTGGCCGGAACTTCGTCATCGAGCGGCTTCTGCCGACCGAGGTGCTGCGGGGGTTGTCGGACGCCGAGCTGAGCGTCTACCGCCGGCCTTACCTGGCACCGGGCGAGTCACGTCGGCCGACATTAACGTGGCCGCGGGAAGTGCCCGTGGCCGGTGAACCGCGGGACGTGCACGACGTGATCAGCCGGTACGCCGGATGGCTCGCGGTGGCGGACCTGCCGAAGCTGTTCGTCGAAGCCGAGCCCGGCGCGATGTTTGGATCGCACCGCGACCTGGCCAAGTCGTGGCCGCACCAGGCCCACGCGACGGTGAGCGCCGGTCACTTGGTGCCCGAGGACGCTCCAGACGATGTCGGGTCCGTGATTGCCTCGTGGCTGAGTGCGAAAGCTGGTGCTCCCTAGGCCGGCAGCCAGGTAGCCGGTCTGGCGTAGCCGCGGACGGTGCAGATCTCAGCGGCCTTCGGGTAGTGAGTCGGGTCCCGTTCGGTGGACACGGGGAACTCGAACAGGTCGACCATCAGTTGTTGCGGGTAACCGATGCCCTGGTCGACGGTGTGGACCAGCTGGTCGTCGACGTAGAAACGGACCCGGGCCGCGTCCCATTCGGCGGCGTAGGTGTGCGGCTGGGTGGCGTCGAGGTCCAGGATCAGGTCGACCATCGCGGTGGTCAGGCGCGGGTCGTGGTGAGCTTTGACGCCTAGCCGGACCTGCGAGCGCTCGGAACCGATCGCGTTGCCGAACAGCTCAGCGATGCAGACTTCGCCGGACTCTTCGGGGGAGTTCTCCTCGAACCCAACCAGCCAAAGACCGAGCATGCAGGTCGGATCGGCGCTGGCCCGCACGTTGGCCTCGACCAACCCCGCCGACGGGGTCCACAGACGCCGGGTGGGCTGCGGTGTCCGTACCTGCAGGTCGGATCGGTGCCGGTGCTGCCCGGCGGCAGATCCGGCCGGTCCGGAGAACGAACCGGTCTGCAGGTTGGAGACCCGCAGCTCACCGTCCTCGGGACGCCAGGCCGGCTGGTCGGCCTCGACCAACAGCCATAAGGACTCACCGTTGAGCAAGTAGCGGGCGGTGGAGCGGTCAGGCGTGGTCCAGTGCGGTAGATAGTGATCGATCCACAGCGCATCATTCAGGGCGCGGCCGGTGAAATCCTCGGCGAACACCAGCTCGAACCCGGAACGGTCGAGCCGTGTGCTCATGTCATCCTCCTGGCGTAGGTGACCGAGCCGGGCGGACTGGCGCTCAGCGTGCGCAGCAACGTGCCATGAACTGTTCAACGGCGATCGGTTCGGCCAGGCTACTGGTCGACTCGAACTCGTCTGAACGGAGACAGAATCAGGATCAGAGCCGATGCGGCGAAGATCGCCGTGGCGGTTCCGAGGGCTTGGCCAAAGCCGATCCGGTCAGCGACCAGGCCCGCGATGGGCGATAGGACGACGAGTACGGCCCGGTTCAGGGACCGCATCGTGGTGTTGGTCCGCGCCTGCAGGTCGTCTGGCGTCAGAGCTTGTCGGTAGCTCATCTCGTGGGAGTTGCTGACGCCCATCGCCCAGCCGTGGCAGAGTTGGCCCGCCGCAAGCACGCCTGCAGCGGCCCATCCCGCCGGTGCGAGCACAGCAGCGATCATGATCACCACACCGACAGCGGTGACCACGTGCGAGCAGATGATCGCCCCGCCGGTGCCCAGACGCTTGCCCAGTGCAGTGCTCACCGTGGCGCCGACGAGGGCGCCAACGCCCGCCACGGCGTACACCAGGCCGAGCTGAAACGGGGAAAGGCCCAGGCGGAGGAAAGCGTAGGGGGCCGTTACGACCAGAAGCACCGCCTGGCCGGCGAACCAGACGTGAGTCGCGACGGCGAGCCGGCCCAGACCCGAGCCGCCGTAAACCCACCTGGCACCATCGCGGATCTCCGCAGCGAGTCCCCGGACACCGACCTTCGCCGACCGTGCGGGCGCTGGCTCGGCGACTCCACGCAGGGAGACCACCATCACCGCCGAAAACAGGTACGTGACCGCGTCCACCAGTACCGAGAGCGGGGCACCGACGACCCGGATCAAGGCACCGGCGACTGCCGGCCCTGCCGTCTGCGCCACCGCGTCGGCGCCGTCGAGTCGAGCGTGCGCCCGCTGCAGCTGAGCACGCGGCACCAGGCGCGGGACGAACGACATCGAGGCCGCGTCGTTGACCAGCGACGCTGTGCCGAACATGACAACGATGATCAGCAAAAGCGGGAAGGTGAGGAGATCGAACGCCCACGCGAGCGGGATCAACCCCAGCAGCCCTGCTCTGGTCAAATCGGTGACAATCATGACGGGCCGGCGGCGGGCACGGTCAACCAGCGCCCCGACGACCAGGCCAAGGATCAGGTAGGGCAGCCAGCGTGCGGAGTTGAGCCAGCCCACCTCCACCGCGCCACCCTGGAGGGTCACCACTACCAGGGTTTGCAACGCCAGGCTCGTGATCGCAACGCCGAAGCCAGATACGGCCTCGACCCACCAGAATCGGCGGAATCCTGACCCTAGGCCGTTGGACCGCTTCTCGGGAGCCACGGAAACCGACTCTCCCAGATGGGTCCGCAGCCTCTTCTGGTTAGGCCCCAGATCCGGCAGGGCGCTCGCCGGGACCAGATCTGGGCCCGCTCGACCGCCGGCCCCCGAGCGCCGAGCTCGCCGCTAGCGAGGCTCGTAGGTAGCGACGATCACGCCGGTTGGGGAAGGCAAGGCGTCCACCAGGCTGAACCGAGCGTAGGACGAGCTGTTGTCGAACAGCCTGATTCCGCCACCGAGCACGAGGGGGTGGATCAGCAGTACGAATCGGTCGATCAGGCCGGCGCCGGCCAGTGCGCGGACCAACTCACCGCTGCCGAGGACGGTCAGGTCCGAGCCGTGAGTTTGCTTCAGCCGGGCCACGGCGTCGACCGCGTCGCCCTCCAGCAACACTGAGTTCTCCCAATCCGGCGGGGCCAGGGTGCGCGAAGCGACGTACTTGGTCGATGCGTTCATGATCGCGGTGAACGGGTTGTCCGCTGGACCGTTGCGCCAGCCGCGCTCCATCTTCTCGTAGGTGCGCCGGCCGAACAGCAGCTCGCCGGGTCCGCCGCTGGCCGGGGCCATCGTCACTTCGTCGGCGTACGGGATTGCCCAACCGCCGTGCGGGAAGCCACCACGAGTGTCCTCCTCGGCGCCACCGGGAGCCTGCATCACTCCGTCGAGCGTCACACTGTTGTACACCTGAACGCTGCGCATAGCGCCTCCTGATACTCTTGAGTAAGGACAACTTACTCCTGTTCTAGGAGTCTGGGTATGGCTGCAGCAAACCGAAGCTACGAAGATCCGTGCGGCGTTGCCCGCGCCTTGGACGTGGTCGGCGAGCGCTGGGCTCTGCTGATCGTGCGCGAGGTGCTGCTCGGTCCAAAGCGGTTCACCGATCTGCATGTCGGACTCGGCAGCATCAGCCAAAACGTGCTCTCTCAACGGCTCCGTGAGCTCGAGCAGGCCGGAATCGTCCGCCGGATTCGGCTCGGTCCGCCGGCGCGGGTCTCGGCCTACGAGCTGACCGAGCGCGGCGCGGCGCTCGAGCCGGTGCTGATCGAGCTCGGCCGCTGGGGTCGCCAGATGCCGCTGCCCGAGGGCGGCGAGCTCAGCATCGACGCCTTCCTGCTGGCGCTCAAAACCACCTTCGACGCCGCACGCGCCCCGGCCGGACGGATCGAGCTTCAGATCGGCGATGACCTCGTGACCGCGGAGGTGGCCGACGGCCGACTCGTGCTCCGCCGCGGACCAGGGCCGACGGCGGAAGGCCGGGTCGCTGGTCCGCTCGCGGTCCTCCGCTCGGTCGCCTTCGGGCGTCGCTCCTTCGACGAAGCGGTCGATGCCGGTGTGCTCGAGGTCGCGGGCAATGTGCGGCTGGTCAAGCAGTTCTTGGGTGCGTTCGCCGCTGGATAGGCCGCTACGACGCGGTAGCTGCTACTGACCGTTTCTCCGGTGGGTGGTGACGGAGGTTGTCGGCTCGTGCACCAGGTCGGCGCTGACCTGCCAGAGCCGCGCGGCGACGACCTCGTCGTAGCTGCCGGGAGCTGACTTCTTGGGTTTGCTGTTGGCGAAGTAGAGGCCCGTCACCCGTTCGAGCTCGGGCGCCGAGGCTGCGTAGATCGAGGTGGCCGCGCCGCGGGCCGGTGTCTTCATGAACGGTCGCAGGAAGGGAATGATCAGGCGCTGGACGACGGCGGGGTCTTCGGCACCGAAGGATGTGCTCACGACCCCCGGGTGCAACACGTTGGCGGTGACGATTGTCTGGTCGGATTTCCGCGTTGCCTCTAGCCTCCTGACGAGTTCGTAGGTGAACAAGACGTTGGCGAGTTTGGACTGGTTGTAGGCCTTGGCGCCGGAGTAACCCCGTTCACCTTGCAGGTCGTCGAAGTCGATCCGCCCGAGGGCTTGGGCGTTGGACGAGACCGTCACCACGCGGGCCGGTGCGCTGCGGGTCAACCGGTCGAGCAGCAGGTGCGTGAGCAGGAACGGCGCAAGGTGATTGAGGGCAAAGGTGTGTTCGAGCCCGTCGGCGGTCACGTGTCGGGTGTTCCGGTACCCGCCGACGTTGTTGACCAGCACATCGATTCGGGGTAGCCGCTGCAGTGCCTCCTCGGCCAGCGTCGCACCTCGGCCTGGGAGGACAGGTCGGCGACAAACACGTCGACCGGCCCGCCGCCGAGGGCACGAACCTCTTGGGCCGCGTTCTCCGTACGTCGGTGGTCTCGGCCGGTGATCGCGAGGTGTGCGCCGAGCGCGGCGAGGCCCAGGGCGGTCGCCTTGCCGATCCCGCTGGTGCCACCGGTGACGAGCACCGTCTTGCCCGCCATCGGTCTGTCCGGTGTCTGTTGCTCAGTGGGGCTAGTGCCGCGCCTCAGACGGCGATGACGATCTTTCCGCGGGCGTGGCCTGCTTTCAGCTGGCGGATGGCGTCGGGCACCTCGCTCAGCGGGTACGTCTTGTCGATCACGGTCCGGACCTGGTCGGTCTCGATGAGCTCGGCCAGGACCTGCAGGTCGGCGTGGTTCGGGTCCGAGGCGAGTGGTCGCAGGCTCCGGTCGAAGCGCGACAGCAGCATCGCTTGGAACCAGCCCCGGCCGCCGATCCATCGATTGCCCTGTTCGCTGCCGACGGAGACCAGCGTCCCGCCGGCGCGGAGGGCCCGCCGGAGCTGGGCCAGGGAACGGTTTCCGCCCATGTCGAGGATGAGGTCATACCGCGGCCCGATGGCGGTGATGTCTTCCTCGGCGTAGTCGATGACGTGGTCGGCGCCGAGGGACCGGACCAGGTCGATCTTCGCTGTGCTGCACACACCGGTCACCTGGGCACCGAACGCTTTGGCGATCTGCACCGCGAACATGCCGACGCCGCCCGACGCGCCGACGATCAAGACCTCCTGGCCGGCCTTGATGCCGCCGGCGTCGCGAAGCGCCTGCAGGGCGGCGACGGCGGAGGTGGGCACGGTCGCGGCCTGCTGCGAAGGTCAGGTTTGCCGGTTTCGCGGGCGAGCGTGTCCTGCGGCGCGGCGGCGTATTCGGCGAAGGAGCCGTCACAGGTGCCGAAGACGTCATCGCCGGCCTGCGAATCGCGTCACGTTCGCCCCGACCGCCTCGACCGTGCCGGCGACATCCATGCCGCGGACACGAATCTTGGGTGCGCGGAACCCGAAGCCCACGACCCGCAGCAGGTACGGCAGGCCGGTCATCACGTGCCAGTCCCGATGTGGACGCTGGCCGCATGAACGCGCACCAGCACCTCGTCGGCACCCACCTCGGGCCGATCGATCTCGTCCAGTCGGAGCACCTCCTGGGTCCTCGCCGTACACGTCCTGCACGATCGCCCGCATGGTGATCTGTGCGTCGGACGTGACGCGATGGTGCGCTATCGGCGCTGATGGTGACTGAGTTCCCATGATCGCTTTCCTCTCGTGTCCCGGCGTGTTGTCGTACTATGTACGAGACACTATCGTACAATGTACGAAAACACCACTCGGAAGGGACCCAGATGTCTGAACCAGCCAGTGAGGCTGAGGAGAAACGCCCCTCACTGAGCCGTGACCGCGTCCTCCGCGGTGCCATGGCCGTCGCGGACATCGGCGGACTCGCATCGCTCACGATCCGCTCGCTCGCTGCTCACCTCGGCGCCAAGCCGATGTCGCTGTACTACTACGTCGCCGGAAAGGACGAAATCCTCGACGGCATCGTCGATCTGGTCTTCGACGAGATCGACCTGCCCTCCCTCGAGGGGGAGTGGCGTTCGGAGATGGTCCGGCGCGCCCACTCGGCCCGCCGGGCGCTGCGGCGCCATTCCTGGGCGATCGGCCTGATGGAGTCGCGGAAGAATCCCGGGCCGGCCACGCTGCGACACCACGACGCCGTCCTCGGCACCCTGCGCGGGCGCCGGCTTCTCGGTCGAGATGACCGCCCACGCCTACGCCCTGCTCGACAGCTACACGTACGGATTCGCCCTGCAGGAGGCGTCGCTGCCGTTCGAGGGGCCAGACAACGCCGGCGACATCGCCGAACCGATGATGCAGCAGTTCCCGACGAACGCGTACCCGCACCTGGTCGAGATAGCGACCGAGTACATCCTCCGACCCGGCTACGACTTCGGCAACGAGTTCGACTTCGGCCTCGGCGTCATCCTCGGCGCCCTCACCCGATCACTTCTCACGGCCGCCGACATCGGCGCCTGATCACTTCTGGGTGAGCACGCGGTTGCCGATCTCGTTGCCGCTGACGGCGACGTCGGAGAGCAGGATCGCCGCACGTAGCGCCTCGCGGTCGAGGTAGAGCAGGGCACCAACAGTGCCTTCGCCCCAACCCGACGAGCCATCCGGCGGTCGGTGTGGGTCCAGCATCCAGCTTCTCGCTACGGCACCCTTACGTCGCCAGATGCACCCTCATGTGAGGGTGCATCTGGCGATAAAAGGGTGCCTCTTTCGGGCGGGTTGGGGCGAGAGGCGGGTTTCGCGCTCGGCGCGGTGAGCGATTGTGCGAGGCCATCGAGGATCACCTCGAGTCCGTAGTCGAACTCGCTGCCGAAGTCGTAATCGGGCTGGAGGATGTGTTCGGTGGAGAACTCGGCCAGGTAGGGGTAGTCGTCGAGCGGGTGCTGGTGCATCATCGCTTCGGCCACCTCAGCTACGGTCTCGGGGCCGTTGATGGGCAGCGCGGTTTCGGAGAGTGCGAAGCCGTAGATGTAGCTGTCGAGCAAGGCGTAGGCATGGGCGGTCATCGCCACGGAGAAGCCGGCTTCACGCAGGGTGCCGATGACGGCGTTGTGGTGTCGCAGCGTGGCCGGACCGGGAGCCGTTCCCGACTGCAGGATCACGATCGCCCACGGGTGGCGTCTCAGGGCGCGGCGGGCGGAGTGTGCTCGCCGGGTCAGCTCGGTTCGCCACTCGCCACCGGGCGTCGGGGGCTCGATCTCGCTGAACACCAGGTCGAGGATGCCGTCGAGGATCTCCTTCTTGTTGGCGACGTGGTGGTACGGGGCCATGGGCTGAACACCGAGGTGCTCGGCGAGGGACCGGATCGTCAGCGCGCTCGCTCCGCCCGCATCGGCGACGGCAAGGGCAGCCCTCAGAACGCGCTCGCGGCTGAGGGGTAGCCGCTTCTCGGCGGGGCCGTTGGAGGTGGGTTTCGGTCGATTTCGGCATCGTGATTCAGACCCTAGCAAATTTGTACTAAGTACAGTAGCGTCTGTACTTAGTACGGTGCGGCGCTCGGCTTCATCGGCTACCCGCCACAGGAGACCCACATGCCCAATCAGACCCGCCACCGTGTCAACCAGACGCACGTTCCCGACCGGAACACTCACCGCTCTGATCGGACAACCGCGCGCATCATCGGGGTGCTGTACCTCGCCGGCATGGCGGTCGGCATCCCCGCCAACATCGTGATCCAATCCATCCTGACCGGACCGGATGGACTGGCCGGCATTGCCGCGAGCAGCATGCTGCTGGCCATCGGTGCCGTCTGCTGGCTGGCCACGGTGGCCGGCGATGCGGCGCACGGTGTCGTGATGTTTCCGATCCTGCGGCGCCACCACGAGCGCAGCGCCGTTGGCTACCTCGCCGCCCGGATCATGGATGCCACCTTGATCGCCGTCATGGCTCTCCTGATCGCCATCCAGATCCCGATCGGTGCCGCGTACCGGACCGCAGGCAACTCCGACACCTCCTACCTCCAAGCACTGAGCACCGTGCTCGCCGAGGGCAACCTGTACGCATACGAGTTCGCCATGACTACTGTCGGAGTGGCCGGCCTGATCTTGTGCTCTGCGTTCGTCCGCACCAACCTGATCCCGCGGCCGCTGGCCGTCTGGGGACTGGTCGGCTATGCGGTCATCTTGTGCGGATCGGTGCTCGAAATCCTCGGGTTCAACCTGAACTCGATCCAAGCCATCCCCGGCGGCCTTTGGGAGGTGTTCATCGGCATCTGGCTGATCGTCAAGGGATTCAACACCACGAAACACCGCCACCACACCGGAACCGCCCGTCACGACAACGACCACGCCCGTTACAGCCGCACCACTCGTCGGGAGCGCCGCCTGAACCCCGCCCCATCGCGCCGGCGATCGTGCGCTGAGGGTCTGCTCAATCAGCCTGCGCGGAGGCACATGTGAGAATCGCGCCGTGGTCGACTCCGTGGTGCGAGCAAACCGCCTGATCTGGGAGGCCGCTTCGGAGAAGCACGTACGGGAGTACGACCTGCTCCTCGAGGAGGCGCGGACCGGCCAGGCGCTGACGCCGGACGAGCGGGCACTACTGGCCCCGTTGCTCCAGGAGAGTCCCTGCGTGATCCACCTGCAGAGCGGCCACGGGCTCGACGACATCGCGCTGCTCATGGCCGGAGCCCGCGTGGTGATCGGTATCGACTACAGCGTGGTCGCGGCATCCGCCGCGGCCCGCCGGGCCCGGGAGCTCCAGATGATTGCGACCTACGTGGTGGCCCAGCTCCCGCCCGCCCCGCTCGCCACCGGGTGTGCAGATCTGGTCTACACCGGCAAGGGGGCCCTCATCTGGCAACCCGACCTCGCTGCGTGGGCACAGGATGTGGCACGTCTTCTTGCCCCCGCGGGGCACCTATTCGTCCACGAGGCTCATCCCATGGTTCCACTGTGGACGTGGGATCCGGTCGCGGCCGGCATCCGTCAGGACCGCGGATTCTTCGAAGCCTCCCACGTCAATGACACCTTCCCCGCCAACGGCGCAGTCGAATGGCAGTGGACGTTGGGCGAGATCGTGACCGCCGTCGTTCGTGCTCGGTCTGGACATCGTCCAGCTCGTTGAGCATCCCGACCCGTTCTGGCGCCCGCCGGATGCTCATGCCGCCGCGTGGTCCGGGCAGCTACCCAACTCGTTCAGCCTGCTCGCTCGGCGCCGGCCTACCTGATCACCAGATTGGCCATGTCCGTCAGGGGTCGGTAGCCGAGGGCCTGGTAGATCCGGTTCGACGTCGGATTGGCCTGGTCGGTGAACAGGCAGGGCCGCGCCCCCTGGTCCAGGATGTGCTGGGAGATCTCGGCGACCGCCGCGCTCGCGTAGCCGCGGCCGCGGTGCTCGGGGAGAGTGTAGACAGGTCCGAGCCGGGCGGCGCCGAAGCTCACGGGATTCGCCACCGTGAGGTGCACCGGATCGCCGGCCTCGTCTATCCAGAACCACAAGTGGCCGCCGTCCAGCCGCATCATCATCGACTCCCGGTCCGGCGCCTCGTGTGGAGTCGAACCCGGCGGCCGACCAGCCTGGTCATCGGCGTCGGCCATGAACGCCGCGAACCACGCGATCGCCAGCTCGCAATCCTCGACGCCGCCGGGCCGCAGATGTCCCTCAGGACGGGCCGGCGGGATCACCTCGAACAACTCGAAGAGTCGGGTGTGCAATACGACCTCGACCGCTCCACCCGTCAGCCGGGCGAGCTCCTCGGCACACAGGCGTACCGTCGGCAGGACACCGTTCAGCCCCGCCAAGGACTCTCCTCGCTCGTGCAGAACGCGCGCCAGCAGGAGCGCGGCCTTGTCGGGCATGGCGAGCAGGAACGCCGGCCGCGGCGGGAACGGCGCCGTCCGCATGCCGGCGCCCACCACGTCGCGGCCGTCGCGCACGACCAGCCACCAGTCGTCGGGAGCACCCTTCTCACCCTTGGCGAGGCGCTCGGCGAATGTCGCGACCACCGTGTTCAGGACCGGGTTCTGCGCAAGGTGATCGCCCGCGGCGGCCAGGAACTCGCCCGCGTCCGTGACGAAGTCCAGGCGTACGGCCACACGTGCAGGGTAGAAAGTCCGGCCCCGGCCCGGCCACAGAGTTTCCCTGCCTGAGAGATCGACAGGGACTATCACGAGTGCGAGGCCCTCGCCGGGTAACGTCCGTAGGCATGAGCTCCGAGCACTCCGACTACGCAGAACCAGCCGTCGACCTGAGCAGTGGCCGGCTGCCCCTGTTGGGCTTCGGCACCTGGCAGATCAGCAACGGTCAGGCTCCGAGGGCGGTGTCGACGGCCCTGGACGCGGGCTACCGGCACCTCGACACGGCGACCGCCTATCGCAACGAAGAGGGCATCGGTCGGGCACTGGGCGCCGCAGCCGTATCGCGGGAGAACGTCTTCGTTACGACGAAACTGCCGCCCGACAACGCCGGGCGCGAACGGCCGACGCTGGAGGAGAGCCTGCGGAAGCTCGGCACCGAGTACGTGGACCTGTGGCTCATCCACTGGCCGCCCAACCGGCAGGCCTCACCGCCGGTCTGGGAGGAGATGATCAAGGCCCAGCAGGACGGCCTGGCCCGGTCCATCGGGGTCAGCAACTACTCACTCGACCAGATCGACGAGTTGACGGCCGCCACGGGCGTGACACCGGCGGTCAACCAGATCCGTTGGGGCCCGATGATCTACGACCGCGCGGTGGCCACCGGCTTGGCCGAACGAGGTGTCGTGCTCGAGGGCTACAGCCCGTTCAAGGCGAGCAACCTGAACGACTCGACCCTGCAGTCCATCGCCGAGGCGCACGACGCCACACCCGCACAGATCGTGGTCGCCTGGCACGTCGCGCACGGCTTCGTGGTCATCCCGAAGTCGTCCCGCCCCGAGCGCATCGCAGCCAACGCCGCCGGTGCCCGGGTGGAGCTCACCGACGACGAGGTCGCCGCGATCGACGGGCTGCCAGGTACAGCAGCGGCTCGTCGAGATAGGCGGTCAGGGATCTACGGTGTGCGTCACGCATATTGGTCAGCTGATCGTAGACAAAGGTGACGATCGCCCCGCCGGCCGGAACAGTGAGCGGGATGTTGTGCCCCGCCGCCGCCGGCTCCGTAGTTGACTGTCCCACGAATCGTCGATTGCGACCTTCCACTCGTAGCTTCCGGCCGGTAGCGAGACGGTTCCGACCCACCGCCCAGTCGGTTCGACGGGCTCGAAAGTCAGATGGGTGGCCGCGCAGGCCGGCTGCCAGTCCTCCGGACAGCCGATTCGGATTGCAGGCTCCCGGCTATGGTCACGCTGTTGACCAGCGGCTGAGGGGCCGTCCGGGTGACAGTCCGCACGGCGCTGATCACCCGGGTGCCGTCGGGCTCTACGAGGATCGCCCGATAGCGGATCTGCCGTTCCGACCGCCACGCCCGACAGGTCGTCGTAGTAGACGTACGCGGGCGAGGAACTGTCGGTCGTGCACCTGCCGCCAAGCGCCGCCGTTCAGGCTGCGCTGGAAGCGCACGGTCTGGGTGGCGCGCTCCGGGTCGGGGACGGCCTCCACCGCGATGGTGCCGAAGACGCCCGCCCCCTCGGCCGGCGACTTGATGGTGAGCCGTGGCTTCGGCACGATCACCCGTTCGCGGGCGCTGACCCGGGTGTGGCCGGCGTTGTCGAGGACGACCGCGCGGTAGGCCACCCGCTGCCCGTCGCGAATCGAGCTGACGTCGTGGAAGACCCGGTAGGGCCGGGTGTCGTCGGTGCCGATGGACCGCCAGCGACCGTTGCCCACCTGGGCGTAGAAGGTGACCTCGTTGAACGAGGAACCGTCGACGTTCGCCGACACCTGCATCCGCGAGTTCGCTTCGGCGTGGTTTCCGGCGTGTCGAGGGAGATCCGCGGGCCGCGGCCGCCCGCGGAACGCGGCGAACCGACTGGTAGACCACGGTAGACAGAGCGGGCACCGTCAACCGCAGGCGCCGGCCGCCTCGGAGCGCTTGACCTGCCGGTTGCCGCCGTAGACTGCGGACGAAGTCGCCGTTGCGCCACGTAGGTCGGGATGGCCGCGGTCTGTGCCTGCTCGCTGTTGTTCAGGGCGACCACGTACTCGCGCTGCTGGTCGCGCAGGATCCGCGAGAAGGCGTAGATGCCCGCCGTCGGTGCTGGCGTAGCGGTGCTGATGGGCACCGTTCCGCAGAGCCGGGTGGTTGCTTGGCCAGCGAGGCCAGCTGCCTGATCCTGCGTGTACAGCGGATGGTCTGGGACGAAGTTGTCCTGCGCGTGGGTGCTGGTGGTGCCGAGCAGATCGTCGTCCAGATACTCCGGCACCTGGCTGGCGAACATGGTCTGCCGCGCCACCTGGTCGCCGCCGGTGCCGGTGAAGCCCTGCTCGTCGCCGTAGTAGATCACCGGGTTGCCGCGGGAGAAGTACATCAGCTCGTGCGCGAGCCGGTCGCGGGCGAGCCGCTCGGTCTTCCGACGCTCCTGCGTTGTCGGCGTTCACGAAGTAGCCGATCCGGCCCATGTCGTGGTTACCCAGGAAGGTCGGCAGCTGGTAGACGTTCGAGTTCGCGTCGGTGTACCAGTCATCGTCTCGAAGAACGTGCCGCAGCTGACTGGCTCGGCTGACCCTTGGACGCGAAGTTGCGGGCGGCGTCCTGGAAGGGGAAGTCGAGCACGGACTGCATCCGGTTCCGCGTCGTGAACTGCGACGTGAACGGCTTGGTGGTGTCGAACACCTCGCCGAACATGAAGAACTCGCGCTTGCCCTGACTGCGGGCGTACGCGAGCACCTCCGGTCCGAACTTCTGCCAGAACTCGTCGTTGACGTGCTTCATGGTGTCGATCCGGAAGCCGTCGATGCCCATCTCCCGGATCCAGGTCTTGTAGATGTCGATCATGCCGCGGACGACCCGCGGGTGCTCGGTGAACAGGTCGTCGAGGCCGAAGAAGTCGCCGTAGTAGGAGTCCTCGCCGGTGAAGGTGGTGTTCCGCGGTTGTGGTACAGCGTACGTCGTTGAGCCAGTTCGGGAACCTTGAGGTTCGCTTCGCTCGGCTCGAGCTCCGGGGTGTACGGGAACGAAACCTGCGGGTCGAGCGGCGGGAATCGGTTGGTGCCGGCGTAGTCGCGGTCGTCGAACGGGCTGCCCGGAAGCTGTCCGGTACGGCTCGACGTCCTTCGGCACGTACGCGGTGCGGGCGCCGTCGTCGCCGTAACCGATCACGTCCGCGGTGTGGTTGGTGATGATGTCGAAGTAGACCTTCATCCCGCGCTCGTGCGCCGCGTCGACCAGCGCCCGCAGCTCGTCGTTGGTGCCCAGGTGCGGGTCGATCTGGGTGAAGTCGGTGACCCAGTAGCCGTGGTAGCCGGCCGACGGGCCGTCCTCGAGTTGGACCGCCTTGTTCTTGAAGCTCGGGGTCAGCCAGATCGAGGTGGTGCCGAGGCCCTCGGATGTACTCGATCCTGTCCAGCAGGCCCGCCAGGTCACCGCCGTTGTAGAAGCCGCGTGTCGTGGGATCGTAGCCGTGCTGCAGACGGTTCCCGGAGATGCCGCCCGTGTCGTTCGCGTCGGTGCCGTTCTCGAACCGATCGGCCATCACGAAGTAGAAGTTCTCGTCGGTCACCGGGGCCCGCAACGAGTGCCGGGCGCGAAGGTGGCCGGAGCCGCTCGATCGGGCCGCGGGAGCACGTCCGGGCAACACCGTGCTGGGCTGCGCGCCTGCCGGGGAGACCATGGGCACGGTCGCGACGGCGAAGGCGACGCCGGCGGTGAGCAAGATTGCGGCGTTGCGACGTCGGCGCATGCCGGCTCCTCTGCGCTGAGGGGGTGGGGAAGGCAACTCCGGTCGAGCGAACACCACCGAGCAACCGGTTGTCAAGAGCGGGGGTCGAAGGGCAATCTCGGAGCGTTGGTCAGCAGGCGTCGATACCGTTCCCGGTGACCGAGATTCCGGGTTGGCTGCTGGCGCTGGCCGTGCCGATCAGCGCCCTGATCGGCGTGGTCATCACGGTGGTGGTGACCCGCAAGAACGCGAACGACGCATTACGCACGGCCGAGCACGAGGAGCGGATGCGGTCGTTGCGGTGGGCGGCGGAGCTGTCGGTTTCCGACGTCGAAGCCCAGGCCCGACTCGGGGTGCTCGAATTGGAGAAGCTGGGGACCGATCCCGCCATCGGCGACCGGGAGCAGGAGTTGATCGACGCCGCGCTGGAGGCAGCACAGTACGAGGACAAGTTGGCGCTGGACCAGCGCCGATCCCGACGCGGAGGTTGTCTATACCGACGAGAGTGAGACCATAGAGATAGCCGACAGCGACGCCGACAGTGACGAGGGAGGGCGAATGACCAAGCAGGTCGTGGTTCGCAGCTCGTCGGTCGAGGCCGCCAAGTTGATGGTCCGCCGCAACGCCGAACGAGGCAAGACCACCGATTCCCAGACCAGTCGGCTGGCCGGAGGCCAGGTTCGTGCCCGAGGCGCCCACGCCGGCCGACAGCAACGGCTCGTCCCCGTAGTCGGAGTTCCGGGCGAGGTTGGGAGATCGGGGCATGCCCGCCGACGCGAAGATGATCTCCCTGGGCTTCGGCAAGTTCGCCCGCTCCGACCGGATCTATGCGCTGGAACCGTTGCTCGGTGACGAACGCGGCGACGGCCGCCGGACCCGCGTCTGGATCGAGGGCATCCCCAACCCGATCATCGCCTCGCGCACCGAGTCCACGATTCTGCGCGACATGGGCCAGGAGGCCGCCGTCGATGCGCCCCTGGTCGACGAGGCAGTGGACCTGGCGTCGCGATTGGCCGCGGCGGCCGAGGCGGGTCGCGTTGATCTCAGCGATCTCGGACGCCGGGCCCGCCGTCTGCTGGCCGCGACGACAGCGCGGGAGTGAGGAGAACGGCCCGGCTCACGACCGGCCATCCGACGAGCACTTTCCGACCACGGGCGGCTTTCGGCGCGCGGAGGGCGGATCCAACCCGCACTTTCCGACCACGGGCGGCTTTCGGCGCGCGGAGGGCGCAACTCACCAGCTGACGGCGATGGTGATGCAGGGCCGCACACTCTTCGGGCCCGCCGGGCTCGTCAGCGCAGGTCCCAGCCGCGACGCTCGCCCAACCAGTGCTCTAGGACCGCCGCGTACCACTGCTGATGCGTACGCAGGTACGGCGAAGCGTCCGGCGGCGGCTCGCGTGCCGGCGCATGAGGAAGTAGATCAGCAACAGAGCCAGCGCCCCGTCCACGGCGTCGCGGTCGTTGTCGCCCAGCAGGCCGCTGTCCGCGAGCAGCCGTCGGCGTCGAGGCCGTCGCCGTACATGCTGATCGCCACGGTGAGTGTGTCCATCCAGATCGGTCCGCGGGTGGGCCAGTTCCAGTCGCAGACCCAGACCTTCCCGTTGGGCGCGATGATGACGTTGTCGTCGCGAAGATCGGAGTGGACCAAGGTGTCACCTCGACAGCCGTCGCGTGCGGCCGCGGCCAGTTCCTCGATCTCATTGAGCGCGCCGGGTGGGAGTCCCGGTGCTTCGATCCGCTCGCGCCAGTCCACGAGCTCGCCGAAGAACTCGTCGGTGAAGTCCGCCCAGTCCACACCGGCCGGCGCCGGCGTCAAGGCAAGGGACAGCTGCCGCACCGCGACCAGGACGCGTTCTGCCTCTCCGGCGGACCACGGACGCCGCGGCGGCCGGCCCTCGACGTCGTCGAAGATCACGACCAGCCACTCGCCCGGGCCATCGGCGATCTCGGCCTGATGCCGGACCCGCGGAGCCGGCACAGCCGACGGCAAGCACCGCGAGCCGGTCCGCTTCGAGCCGGTAGGAGTCCTGCAACCAGGCGAGGTCGGGCGTGGCGGCCTTGACGAAGAGCCGCACGTCCGTCGGCGAACAGCAGACCGGGAGGCGAAACCGGGGGTGAAGCCCGACCCCTGCGACGTCGCCGAGACCACCGCTGACCGGACCAGTTCCTCGATGCCGTCCCGTACGGCCGCCGGCAGCTCCGACCACGTGGGCCGCAGCGCGGTGTGCCCCACCGGCAAGCGAATCGGGACCCGCATCGCTCTCAGTGTCCGCGCCGCACGGCGTGGTGACGCTCGAGATGGCGTCGCCGTGTCTAGCGTATGACCAGCACCGACCCGGGAGTGAGACATGACTTCGTTTTTGAACGTGTTGCGCGACATCGCCTTGCTGTTGGCCCGCGTCGGTCTGGGCGGCGCCATGGTGATCCACGGCTGGCTGCGCTGGCAGGCCCCGGGCCAGGGGGTCGAGCAGCAGATCGAGTTCCTCAACCGGTTCGGCACCCCGTACGCCAACATCGCGGCCTGGTCCAACATCGTGCTGGAGCTGGTGGGCGGCATCTTCCTCATCGCCGGATTCCTGACGCCGTTGGTCGCCGCGGCCGTCGTGGTCCAGCAGGTCCTCATGATCGCCTACACGAACTGGTTCCTGGGCTGGGATCTGCTCAACCCGGACGGCACCTACAACGGCGGCTACGAGTACAACGTGCATGATCGGGCTCTTCGCGCTTGCTGCTGGTGGTGTTCGGCGCCGGGCGGATCTCGATCGACCGGCTGTTCCGCCGGCCCAAGCGGACCGAGACCGACGACGACTACGGAACGTCGACGTCGACGACGTACCCGGGCACGACCCGGTCGGACACGGCGACGATGGCCAAGTCCGGCGTCTGAGCGAGCCCAATCTGGGCGAGTCATCACAGCAAGTTCACAGATTCACCACAGCGCTTTGTGGCCTGGCCCCGGCAGGCTGGTGCCATGGCCCGCACACCCCTCGCCTCCGCCCCCCTGACCCGACCCGACGGCACCCCGATCCGCGTCCTGGCGGTCGACGACGAGACCAGCCTGACCGAACTGCTGTCCATGGCCATGCGGTACGAGGGCTGGCAGGTGACCACGGCCGGCTCCGGCAGCGACGCCGTCCGCGCCGCCCGCGAGACCCGGCCCGACGCCATCGTCTTGGACATGATGCTGCCCGACTTCGACGGCCTCGAGGTGATGCGGCGCATTCGCTCCGAGGACCCCGACGTCCCGGTGATCTTCCTGACCGCCAAGGATGCGGTCGAGGACCGGATCGGGGGCCTCACCGCGGGCGGCGACGACTACGTGACGAAGCCGTTCAGCCTGGAGGAGGTCATCGCCCGGCTGCGCGCGCTGCTCCGCCGCAGCGGGGCGGCCCTGACCAAGAACGACTCGCTGCTGGTGGTCGGCGACCTGACGCTGGACGAGGACAGCCACGAGGTCGCCCGCGGCGGCGTCGAGATCTCGCTCACCGCCACCGAGTTCGAACTGTTGCGGTACCTGATGCGCAATCCGCGCCGGGTGCTGAGCAAGGCGCAGATCCTCGACCGGGTCTGGAACTACGACTTCGGCGGCCAGGCCAACGTGGTCGAGCTGTACATCTCCTATCTGCGGAAGAAGATCGACGCCGACCGCCCGCCGATGATCCACACCATGCGAGGCGCCGGGTACGTGTTGCGCCCGGCGAGCTAGATGCCGGCATCTCCCGATGACGGAACCGGCACCTCCCCGAGCCGGCAGTCACGCCGTACCGTCCGCTGGGCCGTGGCACGCTCGGGCGTCGGCTGGTGGTCCGGGTGGCCGCCCTGGTCGCCCTGGTCGCGCTGCTGCTGAGCGCGGCCACCACGATCGACCGTCCAGCAGATCCTGATGTGCGAACGTCCGCGAGGACCTGTACGCGGCCGCCGATGAGGTCAAGCGGGACCTGCGCGTACGGCACGAGTCGCGGCAACCTGTTCGGGCCCGGGCAGTCCGTCGGCACCTTCGCCGTCGGCTTCCTCGCCTCGGGCCGAGCGGATCCCAACGCCAAGATCGACGGCCGGGGTCGAGGGCAGATCAGACGAGCTTCCGACTGCCGCCGCCGATGCGCTGCGCGCGCTTCCGGCGGACGGCCAGCAGCACACCGTCACGCTGCCGGAACTCGGGCCGCTACCGGGTCGTCGGCCTACACCCTGCAGCGATCGCCGAGACCGGCGAGCAGGGCACGCGTCGTGATCGGCGTCCCGCTGGCGGAGGTCGACCGGACACTGCTGCTGCTTGATCTTGGCCGAGATCGGCTTGATCCTGCTCGCCATCGGCATCGCGATCATCGCCTCGCGGACGGTGGTGCAGCGCAGCCTGCGGCCCCTGAACCGGGTGGCCGCCACCGCCCAGCAGGTCTCGCAGCTGCCGCTCGACCGCGGCGAGGTGGCTCTGGCCGTACGCGTTCCGCCCGAGGACACCAACCCGGCCTCCGAGGTCGGGCAGGTGGGCCTGGCCATCAACCACATGCTCAACAACGTCGAGTCTGCGCTGGCGGCCCGGCAGGCCAGCGAGACCAAGGTCCGGCAGTTCGTGGCCGACGCCTCGCACGAGCTGCGCAACCCGCTCGCGGCCATCCGCGGGTACGCCGAGCTGACCCGGCGCAGCGGCGAGGCGATCCCGCCCGACACGACGTACGCCCTGGGCCGGGTGGAGTCCGAGGCGGCGCGGATGTCCACGCTGGTCGAGGACCTGCTGCTGCTGGCCCGCCTGGACGCCGGGCCGGCGCTGGACATCCAGCCGACCGATCTGTCGGAGTTGATCATCAACGCCCTCAACGATGCCCGGGTCGCCGGGCCCGACCACAGCTGGTCGCTGGCGCTGCCCGACGAGCCGGTCATGGTCATGGGGGACGCGCACCGGCTCCACCAGGTGGTGGCGAATCTGCTGGCCAACGCCCGTACCCACACCCCGCCGGGCACGCGGGTGGAGGCGGCGCTGTCGTCGCTGGACGGGCAGGCGATGATCACGGTGACCGACAACGGCCCCGGCGTGCCGGCCGAGCTGCAGTCGCAGATCTTCGAGCGCTTCACCCGCGCCGACACCAGCCGGGTCCGGGCCAGCGGCGCGCCGCAGGGCGGCAGCACCGGACTGGGGCTGGCCATCGTGTCGGCCGTGGTCGAGGCGCACCACGGTCGGGTGGCCGTGGACAGCCACCCCGGCTTCTCCCGGTTCACCGTGACCCTGCCGGTCACCGAACCGGCCTCCGCCGAGGCGAGCCGGCGATGCCGGCCACCGACTCCGGCGCCGGCCCCGTCAGCGACTGAGCGCGGCCTCCTCCCCGGACGTCGAGGCCTGGCTGGCGAACTGGGTGCGGTGCAGCTCGGCGTAGCGACCGTTGGCCGCCAGCAGCTCGTCGTGGCGGCCCCGTTCGGTGACTGCGGCCGTCCTCGACCACCAAGATCAGGTCGGCCGCGCGGATGGTGGAGAGCCGGTGGGCGATGACCACGGCGGTGCGGCCCGCCAGGGCCTCGGCCAGCGCGGCCTGCACCGCGGCCTCGGAGGTGGAGTCCAGGTGAGCGGTGGCCTCGTCCAAGATCACCACCCGCGGCTGGGCCAGGAGCAGCCGGGCGATGGTGAGCCGCTGCCGCTCGCCGCCGGACAGCCGGTAGCCCCGCTCCCCCACCACGGTGTCCAGGCCGTCGGGCAGCGAGGCCACCAGGGCGTCCAGCCGGGAGCGCCGCAGCGCCTCCCACAGCTCGTCGTCGGTGGCCTCGGGCCGCGCCAGGCAGCAGGTTCTCGCGGACGCTCTCGTGGAAGAGGTGACCGTCCTGGGTCACCATGCCGAGCGTTTCCCGGACGGCCGCGAAGCTGAGGTCACGGACGTCGACCCCGCCGAGCCGGACCGCGCCGTCGTCCACGTCGTACAGCCGAGCGAGCAGCTGGGCCATGGTGGACTTGCCGGCGCCGGACGACCCGACCAGCGCGACCATCTGACCCGGCTCGACCCGGAACGAGGCGTCGTGGATGACCTCGACACCGCCGCGGGTGTCGAGGGTCGCCACCTCCTCCAGCGAGGCCAGTGAGACCTTGTCCGCCGAGGGGTAGGCGAAGCTGACGTGGTCGAACTCGACCGAGACCGGGCCGGGCGGCACGTCGGCGGGATCCGGCCGCTCCTGGATCAACGGCTCGAGGTCCAAGACCTCGAAGACCCGCTCGAAGCTGACCAGGGCGCTCATCACCTCGACCCGGGCGCTGGCCAGGGCGGTCAGCGGCGCGTACAGCCGGGTCAGCAGCAGGGCCAGCGAGACCACGGCGCCCGCCTCGAGGGTGCCCTGGAGGGCGAACCAGCCGCCCAGCCCGTAGACGAGTGCGAGCGCCAGCGCCGAGACCAGCGTGAGGGCGGTGACGAAGACCGTCTGCACCATGGCGCTGCGGACGCCGATGTCGCGGACCCGGGTGGCGCGGACGACGAACTCGTACGACTCCCGCTCCGGGCGCGAGAACAGCTTGACCAGGGTCGCTCCCGGGCGCGGAGAACCGCTCGGTCATCTGGTTGCCCATCACGGCGTTGTGGTTGGCACTCTCCAGCTGCAGCCGCGCCAGCCGCCGGCCCATCCGCCGAGCGGGGATGACGAAGACCGGCAGCAGCAGCAGGGCCAGCACGGTGATCGGCCAGGAGATGACCAGCATGGCGACCAGGGCCAGCACGAGCGCGACGATGTTGCTGACCACGCCGGACAGCGTCTCGGAGAACGCGCGCTGGGCGCCGACCACGTCGTTGTTGAGCCGGCTGACCAGGGCGCCGGTACGGGTGCGGGTGAAGAACGCGACGGGCTGTTTCAGCACGTGATCGAACACGGCCCGCCGCAGATCGAGGATCAGGCCCTCACCGATCCGCGCCGACAGCCAGCGCAGCCACAGGCCCAGGCCGGCCTCGGCGATGGCGATGACGGCGATGAGGATCGCCAGCTGCAGCACGACCGCGAACGGTTGGGCGCCGACGATGGCGTTCGACCACCTGCCCGGCCAGCAGCGGCGTCGCCACCGCCAGCACCGCGCCGACCACGCTGAGCACCAGGAAGCCGACCAGTTGCGCGCGCTGGGGCGTGGCGAAGGCGAGGATGCGTTTCACCGTCTCCCACGAGAACGGTCGCTTGTCCTGCTGGGCGATCATCGCGTGGTACATCGAGCTCCACGCCGCCATCTCCATGCTCATAGAGCTGAACCTAGAACCTCACGCTGACATGAGGTCAAACCCTGGGCCGAGCCGTCGACGGTTCTGCGGCGACACGCCGTCCAAAGCGCCGAAGATGTGACGGGTCGGCTGAAGTGGGCGCGGATCCAGGCGGAGGTGTCCGGTGGGAGCTTGCGAGACGCGGCCAGCGGAGACGCTGGAGATCAGCAGGTCGCCGGCGGGCAGGGCAACGGGCCGGGACCCGAAGTTCGCCAAGCAGTGCCAGTCGCCCGGGCGAAGTGCAGGACATCGGGGTCGGGGTGGTCGACCCAGGCGAATGCCTCGTCGGTCTGGAGCGTCCGCCGGAGGGCGAGGGCGCGGCGGTACAGGGTCAGGGTCGAGTCGGGATCGGCGGCCTGCAGCGCTGACCGGCGTACGAACCGAACCAAGCCGGTTGCGGCGGCTGGGCCGGCCCGGGCCCGAAGCCGAACGACGGCCCGGTCGGCTCCCAGGGCAACGGGACGCGGCAGCCGTCGCGGCCCTTCTCCACCGCTGAGCGGGTCGCCATCGGATCCTGCAGCACCTCCGGCGGCAGATCGGCCACCTCCTGCAGGCCGAGCTCGTCGCCCTGGTAGACGTACGTGGAGCCGGGCAGCGCCAGCAGGATCAGCGCAGCCGCGCGGGCCCGGCGCTCACCCAGAGCCGGTCGAGGACGCGGCTCGCGTCCGTCGGTCAGCAGCCAGTCCCGCGCCACCTGCTGCGCGAGGCGGGCGTCGTCGAGCGGCAGGCCGTAACGGGTCGCGACCCGGGGACTGTCGTGGCAGCCGAGCAGCCAGGTCGTGGTGGATCCGCTCTGCGCGCATGTCGGCCAGCCCGGAGTCGATCACGCGGCGGAAGTCGGTCGCCCGCCAGTCGGCGTCCTGCATCTCGAAGTTGAACGCCTGGCCGAGGCTGTCGGCGGAGGCGTACCGGGCGCGGCGGCTCGGATGGACACAGGCCTCGGCGACCGCGAAGCGCGGGGGGTCGTACTCGGCGAACACCCGGCGCCAGTCGGCGTACACCTGATGGACCTCGTCGCGATCCCACAGCGGATGCGAACCGTCCGAGAAGACCATCATCTCCGAGATCTCCGCCCACGGGCGGTACGGCTCGGACATGTCCTTGACCAGCCCGTGCGCGACGTCGACCCGGAACCCGTCGACCCCGCGATCGGCCCAGAACCGCAGGGTCGTACGGAAATCGGCGCGGACCTCCGGGTTGTTCCAGTTGAGGTCCGGTTGTTCCTTGGCGAAGTAGTGGAAGTACCACTGCCCGTCGCCGACGCGATGCCAGGCCGGCCCGCCGAACCCGGACTGCCAGTCGTTGGGGGGCTGTTCTCCGGCCGGCCCGCGGCCGTCCCGGAACAGATACCGGCTCGTTCGGGCGAGCCCGGCGCCGCCGCCAGCGCCGCGCGGAACCACGGATGTTCCTCGGAGGTGTGGTTGGGCACCACGTCGATGATCATCTTCAGTCCTCGGCCGTGCAGGGCCGCGACCAGCGCCTCGAAGTCGGCCAACGTGCCGAGCCGCGGATCGACGTCGCGGTAGTCGACGACGTCGTAGCCACCGTCGGCGAGCGGGGACGGATAGAACGGGCTGAGCCAGACCGCATCCACGCCCAGCTCCGCGAGATAGCCGACGCGGGAGGTGATCCCCGGCAGGTCACCGACGCCGTCACCGTCGGCGTCGGCGAAGCTCCGCGGGTAGATCTGGTAGACCACGGCTGATCGCCACCACTCGGCATCCGTCACCCGGCGACCGTACGCGAGGATCGAGTCCCCTCAGGTGGCCCGGGTCACGATCCCGTAGTCGTGGATCTTGCGGTAGATGGTCGCCCGCGACATCCCCAGGGAACGTGCGGCCTGAGTCTTGCTCCCACGCGCGTCGGCGAGGCACTTGACGATGGCGTCACGCTCCATCGCCTCGAGTGGACTCAGCACCCGACGGCTCACGGTGTGCGCCTCGGGCGGCAGATCGTCCGGCTCGATGGTTCCGGTCCGCCGATACTTCACGACCTCGCGGAGCAGCTGGTGCAGCTGTCGGGCGTTCCCCGGCAGCTCCATCCGCATCAGCAGGCGCATCGCCTGCGGCGAGCAGGTCAGGTGCCCGCCCTGGGAGAGCCTGGACAGGAACAGCCGCACCAACGGCTGCACGTCCTCGGGGTGGAGGCGCAAGCGGGGGCACCGCGACCGTGCTCGGGAACATCTGCAGCAGCTGGATCAGCGGCGCCTTGGTGGGCGGCACGTGCGGGGCGTGCGCGAGCGTGACGGCCACCCACAACGGTCGATCTCGATCCCGCATTGACGCCGCGGGCGGCGGCCAGGGCCGAGGCGAGCGCCCGGAGGCGAGGACCGTCGAGCGTGTCGACATGCCGGACGGCCAGGGAATCGGCGTCGCCGGCGATCGCTCGCCGGAGGTTCGGCAGCCATTCGGGGTCGTCTGCGGCGTCGGCGGCGTCGAAGACCACGAACCGGCCGACCGGTTGACGGCGCAGCTGCACTGCGGTGAGTACCGCCAGCTTTCCTACCCCTGGCTCACCCTCCACCGCGAGCCATTCACCCGAGCGGAACGCCCGCTCCACCTCCTGGCAGGCGTTGAGCCACGGGGGGCCGGACCCGACCAGACCGGGCAACGGCAGCCGTGCGGGCCGGTCGGAGTCCCGCGGCTCGCGGCCGGCCGGCTCCAGCTTGACGTGGGCCACGATGCCGGCGGGCGGATCGCCGCTGTCCACCGATCGGCTGTACACGCGGGCGGTCTGTCCCGAGGGCAGGTCGATCACGAGCGAGCTGTGGTGCCCGCTGCTCAGCGTCTCGCTGGCCTGCGCGAGGAGCGCTGCCTGGTCGACCGGATCGAGCACCGTGCGGGCGAAGTCGTTCAACATCACCACGTCGTTGTTCAGGGCGAAGACGATGCCCGCCCGACGGCCGCAGGTGCGCAGGTACTCCTTCAGCAGACCCAGCTCGCTCGATCCCGCATCCTCGAGCAGCGACTGCCTGATCTGCTCGGCGGTGGTCTTGGCGAGGGTGAGCAGCAGCGCCCCCGCGTCCCGGCGCCAGCAGGTGAAGTCCACGGCGCCCACCAGCCGGCCCGAGATCGGGTGGTGGATGGGGACACCGGCGCAGGCCAGGTCCTCGAGGTGCTCGGCGTAGTGCTCGTGGCCGAACACGTGAGCCGGACCGCCCATCTCCAGGGCGGTGCCGATGCCGTTGGTGCCGACGAACTTCTCGGCGTAGCTGAAGCCCGGCGCGAGCAGGACCCGGTCCAGGTGAGATTCGAGCGCCCGGTCGCCGGTCATCCGGGTCAGCACGAGCCCCGTCGCGTCCGTCAGGATGACGCTCACCGACTGGCCCTCGAGTTGTTCACCCAGGGCACGCAAGACCGGCAGGGCACTGCGGGAGAGGCGGGTGTCGAGCTGGACGTCGGGCTCGAACGACATCTCGATCTTGTCCGCCGCGACGTGCAGCTCCTGAGACCGCCGCCAGGACGCGAGGATGGCGTCCCGGACGGTCTGGGGCGCCGGCGCCTGCTGGGTGAGGAAGCGCTTCGCGGCTCTCGGCTACGAGGTGCTGGGCGGGCGATGCCTTCTGGGCGGGCGCGTTCAGGCAGCCGAGACGAGCCCGAGACTCGCTTCCTGAGGCTGGGCTCGGCGTCACCCCCACCCCCCAACGTCTGCGTTTGTGTGCGGCCTCACGACGAAGGCGCCGGTCCCTCTTTCGAGTGTCGCCCCTCCGACTCGAAAGACTGTCTCATATTGAGACAGCACCGAGTGCGGGCCGGCGTAGCGTGCCCGACGGAGGTAACCAGATGATGGCAGCCGCCGACGACGCGCAGAGGCGGAGACGTACAACCCCTGGAGCATCGTCAATCTGGTCTTCACGCACCTTTCGGACCAGGGGCTGCACCCGATCCTGGGCGAGAGCGGTGACCCCGGAGCGCCGGCAGCGGACCTGCTGCGTGCCCTCGGGAATCGAGCCGGCCGCCGAGGGAAACCGCGAGGTCGTACGCGGCATCCGGGCCCACCTGGCCGAGATCCGCTCGGTGATGTTCGAGCGAGGACCGCGACCACCGCGAGTGACGTCGCGCCGTCTGATCCCTGTCTCATTGTGAGACCGTAGCCGGCACCCGATTGGGATTTCATGGCGGTGACTGGACCACTGACTCCTGAAGCACGAAGGAGTGGGATGACTCGACAAAGCATGGCGAAGGCGCACGAGAAGATCCAAGAGCTGGCCTGGGAGCCGCTCTACCACGAGCCCGTGTCAAGCACTACGGGACCGACTACACATTCCAAAAGGCCAAGAAGAAGGATCCGCTCAAGCAGGTCCTCCGGTCGTACTTCCCCATGCAGGAGGAGAAGGACCACCGCGTGTACGGCGCCGCCGACGGCGCGATCCGCGGCAACATGTTCCGCCAGGTCCAGCCGCGCTGGCTGGAGTGGCAGAAGTTGTTCTTGAGCATCATCCCGCTGCCGGAGATCTCGGCCGCGCGCGCGATGCCGCTGCTGTTCCGCACGGTGCCCAACCCGGAGCTCCACAACGGTCAGGCCATCCAGATGATCGACGAGGTGCGGCACTCGACGATCCAGCAGAACCTCAAGCGCCTGTACATGAACAACTACATCGACCCCGCCGGATTCAACAGCAGCCTCCGCAACTTCCAGAACGACTACTGCGGCACCATCGGCCGGCAGTTCGCCGAGGGCTTCATCACCGGTGACGCCATCACCGCGGCGAGCATCTATTTGACGATCGTGGCCGAGACGGCGTTCACGAACACGCTGTTCGTGGCCATGCCCGCCGAGGCGGCCGCCAACGGTGACTACCTGCTGCCGACGGTGTTCCACTCGGTCCAGTCCGACGAGTCGCGCCACATCAGCAACGGGTACGCCACGCTGCTGATGGCCCTGGCCGACGAGGGCAACCACCAGCTGCTCGAGCGCGACCTGCGCTACGCCTGGTGGAACAACCACCGCGTCGTCGACGCCGCCATCGGCACCTTCATCGAGTACGGCACGAAGGACCGCCGCAAGGATCGGGAGAGCTACGCCGAGATGTGGCGTCGCTGGATCTACGACGACTACTACCGCAGCTACCTCGTCCCCCTCGAGAAGTACGGGCTGGTCATCCCGCACGACCTGATCGAGGAGGCCTGGAACCAGATCTGGAACAAGGGTTACGTCCACGAGGTCGCGCAGTTCTTCTGCACCGGGTGGCTCGCCAACTACTGGCGGATGGACCCGATGACGGACAAGGACTTCGAGTGGTTCGAGTTCAAGTACCCGGGCTGGTACGACAAGTACGGCAAGTGGTGGGAGAACTACTCCCGCCTCTCGACCCCGAACGGGCATCACCCGATCGTGGCCGAGGACGTCGACTACCAGTACCCGCACCGTTGCTGGACCTGCATGGTGCCCTGCCTGGTCCGTGAGGACATGGTCATGGCCGAGGTCGACGGCCAGATGCGCACCTACTGCCACGAGGCGTGCCGGTGGACCGACGTCGAGGCGTTCCGGCCGACCTACCAGGGGCGCGAGACGCCGAACATGGGTCAGCTGATCGGCAAGCGGGAGTGGGAGACCCTCTACCACGGCTGGAACTGGGCCGACGTGGTCTCCGACATGGGCTACGTCCGCGACGACGGCCACACCCTGGTAGCCCAGCCGCACCTGGACCTGAACCCGAAGAAGATGTGGAATCTCGACCACCTGCGTCGAATGGGGCCACTGCAGAGTCCGAATGTGCTGCTCAATGAGATGACGCCTGAGGAGCAGAAGGCGTTCCACGCCGACTACATCAAGGGAGGTCCGGCCGGACGTCCGGCTCCTGCGGACGCCTGAGGAAGCTGAACTTGACGTAGGGCGCGCGAGGAGGACCACGCAGTAACCGTCTGGGCGGTCCTCCTCGTCGGTCCTGATCACTCACCGCGAAGGGGGATCATGGGCGAGACGCACGTGGTGCGGTTCGAGCCGGTCGGCATCGAGATCGAGGTCGACGAGGAACAGACGGTTCTCCGGGCGGCCGCCGAGCAGGGCATCACCCTCATGCACGGCTGCAAAGAGGGCCAGTGCGCCTCGTGCAAGTCGTTCGTGCTCGACGGCGACGACATCGAGCTCGACAAGTACTCCACGTTCGCTCTGCCCGACTTCGAGTTGGACGAGGGCTACACGCTGCTCTGCCGGGCCCACGTCTTCGAGGACGTGACCATCGAGCTCCTCAACTACGACGAGGAGATGCTGCGGTCCGGTCACCCGATCCAGCAGGCGGTCGCGGAGGTCGTCTCGAAGGATCGCGTGACCCACGACATGCGGCACCTCGTACTCAGGCTGGTCGAACCGACCGAGATCGCCTACTGGCCGGGACAGTACGTCGACATCGCGATCCCGGGCAGCGAGGAGACCCGGTCGTTCTCCATGGCCAACGTGTCCAGCAAGGAGTCCGGCCAGCTCGAGTTCGTGATCCGGTGCTACCCCGACGGCCAGTTCTCCCACTTCCTCGACACCGAGCTCGCGGTCGGCGACCGGCTCGACGTGAGCGGGCCCTTCGGCGTCTTCACGCTGCGCGACGGCCGCGACTCCGACATCGTCTTCGTCGGGGGCGGGGCGGGGATGGCGCCGATCCTGTCCGTGCTGCGATCCCTGGCCGGCAAGGGAAGCACGCGCAAGGTGACGTACTACTACGGCGCCCGCAGCTCAGCGGGACCTGTGTTTCGAGAAGGAGTTGTACGCGCTGACGGAGACGCTGCCGAACTTCAGCTTCGTGCCGGCGCTGTCGGAAGCCGACGCCCGTGAGCCCTGGGACGGCGAGGTCGGGTTCATCACCGACGTCGTCAAGCGGTACGAGACCGACCTGTCGGGTACCGACTGCTACGTCTGCGGCCCCCCGCCCATGGTCGAGGCGGCCATGGATGTGCTGGCCGGACTCGGCGCACCCGAGAAGAACATCTACTACGACAAGTTCACCACCACCGGTTCGGCCTGAGCCGGGGAACAGCGAAAGCGAGGCGGATCCATTCATGTCCACCGAGGACGCGGTCATCGAACGCAGCTCACCCAAGCCGGAGTTCACCGACGCCGAGGCCGGCGCCAAGGTCTTCCCGGACTCGACCCTGCGGCGCTACAACTACTACACGCCCCAGAAGCGCAAGCAGACCCACTACGAAGACGTCACCGTCGAAGTCCAGCCCGACCCGCGGCACTACCTGGCCCAGGGCTGGTTGTACGGGTTCTCCGACGGCCGGGGCGGCTACCCGCTGGACTGGACCGCCTTCAAGGCGTGGGGCGTCGACCGGGGTGACCCGGAGCGCTACCCGGGGTCGGGTGGCAAGGGCTACGAGTGGCCCGCCCACGGCTGGCACGAGTTCCGCGACCCCAACGAGGAGTGGGAGCTGACGCTCTACCGCAACAACGCCAACGTCGTGCGGCAGATCAACCAGAACATCGAGACCGCTCGCGAGACCAAGGCCTTCGCGCAGTGGAACCGGAACTGGGTGACCTTCGTCGAGCGCAACGTCGGCGCCTGGATGCACGTCGAGCACGGGCTCGGGCTCTACCTCTTCGCGAACGCCCAGCGGCGGGCCCCCACCAACATGCACAACAACGCGATCTCGGTGAACAGCATGCACCGGATCCGCTTCGCCCAGGACCTGGCGCTCTACAACCTCACGCTGAGCGAGGAGATCGAGGGCTTCGACGGTGCCGCCCACGTGGAGACCTGGAACAGCGACCCGGCCTGGCAGGGAGTACGCCGCGTCTCCGAACAGCTCACCGGGATCGACGATTGGGCGGAGGCGATCTTCGCCGCCAACATCGTCTTCGAACCGTTGATCGGGGAGCTGTTCCGGAGCCAGCTGGTGCAGCAGGCGGCACCGGGCAACGGTGACTTCGTGACGCCCACGGTGGTCGGTGCCGGCGAGTGGGACTACGCGGCCCGCGACCTGCGGTACACCAAGGCGATGTTCGAGCTGTTGACCAGGACGACAAGGAGTTCGCCGACCACAACAAGGCACTCATGGACTCCTGGCTCTCCACCTGGACGCAGCGGTGTCTGGTCGCCGCGCGGGAGCTGTCGCCGATCTGGTCGCAGCCCGACGCCAAGCCGCCGCGCTTCGAGGAGGGCTTGGACCGTGCCAAGAGCCGGTTCAGCGGCATACTGTCCGACCTGAGCCTGAACGACCCGAAGGAGCTGACCCAGTGAGCGGCTACCAGTCGACGAAGACGTCGTACGCCACGACCGAGAGTGCGTTCAAGTCCGACAACACGGCCTCGAACAGGTGTGGCGTCACCTTGATGAACAACCAGGTCGGGGCCGTCGTGGCGGAGGTGATGCGAGGCAAGGACGGCGTGCGCATCACCCCGCTCCCGTCGATGATCCGGGTTGACGGTATTCATCGGATGGACTTCGACTACGACGAGATCTCCGAGGCGCTCGGTGAGGAGGAGGGCTACTTCAACTCCGCCGAGTTCGAGGAGAACATGTCGACCCACTACGGCCGGATGATCCACGAGGACGACCGAACGATCATGTTCGCCAATCCCGAGGACGCGGCCGAATACATCGGCTTCGATCTCAAGACCTACGACAAGTAATCAAGCCTACTGATCCGCGAATCCTCAGGAGGACACGTTGTACGAAAAGGATGGCACCAAGTACTTCATCGTCGACAGCCACATGCACTACTGGGACGCCAGTCCGGAGAACTGGGTCGCCGGCCACGAGAACTACGCCAAGGGCTGGATCGACTGCTTCCACGCGTACCAGAGTCTGGGTCCGCCGGAGACGCACTGGACGATCGAGCACTTCTACAAGGCCTCCGAAGAGGACTTGATGAAGGACGTGTTCGAGGACGGGTACGTCGACAAGGCCATCTTCCAGCCGACCTATCTGAAGGAGTGGTACAAGGACGGCTTCAACACGACCGCAGCAGAACGCAGCGTTGGCCGCCAAGGATCCCGACAAGTTCATCCTCAACGGACGGTGGGACCCGCGGGACGGCGACGCCGGCATCAAGCAGCTCGAGAAGGACGTCGCCGAGTACGGACTCAAGGGCGTCAAGATGTACACCGCCGAGTGGCGGGAGGGGTCTCGCGGCTGGACGTTGAAGGATCCGGAGGCCTACCGGTTCCTGGAGAAGAGCCAGGAACTCGGCATCAAGAACATCCACGTCCACAAGGGCCCGACCATCTGGCCGCTGGACAAGGACGCCTTCGACGTCTCCGACGTCGATCACGCGGCGACGGACTTCCCGGAGCTGAACTTCATCGTCGAGCACGTCGGGTCTGCCGCGGATCGAGGACTTCTGCTTCATGGCGACCCAGGAGCCCAACGTCTACGCCGGGTTGTCCGTGGTCATCGGTGGGTTCATGCACGCCCGGCCCAAGTTCTTCGCCAAGGTGATGGGCGAGCTGTTGTTCTGGGTCGGCGAGGACAAGATGACCTTCGGCAGCGACTACAGCATCTGGGAGCCGAAGTGGCAGGTGGAGGGTTTCGTCGACTGGGACTATCCCAGCGACGAGTTCTCCGACTACCCCCGGGTCAACGTGGACACGAAGAAGAAGATTCTCGGGCTGAACGCCGCCAAGCTCTACGGGATCGAGGTTCCCGAGGAGTGCCAGATCGCCGACCGGGGGAGCCGGCGTCCCAGGACGACGCGCAGCTGGTCGACGACGGGGTCAAGGTGTGACGGTCGAGGCACACGTCCTCGCCGCGCTCGGAAAGGTGCGCGACCCCGAACTCGATGAACCGGTGACCACCCTCGGGTTCGTGGCGTCGTGCGCCGTGTCGGCGGCCGGGGACGTGCAGGTCCGGCTCCGGCTGCCGACGTACTTCTGCGCGCCGAACTTCGCCTTTCTGATGGTGGCGGACAGCTACGACGCCGTCAGCGCGGTCAGCGGCGTGCGGCATACCGAGGTGATCCTCGAGGACCACTTCGCCGCCAACGCCATCAACGCCGGGATCGCGGCCCGGTCCGGGTTCGTCCAGGCCTTCGACGGTCTCGCCGCCGGGGAACTGGACGAGCTCCGGACCGACTTCGTGCGCAAGGCGGTGCTGGCCGGGACCGACCGGGTCTGCCGGCCGCTGCTGGCCGAGGGGCGCAGCAGCGACGACCTCGCCGGGCTCACCCTGGGTGACGTCCCGCCGTCGGCGGACCTGGAGCGGCTGCGGGCGCGGCGCAGCTGAGATCGGCCTGCCCGCCGACGACGGCTCGCCGCTGCTCGTCGACGCCGTCACCGGCAAGGCGGTCGGCGCTGAGGGGCTGCCGCTGCACCTGCGGCGCGCCCGCCTGACCCAGGTCAACATGGAGGCGAACGGCAGCATCTGCGGCGGGATGTTGCGGCACCGCTACGGATCCCGGGTGCACGACGTCACGAATCGAGAGCAGGGCGAGTTGGAGGAGGTCCGATGAAGGCCGTCCGGTTGCACGCGTACAACAAGCAACCCACCGTCGACGAGGTCGCCGAACCCACGGTGACGGGCCCGCTCGACGTGGTGGTCAAGGTCGGCGGAGCGGGCGTGTGCCGCACCGACCTGCACATCATCCTCGGTCAGTGGGACGAGCGGATGAACCCGACGCCTGCCGTACACGATCGGCCACGAGAACGCCGGCTGGGTGCACGAGGTCGGCTCCGCGGTGACGAACGTGGCCGTCGGGGACACCGTGATCCTGCACCCGACGCCCACCTGCGGACTGTGCCGGGCCTGCCGGGCCGGGCAGGACATGCACTGCAGCCACAGCACCTTCCCCGGGCTGGACGGCAGTGCCGGCGGCATGGCGGAGTACCTCCTGACCTCCGCGCGGGCGTGCGTGAAGCTCGACCCGTCGACCGAGCCGAAGGACGTCGCGGCCCTGGCCGACGCCGGCATCACGGCCTACCACGCCGTGCGCAAGGTGATCCCGCTGCTCTACCCCGGCACCACCTGCGCGGTGATCGGCGCCGGCGGCCTGGGCCACATCGGCATCCAGTGCCTCGCCGCTCTCACCGCGACGAACATCATCGTGGTGGACCGCAACCCGGACGCCCTCGCGCTGGCCGAGAAGCTGGGGGCCCAGCACACGGTGGTCGCCGACGGCACGCAGGTCGACGCCGTCAAGGACCTCACCGACGGTGAGGGCGCCGACGTCGTGCTCGACTTCGTCGCCGAGGAGGGAGCCGAGAACGAGGGCTTCGCGATGACCCGGGCGGCGGGCTCCTACAGCGTCATCGGCTACGGCGGCAGCCTGACAATTCCCACCCTCGACATCATCTCGACCGAACGCAACATCGTCGGCAACATCGTCGGCACCTACAACGAGCTGGCCGAGTTGATGGTGCTCGCCCAGGCCGGGAAGGTCACCCTGCACACCAAGATCTACCCGCTCGACGCCGCGCAGGATGCGCTGGCCGATCTCGACGCCGGGAAGGTCCGGGGCCGGGCGATCCTCGTCCCCTAGACGTCACCACGCCACGCACCCACGCACTCACGCCCGTAGGAGGAACGATGGCCAAGGATCTCAGGTTCGGCGCAGAGGCCCGAGCCTTGTTGTTGTCGGGAGTCGACCAGCTCGCGGAGGCCGTCAAGTCGACGCTGGGACCCAAGGGTCGCAACGTCATCCTGGAGAAGATCACCGGCTCGCCGGTGGTCACCAACGACGGCGTCACGATCGCCCGTGAGATCCACCTGAGTGACCAGTTCGAGAACATGGGCGCCCAGCTCGTCAAGGAAGCCGCCATCAAGACCAACGACATCGTCGGCGACGGCACCACGACAGCCACCGTGATCGCGCAGGCGATCATCCGGGAGGGGATGACCGCGATCGGCCAGGGCGGCAACCCGGTCCTCGTCAAGCGCGGCGTCGACCTGGCCGTCGGCCGGCTGGTCGAACGTCTTCGCCAGGTCGCCCACCCGGTCGAGACCGTGGCGGACTACGCCCGGGTCGCCACGATCTCGGCCAACAACGACGAGCTGGTCGGTTCGGTGCTGGCCGAGGCGCTGCACACGTCGGGGACGCCGGGATCGTGACCGTGGAGGAGTCGGCCTTCCACGGTATCGGCGTCGACTTCGTCGAAGGCTTCGAGTACGACAACGGGTACCTCTCGCCGTACCTCGTCACGCATCCGGCCAGCCTCGAGGCGGTCCTCGACGACCCGTACATCCTGCTGTGCAGCGAGAAGATCACCAAGGTCCAGGAGATCATGCCGCTGTTGGACAAGGTGATGCGGGCGCCGAAGCCGCTGGTGATCATCGCCGAGACCGTCGAGGGCTCGGCCCTGAGCATGCTGGTGCACAACCACGTCAGCGGCGTGTTCCGGTGCGTGGCGACCAAGGCGCCCGGCTTCGGCGACCGGCGGTTGCGCAAGCTCGAGGACATCGCCGCGATCACCGGTGGCCAGGTCTACAGCAAGCACTCCGGCTTCACCCTCGAGACGATGACGATCGAGCAACTCGGCCGCGCCCGGCAGGTCCGCGTGAACGCGGAGCGCACGACGATCATCGACGGCGCCGGCTCGTCGGACCAGGTCGAGTTCCGGGTGGCCCAGCTGCGCTCCGAGCTGGAGCGTGCGACGTTCGGGATCGACGAGGAGGTGCTCAGCGAACGCATCGGGTCGCTGTTGGGCAAGGTGGCCGTGATCAGGGTGGGTGCACCGACCAACGCGGAGCTGGCCGAGCTCCAGCACCGGGTCGAGGACGCCCTGTCGGCCACTCGGGCGGCGATGGCCGAGGGCATCGTCGCGGGCGGGGGCGTCGCGCTGATGCACGCCGCACCGGCGCTGGACGACCTCGACGTCAAGGACGACTACGCCATCGGGGTGGAGATCGTGCGCCGCGCTCTCACCGAGCCGACGTACCTCATCGCCGCCAACGCCGGCCATGACGGCGCCGAGGTCGTCGCCAAGGTGGCCGCGCTCGGTGTCGACGAGGGGTTCGACGCTCTCGAGGGCCGCTACGGCAACATGATCGACTTCGGCATCATCGACCCACTGCGGGTCTGTCGCTCAGCCCTGCAGAACGGCGCCTCGGTCGCCGGCCTGCTGCTGACGACGAACACGCTGATCGCCGAGGAGCAGACGCCCTGGGGCGGCAGCCGGGCCCTGATGACCGAGTTCGGGCAGCTGGACGAGGGGCTGCACCAGCCCTCGCCGGACTCGAGCACACCACAGTCGCTCGGCCTCGGACCGTCGGTCGGTTGAGTACCAACGGGGAGAGCGCCGCCCCCGCGGAGACCATGCGGCGACTGGATGATCCAGCCGCCGCGGCCCTCGCCGGGCTCGTGGAAGTCTTCGAGGACCTGCAGACCGTCCTGCGGTGTTGTGAGCGTCTGGTGAGCGAACTCGCGGTCGAGGGCGACCCCGACGAGGTCGTCGTCGAGTCGGTCTGGACGACGGCGTTGCTGTCCTACGCCCGCTGCTTCTCCCCCACCGAGGAGGACGTTGCCCTCACCGAGGACGACGTGGCGACCACCCACTCGGCCCGCGAAGAAGTCGTCAAGTGGCATCGGCTGCTGCTGCAACTGCGCGACCACTACGCCGACGCGTCGGTGAACCCCCGCGAGCGATTCTCGGTGGGCGTCACCCAGGGTGCGGACGGCACCGCGAGTGGCGTCGCCATCACCTCCGCCCGGCAGCCGCTGGTGGACGATCTGACGGTGCGCCAGACCGGGGCCATCGGCTACGCCCTGAGCGCTATCGTCAATGCGCGGATCGAATCACGGCAGCAGCAGGTGTTCGAGGAGCTGAAGAACAGTTCCAGGGCGGATCTGGACCGACTCGAACTCGTCGAGGTGGCCGCAGGGCCGACTGCCGAAGCCTGACCGTCGACGCTGACGCCGTACGAGCAGGAGACCGACATGTTGAACGCCAAGTCGCGGCTCGTCGGGGTCGCGTACGTCGGCGGACCCCTCGCTCTGCTCGGTCCTGCGTTCGTGGCCGCGATCGCCTACATCGATCCCGGGAACTTCGCCACCAACATCACCGCAGGCTCGAAGTTCGGGTACCTGCTGATCTGGGTGCTGGTCGTCAGCAACCTGATGGCCATGCTCATCCAGTACCTGTCGGCCAAGGCGGGCATCGCGACCGGGAAGAGCCTGCCGGAACTCTGTCGGGACAACTTTGGCAAGCCGGTGACCCGCGGGCTCTGGGTACAGGCCGAACTGGTCGCCATCGCCACCGATCTGGCCGAGGTGCTGGGTGGGGCCATCGCCCTGCACCTGCTCTTCGACCTCCCGTTGCTGGTCGGCGGCATCATCACCGCGATCGTGGCGTTCGCCCTGCTCGGTCTGCAGACCAGGGGCGTACGGCGGTTCGAGCTCGTCATCACCGGGATGCTGCTCGTCGTCCTCATCGGCTTCGGCTACAGCCTGCTCGTGGGCGGGGTCGACGCCCCGGCCGCGGCGGCCGGCCTGGTGCCGCGCTTCGAAGGCGCCGAGACCGTCCTGCTGGCGACGGGGATGCTGGGCGCGACCGTGATGCCGCACGTCATCTACCTGCACGGCGCCCTCACCCAGAACCGGTACGTGCGGGGCACCGAGGAGGAGCGGCTGGCCCTGCTGCGCAGCCAACGGGTGGACGTGGTGGTCGCCATGGGTCTGGCCGGCCTGATCAACCTGTCGATGCTGACGGTGGCCGCGCAGAACCTGTCGAATCTGCCGGTTCCGGTCGACACCATCGAGGGGGCCTACGAAGGGCTGGCGCCACCCTGGGCCCGACCGCCGCGCTGCTGTTCGGGCTGGCGCTGCTCGCCTCGGGCTTCGCCGCCTCCGGGGTCGGTACCTACTCGGGTCAAGTGGTGATGCAGGGGTTTCTGCGTCGGCGGATCCCGCTGGTCGTCCGACGACTCGTGACCTTGGCCCCGGCCCTCATCATCATCGCGGCCGGCGTCGACACCACCGCGGCACTGGTGATCTCGCAGGTGGTGCTCTCGTTCGGGATCCCGTTCGCGCTGATCCCGCTGGTTCTGCTGACCCGGCGGCGCGACGTGATGGGCGCCCTGGTCAATCGCCGGTCCACGACGTTCGTCGCCGCCGTGGTGGCCACGGTCATCTGTTGCCTCAACGTCACCTTGATCGGCCTCACGCTGTTCGGCTGACCGGACCCCATTGTCGCTAATCGACCGCGCACGCCGAGGAAAGCCCTTTCCTGGACCTTTGTGAACGGTGCGCGGTCGATTTGCGACAAACCGCAGGGGATCCGCTGAGGGCAAGCAGGCGCCAGAGTACTGTCTCAGCCGTGGCGGTCGAGCGGATCGAGTTCGAGGTCGGCGATCGCATGGTCAAGATCAGCAATCCGGATCGGGTGTACTTCTCCGCCCGCGGGGAGACGAAGCTGGACCTGGCCAACTACTACCTGGCGGTGGCCGACGGCATCGTCAACGCGCTCTATCACCGGCCCTGCATGCTGCACCGGTTCCCGGACGGTGTGGACGGGGAGAAGGTGCACCAGAAACGGCTTCCGCACGGCGCGCCGCCGTGGATCGAGACCGTTCGGGTTCACTTTCCCCGGTTCAACCGACACGCCGACGAGCTCTGCGTCGCTCATCCGGCCGACATCATCTGGGCGGTGCAGATGTCCACCGTGGAGTTCCACCCCTGGAACTCCCGCCGCGACGACACCGAGTCACCCGACGAGTGGCGGATCGACCTCGACCCGATGCCGGCGGCCGGCTACGACGACGTCCGGCGGGTGGCGGCGATCGTGCGCGAACCTGTTGGACGAACTCGGCGCGGTCGGCTACCCCAAGACGTCCGGCGGAAAGGGACTCCACGTCTACGTACGGATCCCGCCCGAGCACGGGTTCGCCGACGTCCGCCGGGCCGCCTGGGCGTTCGCCCGCGAGGTCGAGCGGCGGGCCGACGGGATGGTCGATCTCACCTGGTGGCGCAAGGACCGGGACCCCGGTTCGATCTTCGTCGACTACAACCAGAACGCCCGCGACCACACGATCGCCTCGTGCGTACTCGGTGCGCGGGACGCCGCTCGGAGTGGTCTCCACCCCGGTGACCTGGGACGAGATTCCCGACGCCGACCCGCAGGACTTCACCATCGCCACCGTGCCGGAGCGCTTCGGGCGAATCGGCGATCTGCACGCCGACATCGACGACCACCCGTACGCGCTCGACACGCTGCTGGAGTGGGCCGACCGTGACGAACGAGCCGGTACGGCCCCCGGCACGCTCGACGACGCCTGATCCATCGCTGACAACGGGCAACTCTGTACGCCTGCACCGAAGAGATCAGCATCGGTTACGGAGGCGCACGAGGCCAATGGCGCTCAAGCTGAGAGAGCAGCGATGAGAGAAAGGGCGCGACCATGGCGAGCTACGGATTCACGCATGACAAGCCGGAGCGGCTGTCCGGAATCGAGACGACCTGGGATCCGGGGACGATCGCCCACCTGGAGGCTCTTGGAGTCGGCCCAGGGTCGGTCTGCCTCGAAGTCGGCGCCGGCGGAGGCTCCATCGCGCGATGGCTCGCCGAGCACGTGGGACCGGAGGGACGGGTGCTCGCCACCGATCTCGACACCACGCATCTGGACGGCCTGGCGGGCGGGCTGGTCGAGGTCCGGCAACACGACCTGCTGGCCGATGAGCTGCCCGAGGCGGCCTTCGACGTGGTCCATGCTCGGTTGCTGCTGGAGTGGTTGGGGGACAGTGACGGATTCGAGCGACTGACCGCGGCGGTGGCGCCGGGAGGCTGGCTGCTGGTTGAGGACTTCGACTGGGCGATCGGCGGGCTCACAGACGGCTCGACCCCGGAGATGGCCAAGCCCGTGCGCGCGATCTTGGATCTGCTCGACGGCGTGGGCTATCGGCGCTATTACGGGCGCTCGCTGCTGAGCCGGGTCGAGCGCGCCGGCTTCGAGGCCTCCGGGGCGGCGTCGCGGTCCTATCTGCTCCACGGCGGATCGGTCGGGACGGCGTTCGACCGATTCTCGTTCCTGGCCCACCGCGACCGGTTCATCGCCAGTGGCGCCCTCACGGAAGCGGAGTTCGACGTCGCGCTGGACCAGATGAGCGATCCCGAGTATTACGTGGCCACCGCACTGATGTGGGCCGCCTGGGGGCGCAAGCCCGCCTGACTCAGCCGAGGGTGCCGCCCAGATTGACGTTGCGGTATCCGCCGGGACGGGCGTCGTACATCCAGGCTCCCTGGTTGCTCGAGCGCCCGAACATCATCCAGGTCCGTCCGCGCGGCTGACGACGGCCGGGGCGGAGTTGTAGAACGCGGAGATGCCCATCACGAGCGCGCCGCGATCGACGGTGGCGTTGCTGTCCGAGCCGCTGGACACTCCGACCAGACCGCTGCCGCTGGCCGTGTCGGCGAGAGCGCGGGCCGACCAGAGAGTGAGTCCCACGTTCGCCCAACCACTCCCGTTGGAGGTGGGGGTCACGATCCGGGCGTACGCGTCGCCGCCCCGGCCCCGGCCCGTCCACGGTGGACGGCTACCGCTGGCGCGATTCCACCGAGGAGCAGCCCGACCAGGCGGAGCGTTGCGAAGCCCTCCCTCGCCGCCGAGCGGCGCCGTCGCGCTGCGGGTGGAGGAGATCGATACGGTCCCGGTCGCGTCGAGCGAGGACGCGACGGCGGGGGCGCTGGTGCTCGTGATCCCGGTGGCCACCCAGCCGGCCCAGGTCCGGCCGTCGTCGGTGCTGCGGCGGTAGTGGACATGGCCGCCGGGACTGTTAGCCGAAGAGGTAGATGGTGGTGCCCGTCCTGGCCGCGGCCACCCCGACCGGCGAGACGTCCAGGCCCGGACTGAATGCCGGAAGAGGGCGGGCCGGAGATGGCGTCAACCGCACGATGCGATCGTTGCCGGAGCCGTTCGACGTGGTGAAGTACAGCGCACCGTCAGGGCCCTGCTGCACGGTCCGGATCCGGCCGTAGCCGTCCGCCGCCTCCAGTCGCTCCGCCGAGGCCACGCCGCCCCCCGGATTGAGGCTGAGGATCATGATGCCCTGGTCCTTGAGCAGCCCGACCGCTATCGCCCCCTGCCAGCGGCCCCATGCCGACCCGGACAGGAACGTAAGACCACTGGCGGCGACGGTCGGCGACCCCGACGACCAGGCCGCCCGCCTGGCACTGGGGAACTCACTCAGGTCGGTCATCGGGACGTTCTCGTTGTAGCCCCCCGGCACGGGGTTCCAGCCGTAGTTCCCGGCTCGCGCGATCAGGTTGACCTCGTCGTCTCGGTCGGGGCCGTGCTCGGCGGACCACAACTGGGTGGTGCCCGGGCGGAGCGCGAGTCCTGGACGTTGCGGTGCCCGTACGTCCAGACGTATCTGGCGTTGTCGGTCCGTGAGGCGTACGGGTTGTCCGAGGGGCGTGCCGTCGACATTGACCCTGAGCACCTTGCCGCCGAGCGACGCGAGGTTCTGTGGATTGGTGCCAGCCGCAGCGTCACCGGTGCCGACGTACAGCTTGCCGTCCGCACCGAAACGAAGTCGACAACCCGAGTGCCGGCCGGTGGTGTTGAGAGGCAGGCCAGCGACCACGGTGCTTCCGCCCGTGGCACTGGTGCCGCTGGTGTCAAGCAGCCAGCGACGCACCCGGACATCGACCGCGGCGCCCGCAGTGTTCCGGTATGCGCCGCAGGTGTAGAACACTCGGTTGGTGGCCGCGGCCGGATCGCCGGTGATGCCGAGCAGGCCGCCCTCCCCGCTGGCGTAGGTCTGACTCTTGAGGTCGAGCACCCGATCTGAACTAGACCCGTCTGAGACCAAACCTCGCCAGCCCGGAGGGTGTAGAGCATCCGGCTGCCGACCCAGGTCAGGTCCCAGGGGATCGTCAGCCCGCTCACGATCGTGGTCGCCGCCAACGAGGGAATCGCCTGGGCGGTCGGAGCGGGCAAAACCACCAGACCGGCACCCGCCAATGCCCACGCAACCAAAACCGCTGCCGACCGCGTGGGATGCCGTCTCGGCATGCTGCCTCCTTGAGCAGTTCTCCCCCGAGTCCGGTTGATCACCTCATGTCGGTCAGGCCAGACTCTTGCTCTTCAGCCAGTCCGCCGCGACCTGATCCGGGTCCTGCTTGTCGACGTCGACCAGCCTGTTGAGCTTCGTCAGCTCCTCGGTGGTGAGAGCCTTCTGCACCGCGTCGATCGCCCCGGTGGCCGTGGTGTTCTCGGCCACGTCGGCGCGTACGAGCGGGACGATGTTGTTCGGCAGGATCATCGACTCGGGGTCCTCGAGCATGACGTACCCGTTGTCGAGGATGGCGGCATCGGTGGTGAAGAAGGTCGAGACCTGGATCTTGTTGTCGTTCAGGTCACGCACCTTGACGGCCGGCGAGTCGTACGGCTTGAACTGCTTGAACTTCGCCCCGTAGATCTTCTCCAGCCCCGGCACCCCGTACGGCGCGAGTCTCCAGCTCCGAGGGGCCGCCCAGGATCGAGTTGGCCGAGACCTTCTTCAGGTCGGCCAGCGACGTCAGTTGGTTCTGCTCGGAGAACTGCTTGGTCACCACGTAGACGTCCTGGTCGGCAGCCTCCGAGGGCGTCAAGATCTTCAGATCGGCGCCGATCGCCTTCGGCAGCGCCGCCTCGATCTCCTCAGCCGTCGTGGCCGTAGACGCCTTGTCGAAGTAGGTCAGCAGGTTTCCGGTGTACTCCGGAATCACGTTGATCGACTCGTCCTGCAGGGCCTTGATGTAGACCTCGCGGGAGCCGATGTTGAGCTTGGTCGAAGCCTCGACGCCCTTGGCCTTCATCGCCTGCGCGTACAGCTCGGCGAGGATCTGGTTCTCGGTGAAGTTGGCGGATCCGACGATCACACTGCCGCCACCGCCGCCGGCACTCGGAGAGCCCGACGTCTCCGCCAGGGGATTGCCACCGCCACCGCAGGCGGCCAGGAGGAATGCGGCCACGGTCGTGCCGATCACGGCCAAGCTTGGGTATCACTCTCATGGTGTGCTCCATCGTCGTCGGGACGGTTCCCGGGTTAGGTGCCCTAGGTTATGCGGGGGCGACGACAGCCTCCTCCGCCGCAACGCTCCGCGCGGACTCCGGCGGCGAGCGGCCAGCCATCCCAGACGCGCCGAGCAGGATGTCCAAGACGATGGCCAGGGCCGCCACCAGCACGGCCCCCGCAAACATCTGGGGGTAGTCCTGGGTCCGCTGACCGCTGACCAACAGCCGCCCTAGTCCGCCGCCCGAGACGTACCCGGCGATCGTCGCCGTCGCGACCACCTGGAGAGTGGCGCTGCGGAGTCCGGAGATGACCAGCGGGAGCGCCAGCGGCCATTCGACCTTCCCGACGATCTGGCCGGCGGACATGCCCAGCGCCCGCGCGGCATGCACCGCCTCGTGGTCGGCCTGCGACACTCCGGCGGCCGTGGCCGTGAGGATCGACGGCAGGGCCAAGATGGCGAGGACCCCGACGATCGGACCGACCCCAGTACCCAGCAGGATCACCACCAGGACCAGCAGACCGAGGCTGGGAATGGCACGTGCCGCATTGCTCATGCCGATGACCAGGAACGATCCCTTGCCGGTGTGGCCGATGAGGATCCCCAGTGGGATCCCGATGAGCGCCGCGATGGCGACCGCGGCCACGGTGTAGCCGAGGTGCTGGAGCAGCAGATCAATGATGCCGTCAGTCTTGGTCCAGTTCTCCGGGACCAGGAGGTAGCTCCACAGGTTCATGTCGCGCTCCTCCTCCGGGCCCAAGGCAGGGCTCCGCGCTGGATCAGCAGGATGATCCCGTCGGCCACCAGAGCCAGCAGCAGACTGAGCACGAGCCCGACGATGATCGGGGTGAGGAAGGCGCGGTTGAGGCCGGTGTCGAACAGCTGGCCCAGCGCGCCACCGCCGATCACCGCTCCCACGCTGACCAACGCGATGTTGGAGACGGTGACCACCCGCAGTCCCGCAAAGATCACGGGCATCGCCAGCGGCAGTTCGACCCGGGCCAAGCGTCGCAACCACCCGAAGCCGACCGCCGACGCAGGACTGCTTGACCGCCGTCGGTACGGAGCGCAGTCCGTCGACGACGCTGCGTACGAGCAGGGCCACGGAGTAGATGGTGAGCGCGACGGCGATGTTGATGGGGTTGAGGATCTGCGTGCCGAGGATGGCCGGCATCACCACGAACAGACGCCAGCGACGGGATCGAATAGATCACGCCGAACACGGCCAGCACGAAGTTCGCCGCCTTGCCGGTACGAAACACCAGGAAACCGAGCGGGATGGCGATGATGAAGGCCGCCACCACCGGCACGATCGACAGCACGATGTGCTGCGCCGAGCAGGCTCCCGATGTAGGCGAGGTTGCGCTGGATCCAGTCCCAGTCGAGGTTCATCGGTGCGGCTGGTCCGGTTCGGGGGCCGGCTGATGCGGCTGAGCGAGGATCAGCGGGTACGGCGGCCGGCTCCGTGTCCTCGGACCCTGAGCTTGTCGACGGGCGACCTGAGACTGTCGGCTCCGCGGCGTCCTGGGCTTGTCGCTCGTCGGGCCTTGAGCTTGTCGGCTCGTCGAGTCCAGAGCTTGCCGGCTCGTCGAGCCAGAGCTTGCCGGCTCGCCGTCCCTGAGCTTTCGAGGGGCGTCGAGCCGCTCGGCTCGTCGACCGCGCTCCGGGCGCGACGCTCGGGCCCTGAGCTCCGGTCGTCGTTCCCTGAGCTTGTCGAAGGGGCGGTCGAGCCGCTCGGCTGGTCAGCCGGCTCCGGGGGCGCTGGTCTGCCCTGAGCTTTCGACGGGCTCCGTGGCGGTCGACGCCGCTCGGCCTCAGTCGGCAGTGCTCTCCGGGCCCTGGTCCTCTTGCCCTCGACTCGTCGACGGGTCCTCGGCGGTGGCCGGCTCCGGTCCTCAGCCTCCTTCGACAGGCTCAGGGCTCGGCGGATGACCGTGGACGGTGCCTCCGGAGCCGCGAGCGGCTCTGGGTCACCTGCTCCAAGATGCTGGCCGCGCTGACGACGCCGGCGTACCGACCGTCGCCGCCGACGGCGACGGCGAGACCCGACCGGCGAGGTCGAGCGCCGAATCCAGCGCCGTCCGCAAGGTGTCCTTCTCCGGATCGAAGGTCGAGCCGAGGGCGGTGGTGTGTCCCGGCTGACGAGGATCCGCCCAACCGAGGGGCTTGGCCGCGGAGTCGATGACCAGGGTCGGTTGCTCACCGGTCGCGCTGGCCGCCATCCCGGACGGCCGGGACCCGCTCCAGGCGTCAGGCCGCGACGCCGGCAGGAAGGACAGCGAGCGGTAGCCCCGATCCCGTCCGACGAAACCTTCGACGAAGGCATCGGCCGGCTGCTCGAGGACCTCCTGCGGCGTGCCCGCCTGGGCCAGCTTCCCACCGACCCGCAGGATGGCCACCTGATCACCGAGCTTGATCGCCTCGTCGATGTCGTGGGTGATCAAGATGATCGTCTTGCTGAGCTCGCGCTGGAGGCCGAGGAAGAACTCGTGCAACTCGCTGCGCACCACTGGATCCACCGCGGAGAACGGCTCGTCCATCAACATCACCAGCGGATCGGCGGCCAAGGCGCGGGCGACCCCGACGCGCTGTTGCTGGCCGCCGGACAGCTGCGCCGGATAGCGATGTGGCCAGCTTCCTGTCCAGACCGACGCTGCCCAGCAACTCCAGCGAACGGGAGTGGATCTTCTGCCGGTTCCAGCCCAGCAGACCAGGAACGGTACCGATGTTGTCGACCACGGTCCGGTGCGGGAACAGGCCGCCGCTCTGGATCACGTACCCCATCTGGCGGCGCAGCGTCGTCTTGCGGCGGGATTTGATCGGGGTTCCGTCCCACAGGATGCGGCCCTTGGTCGGTTCCAGCATCCGGTTGACCATGCGCAGCGTCGTGGTCTTGCCGCAGCCCGACGGCCCCACGATCACGGTGATCTTGCCCGGACGGCACCTCAAGATCGAGATCGACGACGGCCGACGTCCCGTCCCGGAACGTCTTCCCCACGGACTCGAACTGGATCACCGAACTCCACTTGCCTCGTCGATGCGCCGGGATTCGTCCGTACGCGGGTACACCGACCCTAACTGCCGCGCCCAATCCAATTCCCCCAGGTCCGGACGGCGCGCCACACATAGAAGCCTCGTGATTTCCGCTGACGTGGCCAGTGTCGACGCCAACCCGGTAGCGAGGCAGTGACGTCAAAATGCCTTGCGATGACGTCACTATGACGTCATAATGGCGTCATGGACCTCACCCCGTACGTCGACTCCGTCCGAGCCGGAGTCGACGACGCCGCCGCCCTGGCCGACGACCACACCCGCCACGTCGCCGATCGACTCGGCGGCGCCATCGACGTCCGCCACCCGGCTGGCCCTGATCAACGCGCTCTCCGACGCCGCCGACACCATCAGCGCCGACCTGGCCCCGGGCTCGGTGGTGCGTGCGGATGTCCGGATCCGGAGCCCGAGTTCGACGTCACGCTGCCGAGCACGGGGCACCGGCGCGGAACCGACGCTGCTGCTGCCCGAACCCGACGAACCGGCCGAGCCCGACGGCGCATCGATCTCGACGACGAACCGGTGGCCCGGATCAGCCTCCGCCTGCCGGCCTCGGTCAAGGCCAAGGTCGACCAGATGGCCGACCGCGAGCAGATCTCGACCAACGCGTGGCTGCTGCGGGCCGTGATGGATGCTCTCGGTGACCGCCGCCCCGACCTGACGGATGGCCCGCACCGCCGGAACCGCCCGGCCCGTCGATCTTCGGCCGCCCACGGGCCGTTCGGGCCGCACGGAGTCTTCGGAGAACACGGCCCGTTCGGCCCGGAGGGGTGTTCGGGCGGCCGGAACCAGCCCGAACGGCCGGAGCACCGACGGCCCCGGGGCCGGGTCCAGGGCTGGGTGCGATGACCTTCAGAACTTCGTCTTCGAGGGCGTCCGAGGAAGTTCAGGTCGACGACTTCGGGGCCGGCTCGATCACCGTCGAGGCCGGGACCCGGCCCGACGCCGTCGAGGGCTCGGTCAACGTGACCGAAGATCACGAGATCGACGACATCGTCTATCCGACGGGACGCCGATCAGCTCCGGATCTCGGTTCCCGCCCCACTGTCCGCCAGGCTCCGGTGCAGCTGCGGCTCGGCGGCCCGCCCGGCCTGAGCTACGGCATCCGTGCCGGTTCGGCCATGATCAGCCTGCACCGCCGAGATCGACCGGGCCAAGATCAGCACGGGATCCGGCGACATCAGCGTCGAGCAGGCCGCAGGAACTCGACTGCAGCACCGGCTCGGGCACCATCTCCGTCGGGTCGGCTCGTCGGTCGCGGGGCCGGCTCAGCACCGGATCCGGTGACGTCCAGGTCGCGCGAGGCGCGCTCCCCGGTGAGCGCGAAGTCCGGCTCCGGCGACATCGTGATCCGTTCCCTCCAGCGGGCCGACTTCGTCGCCAGCTCGGGATCGGGCGACATCGCGGTCCCGTCCACGTCAGGCTCTGTCGATCTTCGCTCAGCCTCGGGCTCGCTGACCGTCGGCGTCGCCGACGAGCTGCCGGTCTGGCTGGACCTGCACTCGGTGAGCGGGGCGGTGCGGATCGCCCTGGAGGCCAGTCACGAGCCCGGCACCGGGCGAGCCGTTCGTCAGCGTCCGGGCCCGCACCGCCTCCGGCGAGATCGCGGTCTACCGGGCCTAGCTCAGCGCTTCGAACTGTGAAGTCTCCCCTCAGTGCATTCGAATCGGACCTCGTGGCCCCTGATTCACCCTTCTGAGGGGAGATGTCCGCGAATCTAGGCTGCTGACAACAACATGGCCATCGCCCTCCGGATGGTTGCCACCACCTCATCCGGACGCTCCACCAGCATCTGCCGAGTGAAGCGAAGGATGCACCAGCCGTCGAGGATGAGCAGATTCTGCCGCCAGCGGTCCGACTCGAAGACGTCGGGCTCGGAGTGAAATTCCCGGCCGTCGATTTCGATCAGCAGGCGCGTGCGCCCGAAGAAGCGAGCGTCAGGGTAATAGTTCGCTCCCTCGACCAGCACGGGCTGGTTCGCCTTCCACCCGAGGATGCCGGCCGCCCGGAGAAGCTGGTGTAGCCGCCGCTCGGCCGCCGACCACGGCTCGTCGCGGGAGTCCAGCAGCAGCTCGAGGCGGACCCGAGCTGCCGACGCGGTGGCGGCCGTAAGCGTCCATCGCCCGGTGGAGATGCGTGTCAGAGTGGTCCGTCTGCGGCCAGACACCAGGCGTACGATCGAGCTCGCGTGCGCCGCCGGCTGAGCCGCACACAGGTCGCAGGGCAGTCGAGCGATCCACCGGAGGTGCTGACGCAGGCCCGGCCGTTCTGTGACCAGGGGTGCCCGCTGTGAGTGGAGTTCGCAGAATCTCTCTTCGGTGGGAGCTGTGACCATCAGCTTGACCGCCACCTGCTGTGAGCAGTGCCGTCTGGAGGGAGATTCTGCAGAGTCGCCCTACCTGATCGTCAGATCTCGGTCCGATGGAAGTTGAGGTGGGAGCGGGAGGGCGTCGGTCCGCGCTGGCCCTGGTAGTGCGATCCGTGCTGGGCCGAGCCGTACGGATGCTCGGCCGGTGAACTCAGCCGGAAGAAGCACAGCTGGCCGATCTTCATCCCCGGCCAGAGCTTGATCGGCAGCGTTGCCACGTTCGACAGCTCCAGCGTGACGTGCCCCGAGAAGCCGGGATCGATGAAACCGGCGGTGGCGTGGGTCAGCAGCCCGAGACGTCCCAGCGAGGACTTCCCCTCCACCCGGGCCGCGATGTCGTCGGGCAGCGTCACGACCTCGAAGATCGAGCCGAGCGCGAACTCCCCGGGATGCAGGATGAACGGCTCGGTCTTCTGCGGGCTGCACCGGTCGGGTGAGCTCCGACTGGTCCTCGGCCGGATCGATGTGGGGGTAGCGATGGTTCTCGAACACCCGGAAGTACCGGTCCAGCCGCACATCGATGCTGGACGGCTGCACCATGGACGCGTCGTAGGGCTCGAGCCCGATCCGACCGGCCTCGATCGAGGACCGAATGTCGCGGTCGGAGAGCAGCACGGTTCCCGACCCTAGCCGGTCAGGGGCGGCGGACCTCGAGCCAGTGATCGCCGAACGACACCACGGCGCCCGGATGGACGGCGACCAGATCCCCGGGCGGGCACCGCTGGGATTCCCCGTCCTGGGTCGTGACGGTGGAGCCGTTGGTCGAGCCGCGATCCATCACGTACATGCCGTTGCCGTCGACGCCCAGCGCCAGGTGGGACTTCGACACCGTCCGGGTCTCGTCGGCGACCTTGATCAACTGGGCGTCCTCCTCACCGGCTCGCGGCTGGGGATTGCGGCCGAGGAGCACCAGATCCTGGACCTCGATGTGGCGACCGTCGTCCAGCACGACCTTCCAGCCCACGTCCAGCGGCCGCCGATCCCGCTCGAACTCCGGCTCGGTCTCCGCCTCGAACTCCGCCTCGAACGCCGCCTGGGAGGCGGCGGCCGCGATCGAGTACGGGCTGCTGCGTCGCGGGCTCGACCTCCGGCTCGTGCACGGCCGGTTGCCTCGGCGCAGGCTCCGCCGGCATCGGCGGAACCTCGGCGGCCATCGGCCCGGCGGCGGCGCTCTCCGCCGCGGCCGCTGCGCTCTCCAACGGCCCCGGGCACTCCGCACCGGGGCCTGCGTCGGCCGGCGCCTCCACCGGCCGCGGCGGGGCCAGCACCCGTTCCTTGATCACGACCGAGTCGGCGGCCAGGTCGTGCCAGCCCTGCCGGCGTGGGTGGAAGATCAAGAAGATGATCATGAGCAGCAGGCCGATGCCGGTGGCGGCCAACAGGCGTCAGCACCAACCAGCGCAGGAAGAACCGGCCCCAGCCGATGGGGCGCCCGTCGGTATAACCGACCAACTGCAGCTTGAGCAGTCTCATCCCGGGCCCCGCCGCCCGCACCGCGTACATCTGCCAGACCAGCAGGCCCCACGCCAAGATCAGAATCGCTGCGATGACGGCCACGCAGCGTTCGCTGCGTCGGGAAGCTGGGTGATCAACACGCCGCGAGGCCGCTGACGACGGCCGGGACCGAACGGTCGATCAGGTACGCCACGAACCGGGAGCCCAGCGGGCCGACCTCCACCCCCGGCGGCAGCCCGGTGGCCGGGCCACCAACCGCTCGCTCGCTTGTCCCATCCTGCCCCCTCCTCCGAATTCTAGCTCTGTACGCCTTCGAGCCCTAGATGCGAGCTCGTAGCGCGCCTAACGGACTGACGGCCCATCGATCAAGATCGCCACTTCGTCGCCGAGCTCGAGCACGCTGCCGACCTCGACGGTGACCGACTGACCCGACGGCAGGGTGACGCGCTCGACTCCCGGCCCGGGCTTGACCACCGTCGTTCCGTTGGTCGAGTGCAGATCGGTGACCACGATGAGGTCACCCTCCGGCGCGACCAGCACATGGGTACGGCTGATGTCCTGGCTGGGGCTGGGCACGGTCAACAGGTGCGGTTGGGAGTTCTCGAAGCCGGAGTCGCTCGGGGCGCGCCCGATCAGCACCGGCCGGTCCAGGTCGATCGTCGAGCCGTCCGGGGCCCGGAGTCGGGCGACGGCGGGCGGCGGCAGATAGATCAACTCGGTGTCCGCGTTCTCCATCACCTCGACGTCGTCGGCCGAAGGCGGGACGCGGTCCCTCGAGGGTCGTCTGCGTCGTTCTCGTCAGTGTCGTCGTGTCTGAGGCTTCGTCGTCGGATCGTCGGCTCGGGGGCGGTACGGCGAAGCTCCTCGGCTCTCGGCTCGGGCTCCAGCACCGTCGTCCGGTTCGGCTGCCGTCCGGCGGCATCGTCGCCAACGAAGCCGGCGACGGTGCGGCGTGTCGTCGACCGGCGTCGGCGTGCGCGAGGGACAGCCGCAACCGCCCGGCGTACGAACCGCACCGCGGACCAGCGGCAACGGGTCCTCCGACGGGGCTTACCCCCGAGATCCACCTCGATCCGCGGCAGGTCGGCCAGCCGGACCTCCTGCCAGGTCAACACGTCCGCGCCGTGGGCGACGGTCTGTCCGGACTCGGCCAGCACCCGGACGTCTCCGCGGAGCAGGGCCCGGACGACCTCGCGGTCGTCTTCGCGTTCGAAGAAGAGCACCGCCAGCCGAGGCAGCTGGGTCACATCGACCGCGGCCAGCCGGGACACGAGCTCGGCCATCCCGCCTCGGAGTTCACCGACGGCCAGAGGTCGGCGGCCAACGCGGCCTGGCTCCGGACCCCCGAGGATCGAGGGCCACCATCGAGGTCGGACCGGCGAGCACGATCCAGGTTCCCGGGGTGTAGGTGACGTGCCAACGAGGCTCCACTGTCCACGCCTCCTTCGACCCGGTGCGCATCCTCCGCGCGCCTTCGTATAATCCGCACTGTGCCGGCCGTGTCGCAGACCTGGATGGTGGCCACGCGCCGCCGTACCAATGCGCGCGTCACAATAGCCGATGTCGCGCGTGAGGCGGGCGTCAACAAGGGCACTGTTTCGCGGGCGCTGCGCGGGGTATCGGGGGTGGGCCGAATCGACCCGGAGCGCATCCTCGAGGCGGCCGACCGGTTGAACTTCTCGGCCTCGCACATCGCCACGGCGCTGGCCACCGGGCAATCCCAGACCGTCGGGCATCGTCCTGCCGAATCTCAAGTCGTGGTACTTCAGTGAGGTGGCCTCCGGGGCCAGCGAGGTGTTGATCCCGGCCGGCTTCCGGGTCGAGTTGATCAATCTCGACATGCACTACGACTACCTGGACATCGATTCCCCGGCGTTCCGGCGACTGGTCGCCGAGCTCGGCCAGGGCCGCGGCCGAGACGCCCTGCTCTTCGCCGGCAACGTCGCCGACGCCGAACGCGACAACACCACCGGAACCGCTCGGGTGCCGGTGTCGGCACCCGGCGTGCCGCTGACGAGCGTGCCCGGGCGTCTTCATCGACAACCGGTACGGGGCACGTCTGGTGACGGACCACCTCGTGCAGCTCGGGCACCGCCGGATTGCGGTGCTCGACGGCCGGATGCCCGACGTCGGCGACACCCGGCTGTGGACGCAGCGCACCCTCGGCGTCCGCGACGGCCTCCGGCCGCCGGGCTCGAACTCGACGAGGACTCGATCATCTGCCCCGGTGACTGCCACAGCGAACACGGCGAGCGGCGATCAGCGAGCTGCTCGAACGCTGCCCCCTGCCTACGGCGATCTTCTGCCACACCGACGAGATGGCCTTCGGAGCCATCGCCGCGCCTGCGGCGGGCCGGGATCCGCTGCCCCGAGGACATGTCGGTGGCCGGATTCGACGATCATCCGATGTCGGTCTACTGGGGCCTGACCACGATCACCCAGCACGCGCACGAGCAGGGTGCGCGCGCCGCTCTGGCGTTGCTGGCCGCGCTCGACGAGGATCTCGACGACGGCCAGAGCGACGGCTCGGACCTGGTGAAGCTCACCGTGCAACTGGTGCCGCGCGAGACCACGCGAGCCGTCTCAGGTGTTGACTCCGCGGCGTCGGACCAAAAGGGATCCGAGCAACGCTTTCCGCGGGTTATGACGGGCGAAGGCCAGATTCGAGCCGATCCCCCCAGCTCCGTTCAGCGCCGGTGGTGGCCTCCCACCGGCGCTGAATGGCGTTCGGGCCGTTCCGCGTACCAGATTCAGGTCCTGGCCGCCAGGGTTTGATCCACTCGGTTTCCGGCCAGCCCTCCGCCCCGGCCATCAATTCATACATCGTGGCGCCGTCGATCTGCTCCCGCAGGATGTCGGCGTGGCCGGCGTGCCGGGCGAGTTCCTCCAGCACGTGCAGCAGGATCCAGCGCGCCGAGTAGCCGTCGGGATTCTCGGGATACCAGGGCGCCGGCGGCAGCTGGACCCGCACGTCCAGGCTGTCCAGGGCGGCGACGGTGGCCTCGGTGGCGGCCTTGACCTCGTCGCCGGTGGCGAGCAGCGACTCCAGCGTGTCCTCGTCGCTGACCGCGAACCCTTGCTCGTAGGCGTTCTCGGCGTCTTCGGGCCCCTCGCGACCGCCCAGGATGTCGAGCCACTGCCTGCTCCATGGCGATACCATGCTTGAGCAGGCCGCCCACGGTCAGGGCGCTCTTGGTCGGCCGGAGGCGGATCTGCTCCTCCGTCAGTCCGTACGCGGCGTACCGCAGCCCGTCGCGCTGTTGCCCGATGTAGTTCACCAGCGCGTCGGCCTCGTCACGTTCGGGCGGCGGGTTGCCCGGCATCAGATCACCCTCTAGACCAGCCGCCCGAACCGACAGCACGTCGGGCAGATGGTCGACGAGCTCGGTCCAGGTGCTCGCCGCCGTCGGTGCTGCCGTAGACCGACCCGTCGCGCGCGCCGAAGTAGAGCCCGGTCGTGCTCGGCGTTGTCGGCGGTGAACGCGTCCCGCATGACGGCGGCGTAGAAGCGGTCCGGCAGCCCGGCCGTCGAGGCTGTCCACGTCTCGCCGGCGTCGGTCGACCGCCAGATCCGGGCCTGACCCTGCGGCGGGATGCGTTCGCCGTCGGCCACCAGCGGGAACACGTACACGGTGTCGGGGTCGTGCGGATGGACCACGATCGGAAACCCGAAGTCCGACGGCAGCCCGTCCGCGATCGAGACCCAGGTGCTGGCCGCCGTCGTCGGAGCGGTAGACGCCGTGGTGGTTCTGCGCGTACATCTGCGCGCGGCTTGGCGGGATGCGAGGCGACCTTGTGCACGCACTGGCCGAACTCCGGCCACGGATCGGGGAAGAAGTAGGCCTTGATACCGGAGTTGGACGGCGCCCAGGAGTCGCCGCCGTCCTTGGTCTGGTAGACCCCGCCGGTGGACATGGCGACGGTCAGCCGGCCGCCGTCGTCGGGATGCGGAACGATGGTGTGGATGGCCTGGCCGCCGAATCCGGCGCCCCACTCGGTCCGGTGCGGGTGGTCCCAGAGCGACCGGATCAGGGTGAAGCTCTCGCCCCGGTCCTCGGAGCGGAACAGCGCCGAGGGTTCGGTGCCGGCGTAGATCACGTCGGCGTCGTCGGCCCGACCGGGCTGGATCTGCCAGACCCGCTCGACGCTGCTGCCGAGGTCCTCCGGGAACCGCACGGCGGCCCCCTGGGTCTCGGTCCAGGTGCGGCCGAGGTCGTCGGAGCGGTAGACACCCGGTCCCCAGTGCTCGCTGGTGCCGCTGACGAACATCCGCGGCGCATCACCGCGGGTGTCGATGCAGGTGGCGTAGATGCCCTGCATCAGGAACTCCGGCTCCGACCAGTCCCAGCTGGTCCGTTCGGCGTCCGAGCGTCCGATCCACAGTCCCTTGCGGGTCCCGACCAGCAGCACCGCCTCTGACATGAGCCGCTCCCCTCCGAGCGCTCTACTCCGTCCTGAGTATGCGTAGCTTCTCGCCTGGCGGAACACCTCCTAGACAGTCGACCTCAGACGCTGGTCGTTAGCGGGCCCGTCGACCGAGACTTGCACGACATGCCCGCCGGTGCCGAAGCGGCGTCGTACGCTCGACGATGATCCGCGAGAACTTCCGGGAGTACCTCGACCATCTGATCCAGCGACGGCTACAGCGTGCGGCACGACGAGCACGGATCGGACCCCGACCTGATCGATCCCGGCGGCAACCCGATCGAGACGTGGCGGCGAGGACTACCCGTACGACGAGCGGATGGATCGCGATCTCTACGAGGACGAGAAGTACCAGCTGCAGATCGAGCTGCTGAAGTTCCAGTACTGGGCCCAAGACACCGGCGGCAAGCACGTGATCTTGTTCGAGGGCCGCGACGCCGCCGGCAAGGGCGGCACGATCAAGCGCTTCATGGAGCACCTGAATCCACGCGCGGCCCGCGTCGTCGCCCTGACCAAGCCGAGCGAGACCGAGGCCGGTCAGTGGTACTTCCACCGCTACGTCGCCAACCTCCCCACCGCCGGCGAGATCGTGCTGTTCGACCGCTCCTGGTACAACCGGGCCGGCGTCGAGCGGGTGATGGGCTTCTGCACCGACCGGGAGTACTTCCAGTTCCTCCGGCACGCCCCGCTGTTCGAGGAGATGCTGGTGGAGAGCGGCTTCTCGTTGACCAAGCTGTGGTTCTCGGTCACCCAGGCCGAGCAGCGGACCCGGTTCGCCATCCGCCAGATCGATCCCGTACGGCGCTGGAAGCTCTCGCCCATGGACATCAAGTCGCTGGACCGGTGGGACGCCTACACCGAGGCCAAGGAGACGATGATGCTGAGCACCGACACCGACTACGCGCCGTGGACGACGATCAAGAGCAACGACAAGAAGCGCGCGCGGATCAACTCGATGCGCTTCTTCCTGAGCCAGTTCGACTACGAGGACAAGGACACCAAGATCGTCTACCCGCCCGACCCGAAACTCGTGGAGCGCGGGCGGGACTCGATCGACTGAGCGTGCGAAGTCGGAGGAGCCGGAAAGCGGCTCCGGAGAGCGAGCGCGCAGGAAGAAGGCAGAATGGCGGCATGATCCCCTCACTCAGCTTCGGACGCACCGGCCACGAGAGCACCCGCATCCTGTTCGGCGCCGCCGCGATCGGCAACGTCACCCAGGACGAGGCCGACCAGACCATGGAGCTGATCGACCGCTTCGGCATCAACCACATCGACGTCGCGGCCAGCTACGGGGAGGCCGAGGACCGCCTCGGCCCGTGGCTGGAGCAGCACCGCGACCGCGTACTTCCTGGCCACCAAGACCGGGGAGCGGAGCCGGGACGAGGCGTGGGCGGAGATCAACCGGTCGCTGGAGCGGCTGCGCACCGACCACGTCGATCTGATCCAGCTGCACAACCTGGTCGACGAGGTCGAATGGCAGCAGGCGTTCGCGTCCGGCGGTGCGCTGGAGGCGGCCGTCCGGGCCCGCGACGAGGGTCTGGTCCGGTTCATCGGGGTCACCGGTCACGGCCTGACCGTGGCCACCCAGCATCGCCGCTCGCTGGAGGAGTTCGACTTCGACTCGGTGCTGCTGCCGTACAACTATCCGATGGCCCAGAACGCCGAAGTACCTCGCCGAGTTCGAGGAGCTGGCCGCGGTCTGCGCCGAACGCGGCGTCGCGGTGCAGACGATCAAGTCGATCACCCGGGCGCCGTGGGGGGATCGGGAGCAGACCGCCAACACCTGGTACGAGCCGCTGCGCGACCCCGACGCGATCGACACGGCGGTGAGCTGGGTGCTCGGCCGGGAAGGCGTCTTCCTCAATACCGTCGGCGACATCACCATCTTGCCGATGGTGTTGGAGGCCGCCGACCACTTCACCGGCCGCCCCGACGAGGAGGCCATGCGCCGGCTCGAGGAGACCTGGCAGCTGGAGCCGCTCTTCGTCTAGCTCCGCGGCCCGTACACGGCCCTTCCGTTTGAAACGAGTGTTAGCGTGGCAGTACGGTCCAGCGTTTCAAGGACCACCCGAGAACAGGGAGGTTGTCATGGGTATCGGCGACAAGATTTCGAACAAGGCTGAGGAATTGGCGGGCAAGGCGAAGGCCGCCATGGGTGACGCGACCGACAACGAGCAGCTCGAGGCCGAGGGTCACGCCGATCAGTCGTCGGCCAACGTGAAGCAGTCCGGCGAGAACGTCAAGGACGCGCTGCGCGAGGCCGGTTCAGCCGTGAAGGGCGACGAAAAGCGGGTCTAGCTGCTCAAGCGCATCGCCTCTCCGAGAGGATGAGGCATGCCGTTCCACTCGCTGTACGCACACGGGTTCGCCCGGGTCGCAGCCTGCACCGCCGACGTCTTCATCGCCGACCCGCTCCGTAATGCCCAGAGCATCGTTGACGTCAGCGGACGCCTGTCGGAGTCCGGCGTCGCGGTCGCGTTGTTCCCCGAGCTGGCGCTGACCGGTTACGCCGTCGAGGATCTGCTCGGGCAGGACGTCGTTCTTGACGCCGTGCACGAGGGGCTCGACACCATCGTTCGGGCCAGCACCGACCTGCTGCCGGTGATCATCGCGGGTGCCCCACTGCGGCACGGGTCGAGCCTGTTCAACACCGCCGTCGTGATCCACCGGGGGACGGTCCTCGGCGTCGTCCCGAAGATCCATCTGCCCAACTACCGCGAGTTCTACGAGCGGCGCCAGTTCGCCTCGGGACGCGGCATCGCCGGACTGGAGATCGTGGTCGCGGGGCAGCAGGCCCCGTTCGGCACCGACCTGCTGTTTCCGGCGACGGACGTTCCGGGCTTGTCCATCGGCGTCGAGATCTGCGAGGACATGTTCGTGCCGGTGCCTCCGTCCAGTGGCCTGGCGCTCGCCGGGGCCACCGTGCTCGCCAACCTGTCCGGCAGTCCGATCACCATCGGCCGCGCCGACACCCGCAGCATCCTCTGCCGAACGCAGTCGATGCGGTGCCTCTCGGCGTACCTCTACGCCGCCGCCGGGCAGGGCGAGTCGACCACCGACCTGTCCTGGGACGGGCAGACGAGCATCTTCGAGAACGGCAGGCAGCTCGGCGAGGGCGCCCGCTTCGAGGAGGATCCGCAGCTCACCGTCGCCGACATCGACCTCGACCTTCTCCGCCAGGAGCGGGCCCGGCAGGGCACGTTCGAGGACAACCGCCGGGTGGCCACGCCCGACGCGCGCTACCGGAGCGTTCCCTTCACCCTCGCGCCGCCCGAAGAAGATCTCGGTCTGCTGCGTACGGTGGAGCGCTTCCCGTTCGTCCCGGCGGATCCGGATCGGCTCGCCCAGGACTGCTACGAGGCGTACAACATCCAGGTCGACGGCCTGGCCCAGCGGCTGCGTGCCATCTCCACCGACAAGGTCGTGATCGGGGTGTCCGGCGGCCTGGACTCCACCCATGCACTGATCGTCGCCGCCCGCGCCATGGATCTGCTGGAGCTGCCGAGGACCAACATCCTCGGCTTCACCATGCCCGGCTTCGGCACCAGCACGACCACCAAGGGAAACGCGTGGCGGCTGATGGAGGCGCTCGGCATCACCGCGGCGGAGTTGGACATCCGCCCCGCCGCCCGGCAGATGCTGCAGGACCTCGACCATCCGTTCGCAGCGCGGCGAGGAGGTGTACGACGTCACCTTCGAGAACGTGCAGGCCGGGCTGCGGACCGACTACCTGTTCCGGCTGGCCAACCACCACCGGGGAATCGTGCTCGGGACCGGCGACCTGTCCGAGCTGGCGCTCGGCTGGAGCACGTACGGCGTGGGCGATCAGATGTCGCACTACAACGTCAACGCCGGTGTGCCGAAGACCCTGATCCAGCACTTGATCCGCTGGGTCAGCGGGCTGGACGACTTCTCCGACCAGGTCGACGACATCCTGTTGTCGATCTTGAACACCGAGATCTCCCCGGAACTGATCCCCGTCAAGGAGGGCGAGGTGCCGCAGAGCACCGAGAAGTCGATCGGCCCGTACGAGCTGCAGGACTTCAACCTGTTCTACACGCTGCGGTTCGGCTTCCGGCCCGCCAAGATCGCCTTCCTCGCGCATCACGCCTGGCGTGACGTCGAAGCCGGCAGCTGGCCGCCCGGCTTTCCCCGCGAACGCCGACGTGCCTACGACCTGGCCGCCGTCCGGCAGTGGCTGATCGTGTTCGTCCGCCGGTTCTTCGGCTTCGCGCAGTTCAAGCGGTCGGCCATGCCGAACGGTCCGAAGGTCTCCCATGGCGGATCGCTGAGCCCGCGCGGTGACTGGCGGGCCCCGTCGGACGGCAATGCGGACGTCTGGTTGGCCGACATCGAGCGGAACGTGCCGACGAGTCTGTAGGGACCTCGGACGAACGTGCTCTCCGCGTGGTACGGATTCGGGCGGATCTACTGGAGGACGTGGAGGTCGTTGACGACCCGGAGGTCGTCGCGGTCGGTGGACCGCGTGGAGGGATAGTGCTCGGCCGGCTTCAGCACCAGCAGCAGCACGAGAATGAGGGCGATAGCGATGAGAACGATCATGGCAGTAATCTTGCTCGCATCTGATTAGTGCCAACAGTGGCTGATCTGCCTTGGTGCGTAACATTCTTGCCACTACACTGGCTCGCATGGCTTTGCGTCGGGTGAGTGTTGTGCTGGTCGAGCCGGTGTCGATCTTCGAATTCGGGGTGGCCGTCGAGGTGTTCGGCGTGGACCGCAGCGACGATGGTGTCCCCAGAGTCGACTTCCGCGTCTGCGCACCGGAGCCCGGACGCCCGCTGGCCACCGACAACACCGCCGCGTTCACGATTGTGCCGGCGCATGGTCTGGACGCCGTCGCCGGCAGCGACCTGGTGATCGTGTCCGCGACGGCGATCCGACCCGACGAGGAGTACCCGGCCGAGGTGCTCGCCGTGCTCCGCGAGGCCCATGCCGCCGGGGCCACGATGCTGAGCCTGTGTTCGGGGTCGTTCCTCCTCGGCGCCGCCGGTCTCCTCGACCGGCGCCGGTGCACGACGCACTGGCGGCACGCCGACGAGATGCAGCAGCGCTACCCGACGGCCAGGCTCGAACCCAACGCCCTGTACGTCGAAGACGGCACCATCATCACCAGCGCGGGGACGGCGGCCGGGATCGACGCGAGCCTGCACCTGGTCCGCCGCGACCTCGGTACCGCGATCGCGACCACCATCGCCCGTCGGATGGTCGTCCCGCCGCAGCGCGACGGCGGCCAGCAGCAGTTCGTGGACCTGCCGATCCCGGTGTGCGCGACCGACAGTCTGACCCCGGTGTTGACCTGGGTGGTGGAGCACCTCGACCAGCAGCACACCGCCTCGTCGCTCGCCCGGCGCGCCATGATGAGTGACCGCACGTTCGCGCGGCGGTTCGTCGCCGAAACGGGCACCACCCCACACCAGTGGGTGACCCAACAGCGGATCCTGGCCGCTCGCAGCCTGCTGGAGCAAAGCGACCTCAGCGTCGAGCAGATCGCCGCCCGGGTGGGCTTCAACTCCGCCGTGGTTCTCCGCGAACACTTCCGTCGAGGGATCGGGCTCGCGCCGCAGGCGTACCGGCAGCGGTTCGGCAGCGTCGAGCCCGAGGAGTCGCTGTCGGCCTGACGGTGGATCGTGCCGCGACCAGGAGCTAAGCGGGAGTCTGATCGGCACGCAGACCCTGGAAACTCATCGTCGTTGGTATGTCGAATCCAATCCGGCGGCTCCGTCCCAGGGGTAGACGCGGCCACCGTGGCCGCACCACACCAAGGAGACCCAGCATGGCGAAGTACCTGCTTCTCAAGCACTACCGTGGCGCGCCCGAGGCGGTCAACGACGTCCCGATGGATCAGTGGACCCCCCAGGAAATTGAGAACCACGTGCAGTACATGGCCGATTTCGCCACCCGGCTCGAGGGCACGGGTGAGTACGTCGACGGCCAGGCGCTCTCGCCGGAGGGCACCTTCGTCCGGTACGACGGTGAGGGCCGACCGCCGGTCACCGACGGGCCCTTCGCGGAGACCAAGGACCTGATCGCCGGCTGGATGGTGATCGACGTCGACACCTATGAGCGCGCGCTCGAGCTGGCCGGCGAGTTGTCGGCAGCCCCGGGAGCCGGCGGCCGGCCGATCCACGAGTGGCTCGAGCTGCGCCCGTTCCTCAGTGAACCGCCGACGGTCACGGAGTGAGGAGACCGGCGGGCCAGATCAGGCGCCAGATCAGGTGATGGACGAACTGCTGCTGCGGGAACTGACCCCGTCGGTGATCGGCGTCCTCGTGCGTCGCGGAGTTGACTTCGCGACAGCCGAGGACGCCGTGCAGGAGGCACTCATCCAAGCCGCGCTGTCCTGGCCGGACTCCCGTCCCGACGATCCGTTGGGCTGGCTCGTTACGGTCGCCTGGCGCAAGTTCCTCGACGCCCACCGCTCCGAGGCCTCCCGTCGCGACCGGGAGCAGCGGGTCGCGCTCGAGCCGCCGCCCGGATCGGCCGCGACCGCAGACGACACGTTGCAGCTCTTCTTCCTCTGCGCCCACCCATTGTTGACCCCAACCTCCGCGGTGGCCCTCACGCTGCGCGCCGTCGCCGGCTTGACGACCCGGCAGATCGCTCAGGCCTACCTCGTGCCGGAGGCGACAATGGCGCAGCGGATCAGCCGGGCCAAACGCACGGTCCGCAACGTGCGGTTCTCCGAGCGTGGCGACCTGGCGACGGTGCGACGAGTGCTCTACCTCATCTTCAACGAGGGCTACACCGGCGACGTCGACCTGGCGGCCGAGGCGATCCGGCTCACGCGTGAGTTGGCGTCGATGACCGATGAGGCGGAGACCGCGGGGCTGCTGGCGTTGATGCTGCTCCACCACGCTCGGCGACCGGCCCGGATCCGGCCCGACGGCAGCCTGGTTCCTCTGGCCGAGCAAGACCGCTCCCGCTGGGATACCTCGCTCATCGCCGAGGGCGTCGCAGTCCTGCAGGCGGCGCTCGTTCGCGACCGACTGGGTGAATTCCAAGCACAGGCCGCGATCGCCGCCCTGCACGCCGACGCGCCGCGCGCCGAGGAGACCGACTGGGTGCAGATCGTCGGCTGGTACGACGAGCTGCTTCGGCTCACCGGGAGTCCGGTCGTGCAGCTCAACCGGGCCGTAGCGATCGGCGAGGCCGATGGACCCGTGGCCGGACTCGCGGCCTTGGCCACGGTGGACCCCGGACTGCCCCGCCACACTGCCGCCTCGGCGTACCTGCACGAGAAAGCGGGCGACCTGCCGACCGCGGCACGGCTGTATGCCTGCGCCGCCCGGTCCGCCCCCAACCTCGCCGAACGTCACCACCTCACCCGGCAGGCAGCGCGGATCGGTCAACTGGTGCGTGGATGAGGCCGGTCGTGGCGCCACTGGAGCTCACAGATGCACCACCTTCTTGCGTCCGCACCACGTGCACGTGGTGCGGACGCAAGAAGGTGGTGCGCCCGTAGCCGAGGATCCGCGGATTAGACTCAGCGATTTCCTGGCTGTGCCGCCGAGCTGAAGGCAGGCGTGAGATGAGCGACGACGAGGGCTGGCGCATCTCCCGACGCGTCACGTTGAACGACGTGGCCAGGCACGCCGACGTCTCCCGGGCGCTCGTGTCGATTGTGATGCGGGAAGTACCCGGGGCCAGTCCCGCCACGCGCGAGCGCGTGCTGGCCGTCGCTCGTGAATTGGGCTACCGCCCCGATGTCCGGGCGCGGTCCCTGGCCGGTCAGAAGTCGCGGCTGATCGGGGTCATGTTCGGCGTCAGCGTCGGGACGTTCCAGTTCGATCTCCTGGAGGGCCTGTACGCGGCGGCCGAGGAGCACGGGCACAGTCTCATCCTGACGCCGTTGACCAGGGGACGGGACGAGCGGCGGGCGGCGCAGTCGCTGCACGACTTCCGCTTCGATGCGCTGATCATGCTCGGACCACCGACGGCAGAGCCGCTCCTGGCTGGGGAGGTGCCCCTCGTCGTGGTCGGATGGCATGTTGATCATCCGGCCGTGGACGTCGTGCGGACCTCCGACGACAGGGGCATGGGCCTCGCCGTCGAGCATCTGGTCAGCCTCGGGCATCGGCGCATCACCCACATAGATGGAGGCGACACCCTCATCGCCAGCTCGCGTCGCGACGGGTACGCCGAGGCGATGCGGGCCCAGGACCTAGCGGCGTACACCAAGATCGTGCGCGGAGGTCAGTCTCAGCTCGAGGGTCAGCGGGCGGCGCGGACGCTGCTGGCGTCGGGCGAACTCCCCACTGCCCTGATCGCGTACAACGACGACACCGCCGTTGCGGCCATGGGGCTGTTGGCTCAACAAGGAGTTGACGTGCCGCATCATCTGTCGGTCATCGGATGGGACGACAACGAGGCAGCAGCGCTGTCCGCGGTGCCCCTCACCAGTGTGGCTCAGCGCCCGGACGAGATGGCGCGGCTGGCCGTCGAGCGCATGGTGGCTCGGATCGAAGGGCGCCGAGTCGAGGATCGGGAGATCGTTCTCCAACCGGAGCTACAGCTTCGGTCGAGCACGAGCGAGCCATATCTCCTAATGTCTTGACATTCGCTCAGGAGTCTCTTAAGTTCTCACTGGAGCCGTTGACTAGAGCGGTCTAGTGGTCTGGATCACAGCTCGCTTGATGACCGGGTTGACAGCTCGAAACTACTACTTCTCGAAGGAGAGGACTGCGATGACTCTGGGTGTCGCCGTTATCGGTGCCGGCATGGCCGGCCGCGCACACGCCGCCGCTTACCGCATCGCCCCTACGCTGTACGAGTCGACCTTGCCCCCGTTGCGGTTCGTCTCGATCGGGGATGTGAGCCCCGAACTCGGCTCGCTGGCGGCTCGACGCTTCGGCTACGAGCGGGCCGACACGTCGTGGCAGGCCATAGCCGCCGACCCGGACATTCATGTAGTCAGCATCGTGGTGGCCAACTTTCTCCATCGCGAGATGGTCGAGGGTCTGCTCGCCGCCGGCAAGCACGTGCTGTGCGAAAAGCCCCTCAGTGACACGCTCGACGACGCTCGGGCCATGGCCGACGCCGCCCGCAGCGCCGACACGGTCGCACGGATCGGCTTCACGTTCCGCCGCGCGCCCGGCGTGGCCGCCCTACGCAACCTGGTGACGTCCGGCGCCCTCGGTCGCGTCCTCCACGTCCACGTCCGGTACTGGTGCGACTACGCCAGCGACCCGCGGGGTCCGATCTCCTGGCGCTTCAAGGGAGCGCCCGGGTCGGGCGCCCTCGCCGACATCGGCAGCCACGCCGCCTATCTGGCCGAGTTCCTCGGTGGCGACATCCAGGAGGTGAGCGGCGGCCGGTTCATCACCGCGATCACCCAGCGGCCGGTGCCGCTGGGAACCGTCGTCGGGCACGGCCAGACACCGGTGAGCGAGGAACTCGAGCCGGTCGAGAACGACGACTACGCCAGCTTCAGCGCCGAGTTCGCCGAGGGAATCGGCGTTGTGCAGGTATCGCGGGTCGCCGCGGGGCATCCGAACGGCCTGCTGCTGGAGGTCTTCGGCGATCGCGGCGCCGCGAGCTGGGACCAAGAGCGGCCCGCCGAGTTCGAGGTGGTCTACAACGACGACCCTTCGCCGACCCGCGGATCCCGCCGCGTCATCATCGGGCCAGATCACCCCTACTTTGCGGGCGGACTACCCATGGATGCCCAAGGCGTCGGTGTCGGCCAGAACGACGGCTTCGTGTACCAGGCCCGAGCCTTCCTCGAGGAGGTTGCCGGCATCGCGGAGGCCGACGGGCTCCCCCGGTGCGCGTCGTTCGACGAAGGAGTGCACAACATGGAGATCCTGGCTGCGGTGGCGGAGTCGGCGCAGAGCGGCGGTCGCTCGGTGTCGGTGGCGCCGCAGCGCGAGGCCGTGCTCGAGGGTGCGGGAGTGTCGCGATGAAGTTCGGGGTCTACAACGCTGTCCTCCATGATCGCGATCTCACCGAGGCGATCAAGATCATCGACGGTCTTGGTCTCGGCGGCATCGAACTGAACTCCGGCGGCTTCCTGCCGGCCGTACACATCCCGACCTTCGAAGACATCTTGACCTCGAACGCGGCCCGGGACGACTTCCTCGGCCTGTTCGAGGGATCCGGCGTCGAGATCCTCGGTCTCAACTGCAACGGCAATCCGCTGCACCCCGACCCGGTCATCGGGCAAAAGCACGCCGAGGACGTACGGCGGAGCATCCGCCTGGCGAACCGTCTCGGTCAACACCGCGTCGTCACCATGTCGGGGTTACCGGCCGGCGAACCGGGCGGCACGCGACCCAACTGGATCGTCAACGCCTGGAACTCCGCGGCCTTGGACGTCCTCGACTACCAGTGGAGCGTCGCCGAGGAGTTCTGGCGGGAGATCGACCGCGAGGCGGCCGACCTGGACGTCAAGATCGCCCTCGAACTGCACCCCCAGAACGTGGTCTTCAACCCGGCCGGCATCCGCGAGCTCGTCGAGCGAACGGGCGCCACGCACATCGGGGTCGAGTTGGACGCCTCCCATCTGTTCTGGCAGTGGATGGATCCGGTGGCCGTGGTGCAAGACCTCGGTCCGCTAGTCGTCCACGCCGCCGCCAAGGACGTCCGCATCAACCCGGCCGCCGCCGTCTACGGCGTCCTCGACAACCGGTTCCGCAAGCTGGGGCCCAACGAGCCGCGGACCAACCTCGGCGGCGACGAGTGGGCGAACGAGTGGCCGAAGGAGGCGGCGTGGGACTTCGTGGCGCTCGGCCGCGGACACGACGCCGTCTACTGGTCGACCTGGCTCGCGGCACTGCACGCCGTGGACCCCGACATGGCGGTCAACATCGAACACGAGGACACCAGTCTCGGTCGCATCGAGGGCCTCGAAGTGGCCGCCAAAGTCCTGCTCGACGCCGCGCAACGCGCCGGCATCCCGACCGATCAACCCTGAACAACCAACTCCTAGAAACGTCCGGGCCCGGCCCGCGACTTACCGAAAGGAATTACCGATGATCTCTCGCCGATCACGCACGGGAGACCCCCGGTGAGCATCAAGCTGGCGCTGGATCCACAGATGTTCTTCTCGAACAGCTCGGTCTACGAGCTGCCGGACATGGTGGCAAGCCTTGGCTACGACTGGATGGAGCTGTCTCCGAAGGCCGATTTCGTGCCCTTCTTCCGGTATCCCCGCGTCGACGATGCGGGGGTGCGGAGGCTGAAGAAGGTCGCGGCCGACGCCGGCGTGGGGATCGCGTCGCTGCTGCCGGTCCTGCGGTGGTCGGGTCCGGACGAGGATCAACGGCTCGCGGCCGTCCGAGCCTGGAAACGCGTCATCCAGATCACCGTCGACCTCGGCGTCGAGACGATCAACACCGAGTTCAACGGTCGACCGGAGGCGCCGGAGACGGCGGAGGCACAGTTCCTGAAGTCGATGGACGAGTTGCTGCCGATCTTCGAGCGCGAAGGGCTGCAGTTGATCATCGAGCCGCATCCCGACGACTTCATCGAGGACGGCCTCGACGCGATCAACATGATCAAGGGCTTGAACCGGGAGTGGATCGGGTTCCTCTATTGCACTCCGCACGCGTTCCATCAGGGACATCCGGCCGGTGAGATCATCGCGGCGGCGGGCGAGAGGGTGCGGTACGTCCACCTTGCGGACGCCTGGGACCATCAGGCGTCCAGCGGCTTGCGGTACATCTCCAATCCACCGGGCAACACCGCGCGGGTGCACCAGCACATGGAGATGGGCCGTGGTGAGGTCGACTACGACGCCGTCTTCGCCGCGCTCGCCGGGGTGGACTTCGACGGTGTCATCTCCAGTTGCGTGTTCGGCTGGGAGGACGACGCGCGCGGCGTCAGCGAGCGACAGCGCGACAAAGCGCTGGCCCTGATCGGGAAGCACTTCGGCAGCGACGCCGAGAGCGCGACCAGGTCAGCCAAACTCGAGAACCTGAACTCGAGAACCTGAACTCCGAGAACACCGAACGCGGAGATCACCAGTCCGAGCCGGCTCTCGAGTCTACCGGCTCTGGATCTGACGTAGCCAGGCGAGAACGAGCCCCGGATGTAGGACCGCCACTCGAGTTTTGCCGCTTGCTGGACGGATCGTCTGATAAGCGATATGTTGCGGCGAGGGCGCTCTTCGGATTCTCGGATAGTCCACAACACCGTCGATCGAAGACACCTACGCAGAGAAAGCGAGTCGAGTCGTCAATGAGCCAGCCGAAGATCCTGTCAAGGGGTTGGGGAAGCATCACTCCCCGCGACGCGGGCTGGACGTATGTGTCCTTCGAGGTCGTCACGCTGGCTGCCGGTCAGAGCCATGAACTTCCTGACGACGGCCAGGAGCGTGCGGTCGTGCCTCTCTCGGGGACTGTGAATGTGACTGCCGGGGAACGCCAGTGGCAGCTTGGCGGTCGCAGAACGGTTTTCGATGGGTTGGGGTGGTGCCTCTACCTGCCCCGCGACACGGCAGGCATCCTTTCCTCCTCGACGGAGGCCGAGGTCGCCATCGCCGCCGCCCCGGCCACCACGACCTTCGAACCGGTCCTGGTGACCCCCCACGACACCTCGCTCGAGCTCCGGGGAGGCGGCAACGCTTCCCGCCAGGTCAACAGCCTGATGCTTCCGGACTTCCCGGCCGATCGCCTGCACGTGATCGAGGTCTGGACGCCCGGCGGGAACTGGTCGAGCTACCCGCCACACAAGCATGAGCACGATCGCGACGGCGAATCCGAACTGGAGGAGACGTACTACTACCGGTTGCGCGACCCCGAGTCTGGGTGGGCTGTGCAGCGCGTGTACTCGCCCGAGCGTGACTTCGATCTGGTCGAAACCGTCCGGGACGGTGACCTGCTGATGATTCCATGGGGTTACCACACCACAGTCGCCGCTCACGGGCACGACCTCTATTACCTCAATGTACTGGCCGGACCGGCGCCGAAGCGCACTCTCCAAGCGTTTCAGGACCCCCGCCTGGCGCCGACGCAGGGCGCCTGGCCGGATGCCGGGATCGACTCTCGCCTGCCCTTGATCACGCGTTAGCGCTACTGACCTGTCCCCTCAATGCCCAACGCCCGAGGAAGGAATGACCATGACAAATCCCACCTTCACCACCCGACTCACGGTCGGGCAGGCGGTTGTCCAATTCCTCGCCGCCCAGCATGTCGAACGCGACGGTGACGTCGCACCGTTCTTCGGCGGTGCGATCGGCATCTTCGGCCACGGCAACGTCGCCGGTATCGGCCAGGCTCTGCTGCAGTACCGCAGGGAGTTCAGGCTCTACCAGGCCCGAAACGAACAGGGCATGGTGCACATGGCGACCGGATACGCCAAGATGCGCAATCGGCTCGGAGCCCTCGCCTGCACGTCCTCCATCGGACCCGGCGCGACGAACATGATCACCGGCGCCGCCACCGCGACCGTGAACCGCCTCCCCGTCCTCTGTCTACCGAGCGACATCTTCGCCAGCCGTCGGACCGGCCCCGTACTGCAGCAACTCGAGTCGTCGTTCTCCTGGGACTATTCGGCCAGCGACGCGTTCAAGGCGGTCTCGAAGTACTGGGACCGGATCAACCGGCCCGACCAGCTCCCTACCGCACTGCTCGAGGCGATGCGGACCCTGACGAGCCCGGCCGACACCGGCGCCGTCACCCTCAGCCTCCCCCAGGACGTTCAGGCCGAAGCTTGGGATTTCCCCGACCGTTTGTTCAGGCCGCGGACCTGGTACGTGCCTCGCGCTCGCGCCGACCGCGAGGCCACCCGCCGTGCCGCACAGCTGATCGCCAGCGCGAAGAGGCCGGTCATCATCGCCGGCGGCGGAGTGATCTACTCCGCCGCCACCACGGAGTTGTCCGACTTCGCCTCGGGGACCGGCATTCCGGTCGGGGTCACCCAAGCCGGCAAGGCCAGCCTGCCGTGGGAACACCCCCAGATGGTGAACGCGCTCGGCGCCTCCGGATCGGTGTACGCGAACGCGCTCGCCAACCAGGCCGACCTGATCATCGGCATCGGCACCCGCTACACCGACTTCACTACCGCGTCCAACACGCTGTTCACGAACCCGGACGTGAAGTTCATCAATCTGAACGTCACCGAACTCGACGCCTACAAGGAGTCCGCCCTCGGGCTGGTCGGCGACGCCCGTGAGTCGTTGCGCGAGCTCAACGAGTTGCTCGCTGACCACAACGTGTCCGCGGAGTACCGCGCCGAGGTGGAGCAGGCGGCCGACGGATGGCGCCGCGAGGTGGACCGCATCATCGAGATCCAGGACGCGCCGACTCTGTCCCAGGCCGAGACCATCGGGATCGTCAACGCGGCCGCCGGGGACCACCACGTCGTCGTCAACGCCGCCGGTTCGATGCCGGGCGACCTGCACCGGCTGTGGCGGCCCAGTGATCCGAAGGCCTACGACCTGGAGTACGGCAACTCCTGCATGGGTTACGAGGTCGGCGGCGCCCTCGGAGCCAAGATGGCGGATCCGTCCCGCGACGTCTTCTGCTTCATCGGCGACGGAACCTTTCTGCTGTCCAGCCAGGAGATCATGACCGCTGTCCAGGAGGGCCTCAAGCTCACCGTGCTGCTGGTCGACAACTACGGGTACGGCTCCATCGCCGCCCTCTCGGAGACCCGAGGCTCACAAGCCTTCGCCTGCCGGTTCACCCACCGCGACGAGGAGGGGCAGTTCACCGACGACGACCGGGTCGGCATCGACCTCGCTGCGAATGCCGCGAGCTACGGCGCCGCGGTCCTCACCGCCAGCACGGCTGCAGAGCTGAAGAAGGCTCTCGACGAGGCGGAAGCGATCGAGAACACGGTCGTCGTCTACGTCAAGGTCGACGCCAAGGGCCGCTTCGGCGGATCCGGCGCATGGTGGGACGTGCCCGTCCCGCAGGTATCCGAGCTCGACAGTACGCAGCAGGCTCGCAAGGAGTACGAGGCCGAGGCCGCGGGACAGAGGTTGTATCTGTGACCACCGTCACGGCGCCATCGGCGCACATCTCGTCCGCCGTCTCCGCCGTCGTGGACGCGGCGAGGGCGCAGGCGTCGCCATTAACGACTCCAAGTACATCGCCGTCGAGTGGCGACAAACATTTACGGGTGGGTGACTTAGTAAGAATGTTAGAACAAACTATTGACTTCTCCTCAGCTATCCGTAAGGGTGAGTCGTGCCCGGCATGGACGCCGGCCACGAACTCGGAGGTTTGCGCGATGAGAACCCCTACGTCGGCCGGCGGCATGGGCCCGATCTGGCGCGGGCCCGCCGTCAATCTCGGGGACCGACCCCCTATCGGGGCTCGGCTCATTTCCTCCGCAAGCCACCCCGCATCCAGGGTGGTCTCACCTTGACGCCCGTCTTGAAGGTCGATGATCTTCGGGCGGATCAGCACCTCCTCCATCCGTACATCAGCTCTCTGCCGTGCCGCACACGCGGTCTCGGAACAACGAAAGGAACACCATGATCTCGAGCCGAGCTCGAAAAGGCCTCGGACTCTCCGCTGCCGCTGCGGCAGTAGTCCTCACCGTGTCTGCTTGCAGCGGTGGCGGAGCGCCGCCGGCCAGCAATACCAACGAAGGCGGTGGCGGTGGTGACTCCGGCTACACCATCGCCATGGTCACTCACGAGACCCCGGGTGATAGCTTCTGGGACAAGATCCGGGCCGGCGCAGAGCAGGCGGCCAAAGACACCGGCTCGAAATTGCAGTACTCCAACGATCCCTCGGCCGACAAGCAGGCCGGGCTGATCCAGACCGCGGTGGACTCCAAGGTGCAGGGCATCGCCACCACCCTCGTGACACCGGACGCCCTGGCCGGCTCGGTGAAGGCCGCGACTGATGCGAAGATCCCGCTGGTCGGGTTCAACTCCGGCATCGATCAGTACAAGGAGCTCGGTGCGCTGATGTACTTCGGCTCCGACGAGACGCTGGCCGGTCAGACCGCGGGTGAGCGGCTGGCAGCCGACGGGGCGAAGAAGCCGTTGTGCGTGATCCAGGCGGCGGGATCGGTGGCGCTGGAGGCCCGTTGTGCCGGCGTCAAGTCGAAGGTGCCCGCGACGGAGAACATCCAGGTCAACGGCGCCGACGACTCCGCGGTGGTCTCGAGCCTGCAGGCGAAGCTCTCCCAGGACAAGTCGATCGACGCGATCGTGACCCTCGGGGCGCCGATTGCGCTGGATGCGCTGAAGGCCATGGAGCAGTCCTCCAGCACCGCCAAGCTGGTCACCTTCGACCTGAATGCAGATGCCGCGCAGGCGATCAAGGACGGCAAGATCCAGTTCTCGATCGATCAGCAGCCCTACGTGCAGGGCTACATGGCGGTGACGTCGCTTTATCTGAACATCAAGAACGGGAACGATATCGGTGGCGGCCGGGCGGTCCTCACCGGCCCGTCCTTCGTCGACTCCAACAACATCGACGTCGTCCTCCCGTTCACCAAGAACAACACCCGCTAGTCGGACCGCCGGGGACCGCCCGCGGCTCTTCATCTTCCGTGCGGGCGGTTTTCGGAATCCATCAACTGATCGGAGTTAGATGTGAGTCAGACAACCCAAACCCCGGCGCCGACGGGCGCGCCGGCGGAGGCCTCGAACCGGGTGAAGCTCGGTCTGTCCAATCGTTTGCTGGGCCGCCCCGAGGTGGGGGCGGCGGTCGCGGCGATCGTGCTATTCGTGTTCTTCCTGATTGTGGCGCCGGCGTTCCGGACGCCGGAGTCGTTCTTCACCGTGTTGTACGCAGCCTCCACGATCGGGATCGTGGCGGTGGCGGTGGGCATGTTGATGATCGGCGGCGAGTTCGACCTATCCGCCGGTGTAATCGTGACGACCGCCGGCTTGGTGAACGCCATGTTCTGCTACTACCTGGGCCTGAACCTGGTCATCGGCGCGTTGGTGTCGTTGGTGTTCTGCCTCGCGATCGGGTTCGTGAACGGCTATCTGGTGATGCGCACCGGGATTCCCAGCTTCCTCATCACGTTGGGCACGTTCTTTGTGCTGCAGGGGGCGAACCTTGGGGTGACGAAACTGATCACCGGGGCGGTGTCGACGCCGAACATCAACCAGATGGATGGCTACGGCGCGTTGTCGGCAATCTTCGCCGGGTCGTTCAAGATCGGGCCGGTGACGGTATGGAACACCGTCATCTACTGGTTCATCTTCGTCGCCTTGAGTGCCTACATCCTGCAGCGCACCAAGCTCGGCAACTGGATCTACGCGGTCGGCGGCAACGCCGCCAGCGCCCGGGCGGTCGGGGTGCCGGTGACCGCGGTGAAGGTCGGCCTGTTCATGGGGGTCGCGTTCCTGGGCTGGTTCGTCGGCATGCACCTCTTGTACCGGTTCAACACCCTGCAGGCCGGCAACGGGGTCGGCCAAGAGTTCCTCTACATCATCGCCGCCGTGGTGGGTGGCACCTTGTTGACTGGCGGTTACGGGAATGCGATCGGGGTGGCGATCGGGGCGTTCATCTTTGGCATGACCAGTCTCTGTATCGTCTACGCCGGCTGGGACCCGAACTGGTTCAAGGCATTCCTCGGCGTCATGCTGCTGCTGGCCGTCATCGTCAACCTGTACGTGAAAAAACTCTCTACCACGCGAAAGGTCGGGTAACGCCATGACGGACACGATTGCCGAACACGCGGATCAGACCCTGCACAAGGGCGAAGCCCTGGTGGAGATGGACGAGGTGGGCAAGACCTACGGCGCCATCCGAGCGTTGCGAGGGATCAACTTGACCGTCAACGCCGGCGAGGTGACCTGCGTGTTGGGCGACAACGGGGCCGGCAAGTCGACGCTGATCAAAATCATCTCCGGCCTGCACCCGCACAACGAGGGCCACCTGAAGGTCGACGGCGCCGAGGTGCACTTCGGCTCCCCCCGAGAATCGCTGTCCCACGGCATCGCCACCGTCTACCAAGACCTGGCCGTGGTCGGACTGATGGAGGTGTGGCGGAACTTCTTCCTCGGGTCGGAGCTGGTCGGCTCCAAGGTGCCGCTGGCGCCGTTGAAGATCCGGGAGATGAAACGGATCGCCGACGAGGAACTCCGCAAGATGGGCATCGTCGTCAAGGACATCGACCAACCCATCGGCACCCTCTCCGGCGGCCAACGCCAATGCGTCGCCATCGCCAGGGCCGTCTACTTCGGCGCCCGCGTGTTGATCCTCGACGAACCCACCGCGGCCCTCGGGGTGAAACAGTCCGGGGTCGTGCTGAAGTACACCGCCGCCGCCCGCGACGCCGGACTGGGCGTGGTGTTCATCACCCACAACCCGCACCACGCCTACCTGGTCGGCAACCACTTCATCATCTTGAAGCTGGGCCAAGCGGTGTTGGACAAGAAGCGTTCCGAAGTCGGCCTCGACGAACTCACCCGCCAAATGGCCGGCGGCGACGAACTCACCGAACTCAGCCACGAACTCCAAGGACACTGAGCGTCCTCCGCCACAGTGCCACCGTGCGGGGCCGGCTCCTTCGAGTCGGCCCCGCCGCATGAACTCGATCAGCTGAACTCGATCCCAAGGAGCTCCCTCATGACTGCCGTTGCCCTGGCTCACCAGCCCACCGCCACCGGCCACCTCGCGCTCACCGAAGCCGGCCGCGAGGCCGTCATGCGTGGCACGCCGCTGGTCGTCATTCACGTCGTGGCCGCCATCGACCTCGACAACACCGACGCGTTCACGGGCGGCATCTCCGATGAGATCGATCGCGTCGTAAGCGAGGCCAAGCTCGACGGCCTGAAGTGGCGGCTCGAACTGACCACCGCCAAAGACGACGACGGCGTCGCCGACGCGGTCCTCACCGTCGCCCGCAAGGTCGACGCCGAGTTGCTCGTCATCGGAGCCCGGCGACGCTCGCCGATCGGCAAGTTCCTCCTGGGCAGTGCCGCCCAAGCGATGATCCTGCAAGCCGACATTCCCGTTCTCACCGTCAAGTCATGACCTGACGTCTGGTCCGCCCAGAACTCAGGTGAAGCAGCTCAGCGCGCCTGAACGGGCAGTGGCCAGGACTTCGGAGATCGGCTGTATCGGGATGCGTTGGGTAGGCCGGCGCCGTTCGGCTCGGCGAAGCCGTCGTCCAGCTCTACTCCCACCAGGTACTCCTGAGGAACGAGACCGGGGAGGGACTCGTACGGGGTGCCGCCGCGTTGGGCGTGCCAGATGTCGAGGATGAGACCACCGTTCGGGTTCGCGACGTCGGTCACGAACTTGACGGCTTCCTCTGTGGTCTTCACCCGGCCGAACGGGGTGTCTCGAAGCCGATCTTGGCTCCGACGTCAGCGGCATCGGTCGCCAGGCGGTCGAACCCGCTGCACAGCTGGTCGTACGTCGCGGGGCTGCCGTCGTCATCGGCGCCGACCTTGATGTTGTCGACGTTCAACACCGACACGGCTTCGAGGAGATCGTGCCGGACCTCGTCGGAGGCCTGGCGGCGCGCCCCACTCGTCCACCAGTCGGTAATCCACTCCAGTTGCACGGTTTCGATCCCGTTGTCCTTCAGCAGCGCCGCCACCGCCGAGAGACCGACGGTGTCTCGGGCGACGACCAGGTCGGCTCGGGTCAGACCGAAGCCGGTGTAGCCGCACCGGCTCACCGTCTCGATCCGGGTGCGGATGTCGATCGGACTGGTGGTCGTCCCGCGGAACGGCACCGAGTCCCCGGCCGATGTCCAGCACGCGGCGAGGAAGCGCGGATCTGCCGAATCGGTCACGAGACGGCCTGCGGATCGCGCAGTTCATCCATCCGTACGGGACGGCGCTGCTGCTGTGACCGGGTGGCGGCCTCAGCGATCCACCCGACCTCGACGGCGTCGGCGACGGTGCACGGACTAGGAATGGTTCCGGCGACGACCTCGGTGAAGGCCGCCAGCTCCTTGCGGAACGCCGCTGCGAAGCGATCCATGAAAAAGTAGTGGGGTTTGCCGTCCGGGAAGGTAGCGCCGGGCTCGGTGGATCGGATGGGCCATTTGGGCTCCACGCCGGCGGCGATGCTGTCGGTCGATCCGTGCACCTCGAGCCGAACGTCGTGGCCGCGGGCGTTGTAGCGGGAGTTCGACACGACGGCCAAGGTGCCGGAGGCCAAGGTGAGGATGGTCGCCGAGGTATCGACGTCGTCGTTGTCGGCGAAGACCTGGGCACCTTGATTCGAGCCGACGGCATACACCTCGACAACTTCCTGGCCGGTCACGAACCGTACGGCGTCGAAATCGTGCACACTGCAGTCGCGGAAGATGCCGCCCGACGACGCGACGTAGGCGTCCGGAGGCGGCGCAGGATCCAAGGTGGTGGATCGGACCGGTGTGAATGAAGCCGAGCTCGCCCGCCGCCACGGCGCGACGAGCCTCCGCGAACGCGGAGTCGAAGCGCCGCGGGTACCCGATCTGGACCGGAATACCGCTGGCGTTGGTCTCCTGCAGGATCCTCATGCTCTGACCGACGTCCTTGGATACCGGCTTTTCGCAGAACGTCGGCAGGCCGGCAGCCAGCGAGGCCAAGATCAGCTCCGGATGCGCATCGGTGGCCGCAGCGATCACCACTCCGTCCAGACCAGCACTGAAGAGCCGTTCCACCGTCTCCACCGGCTCTGCGCCGAGCCGCTCAACAACCGAGGAGACCAAGACGGGCGCCTGGTCGTAGACCACGAGTGAGTCGACCGCGTCCAAGGACGCGAGAGTGTCGGCGTGCAGAGCACCGATGCGGCCGAGGCCGATCAAACCGAGTCGCATGGCAAGATCATCCTTTGATCGCCGGAGTAGAGACGTGGAACGGAGCGGGCGGCGCGTGCTTAGGTGAGTGCTGGAATGTCTACCCAGCGCCGCTCCGCGGCAGAGCGTTCGACGGCGTCGAGAACCTCGGAGACATGCCAGCCCTCCTTGAAGTCGCCGTCGGGGCGCCGGTCCTCGGCAATCGCATTGAGCCACTCGTTGACCTCGATCGTCTTCAGTTCATGGACCCCCAACGGGACGCCGGCGAACGGCCAGAACGCGGCGTAGTCGCCGTGGGATGGTCCTAGCTCGATCTCGCGGTACCCCTTCTGTTCCACCGGGTCACCGGACAAGTACAGCCGCAGCGTATGAATGTCCTGCTGCACGAACTGCAGGGCGCCCTTGCTCCCGATGATCTCAATGCTTTGATGCCAGGTTCGGCCGGTGGCGACTCGCGACGCCTCGATGTGTCCGCTCGCGCCAGAGGTGAATTCCACCAGGAACGTGGTGGCGTCGTCGTTCTCCACCTCCCGGCGCGGCGCGGAGAGATCGGCCCCGCTGCCGTAGCCGAACACACCGGTCGGTGTCGGTCGGGTCTTGACGAACGTCTTACTGAGACCGGCAACCGAGCTGACCGGGCCGACCAGGACCAGCGCCAGCGAGATGATGTGGGCGCCCAGGTCGCCCAACGCGCCGCTGCCGGACAGCTTGCGCTCGAAGCGCCACGTGAACGGCACATCAGGATCGCTGCAGGCGTCCAGCACGAACTGGCCACTGAACGTCCAGATCTCCCCCAGCGCGCCGCTGGCGATCAGTCGGCGAGCCTCGGCGATGGCCGGGTTACGCAGATAGTTGAAGCCGACGAGGGTCTTCACCTTGGCCGCCTCGGCGGCCTCGTACATCTCCTTTGCCTCGGCGGCCGTCAGCGCCAGCGGCTTCTCGCAGTAGACGTGCTTGCCGGCCGCGATCGCGGCCATCGCGATCTCCTTGTGCAGGAAGTTCGGGGTGACGATGTCGACCACGTCCACGCCCATGTCGGTCACCGCCTCGCGCCAGTCGACCGTCCAACGCTCGTAGCCGAGAGACTCCGCGCCGCTGCGGGCCAGATCCTCTCTTGCGTCGGCCAGCACCGTGAACCGCGGCCGGAACGGCGTCGAGCCGTAGACAGCCTCGACGTTGCGGTATCCCATGGTGTGCGACTTGGCCATCAGACCGCTGCCGATCATGGCCACCCCAATCTCGGGAACGGTCGAGGTGACAGTGTGCAGAGTCATCGAGACGGCTCCATCGGGTTGGGCCAACGCCAGGTCGGCGGGCGTACGGTTGGGCAGAACTACTTAACACGTATTGTCGCCTATCGGACGGTTCGTCTGCAATGCGAGAGACTCAGCGTAGACAGCTAATCATGCAGGTGACAATGACGCCCCCGCTTCGAGCACAGCGGCGACGAAGTCCGATCGGCGGCGGGTGAACACGTCGGCCAGCCCGGCAATCGACAGCGCGCCCGCGAAGCTTCCGTCCCGAGCCGTCCGCAGCGGTGCGCCGATAGCGCCGATGCCCTCGGTCACGTCCTCATCGGAGATGACGTAGCCCAGCTTGCGAGTGTTGGCGATGTCGCGCTTTAGCCGGGTGGCGCTGGTCAGAGTCTTCGGAGTGAAGGCAGGAAACGGAGCCTGCTTCAGGTACGTGGTGGCGTCCGGTAAGCCGAAGGCCAACGACACCCGTCCGGCGGCGCCGGCGTGTAGCGGCAGAGATCGGCCGGGCTTCAAGATCAAGACGTTGATCGCTTGGCCCTGCGCCCAGTCGATGCAGACCGATTCCTGGCGACGAAGGACGCTGAGGAAGACAGTCTGGCCGGTCTGCTCGGCCAAGGTATCCAGGATCGGACGAGCCAGGTGCCATTCGCCCATTGCGGCGCGCGCGGCGTCGCCAAGCCGCAGCCAGCGCAAGCCGAGCTTGATCTTCGAGCTCGGCAACAGCTCGGTCAACTCGGCTTGGCCGAGGGAATCGTTGAGACGGTAGACCGTTGGTCGAGGGGTGTCGACGCGATCGGCGATCTCGGCAGGACTCAAGGCTCCCTCGTCGGCCAGTACCTGCACCATGGCCGCCGAGCGCTGCAGGATTCCCATGGGTCGTTCGGCGTTCACGGCGCGGCCTGCCAACCCAGAGCCTGGCTGACCGATTCGGCGCCTCTTCGTATCAGCTCGATGTTGCGTTGCTTCTGGGCGCCGAGGATCTGTGCCCGAAGTCCGCTGATGGAGATGGCGGCGGTGAGTTCGCCTCGGTGATTGAACACCGGCGCGCCGAGGGCGGCGATGCCGGGCGTGACGTCACCGTCGGACACGGCGTACCCACGACGAACCACGTCGGCGATGTCGGCCTCGATCGCCGCTGGACGGGGTCGCATCGGGTCACCCGCCTGCATGGTTTTGACCTGCAGCACCGCCTGTTGCTCCGACGGCGGTAGGAAGGCCAGCAGGGCGCGTGGGGCGGCGCCGGCGTACAACGGCAACGAACTTCCCAGCTGCATGGCCAGCGAGCGGACCGCCTGCCCTTCGATGCGCTCGACACAGACTGCGCGAGCATCGCGATGAAAGCAGAGGAAACTGGTCACCCCGATCTCCTGCACCAGATGACGCAGCGTCGGACGTGCACATTCGCGAATGTCGAGCTGGTCCTCGAGGCGGCTGCCGAGCGTCAGCAGCACCAGACCCAGGCGATAGGTGCCGCGACGCCAACCGCGATCGACCCACCCGATGCCCGTCAGGCTCTGCAGCAGGCGGTACACCGAGCTGAGCGGCTCGCCGGTGCCTTCGGCGATGTCGGCGGCGCTGGTCTCCCCTCGTTGCTCCAGGATGGTGATCACGGCGTTGACCTTGGCGATCAGTTCCAGGCCTTGATCTCGTTCGGCCTCGCCATCGTCGGCTGGGGCATGATGATCACCAGACGTGGGCCGGTGGTCGCTGACATTCAGCTTGGCGGTCATGCCACCTCCATCGTCGCAAGAACCGCCGGTTCGACGAGCGGTTCCCGATAGATTATCACTCAGCGGACAAATCGTCTCGCTTGCAGCGTATCCAGGTTCTCAGTCCGAACCGCCGATGACCTGTTGGTCCCAGTCGATCACCGATCCGGTCACCACGCCGGCCCGATCGGACAGCAGAAAGATCGTGAACTCCGCCAACTCCTCGGGGCGGCTGATGCGGCCCATGGGCACTGACGCGTCGGCTCTGGCCAGCCAGTCCGCGTCGGAATTGTGCGCCTCTTGCTGAACCTTGCCCTCGGACTCGGTAGCGGTCCAGCCGATGTCGAGGCCGTTGATCCGGATCTTGTCCCATCGGTGGGCGAAGGCCGCGTTGCGGGTGACACCGGCCAGTCCCGATTTGGCGGCCACGTAGGGCGCAAGATAGGGCTGACCACCGAGTTCGGCGATGGAGATGATGTTCACAATGCTGCCGGCCGCTTGTCGCTCGCGGAGGTGGCGGATGGTGTCGGCCATGATGAAGAAGGGCGACTTGAGGTTCACCGCGATGTGGCTGTCGAACAGCTCCGGTGTCGTGTCGACCATCGAGCCACGTGAGGTCATTCCGGCTGCGTTCACGGCGCAGTCGAGGCGGCCGAACCGAGCGATGGCGCCCGCAACCGAGGCACGGGCCTGGGTGACGTCGCCGAGGTCGGTGCGCAGGAACTGTGTCGGTGTTCCTGACGTCTCGAGTTCGTCGGCCAGTTGCCGACCTGCGTCAACACTCCGGCCGGTGATGGTCAGCGCGCCGGCGCCTCGGGCTGCGGCGGCACGAGCGATCGCCGCGCCAAGCCCTTGGGTTCCCCCGCTGACCAGGATGCTCTGACCGGATAACCACTTCTCCGTCGCCATGCCGATTGGTCCTCCCTAGCGGTCCGGCTCACCTCCTACTGGGCTGCCTACTGATGGACCGGCAGTACGCGACTGACCCGCTCGGCCACCAGCTCGGCTGACAACCCGTGCTTTTCGAGCATGTAGTCGTTTCCGGCCGATTCGCCCCAGGTGTCCTGGACTCCGATGCGTTCGACTCGCGGCGACGGACCCGAGGCGGTGAGCACCTCGGCGACCAAACCGCCGAGTCCACCGTAGATGGAGTGTTCCTCGACGGTGACGACCAGTGTGTGGTCGGCGAGGGCGGCCAGCAATGCGGCTTCGTCGAGAGGCTTGAGACACGGAATGTGGACGACGGTCGGCCGTACGCCCTCGTTGGCCAAGAGATCGGCTGCCGCTAACACCCTTCCGGTCTGCGGACCGGTGGAGACCAAAGCAACGTCGGCGCCGTCACGCAGCGTGTGAATAGCTCCCGGCCGGAACGTGTAGTCGCTGCCGAACAGATCGGGGACTGCATCACGCACTAGGCGGAGATAGACAGCACCGTCGGTGGCGTTGGCCCAGTCCATCATCGCCACCAGTTCGATCGCGTCGGCCGGGGCGAGGACCGTCATATCCGGCATCGCACGCATGATCGCCAGGTCTTGGATGTCGAGGTGGGTCTTGCCGACGGCGCCGATCAGCAGGCCCGAGTACGAACCGACGATCTTGACATTCGCGTGGCTCTGCGCCACGAGCATCCGGATCGGGTCGAGCGCGCGGTGGGTGAAGAACACGGTGAATGACGACGTCCACGGCACATAGCCGACCGCAGCCAACCCAGCTGCCGCGCCGATCAAGTTCTGCTCCGCGATTCCCATCTGGAAGAACCGGTCCGGGTAAGCCTTGGCGAACTTGTCGGCCTTGGTCGAGTTGGCAAGATCACCATCCAAAACGACTGTTCGCGGATCGCTCTGCCCGAGTTCGACGAGCTTGTCGCCCCACGCGTCTCTCATGGCCTTCACCGCGCTTCTCCATTCGTGTTCGGACCGGCCGGGGCGCCGGCCTCGGCGTCGGGGGCGGCAGGGTGGTCGTAGGCGTCGAGCAGGTCCAGCTCATCCGGCTCCAGCTCGTGGCGGGCTCGCTCGAAGTCCTCGGCACTCGGGACGATGCTGTGCCAGGTATGCACTCCCTCGGCCAACGACAGGCCCTTGCCCTTCACCGTGTGGGCGATGATGACGGTGGGCCGACCGTGGTAGTCGCCCGACTGCGCGACCTGGTACGCGCTGTTGATCTGATCGAAGTCATGGCCGTCGATTTCGATCACGCGCCATCCAAAGGCCTGGAATACCGCGGACAGGTCGACACCGAACCACGGGTCACGCCGGTCACCCCGGTCGGTAGCGCGGGTCTCGGCCGAGGAGGGCAACCCGAACTGCTGCAGGCCGTTCCGGTCGATGATCGCGGTGAGATTAGCCAGCCTGTACCGCGCCGCCACCTGGACGGCCTCCCACACCATGCCTTCTTGGATCTCCCCATCGCCCAGCATGACCCAGGTGTGGAAGGACTTACCGCCGAGACGCGCCCCCAGCGCCATGCCCACCCCGACCGATAGGCCTTGGCCAAGAGATCCCGTGGAGGCATCCAAGCCCGGCAACCGCGTGACATCGGGGTGACCCTGCAGCCGGGAGCCGCCCTGGTCGAACGTCGGAAGCTCGTCCAGATCCAGGTAACCACGCAACGCGAGAACCGAGTACAGGCCGATCGCGGCGTGCCCCTTGGAAAGCACGAACCGGTCGCGATCCTCCCAGTTCGGATCCTGTGGCCGGATGTCCAGCCGATTGAAGTAGAGACTGATCAGCAGATCCATCATGGACAGCGGACCACCGATGTGGCCTGCCTTGCTACTCGTGACGGTCTTGATCACTTGCCAGCGCGCTTGTCTGGCGAGGCTGGGGAGATCGTCGCGGGTTGTCGCGACGGCGGTGTCGGTTGTCAACGCTGCACCTCGAGTCGTGTAAGAACTTGATTCCTGGAAACCTACCGGTTTGCGGACAGTGCGTCCAGCCTACAGGAATGATGCCGGATATGGCACACTCACGGCAACGGCAAGATCGCTCAGTAGACGCCATGTCCGTTCAACGGTAAACTTTGCGAGTCATCGTTACGCGATCGGTTGGGAGAAGCCCTGTGGGCAAGAATGTCGTGATCGGTACGGCGCCGGATTCCTGGGGCATCTGGTTCGCCGACGACCCGCAGCAGACGCCGGCCAGTCGCTTCCTCGACGAAGTCGTTCAGGCCGGCTACGAGTGGATCGAGATCGGCGCCTTCGGCTACCTGCCGACCGATCCGGCGGAGCTCCGGGACGAACTCGAGTCGCGAGACTTGCGGGTCTCCGGCGGCACCACTTTCGCCCGACTCCAGCACCCGAACACGCTCGACGAGGTGTGGCGGCAGGTTGAACCAATCGCGTCGCTGACCGCCGCGTTGGGTGCCGAGCACATGGTGGTCATCCCGGACCTGTGGCGCGACGACTTGACTGGGAACGAGAAGGAGCCGCGTGAGTTGAGCGCGGAGCAATGGACCGCGCTCACCGACGGACACAATGAATTGGGCCGTCGCATGTTGGAGGACTACGGGGTCCACTCCCAGTTCCACTCGCACGCCGACAGTCACGTCGGGTACCAGGCTGATGTCGAACGCTTCCTGGAGGCGACCGATCCGGCGTATGTGAATCTGTGCCTGGATACCGGCCACATCGCCTACTTCGGCGGCGACTCCGTCGAGCTCATCACCAAGTACCCGCAGCGGATCGGCTACCTTCACCTGAAGCAGGTCAACCCCGACCTGGCGGCCCGAGCGCTCGCGGAGGACATTTCGTTTTCCGAGGCCGTCCGGATGGACATCATGGTCGAGCCGCCCTCGGGCGTCCCCGATTTGGCCGAGGTGCTTCGAGTCGCCGAACAACTCCCCCACCAGCTGTTCGCCATCGTGGAACAAGACATGTATCCCTGCTCCCCCGACCGTCCACTGCCCATCGCGCGCCGCACCTACACCTACCTGTCCGGCTGCAGGTAGAGGTCCGATCACACCATGTCTGATGCCCTTCCAGCGAGGCTGCCGACCCCCCGAACGCCTGATCCTCGGTCCGCTCCGACCCTGCGCTGGGGGGTGATGGGGACAGGCTGGATCGCCGAACGATTCGTCGCCTCGCTGCAGCGCTACTCGAGTCAGGAGGTGGTAGCCGTCGGATCGCGCAACCATGACTCGGCTGCCGCCTTCGCCAATCAGTTCACCATCCCGCGATCCCACGCCAGCTACCAGGACTTGGTCGCCGACCCCGACATCGACGTGATCTACGTGGCGACCCCACACAACACCCACCTGGAGGGGGCGATGCTGGCGTTGGAGGCGGACAAACACACTGTGGTCGAGAAGCCGCTGGCGATCAACGTCGCCCAGGCGGAACAAATAGCCGAGGCCGCGGCCACGCGAGGCCTCTTCTGTATGGAGGCGCACTGGACCAGCTTCCTACCCAAGTACGACGTCCTACGACAGCTGCTCGACGAGTCGGCCATCGGTGAGGTGACCGCCGTCGTTGCCGACTTCGGCGAATGGTTTCCCCCCGGACACCGCATCTACAAACCCGAACTGGCCGGCGGCCCCGTCCTCGACCTCGGCACCTACCTGGTCAGCCTGGTCATCAGCGTGTTCGGCGGACCCCCGGACCACATCCACGCCTACGGTGTGCCGACCGACTCCGGCGTGCAAGGCCAGACGGCGATGATCCTCACTCACCGCAACCGGCAAGCCGTCCTCCACACCACCATCCTGGCCAACACCCCGACGGCCGCCACCATCGCCGGCACCCGAGGATCCATCACCATCGACGGACCCTTCTACCAGCCCGGCAGCTTCACCGTCACCACGGCCGACGGCTCGGCCAGCTTGCGGTACGACGAGCCGCGCAGCGCACACGAAGGCGGCCTGCACTACCAGGCCGCCGAAGTGGCTCGTCGCATCGAGGCAGGCGACCGGCAATCCCCCCTACGACCCCTCAGTGTGAGCATCCGAACCATCGCCGTCATGGACGAAGTCCGCCGCCAGACCGGCGACGTCATTCTCGACGAACAGACCGCCCCAACCAGGCTTAGGAGCCGCTCATGACCACGACCGCACTGCCCACCACCATCGGCGCCGAAACCGAGGGAGGAAGCGACTCGGTGGGCGACCTTCGCATCGCCGTCTTGGGCCTCGGCCTGATGGGCAGCTATCACGTCGATGTGCTCTCCACCGCCATCAAAGGAGCCACCGTCGCGGTCGTCAACGACTTCGTCCCGGAGAAGGCCACCGAGGTGGCCCACCGACTCGGGGCCCGCGTCGTCGCCGATCCCATCGACGCGATCAACGACGCGGGCGTCGACGCCGTACTGCTGGCTACACCCGGTGACACCCACTTCGAGCAGGTGTCGGCCTGTCTCGACCGCGGCATCCCCGTCCTGTGCGAGAAGCCACTCACCACCGACGTCGACACCGCCTACGAGCTCGTCCAGGCGGAAGCCGAACTCGGCCGGAGCCTCATCCAGGTGGGGTTCATGCGCCGGTTCGACCCCGAGTACATGGCTCTGCAACGCCTCATCAGCGGCGGCGGCCTCGGCAACATCCTGCAAGTGCATTGCACCCACCGGGTCTCCGCCGTTGGCGATCACTTCGATTCCGAGTTCATGATCAGGGACGCCGTTGTGCACGAGGCCGACGCCGTCCGGTTCCTGCTCGGCGAAGAAATCACCAGCGTCCAGGTACTGGCCGGAGTAGCCACCAGCGCGGCACCGGCCGGGACCAACGATCCGCTCCTCGTGGTCTTCGAGACGGCAGCGGGACGCCTGGTCACCGACGAGGTCTTTGTCCGAACCGGTGTTGGCTACGAGGTCCGCACCGAGGCCGTCGGCGAAGCCGGCTCGGCGACGATCGGGCTCAACCAAGCCCTACAAACCAAGACCGTCGACGGCCGCTGGGGCGGCCAGATCACCCCGAGCTTCGTCGAACGCTTTGAATCCGCGTACCACAACGAACTGCAGCGCTGGGTCACCGCCGCCAAGCGCGGCACGATCGACGGACCCGCGGCCTGGGACGGATACGCCGCCGTCGCGGTCTGCGCAGCCGGCGTCCAAGCACTGCGCACCGGGCAGAAGGTGACCGTCGAACTGAACACTCGGCCTGTCGTCGAATCGGTCGGCGGGACCACCGGTCCGCACCTGGAGGCCGCCCGGTAAAGGGCAACGTCGACGTCACCTCGCCGAGCAAGACCCTTCCACCAGAAAACCGGTCCCCCGCCCGCCCGTTTCCCGGCTGGCGTCGCACATCGAGGCCCCCCAGGCTGAGATCACGCGACTGCGAAGGGGAACATCGAGATGTATTCAGGGACGTTTGGGCAGTACCTCTACTTCTGCCTCTGGCTCTTTCTGATCTACAGCTTCTACGGCGTGATCGTGGAGATGATCTTCTGCTACGCCCGGGAGTACAAGGGTGTGATCGAGTCGCGCTGTGGGCTGCTGTACCTGCCGCTCAGTCCGATCTACGGGCTCGGCGGAGTTCTGGTGAGTCTGGTCCTGCTGCCCCATCTGGCGAATCCACTCCTCATCTTCGGGCTCAGCCTGGTTTTGTGCACTGCTCTCGAATACCTGGCGAGCTTCGTGATGGAGAAGGCGTTCAAGTCGGTGTTCTGGGACTACAGCAACAAACCGCTGAACATCCACGGCCGGGTCTGCCTGGAGTTCGCCTTCTACTGGGGAATTCTCGGAGTCTTCTTGATCTACATCCTCGACACCACCACGTACGTCGTGGTCGACAGCTGGGCCCGGCCCGCGGCCGAGATCGTGCTGACCGTCCTGGTGGCTATCACCCTGGTCTCGGTGGCCTTGACCCTAATGGCGTTCCAGCGCCTCGAGCAGAAGCTCGCGGTTCTCCGCGCCCAACGGGACGGAAATCCGGTGCCCGACATCGACACCTCGTGGGGTCGCCTTATCGACCGGATCGTGCCGGACGCCGTGCTGATCAACACCTTCCCGCGGATGAGCCAGGTGTTGCAATACATGACGCTCACCGGGAAGCCGCGGAAACTGGTCACCCTCGATCTCCATCTAGGGGCACCGTCGCCGCTGCACGTGGAACTACGCCGGCTGTCCGCGGTTCACGAGGCTGGGTAAGGCAGCGGCCGATGATGCCGTGCGACCGATCGGCGTTGCTTCGGTAGACGAGCAGCGTTTATGGGCTGGTGGGATCCGGAAGTTGACCTTAGCGTTCGGGTATGTCGCCCGCCCCGAGGACTCGGCCCGCGTACTGGCTGGCCGGCTTCACCATCGCCCTCGCGGTCCTGTCCCTCGCCGCGGTCGGGCTGATCGCCGTCCGATTGGACCGGGTCGGCGAGCCCGCCTTCTTCTTCCTCACCTGGAACCTCTTCCTCGCGTGGATTCCCTACGTACTCGCGATCTGCGTGGCTGCCGTTCACGGTCGCGGCGGTCCCCGCCCGCTGCTGTGGGTGCTCGGTGCGGCCTGGCTGCTCTTCTTGCCCAACGCGCCGTACATCCTCACCGACTTCATCCATCTCGGCAGGATCGGCGGCGCGCCGCTGTGGTTCGACGCCGCGCTCATCGGCACCTTCGCCGCCGCAGGTCTCGCCCTTGGGTTGGCCTCGCTGCTCGTCATGCACCACGTCGTCGAGGCGCGACCCCCACAGCCTCGTGGCGGTGGTGCTGCAGCGGCTCGCCGACCCACTCGGCAACCCCTTCCTGCTGCGCTTCGGCGTGGTCATGTCGACCCTGCTGCTCGGCTGCTACCTCATCATCTGGGTCCTCGGGCGCGGCCTCCTCGGGCCAGTTACCGGCCGCGGTCAGGTCGCTCGCCGCTGAGGTCCTTCCGGTCTCGGACGATGTGCGACTCGCGGGCTGTGATGAAGGCCCGAAGCTTGCGTGCCTTCCTGTTGGCGGTGATGTCGATGACGGGCCAGAGCGCGATCGCGGTGACGATGAACAACACCAGCGTGGCGGTGAAAAACGCCTGATCCCGCGGATCTGGTGTGGCGACGGGAGGCGCCACGATCAATCCGACCACGGAGACGTAGGCGGCCAGGAGTGGGACCGCGGTCAGGCCCAACCCGGCCAGCGGCAGGCTGCGCCACCAGGGCACTCGAAGTGCTCCGAGGAAGCCGAGTGCAGCTAGGTGCAGCAGGATCGGAACGATTGCGACGATGACAAGGATGATCACGAAGTCGGCGGTGAGCGGTTGCGGTGAGACCACGACAGCGAAACCGAGCCAGATGACGAGGACGGCCGCGAGGATCACCGAACGCCGCTTCAACGACCTGTACGACCGATCGACGCTACCCGCTGCCCGACGCGCTCGGGCATCTTTGTACGCGCTGACGGCTGCGTCCAGCACCAGCAGGCTGCGTTGAGCGATCTCCTCGCGCTGGGAGGTCACGAAGTTGCAACTGAGCATGATCAAGGTGGACAGGGCGATGAACTCGACGGCGTTCACCACCGTGCGGGCGCCGGCACCGGTCCGAATGATGTTGGCGATGAGCAGCATCCAGCATCCAACCGCGATGACCAAAGCCACGACGCGTAGGACGCTCTTCGTGCGCAGGATGGTGGACGTTCGCTCGAGGTCATGATCCGACGCTTCGCTCCCTTCTGGGTCAGGGAGCTCGGCGCGGGCGTTGTAGAAGATGATGGCGACGGCAATCGCTGCGAGCGCTCCGGCGGTCTCCATCGGATCCTGTGACCCAGGGAAGACCTGAGCGAGCTGAGTCAGCTCTGTCCAGATACGGCTGGCGCGGAAACCGCCGGGCGCTTGGTCTACACGGATGATCGCCGACGCGGCGAAGACCAGCACCGCCGGAACCGCAGATAGCCCGACCGTCATGATGAACTCGCGTCGACCCGCTTTGACCCGTTGTCGCAGCTTGCCCGCGGCATCACCCAGAGTGAGCCTGGTGAGAGTCACGTCGCCGGGCGGCGGCGAGGCGTTGGGCACCGCTGCCTCGCCGGCGACTTTGACCGAGTTGCCAATCGTCGACGTCGAACCCTTCGATGTCATGGGCCTGATGCGGCAGCGCTGCTGGTCCGCGCGTCCTCGGAAACTGCCGTTCTCCGGACGAGCAGCCAGCCGCTCATCCAGCCGACGCCCAGCGCCAACCCGATCTGGTACGGCGGGAAGCCGCCGAGGAAGGCAAGCGCTCCCCCGATCGCCACCACGACTCCGGCGACCCGAGGGAACACGCCCGTCTTGGCCGTGGTCCACCCGAACAGCGCCACCAGCAGCAAGATCACCGACGCCAGCTTGGTGATCTGGAAGACGGCGGCCGGGGCGGTGGTGACGGTGCCGATGAGGTTCCGGGGATCAATCGCGTACAGGCCCACGAGTTGCGAGATGACGATCAGTGCGGCGGCGGCGATGCCGACCAGGCCGGCCCAGCGCAGGAGTCTTTCAACGCTCATGACTTCCCTTCCTCGGTCAACTTCTCGAGGTGGGGATGGGGTCGGGAGTCTGCTGATCTGACGAGCGCGACCGCCAGGCGAGCTCGGACCCCAAAGCGAACGCCACCACCACAGCCGCGACCCCGTAGACCAGGGCCAACAGCCAGTACTGCGTCGCCGGCTCCATTCCGCCGAGGAAGAACCCCTGGGAGAGGTTGATGGCGCCGTGGAACAGCGTGGCGATCAGCACGCTGCCGCGTGTGTGCAGGAACGCCCAGCCGAGCAGCACGGAGTACGACACCGTCATGACCAGGAACGCGCCGAACGGCCGCCCGTACTGAGGCATGGACGCGATGACGAAGGTCGGCAGATGCCACACACCCCACAGCACACCCAGGATCAGGCTGGCCGTGCGTGGCGAGAACTTCTCGGTCAGCTTGGGAAAGGCGTAGCCCCGCCAGCCGAGTTCCTCCCCGACCACCAGGACGAAGACGATCAGGTCGAGGATCGACAGGCGGCCCAGCGGGAGCGAGTTCGGGCGGCCAGCCAGCAGATACACCCCGAGAACGGCGAGCGCCAGAATTGCCGGAAGGACGAGAGCGATCGCGTACCAGCGGATCCCTACCCGCCAGCGCACCGTGCGCAGCAAAAGCTCACGAACGCCGACTCTGCCCTCCGTGGCCGCCGCCACGATCAGCGCGGCGGCGGCTGGACCGAAGAGCCCCAACAGTCCAAGCAGCGGCGCGAACTGCAGGAGCGGGTAAACCCACCAGGTGAGGAGATACGCCAGGACGAAGAACGCGATCAGCGGATGCCGTTTCACCATCGTGACCTCGCAGTGGCTCCGATCCGGTGGCGGTCAGTTCGCGGTGACCGGCTGATCGACAGCCGATTCGGCGGTCGAGCCTGCACGCCTCAGGAGTGCGACGCCCACGGATCCCCAGAGCAGGGCTAGGAGGAGTCCTTCGGAGCCGGCAAAGATTCTGTTCGCGACATCACCCAGGGGGAAGGCGATGATCAACAGGACGCCGCACCACCACGGCAGATCCCGGGCGCGGAGGGTCGCGACGCCCAACAGGATGCCCCCGACGATCACGCAGAGTGCTGCGGCGATCCGGACCTCCTGGAGGACCCGGCTGCCCATCACGATGCCGGTCAGGACGATCAAGGTCACAATCCCGTACCCGATCAAGGTGAAGACGGTTCCGATCGTGCCCAACCGCCCGTACCGCTGGTGCGGGCGTTGCCGAGCGTCCAAACCCACGACGGCGACGATCGTGGCGACGAACGCAACCAAGAGGACGACCTGATACAGGTAGTCCGTGGGCGAGTCGTAGACGAAGTCGACCGGCGCGACTTGCATGAGGATCATCGTGGCGACGAAGAGTGCGGCGGCCAGAAGGCCGGCCCAGCCGCCGACCTTCGGACGGTTCGACGACATCATGATCAACTCCCTCTCCCGACGATGTGCCTCCACGCTGTCAAAGGCAGCCGGGCGGCAATAGCGTGCTTACCGGCGGAGGTGAGTTCGGGTTTCTGGTGGATCTTGAGACCCTCAGTCGCCGACGTCAGTTCCGCAAATACAGCAGCACGGCGAGCACGCGACGGGACTCGGTGCCGGTGGAGGGCAGGCCGAGCTTGTCGAAGACGCTCGAGACATACTTCTCCACCGCCCGCTGGGTGATGACCAACCGGTCGGCGATGCCGGCGTTGGAGGTGCCGGCCGCCATCAGCTCGAGCACCTCCCGTTCGCGGGGGGTCAGCCGGTCCAGCGGGTCGTCGCTACGGCGCCGCCGAAGCAGGGTCGTCACGATCTGGGGGTCGATGGCGGACCCGCCCGCCGGCGACGCGTCGCACGGCGTCCACGAAGTCGCCAACGTCGCTGATGCGATCCTTCAGCAGATAACCGACCTTCTCCGCCGATTCCGACAACAGCTGCATGGCCAAGCCCAGTTCCACGTACTGGGACAAGACCAGTACGGCGACGTCTGGATGATCTTGGCGGATGCGGAGCGCCGCCCGCATGCCCTCGTCGCTGTGCGTGGGCGGCAGGCGGATGTCGACGATGACGATGTCCGGCTGTTCGACGCGGATCCGCTTCAGCAGGTCGTCGGCATTGTCGTAAGCGGCGGTGACCTGCAGCCCGGCGCCGGTGAGGATGCGGGTCAGGCCCTCGCGCAGCAGGACACTGTCCTCGGCGATCGCGACCGTCAGCTGATCTGTTTGTGGCGTCACGGACACGGAATCTCCGCCCTGACGCGCACACCGCCGGTAGTGGCCTGACCGACCTGGAGGCAACCGCCGAGTGCTTCGACCCGATCAGCCAGCCCCCGTAAGCCGGTCCCCTGCGGAGTCTCGGTGGTGCCGACGCCGTCGTCGCTGACGTCGACCATGATCATGTGGCCCGACTCACGCACGCGAACCTCAGCCTGGGTGGCGGACGAATGCTTGCCGATGTTGGCGAGTGCTTCACTGACGACGTAGTAGACCGCGACCTCGACGGCCTCCGGCGGGCGTTCGGGCAGGTCGACGTCGAGGTGGATCGGCACGGCGGCGCGGGCGGCCAGGGATTCGAGAGCCACTCCCAGTCCGTGGCCGCTCAGCACGGCCGGATAGATCCCGTGTGCCACGTCCCGCAGTTCCTGTAGCGACGCCGACACCGTCGCTTTGGCCTCGTGCAAGCGCGCCTTCACCGACGGGTCGGTGGCGGGATCCTCGCCGAGCAGACCCAACTCGAGAGACAAGGCCACCAGCCGAACCTGGGCCCCGTCGTGTAGATCACGTTCGAGTCGTTGCCGTTCCTGTCGTCCGGCCTCCAGTACCCGCACCCGCGACCCCTGGATGTCCTGCAGGCGAGCACGGAGCTCGGCGCGCAGCCGGCCGTTCTCCAGGGCGATACCGGCGGTGGCGACAACGGCGTCGAGGAGTTCGTGCTCGTCTTCGAGCGTGCGGTCGAAGCTCAGCGCGGCCATCGGCTCCTGCTCCCGCAGCAGCACCCGGACGGCGCGCTGCTCGTCGGGGCGCGGCTCAGCGGTCGGGTCGCCGTGCTGATCGGCCCACGTGCCCAACTCCGGCAGCCAGTAGTACAAGCCGCAGAGACGGGTCGCGGAGGGCCCGGGCCAGCGGAGCCTGTAGATCGGCGGTCGGGTCCTCGCGCAGTTCGACCAGCAAGCCAGCGACGTCGCCGCGAGCGAGCCGCATGTCCAGCAGCGCGAAGAGAAAGGCCAGCGGAGCCAGGCCCAGGGCGGCGAAGGTGATCAAGCGGAGCACCTCGACGTACGGCCAGGCGAAGATACCGGCGATGTACAGCAACGCCAGCATGATCAAGGCGAAGCTGAAGACGTCGACCACGAGCGTGGCGGGGCGTCGCGGGGACCGCCCCGCAACGCGCCGACGGCGGTGCAGCAGGACCACCCCGGCCAGCAGGCAGAGGGCGACCAGACTGAGCTGCACTCCCTCGACGACATTGCCGACCGCGGCCTGGTCAGTCACCGCGAAGACACTGTCCGGATTGACCCCCAACATGATCTTGACGAGCTGCAGTCCCAGCGTGATGGCGTAGCAGGAGCCGACGAGCCAGCGCTCGGGCCGCCGGGTCAGCCGGCCCGTGGGAAAGGCCAAGAAGATGTGCAGGAACATCGCCGCAGGCACCATGTCGAACAGGTGCCCGATGCTGTGCACCAGCGGCTGGGTCGACCACTGCATTGGCGTCAGCGCCATCGTGAAGCCGAGCAACAACATCAGCGGCCCCAGCCGACTCGCGGGCCGCCGCCACCACGCCACCAGGCCGCTCAGGACGTACGGCACGACGATCCAGCCGATGAAGAACGCCCGGACCGCGGTCTGCTCCAATCGGCTGCTCGCCATGCTGAGGATGAGGACTCCGGTGAGGACGCCGATCACGGCGACGGCGACCGCCCACAGCATCCAGGAGCGGGGAGCAGCCGCGGTATCGGCCACTGACTCCTCCTTCCGCCGGAGACGTCCAGATCAGCCCTGCTGCTGACTCTAGCCGGGTGAACTCCTGCCGCACACGGGAGAAACCCGTCCTGTTTTCCGACCTGTGCACCCTCTCGTGACGGCGCCCAGACGGCGGAAGGGTGGGTTTCGAGCAGTCCTACTTCTCCGTCCGGAAAGGGGTTCGACGTGTCGTTCCTCCGTCGCCACCGTGTCCTCTTCTTCTTCGTGCTGGCCTACGTGCTCGCCTGGGGTGCGATCCCGTGGAACAGCTTCTTCGCGCCCGGCGCCCTGCTGGCGGCGGTGATCGTGGTGGCGGTGACCGAAGGCCTCCCGGGCCTCCGGCAGGTCGGCGCGCGGCTGATCCGCTGGCGGGTGAACTGGGTGTGGTACGCGCTGGCGATCGCCGTGCCCCTGGCGGTCCATTTCGCCTCGGTCGCGACCAATGTCGCGCTGGGCGCGCCCGCGCCGTCGCTCGGAGTGCTGGACGTCTGGTACGGCCTTCCGCTGGCACTCGGCATGCACATCGTCAGCCCGTTCGGGGGTCCGCTGATGGAGGAGCCCAGCTTCCGCGGCTTCGCCCAACCCGAACTGCAGCGGAACCGGTCGCGGCTCGCGGCGACGGCGATCATGGCGCTCGCTGTCACCGGCTGGCACGCTCCACTGTTCTTCATGCCGGTGTTCGAGTCGCCGCCCATCGGCATCGTGGCCACCGTCGCCGTGACGTTCTGGTACGCCTGGCTGTTCAACCACGCCTCCGGCAGCTCACTGCTAACCCTCATCGCGCACGGCGTCGAAGGTGGCGTGCAGAACGGCAGCTTCTGGGCCGGCGGTCCGGATCTGGAGCGCCTCCACTGGACGTACGCCGCCGCCTGGTGCCTGGTGGCCCTCCTCCTCCTGGTCTTCGACCGGAAGTTCTGGGTGCACCAAGAAGGCACGGATGAACGACCAGCACACGGGCGGCCTGAACCTGCCGAAGCTTCGCGCCATGAGCCTGTCGAAGGGCCCATCCAGCTCGCGCCCTGAGCCTGTCGAAGGGCCCATCCAGTTCGCGCCCTGAGCCTGTCGAAGGGTCCATGGCTTTCGCGCCCTGAGCTTGTCGAAGGGTCGATCGCGCTGTCGGTATCGATGTCAGTGGCGTGTTTTAGGGTGAATGTGTGTTCGAAAACGGGTTGTCCGAGCTGGACGCCGTGGCCACCATCGCCGCGGTGGAGGACAACGAACGGGTCGCCGTTGAGACCGAGTCCCGCCGATTGTTGATCGCCCTGCATTGGGCCGATCTGCATCCCGGGGAGGCGGTCGATCCGGAGGGGCTGCCGGGCCGGGAACGGCCCCGGCTGGTGGGTGGGGCCGGCACCCCGGCGGTCGCCGACTTCTGCCTGGCCAGCCTGGGGACGGCGTTGAAGACCACCGCCGGTGGCGCGGCCCGGCTGCTGGGGGATGCGTTGGATTTGCGGCACCGGCTGCCCGAAACCTGGGGAGCGGTGCGGGCCGGGCAGGGGCCGGTGTATCAGGCCCGCCGGGTCGCCTACGCCACCCGCGGATTAACCAAGGCTCAGGCGGGGCAGGTGGATGCCCGGATCGGCCCCCGGTTGGGGCGGGTCTCGTTCGGCCGGCTGCACACCCTGTTGGAGGCCTACGTCTATGAGGCCGACCCCGACGGCGCGGATGCGGCGGCGGAGGCCGCCGCCCAGGAGCGGTTCGTCCGGCTGGGGCAGACCTCGGAGCACGGGTTGCGGTTCATCATGGCCCGGATCGCCGCCGGTGATGCGGCCTGGGGGTTCGCGGTGACCACCCGGCTGGCCGAAATCCTGCGCCGGGAGGGTGACCCGGACCCGCTGGACGTCCGCCGCGCCAAGGCGTTCGGCCTGCAGCTGACCCAACCCGCCGAAGTCCTCCGGCTTCTCTGCACCCACCACGACGACGACGACGAGGACAACGACACCGGCGAGTGTGACGACGGGCCCCATGACGCGTGCCCCGAGCCGGCCGAAGAGCCCGAGCCGATGGACGGGTGTCGTGAGTCTGACCAAGAGCCAGCGCCCGACGATGTCGATGATGCGTGCCCTGAGCCTGCCGCAGGGCCAGCGCCCGACGATGTCGATGATGTGTGCCCTGAGCCTGTCGAAGGGTCGACCAGCCCGGACCGTTCGTTGCCGATCGTGCCGCCACCGTTCGACCCGGCGAGGGCCAGACCACGCGCCATCGTCTACATCCACCTTTCCGAGGCGGCGCTGTCGGCCGGCCGCGGGATCGCCCGGGTGGAGGACATCGGGCCGGTGCTGCTCACCCGGCTGCGGGACCTGGTGGGAGAGACGACCCAGATTCTGCTGAAGCCGGTGATCGACTTGAACGACGTGCCGCCGCCGGTCGACTCCTACGAAATCCCCGACGTCGATCCGGGAGCATCTGCGGCTGCGGCAGCCGGTCGATGTGTTCCCCTACGCCGCCGGCGGCACCCGCCGGATGGATCTGGACCACACCCTCCGCTACGTGCCGCCCGAGCAGGGCGGGCCGCCGGGCCAAACCGGGGTCGGAAAGCTCGGACCGTTGGCCCGCTACCACCACCGGGTGACAACCCACGGTGGCTGGCGGGTCCGACAACCCGAACCCGGCACCTGGATATGGCGATCACCCGAGCGACGGATCTTCCTGGTCAACACCACCGGCACCCACCAGCTCGGGCACTCGAGCTATGCCCAACAGATCTGGCGCGCCGCCAAAGCCCCACCACCGGCCCCACCGGACGGACCAGAGCCGGCGCCCGCCGACGACAACGCGAACGAAAGTCGCGCCGAGCAGATCGCCCACGTCCACCTCGAGGCGTACATCCTCGCCACCTGAGGTGAGAGAACTCTGGCGCACGCGTCGTGCACTGGCCAGCTCCGGCACCCGGAAATGTTGATCATTGCGAGGCAGCGAGGAGCGCGCGGTCGAAGAAGTCGGTTACCCTCCGCTGGTACTCCTCGGGTTGGGCGTCGATCCCGCCCACGTGCGAGCTGCCGGGAACGGTCCACAGCTCGGCGGTCGGTCCCGCCGCCTGGCGGTAGATACCGTTGAGCTCCTCACCGCCCACGCCGTCCTCGGCCTGGATGAGGAGCACAGGTCGAGGCGCAATCCGTGCGACGAGATCGGCGAGATCAGGTGGCGGCAGGCGGTCGGAGAAGATCGCCGTGGACAGTGTGACGACGAAGGCCAACGGGAGCGTGAACCATCGGGCGGCCGCGACGTGCCTGAACTCGCGGATTGAGCGGAACCCCGCCCCTTCGGAGACGACGGCCCGCAGTTCGGGCGTCGTGGCGGCGGTCTCCAACAGCACTTCGCCGCCGACGGAGAACCCGATGGCGCCGATGCGCTCCGGGTCGATCTCGGGCCGGTTCCCCAGGAAGGCGATCGCCGCGGCGACATCGTGCTGCCCGTCCCAGCCGTACGAGTTCGGGTCGCCCTCACTGCCGCCCTGGCCACGGCGGTCCAACAGAAGCACTCCGTAGCCGTGTCGGGCCAGGAACCGGGCGTACCGCTGGGCCTCGCGACGTCCGGGGTAGGTGATGATCGCCGCCCGGTTGCGGGATGGGACGTACCAGGCCTGGAGGAGGACTCCGTCGCTCGTCCGGATGCCCACCGTCTCGTGGGGAGCGCCCATGTCGGCGGCGGAGACGGTCGCGTCCGCTTGGTGGGTGCCGAGGTAGGCCAAGACGGACGGGTAGGCCACTTGCAGGAGCACGACCAGCGTGATCATCGTGATCACACCACGACGCAGCACGAGTCGCCAGAGCGGTTGGTCGCGTCGTCGCGTACGCCACAGCGTTGCCGCCGACATGATCATCAACGCGGCGCCGGCGAGCAGCGAGAGAAGTCCGGTGTAGTCATCTCTCGACGGGCCGACCTGAAGCGTGGCGGACCAGCCCTCCACCCCGGCGGTGATCCCGAACAGGCCGACCACGGCGCACAGGATCGCCTTGGCGCCCGACCGCAGCCGCGAGTAGGCGGCCGCCGCCAGCAGCAGACCCGCCAACGGGACCAGACCGCTGACCAGATGGTCGGCGGCGAAGGTGCCGAGTTCGGGCTGTAGGAAGCGGTCGTCGACGACGTGAGCCGCCACGATGACCACAGGCACGAGGAACGCTGCGGTCGACGGAGAATCGGCACCTGGACGGGTCGCCTTACCGGAAGCAGTCGCGCCCGACGCCGACCACCACCTGCGACCTTCGACAGCGAGCACCACGACCGCGATCACCACGAGCACGAACGCCCTGGCCTGCCACACCCAGGCCGCGTCCAGTCCCCAGGTGAGCGGGACCGTGCCGTTCAGGCTGGTGTGCATCAAGCCGGCAAGCAGGACGCTCCCGGTACGGAGGTAGATCCAGGTCAACAACACCGAGCCGGCCAACAAGATCATCGGCAACGGCCACAGCGGCACACCGTCGTAGAGCTGGCCCGGGAAGGTAGAGCGGCACATGCAAGGCGACGAACATGACACCGACCACGGCCGCGGCCCAGGCCGGGGACCGCCCGGCGTCGACAGCGGTCTGGACCGCGTAGCCGCGCCAGCCCAGCTCCTCGAGCATCGCCGGGATCACCACGACCAGCGGGATCACCAGCGCCGACACGGTCACGGCGGCGAAGATGCGGGCGGGAGTGCTGACCCCGACCAGCACACCGACCACGTCGACGGCAACTTTCTCGGCGATGGGAATCGCCACGGCCACGAGGTACCACCCGGGCCCGACGCGCCACCGCGCGAGCCGGCCGAGCGTGGACCGCACCTCGCGACGACCCCCGGCGACCGCACCGACCAAGAACGCGGCCGCCGGCGGAACCAACACAAGCAGAAACGGGAGGACCTCGGCTGCAGGACGGGCCAGCACGGCAACCGAGGCGAGCAGCACAACCACCGCAGCGAACACCCACAGTCGCCGCAGCGGACCCGCGTTGAGCCAGCGAGTGAGCGTTTGCCGGGACATCAGCTGCGGGGTGCGGCGAAGGCTTTACCCGAAGCCCACCCAACCCAGCAGCCGCGATCTGCCGGTGCTGGAAAGCAGCAACAACGCGGCGACCTCATGATCGAGTCCTGCGCGTGATTCATGCGACCACCATTGCTGGAACCAGGGCAGTCGGGCAGCCGGTGGACCCGGCGACCGTACGCCGGTTTTCTTGCCGATTCCCTGCGCGCGCTCGGATGCCAGGTGACGACGTGCTGCCCTAGACTCGCGCGTCGTGACCGCAATCGACGAGTACGGCCGACCGGAACCGCCGGTGGCAGATGACGAGGCCGCCACCCTGTTGGGCTTCCTGGAGTTCCATCGCGCGACGCTCGCGTGGAAGTGCTCCGGTTTGGACGCGGCCGGTCTCGGCGCGACCGTTGGGGTGTCCACGATGACACTCGGCGGGATGCTGAAGCATCTGGCGTACGTCGAGCTGGGCTGGTTCTCGTGGCGGCTCTTCGCCCGGGACTGGGCGCCGCCCCCGTGGGACGGTGTCGACTGGGAGGCCGATCCGGACTGGGACTGGCACTCCGCCGCCGAGGACTCCCCCGAGCAGCTGCGCGCGATATGGGAGAGCGCCGCGGCCGAGTCCCGGATTCTGGTCGCCGAGGCCTTGGCCGACGGCGGCCTCGACCGGCTCGCCGACCGCCCCTGGCCCGACGGCCGCGCCATGAGCCTCCGCTGGATCCTGCTCCACATGATTGAGGAGTACGCCCGCCACAACGGGCATGCCGACCTCATCCGCGAGTCCATCGACGGGAGCACCGGCGAGTAGACACCGATCGCAGGGAATGGCCGGCATCCCAGAGCAGCAGCAACAGGGCACGCAGGGCGACCTGGTCGAGGTTGTCGATGATCAAAAGCCTCGGCGGCGAGGCCGGCTCGGAGACGACGTCGAAGCGGCTGGCGATCAGCTCGCGCAGCGTCATGGGGCAGTCGGCGTCGAGCAAGATCGAATAGCATCGGGGGCCGTGCATGCCTGAAGTGTGCGTTCCCGGTCGCCGGTCGGAATACACCCCGTCCGGACTGCACCCGGGGTGGTTTCGTCAGATCAGTCCGAGGCGTCGGGCGACGGTGACGGCGTCCTGGCGCGAGTTGACGCCCAGCTTGCGGTAGAGGTTCTTGTTGTACGCCTTGATCGTGTTGATGGACAGGTAGAGCGCCGCCCCGATCTCGCGCTGCGACGCGGTGCCCGGCAGGGTGCGCAGGATGGCCAGCTCGCGGTCGGTCAGGTCCTCCAGCAGGACGCCCGAGTGGGTTGCGGCCTTCAGCGCGCGCCGTCCCATGCGGGTCGAGGACTGTTCCAGCTGCTCGATCGCGTACGGGGCGACCGGCTCCTCGGCGACGACGTCGCGGGCCCGGCCGAGTGTGCCGCGCGCGGCGGCCCGCTCGCCGCGGGCGAGTTCGGTGTCGGCCAGGAACACCAGCGTCATCACCCGGGCGGACGGACTCACGCGCGCCTGGGTGTCGGCCGCCCGCGCAAGGATCGCCCGGGCGTCGTCGAACCGCCCGGCGCGGTAACGGTGCCGGCCCTCGGCCGCCCGCAGCAGCATCACCAGCGGGTCGGCCACCGGACCCCACGCCTCCTCGGCCTGCTCGACCATGGGCCGAGCCTGGCGGAGGAGCCGCGCGAGGTCGTCGTCGCGCTCGAGTTGGGCCAGGCACAGGGCGAGCACCCCACCGAACTGGAGGAGGACAGGCCGGGTCCACGGCGCCTCCTCGCGCTCTCGCCAGCAGTCGTCCAGCACGGTCGGCGGCTTCGGCCATCTGCCCGTCCCGGGCCAGCGCCAGACCGAAGGCGAGCAGGGCGGTCTTGCGGATGGGCTCGCCCGCGGCCCGCTCCTCCTCGAGTGCCTCGCGGGTCAACGCCACGGCCTTGCCGCCCTCGGCGTCGGTGGTGCCCACCAGGCCCTGCAACATGACGACGGCGGCACGAGCGCTGCGCCAGTCCCGCACCGTCGCCGCGGGATTCAGCCCTTCGCCGGCGACGTCGAGCCACGCAAGGACGCGATCACGCCGGCCGCAGTTCTCCGCGGCGTAGGTCAGGCTCAGCGCCAGCTGCACGCTCACTGCGCTCGGCGGCAGGGCGTCGCCCAGAGCCAGGTAGCTGGCGGCCAGTCCCTGGTTGAAGAACCAGAATTCCGCCGACTCCAGCAGCCTCGCCGCCGCGGGGGCGTCGTCGGCCCGGAGCAGTGCTCGTACGGCGTCGTCCCACAGATCGTGGTCGGCGTACCACTGGGCGGCGCGACGCAGGACCTCGCGCTGGTCCGCCGCCTCAGGCCCCGCGGCGGCGATCGTACGGAGCAGGGCGTCGCGGAACAGGTGGTGGCAGCGGTACCAGACCCGCTCCGGGTCCAGGGCGACGACGAACAGACTCTCGGCGTCCAGTCGATCCAGCCGTGCGGCGGATCCGGTGGTGCCCAGAGCGGCGTCGCAGAGCGGACCGGACAACCGGTCGAGGTGCGCCGTGCCCAGCAGGAGATCGTGCTCGTCGGGGGTGAGGGCCGGCAGCACCTCGGCCGCGAAGTAGTCGAGCAGGTGTCGATCGTCGGGCACCCCGGCGCTACTCGGGGCGTGTGTGCGCGTCCGCTGCGCCAGGGCGACGAGCTGCAGGCCGGCCGCCCAACCCTCGGTTCGGGTCCACGCCGAGGTGGCCGCGGACGGGCCGATGTCGGCGCCGACGAGTTCGGTGACCATCGCCTCGGCCTCGGCGGGCTCGAAGCGCAGGTCGTCGGCGCGCAGTTCGGTCAGCTGGCCACGGGCCCGCAGACGAGCGATCGGCAGCGGTGGGTCCTGCCGGCTGCCGACGATCAGGCGGGCCGGCGGCGGCAGGTAGGCGAGCAGATACTCCACCTCCTCGTGCACCGACCGGTTCTCGAGCAGGTGGAAGTCGTCGAGGACGATGGCGTGCGGGACGGTCGTGGCGGCCAGCTCGTTCAGCAGCAGCGGGACCGCGAGGTCGAGCGGCCCGAGTCCGGGCGTGAGCAGGGCTTCGAGGGGAGCCGGGCTGATCGCGTCGCTGGACGCCTGCAGGGCCGAGAGCACGTAGCGCCAGAACCGCATCGGCTCGTCGTCGTTCTCGTCCAGGGAGACCCAGGCGACGCGGACCTCCGGGTCGCCTCTGGCCCAACTGCTCAGCAGCGTGGTCTTGCCCCAGCCGGCGGGCGCCACGACCAGGGTCAAGGGCGTGTCCGCGGTGCGCAACTGACTTTCGAGCCGGTCGCGGTGGATCGTGCCGCCCCGCAGGATCGGGATGGCCTGCTTGGCGGCGAGCAGCGGCGCAGACGGCCGATCTGAGCCCATGACCGCTCCTCCCAGGCCGCATTCTTCCAGCTACCGCTGGATCTTGGCCACGTCTGCACCCGGGGTGAAACGGCCCGCCGGGTGATGCGCCGGCACCCCGACCGGCCCGAATCTCGGATCAGCATCGCTCGCGCCCCGAGATGAGGAGATTTCGATGAATCCGATGACCTTGATCAGAAGGCACCCGCTGATCGCCTACTTCGTGCTCGCGTACGCCCTGACGTGGTGGATCTACCCGCTGCTGCACTTCTCGCCGTTGATCGGTCTTGTCGGGTTGTTCGGCCCGGCCTTCGCGGCGATCATCATGGCCGCGATCACCGACGGCAAGCCGGGCGTCACGGCGCTGCTCAGCCGGACGGTCCGGTGGCGCGTCGGACTGCCCTGGTACGTCGTGGCGTTGGGCCTGCCTACGTTGTTGTCGCTGGCCACGGCCGGCCTGGCGGTCGTCTTCGGGGCCGGGGTCCTGCAGTTCGGCCAGCTGACGGTTCTCGACTTCGTCGTCTTCGTCCTGGTGGTCGGTGAGGAACTGGGCTGGCGCGGCTACGCCCTGCCCAAGCTGCTCGAGACCCGCTCCGCCCTGACCGCCAGTGTCATCCTCGGCGTGGTCTGGGGCCTGTGGCACCTGCCGACGTTCTTCTCCTCCAGTGCGCCGCAGCAGGGGCTGCCGATCGTCGCGTTCGTCCTCATGACGATCGAGTACTCGATCATCATGAGCTGGATCTACCTGCACACCCGCGGCAGCGTGCTGATCGCCACTCTCTGCCACGGAGCGATCAACCTCTCGCAAGGCTTCTTCCTCGGCGGCCTCACCGGGTCCACGCGGTACTGGCTGCTCGCCGCCGTCTACGGTCTCGCGGCGGTCGTGGTCGCCTTTGTCCTTACGCGCCGAGACGTGCGCCGAGCAGGTGCTCGAGAGCCAGCTGTTGCAGCCGCACAAATCCGAAGCCGCGGCCGTTGAAGTACGGCTCGGGGTCGAAGTCCTCGTACGCGCTGGCGTCGGCGATCAGGTCGTCGTAGCTCTCCCCGTCGGCGAGGGTCGGTTGGGACAGTTCGGCGACCCGAGCGGCCGTCAGTGCCTCCTGCACCTCCGGGTCGGCCCGGAACGCGGCCGCCCGCTCGCGAAGCAGCAGGTACATCTGCATGTTGGCCTGCGCTGAGGCCCAGACGCCGTCGTAGTCCTCGGTCCGGCTCGGCTTGTAGTCGAAGTGCCGGGGCCCGTCGTAGGCGGGGCCGCCGCCCGGACCCCCGTTCTCCAAGAGATCGACGACGGAAAAGGCGTTCTGCAGGTCACCGTGGCCGAAGACCAGATCCTGGTCGAACTTGATCGAGCGTTGCCCATTGAGGTCGATGTGGAACAGCTTGCCGGCGTCCAGCGCCTGGGCGACGCCGTGGGTGAAGTTGAGCCCAGCCATCTGCTCGTGGCCGACCTCGGGATTGACGCCGAACAGGTCCGGCTTGTCGAGGGTGTGGATGAAGGCGATGGCGTGACCGACGGTGGGTAGCAGGATGTCGCCGCGCGGTTCGTTCGGCTTGGGTTCGATGGCGAATCTCAGGCCGTAGCCGCGGTCGGTGACGTAGTCGGCGAGCAGGTTGACGGCCTCGCGGTAGCGGGCCAGGGCGGCCCGGACATCCTTGGCGTGGTCGTATTCGCCGCCCTCCCGGCCGCCCCACATGACGAACGTCTCTGCGCCGAGTTCGGCGGCCAGGTCGAGGTTGCGGATCACCTTCCGGATCGCGTACCGGCGCACCGAGCGGTCGTTGGAGGTGAATCCGCCGTCCTTGAAGACCGGGTGGCTGAACAGGTTCGTGGTGATCATCGGCGTGCTGAGGCCGGTGTCGGAGAGGACCTTCTGCAACCGGTCGATCTGCTTCTGACGCTCGGCGTCACTCGCCTCGAACGGGAAGAGATCGTTGTCGTGGAAGGTCAGCCCATACGCGCCGATCTCCGCCAGCTTCTCGACCGCCTCCACGACGTCCAGCGGGGCCCGGCTGGGACTGCCGAACTGGTCCTGACCGACCCAGCCGATGGTCCACAGACCGAAACTGAACTTGTCCTCGCGGGTGGGGGTGAGGCTCATGATCATCTGCTTCCTTGCTCGTTGTCGGGTAACGGTATCGATGTCCGGCGCGAGTCGGCGGCCACTCCGGCCACCGCCAAATGCCGGCTCACCGCGGCGGCTCCGACGGCGTCGTGCACCGAGGTCCAGGCGGCCAGCACCGCGCGGACTTCCGGGTCCGCCTCGGAGTCCAACGCGGCGGCGTAAGCATCGTCCAACACCTCGGCGATCGTGACTCGACGGCCCTTCTCCGCCGACCGGATCGCGGCCTCGACCATGGCGAGGCTCAACACGTTGCTGTGGGCCTCGCCGGAGGGGACGCGCCGGCTCCGGACGGCGTCGACGAACTCGGCCAGCGAACCGGCGATCTCCTCCGGGCCCGTACCGGGCTCGGTGACGACCACCGTCCCGTCCGCCGACTGGGCCGCCGGCGCACCGGCACCGTCCCAGGTCGCCGAGCCGCCGGCTCCGCTGACCCGCCACGTGCCGTTCCAGGACGTCTCGAGTCCGGGACTGCACCAGCTGCCGGAGAAGTTGAACCGAGCACCGCCGGCGAACTCGACGGTCACCTGGGCCGTCGCGTCCCCGGCGAACCAGCTCCAGTCGGGATTGGACGACTCGCAGTAGACCGCCAGCGGTTCGCCGCCGATCAGGTCGCGGGCCAGGTCGAACTGGTGGATGGCCATGTCGACCAGCAGAGGGTACGGCATCTGCTCACGGAAGCCCGGGAAGTGCGGCGCCTTGAAGAAGCTGCACTGGACCACCCCAACGGGCGCGATCGCGGCGATCTGGCGACGGAAGGCCGCGAGCTGCCGGAAGTACCGGCGCGACTGGGACACCATCAGCAGCCGGCCGCTGAGCTCGGCGGCGGCGATCATGGACAACCCACTACTCACCGATTCCGCCAGCGGCTTCTCGCTCAGCACGGGAAGTCCGGCGCGCAACGCGGTCGTCGCGACGCCGCGATGAGCCATGGGAACGGTGACGTCGATGACCGCTTCGGCGGCCACGCAGCTCCAGCATCGCCGGCACCGTCTGGGCCACCGGTACGGTCGCGTGGCCCGCCTCGTCGGCTGCGCGCCGCGCCACGGCCACGTCGAGATCCACCAGTCCGACCAGCTCGGCGTCGGCGGATTCGCTCAGCGTACGCAGCCAGGCCTGGCCCATCAGCCCGGCGCCGACCTGGACGACCTGCAGCGGTCCCGAACCGGCCCCGACCCTCACGGGGCCACCTCCGTTGGCGATCACCTTCCGCACGTCCGGATGGTAGTAGACCGAGGACCGAGGAGACACAATCCAACTGTGAGAGTGCTGAGCGCGATGACTCGATCGTCACGGTCCCTCCGGGTCAACGTGGCGTTGATGCGTGCGTTCCAGCGTTCGCCGATGGACTTTCTCGACGTGCTGGTGGCCAACGACGCCGGGTTCCGTGCCGCTACGCATGGGAACCGAGAGCGTGCTGCTCGTCGACGACGCCGCCGACGTCTGGGAGCTGCTCACCAGGCACGCCCGCCGCACGGGGAAGGGTCGTGGCCTCGTACGTGCCCGCACTCCTGCTCGGGGACGGCCTCCTGACCAGCGAGGGTGAGACCCATCGGCAGCACCGCCGCGCGTTGCAGCCGGCGTTTCACCCGCTGCAGGTCGCGGACTACCGAGCGCAGTTCGCCGGGGCTGCACGGCGTACGAGTGAGCGCTGGTCCGACGGTGGCGACATCGACCTCGTCGCGGAGGTGTCGGCCATGACCCTGGACGGCGCGGGCGCGGCCCTGTTCGGCTCCGACCTCCGCGAGCCGGCGCCGACGATCACGGGCGCCCTCACCGATCTGCTGGCCGGCTTCCGCCTGGCCATGCTGCCGGGAGGGCCCGCGCTCCTCCGCTCCCGACTACCCGTCGCCCGCCGCGTACGTGCCGCCAAGGCCGAGCTCGAGCACGTCGTCGAGGACCTCAGTCGCGGGCGCTGGGCCGGCGATCCGCCGACCGCACCGGTGCTGGACGTGTTGGCGTCGCACCCCGAGTTCACCGACCGCGACGTCCGCGACGAGGTCATGACGTTGCTGCTCGCCGGACACGAGACGACGGCCATGGCCCTCACCTGGGCGCTCGCCGCGATCGACCAGGAGCCGACGGTCCGCGCCGCACTGGAGGCCGAGTGGGACGCCGAGCCGGGTCCGGTGTGGCGAGCGGACTCCCCCTGACCACCGCCGTCCTCGCCGAGACGTTGCGGCTGTGGCCGCCGTCGTGGATGTTCAGCCGCCGGATCCTCGAGCCGGTGACACTCGGTGGGCGCACCGTGCCCGCGGGGACCATGTGCCTGATCAGCCCGGCCCTGCTGCATCGCGATCCGCGGTGGTGGGCCGAGCCCGAACGGTTCCGGCCGGATCGCTGGCTGTCGACGCCGTCCCGGGAGAGCCCGACCGCTTCGACCCCAAAGCTCCGGGCCAGCCCCGCGGTGCGTATCTGCCCTTCGGGGCCGGACCCAGGATGTGCATCGGGGAGCAGTTCGCCTGGTCGGAGGCGGCGACGATGCTCGCCGAACTGGGCCGCACGTGGCGCGTCCGCGTCCACGACGCCCCGCTGACCCCCGGCCGATCGTCCATGACCTTGCGGCCGAAGGGTCCCGTACGGGCGACGACCGCTGCGGCGAACGGCGGCGTGAGCACCCTTCGTCTTGCGATTCGGCCGCAATTGCGTCAATGTTTCTGATCAGCGATTAAAGTCCTTCGGTGAGCAAGCCGAGGTCGCGACTCATCGCCGTACTCGGCTGTGCCCTGAGCGCTGCTGCTGCTGATCGGCTGCGGGAGGATCCCGACCGACATCACGTCGCCTCCGGCGGTCCCGAGGCACCGAAACCACAACGGTCCCCGGAGCCTCCGAGCGCCACGGCGACCACGTCGCCTGAGCCGAGCCCAACGCCCACGAAGAGCCCAACGCCCGCGCCGCGGCCGGCGGGTCCCAACTGCGCCAAGTTGAAGTGCATTGCGCTCACGTACGACGACGGGCCGTTCCCGGACGAGGCGGGCGCGCTGGTCGAGACACTCCGGCAGTACAAGGTGAAGGCGACCTTCTTCATGCTGGGCCAGAACGTCGAGAACTACCCGGACACGGTGAAGGACATCGCGGCGACCGGCTCGGAGCTGGCCAACCACTCGTGGAGCCACGCCTCGCTGCCGACGCTCGGCAACAGCGGCATGCGGCGCGAACTGAAGCGCACCAACGACGCCATCGCGGAGGTCACCGGGGTCCAGCCGACGCTGATGCGACCGCCGTACGGGGCGAACAACAAGCGCCTCGACAAGGTCTGCCGAGAAGCTCGGCCTCGCCGAGATCTACTGGGATGTCGACACGCTCGACTGGCAGAACCGCGACACCGAACAGCTGATCACAACGTGCTCGACAACGCCGCCCGCAACCAGGTGGTCCTGATGCACGACATCCACCCGACGCACGGTGGCGGCGGCTCCGCAGATCATCGAGGGCCTGAAGGAGGAGGGTTACACACTGGTGACCGTCTCCGAGCTCTATCCCCAAGCTCCGGCCCGGCGGCCACTACCCCGAATGGCAGGGACGTGGATATCGCCAAGAAGTCCGACTACCCGCCGCGTAAGCACAAGCGATAACCGGGTCCGCTGGCTAGGGTCAGCCACGTGGGGACACCGAGGTTGATCGTCGTCTCTGGGCCGGGCGGTTCGGGCAAGACGACGCTGGCTCATCGACTGGCGGAGACCATCGGCTGTCCCGCCTTGTCTCGTGACGAGATCAAGGAAGGCATGGTTGCCTCCCACCCGGGATTCGTGCCCGCGACCAGCGATCCGCTGACCGATGCGGACGTATGGGCTGTTCTTCGAGGCGATCGAGCTCTTCCTGCGCGCCGAGGTCACCCTGGTTGCCGAAGCCGGCTTTCAGCACACCCTCTGGTGGCGGGGTCTGGAGCCGCTGACGAAGCTGGCGACGTTGAGGATCGTTCGGTGCCAGGTCCCCGACGAGGTTGCTCGTCGACGTGCGCTCGCGAGGATGGCTGAACAGTCGACGCGGGCGGCCCATGCCGACGACGAGCACTTCTCGGTGCCACGCACGTTTGATCAGCTACAGCCCGACGTCCCGACCCTGGACGTCGACACCACGGACGGGTGGACTCCCGAGCTGGCCGAGATCGCCGCGTTCAGCCGGCGATGAATGACAACGTACTCGAGCCCTGAGCCTGTCGAAGGGCCCTGAGCCTGTCGAAGGGCCAACCAGCTCGTGCCCTGAGCCTGTCGATGGGCCAAAGCGGTTCGGCACGCGCTAGCGCCCCAGAGTCCAAGAGCGCCGTACGGCGTCGACCTGTTCAGGCAACGCCAGGTGCTCGACGTCAACGATCTGATCGACCGGCAGATTGGCCGCCTCGTCTTGGGCGTACAAGAGATCAAACTCCCGCGCGGTGATGTGCACCGGTCGGCCGGCGGCACGTCGCCGCGCTTCGGCCCGGGACAGCTGCAGTTTCACGACGATGACGCCGGGCAGCAGGCGACGGTAGAGGCCGAGAGTGTCGTGATCCACCACGTCGGAGAGGACAACCGGCTACCTCGCGTTACTCCTCGACACCGACTCAGCCGAGACCGACGCAGGTGTGAGGAAGCAACGCGAGGTGGAGGGGGGCCTCAGGCTGCCGTGTAGGTGACGATCACATCGGACACGGTCACGGTGCCCGGATCGTCATTGGGGACGAAGAAGCGGAGCTCGTTTCCGTTCTCCGTGAGCACGCCGTGGTCGAAGATCTCGCTCATCTGCCGGGATGCGTCGGTCCCCAGAGTCTGGGTGAAGATCTCTTCCGTGTTCAGCTCGGCGATCACGCGTACGGCGGTGTTGCCCTCCGGGTTGACCCGGAAGGAGAGGTAGGGCCGGGCGTGCGTGACGTCCGTCGGGGACAGGCCGGGGGCGTCGAACTCGATCTCGAAGTCCCGGTCTCCGCTGGACGTGGGCAGTGTGATGCTGCTGGTTTGAAGGCTGCGGTGGCGGCTGCTGGCCATGGTGGTGCTCCTTTGGTTGAGGATGTGGTCGCCGTCTCTCGGCGGCCTGGCCGGCGGTCGTTCTCCGGCTAACGACTACGTTCCTCACCGATGTCACGGTGGCCTCACGGTGGCGTCATGGTGGCCACTCGCCACCGAGGCGCCGAGCAACGGTTAGCGGGGATCGATAGGGGTGAGCGTGCCGAGGCCGTCCTCGATCACCTGAGCGGCGGCCAGGGAGAGGTCATCGCGCCAGAGGTCGGCGTACACCTGGACACCGAGCGGCAGCCCGTCGGCGCCGAGACCCACGGGTAGCGCGACGGACGGGATGCCCAGGACGTTCCCCGGGATGATGAAGGGGAGCCGATCGAGAATGATGTCCATGCCGGTCTCCGGGTCGAGGTCGGCGTCGTGTGGGAAGGGCCCAGCGCACCAGGTCGGGCCGACCACGACGGAGTGCTCGGCGAAGAACTGCGACCACTCCCGTTGCAGCCGGCGGCGCTCGACGAACGCAGCGGCGGCCGGCATCGCCGATGACGAAATGGTCTGCTCCAGCACCACCGCGGCGGCCGGCGTGATGAGCTGCCTCAAGATCGGCAGGTCGTCGACGATGCCGAAGTGCATCAGCACGCGCCACACCGTGGTGGCCATCTCGACACCAGGCGGCGTGGCTTCCACCACCTGGTAGCCGGCGGCTTCCAGTGCCCGACCGGCCTCGCGTACGCCGTCGGCGAAGGCGGGCGGCATGGAAAGGTCGGTGACCAGGGCCGCCGTCTTCCGAACCGGCGACCCGTCGATCGGAACGTCGACCGACCGCGGGTCGCGAAGATGCCGCCCGTGCAGCAGCTCGAGGGCGAGCCGAAGATCGGCGATGCGGCGGGCCATGGGGCCGCCACTCGCGAGGAGCTGGCTCGCGGCCGAGGGGTCGAGCGGAGGGATCGATCCTCCACTCGGGATGCGTCCCATGGTGGGTTTCAGGCCGCAGACACCGTTGCAGAACGCCGGATTGCGCAGTGATCCGCCGATGTCGTTGCCGAGTCCGACCGGCGTCATGCCGGCGGCCAGGGCGACGCCCTCGCCGCCGCTGGATCCACCGGCGCAGAGACTCCGATCCCACGGGTTGTTCGTCCGGCCGCGCAGCGGGCTATCGGTCGAGATCCGGAGCCCGAACTCGGGCATGTTCGTACGAGCCAAGGGAATGGCACCCGCCGCCTTCATGCGTTCGACGACGGGAGCGTCCGAGCTCGGCTGCGCCTCGGCGAGCGCTGAAACGCCAGAGGTCGTCGCCGAGCCGACGATGTCGATGTTCTCCTTGATCGTGAACGGGACCCCGTGCAGACGTCCTCGTGGCGGCTGGCTGTCTGCCTGCTTCGCCTTCGCCAGCGCATCGTCCAGCACGATCGTGACGGCGTTCAGTTGGCCGTTGACGGCGTCGATCCGTTCGAGGTGGGCCTGCACGACCTCGACGCTGGACACCTCCCGGTCCCGGATCAAGGCGGCCAGCTCACTCGCGCTCTTGCGCCACAGCTCCCCCATGGAGGAATTGTTCTACACCAGAGAGCAGAGGCAGCCTGCTCATGCCACGCCGACCGGATCGGAGCTGGACGTCTTGGTCGTCCTCGCGAACGCCATGTCCTGGCCGAGCCGCGTCAGCCGGAACAAGATCAACTCCATCGGGTAGTTCTGGTGGATCCGCCACGGCTCGCGACTTCCCTGCCGCGGAAGGAGTTTGGGGCTCCGACGGACGTACCCGGAGCTGAGCGGAAAGGCGCCTTCGGCCGGCTCGACCGAGGTCGCCCTCGGGGTGGCGCTGGCGAATCCGCTGCGCCGCATGTGGCGCAGGAGTCGGCACACCCGGCGGGCGACCAGGTCGGCGCGCAGCGTCCAGGACGAGTTCACGTAGCCCAGGGTGAAGACGAGGTTCGGGACTCCGTCGAGCATCATGCCCCGGTACGTCATCGTCTGCCCCGGATCGACGCTGCGGCCGTCGACGTGCACGGCGATACCGCCGGCCGCCCGCAAAACAAGCCCGGTGGCGCTGACCACGATGTCGGCCCGCAGTTCCTGGCCCGACATCAGCCGGACTCCCTCGGCGGTGAAGCGATCGATCTGCTGGGTCACCATCGTGACGGTGCCCGCTTTGATCGCCCGGAAAAGGTCTCCGTCGGGCGCGACACAAAGGCGCTGGTCCCACGGCCAGTAGCTGGGCGTGAAGTGCTCCTCCACCATCGGCCAGCCAACCTTCCTGGCGGCAAGCCCACGGAGGAAGTCGGCCGCCCGGTCCGGCCGGCGCCGGCTGTACTCGAAGAACCACTGCTGTCCCACGATGGAGCGGAGGCGCCGCACACGGTATGCCGTACGGGGCGGCAGCCAGCGGTCGGTCCGGGTGCGCCGCGCAATGGACGGCAAGGACGTGACGTAGCTCGGAGAGCGCTGCAGCATCGTCACCCGGGCACCGGCTCGGGCCAGCGCCGGCGCCAACGTGACGGCGGTAGCTCCGCTGCCGATCACCACGACCTCCCGGTCGGCGCAGTCCAGGTCGTTCGGCCAGAACTGCGGCGATCACAAAGGTACCGCGGAAGTCACTCAGCCCAGGGAAGTCGGGCTGGTAGCTGGTGTCGTAGTCGTAGTAGCCCGTGCACAGGTAGAGGAAGCGACAGCTGTAGGACGCGTCGCCCTCGGCCGTTTGCGCCTCCACGGTCCAGGTGTTCGTCTCGCTCGACCACGAGGCCGCGGTGACGCGGCAGCCGTACGTGATCTTGTCCTCGGCTCCGCACTCGGCCGCGGTGTCGGCGATGTAGTCGCGGATCTGGTCGCCGGACGCGAACACCTCCGGCTTGGTCCACGGGCGGAACGGGTAGCTGAAGCTGTGCATATCGGAGTCCGAGCGCACGCCCGGGTAACGGAACAGGTCCCACGTGCCGCCGATCTGGTCTCGCGCCTCCAAGATCACCAAGCTCAGGTCTGGCACTCGCTGCCGCAGGCGCCAGGCCGCATTGACGCCGGCCAGACCCGCGCCGACGATGATCACGTCGACGGTGCTGGTCTCGTCGGACGGGTCGATCGGGGTTCTCGGCTGTTCGCTGCTCATCACCTCCAGTCTCCCGCAAGCATGCAGGTGACCGTGCTCCCTGCGTAGCCGCAGTGGGCGATCTCAGTAGCTGCTACGGACGTCGGCCCGGTGCCACTCGTCCGACACTTCCGTACGAGAACTGCCGGCCGATCTGGCGTGCCGGCGTCCAGGACGGAGAACACGATGCACGCACGACGCACCCGCCACATTCGGCGGACGATCATCTCGGCCACCACCGGGACCACCCTCGCTGTCGGGAGCTTGTTCCTGACGGCCTCGCCGGCCGCGGCCGCCACCACCGCCACCTTCCTCCCGAGCGCCGGCGTGTTGTCGGTGTTCGGCGACAACCAGGACAACTCAGTAGGCATCAGCCGCAACGCGGCGGGGACCATCCTGGTGAACGGCGGCGCCATCCCGGTGTCCGGTGGCACTCCGACGGTGGCCAACACGCAGCGGATCCAGGTCTTCGGCCTGGGCGGGAACGACAGCCTCTTCCTGCTGGAGGCGAACGGCCCACTGCCGGCCGCGTTCTTGTTCGGCGGAACGGGCAATGACGCCCTGACCGGCGGCTCGGGAAACGACCAGCTCTTCGGTCAGGGCGGCAACGACACGATGAACGGCGCCGGCGCGTTCGACGTCCTCTTCGGTGGCACCGAGAACGACGCCATCACCGGCGGCCGCGGCGACGACCAGGCGTTCGGTGAGGACGGGAACGACCGGATGATCTGGAACAACGGCGACGGAACCGATCTCAATGAGGGCGGCGCGGGCACCGACCAGGTCGAGGTCAACGGCGGCGACAACACCGAGAACTTCCGCGCGACCGCCAACGGCGCGCGCGTACGGTTCGACCGGATCAACCCGGCGCCGTTCTCCGTCGACATCGGGACCAGCGAGCGGCTGCAACTCGACGCCGCCGGTGGCGACGACCGATTCGACACCAGCGGCAGCCTCGCGACTCTGATCTCGGTCGTGGTGGAGGGCGGCACCGGCAACGACGACCTGCGCGGCAGCGACGGCAACGACATCTTCGTCGGCGAGGACGGCAACGACTTCGTCGACGGTGAGAACGGCGACGACGTCGCCTTCCTCGGGGCCGGCGCCGACACGTTCCAGTGGGATCCGGGCGACGACAACGACATCATCGAGGGTCAGGACGGGCTCGACACCATGCTGTTCAACGGCAGCAACGCGAGCGAGCAGATCGAGGTCCTGGCCAACGGCGGGCGAGTCCTGTTCACCCGCGACATCGCCAACGTGGTCATGGACCTCAACGACCTCGAGAAGGTCGCCTTCAACGCCTTCGGCGGAGCCGACCGGGTGAGGGTGCGCGATCTTTCGGGCACCGACGTGACCGATGTGACCACCGACCTGGCTCTGGCCGGCGCACCCGACGCCACTGCCGACACGGTCACCGTCGACGGCACCAACGGCGACGACGTCATCGAGGTCACTGGATCCAGCGCCTCACAGCAGGTCACGGGGCTCGACACCCGCGTCACCGTGCTCCGCGCTGACCCCGCCCCGATCGACCGGGTCACGATCGCCGGCAACAACGGCGGCGACGTGGTCATCGCCGCGTCTCTGGCGGCCCCTGCCGCGATCTCGGCCGACGGTGGCGACGGCGACGACGTGCTCCTCGGCGGGAACGGAGACGACCTCCTGACCGGTGGCAACGGCGACGACGTCCTCATCGGCGGACTCGGCACCGACACGCTCAACGGTGGTCCGGGCGATGACGTCCTCCTCGGCGGCGAGATCGTCACCGACGGGCTGATCGCCACCAAGGCCTGGCTGGCGACCCACGCCCGCACCGTTCGTGGAGGAACCGTGCTCGACCTGGGCGGGAAGCAGGTCACCCTGCCAGGCGTCACGGCCGACAAGCTGTTGTGAGGGGCCGGCGCCTGGGAAGGCTCAGCCTCGCCCGGACATCGGCTCGATCGTCGTGACGAACCCGAGCATGAGCCCGAATCCGAACACGATCATCGGAAAGAGCCAGATCGGCCAGCGGGACCGCGTGGACCAGCCGATCGCGCCGGCGATGAGGCCGGCCACGAGCCAGCGCGGAAGAAATAATCCCGCGACCTCGGGGCTAGACGGCGAGCCGACGATCAGTGAGCCGATCAGGAGGAAGACAAAACAGAAGGCAGCCGCACAGCCCATGCCTGTATGTAGTCACCAGCGGGTCGGGCTGACGCGGCGACTGCGACACAGACACGGAGGGTGCCTCCCTACCTTGGGCTTCAAGGTCTGGTGGCGCCGGTTTAGCTTGTCCAGTCTTGCCTGCAGACAAGTTCTCAGCGTCCGGCAGGGCTGGTACGGCCAAGACGGCAGCTATGACGGTCACCAGACCCGCCCCTGCCACCATCGCGCGCCGCCATTGAAGCGGTATCTCCTTCCGCAGAAACATGCCGATAATCACCGTGAGCGAGCACCCGGCTACAAGCGCCAAGGCGATCCAGAGCCGGCAGGCAGCGGCCAGCCAAGCAGGATCCACCCGACGCTCCCGACCATGATCAGCCCAAGGGCGACCCCGAGGGCAGCCCGTCCCCTACGCGCGAGGGCCGACTGCGTCCCGACGTCCCGCTCAACAGAGCTGCGAGAGCCCAGGCCAGACATTGTGTCTCATGCAATGACACACCGCCAACAGGATGCGTTTAGATTCGGCAGTAACAACATTTGGGAATAAAGCTAGTTCCCAATTCAAATAGCTTAGCTAGGTTAGTTAGTCAGCGATGCACCCGGGGACGCAGGTGGGTCGGGACCGCAACTGGCAGAGGCATTACTACGAGCTGCTGTTCGCGGACCACATCCTGGTGGCGCGCCGACATAACAGTCTTGCCGTCGGGACGTGTGCCGGTACGGACCACTACCTGAGCGGGCAGCCACCCAATCGCGAGAGCGACATCGTCGTACGTGATCACGTCAGAGGACCATTCGACCTCGTCGTACGGGTGGTACGGGCTAAGCGGCAAGTCAAGGGTCATTTCCTCGAAGTACGCAGCACCGGTCTCGACAGGAGTCAGCAACGGAACGTCGGGCGCCTCAACATCAAGGTTGTCGGGAATGGAAAGATTGGCCTTCGTCAACCACAGGGTGCCGTCGACGACTTGAGTATAGACGATGTTGCTGTCGGCATGTAGACCTTCAGAGTTCCACCGCTCAATCACATTGACAAGGTGAATGGTGCCGTCGGTGCTGTTTGCGACTTCGTACTCAATGTAGATAGCTCCATCACGGAGTTCGGCTTTAGCGGAAAGGGTCACCGGCATTTCTGGGCCTTCAGTACTCGGGGCGGAGAGGGAGGCCGAACTCACGGCGGAAGCGGTTCTCGGTGATCCTGAGATGTTCGAATTCACCGAGGCCCGTAGCCTGCAACTCACGACGGTTGGTGCCGGCCTCGTCATAGCGTGCGCGTGTCCCGTACACGCCGGTCCACGCGTGGACGAGCTCGTGTGCCAAGCCTATGGCGGGCGGTCGATGGTGCCAGGCAAGAGTCCCGTCCTTGATATGAAGAACTGCCGGGTTGTACCGCACCTCCACGTCACTGCCGGGACCGGGTGTTGCCGGGCTGACTGGCAGCTCGTAGGAGTCCTCGTTCGATAGATAGCTTGTTGCGTTGCCACCGGCCGCCTTCTGTGTGATGACAACCGCGTGCGACGCGTTCTGTAGCTCCTGGATGAGCTCCTGACCCGCCCCGGACGTCATCAGCCAGCCCAAATCCAAATAGACCTGCATTTTGAATGCAGCGGTCCCGTTAACGGTAAACTTCGACGTGCCGTCCCTCACACTCTCGAGCCGACCGCGAAGCTGCTCGAGTTCTGTCTCCCGAATAGGCCAAGAATCAGCCGTACGCACGCTAGTGGGAAGTGGACCGATGAAGTCGTCCGGGTATACCGTGAAACTGCCGAACTCGGTCGATAGGCCCGTAGGCTCGCCGCCGGGATCGCGTTGGAGGCTCTTTTCCTCGGTGTGAGCTCTCTGCAGGTGCCATTCGTCCGCGAGTTCTCCGCTGTCCCGCACCTGTTGTGGTTTCGACTTGGAACCGAAAGCGCTTCCGGCCAGCGCTCGACTGACCGCGGCATTACCGGCAGATTTTTGCAGGAATACCATCGCGCGCTCCGTGACCGAAGCTTCGCGCGGATTCGGCGCACCCCGCTCAGGATGAAGTGAGTTGGCCGCAGCATGCCTGCGATTGATCGGGCGGTTCGAAGACTCGTCCTGGTGGCCGTGGGACCTCAGTGCCATGACGACGCCTCTCCGCCGCCGTACGGACGAAGATCACGAACGGCAACCACTGTGTGACGCTATCCCGGTCCCTCAAGGACAACAAGATGCCTCTCTCGGTACCGCACATCCGGCCCTAGATATTGCCCTATCGGGCAATCCTGTGTGGGAGCGATACCCTGTGGCCGCTGCTGGCGCAGTTTCTCAGGAGAACCACATCCCCCCGTCGACCACGATCGACTGGCCGGTGATGTAGGCGGCGTCCGGAGAGGCCAGGAACGACACCACGCCGGCGACGTCGTCCGGAGTCTCCAGCCGTCCGAGCGGGATCGCGGCGACCATGTCGGCCATAGCCGATCCCGTCGCTGTGCCACGCCGGGCCGTCATGGCCGCGTCGATGCTGTCCCACATCGGTGTGTGCACTACCCCTGGGCTGTACACGTTGACCGTGATCTGGTGCTCGGCGAGTTCCTGGGCGACCGACTGGCTGAGGCCACGGACGGCGAACTTCGACGCCGAGTAGGCACTCTGCCACTTCCCACCGCGGTGGGCGGCGACCGACGCGGCCGCGATGAGGCGACCACCGCGGCCCTGCGGAATCATCACCCGTGCCGCCGCTCGATAGCAGTGAAAGACGCCGGCCACGTTGACCGCCATGATCTGTTGCCACTGCGCCGCCGTGGTGTCGAGGAGCGGCGCGGTCACGGCGATGCCGGCGTTGGCCACCATCACATCGAGTCCACCGAACTGGGCGGTATGCGCGGCGACCGCAGCCTCCACGCTGGCTTCGTCGCTCACGTCGATCGGCACCGCCAACGCTCGTTGACCGCCCCCGAGCTCGACGGCCAGCTCCCGCAATTGTCCGGTCGTGGACGGCAGATCACCCAGAGTTACCGACAGACCGTCGGCGACCAGCCGCGCAGCGATCGCTCGGCCGATGCCCCTCACCGCGCCGGTCACCAGCGCCGATCGAGCCATCCCGTTCTCGGTCAACTCCGGTCACAGCCTCGGGTCGATCACGATCTTGTGGACTGTCTTGTCACTGCGGAGCGCTTCCAGCGCCTTGCCGTAGTCCTCGAGCGCGAATCGGTGGGTGATGATGCCATCCGTACGGACCCGGCCGCTGCGCAGGGCGGCGATGGCGCTGGGAAAGGAGTCGATCTCGGCGAAGGAGCCCTTGATCGTGATCTCGCGGCGGAAGATGTCGTACGGAGAGAGTCGGATCGCCGCGTCCTGGTTGGCGACCCCGTAGAACACCGTCGTTCCGCCGTTGCAGGTCAGCGGAACGCACTGCTCGATGATGCTGGCGACGCCGGTGGCGTCGACGACCAGGTCGTAGCCCTGCCCGCCGGACTGCGCCCGAAGTCTCGCCACATCACCAGCGAGATCCGTACGGTCCATCAGGAAGGTCCCGTCCACGCCCAGCGCGTTGGCCCGGTCGAGTTTGAAGGCGGTCGGTGCCGCCACCGTCACGTGGGCGGCGCCGCTGTGGGCGATGAGCTGGGACAACAGGAGGCCGGTCGGTCCCGCGCCGAACACGAGGGCGGTGGAGTTGGCGCGGGGCCGGATGATGTCGATGCCGTGGGCGGCACAGGAGGTCGGCTCCACGAAGACGGCCGTGTCCAGTGGCAGGCCCTCGACGGAAAACACCTGCGCCGCCGGCGCGACGGCGTACTCAGCGAACATCCCGGGACGGTTGCTCCCCGATCCGGTCAGGGCGTCACACAGCAACGACCGGCCAGACCGGCAATAGTCGCAGTGGCCACAGCTGGAGTTCGGGTTGATCGTGACCTGCTCCCCCACCGCGAAACCGGTTACCGCGTCACCCAGCATGTCGATCACCCCGACGGTTTCGTGGCCGGGGATCAGCGGGTACGCCGCCATGAACTGCCCTTCGTGGAGGTGCAGGTCGGTGCCGCAGATACCCGTCTGGAGAACTCGGACCCGGATCTCTCCCGGCCCCGGACTCGGCGTGTCGATCTCGCGGATGGTGAAGCTGCGGGGTGCGTCGTAGACGACTGCTCTCATGCGTCCGGCCCTCCTCGGCCAAGGCGGGTGCCTCCAGCATCCTCCTTCGTCCACTGGCCGAGGCCGCGACCAGGGTCAACGGAGACATGATGTCCCTGCGGTCAGCGTGGACTGAGCCGCCGAAGCAGGTCGACGAGCGAGGCCAGCTGGCGATCGGTCAGCGCGGCGAATCGTGGAGCGAGGCCGGCGACGACCTGCTGCTCGAAGGCGGTGATCTCAGCCTCCGCGCTCGGCGTGAGCCGCAGGATGCGAGAGCGTGCGTCGACCGGGTGCGCCTCACGGGTGAGGAGGCCATCGGCCTCCAAGACGTCGACCAGCTGCGTCACCGCTCCGGCGGTCAGGCCCAGTACGGTCGCCATCTGGCTTGGCGTAACTGATCCCGGATGATGCGCAAGGACGTACAACACGTCGACGTGGCTGCGACTAAGTCGCCGCCCCGCGAACGGAGGCCGGGCCGCGCTCAGCTCGCGGCTGAGACCGACGACGGCGGTGAGGACTTCGGCGATCCGATCACCCCGTTCCTCACTCGATTGCCGCGCCTGACGCCGACTGCGCAGTTCAAGCGCTGACAAAGGGCATCGCGTGTACGTAGCTGCGGTCTTTGACTTGGGAGAGGACAAAGTCGGCGAAGTCCGCACGGCTGATCGTGGTGCTGCTGTCGCCATCGACTAAGCCGACGCGGTAACCGCCTGTTGCCGGCTCGTCGAGCAGTCGCGGAGCCCGAACCACCGTCCAGTCCAGGTTGCTCGCCTCGAGCACGGCTAGGTGCCCCTCGGCGTCGGCCAGGACGTGCCCAGAGAATGCCTTGAGCAGCAGCCGGATGATCCGGTCGGGCAGCTTCGGTTGATCGTGTGGATCGCGCAGGCCGCCGCCGGACAGCGAGATCAGGCGCTTGACCCCGTGGCGCTCCATGGCGTCGATGATCAGCCGCGTGCCGTCGGTCTGCAGCTTCTTCGGCGAGCCCTTGACGTGGCCGAACAGGCTGAGCACCACCTCGCTGCCGGCCACGGTCTGGTCGACGGCCGCGGCGTCGAGCACATCGCCGCCAATCAGCGTGAGCCGCTCCGAACTCGTCGTGAGCTTGCCTGGGTCCCGTACCAGCGCGCTCACCTCGTGTCCCGCGTCCAAGGCCCGCTCGAGAACGAGCCGGCCCGTCTTGCCCGTCGCGCCGAACATCGCGATCTTGGTCATCGACAACCTCCAGAAGTGCTTTAGCAGCTAAAGCATATCGGGGTCCCGAAGCGATCGTCAGGTGCGCGCGACAGCGGTGTAGTGGGTGAGGGCGCACAACCATCGACCGTCGTGCTTCACGTACACGTCGGTGGTCCACTCGTCGGCGTCGAACCGACGGCCCTGGTGGTGAGCGGTGTTGGTTATGCGGGCCGTGAGGACGGTCGTCGTCGGACTCAGGACGCGCACCTGGGGCTGACCGACCACCTGCATGGCTGAGTGCGTCACTTGGCCGGAGGCGATCAGGTCCAAGAGCGACTTACCGTCGGACACACCTCCTTCGGAAACGATCACCCAGTCGTTGGTCACGCACCCGGCGATCCGGGCAGCGTCGTTGGCGACGATGGCCTCCGCCAGGGCCTGCTCGGCGGCCACCACCTCGTCCTCGACGGTTCCGCGGCCGGGCGGCACGGGCGCCGCGTACTGGTCGCGAGAGTTAGCAGCCATTCCACGATCCTGCACCGTCAGCGGACGTGCACGGCGAGCGCGGTGACCAGCTCGTCCGAGAGTGTGCGCTGTGGGTCGGCGAGGTTGCCTACCACTGTCGAATCGCTGACGCGGTCTGTCGCGCCTCCGCGGCGAATCAGTCAGCGGTGCGCGGCGCGGCTTCGGAGGCGCTGTCGTCGGGCGGGCCAGTGGCGGCGCTCAGTGAGGCCAGAAACTCCCGGGTGCGAACCGCCCGCGGCGCGGTGAAGATGCGTTCCGGCGGCCCGGATTCCAGTATTCGCCCACCGGACAGGAAGCACACCGTGTCGGCGACCTGCCGCGCAAAGGACATCTCGTGGGTGGCCATGATCATCGTCATCCCCTCGGAGCGCAGTTCGCGGAGCAGCGCCAGCACCTCCCCGACCAGTTCCGGGTCCAGCGCCGAGGTGACCTCGTCCAGGAGCATGAGCGCCGGCTTGTTGACCAGCGCACGGGCGATCGCCACCCGCTGCTGCTGACCCCCGGACAGCTGGTCGGGCAGCGACTCCGCCTTGTCCGACAGACCTACCCGGGTCAAGATCTCCTGGGCCCTCGGCCCGCGCGTCTTCCCGCGACACCCGATGCACCTGGAGCGGGGCCAGGGTGATGTTGTCCAGCACGCTGAGGTGCGGGAAGAGATTGAAGCTCTGGAACACGATGCCGATCCGCGACCGTACGGCGTCGGCATCGACCCGGGGATCGCTGATGTCGCGACCCTCGAGCAGGATCTGTCCGTCGTCGATCACCTCCAGCAGATTCAGACAGCGCAACAGGGTCGACTTGCCCGATCCGGAGCCGCCGATCAACACCACGCACTGCCCCGGTTCCACGCTCAGGCTCAGGTCGTCGAGCACCACATTCGATCCGAAGGTCTTGCGGAGTCCTCGCGCCTCGAGCAGGGGCTCTCCTGAGCTCGTCGAAGGCGGTGTCCTGAGCTTGTCGAAGGGGCTCATCGAGCCACTCCGGTCGGGCCGTACCATCCCTGGCGCCGGGCGACCCAGTCGGTGAACCGGGCCAGCGGAATCGTCAAGGCCACGAACAGCGCCCCCGCCACCAGGTACGGCGTGAAGTTGAAGTCTTCGGCGGTCTCGATCTGGGCGGCCCGGATGGCGTCGATGACACCGAGCACGGCAATCAGTCCGGAGTCCTTCTGCAGGCTGACGAGATCGTTCAGCAGGGCCGGTACCACCCGCCGGATGGCCTGGGGCAGCACCACGAACCGCAACGTCTTGGGGTACGACAGGCCGAGGGACCGCGCCGCTGCCCATTGGGAGGGGTGCACCGATTCGATGCCGGCCCGGAAAACCTCGGCTACGTACGCGGTGTAGGTCAACACCAGCGCCGCCCCACCCCAGATCAGCGCACTACTCGGCACCCCCTGCAGCCGGAGCGCCGGGACACCGAAGCCGAGCAGGAAGATCACCAACAGCAGGGGCACGCCGCGGAACAGATCGGTGTACGCGGTGGCGAGCAGACGGACCGGGAGGAACACCGGGCCGCGGAGGGTCCGCAGCACCGCGACCAGGAGACCGCCCACGGCGATCAGAACTCCACAGACCAGCATCACCCGGATATTCAGCCAGAGCCCAAGCGCCACTGCTGGCAGGGCTTCCCAAGCCCGCACCGGATCGAAGAACGTCTCCCGCACGCGTGGCCAGCCCGGCGTGGAGGTGATGCCCACGATCAAGACCAGACCAACGATCACCGTGCTGGCGATGGCGATCGCGCTGGAGCGCCGAGCCCGGCGGCGTCGGTAGGCGATCCGCTGCTGCTCCAACGGCGACGGCTGCCACGCCGCCTCAGTCTCCAAAGGGGCGGCGGCCGGATTCGCCACGGTCCTGTGCCCGCTCAGGAGAGCTTCGGCGCCCCGCCGGTCCCGGAGAGCCATTTCTTCTCCAACTCGGTCAAGGTGCCCTTCTCCCGCAGCGCGTCTACGGCCTGCGACACGCACGGGGTCAGCGGGCTGTCTTTCGCGAGCACCAGCCCGAACTGGTCGGCCTTACCTTGGCCGGCAGGCAGTTGGCCGACGATCGCCCCGTCATCGAGCTGGGCGGCCACCACGAAGAACGCGGTCGGCAGATCGAGGACGATGCCGTCGATCTGGCCGTTCTGCAGCGCCTGGATGGCGAGGTCGTTGGTGTCGTACGCCGCGGCCTCCTGGGTCGGCTTGATCTGGTCGGTGATCGCGGTGTAGGAAGTCGTGCCGACCTGCGCCCCGAGCTTCGCCTGCTGCAAGGCGGCAACCGTGGTCGCCCCGTCGATGGGAGAGCCCTTGGTGGTCACCACGGACTGGGTCACCGTGAAGTAGGGCGAGGAGAAGTCCACCGCCCGACGCCGCGCGTCGGTGATCGACACCTGGTTGATGTCGACGTCGAAGGGCTTGTCCCCTGGGGCGTAGGCCCTGGCGAACGGCACGACCGCCCAGGTCACCGCCGCGCGGTCGTAGCCGAGTTGTTCGGCGACGGCGTACGCCACCGCAGATTCGAAGCCCTCGCCGTTGTCGGGCTTGTCGTCGACAAACCACGGCGCGTACGCCGGCTTGTCGGTGCCCACCGTGAAAGTCCCGGGTTTCAGCGTCTGGAGCTTGTCCTTGGTGCACGCGTCCGCGCTGGGCGACGATTGAGGCGGTCGGCGCCTGGTTCTCAGGGGCGCAGGCGGCCGCCGCAAGGAGCAATGCAGCGGCAGCGAGCAGGGGGAGGGTCGGCCGGTTCATGATCGTTTCCTTCGGAATCGAGCGCAGTCTGCGGGGCAGGATTCATCGTGACACCTGCGGCGCCCGGCCACGACTCCCCCGCCGCGGCGACGATCTACCAGCACAGCAGTCAGGTCGCGGATCAAGCCATCGCTGCCGCAGTCCAATCGGCGTCTGACGGCCCACAAACAGCCGTTCCAGCGCCCAAACGGCCGAATCTGTCGAGTCCCATACACCTTGCGGTGCCCGTGGAGGGCCAACGCCAAGAACGAGATCAGAGAATCGGCCCACTACGGCCGAGAACTCGCTGACCGAGGGAGGATGAGGTGGAGCGGACGACGGGATCGAACCCGCATTCTCAGCTTGGGAATCGTAACTACAGAACATAATACCTAGTCATCGCCATCTCAATGATTGCAAATCTGAGCCTTTCGTGCCCTCAACGGGCACATGTGTGGCACATGCTGAGCTGTTCGATTAGGGAGAAGGTAGATGAGCACTTCGGCGATCTCGTCGGCGACCTGTTCGCGCATCGTCTCCTGGGCTGCCTGCTCGGCAGCCAGCTGCGCTCGGTCCCGGCTGAGGATCGCGACACCTGGGCGACGGTGGCACGCCAGACTGCTGGCGCGATGGCGGCATGGTCCAACGCGGTCGAGAAATCCCCGGCGACCTGGCGGCCGCTGCTGAGGCGTTGTCTCAATCGGCCCAGACCTACCGGCGGACAGTGCGGCCGCGCCTGGTGGCTAGCTACCGCGGCGGCGTAGACGGCTTGGGTGAGCCGGAGAACCTGGCGAATCATCGCGGCCTGCCCTACAGGTCCCTGGCCTCTCCGGACTGCGCTAGCCAACAGAATGCCGCCCCGGAGATGGCGACCGTCCCGGCCTTCTCTCGCCGTGGTCGACCAATAAGTCGAACGAACACAGAGCCGCGTGATCGATTGATGTCGTCGGCAGTTGACATAGCCAGGGCACGGGTTCGCTAGGGTCCTGCTCCTTCCGTACGTCCAGCGCTATACCGACGAGCGATTCCTCGCGGACCCGCGTCGGTGGTCGAGGTGTTGCCAGTCGACGGGCTGCGGGTGGCAACAGAGCAGCCAGTTACAGCCACCTTCGTGGTAGCCCGCGCAGGGAGTCCTTCTTCTGCTTAGTTGCTTGAAAGGAATTGACGGCGGACCGCGCGGCTTGCTGGTCGAGAGGCTCGACCATCCGGCAGAGATCAAGTAGATCTCCGACGCTTACTCCGTACTGGCTTGCGATCTCTCGTCCTGCGCCAGCCGACTCACCACAATTCTTCACTCGAGGAATGAGAGCGAAGATTGTCGTGAGAACGGCCCCGGTCGCTACGAGGACGACCTCCCAGCCGATTGCATCTGCTTGCAGTGCAGGCCAGATGGAGAGACTCGTGATGGCTCCCAGCGTGCCGGCAGCGATGGCCCAAGCGTCTGCTCGGCGTTGGTGCCGATCGGCGTAGCGCGGAAGCTCAGTAGTCCAGAATTGAGCGCTTTCGAGACAGATTCGTAGACGTTCTCTACTTACGGGAACAGCGGCTCCCTGTGGAGCAGGGAGAGGTTGATTGCGCTGACCGTTGTTCGGGATGTGCTCGGCTGGGGAGGCTTGGCGTGGTGGGTTGTCTTGACCAAAAAGTGTTGCGATCAGTCCTTGAGCCATCGGATCTTCACCTCCTGTCCGACCCACGACTTGGGTAGTTGCAGCCGGTACATCTGGGTGAGGACACCGAGCACCTTCGCCTTACCCAGCACCAGGTGTAGGTCGGCACTTCCGAGAAGGTCGACCGGGACGGCGAGTGCTTGTCCGCGGCGTGTCCCTTGCGTCGAGATGACGCCCACTGAGTGGTACTCGTTGTCCTGCTTCACAGTGAGTTCCGCCGATTTGAGCCATTGAACCGGTTCGTCCGCTTCCAAGGCCGCTGTCTCGACACGCCCGCTCGATCGCGGCGCCGTCGAAGCCATCGGCTCGGAGATATCGATCACAGGAAGGCTCACCGGTACATCGTGCTCAAGCCACTTTCAGGGACGCGATCAACCGATCCGTTGAGTTGATCAAGGCCGTTTTCTAGGCCCTCGTAGAAGCAACCCCTGCGCGGGTGCTGTCACGGCATTCAGCGTTTAACCGAGGGCTGGCGGCGGGCTACTCAACGGCACGGCTGCGAAAGCGCTCCAGCTCCGACACCGGAAGGCGTGTCCCGGCGGCTTTGAGCAGTGAGACGACATCCTGCGTGCGACGGTCGAGCCGTTCCGCGAGCACGAAAGCTATGTCGGCCACGATTGCCGTTGCGAGGCGTTCGTGCCGGGCGAGGCGGCCAGGAACATCGTCCGCACGCCACGTGATCATTCGCACTGGCGAGCTCGCTTTGGCTGTAGCGGTGCGAGAGGCCGATGGCACGAACACCGAGAGCTCGCCGAGAACCGACCCGGGGCCGAGCATCGCGAGGAACCGGCCCTGTTTGAGGATCTCGACGTTTCCTTCGAGAATGGCTGCGACGCCGTCAGCTGGATCGCCCTCTTCGAAGAGCGTCGAGCCGGCCGCCGCGTCGCTCATGGTGGTTTCTCGGATGAGTTGGTCCAGGTCCTCGTCAACGACGAGTCGAAACGGGCACACGGCTCGAATCGCTGATGGTCGCTCCGCATTCAAGCGCGTTCTCCGTGAGTGTCGATGGGATCGGCGAGAGAGGATCCTAGGACGCAAGGGCAGGATCGCTAGGCGACACTTTAGCCCTGATCCTTCACGACGATCGCCCGGCTGCCCGCCGAGATCGCTGCCGCCGTGGCCTCGTCGCCACCGCGTCCCCACCTGCCCTCGGACCGTGCTGTTACCGTTCAGTCGCGAGTGCCCTAGTGGCTCTGGATCCGTCGTGTCGATAACGTCAGAATCCCTTGCCAGGAGGGTGAGCGTGCGCGGGTGCTCACCTTTGAGTGGCCTCAGGCCCGGGCAGGATCGGGGTGAGGATCATGGGCCGACAGGAGGCGTGATGGGTCACGGTCCATCGAGGTTCATCGAGCGTGCGTCATGGCTATTGCGGCTCCCGCTCGAAACACCAACCATCCCGTTCGAGGATGTGCGGAGCGGATGCACCCTCTGGTTGAAGCTCGACTACCTGCTGCCAAGCGGGTGCACCAAGGATCGGATGGCGACGAACATCGTTGCGTATGCGATCGCATCGGGCGAAGTGTCTCCCACCACCGTCGTGGTCGAGGCGTCGAGCGGATCGACCTCGATCGCGTTGAGCATGGTCTGCGCCACCGTCGGTGTGCCGTTTCGGGCGTACATGCCCAAAACGGTCAGCGGAGAGCGGGTCTTGATGATCCGCCGGCTCGGTGGCGACGTGGTTCTCACCCCTGCGGGGCAGGGCATGGAGGGAGCGATCGCTGCATTGCACCAGGACTCAGGCTCAGAGGCGGATCTGTACGCGGCCCGGCAGTTCGAGAATCCGCGCAACGTATTCGCGCATCAACACTCGACCGGACCCGAGCTCATCCAGCAGGTCGGCGTTCGGCTTGACGGCTTTGTCGCCGGAGTCGGTACTGGCGGCACGCTGATGGGCGTGGCGCACGCGCTGCGGAATCACGGCTACGACACGATCATCGCTCGGGCGATGCCGACCGCGACGTTCACTGCGGAGGGCGAGCCGGAGGTCGTCGGTGGAATACCGGGCATCGTCGACGGCATGAGCCAACTCCTCGACCCTGATGCTGTTGGACTCGCGAACCCTGTGCTGGTCCCGGAGCCGGAGGCAATGGCTACAGCGCGCGAGTTCGGTCGTCGCGGCTTGGGCATTGGCCCGTCGAGCGGGCTCAACATCGCCGCCGCGCGACGCCTTGCCACGCGCCTCGGCCCCGGGCACCACGTAGGCACGATTCTGCCCGACCGTATGGAGCGGTACTTCTCAACTGCATTGTTCGACGACGTAGCAGCGGAGCTTTAGCGCGCGCTCGCTGAGGCCAGGTCGTGGGGGCGCTGGCCTATTCGTCGAGCAGCGAAGTCTGGAGCTCCCGCTCCGGCAACACTCGGATGAAGTACTCAACGCCGAACATCTCTTTGAGGATTGAATCAGGGAACATTCTCGGATCGATCGGATACTGCGTGCGATGTGCGGCCGTGGCGCGGATCTTGTGGCCGACGAAGTCGGAGACGTCGATGCACGTATTCACTCGGGCGTCGATCTGATCGCCTGATGGAAGCGATCTGGTCCGGAGAAGCTCGGCCTGCTCCGCACGTCCGTCGAGGGGGGTCTGTTCAGCTGCCAAGAATGTCAGGCCTGTGACGTCATCGACGGCGACCACATGCGCGTTGCGGGGCCGCCCCGTGGCGATGCCCACTTCTCCGATGAACTCCCCCGGGCCTGACCGGTCGACCACTTGCACCCGACCGTCCTCGCCCTCGCGCCGGATCTCCACATTTCCGGACAGCAGGAAATGCATCATCGTCGAGGCCTCGCCCTGTTCGATGAGATATGAGCCGGCCGGAAACCATTCGACACTGACGAAATCGCCCGCATAGCCGAGCGCTGTCGTCTCGCGCGAGAAGACCCACAGGGCGCGTACGAAGTCCTTCGTGCCTTTGAAGCGGGTTGCCAGCTCGACGACCCACTCGGCCAAGCGGTTGCGCAGGAGCATCCTGCTTCGCGGCAGGTGGCAATGGAAGAGTCGGATCGGTTTGGCGGATCGCATTTCGTAGCAGGCCGCGGTGACCGCTGCTCCTACGGCGATGTGGTCTGAATGACCGGAGAATCCGTCAGGCCCGAACGTGATCACCACATCGGGCTCGATCTCGCGGAGCAGTTCCGATGCGAGCCCGACCAGGATGTGACTGTCGATGTCGGCGAGCTCGCCGTCTTGATACTCCAGACATCTGCTTTCGGTGAGCCCGAGCTCAATTCCGGCCGCGTCGAGTTCCTTCTCCCGAACTGCTCTCAGGGTCGCCCGGGTCGCCACGCTCGCGTCCCTGATCTGGCCGGCTCCGCCCTGGGTCAGCGAGATCACCCGGACCTCGGCGCCGGCACTCGCGTACTTGGCGAGGGTGCCGCCGGCGCAGATGGTCTCGTCATCGGGATGGGCGAAGATTCCCAACACACGTACAGGCCGCCGACTGGAAGCGTTCAGTGCGCTGTTGTGGGTCACTATCACCATCGAATCTGACGGAGGTACGACCTGATCGGCCTGGAGGTCAGAAAGCGGGGGCCGCACTGCGCCGACGCCGTAGACCCAGCATGTACGGCATGCCGGCGCCGGCGACGGCCAACGTCCTCCCGATGCGTCCGAGCAAGGATGGCGCCGGCACGGGACGGAGTGAAACCGGGAAGTCCGCCACGTCCACGAAGTACGCCCGAACCGGGCCGATCCCCTCGAGGTCCTGAGCCACCTCATGCGCTGGACCCGGCACCGGGGTGGTGGCGGTGTGGTAAAGCTCATCGGACAGAAGCAGGTACTCGGGCACGTCGACCGGGTTCTTCAGCAGCCGATGGACGAGGATGACGTCGATCCCGACGAGTTTGCGCCGCTGCCTGATCGTCTGGGTGGCGACCTCGCCGACGTGCGCGACGAACTTGAGCTTCAGGTTGCTCGCCTGGGTGCAACCGTTGCAGGGGCACAGGTTGGTCGCCACATACTCCCGCTCGAGGTGGAACGCCCGATGCATGGCCGTGGCTGCGTCGAGCGTCAGGGCGACCGTTGCGTCGCTGTCCAACGTGTCGGCCGGAAGAGCGAGAAAAGCTGCGTCCCCTTCGATCTCGATCAGCTCGAACTCCGGCACGGCATCGATCACCTTCCCGAGAAGGCGCCCGGTGTTGACCTCGGCATGCGCAAGGCTCATCCGATGGGAAAGCATGTAATCGGTGTAGCCGCCGATGTCAGCGATCAGGAGAAGCGAGCGGCCCGAGGTCATGCGAGAGCCTAGCAAGGTCCCGGACGCTCGACGTACGTCGAACCCATCGGAATCGGTTCCAGAACCGGCCGGCGCGGGCAGCTGAACACCGGGCTGCCGATGCGGTCACTCGGGCCGGTCGTCACGGGGCGCGAAGCGGTCGAGCATCGAGTCGACGACGACCCCAGCCTCGCGGGCGCTGGCTGTGTAGCCGAGCACGACCGGGAGGAAGCGGTCGGAGCGCAGCGCCTTCAGTCGAAGCTCGCTGGTGGCTCGCACCGTGGCCGTCCGGCGGGTCCGCCGGAGCAGGGCGATCTCGCCGAACCCCAACCCCGGACCGAGTGTCGCCACGACGCCTCCGTCCCCGATCACCTCGGCCTCGCCCGACTCGATCACGAAGTAGTTGTCCCCGACGTCGCCCTGATGGAAGACGACCTGACCAGCGGGCACGTCGACCGATTCCAGACCGCGAGCGAGCTGCTCGATAGCGGGCAAGGGCAGGGCGTTCAACATGGGCACCTCGTGCAACAGATCTATGTCGTGGTCGCGCACGCCGATGGACCGATCCATTCCTCGCAGCCGCCGCCATGACGCCACCGCGAGGACCGGACACAGCAGCCCGACAGCCACGAGCGCAGGACGTACGCCGGCCTGGTCGACCACCAGCGAGGCTACGATCGCTCCCACCCCGACGGATAGGGCGACCAGGCTCTCCAGCACTCCGAAGACGCGTGCCAGGACTTCGTCTGTCGCCAGTCTGGCCAGGAGCGTGAAACCCGCGAGATCGATCAGCGAGTTCCCGACGCCGACACAGGCCAAGAGGACCAACGCTGCAACCTGGTGCGGGAAGGCGCCTATCAGCGTGACCGGCACACCCCACAGAGCCACCCCGACCGCGAACCACGCGCCGAGGCGCCGACTACCGACGAGCAACGAGGCGGCGAGTGAACCGAGGATCGCACCAGCCCCGATGGCGGCGGTGAGGACGCCCACGCCCGGTTCGCCGGTCCCCAGCAGCTCGATGGCGACCACCACGGTGAGGACGGTCAGGGCCCCTCGGGTGAATGACTGCGCCGCTGCAAGACCCATGATGAGCGCAAGGTCGCCGTTCCGGCTGACGGCTCGGATGCCGTCGGCGGCCGACCTCATCAGGTTGGACTCTCTCGGCGCCGCTGGCCGCGGAGGTGCGTCGTAGTCCAGCCGCCACACCAAGGTTGCAGCCCAGAACGAGGCGCCCGCCGCCACGGCAAACACGACGGTCACACCGGTGAACTGCAGCAGCAACGCTGCCAGCAGCGGACCCAGCATCGTGGCGGCGGCGTCCAGCAACCCACGGACCACATTGGCGCTGGCGAGCTCGTATCCGGTGTGGCAGAGCGACGGGAGCAATGCGGAGTGCGCCGGTCGGTAGAGCGTGGCAGCGATGGTCGACAACACCGCCAGCGCATACACGATCTGCGACGGTCCGCCCAGGCCCACGACGACCGCAACTGCGCCGGTGATGACCCCACGCAGTACGGAGACCAGGATCAGTACGCGCTCCCTGCGGCCCTTGTCGGCCAACGGCGACAACAGGGGGGCCAGGATCGCGGACGGGGCCATGCGAAGGAGTCCCACCAGCCCGACAGCTGCCGCACCACCGTCCCGGTAGGCGACGATCCCGAGCCCCACGGTGAACGCCCACTCTGCCGTCCAGGCTCCCAGGAAGCTGAGCTGGGCGCGCCGTAGGTTTGGGTTTCGGGCGTTGCTGGTGAACGCGCTCGCGGCACTGCCCAGCCTGCCCCGGAGACCCTCGCTCGCCACCCCCGCGATGATATGGCCGCGAGGCGGGCCCAGTGGAGCGGCCTGCAGCGAAGCGCCGTGTGTCCAACCACGGGATGCGGCTGCCGCGGATCGTGGGCTGAGGCGGTGGAAGCGGTGATTGAGGTCAATGGTCAGGTGGCGTTCGGTTCGGCGAAGACACATCCGGGGTGCCGCCGTCTCCACCCTTTCTGGGCACTTGGGGCACGCCGACGCGGCCTAGGCTCCCAGCGTGATCGAGAGCAGAGAGATCGGAGCATAGATCACTCGGTCCACGCGGATCTTCAGCCGGCCTACGCGGGCCCGCTGAGTCATCATCAGCTTGGGAATCGTAACTACAGAACATATATACCTAGTCATGGCCATCTTCATGAGCGCCAGATCTGAGGCTTTCGTGCCCTCAACGGGCACGGGTGGGGCACACGCTGAGCCTGTTCGATTACTCCAACGGGGCTGCTGAACGATGCATCAGCAACGCCCATCGCCCCTGCTCGATCGGCACCTCGGGCATCCCCAATCCCGCGGCATAAGAGGTCGCTGATGAGATCGCCGATGTGCTCCAGGTGTGGTTCGGCATCATCGAACGCCAAGCCATCCGCCGCGGCACCTTCACCTCGGTCCGAGACCTGATGATCAAGATCCGGGCCTTCATCAACGGCTGGAACGACCGCTGCCAACCCTTCATCTGGACCAAGACCGCCGACCAGATCCTGACCAAGGTCAACCGTCAAACAACTTCAGTCATGCGGCCCACTAGTGTGTCGCGCCTGAAATAAGCGCCGTAAGTAGTATACCATGTCTTATGGTTGCTACGGTGAAAGCGAGCGAGTTCGCCTTGACCGGCGCGAGCGGGCTCGGCTGCTCGAGTGGGCGGCCGGTGAGGGGCGCGGGTCGCGGTCCGGGCGAGGATCGTGCTGGCCTGCGCGGAGCCGGGAGTGGTGTACGCCCGGGTGGCCGACGAGCTCGGGGTGAGCGTGATGACGGTGCACAACGTCCGGCGCCGGTTCGCCGGGTCGCGGCTGTGCCGGGCTGGTCGATCGGCCCCGACCGGGCCGTCCGAAGGCGGGCCTGTCGTTGGCCGAGCGGAGCGCGATCAACTCCAGCGGTGGGCGCGGCGGGCGAAGTCGACCGCAGGCGCTGGCGTTGCGGTCCAAGATCATCCTGGCGTTGCGCCGACGGTGCGTCGAACCTCGAGGTGGCCGCGACGTTGGGGATCCGAGAGCAGACGGTGGCGAAGTGGCGGGGCCGGTTCATGGAGCGGCGGCTGGAAGGGCTGGTCGACGAGCCCCGGCCGGGCCGGCCACCATCGATCCTGCTGGACCGGGTGGAGGAGGTCGTCACCGCCACGCTGGAGGAGACGCCGAAAGACGCCACCCACTGGTCGAGGGCCTCGATGGCGCAACGGTCCGGCCTGTCACCGTCGACGATCGGGCGGATCTGGCGGAAGTTCGAGCTCAAACCTCATCTGCCAGGACGGGTTCAAGCTGTCCAGCGATCCCCAGTTCGTGGAGAAGATCGTCGACATCGTCGGCCTCTACCACCACCCGCCGGAGAAGGCGGTCGTGTTGTGCACCGACGAGAAGTCCCAATGTCAGGCCCTGAACCGTTCCCAGCCGGTGCTGCCGATGGTGCCCGGCACGCCGGAACGACGCAGCCACGACTACGTCCGACACGGCGTGACCAGCCTGTTCGCCGCATTCAACATCGCCACCGGTGAAGTGATCTCCGACCTGCACCGCCGGCACCGGGCGATCGAGTTCCGCAAGTTCTTGATCACCATCGACAAGGCGGTCCCCGACGAGCTGGACATCCACCTCGTCTGCGACAACTACGCCACCCACAAGACCGACATGATCAACAACTGGCTGGCCAAGCATCCCCGGTTCCACATCCACTTCACCCCGACCGGATCGTCCTGGGTCAACCAGGTCGAACGGTTCTTCGGCCTGATCACCGACAAACTCATCCGCCGCGGCGTCCACATCAGCGTCGCCGCCCTCGAGACCGACATCCGACAATGGATCGACACCTGGAACGAAAACCCGCGCCCCTTCGCCTGGACCAAGACCGCAGACGAAATCCTCAACTCCCTCGCAAAATATCTGGCGCGAATCTCAGGCGCGGGCACACTAGACCCCCGACGAATCAATGGGCGCAACCACTAGATGTGATGTCCAGGGAGGTTGTACCGTTTGTTTCGGTGAGCCTGTCTGACTGG